>NZ_LT629802.1:1463266-2926533 GCF_900106045.1 Pseudomonas mucidolens | reverse complement strand
GGCAGTCATTGTCTTTTCCAAGCGCCGCTGCGCTAAAGCGGTTCATGTTCTTTGACGAGGATCAAACGTCAGGTGCCATTTAGTGCGCGACCGTTGGCAATGAACTGATTGGGTGCTTTTCCTGAACTGCAGGCCTGCCAGCTTCCATGGGCAGTGTGCAAAGCGCGCTGGACATACTGGTCCATAGCTCCAATACCTTATTCATACGGTTCGGCGCGGTGATGGTTTTGGCCTTGCACGCCGGCTTCGCGTTTCTCGAGGTCGGCACCATCAGGCAGAAAAACCAAGTCAATGCGCTGTCGAAAATCCTCAGCGACCTGCGCTTGCCTCAGGAAGAGGAGTACTACGGCGCGAACTTGTCGATCCACCAGATTGGCGCTGTCAGTCAGGATTAATGGGGGGATCTCGGTCGGCGTTGCTCTTGCGATAGAAACCGTGAAGCAGGCTGTAGCGGTTGTGCCGTACTTCGTCGACGCGGTCCCGCACCTGCTGGTCCGGCAGTCCCAGCATGATCAGTGCATGCGAGGCGAGCATCAGGCTCGACTCCAGCAGCTCGGGCACTACTTCGCTGGCTCCGGCGGCTTTCAGTGCCGTCAGTTGACTGTCGTCGCGGGTGCGTACCAGGATCGGCACCTTGTGGTTGAGCCGTCGCGCTTCCTTGAGGATGGCCAGCGCAACGTCCGTGTTGTCCACGGCGATTACCACCAGTCGCGCGCGCTCAAGGCCAACTGCACTGAGCAGCGCGCCGCGACGACAATCACCATAATGCACGCTGCTTTCTTCGGTGGTGGCTTCCTGGACGCGCTCCGGGTCGTCGTCTAGGGCGATGAACGCATGTTGTTCGCTGCGCAGGAAACGTCCGATGGATTGGCCGACCCGGCCATAGCCGCAGATCAGCACATGCCCTTGCAGTTCGGCGTTGAGGGCGGTGATTTCTTCCAGCCGGACTTGTTGGTTGGGGTTGCGGTGCAGGCGCAGGGCGATGCCCGGAGCGGCCCGGAGCAGCAACGGCGTCAGCAGCATCGAGCAAAAGGTCGCCGCCAGCAGCAAGCCGCTGTATTCGGTGGGCAGCAGATTGCTCAACTGCATCTGTGCCATCAGCGCGAAGCAGAACTCACCTCCTTGCGCCAACGCCAGGCCGCTGCGCCAGGCGGTTTCACTGTCGCTGCCCCGCAGCTTGACCAGCAGGGCCACGATGCCGCCCTTGATCAGCATCAGGGCGAGGGTCAGCCCGAGAATCTGCAGGCTGTGGCTGACGAATAGTTGCAAGTCGATCAGCATGCCGATACTGACAAAAAACAGTCCCAGCAGAATGTCTCGAAACGGACGGATATCCGCTTCGATCTGGTGCCGATAATGGCTTTCTCCCAATAACATCCCGGCCAGGAAGGCGCCGAGGGCAGGAGACAGCCCCAGCAGGTGCGTCAGCCACGCCGTAAGCAGCACGATGACTAGGGCGAGCAGCACGAACAGTTCTGCCGAATGAGAGGCGGCTACTTCGTGAAACAGGCGCGGCAACAACCAACGGCTGGCGAACAGTAAGCCCAGAAACAGCACCACGGTTTTACCCAGTGTGGCCGGCAATGCCCAGTACCAGGTTTGATCACTGCTGCCGGCAAACACCGGAACCAGTGTCAACAACAGTACCGCCACCACGTCCTGGAACAACAGCACGCCGATTGCATTCTGGCCGTGGCTGCTGAATATCTCCCCAAGGCTGGTCAGCTCCTTGCTGACTATCGCAGTCGACGATAATGCCAGCCCGGCCCCCAGTAACAGGGCTGCGGTGGGGGTTAGCCCCACCAGTATCAGCAAGCCCCCCAGCAACAATCCACAACACAGCACTTGCAAACTGCCCAGGCCAAATACCACTCGGCGCAAGGCGAGCATTTTTGTCAGGGAAAACTCCAGGCCCAGGGAGAACAGCAGGAACACCACGCCCAGCTCGGCGAGGTCCGGCAGGTCTTCACTGTCATTCACCCAGTCGAGGGCGGTGGGGCCAACGGCCAGGCCCACGCACAGATAGCCGAGCACCGGGGGCAACTGCAGCCGCCTGAAGAGTGCGATGACCACCAGGGATGAGGCAAGAATGATCAGCAGGTTGGCAAACACAGACATCTCCGTTGGGAACTGCGGCAAAACGCTACGAGCATCGCTGACTGAGTGATAGGCCCTGCTGATCTGAATCAGCTGTCTGTCCTGACTCGACGAGGTTTTTCCCGCGGCCTAGAATAAACGCCTGTTCCTATTGGGTCTGTTCATCATGCCTCCTGAATGCCAGCTGTTCACCACCTTGGGTTGCCATCTCTGCGAACTCGCGGAAGAAGAACTCATGCCGTTGGTCGAGCACGGGCTGCTGGTGGAGTTGGTCGACATTGCCGATTCCGAAGCCTTGTTCGAAGCCTACGGGCTGCGTATTCCCGTGCTGCGCCGGGTGGACACGGGAGCGGAACTGGGATGGCCCTTCGACACCGAGCAAGTGGTCGCCTTTCTTCTAGGCTAGCGCTATTCCATTGGCGGGTTGCTGATTATTCGGTTACTGTATGTTTGTACAGCGATTGAGTGAGAGGGAACGCCCGTGGTGAATGTCGAACAATTGAAAAGCAGCGTCAATCGCATGTCTGTCGATGTGGTGCAAGATGCGGTGCAGGAGCTGCGCCTCGATGGCCTGGTCACTGAGGGCAAGACGCCGTTCAACAAAGTGCATTTTAATACGTGCTTTGCGGAAATCGAGGCATTGTTCCAGCGCGCCGGTTACCACAAACAGCTGGACGTCGTCGGCTATCAAGGCTTGTTGTACGCGCTGTACGATCCTGGCCGCTGGGAGGCGGTGGATGTGCTGCGTTGGCTCAAGGAGTTTACCGAGGCCGCGAGCGCGTCGAGGCTGCGGCAGGCCGAGCTGGTCAAGGCTTGAGATTTCCAGGCTTGGCGCGGGTTGATGAGGGATAATGTTCGTCGTACTTTCCAGGCTCTGAGCATTCGCATGTCCGATACCGGTTTTTCCGCTTCACAGAACCAGGCCAGCACCTTGTATCTGCCGCCTGGCCCTTGGGCGACGGTGCTGGATTGCCTTTGCGGGCACTTTCGCGCCATTGGCCGTGAACAATGGCTGGATCGTATTGCCCGTGGTCGCGTGCTCGACGGGAATGGTCGGCCAATTACCGCAGATCTGGCCTACAAGGAAGGCCTGCGCATCCACTACTTTCGCGAAGTGCCGGATGAGAAGCCGATTCCCGTACAGGAGAGCATTTTGTACGCGGATGAGCATTTGGTGGTGGCGGACAAACCGCATTTCCTGCCCGTCACGCCCGCGGGCGAGTATGTCGAACAGACCTTGCTGCGGCGCTTGATCCGTCGCCTGGACAACCCGGCGCTGGTGCCGCTGCACCGCATTGATCGCCACACGGCGGGGTTGGTGCTGTTTTCTGCCAATCCCCGGACACGCTCGGCGTATCAGCAACTGTTTCCGACTCGCCAAATCGACAAGTTCTACGAAGCCATTGCTCCGGCATTACCTGGGTTGACGTTCCCGTTGGTCCACAAAAGTCGCTTGGTGGATGGCGAGCCCTTTTTCCGCATGCAGGAAGGGCCGGGCGCAAGCAACACGGAAACAGCGGTGGAGGTTCGCGAAAAAAACGCTGGCCTATGGCGCTACGGCCTGTTTCCGGTGACCGGCAAGAAGCATCAGCTGCGGGTGCACATGACCGCGCTGGGGGCGAGTATCTGTAATGATCCGTTCTATCCCGATGTCATCAAGGACGCCGAGGATGACTATGCCAATCCGCTCAAGTTGCTGGCTCAAGGCGTGCGGTTCATTGATCCGGTGAGTGGGGCAGAGCGCAGCTTCAGCAGTGAAATCGTCCTTGAGTGGTGATCGGTTCCAGGCGCCAGATACAACGAAGCCCGCTAAAAAGCGGGCTTCGTTGTATCTGCATCAAGACTTACAGGTCCTTAACGGTGCGAACCTGATCCTTGTTGATCCGGGTGCGCTTGCCATCAAGTTGTTCGAATTCGTAGAAACCGGAGTCTTCGTTGAACTGAGGGGTATCGACGGCCTGGATTTCGCGACCGTCATTCAGGGTGATCACTGTTGGCGAGGCGCAACCGGCAAGGGTAGCGAGGCCCAGTGCAAGCATGAAAGCGGCGATGGTCCGTTGGGTCATGAGTCTGTCTCCGAGAGAATTCTGTTTTGATTACCGAACGTGTGACGTATGGAACGCGGGCAAAGTTCCTTGTGCAAGCTTCATTCTGACACGCTGGGCCGGGGGTGCAACAATTCTGGTGTGTTGAAATTGTCCAGGCGCGGATCATTTTCCGCGCAAACCAGGGCCTGGGCGCCCAGTTGCAACAGGATCTGCCGCGGGCTGCGCTCTCCGGCCTGCCAGGCGATTTCAACACGCGCGCGAAGCTGTGTCGGAATGACGCAGAGCAAGGGCTCCCAAAAGTCACCGTGCCGCAGCATCAAGGGCACCTGTGGATGTTGCCGGGTTTTTTCGAGCATGGCGTTCAACAGCGCTGCGTCGATTTGCGGCACATCGCAGGGCAGCACCAGCAAGTGTGCATGGCGAGCTGCTGCCAGCCCGGCCCGGATACCGGCGAGCGGGCCCGGAAAGTCGGGGCTGTCATCGCTGACCAGGCGATCGCCGTAGGCGGCGTACTGTGGCTGGTTACGGTTGCAGGAGATGATCAAGTCATCCGTCAATGGCCGCACCAGACGATGCAGGTAGGCAATCAGCGGTTGTCCTTGCCAGTCAAGCAAGCCTTTGTCTTGACCGCCCATGCGCTGGCCACGACCGCCGGCCAGCAGCAGGATCGAGCAAGGAATGAGGGAAGAATCGAGTGACATGACGGCTCCGCTGCGGCAGTGAAATAGGGGGCTGTGATATAACATCGGGCTGTTTCTTCGACAACCGGACCAAGCCATGAAAGCCAAGGCTGATGCGCCTTTCGTACCTCTGAATATCGCTGTACTGACTGTCAGCGATACCCGCACCCTGGAAACCGATACTTCCGGGCAGGTCTTTGTAGACCGTCTGCTTGCTGCCGGTCACCGTCTGGCCGAGCGGGTGTTGCTCAAAGATGACCTCTATAAAATCCGCGCGCAAGTCGCCCACTGGATCGCCGAGGAGGTGGTGCAGGTGGTGTTGATCACGGGCGGCACCGGCTTCACCGGTCGCGACAGCACTCCGGAAGCCGTGAGTTGTTTGTTGGACAAGCACGTGGATGGCTTTGGTGAGCTGTTCCGGCAAATCTCGGTGGCCGATATCGGCACCTCCACCGTGCAGTCGCGAGCGTTGGCCGGGTTGGCCAATGGCACTCTGGTGTGCTGCCTGCCAGGCTCCACCAATGCGGTGCGTACCGGTTGGGACGGGATTCTCGCCGAACAGTTGGATGCGCGTCATCGCCCGTGCAATTTCGTCGCGCATCTGAAGCAAGCCGCGCCCTGTGAATCCCGTGGATAAGCCCGGCAAGAGCGGCGCCCTGATGCCGCTGGAGGAAGCGCTTGAGCGCTTGCTGGCGATGGCCGCAGCGGCGCCGATCAGCGAGCGGGAACGCTTGCCGCTGGCTGAATGCGATGGCCGCGTCCTGGCCCAGGCACTGATTTCCACGCTCGACCTGCCGCCCTGGCCCAACAGTGCCATGGACGGTTA
Source organism: Pseudomonas mucidolens (assembly GCF_900106045.1). Classification (NCBI taxonomy): domain Bacteria; kingdom Pseudomonadati; phylum Pseudomonadota; class Gammaproteobacteria; order Pseudomonadales; family Pseudomonadaceae; genus Pseudomonas; species Pseudomonas mucidolens. Next base: position 2,920,882 of record NZ_LT629802.1, on the reverse strand, counting down.
TGCGTTGCGCTTGGCCGATTGGACGGGCGAGCCACTGGTGGTGAGCCAGCGGATTTTCGCCGGTGCTGCACCTGAGCCGTTGTCGCCGGGCACGTGCGCGCGAATCTTCACCGGCGCGCCGGTGCCGCTGGGCGCCGATTGCGTGGAGATGCAAGAAAACGCCGAGGTCCAGGCGGATCAGCGGGTGGTTTTTACCCAAGCGTTGCGTGTCGAGCAGAACATCCGGCCACAGGGCCAGGAAACCACGGTGGGCGAAGAAGTCTTGCCCGCCGGTACACGACTCGGCCCGATCGAGCTGGGCCTTGCCGCCTCCCTGGGGTGCGATCAACTGGAGGTGGTGCGACGCGTCCGTGTGGCGGTGTTGTCTACCGGTGACGAACTGATCGAGCCGGGCCTGCCACTCGGCCCGGGGCAGATCTATAACAGTAATCGACGCCTGCTGTGCAGTTGGTTGGCGCGCCTCGGGTGTGAGGTGATCGATGCTGGCATCTTACCCGACGATCTGCAGCAGACTCGTACCCGGTTGGCGGCGTTGGATTCGGTAGACCTGATTTTGTCCACTGGTGGTGTTTCGGTAGGCGAGGCTGACTTTCTCGGTGTGGCGCTGCGCGAGGAGGGCGAGCTGGTGTTGTGGAAGCTGGCCATCAAGCCCGGCAAACCCCTGACATTCGGTCACTTCCAGGGCGTGCCGGTGATCGGCTTGCCGGGCAATCCGGCCTCCACGCTGGTGACGTTCGCCTTGCTGGCCCGGCCGTATCTGTTGCGTCGCCAAGGCGTCGAAGCGGTGCAGCCGCTGCGCTTTGAAGTGCCGGTGGGGTTTGCCTGGCCCAAACCGGGCAATCGTCGTGAGTATTTGCGCGGACGCCTTGAGCACGGGCGCGCCATTATCTACCGCAATCAGAGCTCCGGCGTGTTGCGCAGTGCCGCGTGGGCCGAAGGCTTGGTGGAAGTGCTGGAAGGCACGACGTTGAAGGAGGGGGACCGTGTCAACTTCATACCTTTGAGCGAAGTGTTGGGTTGATGAATTAATTCGTCGCCAATGGCTTTTTTCCCAATCTTGAAGGTCAACATTCCTCAGATCCCTTTAAACGACAGGAGCATCACCCATGAGCAAGCCCAAGGCATTGTTGATTCTGCACGGCAAGCAAGCCCTCAATGAGGACGTGCGGGCAGCCGTGCAAGGCAAGCGCGAACAGGGTTGGGATCTTGCGGTACGGGTGACGTGGGAGGGCGGCGATGCGCACCGCTTGGTGGGCGAGGCACTTGAGGCCGGTTATACGCAACTGATTGCCGGCGGCGGCGACGGAACCCTGCGCGATGTGGCCGAAGCCATGGCCCTGGCCAAGACCGAAGCCAGCCTGGTGCTAATGCCCTTGGGTACCGCCAATGACTTTGCACGTGCCGCCGGTGTGCCGCTGGAGCCTGATCAGGCGCTCGCGCTACTGGATGTGCCAGCGCGTGCGATCGATCTGGGACAGGTCGGCGGGCAGGTTTTTCTGAATATGGCGACCGGCGGTTTTGGCAGTCAGGTCACCGCGAATACGTCCGAGGAATTGAAAAAGGTGCTGGGTGGGGCGGCTTATCTGTTTACCGGTTTGTCCCGCTTCAGCGAATTGCACGCGGCTTATGGCGAATTGCAGGGGCCGGATTTCCATTGGCGCGGCGAGCTGCTGGCCTTGGGTATCGGCAATGGACGTCAGGCCGGCGGTGGTCATGAATTATGTCCGGGCGCCCTGGCGAATGATGGCTTGCTGGATATCAGCATTCTGCCCGCGCCTCAGGAAGTGGTCGGCACCCTGCGCAGCCTGATGACTGACGGTTGGGGGCTGGACAACCTGTTTGTCCGCGCGCGGTTGCCTTGGGTTGAAATCAAGGTCTCCGAAGGGCTCGATATCAACCTCGACGGCGAGCCACTCAGCGGCAATGACTTGCGTTTTGAAGTGTTGCCCGGCGCACTGAACGTCCACCTGCCCGTGGATTCAGCGTTGTTGGCTAGTCGTCCAGACTGATGATCTGCTCGCGCACGGCAAACAACACCAGGCCTGCGATGTCGAAGATCTGCAAGCGTTTCATGATTTGCGAGCGATGGGCTTCCACAGTCTTGATGCTCAGGCCCAGGCCGTTGGCGATCTCCCGGGTGGACTTGCCGCGCACGATCAGCCGCAGGATTTCCAACTGCCGCACGGTCAGGTTGTGGTTATGCACGGGCGGCATAATCTCGGTTTGATTACGGGTCAGCGCCTGGCTGATGACCGTGTGGGCGATCGCAGGGCTCAAATAGCGCTCGTTATTGCGCAGCGCTTGCAAGGCGTGCTCCAGCTCGTTGGCGGTGGTGTCCTTGAGCAGGTAGCCATGGGCGCCTGACTCCAGGGCGCGCATGATCAGTTCCGGGTCGGTGTGCATCGACAGGATCAACACTTTGCTTTTGGGATAGGCGTGCTTGAGCTGCTGCAGGGCATCCAGGCCGCTGGTATGTTTCATCGACAAGTCCAGCAGCACGATATCCGGTTGCAGCGTCCGGAACTGTTCCAGTACTTGCGCACCGTCATCGGCTTCGCCGATCACTGCGTAATCGGGAAGGTCCATGACCAGTGCGCGCACCCCGGCCCGGATCAATATGTGGTCATCCACCAGCAGTAAGTTGCAGATCACTCTAGAACCTTATGGGGATTGGCCCGTTCGAGGACGCGCGGAGCCCAGGGGAAAAGCGCTTCGATCCGTGTTCCTTTGCCCGGTTGGCTAATGACAGATAACGTGCCTCCCAGTTGATCAACCCGCTCGGCCATGCCGGCCATGCCCCGCTGTCCTTCCCGGCCAGGATTGACGGCAGGGGAAAACCCTTCACCGTCATCGCTGACAAACAGCGACAGGCCCTCGGGCTGGCGTTGCAGGCGTACCAGCAGGTTACGCGCCTGCGCATGGCGCAGCATGTTGGTCACTGCTTCCTGGGTGATGCGAAAGGCCGCCACGGCTGTCTCTTCGGAAATTCCGTTCAGCCGCTGCTGGCATTCCAGGCTCCAGTGGACTGACGTATGTTCCAGCGTCTTGAGCAGATGCGCCCGCAGACTTGCCTCCAAACCCAGGCTGGCCAGTTGCCGTGGATTGAGAATGGCGGAAACGTCTCGCACCTTGGCCAGGGTTTCGTTCAAGGTATTGCACAACACGGCGCAGGGTTCTCGAAGCTCTTCCGGCAAGCGGCGCTTGAGCCAGTCGCTTTGCAGCTTGGCAGCGGTCAGCAGTTGGCCGATGTCGTCGTGCAATTCGCGACTGAGACGGTGGCGTTCGTTTTCCTGGACTTGCAGCAGCCGGTCGGCCAACTCCTGGGGTTGGAACTTGATGGCCTTGCGCGAACGCCACTGTTGCAAGCCGATAGCGGCCAGAACCGTCAAGTTGAGGATCAGCACGGCGATTGGCAGCGGAGCGGAGTGTGCGTACGTCCACAGACTGGCCAGGGTCGAGCTGATACACAGGCCGAGCGTCATCCAGCGTGCATTGCGTCGGGACACGGACCTTGCAATGAGGGACTTGAGACTGGCATGCATAACGGTTGGAGCCAATGGATGTTCGCTGCGGGTAGAAGACCCGTCACGAAGTTCGGCCGGGCGCTGTTTGGAAAACACGTGCGGGGCATAATCCGATTCGGGTCGACATGGCGTTGAGTTCGATGGGCGCGCGAGGTGCTTTTCATGTTTTCTTGCATCATGAAGTTCGGCGATCCAAGCGCGGGATAGTACCACTAACCACTGCCATTGGTCGCCCGGTGCTGTTCTCGAACGGTCTCACGGATCAACAAGGGCCGCTGCATAGGCGTTCCGTTAGCGTTTCGCTGAATAACTTATATGTTTCATCTTGTGTTGTGTCGTTATTGCCCGATCATACCCATCGTTTATTTTTCTCGAGGCGTACTGATGGGGGATTTAGTTGTCGTTTTCAGATACCTGCAGCGTCGAAGACGACATCTACAGATATCGACGAACTAAATTTGAAAAAGAGTCAGGCGGTGTGTGAAAGCGTTTGTCGAGCGGGGGACTCGAGGCCTATTTGGGGAATCTGTTGGATTGCCGTTGCAATCAATGCTGTTTGTTCGTTTTCATCGAGGCTGAGTTTGCCGGTCTTGGGGTCGATCAATTCCAGTTGCCAAGCCATCAGATTCAAGCAGTCGTGTAACACCTTCAGGGCTTCATCGTGGAGCTGCAGGGGATTCTGGGCGTTGCCGAACAAACTCAGGAGACGCCGTGGGAATGTGCTGATGGCGCTCAACGCCATGGCGTCGGCTTTTTCCGCCAACTTGAGCGGGCTGCCTTTCAAGCAGTCGATGGCGTCGTTATCGTTTCGGAACTGGCGCAGGTGACTTAAGCATTCTTCAGACTTGGTCAGCAGCATTTCAGCCTCCAGAAGGAATTCGGGAAGCGTGTCTTGCCACTCTTTACCGTCGTTCATCAGGAAAATCTCCACAACATACGGTCAGATGATGAGGTATCACACGGGGGCAAGAGCTGTAAGCTACCGTTGGAATATGACCGGAATTTGTAGTTTTCTTCTGATTTTTTCGTAGTGCGTTTATTGAGGTGATCAGCGCAGCGACGTGTGTCCCTGGGGGCCGTTGAACTAACGATGGTTGCCAAGGCGTGGGTGCCTGGAAGGCCTATGGGCCGTGGGCTTGCGATAGCAAACAAAAGCCTGACTCCATTCATTGCAATGAGAATGGCGTCACATTAATGGCTATTGGATATCGCGAATATCAGGTTAGGCCTGATTGCGTCTAAGGGAATCCCCTACGAAGCGGAACCTCGTGGCGAATTCAGGGTCGCGACCCTGTGTTTGAGGTCGAAGGCAGAAGTGAGTTCAGTAAACCATGATGTCAGTGTGACATCAATGTATTTGCATGGCATTTTAGGGGGAATCAAGGTCCGGCAAATGCCGCCGATAACCTTCCTAATAGAGCAGTAAAATTCTTTCGCGCATCAGGAGTCTTTAATGGCCGGCATTCTCGACACGGTAGATCAACGCACGCAATTGGTGGGTGAGAATCGCCTGGAGCTCCTCATGTTTCGCCTGGCCGGGCGCCAGTTGTTCGCAATCAACGTGTTCAAGGTGCAAGAAGTCCTGCAATTACCCAAGCTGACGCTGATGCCGCAACGTCATCCCTTTGTCTGTGGAGTGGTCAATTTGCGTGGCCAGACGTTGCCGGTAATCGATCTGTCCCAGGCCATCGGCATGCGGCCATTGGTGCCCGGCCCTGGCAGCACCATTATTGTCACTGAGTACAACCGTTCGGTGCAGGCATTCCTGGTGGGCGGCGTCGATCGCATCGTCAATATGAACTGGGAAGCGATCCTGCCACCGCCGACCAGCGCTGGCCGCCAGCATTACCTGACCGCCATCAGTAAGGTCGACGACCAGTTGGTGGAAATCATCGACGTGGAGAAAGTCCTGGCGGAAATCGTGCCCTACAACGCCAAGGTTTCCCGTGAAAAATTGGACGACCCCGTGCTTGAACGTGCGCGTGGGCGCGAAGTGCTGCTGGTGGATGACTCCAATGTGGCGCTGTCGCAATTGCGCGACACGCTGGGCCAGTTGGGGGTGAAGATGCACATCGCCAGTGATGGCCTCAAGGCTTTGAATATGCTCAAAGGTTGGGCAGACAGCGGCCAGGTGATGACTGACAAGCTGTTGATGATTTTCACCGATGCCGAAATGCCTGAGATGGACGGTTATCGCCTGACCACCGAGATCCGCAACGACCCGCGCCTGCGTAGCCTGTATGTGGTGCTGCATACCTCGTTGTCGGGCAGCTTCAACGAATCGATGGTGAAAAAGGTTGGCTGCGACAACTTCCTCTCCAAATTCCAGCCAGACAAGCTGGTGGATGTGGTGCGTCAGCGCCTGATGCTGGATGAAGCGGCGTCCTGATCTTTTTGATTCTCTCCACGGGCTCATATAGGGTGACGGTTTTGCCCATAGGAAAGCAGGCTCATGCTGCGTCTTAGCGCGTTGTATCGGTACCCGTTGAAGTCTGGCAGGGGCGAAACCTTGCAGCATATCGGTCTGGATAAACTCGGGCTGAATGGGGATCGACGCTGGATGTTGGTTGACGAGGCCAGCGGGCGTTTCCTGAGTCAGCGTGCGGTGGCGCGGATGAGCCAGTTGTCTGCGCTCTGCAACGCCGACGGAGGCTTGACCTTGAGCGCCACCGACATTCCGGCAATGGATGTGCCGTTGCCCGGGGTTGAGGCTCAATTGCGTGGCGTCACCCTCTGGCGCGACACCTTTCGGGTTCCCGACGCCGGCGACGCCGCGGCAGCCTGGGTCAGTGATTTCATCGGCAAGCCCACGCGCCTGGTACATCTCCCGCTGGAACGCGCACGTGCCACGGCAGCCGGATATGGCAAGGATGATGATCAGGTGGCTTTCGCCGACGGTTTCCCCTTGCTGCTCATCGGCCAGGCTTCCCTTGATGACGTGTCGCAGCGTATCGGCCGCCCCATGGAAATGCTGCGCTTTCGCCCTAACCTGGTGGTCGAAGGTGGTGAGGCGTTTGCCGAAGACAGCTGGAAGCGGGTGCGGATCGGTGATGTCGAGTTTCGCGTGGTCAAGCCCTGCTCGCGCTGCATTCTGACCACCCTTGATCCTCGAACCGGAGCGCGCAGTGAAGACCGTGAACCCTTGACCACGCTCAAGACTTACCGTGAGCGGGACGGTGACATTCTGTTTGGCCAGAACCTGGTCAACGAGGGGGCGGGTCACCTTGAGGTCGGGATGCCGGTGACGATTCTGGAGTAGCTGATCGCGCAATGAAAAAAGCCCGTCTCACAGCAGACGGGCTTTTTTTTGAACGCAAAAAGCTTAGGCGCGGTATTCGCACAGGTAAGCGGTATCCACCTCAACCTTCAACTGGAACTTGCTGTCGGCGGGCACATTGAATTGACTGCCGGTTTTAAAAGTTTCCCAGCTGTCGCTGCCCGGCAGCTTGACGGTCAAGGCGCCGGACACGACGTGCATGATCTCGCGCTGAGCGGTACCGAACTCGTATTCGCCCGGGGCCATGACGCCGATGGTCGCCGGACCTTCGGTAGTGCCGAAAGCGATCGACTTGACGGTGCCGTCGAAGTACTCATTGACTTTGAACATGGGCGAATCCTCGAAAAAAGGGGCAAGAAAGGCCGGCCAGTATGCCTTCTACACGGGCAAAATCAACGGCAGCAGGCGCGCAGTGTTGCGTGCATCTTCCAGTGCCCGGTGTTGCTGGCCGTTGAACTGCATCCCCGCCAGTTGCAGCGCTGCGTTGAGCCCCAGGGGCTTGTCCAGGCGCCGAGCCTTGGCAAAACGTTGCTTGAGGTTCATATGCGGCGTTTGACTGAGCACGCTGGGCAGGCCGTGGCGCTGCCACTCGATCTCCAGTTGCTGACGGTCGTAGTCGCCCCAACTGGCCCAACCTTCCAGGCGCGACCGATGCTGCCCGAGCCAGCGCTCGAACAGCGCCCAGACTTCGCCCAACGGCGCGGCGCCTTCGATATGAGCCTGGCTGATGTGCGTCAACTGGCGGCAGAATGGCGTCAGCAACGGACGGCGCAGAGGTCGCACGAAGCGCTGGAAATGGTCCAGCTCGCGGCCCTGGCGATTGACCAGGGTTGCACCGATTTCGATGACTTCCATCTCGGTCACGGGCCAGCCGCCTTCATCCGTTGTGGCTTCAAGATCAATAATCAGCCAATGAGGCATCGCAGGTTCCCGTACTATTCCTTTCCTGATGGGGATAGAGCGTAGCCAAGTCTGGTAGTTCCGCTCAGGGGTTACTCAATCAGCAGCAATACCTGGCGATTGCGCACTTGATCGCCTGTCGAAACTTGAATCTGCTTGACCACTCCGTCGATGCCGGCCTTGAGCGGGTGTTCCATTTTCATCGCGTCCAGCACCAGCAGCAGCTGGCCTTTACGCACTGAATCACCTTCGCGCACCTGCACCAGGGCGATGGCGCCGTCCATCGGCGCCTTTACCGTGCCACTGTGGGTTTCGGCCAGGCGGCTGGCCACGACTTGGGTTCGATTGATCACCTGCAGGCTGCTGCCAGTAACGCAGAACCAGAGTTGTGCGTCTTGCAGGTGATAGGCAATTCGACGGCGGATGCCGTTGAGGGTCAGGGTAGCCCAGCGTCCGTCGGTATCGAGGTCACGAATCTCGACACCGGCGATTTGCAGGTGATTGTCAGCCAGTGCGCTGATACTCACTTCGCTGATTTCATCCTCGACCGCCAGGCGGTAGCTGCAAGGTGCACTCGCGGTGTTGCGCCATCCGGCCAACGGCGGGGAATGCACCCGGGCGCTGTGTCGGTAAAACAATGCGGCAGCCACCGCCAGTTGTTCGTTGGTGATCTGTCGGGCGGTGATTTCGCTGAAGTGCGCGCCGATAAACCCGGTACTAAAATCCGCGGCGATAAAGCGCGGATGCTTGAGTAAATCCGCCAGCAACCACTGATTGCTCACCACCCCCAGCAATACACAGTCTTCCACCGCCCGCAGCAGTTTACGCCGTGCCTCTTCACGGGTTGCGCCATGGGCGATGATCTTGGCCAGCATCGGGTCGTAGAATGGACTGATTCGCTGGCCTTCAAGCAAGCCATGATCGATCCGCACGTCGGTGCCTGGTTCCCAGCGCAGCACATCGCCGGTTTGCGGCAGAAAATTCTCGCTCGGGTCTTCGGCGTAGAGTCGCACTTCCATGGCGTGGCCGTTAAGGGTCAGCTGCTCCTGGCGCAAGGGCAGGGGCAGGCCGGCGGCGATTTGCAGTTGCCAGTCCACCAGGTCCAGGCCGGTGATCAGCTCGGTTACCGGGTGCTCTACTTGCAAGCGGGTGTTCATTTCCAGGAAGTAAAATCGGCCACCCTTGTCCAGCAGAAATTCCACGGTGCCGGCGCCGACATAATTCACTGCGCGCCCGGCCTTGAGCGCCGCGTCACCCATGGCTTGGCGCAGTGCTGCGGTCATGACCGGGCAGGGCGCTTCTTCGATGACTTTCTGATGACGCCGTTGTACGGAACAGTCCCGCTCGCCGAGGTGGATCAGGTTGCCGTGGGCATCGCCGAACAGCTGTACTTCAACATGGCGCGGCTCGATCAGTGCCTGTTCGAGGATCAGTTCGTCGCTGCCAAAGGCATTCAAGGCCTCGGAGCGCGCGGTGTGCAACTGTTCCAGCAAGTGTTCGCCACTGTGTACCAGGCGCATGCCACGTCCGCCGCCGCCGGCGCTGGCCTTGATCATCAGGGGATAGCCGATGCGATCGGCTTCCTGTTGCAGCGTAGCGTCGTCCTGCGCGCTGCCTTGATAGCCGGCGATGCACGGGACACCGGCGTTGAGCATGGCGATTTTTGACTGGCGCTTGCTGCCCATCAGCTCGATGGCTGCGGCGCTGGGGCCGATAAATACCAGCCCGGCGTCGGCGCAGGCGCTGGCGAACCCGGCGTTTTCCGAGAGGAAACCGTAGCCGGGATGAACCGCATCGGCGCCGCTGATGCGCGCGGCTGCAAGGATGGCCGGGATGTTCAGGTAGGAGCTATGTACAGGTGCCGGGCCGATATTGACGGCTTCGTCGGCTATTTGTACATGCAGGGCGTTGGCGTCGGCATCGCTGTATACCGCTACGGTGCGGTAACCCAGTTTCTGGGCGGTGCGCTGGATGCGACAGGCGATTTCACCGCGGTTGGCGATCAGGATTTTCTGGAAACTGGGCAATTGGGAACCCCTTTGTTTGATGGTGTACAGATCCGCGTTCGCGATAACGCCCTGTAGGAGCGAGCTTGCTCGTGAAGAACCTGAGGGCACCGTGGAGTACCCGTTTTCCCGCGTTATCGTTAACGACCTTCGCGAGCAAGCTCGCTCCTACGGGGAGAGTGCGTTCGCGAAGCCGGGTTTTTTCAACGGCACATATGGAGGTTTCATCCAGCCCAGCGCGGCTTGCGCTTGTGCACAAAAGCCCGAGTTCCTTCGATCCCTTCCTCCCCACTTACCGCCTCGGCAAACCACTGCGCCGCCTGATCCAGCACAGGCCCCAACGGCTGTCCGAGACTTTCCAGCAGCAACGCCTTGGTTCGCGCATTCGCCCGTGGCGCGCAACGCAAAACCTGGTCCAGCACCTCATCCAGTCGCTGCGCCAATCCCTGCGCATCCTGCTCGACAAAATGCACCAGCCCCAGCCGCGCTGCCTCAACCCCGTCAAACCGCGCTGCGGTCAACGCCAGCCGGCGCGCCTGCGTCAGGCCGATACGCTTGACCACAAACGGTGCGATCTGCGCCGGCAGCAGACCGAGACTGGTTTCCGGCAAACCGAACTGCGCTTGATGATCGGCCATCGCGATATCACTCACACACGCCAGACCCAGGCCGCCGCCCAGCACCGCGCCCTGCAGCACCACAATCACCACCTGCGGCAGCGCTTCGAGCTCTTGCAGCAGCGTCCCGAAGACCCGGTTCAAATCACGCAACGCCTCGTGACTGGCGGCGCCGCTCATGTCCTTTACATCGCCGCCCGCCGAGAAGTGCCCGCCCGCGCCGCTGATCACCAGCGCCCGCACCTGATCGTCGCAGGCGACGTCCGCCAGCACGGCGCGCAACTCACTGACCATTTGCAGGCTCATGGCATTGCGGCTCTGCGGACGATTGAGGGTGATGTGCAGCACGCCGTTGTGGGGCTCCAGCAACAGCGTTTGACAGCACATCACGACTTTTTCCCCGGCAACGTGCCCATCAGTTTGCAGATGATCCCCAGCATGATTTCGTCGGCACCGCCGCCAATCGACACCAGGCGCACATCGCGATAGGCGCGGGCCACCGGGTTGTCCCACATAAACCCCATGCCGCCCCAGTATTGCAGGCAACTGTCGCTGACTTCCCGGCCCAGGCGTCCAGCCTTGAGCTTGGCCATCGAGGCCAGTCGTGTCACGTCCTGGCCTTTGATGTACTGCTCGGTAGCCTGGTACACCAGCGCCCGCAGGCACTCGATCTCGGTGGACAATTCGGCCAGGCGAAAGTGGATCACCTGGTTGTCGATCAACGCCTTGCCGAAGGTCTGGCGTTCCTTGCAGTACTCGATGGTGCTGTCGATGCAGTATTCCAGGCCCTTGATCATATTGGCGGCGCCGAACAGTCGCTCTTCCTGGAACTGCAACATCTGCATCATGAAGCCCGCACCTTCTTGGCCGATCCGGTTGCGCTGGGGCACCCGCACGTCATCGAAAAACACCTGGGCGGTCTCCGAGCTGTGCATGCCGAGCTTTTCCAGGGCCGGGCTGACGCTCACGCCCGGGGTGTGCATCGGCACCATGATCAAAGATTTGTTGATGTGCGGCTTGTCGTCGGAGGTGTTCGCCAGCAGGCAGATAAAATCAGCGCTGGGCGAGTTGGTGATCCACATTTTGCTGCCGTTGATCACGTAATCGTCGCCATCCTTGCGGGCATGGGTTTTCAGGCCGGCCACGTCGGAACCGGCGCCGGTTTCCGAAACACCGATACAGCCCACCTGTTCGCCGCTGATGGCGGGGCGCAGGAACTCATCGCGCAGTTGGTCGGAGCCGAAGCGCGCTAGCGCTGGGGTACACATGTCAGTCTGCACGCCGATGGACATCGGGATGCCACCACAACGAATGGTGCCGAATTCTTCGGCCGCGACAATCGAGTAGCTGTAGTCCAGGCCCATGCCGCCGAAAGCCTGCGGCTTGGAAATGCCCAGCAGGCCGAGGTCGCCGGCCTTGCGGAAAATCTCGTGGATCGGAAAGCGCCCGGCTTTCTCCCAGGCGTCGACGTGAGGGTTGATCTCGCGCTCGACGAAGGTGCGGACGGTGCGACGCAATGCTTCATGTTCCTGGGTTAAGATCATTTCTGTTCTGCTCCTGATCGTTAAAACCGCGCGATACCAAAACTGTTGGATTGCAGTGGTCGCGCCTGCGCTTCGTGGCAGATATCCAGCAGGAAACCCAGTAACGTGCGAGTGTCCCGTGGATCAATCAGCCCGTCGTCCCACAGATTGGCGCTGCCATACAACGCGGTGGATTGGCTGTCGAGCTTTTGCGCGGTGACCTGCTCGAGCAAGTCGAGCACCTTGGGATCGGGCACCACGCCGTCCTTCAATTGCTTGGCCTCGGTGACGATCCGCAGCACCTTGCCGGCCTGGGCACCGCCCATTACCGCCGTGCGGCTGTTGGGCCAGGCGAAGATAAAGCGCGGATCGAGGCCACGGCCGCACATGGCGTAGTTGCCGGCGCCATATGAGCCGCCGACAACCACGGTGAGCTTCGGCACGCGGGCATTGGCTACCGCCTGGATCATTTTTGCGCCGTGTTTGATCACACCTTGCTGTTCTGATTCGGTGCCGACCATAAAACCGGTGGTGTTGTGGAAAAACAGCAAGGGCGTCTGGCTCTGGTCGCACAGCTGGATAAACTGCGCCGCCTTACTTGCACCTTTGGGTGTGATCGGACCGTTGTTGCCGATAAAACCGCAGGCGCGGCCCTGGATGTGCAGGTGGCCGCAGACCGTATGGGCATCGAACTCGCTTTTGAATTCCAGAAAGTTGGATGCGTCGGCCACGCGGGCGATGATTTCCCGTACGTCGTAAGGGTGTTTCGGATCGTCAGGGATCAGTCCCAGCAGTTCTTCAATCGGGTACAGCGGCTCGGCATAAGTGCGCGCAGGGTTGAGCGGCAACGCGTCATTCCACGGCAACAGGCTGACAATCTCGCGCACGATGCGCACACCGTCTGCATCATTTTCCGCCAGGTATTCGGCGGTGCCCGCGACGTGCGCGTGCATCTCGGCGCCACCCAGTTCTTCATCCGTCGCCACCTCGCCGGTGGCGGCCTTGAGCAGCGGAGGGCCGGCGAGAAACAGCTTGGCCTTGCCGCGTACCACCACCACGTAATCCGACAATCCTGGCTGATAAGCGCCACCGGCCGTGGCCGAACCATGCACCACAGTGATTTGCGGCAGGCCCATGGCCGACATGCGCGCCTGATTGGCAAAACTGCGCGCGCCTTCGACGAAAATATCCGCCGCATAATTAAGGTTAGCGCCACCGCTTTCCGCCAGCGTCACCACCGGCAGTTTGTTTTCCATGGCGATCTGTTGCAGGCGCAGGGATTTTTTCAGGCCCGAAGGTGATATGGTCCCGCCCTTGATCGCGCTGTTGTTGGCCACCACCAGCACGCGCACACCGCTGACATAACCAATCCCGGCGATCAACCCGCCACCTGCGGTGCTGCCGTCCTTGTCGTCATGCAGTTTGTAGCCGGCCAGGCTTGCCAGTTCGAGAAATGGCGCGCCGGGGTCAAGCAACAGGTTGAGGCGTTCGCGTGGCAGCAATTGCCCGCGTTTCTCGAACTTGACCTTGGCCTCGGCGGCCTTGTTCAACAGGTTTTGTTCCAATTGGCGCAACTGCTCAATGGCGGTGCGCATTGCTTCGTGGTTGCGGGCGAATTGCGCACTGTGGGTGTCGAGTGGTGAGTCGATGACCGGCATGACTTATTCCCCCTTGAGCACATCCGGCAGGTACGCCCGGTGAAAGCCGTTAAAGGAAGCGTTCGCAGATTGGGCCTTGTGCAACGGCCAGGCGCGGCTACCGAGGCTGGCGGCACCGTCGATGCGCAACGTGCTGCCGCTGATGAACGCGGCGGCGGGGCTGAGCAGAAACACAATCGCCGCGCTGACTTCCGATTCGGTGCCGATGCGCTTGAGCGGTACGTGTTCGCGCAGGGTCGGGATCACCGCCTTGAACGCGCCTTCGTAGGTGTCCATGCCACTTGAGGCAATCCAGCCCGGCGCCACCGCGTTGACCCGCACCCCGGCGTAACCCCACTCGAATGCGGCAGTTTTGGTGAAGTTGTCCATGCCTGAGCGCGCCGCGCCCGAGTGACCCATGCCGGGCATGCCGCCCCACATGTCCGCGAGCATATTGACGATGGCGCCGCCGTGTTTACTCATCGATTGGTTGAACACTTCCCGCGCCATCAGGAACCCGCCGACCAGATTGGTGCGCAGTACCGTTTCGAAGCCTTTTTGATTGATCGACGCGAGAGGCGATGGATATTGGCCGCCCGCATTGTTCACCAGCCCATGGATCGGGCCGTGCGCTTCAATGATCTGGCTGACCAGGGCTTTCACCGCCTCTTCATCGCGAATGTCGCAAGCCTGGCAAGTGGCACGACCGCCATCCTCGGTAATTTCCCGCGCGACGTCTTGCAGCTTTTCAGGCTTGCGTCCGACCAGCACCACATGGGCGCCGAGCGCCGCCAGTTCATGGGCGGTGCAGCGGCCGATGCCGCTGCCGCCACCGGTGACAATCACGGTCTGCTCGTGGAACAGGTCGGCTTTGAAGATCGAGTCGAAGGCCACGGCGTGCGTCCTTTAATTAAGTTGATCAGCGAGGTGTTGCGGTACGGCGATGGGAATTTCCAGCAGTTGCTGGGCAAACGCCTTGCCTTGAGGGTCAATGCGCAAGCTGGCGATCCCGCCACCGCCCAAAGCGTTTTCCAGGAGAAAATTCAGGCTGTGGCTGCCGGGTAGATACCAACGTTCCACGCGACCGTGAACCGGGTCGAGAACGTGACTCATCCAGTCGACGATAACTTCTGGCGTCAACGCCTCGGCAATCCACGGCAAGTATTCCGGACGACGCGCGATCACCCCGATGTTGCTGTGGTTGCCCTTGTCACCGGAGCGGGCCACGGCCAGTTTCACCAGCGCCACGCTGGCGTCGGCGCGACCTTCGGGTTTGGCTGGAGCAATCGGCGCGTGCGGGGTCTGCATGGACGCCGCCCCAGGCAGCGCACACGGGTGACGCTCGCCTTGAAAGTCGACGCTCAATTCGCACGCGGACTTGTCGATCAGGAACGAGAACAAGCGGATCAGCGGATACACAGTCGGTCGGCCCCCGACAATGCCGGTCAGGCCAGGCGCCATGCCGGTGGCCGCCTGGGCGATCTCCCGGGCGAACAGCAGCAGCGCTTGTCTAGTCGGATGACGCACCGCCAGCTTGAGCACCACTTCGCGGCAATCCTGGCGTCGGCCGTGGGCGCCGTAGGTGGCTTCGCTGCCCAGCAGTTCGATATTGACCTCGGAGTAGGGCGCCCAGCCGCGCTGGCTGAACAGTGCCGACGTCTTGTTGATGATCGCCTGGCTGACCCGCTCGGCCTTGGCTACCGCGTCGATGCCGGCCAGCAGGCAACTGGCGGTGCAGCGAAAACCATCGGGGTACGTCGCGCTGACCTTGTATTGGCCGGTGGGCGGCAAGCCTTTCGCGCCGTGCAGGCGCACCTGGTGTTCGCCCTGTTGTTGCAGCTGGACTTGACTGAAGTCGCAGATCACATCCGGTAGCAGATAAGCGCGTGGGTCGCCGATTTCATACAACAGTTGTTCAGCGACGCTCAGCTCGCTGATCAGCCCGCCGCTGCCGTCGACTTTGGTAACGCTGAAGTGCCCGTCGGCCCCCACCTCGACAATCGGAAAACCGATGTGTTCGTAATCCGGCACGTCGCGCCAATCAGTGAAATTGCCGCCGGTGCACTGGGCGCCACATTCGATGATATGGCCGGCCAACGCGGCCTGGGCCAACCGGTCATAGTCTTGCCATGACCAGTTGAATTCATGCACCAGGGCGGCGCTGACCACGGCGCTGTCGACCACGCGGCCGGTGATCACGATATCGGCGCCCAGTTGCAGCGCCTGGACGATGCCCGGCGCGCCCAGGTAGGCGTTGATGGAAACGCACATCGGTGGCAGAGGTGCGCCGCTGAACATATCGGTAGCGCCTTGTAGCTGTTTGAGCTGCGGTTGCAGGTCGTCGCCCAGCAACACGGCGATTTTCAGCGGGATCTGCGCCTGGTCGCAGGCGGCTTGCAGCGCGGCGGCGCAGGCTTGCGGGTTGATGCCGCCGGCGTTGCTGATCACGCGAATGCCCTGGCGCTGGATGTCGGCCAGCAGCGGTGCGAGGACTTCGATGAAATCCGTGGCGTAGCCGGCCTGGGGATCCTTCATTCGTGCTCCAGCGAGAATCGACATCGTGACTTCCGCCAGGTAATCGAACACCAGATAGTCCAGCGCGCCGCCCTGCACCAACTGTGCGGCGGCGGTACAGGTGTCGCCCCAGAATGCACTGGCGCAGCCGATACGAACGGTCTTGTGCATGAGAAGTCCTTCTCTGAAATCGCTGGCTGGAGACTACCAAGCAAGCGCTTGGTTTGTAAACGATGCTGGTAACTTTTACCCAAGCGCTTGCTTGGGTGGCCGTCACGGCCTAAATTGCCGGCCATGACGCAATCAAAGTAGTTGAGGAGAGCAGCATGGATGAGCAAAAAGCCCTGCTGGTAATGCGCGGCATGGTGGACGGTGGGCAACTGACCGACCCCGAGAGTGCCCGGGGCAAGTTGCTGCAAACCGCGGCTCACCTGTTTCGCAACAAAGGTTTTGAGCGCACCACGGTGCGTGATCTGGCCAGTGCGGTGGGAATTCAGTCCGGGAGTATTTTTCACCACTTCAAGAGCAAGGATGAAATCCTGCGGGCGGTGATGGAGGAAACCATTCTTTACAACACCGCGCTGATGCGCGCCGCCCTCGCAGAGGCCGGTAACGTGCGTGAGCGCGTGCTGGCGCTGATTCGCTGCGAATTGCAGTCGATCATGGGCGGCAGCGGCGAAGCGATGGCGGTGCTGGTCTACGAATGGCGCTCGCTGTCGGCCGAAGGCCAGGCCCAGGTGCTGGCGCTGCGTGATGTCTATGAAGACATCTGGTTGCAGGTCCTCGGTGAAGCCCGGCAGGCCGGGTATATCAAGGGCGATGTGTTTATCACCCGGCGTTTTCTAACCGGCGCCTTATCCTGGACCACCACGTGGTTCCGCGCCCAAGGCAGCATGACTCTGGAGCAACTGGCTGACCAGGCATTGCTACTGCTCCTGAAGTCCGACTAGAGACCCCGCGCAAGCGATTAATTGTCAGGGATAAAGTTGTCTCGCCAGGTGAAAACGCCTAGCTTAGCGAGATTACAGTTTTGAACGGTGTGTGCCTTGATGTTTTCGCCATTGCGGCTGGCTGCGGGACTTTCATTGTTGGCGATGGGCATGCTCTGGCAACTGCCGGTTTCGGCGGCGCAACTGGTAAGGATTGGTGCCGCGCATTTTCCGCCTTATACCGTGCGTCCGGAGCAGGGCGCAGACACCGGCTTACTGCCGCAGTTGGTGGAGGTATTGAATCGTCGACAAACCGCCTACCGGTTTGTGCTGGTGCCGACCTCGATTCCCCGGCGTTTCCGTGATTTCCAGCAGGGCCGGGTCGACATGGCGATCTTCGAAAACCCGCAGTGGGGTTGGCAGGATATTCCTCATACAGCAGTCGATATGGGCCTGGAGGATGCGGAAGTCTTTGTCGCCCTGCGTGCGCCCGGTCGTGAGCAGTCGTATTTCGCCGATCTTTCCGGCAAGCGCCTGGCAGTGTTCAGCGGTTATCACTATGCCTTTGCCGACTTCAACCCCGATCCCAAGAACATGGCGCGTCAGTTCAATGCCACGTTGACCTATTCCCATGACAGTAACTTGCTGATGGTCGCCCGTGGCCGCGCCGATATCGCATTAGTGACGCGCTCTTACCTCAGCGATTTCCTGGTGTACAACCTCGATATCGCCGGGAAATTCCTGGTATCGGAGCGAATTGATCAGATCTATCGCCACTACGCCCTGATCCGCCCCAAGGCCCCCATCAGCGGTGCGGCATTTGCCGGCTTGCTCTCGGACCTGCGCGACAGTGGCGAGTTGCTGAAGATCTTCGAACCTTACCGAATTGACGTCAGGCCTGTGCCTGCCGTGCCATGAGCGAGGCAGCTCGGGCTTAAATTTTTCCCGTTGGCTCACGTCACTTCGTCTAACTGTCGACGATTCCTGTGAGCCCCCTTCATGCCCAATCTCAACGCTTTGTCCGTCCTGCCGCTGCCGACGGGGCCCGCCCTGAACGCCGATGAAAGCGACAACCGCCTGACCCTGACCCTTGCGGGTCAGCCGCTGTTACGTCTACACCTGGAACACGGCGATACGTTGCAACTGCACTTGCTCACGCCGGGTGAGGTGCCGGCTGCGCGTGCCGTGTGGGCAGCCTGTTATTGGCTGTTCGCCCGGCAGCCCGAGCGCCAGCAACTGACCTGGCATCTCGAGCACGCGCCTGACGATGCACTGCGCAGCGGCTTGCTGGTCGCGACTGACGTTGCTGGCCAGTTCCGCAGCGAGCGCACGCTGTTCTGGCAATTGCCGCAGCCCTGGCTGGGCCAACCCTGCAACAACGGCTACCCGCAACAGATGATCGTCAGCGCCGGCAAACGTCATCCCGTTCGCGCGCCCAAGCCGCGTGGCGAAGTCTATCGCCGTTTTGACGCGCGCCTGGGTGCCTGGGTGTCATTGCGCACGCTTGAGGTGGAGGTTGATCTGGCCCGTTTCAATCGCTGGCAGAACAGCGCCCGCGTGGCGAATTTCTGGCAGGAAAGCGGCAGTCTGGAACAGCACCGTGAATACCTGGAGAGGCTCGACGCCGACCCGCATTGCCTGACTCTGATCGGTTGTTTCGATGATGAACCGTTTGCCTACTTCGAGGCCTATTGGGCCAAGGAAGATCGGATCGCACCGTTCTATGACGTGGCGGATTATGACCGAGGCATTCACATGTTGGTTGGAGAGGAACATCACCGGGGACCGCACAAGGTCGCCAGCTGGTTGGCGGCGCTGGCGCACTATCTGTTTCTCGACGACCCGCGCACCCAGCGCGTGGTGGCCGAGCCGCGTGCCGATAACGCCAAAATGATCCGCTACATGCAGAATCAGTGCTTTCACTGCGAGAAAGAGTTCGATTTCCCCCACAAGCGTGCGGCGTTGATGGTGCTTGGGCGCGAACGCTTTTTTGATCGGTGCGGGTTGGTGTGAGGGGGCCTGTAAGCGCCAGTCTTTCCAGGGTCTTTGAAAAAAAGTCGCATTTGGCTGATACCGAGCTGTCGAGAGCTGAAGATCTGCCAGCGGGTGAAATCCTTGTGGGAGCTGTCGAGCTTAAAAAAGGCGGCGTTGGCCGTAAGATAATTGGCAGGTTTGGAAAGCGCCCCTCACCTTAACCCTCTCCCGGAGGGAGAGGGGACTGATCGGGGGATATCGGCGGTTTACGGCGACCTGACAGATCGGCGTTGAATCCATAATCAAAACGGTTGTTCAGGTCGCCCATTTTCTCAGCACACTTCAGTCAGTCCCCTCTCTCCTTTGGGGAGAGGGTTAGGGTGAGGGGCGGTTTCCAAACCTGCCAATTATCTAACTGCCACCCCCGCATCTTTAACCTCGGCTCACTCCCCAACAACTCTGCTGTACCGCGCGCGTGCTCAAACGCGCCGCGCAAAGGTATCGCTGTGCGTCCCGGAAACCTTGCGGCAGTGCACCAGCGCATCGCGAATCATGAAGTTCACCAGGGTCGGCGAAACCCCCAGTTCCTTGGCGATGTCCTTCTGCGGTACACCGTGCAAACGGTACATCTCAAACGCATAGCGGGTTCGTTGGGGCAGTTCGGTCAGCGCGTCGGCGATGTTTTCCAGGGTGGAAAAGTTGATATGCGAGGTTTCAGGTGATGCGCCGTGAATGACTACATTCAAACCTTCCTCCTCGGTCCCGGAGTACTTCAGCTCAAGCGCCTGCTTGCGGTAGTGGTCGATGGCCAGGTTACGCACGATCTGGAACAGATAACTGAGTTGTGCCTTGAACGAGGAGGTGATCTGCGGTGCTGATTGCAGTCTGAAGTAGGCGTCTTGCACCACGTCTTCGGCGCGGGAGCGGCAGCCGGTAATGCGTGCCGCGATCTTGACCAGGATCAGCCGGTTATCAACGAAAGCCTGGAGGAGTGGCGAGTCGCACCTGCTTGTGGAGACTTGTTCCGTCATGGAAATCACCTTGCTGCAAATAAGGTTAGTGGAGGGCATCCGTGCTGCGACCTCCTACACATCGGGCAACAAATTATTCTTAATGATAATTATTGTCAAATGAGAAGGCGAACTAATCTTATGTCTGAATGCGAACTGTGAGACAGGTCGCTTTGTGCTCAGGCTCCTATCGGGCGACTAATTATTTGCCGGTGCCATCCGTTTTCATTGGTGACAGGCCGGGCTAGCTGCCGGCCAAGGATTTGCACCCGGAGGAGGGCGACATGGGTTTCTATCGCGAAATCAGCGCCGAGCTGGGCGCCCCACATGCCTTGTTCGGTCACAACCTGGGTGGTTTGTGGGCATTCGAACTGGTCCACGTCTTGCGCGAGCGAGGCTTGCCGCAACCGCGAGCGACCGGCTGATCAGTTCGTCGCCTGCGCGCCTTCGTCTTCTATCCCCGATTTCCCCGTAAGCCGATTTCAGGCAGGAACCCTTCATGATGGACGCCTTCGAACTTCCCCGCACGCTGGTCCAGTCTCTGCAACAGCGTGCTGCGCAGACCCCGGATCAAGTGGCGCTGCGCTTTTTGGCCGAATCTGTCGAGCAAAGCGTCGTGCTCAGCTATCGCGAGCTGGACCTGCGTGCCCGTACCATCGCTGCCGCCTTGCAGGCTTCGGCTGAGTCGGGCGACCGCGCTGTGCTGTTGTTTCCGAGCGGTCCGGATTACGTCGCGGCATTTTTCGGTTGCCTGTATGCGGGCGTGATCGCGGTGCCGGCCTATCCGCCGGAGTCCAGCCGGCGCCATCATCAGGAACGGTTGCTGTCGATCATCGCCGATGCCGAACCGCGGCTGTTGCTGACCAGTACGAGCTTGCGTGACGCGCTGGCACAGATCGATGAAGCGCCGCCGTTGCTGTGTGTCGACGACCTGAATAGCGCGATTGCAGAAAGCTGGCTCGCCCCGAACCTGCAGGACGATGATATTGCCTTCCTGCAATACACCTCCGGTTCCACCGCCTTGCCCAAAGGTGTGCAAGTCAGCCACGGCAACCTGGTGGCCAACGAATTGCTGATCCGTCGTGGTTTTGGTATCGACCTGAACCCCGATGACGTGATCGTCAGCTGGCTGCCGCTGTACCACGACATGGGACTGATCGGCGGCTTGTTGCAGCCGATTTTCAGTGGTGTGCCTTGTGTGTTGATGTCGCCGGCGTATTTCCTCGCCCGGCCATTGCGCTGGCTGGAAGCGATCAGCCAATACGGCGGCACCATCAGTGGCGGGCCGGATTTCGCTTACCGTCTGTGCAGCGAGCGGATCAGTGACGCGGCCTTGGAGCGCCTGGACTTGAGCCATTGGCGCGTAGCTTATTCCGGTTCTGAACCGATTCGTCTGGACACCCTGGAACGCTTCGCCGAGAAGTTTGCCACCTGCGGTTTCACGGCCGAGAATTTCTTCGCCTCCTACGGCTTGGCCGAAGCGACCTTGTTTGTTGCCGGAGGGCAGCGCGGCCAAGGCATCCCGGCCTTGCGCCTGGATGATCAAGCCTTGGCCGCCAACCGTGCCGAGCCAGGGCAGGGCCGCGCGATCATGAGTTGCGGCACCAGCCAGCCCGAGCACGCGGTGCTGATTGCCGATCCCCAGACGCTCAGCGAATTGGCGGACAGCACCGTCGGTGAGATCTGGGCCAGCGGGCCGAGTATCGCCCAGGGTTACTGGCGCAATCCCGAAGCGAGTGCCACCACGTTCGTCCAGCATCAGGGCCGCACTTGGCTGCGCACCGGTGACCTGGGGTTTATCCGCCAGGGTGAGGTGTTTATCACCGGGCGCTTGAAAGACTTGCTGATCGTACGGGGCCACAACCTCTATCCACAGGACCTCGAGCAAACCATCGAGCGTCAAGTCGAGGCGGTGCGCAAGGGTCGGGTCGCGGCGTTCGCGGTTAACGACCAAGGCTTGGAAGGCATCGGCATTGCGGCGGAAATCAGCCGCAGCGTACAGAAAATCCTGCCGCCCGAAGCCCTGGTCAGAGCCATTCGCCAAGCCGTGGCCGAGGCCTATCAAGAAGCGCCGAGCGTGGTGGTGTTGCTCAACCCCGGCGCGTTGCCGAAAACCTCCAGTGGCAAGGTCCAGCGTTCGGCTTGCCGCAAGCGGTTGGCCGATGGCAGCCTCGACAGCTACGCACAGTTCCCTGAGTTGAACGTGCAGGCTGATGCCGCTGCGCTGGTGGGCGAACTGCAAAGCCGGATCGCCGCGATCTGGTGCGAACAGTTGCAGTTGGCGAGCGTGGCCGCTGACGATCACTTCTTCCTGCTGGGTGGCAACTCCATCAGCGCCACCCAAGTGGTTGCCCGCCTGCGCGAAACCCTGGGCCTGGAACTCAATCTGCGCCTGTTGTTCGAGGCTCCGACACTCGCTGCGTTCGCCGCCTGTGTCGAGCAATTGCAGGAGGCCGGCGGTGTGGTCCAGGGCTCGATCCAGACGCTCTCGCGCCAGGAGGATCTGCCGCAGTCCCTGGCCCAAAACCGTCTGTGGATTACCTGGCAACTCGACCCACGGAGCAGTGCCTACACCATTCCC
This sequence comes from Pseudomonas mucidolens, assembly GCF_900106045.1. NCBI lineage: Bacteria > Pseudomonadati > Pseudomonadota > Gammaproteobacteria > Pseudomonadales > Pseudomonadaceae > Pseudomonas > Pseudomonas mucidolens. The sequence continues at coordinate 2,898,390 of NZ_LT629802.1, read as the reverse complement.
GGCGCGTTGCGCCTGCGCGGCGAGCTTGATGAAGAGGCTGTGCGTAGCAGCTTTCAGCAGTTGGTCCAACGTCATGAAGCCCTGCGCACGCGCTTCTATGAGCGTGATGGCCAGGCCTTCCAGCGCGTGGATGCTCAGCGGAAGGTTGATCTGCAAGTCATCGACCTTGGCGATTTGCCTGAGAACGAGCGCGAAGCCCGTGCCCGACAACTGCGTGAAGACCAGGCCCGCACCGGCTTCGATCTGGAAAAAGGGCCGCTGTTCAGGGTCACCTTGCTGCGCCTGAACGAGGATGAGCACCAACTGCTGGTGACGATGCACCACATCATCGCCGACGGTTGGTCGCTGAATGTGCTGATCGACGAATTTTCGCGCCTTTACGCAGCGGCTGCCCAAGGTCAGAGCGTTGCATTACCGGCGCTGACCCTGCAGTACGCCGACTACGCCAGTTGGCAGCGCCAATGGCTGGCCGAAGGCGAGGGGCAGCGCCAGTTGGCCTACTGGACGCAGCAGTTGGGTGACGAACATCCGGTTTTGAGTCTGGCCACCGATCATCCACGTTCGGTCCAGCAACGGCGCAGTGCGTCGCGTTACAGCGTGCGTCTGGACGCGAGCTTGGGAGAAGCCATTCGCCAGACCGCCCAGGCCCATGAAAGCACGCCGTTCATGCTGTTGCTGGCGGCGTTCCAAAGCTTGCTGCATCGCTACAGCGGCCAGCGTGAGATCCGTGTCGGCGTGCCCAACGCCAACCGTCCACGCCATGAAATCCAGGGCCTGATCGGCTTCTTTATCAATACGTTGGTGATGCGCGCTGAGCTGGGCGCACGCCTGCCGTTCAGTCAATTGCTGGCGGCGACCCGTCAGGCCGCGTTGGATGCGCAAGCGCATCAGGACCTGCCATTTGAGCAACTGCTGGAAGCTTTGCCGAGCGCCCGTGAGCACGGCTTGTTCCAGGTCATGTTCAACCACCAGCAGCGTGACCTCGGCGCCTTGCGCCGCTTGCCCGGTTTGCTCGCGGACGAGCTGCCGTGGCACAGCCGTGAAGCCAAATTCGACCTGCAGCTGCACAGCGAAGAAGATCGCAACGGACGCTTGAGCCTGTCCTTCGACTACGCCGATGAACTGTTCGACGCTGCTTCGATCGAGCGTATGGCCCAGCACTTGGTCAACCTGCTGCAGGCTATCTGCGCACAACCGCAACAGGCCATTGGTGATGTGAACCTGCTGAATGCCGATGAGCAGGCCCAGCAACGCCAATGGGGTCAAGCAGCGTGCCAGCCCGCGCAAGCCTGGTTGCCGGAGCAGCTCAACCGGCAGACCTGCGAGCGCACCGCGCTGGTCTGGCAGGACGGCAGCTTGACCTATGCGCAACTGCACAGCCAGGCCAACCGCCTGGCGCATTATCTGCGGGACAAGGGCGTCGGCCCCGATGTGTGCGTAGCCATCGCCGCCGAGCGTTCACCGCAACTGGTGATCGGTTTGTTGGCGATCCTCAAGGCGGGCGGTGCCTACGTGCCGCTGGACCCGGATTACCCGCGTGAACGCCTGGCATACATGCTTAAGGACAGCGGCGCGCACTTGCTGTTGACGCAGTCTTCGTTGCTGGAGCAACTGCCGGTTGCCGAAGGCGTCTGCGTGATTGCCATGGACAGCCTCAAACTCGATAACTGGCCCACTCAAGCGCCGGGCCTGCACCTCAATGGCGACAATCTCGCCTACGTGATCTACACCTCTGGCTCCACCGGCCAACCCAAGGGCGTGGGCAATACCCATGCGGCATTGGCGGAACGTTTGCAGTGGATGCAGGCCACCTATCAACTGGATGAGACCGATGTGCTGCTGCAAAAGGCCCCGATCAGTTTCGACGTGTCGGTGTGGGAATGTTTCTGGCCGCTGATCACCGGTTGTCGCCTGGTCCTGGCTGGCCCTGGCGAGCATCGCGATCCGCATCGCATTGCACGTCTGGTGCAGGAACACGCTGTGACCACGCTGCACTTTGTGCCGCCGCTGCTGCAGCTGTTTATCGAAGAGCCGCTGGTTGCCGAATGCACCAGCCTGCGTCGCCTGTTCTCGGGCGGTGAAGCCTTGCCCGCCGAGTTGCGCAATCGTGTGTTGGCGCGGCTGCCGGCGGTACAGTTGCATAACCGTTATGGCCCGACCGAAACCGCGATCAACGTCACCCATTGGCAATGCCGTCACAAAGACGGCGAGCGCTCGCCGATTGGCCGGCCGTTGGGCAACGTGATTTGCCGGGTGCTGGACGAGCAGCTCAATCCGCTGCCCAGCGGCGTGCCCGGTGAACTGTGTATCGGCGGGACAGGGTTGGCGCGGGGCTATCTGGGGCGTGCCGCGCTGACCGCGGAGCGTTTTGTCGCCGACCCGTCGGGCGCGGCGGGTACACGTCTGTACCGCACGGGTGACCGCGTGCGCTGGGGGGCTGACGGTGTACTGGAGTATCTGGGGCGCCTGGATCAGCAGGTCAAGTTGCGCGGTTTTCGGGTTGAACCGGAGGAAATCGAAGCGCGCTTGCTGGCCCAGGCGGGTATCGCCCAAGCCGTGGTGCTGGTGCGCGAAACCGCCGTCGGTGCGCAGTTGATCGGGTATTACAGCGCCTGTGGCGAGTTGGACGAACAGAGCATACAAGCCACCCTGGCCACCGAGTTACCGGAGTACATGGTCCCCGCGCAGTTGATACGCCTGGACGTGATGCCCCTGAGTCCCAGCGGCAAGCTGGATCGCCGTGCCTTGCCGGAGCCGGTGTGGCAGGTGCGTGAACATGTCGAGCCGCAAACTGCCCTGCAACAGCAGATTGCCGGAATCTGGCGCGACGTGTTGGGCCTTGCGCGCATTGGTCTGCGTGACGATTTCTTCGCGCTGGGCGGTCACTCGCTGCTGGCCACGCAGATTATCTCGCGCACGCGTCAGGCCTGTGACGTCGAGCTGCCGTTGCGCACCTTGTTTGAGGCCAGCGAACTGGCTGATTTTGCTGAGCAGGTGCGACTGATTCAGGCTGGCGGGCAACGTAACCAGCAAAGCCTGATTGGCACGGTCGACCGCAGTCAGCCGGTGCCGCTGTCCTATTCGCAGCAGCGCATGTGGTTCCTCTGGCAGCTGGAACCGGACAGCCCGGCCTATAACGTCGGCGGCATGGCGCGACTGCGCGGTGTCCTGGATATCGGGCGCTTTGAGGCGGCATTGCAAGCCTTGATCATGCGCCATGAAACCCTGCGTACCACGTTCCCGAGCGTCGATGGCGTGGCGCGGCAGCAGGTCGCCGCGCAATCCGGCGTCCGCATGGACTGGGAGGATTTTTCCGCCCTGGACGGCGCCGCTCGGCAGCAACGCTTGCAGCAGTTGGCCGACCGCGAAGCTCACACCCCGTTCAACCTGGAAACCGGCCCATTGCTGCGTGCTTGCCTGGTCAAGGCTGGTGAACAGGAACATTACCTGGTGCTGACCCTGCACCACATCGTCACCGAAGGTTGGGCCATGGACATCTTTGCCCGTGAACTCAGCGCGTTGTACGAAGCCTTTATCGACGAGCGCGACTCGCCCCTGGCCCCGTTGCCGGTGCAGTATCTGGATTACAGCGTGTGGCAGCGCCAGTGGCTGGAGTCCGGCGAGCGTCAACGCCAGCTGGATTACTGGCTCGCGCAACTGGGCAGCGAACATCCTTTGCTCGAATTGCCAAGTGACCGTCCGCGCCCGGCAGTGCAAAGCCATCAGGGCGGGTTGTATCGCTTTGACCTGAGCGATGAACTCGCTACCCGCGTACGTGCGTTCAATGCCGAGCGTGGTCTGACGTTGTTCATGACCATGACCGCGACCCTGGCGGTGTTGCTCTACCGCTACAGCGGCCAGACCGACGTGCGCATTGGCGCACCGGTGGCCAACCGTATTCGCCCGGAAAGTGAAGGGCTGATCGGTGCGTTTCTCAACACTCAGGTCCTGCGTTGCCGGCTTGACGGTCAGATGCGTGTCGGTGAATTGTTCGAGCAGGTCCGTCACACCGTGATCGAAGGCCAGTCGCATCAGGATTTGCCCTTCGATCATCTGGTGGAGGCCCTGCAACCGCCGCGCAGCGCCGCTTACAACCCGCTGTTCCAGGTGATGTGCAACGTGCAGCGCTGGGAGTTCCAGCAACGCCGTCAGCTTGCCGGCATGAGCGTCGAGTACCTGGCCAACGACGCCCGCGCGACTAAGTTCGACCTCAACCTGGAAGTCACCGACCTTGATCATCGGTTGGGTTGCTGCCTGACATACAGCACCGATCTGTTCGACGAACCGCGCATTGCGCGCATGGCAGGCCATTGGCGCAACTTGCTGCAAGCACTGATCGCCGATCCACAGCAACGCTTGAGTGAACTGCCGCTGCTGGCGGCGGGTGAACAACGAGCACTGCAAGACAGTCTTCGGGCCGAGGCGGGCGAGCAGCGTCTCGACCAGTGCATTCATCAGCTATTCAACGCACAGGTCCTGGCCCGTGCCGATGCGCCGGCGCTGACCTTCGGCGATCTGACCCTGAGCTATGGTGAGCTGAACAGCCGCGTCAACCGCCTGGCCTGGAAACTGCGTGAATGTGGGGTTGGACCGCAGGTGCGTGTCGGCCTGGCATTGCCCCGCTCGTTGGAAATGGTCGTTGGTTTGCTGGCGATTCTCAAGGCGGGTGGCGCCTATGTACCGCTGGACCCGGAATACCCGCTGGAGCGTCTGCGCTACATGATCGAGGACAGCGGCATCCGCCTGTTGCTCAGTGACCGGGCAATGTTCGACGCCCTGGGTGACTTGCCGCTTGACGTGAGCCGTTGGTGCCTGGAAGAGGACGGGCCGGCGCTGGCGGATTATCCGGCCAGTGAGCCGCCGTTTATCAGCGATGCGCAGCATCAGGCGTACTTGATCTACACCTCCGGCTCCACCGGCAAGCCCAAGGGCGTGGTGGTGGCCCACGGCGAAATCGCCATGCATTGCCAAGCGGTGATCCGACGTTTCGGCATGCGCCCCGACGATTGCGAGCTGCACTTCTATTCAATCAATTTCGACGCGGCCACCGAACGTCTGCTGGTGCCGCTGCTCGCCGGGGCGCAGGTGGTATTGCGGGCCCAGGGCCAATGGGATGCGCAAGAAATGTGCGGGCTGATTCGCCGACATCGCATCACCATTCTCGGCTTTACCCCCAGTTACGGCAGCCAGTTGGCGCAATGGCTCGCCACCCGACAGCAGACCTTGCCGGTGCGTATGTGCATCACCGGGGGCGAAGCCTTGACCGGCGAGCATCTGCAGCGCATTCGCGAGGCGTTCCAGCCGGCAGTGTTTTTCAACGCCTACGGCCCGACCGAAACCGTGGTCATGCCGCTGGCCAGCTTGGCTCCGGATCAGTTGGAAGAGGGCGCTGGCAGCGTGCCGATTGGCAGCATCGTCGGGGCTCGTGTCGCTTATATTCTCGACGCCGACCTGGCGTTGGTGCCACCAGGCGCGAGCGGTGAACTGTACGTCGGCGGCGCCGGTCTGGCCCAGGGTTACCACCAGCGTGCGGGGCTGACGGCGGAGCGCTTTGTGGCTGATCCGTTTGCCAGCGGCGGGCGGCTTTACCGCACCGGCGACCTGGTGCGCCAGCGTGCCGATGGCCTGGTGGAATACCTGGGCCGGATCGACCAGCAGGTGAAGATTCGCGGCTTTCGTATCGAACTGGGCGAAATCGAAACCCGTCTGCTGGAACACGAGGCGGTGCGCGAAGCCGTGGTGTTGGCGCTGGATGCCCCCAGCGGCAAGCAATTGGTAGCGTATCTGGTCAGCGATGAAACAGATCCCGGGGTCTTGCGCGATGCGCTCAAGACGCATCTGAAAGCGCAATTGCCCGACTACATGGTGCCTGCTCACTTGATGGTGCTGGACAGTATGCCGTTGACCGCCAACGGCAAACTCGACCGCCGCGCCTTGCCGCAGCCGGACCCGGAAGCCAATCGTCAGCCATTCGTGGCGCCGGGCAACGAACTGCAACTAACCCTGGCGGCCATCTGGTGCGCGGTGCTCAACGTGCAACAGGTCGGTCTGCACGACAACTTCTTTGAACTTGGCGGCGATTCGATCCTGTCGATCCAGGTGGTCAGCCGTGCGCGCCAGGCGGGGATTCATTTCAGCCCCCGCGACCTGTTCCAGCATCAGACCGTGGAGGCCTTGGCGGCGGTCGCCCGTCGCAGCGAACAGGTCAGCGCCGAGCAAGGCGTGCTGAGCGGCCCTTCGAGGCTGACACCGATTCAGCAGTGGTTTTTCGACAGCGAAATCCCGGCCCGTCATCACTGGAACCAGGCGTTATTGCTGGCGCCGGTGCAGGCCCTGGATCCACGGCGGCTGGAACAGGCGCTGCTCGCGGTATTGGCGCATCACGATGGGTTACGCCTGAGCTTCACCCGCCACGAGGGACAATGGCAGGCCAATTATTTGCCGGTGTCGGAAGATGCTGTGTTATGGCTGGCTCAGGTAACGGACATGGAGCAGTCCGCTGCACTCTTCGCCGATGCCCAGCGCAGCCTTGATCTGGAGCAGGGCCGGCTGTTGCGTGCCTTGCTGGTGGACGGGCCGCTGGGCGAGCAACGCCTGTTGATCGTGATCCATCACCTGGTGGTGGATGGCGTGTCGTGGCGGGTGCTGCTGGAGGATCTGCAACAGGCTTATCGTCAATTGAGCGACGGTCAATCGCTCAGCTTACCGGCCAAGACCAGCGCCCTGCGCGACTGGGCGGCGCGTTTGCAAGCCTATGCCAGCAGCGAATCCCTGCGTGAGGAACTCAGCGTATGGCAGGCGCAATTGGCCGGTGCGAAGGTTGAACTGCCGGTGGACCGTGCCCAAGGTGCGCTGCGTGTTCGCGATGCCGAAACGATCAGCGTGCGGCTGGACGCTGATCGTACCCGGCAACTGTTGCAACAGGCGCCGAGCGCCTATCGCACCCAGGTCAACGACCTGCTGTTGACGGCGCTGGCCCGTGTGCTGTGCCGCTGGAGCGGCCACGCATCGGCGTTGATTCAATTGGAAGCTCATGGCCGCGAAAGCCTGTTTGACGAGATTGACCTGACACGCAGCGTCGGTTGGTTTACCAGCGCCTATCCGCTCCAGCTGACGCCCGTGCGGATCGAGGATGCAGCCGGGCAGGGCGCGTCGATCAAGGCCATCAAGGAACAACTGCGCGCGGTGCCCCATAAGGGCCTGGGCTACGGCGTGCTGCGCTACCTGGCGGACGATCAGTGCCGCCAGGCCATGGCGGCGCTGCCCAGCGCGTCGATCACGTTTAACTACCTTGGCCAGTTCGACCAGAGTTTTGATCGCGACGCCTTGTTCCACCCGCTGGAGCAGTCCGCAGGCCCGGCGCATGACCTGGATGCACCATTGCCTAACGCGCTGAGCGTCGACAGTCAGGTCTACGGCGGTGAACTGCTGCTGCGCTGGACCTTCAGTCGCGAGCGCCACGATCACCAGACCATCAGTGAACTGGCGGACGCCTACCTCGACGAATTGCAGAGCCTGATCGCTCATTGCCTGGGGGATGATGCGGGCGGTCTCACACCGTCGGATTTCCCGCTGGCGCGCCTGACCCAACCGCAACTCGATGCCTTGCCGGTGCCGGCCAGCGCCATCGAAGACGTATATCCATTGACGCCGATGCAGGAAGGCCTGCTGTTGCACACCCTGCTGGAACCGGGCACCGGTCTTTACTACATGCAAGATCGTTATCGCATCAACAGCGAGCTGGACCCCGAGCGCTTCGCCCTGGCCTGGAAAACCGTGATCGCCCGTCATGAAGCGTTGCGCGCGTCGTTTTGCTGGAATGTCGGCGAGGACATGTTGCAGGTGATCCACAAACCCGGCAGCACGCCGATCGAATACCTGGACTGGAGCACGATTGCGCAAAACGAGCAGGAGCCACGTTTGCAAGCCTTGCTCAAAAGCGAGCGCGAGGCCGGTTTCGATCTGCTCAACCAGGCACCGTTCCACCTGCGCCTGATCCGGGTCGGCGCGGCGCGCTACTGGTTCATGATGAGCAATCACCACATCCTGATCGATGCCTGGTGCCGTTCATTGTTGATGAACGATTTCTTCGACATCTACATGGCCCTGGGCGAGGGGCGCGAGGCACAACTCGCGGCGCCGCCACGCTACCGCGATTACATCGCCTGGCTGCAACGCCAGAATATGAACGAGGCGCGGCAGTGGTGGCAACAGAACCTGCGCGGCTTCGAGCGCACCACGCCGATCCCCAGCGACCGTCCGTTCCTGCGCGAACACGCCGGTCACAGCGGTGGCATGTTGGTCGGTGACTGCTACACGCGGCTCGATGTACGCGACGGCGCGCAATTGCGTGAACTGGCGCAGGCGCACCAGTTGACCGTCAATACCTTCGCCCAGGCGGCCTGGGCGCTGGTGCTGCGGCGCTTGAGCGGCGAGCGTGACGTGGTGTTCGGCGTCACCGTCGCCGGACGCCCGGTGGACATGCCCGAGATGCAGCGCACGGTGGGTCTGTTTATCAACAGCATCGCTCTTCGGGTCAAGTTGCCCGAGGAGGGGCAGCCCTGCAGCGTGCGTCACTGGCTGAGTGGCCTGCTCGACAGCAATATGCAACTGCGCGAGTACGAATACCTGCCGCTGGTGACCCTGCAGGAACACAGCGAACTGCCCAAGGGCCAGCCGCTGTTTGACAGCCTGTTCGTGTTTGAGAATGCCCCGGTGGAAGTCTCGGTGCTGGACCGTGCACAAAGCCTGAACGCGACCTCGGATTCCGGCCGGACCCACACTAACTTCCCGCTGACGGCCGTGTGTTATCCCGGCGATGATCTGGGCCTGCACCTCTCCTATGATCAGCGCTACTTTGATGAAAGCACGGTGCAAGGCATGCTCGGCGAATTCAAGCGCCTGTTGCTGGCACTGGTTCAGGGTTTGCATGGCGACATGGCCGACCTGCCGCTGATTGGCGAGCAGGAACGCGAGTTCCTGGTGCACGGTTGCAACCAGAGCGCGCGTGAGTATCCGCTGGAGTGCAGCTATGTCGAGCTGTTTGAAGCTCAGGTGGCCGAGCACCCGCAGCGGATTGTCGCCAGTTGCCTGGACCGGCAATGGACCTATGCCCAACTGAACCGTCGCGGCAACGGCCTGGGGCATGCCTTGGTCGCGGCGGGTGTCGGGCTGGATCAGCCGGTGGCTTTGCTGGCCGAACGCGGCCTCGATTTGCTTGGCATGATTATCGGCAGTTTCAAGGCCGGCGCTGGTTATCTGCCGCTGGACCCCGGCCTGCCGACTCAGCGTTTGAGCCGGATCATCGAACTGAGCCGCACGCCGCTGCTGGTGTGTACCGAGGCCTGTCGTGACCAGGCCCTGGCGCTGCTGGAAGCGTTCTCCTGCGCCGGGCGGCCAACGTTACTGGTGTGGGACGAGGTAATGGGATCGGACGCCAATCCCGGGATCTACAGCGCCCCGGACAATCTTGCCTATGTGATCTACACCTCGGGTTCCACCGGCCTGCCGAAGGGCGTGATGATCGAACAGCGCGGGATGCTCAACAACCAGTTGAGCAAGCTGCCGTACCTGCACCTGAGCGAGCAGGACGTCATCGCCCAGACTGCTTCGCAAAGCTTCGATATTTCGGTCTGGCAATTCCTCGCCGCGCCGCTGTTCGGGGCGCGGGTGGATATCGTGCCGAACAGTATCGCCCATGATCCGCAAGGCTTGCTGGCACATGTACGGTCCCAGGGCATCACGCTGCTGGAGAGTGTGCCGTCGCTGATTCAAGGCATGTTGGCGAACGAACACATCGGCCTCGAGGGGTTGCGCTGGATGCTGCCCACCGGTGAAGCCATGCCGCCGGAACTGGCGCACCAATGGCTGTCGCGTTACCCGGACATCGGCTTGGTCAATGCGTATGGCCCGGCGGAATGCTCCGACGACGTGGCGTTCTTCCGCATCGACCAGGCATCGACCCGTGGTACTTACTTGCCCATCGGCACGCCCACCGACAACAACCGTTTGTACCTGCTCGATGATGCGTTGGAACTGGTGCCGCAAGGCGCGGTGGGCGAACTGTGCGTGGCCGGCATCGGTGTGGGACGCGGTTACGTCAGTGATCCGTTGCGCACTGCCCAGGTGTTCGTGCCGGACCCGTTCGGCGCAGCCGGAGCGCGTTTGTACCGCACGGGCGACCTTGCGCGTCGCCGCCGCGATGGCGTGCTGGAGTACGTGGGGCGTATCGACCATCAGGTGAAAATTCGCGGCTATCGAATCGAATTGGGCGAAATCGAAGCCCGTCTGCACGAGCAAGCGCAAATCCGCGATGCCGCGGTCGGCGTGCAGGACGGCGTCAACGGCAAGCACTTGGTGGGTTATCTGGTGGCCACCGAGGCGGTCCTCAATTTCGCGCAATGCCTGGACCATATCAAGCAACGCCTGCGGGCCGAGCTGCCGGAGTATATGGTGCCGTTGCATTGGTTGTGGCTTGAGCGCCTGCCGCTGAACGCCAACGGCAAACTCGACCGCAAGGCCTTGCCGACTCTTGAAATCGGCCAGTTGCACAGCCAGGACTATCTGGCACCGCGCAATGAGCTGGAGCAGACGCTCGCCGCGATCTGGGCCGAAGTGCTGAAGGTTGAGCGGGTCGGGGTCAGGGACAACTTCTTCGAACTGGGCGGACATTCGTTACTGGCTACGCAGATTGCCTCGCGAGTGCAGAAAACCTTGCAACGGGATGTGCCGCTACGGGCGATGTTCGAGTGCAGCACGGTGGAGGCGTTGGCGGGGTATATCGACGGGCTGGTGGCCAACGAGCTCAGCGCCGGGACGGTGGATCGGTTGAGCGATCTGATGGCGGAACTGGAGGGTTTATAACGTAGTACCGAGCACTTGTAGGCGCAAGCAAGCACCAGGCGTGACCCTCGCGCCTACAAGTGAACGGCGTTACTTCGCCCCGAGAATTTTCACCAACTTATCCGGCGAAGGCGCGCCTTGTTGTTGCTGCAATTGGCCCTTGTCATCCAGGTAGAAGATCGCTGGCGTGGCGGACAACTCCAACTCGTCCATCAACTTCATGTTGGCTGCGAGTTTGGCCTGGATCTCGGCGGGAATTGTGCTCAGTGCTTTCAATTGGCTGCCTTTACCGGCGGACTCATGTTCTTGCAAGGCCTTTGCCGGGTCTTTGCTGGCCAGCAGCGCCGCCGATTTGCCGGGGCTGTCTTCGCGAATAATCCCGACCATGATGTGTCGCAGCTGCACCTTGCCGGCTTTCACCCATGGTCGTGCCTGTTCCCAGAACATGTTGCAGTACGGGCAATTAGGGTCGCTGAACAGGTAGACGGTGCGCGGAGCCTGTTTGTCGCCGTCCTGGATCCAGCTGCTCTGTTCCATCTTGGCCCAGACTTCCTTGGCCATTGGCGCGTAGACCAGTTTTTCCAGGGGCGCGCTGCTCAGATCATTGCCCTTGGCGTCGTACAGATTGCCGGCGATGACGTGCTGGCCGTCGGCGGTCAGGTACAGCGCCATGCCGCGGTTCTGGTATTGCGCTGCGTAGCCCTTGAGGCCGCCGGGAGCATCGAAGCTGCCGATGATCTTGGCGCCCTTGGCTTCGATCTGTTGGATCGGCGCAGGCCATTCTTCGGCGTGAACGAGGGTGGCGGCCAGGGTCAGCGGCAACAGGGTCAGCAGGTGGCGGAGGCGGGGCATAACGGTTTCCTTGTGGAGGCTGGCTTGGCAGCGGTTGTGTCCGTGGGGTCGAAATATTCCATGGCGCGGGCCAGGCTGGCCTGGGATAACTCACCGAGGTGGCTGTTGATCAGGCGTCCATCGGCTTGATAGAAGAGGGTGGTGGGCAAGGCCATCGAACCGACGGCTTGGCCGAGGCGGCCGCTGGCATCGAACAACACGTTGTCCAGGTTCAGGCCCTGGGTCGCCAGGTAGGTGCTGACGCTTTGCATGCTTTCAGCCTGGTTGACGAACAGAAAGGTCACGTCGGGCCGCTGTTTCTGAGCGTTTTCCAGTACCGGCATTTCGCGTCGGCACGGCGGGCACCAAGTGGCCCACAGGTTGATCACCAAGGGACCGCCTTGGTAGTCAGTCAGTTGTACGGTTTCGCCACTGGCAGTGCGCAGGGTTATCTCCGGCAGGCGCGTGCCTTTTTCGTAGATATTCAAGGAAAAGCTGGCCATCGCCCAGAAGGCCAGGCCCGAGATGACACCTGCACTCAACGGCTTGCGCAGGGGCGGGCGACGCCAGCCCCAAAGCGTCGCACCGAGCAGCAGTGCGATGACGCCGGGCCAGGCAAGGAAACCGCCGTCGCGCAGGTCGACGATTTGCAGTGGGTCGTCGCGGTAATAGGCCCAATACATCAAGACGAAGCTGATCCGCGCACTGAGCATGCCCAGCAGAAACAGGCTGAACAGCACCGATTCGGGGTTCTCGCCGCCGCGCTTGGCCACTCGCCAGCCCACCAGCGTGGCGAGGATCAGTGCGCTGATCAGCAGCAAGTGGTTCAGTGCAATGGCAAAGGTGCCAATGGTCAGCGTCAGCATCAGAGGGCGTCCCGGGTCTGGGTCCAGCGTTGCAGGAAGGCCTCGGCGTCCACTTCACCGGTGATGCGTTGGGCGCGGCGTTCCTCACCGTCCGGACCGATCCAGACGAAGCTCGGTGGGCCCGGCACCTTGTAGCGCCCCAGCAATTCACGGCTGGCTGCATTGTCGGCGGTGACGTCCAGGCGCAGCAGGCGCACGTCCTTGAGCGCGTCCATCACTTCAGGTTTGCCGAACACCTGTTTTTCCATGATCTTGCAGGACACGCACCAGTCAGCGTAGTAGTCCAGCAACACCCATTGGCCCTGGGCCTTGGCGCTGTCGAGCTGGCTTTGCAACTGCGTCGGGTCATTGAGGGTGAGGAACGCATCGTGGGCGGTGGGGGCGCTGCTGATCTGCGATCCGCTGTAGACCTTCAACGGTTGCCACAGATCATCGCTGCCACCGGCCGCACCCACCACCAAGACGACGCCCCACAGCCCGAGCACCAGGGAACCTGCGCCGATGACCTTGGCCGCAAGCCCATATTCACGCGCCAGGCCCCAGCCGCAATAGGCCATGACCAGCGCCAGCACGCCCCACAGACCGAGCCACAGGCTTTCGCCGACCACCGGGCGAATCATCAGCACGGCGGTGGCGAGGAACAGGAAGCCGAAGATGCCCTTGAGCACATTCATCCAGGTGCCTGGCTTGGGCAGGAAGCGATTGCCCACGGTGACCAGCAACAACAGCGGCACGCCGATACCGATGCCCATGGCAAACAGGATCAGTCCGCCGTGCACTGCGTTGCCGCTTTGGGCGATGTACAGCAGCGCACCGGCGAGTGGCGCGGTCATGCACGGCCCCACCAGCAGGCCGGACAGGGCCCCGAGTACGCCGGCGCCGACCAGGCTGCCACCGCTTTGCTGGCGGCTCACATTGTCGAGGCGGTCACGCAGGAACGCCGGCAATTGCAACTCGAAGAAACCGAACATCGGCAACGCGAGGATCACAAACAGCGCGGCGAAACTGCCGAGGATCCACGGCGTCTGCAACCAGGCGGCGAGGTTGCCGCCCAATAGCGCAGCCAATACCCCGAGGCTGGCGTATACCAGGGCCATGCACACTACGTAGCTGGCGGCCAGGGCAAAGCCGCGTCGCGGGCTGGCGCCGCTGCCGACCACTAACCCGGCGAGGATCGGCAGCATCGGTAATGAACAGGGCGCAAAGGCCAGCAGCAGCCCCAGGCCGAAGAACACCAGCAGGCTCCAGCCCAGGCTGCGTTGTTGCAGGCCGCTGGCCAGGCTTTGATCCTGCGCCTGGGCGGTGGCGGCGACGGCCGGATTGCCACCCAGGTCGACCGTGATCGACTGCGGCGGATAGCACAGTCCCGCATCCGCGCAGCCCTGCCAACCCAGCTTGAGCTGGCCGGTGGCGTCCGCGGGAATCTTCACTTCAAGGCCCTGGCGATACACTTGCTGCTCGCCAAAGAACTCATCGCTATGGGCTTCGCCGTCAGGCAACACCGGCTTCTGGGCCAGGCCGTCGAACTTCATGCGCTGTTGGTATAGGTAGTAGCCATCGGCAATCTGCCAATACAGCTGGGTTTCGCCGGACGCCAGGCGTTCGGAGGTAAAGACAAAGGCTTTACCCACTGGAAGGAAATCGGGTTTAGTCTCGAAAGGATTATTGCCAGGCGCTGCCTGGGCCAATCCAGCGAACAACGCCAGCAGAAAGATAAATAGATGCCGCATGGTCAAGCCTTAGTTCGATGCAAGTGGGGCACACAATGTGTGGCGCTGATTAACCGATGATTAACCGGGCTATTCTAAGGTGTAGGGATTCTCTGAACGTGCCTCTTTTAACGGCATAATGCGCGCTTAATCCGTCATCCTTTAAATCAGCACTTTTGCGAAGGGTTCACTATGCACGTACTGGTCTGTGAAGACGACGAACTGATCGCCAGCGGCATCGTTGCCGGCCTCGGCGCCCAGGGCTTCACGGTCGAGCGCGTCGGCACGGCGGCGGCGGCGCGGGCGATGCTCAAGGCGGCCGAGTTTGACATCATGGTGCTCGACCTTGGCCTGCCGGATGAAGACGGCCTCAAGCTGTTGCAGCAACAGCGCAGCGCGGGCCTGGAGATTCCGGTGTTGATTCTCACGGCGCGGGACTCGGTGACCAACCGGGTCGATGGGCTGCAAGCCGGTGCCGACGATTACCTGCTCAAACCCTTCGACCTGCGTGAACTCGCTGCGCGTCTGCAAACCTTGTTGCGTCGGGTCGCCGGGCGCAGTGTCAATCTGATCGAACACGGCCGGTTGACCTACAACCCCAGCAGTCGGGAAACCTTGCTCGGCGGCCAGCCGGTGGACTTGTCTCGCCGCGAGCAGGCGCTGTTGCAAGCGCTGCTGCATAACAAGGGACGGGTGCTGTCCAGCGAGCAGCTCAAGGACAGCGTCTACGGTTTCAGCGACGAACTGGAAAGCAATGCCTTGAACGTCCACATCCACCATCTGCGCCGTAAACTGGGCAACGGCATTGTCGAGACAGTGCGCGGGCTCGGCTATCGCCTGGGCTCCGCCGACACAGGAGAGGACGCTTCGTGATGAGCCTGCGTCTGAGGCTGACGTTCAAGCTGGGCGCCGCGTTTGTGCTGATCTGGACGCTGGCGGCGGCCTGGATGCTGAACGACCTGCGTAAACAGATGATGTTTTCCCTGGATCAACGGTTGGTCGCGTCGGCACGCATGGTGGCCGGGTTGATGGAGCAGATGCCGGACCTGGTGAGTGTGGGCGAGGGCAAGCGTTTCGGTGCTGAGCAATTGAATGTTCCCGGCGGCATGGCGTGCCAGGTCAGTTCGCTGCGGGGCGAAATCCTCGCCCACAGTCATAGCACCCCGGATCAGGGGCTGGAGTCCCGGCAAAGCGGTTTTCGCGACCAGATCATCGACGGTGCCAGTTGGCGCAGTTTTACCCTGGCCCGGGGCGACTTGCTGATCACCACGGCTGATCGCCAGGTGGAGCGCGAGGCCTTGAATATGTCGATCCTGCTGGCGGCCTCGGTGCCGGTGGGCGTTGCGCTACTGGGCTGCCTGTGCCTGCTGTGGCTGGGGATCGGCCAGAGCCTGGTGCCGCTCAACCGGATGCGCGATGCGCTGAGGCGCCGCAGCGCCGATTCACTCGAGCCGTTGCAGATTCATCCGTTGCCCAGTGAGCTCAAGCCGCTGCTCGACACTCAGAACCAGTTATTGCAACGCATCGCCAAGACCATCGAGCGTGAACGTCGCCTGACGGGCGACGCCGCCCACGAACTACGCAGCCCGCTGACAGCGATCAAGACCCATCTGCAAGTGGCACGTATGACCGAGGGTGCGGCTCGCGACCAATCCCTGGCCCACGCCGAGGAAGGTGCCGACCGTTTGCATCGCACCCTTGAACAGCTGCTGTTGTTGGCGCGGGTCGAAGGTAGCCTGTCGTTTGACGATGGCTTGCAATCGAGCGCCGAACAAGTGGCCCGCCTGGCCATTCAGGATGCGAATGCCGGGGATAATCGACGGATTGACCTGGTTCTGCCGGATACCTTGCCCGAGACACCTGTGGAGATGCCCGTGGGACTGGCCGTCGCCGCCTTGCGCAATCTGCTGGATAACGCTTTGCGCCATACCCCGGATGACACGCGGGTGGAGCTGAGCTTGTTCATCACCGGCGACCAGGTCGTGTTCCGTGTGCGCGATCATGGCGCGCCGATTTCCAGCGAAGACCTGCAAAACCTCACCCAACGCTTTTGGCGCAATGGCAACAGCGCCGGTTGCGGCCTGGGGCTGGCCATTGTGCAGGCGATCGTGCAGCGTTGCTCCTGTTCGTTGACATTCGACAGCCAGACGGATGGCCTGCGGGTTGATTTGGGCATGCCGTTGCGGCGTTGAACCTTCACCGACACCTGCTGCACATAGATACCGCCATTCTCCAGAAGGATGGCGGTATTTTTTTTGGTTTGAAGGTTTACCGGCTGAATGACTCAGCCCGTGTTGAAAAGGACAGCGCCATGTTGGTCATCGATACCACTTACCCTGCGAAAGATTTTAATGAGCGTGATGACGAAGCCGTGCGCCAGGTGATTGTGCATTACACCGCCGCACCGTTTGCTTCGTCCCTGCGCACCCTGACCCAGCTTGGGGTCAGCGCGCACTACCTGCTTCCCGACCCGCGTGAGGCCAGCTACAAGGCCGCCGGCTATGACGAACTACGCGTGTTTCGGCTGGTGAATGAGCGCCAGCGCGCGTGGCATGCCGGCGCCAGCCATTGGGCGGGACGAGACAACCTGAACAGCCGTTCGATCGGCATCGAAATTGTCAATCTGGCCCGTGATGAGGGTGGGGTTTTTACCTTTGCGCCATATGCTTCGGAGCAAATCGAAGTGTTGATTGCCTTGATCCGCGACATTTGTCGGCGCTACCCGCAGATCGGTGCCACGGACATCCTCGGGCATTCGGATGTAGCCTACGGGCGCAAAAGCGACCCCGGCCCCCGACTGCCATGGCAGCGTCTGTTCGAGGCGGGTATCGGAGCCTGGTTCGATGAGGCAGTCAAAGCCGCCTATCAACGCCGGTTTCGTCTCGGGTTACCCATGGAAGTGGAGATCGAGCGCGCATTCCAGCGCTACGGTTATGCGCCGGCGAAAAATCGTCAGGCGTTCCAGCAGCGTGTCCGGGCGTTTCAGATGCACTTTCGGCCTGCCGATTATTGCGGGCAACTGGACGTCGAAACCTGCGCGATTCTGTATGCGTTGAATGAAAAGTACAGCTGTACCCCCGAGTAGCGACATTCGCCGGCTTTTAACGTCTCACGGTGTAAATTCTCAAACCGCTGAAGCGTTTCCAGAACAGGAAATCCGTGCGTATGCCCTCTTCGGGCCAGACGCCAACGGATGGGCAGTTTGGTCATCATCAGCGTATTGAGGGATCGAGAGATGTCAGTCGCTACCAGTCATATCGAAGATTTTCAGGTTCCGGCCACCCCGGCACCCGTCGAAACACTCTATGAGTTCAACGAGTCTCCGTTGCTGGCCCGTCAGTGCCAGCAGGAATCCAATGCTCGCAGCTATCCCCGACGCATCCCCCTGGCGCTCAAGCGTGCCAAGGGAATTTATGTAGAGGACGTCGAAGGCCGGCGTTTCATCGACTGCCTGGCCGGCGCCGGTACCTTGGCTCTGGGGCATAACCACCCGGTGGTCATCGAGGCAATCCAGCAGGTGCTGTGCGATGAGTTGCCCCTGCATACCCTGGACCTGACCACGCCGGTCAAGGACCAGTTCGTTCAGGACCTGTTCGGCTTGCTGCCGCAGGAGCTGGCGCGGGAAGCGAAAATCCAGTTCTGCGGTCCGACCGGTACCGATGCGGTGGAAGCCGCGTTAAAGCTGGTGCGAACCGCCACCGGACGCAGCACCGTGTTGTCGTTCCAGGGTGGTTATCACGGCATGAGCCAGGGGGCGCTGAGCCTGATGGGCAGCCTGGGACCGAAAAAGCCTTTGGGGGCGTTGCTCGGCAATGGCGTGCAATTTCTGCCATTCCCTTATGACTATCGGTGTCCCTTCGGCTTGGGTGGCGCGCAAGGGGTGAAGGTCAACCTGCATTACCTGGAAAACCTGCTGAATGACCCTGAAGCCGGTGTCCTGCTACCGGCGGCGGTGATCGTCGAAGTGGTTCAGGGTGAAGGCGGTGTGATTCCGGCGGATCTCGACTGGCTGCGTGGCCTGCGACGGATTACCGAGCAGGCTGGCGTGGCGTTGATTGTCGATGAAATCCAAAGCGGTTTCGCGCGTACCGGCAAGATGTTTGCCTTTGAACATGCGGGCATTGTCCCGGACGTGGTGGTGCTGTCCAAAGCCATTGGCGGCAGCCTGCCGTTGGCGGTGGTGGTGTATCGCGACTGGCTCGACACCTGGCTGCCCGGCGCTCACGCCGGGACCTTCCGTGGCAATCAAATGGCGATGGCCGCGGGCTCGGCAGTGATGCGTTACCTCAAGGAACACGACGTGGCAGCTCACGCGGCAGCCATGGGCGAGCGACTGGGCGAGCATCTGCGTGTCTTGCAACGGGACTTCCCGCATCTCGGCGATGTTCGCGGGCGCGGCCTGATGCTGGGCGTGGAGTTGGTGGACCCCAACGGTACGCCCGACAGCCAGGGCCATCCGCCGGTGCATCGCCAGTTGGCACCGTTAGTCCAGCGTGAATGCTTGAAGCGCGGGCTGATCCTGGAGTTGGGTGGGCGCCATGGCGGCGTGGTGCGCTTCCTGCCACCTCTGGTGATCAGTGCAATGGAGATTGACCGGGTTGCGCAGATCTTTGGTCGTGCCCTGGCGGCAGCGGTGGCCAGCCTCTAATTTTCCACAGACCTTGTACGTTCCTACTACATCAGTGCCGTGCGTGGTGTGCGGCCAGCCTTTGAGTGACGGAGAACCGTAATGACCTCAGTATTCGACCGCGAAGACATCCTGTTCCAAGTAGTGGTCAACCATGAAGAGCAGTATTCCATCTGGCCTGACTATAAGGCTGTACCGGAAGGTTGGCGCACCGTGGGGAAAAGCGGGATGAAGAAAGACTGCCTGGCCTACATCGAAGAGGTGTGGACCGACATGCGCCCGCTGAGCTTGCGCCAGAAGATGGACGGTCAAGTGGTGGCGGGCTGATCAAAGGCTGCAAACAAAGGCACCGATCAGTTAAGCGAATGAGGTACCTGTAGGAGCGAGCTTGCTCGCGAAGAACTCAAAGGCGCCGCGTTTATCCAGAATGTACGCGTTATCGTTGACGTTTTTCGCGAGCAAGCTCGCTCCTACAAAAAAGGCTTAACCGATCGGGTGCCTTTTTTGAGAGGAGGTCTACAAGGTCAAGGCCTTGATCAGTTGATTCACATTCCCCTCCAGTTCCGCCACCGGGTCCGCGCCGTCGGTACCCAACACCAACAGTTTGGCACCGCCTGCGCTGACCGCCGATTTCACCGCCTCGACCGGCTGGCGATGGTGCAGCACCAACGCCACGTCGTTGTCCTTCAAATTGTCAGTCAGTGCCTTCAAGGCGTCAGGGGTCCATTCGGTATCGGGTCGTGGGTCGGTGCTCACCAACTCCAGATTCAGCCCGTTGACCAAATACCCGAAATGATCGCTCAAGCTGACCACGCTCAGGTTCTCGACCTCGGCCAAGCGCGCCTCGCTGTCTGCGTTGAGCTTGAGTAAGCGTTGCTTGAGGTGCGCCAGGTTGCTATCGATCTGCACCTTGGCATCGGGTGCCAGGCGTGACAGGTCGGCAGCCATCACATCCGCCATGCGTCCGAGGTTGTTGCTCGACTGCCAAGGCTGGCTGTTGAGACCATCGACAGCGCCAGGTTGCAGGGCGATCCCCGGCAGGCCGCCATCCACTGGCCGCGCGGCGTCGACTTCAACGATGCGGATATTGCTGCGACGTGAAACCGGGTACAGCGGGTCGTCCGGCCAGATCGAACGCAGGCCGATGGCGGCGTCGGCATCCAGCGCCAGGGCGTGTAAGGCGGGCGCCCCGCGCCCGGTGAAGTAGGACGTCTGGCGTGAACCGGGCAATTTGGCGGGCGCCGCGCGTTCAAGTCTGACCTCGGTGCCTTTGAGCAGTTGCTCGGCCAACCCGTAGGTCACCGGCAAGGCCGCGAGGACTTTCACCGGCTTGATCGACTTGGTCTTGGACAGGGTAGCGTGGCCAACGCCTTGGTTGCCGGTGATCGGCAGCGGTTTGAAACTGTCGCCTGCCAGCAGCGGGGTGCTGATCAGGCAAGCGATGGTCAGGGCCAGGGGGCGAAGAGCAGCGTGCATTATCCGAGGTTCCCTTTCAGGCTGGGGAGAGTACCGCGCGCAATGGCGGCGAGGGCGAAGGCGATACCGGCAACCAGAATGATCGCGGCACCGGACGGAATGGGCAGGTCAAAGATGATCGGCAGTAGGATTCCGCATAAAGTGCTGAGGGTGGCAATCACCACCGAGATCCAGAAAAAGCCCTTGAGCGACTGGCTCAACAAGCGCGCGGCAGCAGCCGGGATCACCAACAGGGCGCCCACCAGGATCGCACCGATGACCTTCACCGCGGCCACGGTGATCAGTGTCACCAGGATCACGAACAGATAATCCAGGGTCTTCACCGCGACGCCGCGCACGGCGGCCAGTTGCGGGTTGAAGCTGGCGAGCATGATGCGGTTGTACAGTGGCAACGCCAGGGCCATCACCAGCGAGCCGACAATCGCCAGCACCAGCAGGTCATTGCCATTGACGGTCAGCACCGAGCCGAACAACACGTTCTCCAGGATGTGCACGTTGATCTTGCCCGCCAGGATCAGCAGCAGGCTCGCGCCCAGTGCCAGCGACACCGAGAGGAAAACCCCGATCAGCGTATCGGGTGCCAGGCCGGTGCGGTTGCGCAGGTAATTGAGCAGGATGCCGAACAGCAGGCAGTAACCGAACAGGCTGCCATAGGGCCCGGTATAGGGTTCTCCCAGCAGAATGCCGACGGCCACCCCGGTCAGCGCGGCATGGCCGACCGCTTCGGAAAAGAACGCAAAGCGCTTGACCACCACCAACGTGCCCAAGCCGCCCAGCACCGGGCCGATCAGTAAACCCGCGAGCAAGGCATTGACCACAAAACCGTAGGCCAGGGCTTCCGGTAGATACCCGGAGGAGGCCCAGCCCTGGACCATCAAGCGGAAGGCTTCGTAGCTCATTGGGCCGTGCTCCGTGGGTGCGTGGAAAACAGCGTCAGCAAGCGATCCGGGGTCAGCGCTTGCTTGGGTGTGGCATCGAACAGTACGCGGCGATTCAAGCCGGTCACCCGATCCGCCAGGCGCGCGACGGCTTCCAGGTCGTGCTCGATCCACAGCACGGTGATGCCGGTCTGGCGCCAGTCGTGGAGCAAGCGTTCGAATACCTGGATCCCGGCCTCGTCGAGGGCAGACATCGGTTCATCAAGCACCAGCAACTGTGGCGCCGGAATCAGGCCCTGCGCCAACAGGACCCGTTGCCGTTCGCCGCCGGACAACGCGCCCATGCGGCGTTTGCGTTTGTCCTGCATGCCAACGCGCTCCAGGGCTTCGCCAATCGCGGCGGCGTAGTGCCGGGACAAGCCAAGAAAGGCCGGGCGACGCTGGCACATGGCTGCCATGAAGTCATCGACCGTGATCGGTAGGCCTCGGTCGAACTCCAGCGCCTGGGGCACGTAGCCGATGGTGCCTGGCGCATCCGGCCAATGCAGGCTGAGTTGACCCTGGTGCGGGGTTTGCCCCAGCAGGGTCTTGATCAGCGAGCTTTTGCCACCGCCGTTGGGGCCAACCAGCGCGTGAATACTGCCCGGCTGGACCTGGAAACTTACCGTTTCGAGGATCGCGGTGCGCCCGAGTGTCAGTGAGACCTCGTTGAAATCAATCGTCGGGCCGATGCCAAGGGGTTCGGCCGCCGTCATACCCCGGACTCCTGGATCGCACGGACCACGGTGTCGAGGTTGCCGGTCATTTCCTCTTCGTACTTTTCAGCGCTGTATTCACCGTAGGAAATATGCGACAGCGGGTAGAGCTTGACCCCGGATTCACGCTGGATGGTATCGACGTAGCTGGACGGAAAGTCTATTTCCGAGAAGATCACTTTGACGTCCAGTTCACGCAGCTGGTCGATGGTCTTCTTTAATTGGCTCGGACTTGGTTCGATGCCGTGGGCCGGTTCCACCACTGCAGTGACTTCCAGGCCAAACTCGCGCAGCAGGTAGTCATAGGCGGAGTGTACGGTGGCCACTCGCAGGTCGGGGTTGGGCGCGCTGGTGAGCTTGGCCAGGGCAGCGGCACGCATCTGGCGCAGGCGCTTGCCATAGGCACGGGCATTTTGGGTATAGGTCTTGGCGTTGTCCGGGTCGATCTTGCCCAACTCCCGGGCAATGTTGTTGACCTGGGCGATGGACGCACTGATCGACAGGAAGGTGTGTGGGTTGACCACCTTGCCGGCGCCACGGGCGGCATTGCCGGTGGCCGCGAGCAGGGGCACGTTGGCATTGGCTTCAATCACCGGGATATCCGGGCGCTCGCTGGTGGCGATCATGCGGTCGGCAAAATCATCATGGCCGACGCCATTGAGTACGATCACGTCCAGCGTGCCGATACGCTTGATGTCTTCGGCGCGCGGCTCGTAGGCGTGGGGGTTGAACCCAGCCGGAATCAGCGGCACCACGTCGGCTTTGTCGCCGACGATATTCGCCACATAACTGTAGTACGGATGCAGGGTGATACCGATACGCAAGCGTTTGCCCGCCTCGGCGTTGGCCAGCGGTACCAGCACAATGCTGATCAGGCCGACCAGCAGAAGGCGTAACAAGGGAGATAAAATGGACATGGGGACTCGGTCTTCTCTCGGATACGGCATGAATTCAGTGGCGATGCTGGCGGGTGACACCGGCGTCGAACTGCGCCACGACCTGCTGCCAGCCGGCATCGATCAATGCCTGGTCGCTAAGGTCGCTGGGAGCGGCGAGGTTGGCGCGACGATTGAGCCAGATGTCCGGCTCGGCACCGCTCACGCGCATCAACAGGGAGCCGCTGGTTTCCACCACCTGACTCAAACCCAGGTAGGTCGAAGGTTCCAGCAATTGCCAGTGATGGCCGCCACGGCTGATCGAACTGGCGTCCTGGGCGAAGGGCGCGAAACCTTCTTCAGCGAGTTGCGCGGGTGTCGGCAAGGCGTTTTGTTCCTGCTGGAGCAATTGAATTTCATCCAGGGTCACCCGCAGATCGGCGTAGATGCCTTGCTCGCCCGCGCTCAGGTCGCGGCGGGCGTCCAGTTGGTGGCTGGCTACGGTCTGGACTTCTTCGGTTTCGCCATGCAAGGCCACCACCGTGCCGGCAACCGCCAGGATGATCAGGCAGAGCAGCAGGACATAGAGCGTTTCGTGGCCGGCTCCAGCCGGACGGACGATGTGCGTACTTCCTCGGGTGGCGACGGTCATTGGGGCTGGATATCCGCTTGGTCGATCTCGACAACGTGGCCAGGGCCGGCATCAAACAGCACGTAGAACTCGGCGGAAGGTTTCTTGAAGGTCAATGTCGAGTCCTCGCCCAGTTTGCCGGGCACCAGGATGGTTTCGTCGTAGCCGATCACATCCAGGGTCACGCCGGGTGCCCCACTGCCGTCGGAAAAGCCGCCGGTGCATTGGATCTGCTCGCCGGGGATTTCCTTGCATTCGCACATCGGGTTGTGGGCCAGGGCGTAGGTGCTGACGCCTGCGCAGAGGATCAGCGCGGCGCAGGCGCGGGTCAGGCGCGTGAAAGTCATGGTTTAACTCCTTGCTTGTTCAGCCAGGCGATGGTGGCAGGCGAGGCCTGGCTCAAGGGAATGGAAGCCTGTTGCATGCTGCCGTCCCAGCCTTCCATGGTGATCCACAGTTCGGCATCGGGCGAGGTGCGTGCGGGAATCGGCAGGACGGCACCCATGCGGTAGGTGGTACCGAAGAAAATCACCCCGGCAGCGCGCAGGCTGCGCGGCTTGCCGATACGCAGGTAGGTGGCTTTGACCTGGTCGCCGCAGGTGTCGCACAGGGCTGCGCTGAAGAATTTCATGGGGCCCGCCGGATCGGGTCTGGGCCCCTCATTACGCAGCTCGGCCAGCTTGATGCTCCACGGCCCGACCTGCACCTCACCGACTTCGCGTTCGCCCAGGCCGCTGTCACCGCGAAACAACGCGACGTCGGCAAAGTACTTGGGCATGAACCCCAGCGGAATCAGCAACAGCAGGATATTGATATGGAAACGCCATTTAAGCCAGAAGGCACGCAGGAGGGAGGGCGGTTGAACGGCGGTGGCCTTGCTCATCTATTTGCCCTCCGAGGTTTCAGCCTGCATGACGGCGATGGTCTGGGGCGCAGCGGTGTTGCGAGGTGACTTGGCGCTGCGTTTGAGCGCGTGCAGGGTGGCCAGGGCCGTGCGCTTGCTCCAGATCAGTAGGCCGCTCAAGACCATCATGCTCAACAACAGGCCGAAGAAGAACCAGATCAATTTGACCCACAGCCCGCCAAAGTCACCGGTATGCAGCGGACGCATGGACTCGGTCACGAACTCAAGACCCGAGCGGTCGGAAAGCAGGTGCGAGGCAGCAATCTCTCCACTGTAGGGGTTGATTTCGGCGGTCTGGAACATCAACGGGTACCAGCCGCGCCCGCCAACGGCCAGATGGCTATAAGCGTTGCTCGGCAGACTGACGAAGTTGACCTCAAGCCCGGGAATGCGCTGGGTGGCAATTTCGATCGCAGCGTCCAGCCCGATCATGGGCGCCGGCACGCCGGGGCTGGACAGTGGCACCTTGTCCCGAGCAATGACCGGAACCACCGGCTGGCTGGAGATAGTGATCTGGTTGTCACCCAGGATGGCCTGGATCATGAACCAGGTCCCGGTGATCGAAATCACCGCAATAAACCAGATCGACCAAATGCCGCTCAGGCGGTGGAAATCACCCCAGAAAATCCGCGCCCCGTGATTGAAGCGCAAGGTGGGTTTGAAGAAGCCTTTCCAGAAGCGCTTGTAGACCACCAGTCCGGTGACCAGCGAGGCGAGCATCGGCAGCCCGAGGAACGACACCAGGTACCAACCCCAGCTATAGCCGTTAGTGAACGGAACCAGCCACCAACCATGAAGAGCGCGGGTGAAGGCTTGAAAGTTGAACGACGGGCTGACGCCCTGAATCACCCCGGTGTAAGGGTTGACGTATACCGCCACGGAGCGACCGTCGGGGTAGCTGATATCGACGGCGAGGGCGAAGTGCGATTCGTCCGGGCGCCTCAGGGACTCGACGATGGCCTTGGGTTCGGCGCGATTGATGGCGGCAATGATCTGGTCATAGCTCAGCGGCTCGGCATCGTCCGACGGTTTGCTGGCACGCATTTCGGGGTTGGCCAGCCAGACGATTTCCTGGCTGACGACCGCCAGGGTGCCGGTAACGCAGACAATCAGTACGAAGAACCAGATGGGCAACGCCAGCCAGCTATGTACAAGAAACCAGAGTTTGGAGCGTGACTTCTTTGGCATGTTAATGAGGATCTTGAGCGGGAGGGGCAGTGCAGGCCCGGGAAAGGCCAGTCGTAGCTTTTGCTTACGCGACGGGCTGTATCTAAGTTAAGACGGATGAGAAACGAAAAACCCTAAGCGATAAATGAAAGTAAATGTTTCAGATACGCATTTACGGACTCTGGCCGTGCTCCAAGCCGCTAAAAACAGCAGCAGGAGCTGACGAGGCGCTGTCTCGACAGTTCCTGCAGGGGAAGATGGCCGGTCGCTTTATGCGTCTGGCGCTGTTGGCTTGAACAGCGCGTCGGCGCGCTGGCGCACCTCTTGTTCTGTCAGGTCCTCTTGGTGCGTGGCGAGGAACCAGACGTGCCCGAACGGATCTCTCAACGTTCCAGAACGGTCGCCGTAAAACTGATCCTTCGGCTCTGAAATTGCCGTGCCTCCAGCCGCGATCGCTTGCTTGTATTGCTTGTCCACATCATTGACATACAGGTGCAACCCGACGCTGACGGGTTCTTGTCCAGGACTGCCGAAGGCCATTTCGTCACAGGGCGAGGCCAACATGATTGCCGAGTCGCCAATGCGCAGTTCAGCGTGACCGACCTTCCCGTCGGGCATGTCCAGACGCATGATCTGCTTGGCGTCGAAGGCTTTCGTGTAGAACTCGATGGCTTCAGCGGCTTTGTCGATGCCCAGGTAAGGCGTGAGGCTGTGATAGCCCTCGGGGATGGGTTTAACGCTCATTTCGTTCTCCTTGGTTGTTGTTGTGGAGGGCGCCGGTTTTCCGGTCTTTTAACTATAGGTCACGGGCCTGGCCGCTTCCTGGCAACCGACGACCGTCAGCTTTTGCCGGGTTCCAGCAACTGCGCCCCGGGCCCGTGCTCGCCCAACTGATCATCCTGATTGCGCAGTGGGCACGCCTCCAGTGACAGACATCCGCAACCGATACAGCCCGTGAGCTTGTCCCGCAGCAGCAACAGCTTGTTGATGCGCTCATCCAGATCTTCCCGCCATTGCGCCGACAAACGCTCCCAATCCGCAGCGGTGGGCGTCCGGCCATCGGGCAAGGTTTTCAGGGTTTCGTGGATATTGGCCAGGGGAATCCCCAGGCGCTGTGCAATCTTGATCACCACCACCCGGCGGAGCACGTCACGTGGATAGCGTCGCTGGTTTCCGGCATTGCGATTGCTTTTGATCAATCCCTTGGATTCATAGAAGTGCAGGGCGGTGACCGTCACGCCACTGCGCGCAGCCAATTGACCGACGGTAAGTTGCTTGGCAATCATGAGTGCCCCCGAAAAATGCTTGACCTTTACTTAACTAGAGGTTTTACCCTGCGTGATATTGGATCGCAAGATTTCACTTACGGTGAATGGGGAGTTTTCATGCAGGAATCAGCGAAAAGTCGTGGCTTTACCCAATTGATCGAATTTCATATAGAGCCCAGCCAGCAGTCCGCGTTGGCACTGGCGCTGTCCGAGCAGACTGAGCGTCTGGCCCTCGAGCATGAGGGCTTTCTCAGTGCCAGCGTGCAAGTCAGTGATGACGGGCGGCGGGTACTCAACTACCTGCATTGGCTGTCTCGCGAAGAGGGGGACGCGGCGTTCAAGCGTTTTGAACAGCAAGGGGAGAGTTTCTGGATGTTGATCCGCGCCCATCAGGCGACTGCCGTGACCTTCGGTTCATTCCAGGTACTGCGTAGCATTGAGCGAAGCCATGACAACGCTTTGCATTGCACCCTGTATCGATAGCGCTAACACCCACGCGCCTTGCACGCGCCGAGATTGCTGATAGCGACTATCACGGAGGATGATTTTTCCCTGCGCGAGGGTGGGAGTAGCCTGTGTTCATTGACTTCAGCAGGCTTCGCAGGACCTCCATCATGAACCGTATACTCGCCATTTCGTTGTTGCTTGTCACCTCTGTCCTCGCTGGTTGCGCGACGCATCCTGCTCCCGAATTGCGGCCATATACCGCAGAAGAAAGCCGGCAGTTGGCAATGGAGGCGCTGAACCGTCGTGGCTTATCGTTTGACGAGTATCAACAGAAAAAGACCCACCTGACCGCCCAACCGCAGAAGGCTATTGGTTTTGATCGCCAGGGAGAGATGAACGCCGAGCGCAGTGTGACGTTGCAGGGCCGTCCCAGCTGATCAAGGCCTGTGGCGTCGCCGAGCCCGAAGTTCCTCGTTGGAACTTCGGGCTTTTTTGTTTTTCAACCTTTTCGCAGAGCCTGTTAAGCTGAATTTCAGGAGCGTTCCTACGCACTTTTAAATAAAGTCGTCTTCCTTTAACGGCGTGCGATCAGGTAAATCTGAAATCTTTCTATCTGGTCGCGGCCCCTGGGAGACTGATCTCGGGAACATGCTCTGCGAGACTCAACGCCATGAATAAACGTCCGCTGTATTTCGATTACGCCGCCACCACACCGGTGGATGAGCGGGTCATTCAGGTCATGATCGATTGCCTGGGTTTCAACGCCAACTTCGGTAACCCGGCATCCAGCTCCCATGCGTTCGGCCAGCAGGCTCGGCAAACGGTCGAGCAGGCGCGGCGCCAAGTGGCAGGCTTGGTCGGTGCCCAGGCTGAACAGATTGTCTGGACTTCGGGCGCAACCGAATCCAACAATCTTGCGATCAAGGGCGTGGCCCAGGCGCGTGGCATGACTGGCGGGCATGTGATTACCAGCCAGATCGAGCACAAGGCAACCCTCGATACTGCTCGCCAGTTGCAGGAGGCCGGCATTGCGGTCACTTATCTGGTCCCCGACGCAGAAGGCCTGATCAGTGTGGAGGCGCTCGGCGAGGCGTTGCGTGACGACACTTTCCTGGTGTCGCTGATGCTGGTCAACAACGAACTGGGCACGCTTAACGACATTCCTGCCATCGGTGCGCGGGTCCGTGAACACGGTGCGTTATTCCATGTGGACGCAGCGCAGGGGGCGGGCAAGGTGGTCATTGACCTCGCGCGCTGGCCCGTCGACTTGATGTCGTTTTCAGCACATAAGCTCTACGGCCCGAAAGGCATCGGTGCGTTGTATGTCGGGCCGCGGGCGCAGCAAAAGGTATTGGCGCAGATTCACGGTGGCGGTCATGAAGGTGGGCTGCGCTCCGGTACCTTGGCGACCCATCAGATTGCCGGCATGGGCAGCGCTTTTGCGCTGGCCGCCGAGTCCTTCGCTGAAGAGTCGGCGGTCATTGTGGCCCTGCGCGAGCGCTTGCTTGAACAACTGGGCAGCATCCCCGGCGTGCGCCTTAACGGCAGCGCCACTCAGCGTATCCCGCATACCTTGAGCCTGACCTTCAACGAAGGTGAGTTCAATGCGGCGGCGCTGAGTGCTGGGATTGCCTTTTCGGCCACCTCCGCGTGCAACTCGGCGAGCAACGCGCCCTCCCACGTGCTCCAGGCCTTGGGTCATGACGCCCGTAGCGCAGCGCGTACCATCCGTTTGAGTTTGGGACGCTTTACCACCGAGCAGGATATCGATCAGGCTGTGCAGTTGATCAGGACTGCGCTGACCAGCGCGCCGGCCTTTTGGACGGTGTGAACAGGTCATCCGCAGCACATAATAATGATGAGTGGTTAGCAGGAGACATAATGAGTACGCAGTCTTTGACCCATGGAACGGTTCCCCAGCGCATGGCGCGTATCCGCGAGTTGATGAGTCGGGAAGGGATTCATGCCTTGCTGGTTCCCTCGGCTGATCCGCACCTGTCTGAATACTTGCCGGGTTACTGGCAGGGACGCCAGTGGTTGTCGGGGTTTCATGGTTCCGTGGGAACGTTGATTGTTACTGCCGATTTTGCAGGGGTCTGGGCAGACAGTCGTTATTGGGAGCAAGCGACGAAGGAACTTGCAGGCAGCGGCATTGAGTTGGTGAAGCTGCAACCGGGTCAACCTGGACCATTGGAGTGGCTGGGGGAGCAAACCCCGGAAGGTGGCGTGGTAGCGGTCGATGGCGCGGTGATGGCCGTGGCGTCCGCACGTACGTTGAGCAGCAAGCTGGAGGCGCGCGGTGCTCGCCTGCGCACCGATATCGATTTGCTGAATGAAGCTTGGCAAGACCGTCCGGCATTGCCGAACCAGCCGATCTATCAGCACTTGCCTCCCCACGCCACTGTCAGCCGAGCGGAAAAGCTGGTGGATTTACGCAAAAGCCTGAAGGAAAAGGGCGCAGACTGGCATTTCATCGCGACCCTGGACGACATCGCCTGGCTGTTCAACCTGCGCGGGGCCGATGTGTCGTTCAACCCGGTATTTGTATCTTTTGCCTTGATCAGCCAACGGCAGGCGACGTTGTTTGTGGCGTTGAGTAAAGTCGATGCCGAGTTGCGCGGCATACTCGAACACGATGGCGTGACGCTGCGTGACTACAGCGAAATCGCCGCTGCCTTGCGTGAAGTGCCTGTTGGCGACAGTCTGCAAGTCGACCCAGCGCGAGTGACTGCGGGCTTGCTGAATAACCTGGCCAGTGGCGTCAAGTGGGTCGAGGGGCTCAATCCGACTACATTGGCCAAATCCCGCAAAAGCCTGGCGGACGCGGAGCACATTCGCCAGGCCATGGAGCAGGATGGCGCTGCGTTGTGTGAATTCTTCGCCTGGTTCGAGGGGGCTGTGGGGCGCCAACGGATTACGGAATTGACCATCGATGAACACCTGACCGCTGCACGTGCGCGTCGCCCGGGTTATGTGTCGTTGAGCTTCAATACCATTGCGGCGTTCAATGCCAATGGTGCGATGCCGCATTATCACGCGACGCAAGCAGAGCATGCAGTGATCGAAGGTGATGGCTTGCTGCTGATCGACTCAGGCGGCCAGTATCTGGGGGGTACCACCGATATCACGCGGATGGTGCCGATCGGCACGCCGAGCGATGAGCAGAAGCGCGATTGCACGCGGGTGCTCAAAGGTGTGATTGCACTGTCCCGGGCGCATTTCCCCAAAGGCATCCTCTCGCCCTTGCTGGACGCTATCGCCCGTGCGCCGATCTGGGCGCAAGGGGTGGATTATGGACACGGCACCGGTCACGGCGTCGGCTATTTCCTCAATGTGCATGAAGGCCCGCAAGTGATTGCCTATCAGGCAGCCGCGGCGCCGCAGACGGCCATGCAGCCCGGGATGATTACCTCCATCGAGCCGGGGACTTATCGGCCGGGTCGTTGGGGTGTACGTATCGAAAACCTGGCGATGAACCGTGAAGCCGGCAAGACCGAGTTCGGTGAGTTCCTCAAGTTTGAAACCTTGACGTTGTGCCCGATTGATACCCGTTGTCTGCTGCCCTCGTTGCTGACAGGTGAAGAACTGCAGTGGCTCAACGATTACCATGCTCAAGTACGGGAGCGTTTGAGTCCATTGCTCGGTGGCGCGGCGCTGGAATGGTTGCAGGTGCGCACGGCACCTGTATGAAGGCCGGCAGCACGGGGTAGGACCCGTTGCTGCCAGATGATCTAGAGCAGGGCTTCGCGTACGAAGTCCAGGCGATCCTGGCCGAAGAACAACTGGTCGCCCACAAACAGGCTGGGTGCACCGAATACGCCGCGCTGGATGGCCTGTTCGGTGTTTTCCCTGAGGGCGGCTTTCACGTCTTCGGCATTGCTCAACTCCAGTACCTGGACAGGATCGAAACCGTGTCCGGTAAGGACTTCAGCCACCACGGCGGGATCGCCGAGGTGACGCCCATCGACCCAGATCGCTTGGAACAGGCAGTCGATAAAGTCGATAAAACGCTTCGGTTGGTGCAACTGAATGCCCGTGACCGCTCGCATCAGCATCAAGGTGTTGATAGGAAAGTGCTGATTGAACTTGAGTGGGACACCGTAGCGCCGTGCGTAGCGTTCCAGATCTTCAAGCATGTAGCGGCCTTTGGCAGGGATGGTGACAGGAGAGGCGTTGCCAGTGGCTTTGAACACGCCTCCCAGCAACATGGGGTGATACACCAATTGGCTACCGGTTTCAGCGCAGATTCCAGGAAGCTGGGTGTAAGCCAGGTAAGTGGCGGGGCTGCCGAGATCGAAAAAGAACTCCAGGGTTTTATTCATGGTTGCGACTCGCTGCTTATATGGGAGACGTGTTTACCAAGGTTCATTCCAGGGGCGCAGATCCAGCTCGAAGGTCCAGGCATCCCGTGGCTGACTGTGCAGGTACCAATAGCTATCTGCGATATGTTTGGGATCAAGAATGCCGTCTTGATCCTTGAGGGCGTATTTTTGCGGGAAGTTATCGCGGATGAAATCAGTATCGATGGCGCCGTCCACCACTACATGGGCCACGTGGATGTTCAAGGGGCCAAGCTCGCGCGCCATGCTTTGAGCCAGGGCGCGTATTCCATGTTTGGCGCCGGCGAATGCGGCAAAGCCGGCCGCACCCCGTAGTCCTGCGGTAGCGCCGGTAAACAGAATCGTGCCCCGTTGGCGAGTCACCATTCGTTTTGCCACTTCCCGGGCATTCAGGAAGCCTGAGAAACAAGCCATCTCCCAAATCTTGAAATACTTGCGTGCGGTTTCCTCCAGAATACTGCAGGGCACGTTCGCGCCGATGTTAAACACGAAGACTTCTATGGGCCCCAGCTCGTTTTCAATCTTCTCCACCAGAGCGATGACCTGGTCTTCCTTGCGCGCGTCGCAGGCAAAACCGTAGGCCTCGCCGCCAGCGGATTGAATGCTTTCTACCAATGGTTGCAGCTTATCGGCACTGCGCCGGGTGACACAGGCGACATAACCTTCGCTGGCAAAACGCTTGGCTATTGCCCCGCCGGTAGCATCACCTGCACCGACGACCAATACGATCTTCTTATTGTCAGTCATTGCTTCAACCCTTTGGTAAACGATCGTTAGCTAAACGAACGTTATGCTATGATCCATTGGGCGTCAAGGTTGCGAAGTCGAGAGGAAGGTAATGCGTTATTCCGTCAGCCATAAACAACAAACCAGAGAAAAGCTTTTGCAGAGCAGCGCTGCCCTTGCGAAGAAGGAGGGTTTTGCCAATGTCGGTGTGGATGGCTTGATGAAAGCCATAGGGCTGAGTGGCGGGGCTTTCTACAGTCACTTTTCTTCCAAGGACGAGTTGTTCGGCTCAATCGTCGAGCGTGAGTTAAGCCAGAGTCTGGAGCGGTTGGGGGCGGGGGACGCGCAAAGCCGCGAGCGGCTGGACCGTTGCCTGAAGTTTTACCTGAGCATGCCCCATGTGGAACAGGCAGAAAGCGGTTGTGCCTTGCCGAGCATGGGGGCGGAGATAGCG
This sequence comes from Pseudomonas mucidolens, assembly GCF_900106045.1. Classification (NCBI taxonomy): domain Bacteria; kingdom Pseudomonadati; phylum Pseudomonadota; class Gammaproteobacteria; order Pseudomonadales; family Pseudomonadaceae; genus Pseudomonas; species Pseudomonas mucidolens. The sequence goes on along the minus strand of NZ_LT629802.1, from coordinate 2,865,594 downwards.
CGATCGGATGTCGCAGTGCGCGAACACGCGCAGACATGGATCTGTCGGTTGCATGCCAACTGGGCGCGTACTCTCGAGAGTGAAAGCCTGGCGTGGGCGATTCTTTCCCAGTGCGTTGGGGCGTTGGTAGTCGCCAGAATGATGGTCGACCCGCACGTACAGTCGCAGGTGCTTTCATCCAGTTATCAAGAGCTCAGTCGGCGAATTGCCGATCACTGAGCCTGCACACCGCCTATTTGCAGATGACGATCATGCTGCGGCTGGTGTAGCCGGCGGGATTCAGGCCGAAAGGATAATCCCCGGGCTCTTCTGAGTCGTCTCCCGACTTTGCAATGACCTTATAGCCTTTCTTGCCGCATGAGTTGGCTGCACTGGTGTAGCACTTGCCCCAGGAGGAGGACAGGCCAGAACAGTTGATATGCAACCCTTTCTTTCCACGCTTAACTTCTGTCTTGGTGGTCGCGGCGCAACCGGCAAGGGCGACCACGACAAGCATTATCAAAATTCGCTTCATTACCATCCTTAATAGCCTGGCCGCGTATGGACGCACCGCTGGCTTTTGCTCGCTCACAAATGCAGCGTTCTTGGATGTCCCTATTCGAAAATTTCCATGACTGGCACTGAGTTACAGCCTAAACATGGCCTAACTGAGCGGCAAATGCCAGAGCTACGTTAAATCCGGAATCAATCTGCCGCCACCAATGGCGTTGATTCGTTGCGCATGGTCAAGGTTGCCCCAACGGAGGCCAGGATAATGCAGGCGATGGCGAGCCATTGCGCCAGAGACAGGTATTCCTGAAGGAAAAACAGCCCGGATAAAGCGCCGAACGCGGGTTCGATGCTCATTAATGTGCCGAACGTGCGCGTGGGCAAGCGAGTCAGTGCAACCATCTCCAGGGTGTAGGGAAGGGCGGTGGAGAGAACCGCGACTCCGATGGCGATCGGAATCAAAGACGGCGTCAGCAGTGCGGAGCCGGCGTGAACTATTCCGATAGGTGCGACAAATAAAGCGGCGATCATAACGCCAAGGGCGGCCGTCTGGACGCCGTTATCCGCCCCGGCTTTCTGTCCAAACAGAATATAAAGTGCCCAGCAGATGCCTGCGCCTAATGCATAGGCGGCACCCGTCAGGTCAATGCCTTTGCTGGTTTCTCCGACCGGTATTAACAGCAGTAGGCCGATGACGGCCAAGGCTATCCAGAGAAAATCCACCGCACGTCGTGAAGCATAGATGGCAACGGCCAGCGGGCCGGTGAATTCAAGCGCAACCGCAATGCCCAAGGGAACGCTGCGTAAGGACATATAGAAGAGGAAATTCATGCCGCCCAGTGCCATCCCGTAGACGATTACCGTGCGCAAAGAACTGGCGGTGAGCTTTGCGCGCCATGGGCGCAATAGCAGCAGCATGATGAAACTGGCGAAAACCAGGCGCAGGGTGGTGGTGCCTTGGGCTCCAACGATAGGAAACATGCTCTTGGCCAGGGATGCGCCTGACTGTATGGAAGCCATGGCAATCAGCAGCAAGCCGACAGGGAAAAGCGCCGAGGCCATGCTTCGCGATGAGGTGTTCATTTGGGTGTCTGTCCGAGGTCATATATAGAAGCAAGGTGACTATGATGCTCAACTCGCTCGATTTGAGCAATATACTGCTCAAACCGACTTGGTTTCTTTCCAGGCAAGCATCATTCAGCCTGTTTCGATAGAAAGGTGGAATTAACGGTTGACGGCGAATTATATCTGTCTATAATTCGCCCCACTTCCGGCGCAGTCGAAACGGAAAACTCCTTGGTAAACAAAGAGTTATGCAGAGTTCGACAGCGGCCCGCTTCAGATCATCGAAGCCTGGAAGAAGTTGCTGGAGCCAGGTTGTACGGCTTCATCAACGGTTCGATCTTCTCGGTCGAAAGCGGAGAAAAAGAGGTGTTGACAGCAGCGTGTAACGCTGTAGAATTCGCCTCCCGCTAACGAGAGATCGGAAGCGCAAGTGGTTGAAGTTGCAGAGGAAACTTTGAAAACTTCTTAAAATAACCGCTTGACAGCAACAGAGGCTGCTGTAGAATGCGCGCCTCGGTTGAGACGAAAGATCTTAACCAACCGCTCTTTAACAACTGAATCAAGCAATTCGTGTGGGTGCTTGTGGAGTCAGACTGATAGTCAACAAGATTATCAGCATCACAAGTTACTCCGCGAGAAATCAAAGATGTAACCAACGATTGCTGAGCCAAGTTTAGGGTTTCTTAAAAACCCAAAGATGTTTGAACTGAAGAGTTTGATCATGGCTCAGATTGAACGCTGGCGGCAGGCCTAACACATGCAAGTCGAGCGGTAGAGAGAAGCTTGCTTCTCTTGAGAGCGGCGGACGGGTGAGTAATGCCTAGGAATCTGCCTGGTAGTGGGGGATAACGTTCGGAAACGGACGCTAATACCGCATACGTCCTACGGGAGAAAGCAGGGGACCTTCGGGCCTTGCGCTATCAGATGAGCCTAGGTCGGATTAGCTAGTTGGTGGGGTAATGGCTCACCAAGGCGACGATCCGTAACTGGTCTGAGAGGATGATCAGTCACACTGGAACTGAGACACGGTCCAGACTCCTACGGGAGGCAGCAGTGGGGAATATTGGACAATGGGCGAAAGCCTGATCCAGCCATGCCGCGTGTGTGAAGAAGGTCTTCGGATTGTAAAGCACTTTAAGTTGGGAGGAAGGGTTGTAGATTAATACTCTGCAATTTTGACGTTACCGACAGAATAAGCACCGGCTAACTCTGTGCCAGCAGCCGCGGTAATACAGAGGGTGCAAGCGTTAATCGGAATTACTGGGCGTAAAGCGCGCGTAGGTGGTTTGTTAAGTTGGATGTGAAATCCCCGGGCTCAACCTGGGAACTGCATTCAAAACTGACTGACTAGAGTATGGTAGAGGGTGGTGGAATTTCCTGTGTAGCGGTGAAATGCGTAGATATAGGAAGGAACACCAGTGGCGAAGGCGACCACCTGGACCAATACTGACACTGAGGTGCGAAAGCGTGGGGAGCAAACAGGATTAGATACCCTGGTAGTCCACGCCGTAAACGATGTCAACTAGCCGTTGGGAGCCTTGAGCTCTTAGTGGCGCAGCTAACGCATTAAGTTGACCGCCTGGGGAGTACGGCCGCAAGGTTAAAACTCAAATGAATTGACGGGGGCCCGCACAAGCGGTGGAGCATGTGGTTTAATTCGAAGCAACGCGAAGAACCTTACCAGGCCTTGACATCCAATGAACTTTCTAGAGATAGATTGGTGCCTTCGGGAACATTGAGACAGGTGCTGCATGGCTGTCGTCAGCTCGTGTCGTGAGATGTTGGGTTAAGTCCCGTAACGAGCGCAACCCTTGTCCTTAGTTACCAGCACGTAATGGTGGGCACTCTAAGGAGACTGCCGGTGACAAACCGGAGGAAGGTGGGGATGACGTCAAGTCATCATGGCCCTTACGGCCTGGGCTACACACGTGCTACAATGGTCGGTACAAAGGGTTGCCAAGCCGCGAGGTGGAGCTAATCCCATAAAACCGATCGTAGTCCGGATCGCAGTCTGCAACTCGACTGCGTGAAGTCGGAATCGCTAGTAATCGCGAATCAGAATGTCGCGGTGAATACGTTCCCGGGCCTTGTACACACCGCCCGTCACACCATGGGAGTGGGTTGCACCAGAAGTAGCTAGTCTAACCTTCGGGAGGACGGTTACCACGGTGTGATTCATGACTGGGGTGAAGTCGTAACAAGGTAGCCGTAGGGGAACCTGCGGCTGGATCACCTCCTTAATCGACGACATCAGCTGCTCCATAAGTTCCCACACGAATTGCTTGATTCATTGAAGAAGACGAAAGAAGCAGCCCGAAATTGGGTCTGTAGCTCAGTTGGTTAGAGCGCACCCCTGATAAGGGTGAGGTCGGCAGTTCGAATCTGCCCAGACCCACCAATTTTGTGTGGGAAACGCCTGTAGAAATACGGGGCCATAGCTCAGCTGGGAGAGCGCCTGCCTTGCACGCAGGAGGTCAGCGGTTCGATCCCGCTTGGCTCCACCACTACTGCTTCTACTGTTTAAAGCTTAGAAATGAGCATTCCATTGTGATGATGGTGAATGTTGATTTCTAGTCTTTGATTAGATCGTTCTTTAAAAATTTGGGTATGTGATAGAAAGATAGACTGAACGTTACTTTCACTGGTAACGGATCAGGCTAAGGTAAAATTTGTGAGTAATTGCGAATTTTCGGCGAATGTTGTCTTCATAGTATAACCAGATTGCTTGGGGTTATATGGTCAAGTGAAGAAGCGCATACGGTGGATGCCTTGGCAGTCAGAGGCGATGAAAGACGTGGTAGCCTGCGAAAAGCTTCGGGGAGTCGGCAAACAGACTTTGATCCGGAGATGTCTGAATGGGGGAACCCAGCCATCATAAGATGGTTATCTTGTACTGAATACATAGGTGCAAGAGGCGAACCAGGGGAACTGAAACATCTAAGTACCCTGAGGAAAAGAAATCAACCGAGATTCCCTTAGTAGTGGCGAGCGAACGGGGACTAGCCCTTAAGTGGCTTTGAGATTAGCGGAACGCTCTGGAAAGTGCGGCCATAGTGGGTGATAGCCCTGTACGCGAAAATCTCTTAGTCATGAAATCGAGTAGGACGGAGCACGAGAAACTTTGTCTGAATATGGGGGGACCATCCTCCAAGGCTAAATACTACTGACTGACCGATAGTGAACTAGTACCGTGAGGGAAAGGCGAAAAGAACCCCGGAGAGGGGAGTGAAATAGATCCTGAAACCGTATGCGTACAAGCAGTGGGAGCCCACTTTGTTGGGTGACTGCGTACCTTTTGTATAATGGGTCAGCGACTTATTTTCAGTGGCGAGCTTAACCGAATAGGGGAGGCGTAGCGAAAGCGAGTCTTAATAGGGCGTCTAGTCGCTGGGAATAGACCCGAAACCGGGCGATCTATCCATGGGCAGGTTGAAGGTTGGGTAACACTAACTGGAGGACCGAACCGACTACCGTTGAAAAGTTAGCGGATGACCTGTGGATCGGAGTGAAAGGCTAATCAAGCTCGGAGATAGCTGGTTCTCCTCGAAAGCTATTTAGGTAGCGCCTCATGTATCACTGTAGGGGGTAGAGCACTGTTTCGGCTAGGGGGTCATCCCGACTTACCAAACCGATGCAAACTCCGAATACCTACAAGTGCCGAGCATGGGAGACACACGGCGGGTGCTAACGTCCGTCGTGAAAAGGGAAACAACCCAGACCGTCAGCTAAGGTCCCAAAGTTATGGTTAAGTGGGAAACGATGTGGGAAGGCTTAGACAGCTAGGAGGTTGGCTTAGAAGCAGCCACCCTTTAAAGAAAGCGTAATAGCTCACTAGTCGAGTCGGCCTGCGCGGAAGATGTAACGGGGCTCAAACCATACACCGAAGCTACGGGTATCATCTTCGGATGATGCGGTAGAGGAGCGTTCTGTAAGCCTGTGAAGGTGAGTTGAGAAGCTTGCTGGAGGTATCAGAAGTGCGAATGCTGACATGAGTAACGACAATGGGTGTGAAAAACACCCACGCCGAAAGACCAAGGTTTCCTGCGCAACGTTAATCGACGCAGGGTTAGTCGGTCCCTAAGGCGAGGCTGAAAAGCGTAGTCGATGGAAAACAGGTTAATATTCCTGTACTTCTGGTTATTGCGATGGAGGGACGGAGAAGGCTAGGCCAGCTTGGCGTTGGTTGTCCAAGTTTAAGGTGGTAGGCTGGAATCTTAGGTAAATCCGGGATTCTAAGGCCGAGAGCTGATGACGAGTTACCCTTTGGGTGACGAAGTGGTTGATGCCATGCTTCCAAGAAAAGCTTCTAAGCTTCAGGTAACCAGGAACCGTACCCCAAACCGACACAGGTGGTTGGGTAGAGAATACCAAGGCGCTTGAGAGAACTCGGGTGAAGGAACTAGGCAAAATGGCACCGTAACTTCGGGAGAAGGTGCGCCGGTGAGGGTGAAGGACTTGCTCCGTAAGCTCATGCCGGTCGAAGATACCAGGCCGCTGCGACTGTTTATTAAAAACACAGCACTCTGCAAACACGAAAGTGGACGTATAGGGTGTGACGCCTGCCCGGTGCCGGAAGGTTAATTGATGGGGTTAGCTAACGCGAAGCTCTTGATCGAAGCCCCGGTAAACGGCGGCCGTAACTATAACGGTCCTAAGGTAGCGAAATTCCTTGTCGGGTAAGTTCCGACCTGCACGAATGGCGTAACGATGGCGGCGCTGTCTCCACCCGAGACTCAGTGAAATTGAAATCGCTGTGAAGATGCAGTGTATCCGCGGCTAGACGGAAAGACCCCGTGAACCTTTACTATAGCTTTGCACTGGACTTTGAATTTGCTTGTGTAGGATAGGTGGGAGGCTTTGAAGCGTGGACGCCAGTCTGCGTGGAGCCAACCTTGAAATACCACCCTGGCAACTTTGAGGTTCTAACTCAGGTCCGTTATCCGGATCGAGGACAGTGTATGGTGGGTAGTTTGACTGGGGCGGTCTCCTCCTAAAGAGTAACGGAGGAGTACGAAGGTGCGCTCAGACCGGTCGGAAATCGGTCGTAGAGTATAAAGGCAAAAGCGCGCTTGACTGCGAGACAGACACGTCGAGCAGGTACGAAAGTAGGTCTTAGTGATCCGGTGGTTCTGTATGGAAGGGCCATCGCTCAACGGATAAAAGGTACTCCGGGGATAACAGGCTGATACCGCCCAAGAGTTCATATCGACGGCGGTGTTTGGCACCTCGATGTCGGCTCATCACATCCTGGGGCTGAAGCCGGTCCCAAGGGTATGGCTGTTCGCCATTTAAAGTGGTACGCGAGCTGGGTTTAGAACGTCGTGAGACAGTTCGGTCCCTATCTGCCGTGGACGTTTGAGATTTGAGAGGGGCTGCTCCTAGTACGAGAGGACCGGAGTGGACGAACCTCTGGTGTTCCGGTTGTCACGCCAGTGGCATTGCCGGGTAGCTATGTTCGGAATAGATAACCGCTGAAAGCATCTAAGCGGGAAACTAGCCTCAAGATGAGATCTCACTGGAACCTTGAGTTCCCTGAAGGGCCGTCGAAGACTACGACGTTGATAGGTTGGGTGTGTAAGCGCTGTGAGGCGTTGAGCTAACCAATACTAATTGCCCGTGAGGCTTGACCATATAACACCCAAGCAATTTGCGTCGGCTCTCTAATCCAGAGCAACCAGATTGCGGTGTGTGAAGACGATACAAACCGAAAGTTTGCAGCACACACAAATCTATTACATACCCATTCGCTGGAACGTGATCTCGTTAGAGAAAACGCGCCGGCTACCGAATTTCTTGACGACCATAGAGCATTGGAACCACCTGATCCCATCCCGAACTCAGTAGTGAAACGATGCATCGCCGATGGTAGTGTGGGGTTTCCCCATGTGAGAGTAGGTCATCGTCAAGATTAAATTCCAGAACCCCTGTCTGCTTACGCAGACAGGGGTTTTGTTTTTGGGCGATCTGTAGGAGCGAGGCGCGCGCCTGGCCCTTGCTGGCGAAGAGCGTCAACGATAACGCTTGCTACCTGACATCAAACACCGCTCTTTGGTATGGTGCAGCACCTTTCCAGGGACTGATCGTTTAACCGCAGGACGCGGCATCCTCATTGTTCAACGAGATGCTGTAGAAATGCCCGCTCCGATCCCCCTCAAAGATCATGCAAAAGAACACCGCCTGGTCAACAAACGTCTGTTGGCCTGTGGGATGTTAGTGCTGTGCGTTACCTGCGCCTTGGTAGCGCGAATGTATTTCCTGCAAGTGGTGCAGTTTGATTATCACTCCACCATCTCTGAAAACAATCGAGTCCATGTCTTACCCCTCCCGCCGGCCCGTGGCCTTATCTATGACCGCAACGGTATGGTGCTGGCTGACAATCGTCCCAGCTACAACCTGACCATCACGCGTGAACGCGCCACCGACCTCAAGGGTGAGTTAGACGCTATCGTCACTCTCCTGCATCTCCCAACGGAAGATCGAGCATCGTTCGACAAGGCGCTGAAACAGGCGCGCCACCCATTTGTACCGGTGACGCTGTTCTACCAACTGACCGAAGAGCAAATTGCCGTATTGGCCGTTAACCAATTCCGTCTCGCGGGTGTGGACGTGGAGGCTCAGTTCGTTCGTCACTATCCGTTGGGCCCTCACTTTGCGCATTCCGTCGGCTATGTTGGGCGTATCAACGAGAAAGAGTCGAAGACCCTGGATTCGGTGGAGTACCGTGGCACGCAGTCGATCGGGAAGACCGGGATCGAGCGTTTCTACGAGGCACAGCTGCATGGACAGGTCGGTTACGAAGAGGTCGAGACCAACGCTCAAGGCCGAGTCCTGCGCGTGCTTAAGCATACCGACCCGATTCCGGGCAAAAACATCGTGCTCAGTCTGGATGTACACCTTCAGGAGGCCGCAGAAAGAGCCCTGGGTGATCGCCGCGGCTCAGTCGTTGCCCTCGATCCTGAAACCGGTGAGGTCCTGGCGATGGTCAGCAAGCCGAGTTTTGACCCGAACTTGTTCGTCACTGGTATCAGCTTCAAGGCGTATGCCGCGTTGCGTGACTCCCTTGACCGGCCGCTGTTCAACCGGGCGCTGCGCGGACGCTACGCACCGGGTTCGACGATCAAGCCGGAAGTCGCCATCGCGGGTCTCGACAGCGGCGTGGTCACCGCGCAGACCCGCGTATTTGACCCCGGTTACTATCAGCTCCCGAATTTCGATCACAAGTACCGCAACTGGAATCACAGTGGTGACGGCTGGGTCGACATGGACGCCGCGATCATGCGCTCCAATGACACCTATTTCTACGACTTGGCCCACAAGCTGGGCATCGATCGTCTGCACGACTACATGGCTGAGTTCCGGCTTGGCCAGAAGGTTTCCCTGGACATGTTCGAAGAATCGGCAGGCTTGATGCCGTCCCAGGCATGGAAACGGGCGACACGCCGCCAGCCTTGGTTTCCGGGGGAAACTGTGATTCTTGGCATCGGCCAAGGCTACATGCAAGTCACGCCACTGCAATTGGCCCAAGCCACCGCGCTGATCGCCAACAAAGGGGTGTGGAACCGACCGCATTTGGCCAGGAGCATCGACGGTGTGCCGCCCGTGGATCGAAATCCCATGCCGGACATCATCCTCAAGGATCCACGGGATTGGGAGCTGGTCAATCATGGTATGCAACGGGTGATGCATGATCCGCGCGGAATTGCCCGTGCAGCGGCTGCCGGCGCGCAATACCGGATTGCCGGCAAGAGCGGCACGGCGCAGGTGGTCGCAATCAAGCAAGGCGAGCGTTACAACCGTTTGAAGATCTCGGAGCGCAATCGTGACAACGCCTTGTTTGTCGGTTTTGCTCCGGCAGAGCATCCACAAATCGTGATTTCGGTAATGATCGAAAACGGCGAGGCGGGTGGTCGTGTGGCAGGTCCCGTCGTGCGGGAAATCATGGATGCCTGGTTATTGGACCAGCACGGTCATTTGAAACCGCAGTACGCTGCTCCCGGCAAAAAGTCGGACAAGCCCCACGTCTGAAAAGGCCCGCATCGTTGTGTCCGCAAAAACTTTGATTCAATGCGCTCAAAAACGAACCTCTGGTGCCAGACTGACTCACAACAATACGATCATAGTTTGACAGGGAGTTGCCCATGCCAGGCCCACGCGATTATCAAGGTTTCATTCCGCCTTACATTCTCCATCGCCTGATTGACCACGGTTCCGAGTGGCAACGCTCGCGAGCCATGCACACCCTTACCCACGTTCGACAGCTGCATGGCGAATTCGCCCAATCCGCGCAGCCTCTGGTCGTGAAAGCCGTCCAGCCTGGCACGGTGCAACGCCACATTTATGATGCGCAGAACTTGACCTTGCTGCCCGGCGCCCTGGTGCGGACCGAGAAGCAACGTGCCAGCGGCGATCCGGCAGTGGACGAAGCCTACGATGCCCTAGGCGCGACCCACGATTTTTTCTGGAGCGTTTACAAGCGTGATTCGATCGACAATCGCGGCTTTGCCCTGGCGGGCACTGTGCACTACGGCGAGGGCTATGAAAATGCCTTCTGGAATGGTGCGCAAATGGTCTTCGGCGACGGTGATGGCGAGGTGTTCCAGAGGTTTACCCGGGCCCTGGATGTTGTGGCCCACGAGTTGACCCACGGCATCATCGAGAGCGAAGCGGGGCTGGTTTACCGCAATCAGTCCGGCGCGCTCAATGAGTCGATTTCTGACGTGTTCGGTGTACTTACCCGGCAATACGTCCTCAAACACACCGCCGACCAAGCTGACTGGCTGATCGGCGCGGATTTACTGACGGACAAGGTCAAGGGCCGAGGGCTGCGCTCGATGTCCAATCCCGGCAGCGCCTATGACGATCCGGTGTTGGGTAAAGACCCGCAACCGGCGCACATGCGCGACTTTATCGTCACCCAGGATGACAACGGCGGTGTTCATCTGAATTCCGGCATCCCCAATCGTGCGTTTTACCTGGCCGCCAAGGCGTTGGGCGGTTTTGCGTGGGAGCAGGCCGGGCAGATCTGGTACGACACCTTATGTGATAAACGCCTGGACAATGATGCGGACTTCCAGGGTTTTGCCACACTGACTGTCGAGAATGCGCTACAGCGCTTTGGCCACACCCAGGCGCAGGCGGTACAGCAAGCCTGGGCGCAGGTGGGCATCAACCTGGCATGAGGAGAACGTCATGAAAACCCTGCCACCCTTGGGTGACGAAGCCACGGTCAAACTCTCCCGCCAGGGCGGCGTGGCGGCGATCCAGGCGTTGACCCGTCCGCGGGAAATCGAGTTCGCGCAGTGTGATCTCGACCAGCGCAAGCGGATCCTGAATGTTATTGAAGGCTGCCTGCCCTTGGATTCGTCGCAGGCAGGGCAGGGCGACCGGCGCTTCTATCAAATTGAAGTGCGCGTTCGCCTGGACGATCAACTGATGCTGCAGATACCTGAAGATCAGGCGCCCGGAGAGCTGGTTCTGCTGTGGGACAAGGGCCAAGTGTCCTGAGTCGGTAACCTCAAGCAGACGCCTGTCGCATTCGGTTGCTCGTGCCCAGGACCTTGGCGACTGGAGTAGAATCGCGCCCTGAAAGCGATTCTTGAGGTGCGGTACGGTGGACTTACAGCAGGGTTTTGTTCTGACCCGGCATTGGCGCGACACTGCCGCGGGAACAGAGGTCAGCTTTTGGCTGGCCACCGACCACGGCCCACGGTATATCCGCTTACCGGTACAACCTTCGGTGGTGTTTATTCCGGTTGTCCATCGCAAGCCCGCTGAAATGCTGCTCAAGGGCGAACGCGAGGTTGAATTGCGCCCACTGCAACTGTGTGACTTCCATCACCGTCCGGTGCTGGGTCTCTACACCCGCCACCATCGACAACTGATGGACCTGGAAAAACGTCTGCGTACAGCCGGGGTGGATGTCTACGAAGGTGATGTGCGTCCGCCCGAGCGCTACATGATGGAGCGCTTCATCACCGCACCGGTGTGGTTTGGCGGTACACCGGGCGAAGACGGGATGTTGCTGGCGGCGCAGATGAAACCTGCTCCTGACTACCGCCCGCCGCTGAAGCTGGTGTCCTTGGACATTGAAACCACCGCCAAAGGGGAGCTGTACTCCATCGCCCTGGAAGGTTGCGGTGAGCGCCAGGTGTACATGCTTGGCCCGCCGAACAAAACCGATGCAGTGGATTTCAAGCTCGATTACTGCGATAGCCGTGCCCAGTTGCTCGAGCGCCTGAACCAATGGCTGGCGTTGCACGATCCCGATGCAATCATTGGTTGGAACCTGGTGCAGTTCGACCTGCGCGTACTGCATGAACATGCCCAGCGCCTGAACGTGCCGCTCTTGCTGGGGCGCGGTGAGGAGGCGATGAACTGGCGCGAACATGGCAGCCGCAACCATTACTTTGCGGCCGCTGCCGGACGGTTGATCATCGACGGCATCGAAGCGCTGCGCTCCGCCACCTGGAGCTTTGAGTCGTTCAGTCTGGAAAACGTCGCCCAGACCTTGCTCGGTGAAGGCAAATCCATCTCCACACCGTATCAGCGCATGGACGAAATCAACCGCATGTTCGCCGAGGACAAACCCGCACTGGCGCGCTATAACCTCAAGGACTGTGAGTTGGTGACGCGGATTTTCGAAAAAACCGAGTTGCTCAAGTTCCTCCTTGAACGCGCCAGCGTCACCGGGTTGCCGGCGGATCGCAACGGCGGCTCAGTGGCGGCCTTCACTCACCTGTACATGCCGCTGATGCACCGCCAGGGCTTCGTTGCGCCGAATCTGGGCGACAAACCCCCTCAGGCCAGTCCCGGCGGCTTTGTCATGGATTCGCGTCCCGGCCTGTATGAATCGGTCTTGGTGCTGGACTATAAAAGCCTGTATCCGTCGATTATCCGCAGCTTCCTGATCGACCCGGTGGGCTTGATCGAAGGCCTGCGCCATCCCGACGACAGCGAGTCGGTGCAGGGTTTTCGCGGAGCGCGTTTTTCCCGTAGCCGACATTGCCTGCCTGCCATCGTCGCGCGCGTTTCCGAAGGCCGCGAAGTGGCCAAGCGTGAGCGCAACGCGCCATTGTCCCAAGCCCTGAAAATCATCATGAACGCTTTCTACGGGGTACTCGGTTCCAGCGGTTGTCGGTTTTTCGACACCCGCCTGGCATCATCGATCACCCTGCGTGGCCATCAGATCATGCGCCAGACCCGCGAACTGGTCGAAGCGCAAGGCTATGAAGTGATCTACGGTGACACCGACTCCACCTTCGTCTGGCTCGGCAGTGCGCATTCCCCCGAGCAGGCAACGCGTATCGGCCAGGACCTGGTGCAACACGTCAACCAATGGTGGCGTGAGCACCTGCGCACTGAGTACGGTCTGCAAAGCGCGCTGGAGCTGCAGTACGAAACCCATTTCAGCCGCTTCCTGATGCCGACCATCCGCGGGACGGAAGAGGGCAGCAAAAAGCGTTACGCCGGGCTCGTCATTCACGCCGACGGGCGTGAAGAAATGGTCTACAAAGGCCTGGAAACCGTGCGCAGTGATTGGTCGCCGCTGGCCCGGCAATTCCAGCAAGCACTGTATGAGCGGATCTTCCGGCGCCAGCCGCATCAGGATTATGTGCGTGATTACGTGCGCCGCACCCTCAGCGGAGAGTTCGATGAATTGCTGATCTACCGCAAGCGCCTGCGCCGACAGTTGGGTGATTACGAGCGCAACGTCCCACCGCATGTGCGCGCAGCTCGCCTCGCGGATGAGTTCAACCTGCGCCAGGGTCGCCCACGGCAATATCAGAACGGTGGGTGGATCCGTTATGTGATGACCGTCAACGGCCCCGAACCCTTGGAAGTACGCCAGGCGCCGATTGATTACGATCATTACGTCACCCGGCAATTGCAGCCGGTGGCCGATGCGATTCTGCCGTTTGTGAACGACGATTTCGGCACCCTGGTTGGCGGGCAAATGGGCTTGTTTTAAGGACTGAAAGACGCTTCACTCTGGCTCAGGACTTCAAGACGGATTACCCCATGTACACGCTTTACGGCACCCGCAACTCCGGTTCCTGCATCATTGAAGTTGCCCTGCAACGCTGCGGCGTGCAGTGGCGTCAGGTTGAAGCCAGCCCTTGGGGCGATCCCGCCAGCATGGAGGCGCTGGCGCAGATCAATCCGCTCAGGCAAATCCCTACACTGCAACGGCCTGACGGCAGCGTATTGACGGAAAGCGCGGCGATCCTGATTCACCTGGGGCTTGAATATCCGGAGTCCGACCTGCTGCCCCACGACTCGGCCCAGGTCATTCGCGGCCTGGTGTATATCGCCGCCAACTGTTATTCGGCGATCAGCATCATCGACTATCCACAACGCTGGCTCGACAGCGAGGATGAGCAACTGCAAGCTTGCCTGACCATCGGAACGCGCAAACACCTGCACCGGGCCTGGCAGCTGTTTGCCGATCAGTTTGCCGGGCAATTGTTGTCACCGCAGTCCGTGCCGAACGCCTTGGGCATCATGGCGGCGGCCGTGTCCCGCTGGGATGGCGCCCGAGACCTGCTGGTACATTCCCGGCCTGAGTGTGCCAAGATCCTCGAGCAGGTAGATGCCGACCCGCTGGTCGCTCCAGTGTTTGCCTGGCATTGGCCGAAGTGGCCGCAAGAATGAACATGCCGTTCGCTCGGCCGATTGCCTGGCTGGAACGAGGACTCCTACAGTCAAGGCGCCTGGGAAAAACTTGCCGCCTAGGGCTCGGCAATCAAAAGAAACAATGAGCCCTGAAACTCCTTAACCCCTTGCGCCGCCTGCGTCCTGGCCTACGCTTCTGAAAGTGGCGTAGGAATCATCCTTGAATTTGATTGTCGCAGACATGAAACTCAAGAACCCTGCATGGAATTAAAAGGAGGTGCGCATGCTCATCCGGTCGCTGACACTGGCTACCTTGATGGCGTTTACTGGGCCATTGTTGGCTGCGGATAACCGAGGCCCGTTAGAGCAAGATCTGGGCAAATTCCGCCCACTGATTGTCATCGCGCCCAGCTCCATCGACCCGACTCAGGTCAAGCTCAAGAAAGACCTTGAAGAGGCTGGCAACAAGCAAAAATTCACCGAGCGCAACATGGTGCTCTATACCGTGAACTACACCAACATCGGCACCGTCGGACAGCGTGACGGCAAGGACCTCGGCGCCCAGGACACTAACGCGTTGATCCGTGCGCTGAAGCTGAGCGCCAGTACCGGTACCAAAGTCATCCTGGTGGGCAAGGACGGCGAGAAGAAAGTCGAGAAGACCGTGCCCCCCGACACCCTTGACCTGGCAGAGTTTTTTGCCGCCATCGACAAAATGCCCATGGCGGAAAAAGAAGCCGCTGCAGCGGCTGAGCCGGAGCCCACCGCGCCGGTTACTGGCGACGCCGGCAAAGCGCCTCAAGAACTGAACGATTGAGTGACGCCCCTGTAGGAGCGAGCTTGCTCGCGAAAAAACCGAGCGCTGCGCAGTCAGCTTGATTGTTTGCGTGACGGTAGAGGTTTTTTGCGAATGGCTCGCGCCTACAGGTGCGTGGCCTCCAAAAATCGTTGGCCAGTGACCACTCCAAGGCCTCCTGCAAGTCCTCCAGGCGCACGCCAATTTCACCGGCCAAGGCAGGCAGTCTGTCGCGCAAATCAGGGGAGTGCAGTATCCGGTGTTTCATATTGCGGCCACTGACTTGGCTGCGCTTCTCACCCCAGTCGCGTTGCCGCCCGCGCTGCGATTTGACTACGGGTTTTGCGCGATTCGACGGTGCGCAGGGTGGCTTCTGCCAGCACCTGCGCCGGCGCGGTGTCTGGCCGACCCGCATTGAATGGCGGGGCCGGCGCATATTCGAGCTGCAATTGCACCAACTGTGCGGCTGCCTCGCCATACAACTCGGCCGCGAGCGTCAGGGCAAAATCGATTCCCGCCGTGATCCCGCCACCCGTGAACAGATTGCCGTCACGCACCACACGCTCCTGCACCGGGATAGCGCCCAGGGTGCTCAGCATGTCGTGATAGGCCCAGTGCGTGGTGGCTCGACGCCCGCGCAATAGGCCGGCCGCCCCGAGCACCAGCGCGCCGGTACAGATTGACGTCACATACCGTGCGGTCTGCGATTGCGCGATGAGAAAGTCCAGGGTTTGCTCATCTTCCATCAGCGGCCCGACCCCTGAACCACCCGGTACGCAGACCACATCCAGCGTCGGGCATTCGGCGTAGGTGATGGTGGGGGAGAGGATCAGGCCGGTGCTGGAGGTGACCGCTGCCAGGTCCTTCCAGATCAGGTGCAGCTTCACATCCGGCAACGACGCCAGAACGTCGTAAGGACCGGTGAGGTCCAGTTGCTGGATGCCGGGGAACAACACAAAGCCGATATGCAAGGTCATGACGAAACTCCTGAAAAGAGATGGACGATCTCACTCTAGTGACCTAGGATTTGGCGAATACGCCATTAACCCCACCCATTACGCCAATCATGCCAAAA
Source organism: Pseudomonas mucidolens (assembly GCF_900106045.1). Taxonomy (NCBI): domain Bacteria; kingdom Pseudomonadati; phylum Pseudomonadota; class Gammaproteobacteria; order Pseudomonadales; family Pseudomonadaceae; genus Pseudomonas; species Pseudomonas mucidolens. The sequence goes on along the minus strand of NZ_LT629802.1, from coordinate 2,849,557 downwards.
ATCGTTCATGTGCTCGCCTTTCCCAATGTGCAGGTCCTCGACGTCACCGGGCCTTTGCAGGTGTTTGCTTCGGCCAACGATCTGGCGCGCCAACAAGGTTTGCCGTCGCCCTATGCGGTGAATGTGGTCACCTCCCAGACCGAACCGGTAATCACCTCCGCCGGTTTGGCCCTGCTGGCCGAGCCCCTGCCGGCGGCCGATGCGGCGTGCGATACGTTGGTGATCGCCGGCGGCTGGGGGGTGTACGGTGCGGCCGAAGACTCAGGCTTGGTGGATTGGGTCAGGCTGAAGGCCGCTCGGTCGCGGCGTACGGCGTCGGTGTGTACCGGCGCCTTCCTGTTGGCTGCCAGCGGCTTGTTGGACGGTTGTCGGGTGGCGACTCACTGGACCCGCTGCGAGGAGTTGGCGCGCAAGTACCCGAAACTGCGGGTCGAAGCCAATCCGATCTTTATTCGCCAGGGTAAGGTCTGGACCTCGGCGGGCGTCACTGCCGGCATCGATTTGTGCCTGGCGCTGGTGGAAGATGACCTCGGCCGTGCGGCGGCCCTGGACGTGGCGCGGCAACTGGTGGTGTTTCTCAAGCGTCCCGGGGGGCAAGCGCAGTTCAGTGTGACCCTGTCGTTGCAAAATGGCGGTAGCCGTTTCACCGAGTTGCATGCCTGGATCGCCGAGAACCTTAGTCTGGACCTGAGCGTCCCGACCCTGGCGGCACAGTCCGACATGAGCGAGCGCAGCTTCGTGCGTCACTATCGCGCCGAAACCGGCCAGACCCCGGCGCGGGCCGTGGAATTGATCCGTGTGGAAACCGCGCGCCGACAACTGGCGGACAGCGGCGTGGCGATCAAGCGCATCGCCCAGCAATGTGGTTTCGGTTGCGAAGAAACCATGCGCCGTAGTTTTCTGCGGGCCTTGTCGGTGACGCCACAAGTTTATCGCGAACGGTTTTCTTCACCGGCTTGAGTCAACTCGAGCAGTTCAAACAGTGCGGCGAGCGTGGCCTGGGGGGCTTCCTGAGGAATATTGTGGCCGACCCCGGCGAGCACTCGTCGTTGATAAAATCCGTTGAAGTGCGCCACGTCATCATCCACCTCGGAGGGTGGGCCGACGCCATCATCGGCCCCGCACAGGGAAATGCTCGGCACCGAAATCGGCGGCTGCGGCGCCAGTGCTTGTTCCAGCGCCTCCAACGCCGGATCGCCCTCGGCATACATGAAGCGATGGCGATAGGAGTGAATCACCACCTCGACAAAATCCGGGTTATCGAATGATGGCGCGGTGTCTGGGTACAGGCCGGATCCTGCCGCCCAGGAGGGCGACCAAAGCGACCACAATAACTCACACAGCTCACGGCGGTTGGCGGTCAAGCCATCGACACCCCGTTGCGTGTGGAAGTAAAACTGGTACCAGAGCCGATGTTCCGTGACCGGTGCCCGAGGCTGGGTCGACCGGGCAATGTTCTGAATGTTGTAGCCATCGCCTGTCACCAGGCAGCGAACCCGCGCGGGCCACAGCGCGGCGACAATACAGGCTGCACGCCCGCCCCAGTCATAACCCGCCAGGGCGGCCCGGTCGATGGACAGCGCATCCATGAAGTCCAGCAAGTCCTTGGCCAGAGCGGCTTGCTGGCCGGAACGCATGACCCCGGCGTGGATAAACCGAGTCGGGCCATAACCGCGCAGATACGGCACCAGCACCCGATAGCCGCGCGCGGCCAGTACCGGCGCAATCGCGTCGTAGCCGCGAGGATCGTAGGGGAACCCGTGCAGCAGAATCACCACCTCGCCGTCGGTTGGGCCATGGGCTTCGTAGGCGATATCGAGCATCGGGGTACGCGTGTAAAACAGCGGGATCGAGGGATTCATCGCGACTCCGTGTGTCTACCAGAAGTGCGCCTGGCCTTTAGCCCGAAACCGACGACGCTGTACTCATGGCAAAGCAACGAAAAGATTTGCAGGTCCTGATAGCGACCGCCCCAGAATCCCGCTTCGCGCAGCATGCCTTCCTGAGTGAAGCCCAGACGGCCGAGGAGCGCTTGGCAGGCGCTATTGCGTGGGTGTACCAAGGCTTCGACCCGGTGCAGTTGCATCTGGGCAAAACCCCACTCGAGCATGGCGTGCAACGCCTCGCTCATCAGCCCGTTGCCCCAGGCCGAAGGCGCCAGTTCACAGGCCAGGGAACAGCTGTTCCAGCTACGATTCCACTTGAACAGCCCGCAACTGCCGAGCAATCTGCCGTCATGCTCAAGCCCCCAGCGCGTGCCCGGGTTTGGCTGGGTTCGCCAGTGGGAAAACGTCGCTATCAATGCATGGGCCTGGGCAAGCTCGGTCATGGGATCGATGCCAAACCAACGCATGGCTTCGGCATTGCGATAAATCTCGAACAGTACCGGTGCGTCGTCGGCGACCAACTCCCTCAAGTGCAAGCGTTCGGTGTGCAGGATCGGAAAAGTGTTCATGGCGTTCCTTGCAGTCGTCGAAGCGGCCCGCCAGTGTGTGCGTCCTGTTTCACGGTTGCCAGACGGTCTTTTCACCGCTCAATTTGCGATCCAGAAACGTCGCCGCGCTGATCAGCGCCAAGTGACTCAAGGCCTGGGGAGTATTGCCCAAATGGCGTGCCTGACTGTCAAACTCCTCGGCATATAACCCCAGCGGATTGGCGTAGCGCAGCAGTTGCTCGAATTCCAAGTGGGCCTTTTCCACTTGGCCGGCGCGCGCCAGGCATTCGACGTACCAGAAGGAGCACGCGGTGAACGCGCCCTCGATGCCTTGCAAGCCGTCGATCTGGTTATCGTCGTTGCGATAACGGTAGACCATACCGTCGCGCACCAGGTTTTTCTGGATCGCCTCCAAGGTCGACAGCCAGCGCGAATCGGTGGCCGCGACGAAGCGTACCAGCGGCATCAGCAACATTGAGCCGTCGAGATTGGTGCTGCCGATATGTTGTACAAAGTGCCCGCGTTCTGCGTTCCAGAAGTTGCTCCAGATGTCTTCATAAATCGCCTGGCGGGTCTGATCCCAGCGCGCGAACGGCGCCGGCAGCGAGCGCTTTGAGGCTAGGCGGATGGCACGGTCCAGCGCCACCCAGCACATCAGGCGCGAGTGCAGGAAGTGATGCGACTCGCCGCGCATTTCCCAGATGCCGACGTCCTTCTGATTCCAGGTTTCACACACTTGGTCAACCACCTCCACGGCGTGTTTCCAACCTTCGTAGGAGATGGCTTCTCCGTACTTGTTGACCAGGTATACGGCATCCATCAGCTCACCAAAAATATCCAGCTGAACCTGATCCCAGGCGCCGTTACCAATGCGCACCGGCTGCGCGCCGCCGTGGCCGCTAAGGTGCTTGAGTTCGGTTTCCGGCAGTTCCTGGCGGCCATCGATCGCGTACAAGATATTGATCTTCATCGGCTGGCCGCAGCAGTCGCTGACGCGTCCTCGCAGCCAACGCATATAGTCGTTGGATTCCTGCACGAAACCCAGGCGCATGAACGCGTAGACGGTGAACGAGGCGTCGCGGATCCACGTGTAGCGGTAGTCCCAGTTGCGCTCGCCACCGGGCGTCTCCGGCAGGCCAAAGGTCGCGGCGGCGAGAATTGCGCCATGTTTGCGCGAGGTCAGCAGCTTCAGGGCCAACGCCGAACGATTGACCATTTCACGCCAGCGGCCACGGTAATTGGATTGGGCCAGCCAGCCGCGCCAGAACTTCAGGGTGCGTTCCAGGCGCAGGTCGGTGCCGCAGCTCTCGACGCGACTGTCCTCGAGGCCGCCGAGGACAAATTCAGCACCCTGGTCCTGTTCCAGGCTGAAATGCGCGACGGCGGCGTCATCTTCAATCGTCAAGGCGTGGCTGCTGGCCAGGCGCAGGCCGGGCTGGTCCGGTGCCGAAAAGCACACATCGGCGTTGTCCGCCGTGGCGCGGGTCGGCGCCCGGGCGTAGTCGTGGCGCACCGCGCAGCGCAGGTGCAGCGTGGCTTTGCCGCTGATCACCCGGACCCGGCGAATCAGCAACGGCAGGTCGTCGATGTCGTCACTGATGCTCAGCAGATCGGTGATTTCCACCACCGCCTCCTCGCTTAACCAGCGGGTTTGCAGGACGTTGGTATTCGGCAGGTAGATCTGTTCCCGGCGGGCGCCGGGCAGATCCGGGGTCAACTGAAAAATCCCGGCGGCCGGCGAGTCCAGCAGCGAGCAAAAGATTGACGGGCTGTCGAATTCCGGCCAGCAGAAAAAATCGATGCTGCCCTTGTCGTTGATCAGCGCGGCGCTGCGCATGTCACCGATAATTCCGTGGGCATCAATCGCGCTTTGAGGTTCGTTCTTCAGATCAACCATTGTGACGGAACTCCGGATAAAGGCTCATGCCACCGTCAATAAACAGGGTGCTCCCCACCACGTAGTCGGACGCATCGCTGGCCAGCCAGACCACGGCGTTGGCGACGTCTTCGACATCGCCGACCCTGGCATAAGGAATCAGTTTGAGCAGCGCTTGTTCGGCATCGCCTTGCGTAGCATCCCGATTGATTGCGGTACGAATGGCGCCCGGTGCAATGCCGTTGACGCGAATCCGCTGCTCGCTGACTTCTTGGGCAAGGCTACGCATCAGCATCTCGACGCCACCCTTGGACGCGGCGTAATTGACGTGTCCGGCCCACGGGATCAACTGGTGGACCGAGCTCATGTGGATGATTTTGCCGGCGGCCCGCGACACTCCGGGGCGCAGGCCCTGGCGGTTGAAGATACGCAGTGCGGCGCGTGCGCAGAGAAACTGCCCGGTGAGGTTGACGCCGATCACCGTGTTCCAGTCGTCTAAAGACATGTTGGCGATGGCGGCGTCTTTCTGCAGGCCGGAATTGGCCACCAGGATATCCAGGTGATCAAATGCCTCCAGCGTCTGTGCAAACAGGCGTTCGACCTCGGCTTCGTTCGATACGTCGGCACCGATGGCGATCGCGCGCCCGCCGGCCTGGTTGATCTGCGTTGCCAATGCCTCGGCGGGCGCGGCCTGACTGTGGTAGTTCAGCACCACGGCGGCACCCGCTTCGGCCAACGCCTTGGCGGCGCCCGCGCCGATGCCGGAACTGGCGCCGGTGACCAGCGCCACTTGGTTATCCAACGAAATGTGCATATCACCTGACCTTTTTCGGAACACTCATCAGCTGACTGACGGTGCATCGCACAAGTTCATCCCTTGTCTGCAATACAACGATAGCTGTTTATACCGGTCCTCATGATCGCAATGCCTGGGGCCATGCCGTGTGCGCTGGCGGCGTGGTTATCGCGGCGCGCTTGATTCAGGTTCGCGGTTTCAAACCGCGAAGCAACAACTCCAGGCCTTGCAGCGCTTGCTCCAGGCGCTCGCCCGCCTGTTCGTCCCGGGCAATCCACAGCGCCGCGTCCACCAGACTGCCGTTGATCAGGCGGGCTAATGCCTGGCTGGGCGCGGGCTCGATGAAGCCGGCCTGAATCAGTGCGTCGAGCAACAGGCGCAGCGACTCGATGCATTGTGGTTGGTTGGCGGATGCGGCATCCCCGAGTACCGCCGGCGCATCTTGCAGCACGATGCGGCGGATCTCCGGATCCTGGGCCATGCGCAGGTAGGCGCGACAGCGCTCGCAAAAGCCGCGCCAGGGCTCATCGGCCTGGTCCGTAATGTGCTGCAGGTGCGCATCCATTTCGCCATCGAGTTGCGCAACCACTGCGCTCAGCAAACCTTTCTTGTCACCAAAGTGGTGGTACAACGCCCCACGTGTCAGGCCCGCGCTGGCGGTAAAGTCATCCATCGAGGTATTGGCGTAGCCTTGGGTGGCGAAAGCGTGACGGGCGCTGGCGATCAGACGGGCGCGGGTGTTTTCGATCATCTCGGCACGGACTCGGGGCATGGATTAACGCTCGCATTAGACGGGTTGGGTAATTGACATACGGTGCGTATGTTGCGCATGATTTGTGACATACGCACCGTATGTATTTTGCCCTGATAGCACCAGATAGCAAGTGCCAGGGCACTCAGGAAGAGGTTATGTTCCATGGCAAACCCTTACGCCGAGCTGTTTCAGGCGCCTGGTTCCAGGGCTTTTGTATCCGCCGGCATGCTCGCCCGCATGCCGATCTCCATGACGGGTATCGGACTGATCACCATGTTGTCCCAGGTTCGCGGCGGTTATGCTCTGGCCGGTGCGGTGGCGGCGACCTTTGCCTTGGCCACGGCTGTTTGTGCGCCTCAGGTTTCGCGGCTGGTTGACCGTTACGGCCAGGGTCGAGTCTTGCCGGTGGCCGCCGCCGTGGGCGGTGGGGCGTTGTTGTTGCTGTTGCTCTGCAGCCGTCTACAGGCGCCGGACTGGACCCTGTTTATCTTCGCCGCGCTGGCCGGCTGCATGCCCAGTATGTCGGCCATGGTACGCGCGCGCTGGACTGAGCTGTACCGGGGCCAGCCGCGCTTGCAAACCGCATTTGCCCTGGAGTCGGTGCTGGATGAGGTGTGCTTTATCCTCGGCCCGCCGCTGTCGGTCGGCTTGTGTGTATTGCTGTTTCCCGAGGCGGGCCCGCTGGTAGGCGCGATATTGCTGGCGGTGGGCGTCACCGCGTTCGTCCTGCAAAAACACACTGAGCCACCCGTTCACGCCTATCACGCTCATCATGGCCGCTGGTTGATCGCCTCACCCTCGGTGTTGGTGCTGATGATCCTGTTGATGGCCATGGGCACTATTGTGGGGGTAGTGGATGTGGTCAGCGTGGCGTTTGCCGAACACCAGGGTCAGCCGGCTGCCGCAAGCATCGTGCTGTCGGTGTATGCCATTGGTTCGTGCCTGGCCGGCCTGGCATTCGGGGCCCTCAAGTTGAACATGTCGTTACCTCGGCAGTTCCTGTTCTGTGGCTTGGCCACGGCGCTGACCACGCTGCCCTTGCTGCTGGTCGTGGATATTCTCGGACTATCGCTGGCGGTGTTCATTTCCGGGCTGTTTTTTGCCCCCACGCTCATCGTCTCCATGGCCCTGGTGGAGCGCGTGGTACCGCCCAGTCGCCTGACCGAAGGCATGACTTGGCTGATCACCGGCCTGAGCATCGGCGTGGCAATTGGCGCCGCGAGTTGCGGTTGGATGATCGACCGCTTCGGCGCTCCCAGCGGGTTCTGGGTGGCGCTGGTGGCGGGCGCGGTGGTGCTGGTGTCGGCGCTGCTGGGCGCACGGCGCTTGGCCCAGGCGTAAAAAGTCATCCCGGACCGGCAGAGTGCCTGTCCGGGGCGGGGAGTGCTTAGAAGTTGGTACGCATGGTGAACATCAGGTTGCGCGGGTTGCCGTAGTAGCTGTTGCTCTCGATGGTGCCAGTCTGCGAGTAATACGTACGGTCAAAGATGTTCTCGATATTGACCGCCAGATTGACGTTCTTGGTCACGTCGTAGGCCACGCGTGCGTTGTAGATGGCATAGCCACCCGTCTCATTCTTGATCCCGGTGCCGACGTTGCCACCCACATGGCGACCATAAACGCCGCTCTGGATGTTAGTGCCCGCACCCACTTGCCACTTCGAGTACTCACCTTGCAGCTGATAGTTGGCCCAGGCACGCAGCATGTGTTCGGGCATGGACGTCTGGAATGTGGTGTCTTCCAGGTCCGGGTTGTTCGGGTTCTTGACGTACTTGCTGGTGTTGAAGGTGTAGCCCGCGGTCAGCTCCAGGCCGGGCATGACCCTGCCAGTGATCTCGGCTTCGAAGCCCTGGGCGCGGACCTTACCACCTGCCACATAGCAATTGCAGGTTGTTGGCTGGTTCGGGTCGCGCTGGGCAAGGCCGGAGTAGGTGGTGCGAAAGAGGGCGAAGTTGGTGTTCAGCGTACCGTCGTAGAACTCGCCCTTGAGGCCCAGTTCGTAGGTATCACCCGAGCGCGGTGTCAGGGCATTGCCCGCAGCGGTTTCGACGTTGAGTTGTGGGGTGAAAATTTCCGCGTAGCTGGCGTACGCCGACCAGTTGGGGTTCAGCGCATAGACCAGGCCATAGAACGGTACCACCTTGGCATTGGTTTGCATGTCGCTCTTGGTGTGCCGGCCATTCGTTTCGTTGAGCATGTCCTGCTTGTAATCCCACCAACTGACACGCGCGCCGACGATCACGTCCAGCGGCTCGAACACATTGACCCGCAGCGAACCGTACAGGCCTTGCTGGTCCAGGGTCGAGGTGGTGGTGCGGTACTTGTCGGTGCGCTCGTATTTGGGTGGAATGAAATTCAGAATGTCCGGGATAAAATCGTAGGCACCTTTGTAGTCGGTCACGTTATAACGCCCGGCGACCCGCTTGCTGTGGGAGATATTGGCGCCCAGGATCGCTTCGCTGCGATGGCCCAGCATGTCGAAGTTGCCGTTGACGAACAGATCGGTGTTGTACTGGTAGTTGTTTTCGCCACGCCCCTCGGCCCAGTTGTAGGCTCCCGAATTGTCGACCGGGTCGATCTGGCCGCCGGTGTTGCTGTACAGGGCATCCAGGTTGAAGCGGGTGTAGTTGGTGGCCAGGGTGGCTTTCCAGTCGTCATTGAGCTGATGTTTGGCTTCGAAGAAGTACTGGGTCGACTCGACGTCGTTATAGTCCGACGGCGAGCTGAGGTTGGTCGAGCGTTTGAAGTCGATCTTCGAGCCGTCCTTGTAGCCCGGCAGGCCCCAGTCCATGGTCGAGCGGTTATCGGCATTCTGATAAGTGAAGCCGGCGCTCAGCAAGGTATCCGGGTTGAGGTCGAACTCCAGTACGCCATAGGTCGATGCCCGCTTGCTCTTGCCGCCGTCATAGAAGTAATGGCGCGTGCTGTAGGAGGTCGCCAGACGACCGCGCAGGGTTTTTTCTTCGTTGAGTGCGCCCTGCACATCGACTTCCTGGCGGTAATTGTCCCAGGTCCCGGCCTGGGTGACGGTGCTCAGCTTGAAGTCGCCACCGGCGCGCTTGCGCACCAGATTGATCGCGCCACCTGGCGAACCCGCGCCCTGGAACAGTCCGGCCGAGCCTTTGAGTACTTCCACGCGCTCATAGGAGATCAGGTCTGACCAGTTCAGCGAGCTGATGCCGGTGCTGGTGCCGGCCGGGATCGGAATGCCGTTGACCTGGAAGTTGTCGATCTCGAAGCCACGGGCGTACGGTTGGTTGTCGCCGTTGAGGGCGCCGTAGGTGACCACCCCTGGAACGAGGCCGTAGACGTCGTTGAGGGTGGTGATGTTTTGATCCTTGATACGTTGGGCGGTCAGTACCGTAACGGTTTGCGGTATTTCTTTGAGGCTGCGTTCGCTCTTGCCGATGGTCACCGCGCCGGTGGTGTAGGAGCGGGTGTTTTCAGTGTTGACGCCCAGGCCGGATTGACCGACGACAGTGGTTGCAGCCAGCTCCATGGCATCCCCGGTTTGGCGGCTGATGCTCGCCGAATTACCCTGGAAACTGTAACTGATACCGGTATTTTGCAACAACCTCGCCAGTCCCTCCTGCGCACTGAACCTGCCGTTGAGCCGTGTGCTGCGTAATCCTTGAATATCATCCGGGCTGTACAGCACCTGTACCGATGACTGCTGGCCGAATGTCCGCAGGGCATTGGCCAGTGGCTGTTGCGGAATATTGAAATCCACCGCCTGCTCTTGTGCATGTGCCGCCAGGGGCAGAGCCATGGCCATCGCCAGGTTGAGAGCGGTGAGGGAGAAGCGCTTGCTCAGGGCGTGAGACATAAGAAAGGCTTTGACATACGGATTCATTGGTCGAGGAACTGGCCTTGTCATTTTTTTACCTTGTGAATAGGAGGCAGATGATTCTTATTAAGACGTTGGGGGTGAAGAAAAACGGAAGCGTTGCGCAACTTTTTTCAGCTTGCCGTCACGCTGGTTGCGCCTGGGTCATGACCCGGCCACTTTCCATGCGCACCAGTTGGTCGGCGATATCGAAATAACGGTCGTCATGGGAGATCACGATGATCGTCTTGCCCAGGCGCTTGAGGTCCGGCAGCAGTTCGGTGTAGAAAATCCGGCGGAAGGTCGGGTCCTGGTCCGCCGCCCACTCGTCGAATACCAGGACCGGACGCTCTTCCATCCAGGCGTTGACCAACGCCAGGCGTTTGCGCTGGCCGGTGGAAAGGTCGGTGGTGGTGAAGTTGCCGTCGCGCACGCTGACCTTGTGGGCGATTTCCAGGCGTTCCAGGTAACGGTTGGCGTCGTCCGGGATGTGTTGGTCGCCCTGGACAATGTCATCGAACAGGTAATAGTCGGCAAAAATCGTGGTGAACAGTTGACGGTAGTCATCGCGGTTGGTCGCATCGATCGTGGCGCCATTGAGCGTGATGTCACCCTGCTGCGGGGCATACAGTCCCAGCAGCAATTTGATCAGAGTCGTTTTGCCGCAGCCGTTCTCGCCGACGATAAAGGTGATGTCGCCCTGGTTGATCTTCAGGTTCACCGGGCCAAGACGGAAGGGTGCGCTGCCTTCGGCGGCCGGGAACGTGTAGCTGACATTGTTCAGCTCCAGAGTCGTCACGGGAGTAGCGGGCGCGCCCTTGTCGCTGAGCAGCAAGTGCGGCTCGGGTGAGGAGAACTGTTCGCCCAGTTGCGCGATACGCCGGAAGGCGATCTGTGCGCGGCTGATGATCGGCAAGGTGCCGATCAGGTGTTCCAGTGGGCCTTTCATGTACAGCAGTACCAGTACGAAGCCGCTCATGACCGTGTTGTCGGCGCTTGGCCATTGCGATTGCAGGGTCAAGGCCAGCCCGATGACCACGAAGAACAGCATCGAGCCGAAGCTCTTGGCGATGATAAAGGTGTTGATCGAGCTGATCTGGGTGTCGCGAATGGAGTTGGCGGTACGCTGGATCCCCAGGGTGAACATGCGTTGGCGGCGGGGCCGGTGAATGCGCAGTTCCTTGGCACCTTCGGCAATCGCGTTGTAGTGCTTTTGCAGTTCGTCTTCTGCTTCGCGCGCGGCGATGAAACCCTTGATACCACGGGCCCGAGCGATCGACTGGACCACGCTGCCGATGCCGATAGCGACCAGTATCATCACGAACATCGGCCACGACAGCATTGCCAGATAGCCCAGGCAACCGAGGGTCACGGTCAGGGAAATCGCCAGCGGGGCGAAGGCAAAGGCAAAGTCGCTGATGGTGTCGACGTCATGGGTCAGCACCGGAATCAAGCGATGAGTGCGATAGCGTTCAATCTGCTCGATGGGGGTCGAGAGTACCTTTTCTCCCAGCTCCTTACGTAGCCTGGCAATGATGTGCTGGCCCACATAGTTAGTGCCGATGTCCGAGAGGATCGAACTGGCCAGCGCCAGCAGGCATAGGCCGGCGAACACGGCGATGACAGTCTGGGTCAGGCCCTCGGGGGCGTGCAGGGCATTGTTGATAGTGGCGAGCAACACGGTGACGCTCAGGCCGCCGATCATGCCGAGCACAATGGAGAGGCAGACGATCAGGCGGAAGGGCTTGAGCAGGGCGAGCAGTTCTTCGATAGCCCCGCGTGTTGGCTTGTTCATTGAGGTTTCCTGTCAGGAGAAGAACGTAGGGCCGCTACTCACGAAAACGAATGGCCAGGCAGTTTATTTAAAGGACCGCGCAAGTCCGCGGTCCGCTGGCCGGATCAGAGGTCGCGTTCTACGCGAAAGCCCAGCCAGTCACCGCTCTCGTTGGGGTACATGTTGTTGCGATTGCCGGAGCGCGAGAAGACCGGCGCTTCGAGGTAGTCGTTGCCGCGAATGCTCTGCAGCTCGCAGTTTTTTTCGACCCAGGCACTGCCGTCAGCAGGGGCGCCGAGGTAATTCGGGTGATAGCAATCGGCAACCCATTCGGAGACGTTGCCGTGCATGTTGTAAACACCAAAGGCATTGGGCGCAAAGGCCTTGGCCGGGTTGGTGTAGGTATAGCCGTCGGCCGGGCCGTAGGTGTTGGCGTGTTTGGAGATCTGGTAGTTCTGGCCTTCATCGAAGGGGAACGGAAAGGGGCCAGGGCTGCCGCCGCGAGCGGCGTACTCGCGGACCGCTTCGCTCACCAGGCGGTACTGCTTGCCGGTTTTGTTCGACAGCCAGGCAATATAGGCCTGGGCTTCGGCCAGGTTCATGCATACCGCAGGCTGCTGCGACTTCTGCGGATAGCTCGGTTTGCCATTGGTGCAGCGGCGACCTGGGCGTACATCGAAGTCATTGAGGCGGGTGCCGGTTTCGTTCTGATAAGCGTTGAACTCGCCGGCCAGTACCTGGAAGCGGCTGATGGCGAAAGGCTTGGCAAACGTCACTGGATGCTGCGGGCTTTCGTCAGGCTCGTGGCCGATTTCATCGTCCGGGGAGCCCATGGTGAAAGTACCTGCCGGCAACACGACCATTTCCGGGCAGTCCTTGCAGTCTTTGAAGACCTTGCCCGGCTGCGGTGCCGTGGTTGCAGCGCCAGCCAGGCCTGGCTGCAGGCAGAAGGCTGCGGCCAGGGCCGCCAAGGCCTTCAGGGAGAACAACGCGGTATTGGGAGTGGAAGTCATAAGTCGTCTCGATAGAAGAAATCGGCGCTCAACGGCGGCATCAGAGTTTTTTGCCAAGCAACGTCATGAAACGCTCGACTTCGGTCTCGTTGTTCAGCAATCCCGGTGCGGTGCGGATCACTGGCCCGGCGTCGCGGTGCACCGCGTCGCAGACCACTCGGTTTTCCATGAGATAGGCAGCGACTTTGTCGCTGTCTTGCTGCTTGACCCGGAAGAAGGTGAAGCCTGCCGATAGCTCGGGGCTGGTGGGCGTCACGAGCTCGATCTGCCGATGGGCCTGCAGGCGCTCCTTCAAGTAACTGTTGAGTCCATGGATACGGGCCTGCACCTCGGCTTTGCCGAGTTGCAGGTGCAGCTTGAAGGCTTCGTTCAAGGCCCAGCGATGTTCGAAGGCGTGGTAGCCGCCAGGGGACATAGTGGTGGCAAAGTTGGTGTCTTCGGAGAAGGTCGGCACCGTCGGCGTCACGTCCTTGAGTTCTTCGGAGCGGGCGCAGATGATCCCGGTCCCCCGTGGTCCGAACATCCACTTGTGGGTGCCGGCGATGAAGAAATCACAGTGCATCTGCGCAAAGCTCAGGTCCTCGACGCCGAAGCCGTGTACACCGTCGACCACGTAGAGGATGCGGTCTTTCTCGTCGCGGTTGCGGTTGAACTCTTCCACCAGCTTGCCGATTTCGCCGATGGGCAGTTTCACGCCGCTGCCCGATTGGACCCAGGTCATGCCCAGCACCCGGGTGTTGGGGCGGATATTGCTTTTGATCGCGCTGAGTACTTCATCCACCGACGTCTTCTGGGCGTCCTTGAACAGCTTGATCTTGCGGACCTGGGTACCTTCTTTCTGTATCCGGTAATCGAGGGTGAATTCGGTGGAGTAATGCTCGTGGACCGTGGTCAGAATCTCCTGATCCGGGCGCACATGTATGCCGCCGTAGATCATCGCCAGCCCTTCGGTGGTGCTGCCGGTCAAGGCTATCTGCCCCGGTTTTGCCTGCAGGTAGCGGCCGGCCCAGTCACGCACCTCGGCTTCGCGCTTCCAGGCTTCCTGCAAGTCCCAGTCCATGGCCAGGCCGGGGTTGCGGTCTATCCGTGCCCGGTGCAGATCGATCGCGTCGCGCACGGGCTTGGGGTGGGAGGTGACCAGGAAATTGGAAAAGTGGATATAGTCCGGGTCCTGGGTGAACAACTGGCGCAATTGCGCCCATTTTCCCTCGGGCACGGGCGGTGGTGTATTCGCCAAGGCGTGCTGATTCAGCACGGCGGTGCCCAGCGGGAGGCCGGCGGCGAGTATCCCGGCCTGTTTGAGAAACGTGCGGCGATCAGTCATGTGCTCGGTTCACTTGTCTGCAAAAGGGAAGGCAATCAGCGCTCGGCCACCGGCCTGGCGGCTGTTTGCACCTGGTCCCAGACCCGCAGGAAGTTGCCTCCCCACAGTTTGGCGATGTCGGCTTCGGAGTAACCCCGGGAAATCAGTTCGGCGGTCACGTTGCGTATCTCACCGACGTTGTCCCAGTTCTTGACACCGCCCCCTTCGTTGAAGTCGGAGGCAATGCCGACGTGGTCGATACCGATCTTGCGCACGGTGTAGTCGATGGCGTCGCCGTAGTCTTTGAGGCTAGCCTTGGGCTCTTCTTCAAGGATCGAATACAGGCCGCTGGCGTATTGGCCGAACTTCTGTTCGGACCAGGCGGAGATGATTGGGTCGCCTGGCATCAGCGCCATGGCCAGGTTCGGCAGCGGCGGCAGGTCGAAACGCGCGCGCAGAGTGTTGAGCTTGTCCTGGGTAGGTTGGGTCAGTGGACGCAGGTATTGGGAGAACCCGACCACCTGGACCACGCCGCCGCTGTTCTTGATCAGTTGCATCTCTTTGTCGGTGAGGTTGCGCGGGATGTCGACGAAGGCCCGTGGTGCCGAGTGCGAGGCCACCATCGGTGTACGGCTCAGTTGCGCGACTTGTTCCAAGGCCTTGGTCGACATCTGCGAGACGTCGATGATCACCCCCAGGTCATTGAGCCGATGCACGGCCTGTTGGCCGATGTCCGACAGGCCGTTGAGAGCGTCAGGCGAATCGTTGAAGAACGGCAGCGGGCGTGAGGAGTCGGCCCAGCTGTTATTGCCGATATAGCTGAAACCGAACATGCGCATGCCGCGTGCGGCCCACATGTCCAACAGATTGAGGTCGTTGCCCAGTGGGTAGGCGTTGAGCATGCTGATGAAAATGGCGAACTTACCCTCGCCGTGCAGGCGTCGGAAGTCGTCCGGGGTATAGGCGATGGCTACCTGATTGGGGAAGTCGCGGACCATTCCAGAAATGATTTTGTAGCGCACTTCCTGCTGGTTGCGCGCCTCCTCGACAAAGCCTGCGGTCGGGCGATGAGGGGCATTGGCGCCGTTCCACATTTCGGGCCAGCCGAAGATGGTCAGGGCGGCCCCGGACAGGCGCCCACGGTTGGCCTTGACCAGGTCGAACTGGCTGTCGCCATCCTTGTCGGCTTCGTGGCCGTGGGTACCGAAATTCAGCGGCACCGAGATGTGACTGTCGAAGGACAGCAAACGATCCTGCATTTCATTGGCTTGCTTGATCACCTCCAGTGGGTAACCGGCGTTGCCCCTGAACCAGTGATCCCAGGCCAGAAAGCCGGCCCCGGCGCTAATGGCGAGTGCCAGCGGCAGGCCAATGTAGAGAGCCTTTCTTGAACGTGGTTTTGTCATTGCCATCTCAATCAGTTCGCCGTCGAAGTGCAGGCGCAAGGGCCTTCGCTATCTGGGAAGAACGAGCGCTGCAGAGAAAAATTTAGGCACCTGGCCCGTGGCGGTAAATTTCCCTCGGTAACAAACGTTCTAGCTTGGATAAAGCCTGCTTCATGGCTGTTTTCAGGCGGGACAATGCAGGTAGGAAAATGACGATTTCTCGACGAGGGTTCATTGCAGGCCTGGCGCTGACGGGCGCTGCGGTGCCTGCGGCCTTTTATGCCCATCGCGAGTTGACGCGTGAAGAGTTCCCGGTGACGCCGGAGGAAGCGACTGTCGAACTGGCCGACACGGCCGGTCAGCGCCTTGCCGACTCCTTGCGGGGGGTCTGGAGCCTGCGCCTGGAAGGTCGTGAGGCGGGCCTCGACGGCCTGCCGCTTGAAGGGCTGGAGTTGTTTCTTGATATTGCCCCGCGCGGGCGAGGGCTGCGGGGTTACCTCGGCACCGCCGAACAGCTGCGTGGCGACGCCGAGCCGCGTTATCAGGTGATGGGCGATCTGGGGCCAGGCAATGCATCCGAGCTGTATTGGCGACTGATCGACCGCGAGACGCCTGGCGGCGCGCCGACCCATGAGCTGAAAATGACCTTGGATGAGGTCTGGGCGGAGTTTGGCAATGCCGGCAGCGGCACCCTCAGCGGGCACATCCTGCGCCTGGACCGACCTTTGGCGCTGCCCGAACAAGACAGCCGTTTTGTTGCCACCAAACAACTGTTTCCCGAAGCTCGGGAGCGAATCGGTTTGAATCCGGCATTGATGGCCTGGTTGATCGCTCCTGAACATCGCCTGTTTCACCAGCTCTGGCATGCCTCCCGTGATCAGTGGCACAAGCTTGCCGAAGACAAGCGTGACGCCCTGCGCGGCATTGGCTGGCAGCCCGGGCCGCGGGATAAGGAGCGCGATGCGCGTGGTCCGCGCAAGGACCGCAACGGTTCAGGGATCGACTTCTTTTTCATGCATCGGCACATGCTCGGGACGGCACGCTCGATGCAAGACCTGCCGTCCTGGCCGCGTTTCCCTGCGCCGCAACCGGAGCTTGAGCGTGACCGCCAGGGGTTCGCCCGCTACTTCGACAACCACGATGGCTTTGCACTACCGCCCACCTGGCTGGCCAGTGGTGATAGCGACTACACCCAATGGGTCAGCGACATCAAGGCGACCGAGACCTACCACAGCAATTTCCAGGTCTGGGAGTCGCGGTACCGCGATCCGCGTTATCTGGCGAAGCTCACCCTGGGCCAGTTTGGCTCGGAGGTCGAGCTGGGGCTGCACGATTGGCTGCACATGCGCTGGGCCTCGGTGCCACGGGACCCGTCCAACGGCGCCCCGGTACCGTTTGCCCGCGACCCGGCGGACTTCGCCGGTCGTTGGTACACGGCGCAAAACGACTTTCTCGGCGACCCGTTCTCTTCGCATGTGAACCCGGTGTTCTGGTATTTCCATGGCTGGATCGATGACCGTATCGAGGACTGGTTTCGTGCGCACGAGCGTTTTCACCCAGGTACAGTCAGTCGCCTTGAAGTCAATGGCGTACCTTGGTTCGCGCCGGGACGTTGGGTGGAAGTGGCGGACCCCTGGCTTGGCCCGGTGACTCACGGTTGCAGCACGACGCCGGGATTGCAGATGGGCAAGTCAGTGGAGATGGATCCGGAAACCATGAAGCTGGCGCTGCGTATCACCTTTGGTGCTGACGATGACCAGCTCGCCCAGTTGCTGCGCAAGGTGCCCAGGCGCCCCTGGTATGCGCGGCATCTGAAGGTCAGGGAGCGGGCGCTGTAGTCGTGGAATGGAGCGACCGACTGGCGAAGGGCCGGGCTTTACCAGCCGCGCCCGGAGTTGACCCAGAAATTCACGGACAGCGAGGTGGACACTGACTCCACTTGATGGAACCAGCCTTCCGGCAGGAACAACAGGTCGCCTGCCTCCAGGGTCACTCGGAGGAAGTTCACGTCGCGGGAGGTCGGAAAACGTTGGTAGTCCGGTGCGTCAGGGTTGACTTCGCAACCGTCGAGTCCGCCCTCCGGCGATGTCGACCAGGTGCCCAGCGCTTCACGGTGATGGGGCGCGGCGAGGATGAAGGATTTACGTCCCCAGACCTGGGCAAACATATTGTCCGTGTCATCGCGATGCAGTGGCGTCAGGGTGCCTTTGGGGCCGATCCAGATGCGTGGTGCGATGAACAGCGACTGCTCGAAGTAGGGCGGGTGCTTGATCTGCTGCATCAACTGTGCCGGCAAAATGTTGTTGCCCATGTAGGCGGGCGGCGTGCCGTCGGCGTTTTTCGATGCGGGAGTGTCCAGCGAGGCGATGAAGTCCGCCATGGAGGTGGAGCGAAAGTCGCGATCGGCGGAGAAGGTTTTCTTCACGTAATCGCCGTGACGGGTGATCCCTTGCAGTTCGGCGAAATGCACCAGGGACTCTTCGCGGCTGAGTTTGAACAGTGGCCAATCCTGCAGTGCATCGCTGATGATCAGGGGGATGCCATGGGGCAGGTAGCGACTGCGAAATTCGCTGACCGAGACCTCGCTGCGCGGCCGGCGTTCCACACTGCGCAGAGGCGGCAGGCTGGCTGAAATTCGTTCGCTGAAGCGTGCCGGTGTTGGGTAGCGTTTGTTCATGTCGACCTTGTCGGTCTTGGTGCCACCCTGGCGTGCATGGTCGATGATTTGCGGCAGCATCGTGGCCAGGCCCATGTTGCCGCTGATCTTCAGGCGTCCGCTGGCAAACAGTTCTTCGACGTTGGCCACGCCGCCCATGATCCCCAGGAAATCCCGCTCCGTCACCTCGATGGTCACGTCGGGGTGGGCATGGCGACCCCGCTCGGTGCGGCTGTGGGCCTTGACCTCGGACCAGAATGCCTGCTCGGGCGCGAACGCGAACTGAAAAATACCTTCAATGCCGACGGCACCGGCATTGGCAAACAGCTTGGTCAGAATGGCATGCAAATCCACGGTGATCCCTCTTATCGGGTATTGGTCTGAACAAGAGAACGAGCGCTGCTGCATGAAATTTATAGGAGGTGCCGCGGGCGGCCTGGCGTGTGCCTAATTTGCCCGCGTGCTCATCCGTTCCTTTTACACGTAATGGATTGAGGTAAACGTGGTGACCAAGCTGACACTGCTGTGCCTGCCGTACTCCGGCGCCAGCGCCATGGTCTACAGTCGGTGGCGGCGCAAGCTGCCGGAATGGTTGCGCGTGCATCCGGTGGAACTGCCAGGCCGTGGCTCACGGTTTGATGAGCCCCTGCAAACTGACATGCGCGCCCTGGCTCGCCAGCTGGCTGCGGAACACCAGCCGGCGCTCGAAGCGCCCTATGCGCTGTTTGGGCATAGTCTGGGAGCCTTGCTGGCGTGCGAAATGGCGCATGCATTGCGCGCCTTGGGCTGTCCCGAACCGGTGGCGCTGTTCGCCTCGGGCACGGCGGCACCGACCCTGCGCAGCGACTACGACCGTGACTTTGCCGAGCCCAAGACCGATGAGCAACTGATTGATCAGTTGCGCACTTTCCAGGGCACCAGTGAGGCGGTGCTGGCGGACAAGGAGCTGATGAACCTGACACTGCCGGTGCTACGTGCCGACTTTTTGCTGTGCGGACGTTTCCGTCCCCTGCAGCGGCAACCACTCAAGTGCCCGGTACACGTGCTCGGCGGCAAAGAAGACAAGGCCACCACGGAACAACTGATGGGTTGGCGCAAGGAAACCGCCGGCAGTTTTTCGGTAGACATGATGACCGGTGGCCACTTCTTCATTCACGAGCATGAAGCGCGAGTGCTGCGGGTCATCAAGGAGCACTTGGAAGCGCATCATCGCCGCTATGTCCAGATGAGCGCACTCGCTCGCTAGAACCGCGCCCGCTGGCGCAATTGATGGTTTACAGGAGGCCCGTCATGGGTGTTGCCTTGGGATTTTCCGTTGGTCCGTTACGGGCGGGGCAGGGGCGTTTGCCACTGCTGGTCGAGGCTACAGAGCCAGACACCAGCCTGCTGGCGGTGTTTGAAGAGCTCAAGGCATTGGTGGATGAGCATCTGTTGCGCGACGGCGGGATTCTGTTTCGCGGGTTTACCCTGGCGGGCGCCGAGCAGTTTCGCGAATTTGCCGCCAGTTTTGGTCACCCTTTGTTGAATTATGAGTTTGGCTCGACCCCGCGCAGCAGTGTTACGCAAGGGGTGTACACCTCCACCGAATATCCGGCGCACCAGAGTATTCCGCTGCACAACGAGCAGGCCTACTCCCGTGACTGGCCCATGCGGATCTGGTTCTACAGCATGCTCGCCGCGCAGTCGGGGGGCGAGACGCCGATTGCCGATAGCCGCGAAGTCTACAAGCGCATCCCGGCGTATATTCGCGAGCGTTTCGTCAGCAAGGGCCTGATGTATGTCCGCAACTTCGGCAACGGCCTGGATGTGGCGTGGGAGCAGGTCTTCAATACCGAGGACCGGACAGTCGTCGAGGCGTACTGCAACGCTCACGGGATTGTTTGCGAATGGAAGGATGACGGCGAACTGCGCACCCGCCAGACCTGTCAGGCGGTGGCTCGCCATCCGCGCACGGGTGAAATGGTCTGGTTCAACCAGGCACACCTGTTTCATATCTCCAACCTGCAGCCAGAGGTGCGCGAGACGCTGTTGGACATCGTCGAAGAAGAAGATTTGCCGCGTAACGTCTACTACGGTGACGGCTCGGCTATTGAAGATCAGGTGCTCAACGAGATCCGCGCGGTACTCGACGAGTGCATGGTCAGCTTCCCCTGGCAGTCAGGTGATGTGCTGATGCTCGACAACATGCTTGCGGCTCACGCGCGTGCACCCTTCGAGGGCAAGCGCAAGGTCATCGTGGCCATGGCCGAAGGCTTTTCCGCCGACCAGTTGTAACCAGCATCCTCGATTGTTCCCGCGCCAGCGGGAGCGATCTGACCCGCATCAGGGTGGGGCTATCGACCCACCCTGCAAGCCGCCGTACCGGGCGCAAAAATCCTCAAGCTTCAAGGTCGTTCCGGGCTGATTCCTGCCTGCGCCAGCGGGTCCAAGATAGTTGTTCTCAGTCGCTAATTTTCCCCGGTTGCATTCGTTTTATAGGGATGACGTGCCTTTGCGCTTCCTGCCTATTGACCCGGATGCTAAGAAATGAATGCTGAAGACTCCTTGAAACTCGCTCGCCGGTTTATCGGGTTGCCCCTGGAAAAGCGCCGGTTGTTCCTCGCGGCCTTGCAAAAGGAAGGGGTGGATTTTGCTCGGTTTCCGATCCCGGCGGGTGTAGCGGTCGAGGATCGTCAGGCGTTGTCCTACGCACAGCGACGGATGTGGTTCCTCTGGCAGCTTGATCCGCAAAGCGCTGCCTATAACCTGCCCAGTGCCGTGCGGCTCAAGGGCATGCTCGACGAACCGGCACTGGAGCAGGCTTTTGCCAGCCTGGTGGAGCGCCACGAAGCCTTGCGCACGGTCTTTCGCCAGTTGCCCGACGAGCGTCTGCAACAAGTGCCCGCCAGTGCCCCGTTGATTTTCGAGCGCGAGGACTTCAGCATCCTCCCCGATGACGAGCGTGAGCGCAGGGTCCGCAGCGAAGCCCAGCAACAGTCAATGCTGCCGTTCGACCTGGCTGCCGGGCCGTTGCTGCGGGTCAAGCTGATCAAGCTCGAGGCTGAGCAGCATGTGCTGTTGCTGACCTTGCATCACATCGTTTCCGATGGCTGGTCGATGAGTATCATCATCGACGAGTTCGTCCGCTTCTACGATGCTCACCGTCGTGGCGAAGCGCTTAACCTCGAACCGCTGCCGATCCAGTACGCCGACTATGCCCTGTGGCAGCGGCGCTGGATGGAAGCTGGTGAACAGGAGCGTCAATTGGCTTACTGGCAGGCGCAACTGGGCGACGAGCATCCGCTGCTTGAATTGCCGACCGATTTCCCGCGTCCGGCGGTGGCCAGCCATCAAGGTGGCCGTCATGAGTTCGACCTGCCGCCAGCCCTGGCGGATGAACTGCGTCAATTCGCGCGCCAGCAGAATGTGTCGTTGTTCACCGTCTTGCTGGCGGCCTTCAATATCCTCTTGTATCGCTACACCGGCCAGACCGACCTGCGGGTTGGCGTGCCGATTGCCAACCGAAACCGGCTGGAAGTCGAAGGCCTGATCGGTCTGTTCGTCAACACTCAGGTGATCCGTGCGCGTTTTGATGAGCAGACCCCGGTCACTGGCCTGTTGCAGGATCTCAAAGAGGTGGTCAACGCCGCGCAGGCCCATCAGGACCTGCCATTCGAGCGCCTGGTGGATGCGCTCAAGCTGGAGCGCAGCCTGAGCCACACCCCGCTGTTCCAGGTGATGTACAACCATCAGCCGGAAGTGGCCGACCTCGAGGCATTGAAACTGAGTTCCGGACTCAGCTTGAGCCGTCTCGACTGGGACAGCCGCACCACCCAGTTCGACCTGACCCTGGATACCTACGAGAAAGGTGGCACGCTCAAGGCTGCCCTGACGTTTGCCAGCGATCTGTTCGCCCTGGCGAGCGTCGAGCGCATGGCCGGTCATTGGCTCAAGATACTGAGCGAAATCGTCGCCGACAGCGCGCGTCGGGTCAGTGAGCTGCCGCTGCTCGATGCCCTGCAGGTACAGACTCAGGTACTCGACTGGAACCGTACCGAGGCGCAGTTCCCGGCGCAGCGCGGTGTGCATCAGTTGTTCGAGGAACAGGTGCAGCGCACGCCACAGGCGATTGCCCTGTTGTTCGATCAACAGGTCCTGACGTATCGACAACTCAATCAGCGCGCCAACCGCCTGGCACACAAGTTGCGCGAATCGGCACCGGCCGATACTGAGCTGTTGGTGGGCGTGGCCACCGAGCGCTCGGTGGAAATGGTCGTGGCGCTGCTTGCGGTGCTCAAGGCTGGCGGAGCCTACGTGCCGCTCGATCCGGAATATCCGAGTGAGCGCCTGCGCTACATGCTTGAAGACAGTGGCGTGCGCTTGCTGTTGACCCAGAGCCATCTGCTGGACAGCCTGCCGCTGGGCGATGCTGTCCAGGCCTGGTGCCTGGATCAGGACGGCGACTGGCTGGAAGGCTACAGCGAAGTCAATCCGGCTCTGCCATGCTTGCCGGAACAACTGGCCTACATGATCTATACCTCAGGCTCCACCGGCCGGCCCAAAGGCGCGGGCAACCGGCACACGGCCCTGACCAACCGCCTATGGTGGATGCAGCGCGCCTACAGTCTGGATGCGCGCGACACGGTGCTGCAAAAGACCCCGTTCAGTTTCGACGTCTCGGTCTGGGAGTTCTTCTGGCCGTTGATGGTCGGTGCGCGGCTGGCTGTGGCGCTACCGGGTGAGCACCGCGAGCCGGCACGCCTGATCGAAACCATCGGGCGTTACCAGATCACTACCTTGCACTTCGTGCCATCGATGTTGCAGGCCTTTATCCATGAAGCCGGGGTCGAGGCCTGTGGCAGTCTCAAGCGCATCCTATGCAGCGGTGAAGCCCTGCCGGTGGATGCCCAGCAGCAGGTGTTCGGCAAATTGCCGGGTGCCGCTCTGTTCAATCTTTATGGTCCGACCGAAGCCGCCATCGACGTGACGCACTGGCGGTGTGTCGACGAACGCCGCGCCAGCGTGCCCATCGGGGTGCCGATCGACAACCTGCGGACCCAGATCCTCGGTTCCGGCCTGAGCCTGCTGCCGGTCGGCGCGGGTGGCGAACTGTACCTGGGCGGTGTTGGCCTGGCCCGTGGTTATCATCGGCGGCCGGGACTGACCGCCGAGCGTTTCGTGCCCGATCCGTTCAATGCCGGCGAGCGCTTGTACCGCACCGGCGACCTGGCGCGTTATCGGGTCGATGGAGTTATCGAATACCTCGGGCGTCTCGATCATCAGGTCAAGCTGCGCGGCCTGCGTATCGAGCTGGGTGAAATCGAAGCCAGTCTGTGTGACCACGAACTGGTCCGTGAAGCTGTGGTCCTGGCCCAGGACGGCAAGCAACTGGTGGCTTATCTGGTATTGACCTGCGAGCAACCGCCGGCCGACTGGCGCGAACAGCTCAAGGCCAGCCTGCTGCTGGGCCTGCCGGAATATATGGTGCCGCAGCACCTGCTGCAGCTGACGGCGCTGCCGTTGATGCCCAACGGCAAACTCGACCGTAAATCCCTGCCGCGCGCCGAGGCCGGCGTGCAGGCGCAATACATTGCGCCTGCCAGTGACATCGAGAAAGCCCTGGCGGCGATCTGGCGTGACGTATTGCGCGTGGAGCAGGTCGGCCTGGAAGACAATTTCTTCGAGTTGGGCGGCGATTCCATCGTCTCTATCCAGGTCGTCGGGCGTGCCCGTCAGGCCGGGATTGCCTTCAGCCCGCGGGACTTGTTCCAGCACCAGACCGTGCGCAGCCTGGCGCAGGTTTGCCAAGCCGACGTTGACATCACCATCGATCAAGGCCCGGTCAGCGGGGAGGTGCCGTTGACCCCGGTGCAACGATGGTTCTTCGAACTGCCGATGGCCCAGCGCGCGCACTGGAACCAATCGCTGTTGTTGACCCCGAGCGAAACCCTTGACTTGGCCCATGTGGACGCCGCCGTATTGCGCCTGATCGAGCAGCACGATGGCCTGCGCCTGCGTTTCGAGACCGGTGCCCAAGGCTGGACCCAGGCCCATGCCGCGATGCCGGATGTATCGCCGGTATGGCAACGCCAGGCGGCCACCGCCGAAGAACTCAACGCCCTCTGCGATGAGGCGCAACGCAGCCTGGACCTGGGCCAAGGTCCGCTGCTGCGGGTCTTGCTGGTGAATATGGCGGACGGTAGCCAGCGACTGTTGCTGGCGATCCATCACCTGGTGGTGGACGGGGTGTCCTGGCGCGTGCTGCTGGAAGACCTGCAAAGCCTGCTGAACCAGGCCAAGGCCGCTGCAACCCTGGCGCTGCCGGCGAAAACCAGCGCCTACAAAGCCTGGGCCGAACAGTTGCAGGACTATGCCCAGCGCCCGGCCCTGAACCAGGAGATGGACTATTGGCAGCAGGCGCTGGCCAATGCGCCAGCCGATTTGCCCCGCGATCACTCACAAGGCGGGCTGAGTAATGCCCTGGGGCAAAAGGTCGCCGTGACCTTCGATGCTCAATTGACGCGCCAGTTATTGCAAGAGGCGCCGGCGGCCTACCGCACCCAGGTCAATGACCTGTTGTTGACCGCGCTGGCACGTGTCATTGCCCGCTGGAGCGGTGAACCATCGGTGTTGATCCAGCTTGAGGGCCACGGTCGCGAAGAGCTGTTTGAAGACATTGACCTGACCCGCACCCTGGGTTGGTTCACCAGCCTGTTCCCGATCAAGCTGACCCCGGCACTGGATTTGGCCGGTTCGATCAAGGCGGTCAAGGAGCAACTGCGCGCAGTACCCGGCAAAGGCCTGGGGTTCGGTGTGTTGCGCTACCTGGGCGAGCCGCAGGTACAGGCGGCCCTGGCCGAGCTGCCGGCGCCACGCATCACCTTCAACTACCTGGGGCAGTTCGACGCTCAGTTCGACGACGGCGCACTGTTCGTGCCGGCCATCGAAAAATCAGGCGTAGCCCAGGACGAGCAAGCCCCGCTGGCCAACTGGTTGAGCATCGAGGGCCAGGTGTATGCGGGCGAACTGTCGTTGCAGTGGACCTTCAGCCGTGAGTTGCACGAACGTGCGACCATCGAGCGATTGGCCGAAGACTATCGTCAGGAGTTGACCGCGCTGATCGCTCATTGCCTGCAAGCCGAAGCCGGTGGCGCCACGCCTTCGGACTTCCCGCTGGCCAGCCTGACTCAGGAGCGTCTGGATACACTGGCGACCCCGCTGGCGCAGATCGAAGACATTTACCCGCTGTCACCGATGCAAGAGGGCTTGTTGCTGCACACCTTGTTGGAGCCGAATTCGGGCATTTACTTTATGCAGGACCGTTACTGCATCGACAGTGACATCGACCTGCCGCGCTTCCGGAGTGCCTGGCAGCAAGTCATCCAGCGTCACGATGCCCTGCGGGCTTCGTTCAACCTCGATCACCAGGGTGAAACGCTGCAGATCATTCACCGCCATGCTCCGTTGCGTATCGACTGCCTGGACTGGAGCGGGGTGCCAGTCGAGCAGCACGAAGCCGATTTGCAGCGTCTGCTGGAGAGCGAGCGCCAGCAAGGCTTCAACCTGCTGGAGCAGCCACCGTTCAGCCTGCGCCTGATTCGTCGTGCGCCCCAGCAATACTGGTTCATCCTCAGCAATCACCACATCTTGATCGATGCCTGGTGCCGATCCTTGCTGTTGCAAGACTTTTTCACCCTTTACCAGGGCAAGCAAATACCGCCACCGGCGGCGCGCTACCGCGACTTTATTGCCTGGCTGCAAGAGCAGGGCGAAGCGGCGGCGATCAGCGCCTGGCGCGAAGAGTTGCAAGGCGTCGAGCAACCGACCTGGCTGCCTTACGACCGACCGCTGCAGCGTCAGGGTGGTCAGTCGCAGATAGGTGACCGTTACCTGAATCTGGAACGCAACGAAGGTCGCGCCCTGCGGGAACTGGCCCAGCATTATCAACTGACCGTCAACACCTTTACCCAGGCGGCTTGGGCCTTGGTCATGCACCGCTACAGCGGTGAGTCGGATGTGTTGTTTGGTGTGACTGTGGCCGGTCGGCCAATCAATCGCCCGGAAATGCAGGACACCGTCGGCCTGTTCATCAACAGCATCCCGCTGCGGGTGCGCATGCCGCAGACCGGCAGCGTCAAGCAATGGCTGCAGGCATTGTTCGAGCACAACCTGGCCTTGCGTGAGCATGAACATCTGCCGCTGGTGAAAATCCAGGCATGCAGCCACATCGACAGCAGCCAGCAGTTGTTCGACAGCCTGTTTGTGTTCGAGAACGCGCCGCTGGAGAGCGCGGTGGTCAGCGGCGCCGAGGAACTGAGCGCGATTGCCGACAGCGCACGGACTCACACCAACTATCCGCTGACGGTGGTGGTCTACCCCGGTGACGAACTGGGGCTGCACCTGTCTTACGACCAGCGCTTCTTCGACGAAGCAACGATTGATCGCTTGCTGCACGATATGAAGCGCGTACTGGGCGCGCTGGTCAGCGGCTTCCATGGCGAATTTTCGGCCTTGGCGCTGCTGTCCGACGCGGACCGCTACCAGTTGGTTGAAGCCTGTAACCAGACCGAACGCACCTACCCGCTGGACCAGGGTTATGTACGCCTGTTCGAGGCCAGCGTGGCGCAGTACGGCGAGCGCACGGTGGCGTCGTGCCTGGACCGGCAATGGAGCTACAACGAACTCAACCGCCAGGCCAACCGTGCCGGTCATGGGCTGATGGCGGCTGGGGTGCAGGTTGACCAGCCGGTGGCTTTGTTGGCCGAACGTGATCTGCCGTTGCTGGGCATGATCATCGGCAGCTTCAAGGCCGGTGCCGGCTATCTGCCGCTCGACCCGCATTTGCCAGATGAACGTCTGCTGCGTCTGCTGGAGCTGAGCCGCACGCCGGTGTTGTTCTGCACGGCGGCCTGCGCCGAGCGGGCTCGCGGCCTGTTGGCTAGCCTTGCATCAGACGTCGCGCCACGGCTGCTGGTCTGGGAAGACCTTCAGCAAGGTGATGCTGCGCAGGGCAACCCGCACATCTACGTCGGTGCCCGTCACTTGGCGTATGCCATCTACACCTCCGGCTCCACCGGCACGCCCAAAGGGGTGTTGGTCGAGCAGGGCGGCATGCTCAACAACCAATTGAGCAAACTGCCGTACCTGGAACTGGGGGAACAGGACGTGATCGCCCAGACCGCCTCGCAGAGCTTCGATATTTCGGTATGGCAGTTCCTCACCGCGCCGCTGTGCGGAGCGCGCGTCGACATTGTGCCGAACGACATTGCCCAAGAGCCAGCGGCCTTGCTGGCCCATGTACGGCAGGCCGGCATCACGGTTCTGGAAAGCGTGCCGTCGCTGATCCAGGGCTTGCTCGATGAGCCGGTGATGGCGCTCGAGCACTTGCGCTTTATGCTGCCCACCGGGGAGGCGATGCCGCCGGAACTGGCGCGCCGCTGGCTGCAGCGCTACCCGAGGATCGGCCTGGTCAACGCTTACGGTCCGGCCGAATGCTCGGACGACGTGGCCTTGTACCGCGTGGAAATGGCCGCGACCCAGGGGGCTTGCCTGCCCATCGGCAGTCCGACGGACAACAACCGCCTGTACCTGCTCGACGGTCAGTTGCAACCGGTGCCTGTGGGCGCGGTGGGTGAGCTGTGGGTGGCCGGCGTCGGGGTTGGCCGTGGTTACCTGAGTGACCCAGCGCGCACGGCCCTGGCCTACCTGCCGGACCCGTTCGCCCTTGAGGCCGGTGGCCGGCTGTACCGCACCGGCGACCTCGGCCGTCGGCGTAACGACGGCCTGTTGGAGTACGTGGGACGCGTCGACCACCAGGTCAAGGTGCGTGGTTTCCGGATCGAACTGGGCGAAATCAGTGCGCACCTGCTGGAGCTGGACGCGGTGCGCGAGGCGGCGGTCGATGTCTACGAAAGTGGCACCGGCAAGGCCTTGGTGGGTTACGTGGTGCCGGCGTCGACCGAGCTGGCCCAGGACGCATTGCGTGACAGTCTGCGTGACAGCCTGCGCCAGCGCCTGCCGGTTTACATGGTGCCGTTGCAGTGGGTGTTCCTTGAGGTGCTGCCATTGACACCGAATGGCAAGCTGGATCGCAAGGCGCTGCCGGCGCCGGATGCCAGCCAGTTGCAGCAGCGTTTCATGGCCCCGCGCACTGCACTGGAGCAGCGTATCGCGCAGATCTGGCAGGACGTGCTCAAACTGGAACGCGTCGGCCTCAATGACAATTTTTTCGAGCTGGGCGGTCATTCGTTGCTGGCGACCCAAGTGATTTCCAGAGTGCGCCATGCGCTGAAGATCGAACTACCGCTACGTACGCTGTTTGAGCACAGCACCTTGCAAGCCTTTGTCCAGGCGCTCGGCCAGAACCGCGCGGGTGACGAACCGGCGCTGCTGGCGGTGGATCGTCAACAGCCGCTCTTGCTGTCCTATGCCCAGGAGCGTCAATGGTTCCTCTGGCAGCTGGAGCCTCAGAGTCCGGCCTATAACATCCCGCTGGCGCTGCGCCTGCGTGGAGGCCTGGACGTTGCAGCCTTGGCCCGTAGCTTCGATGCGCTGATCGAGCGCCATGAAAGCCTGCGTACGCGCTTTGCCCAGGATCAGCAGGCGCTGCAAATCATTGACGCCCCGGTGGCATTGCCGCTGGTGGCGGAACCCTTGGCCAGTGACGCGTTGATCGCCGCCACCGTGGAAGCCGAGGCCCAGGCGCCGTTCGATCTTCAGCGGGGGCCGTTGTTGCGGGTGAAATTGCTGCAGCTGGCGGCGGATGATCATGTGTTGTTGCTGACCCAGCACCACATCATCTCTGATGGCTGGTCGATGCAGGTATTGGTGGAAGAGCTGATTGCCCTGTACCGCGCCTATAGCCAGGGCCAGCACCTGGAGCTGCCAGCCCTGCCGATCCAATACGCCGACTATGCGCAATGGCAGCGGCAGTGGATGGAGGCCGGTGAGTTGCAACGTCAGCTGGCTTACTGGCGCCACCAGTTGGGGGGTGAACAACCGGTACTGGAACTGCCGACTGACCGGCCGCGCCCGGCGGTGCAGGATCAGCGCGGCGTCCGCCTGGACATTGCGCTGGATGCGGCACTGAGTACCGGCCTGCGACAACTGGCACAACGCGAAGGCTCGACCCTGTTTATGGTTCTGCTGGCGTCGTTCCAGGCCCTGTTGCATCGCTACACTGGGCAAAGCGACATTCGTGTCGGTGTGCCGGTGGCCAATCGGCAGCGGGTCGATATCGAGCGCCTGATTGGTTTCTTCGTCAATACCCAGGTGCACAAGGCCGAGGTGGATGGCCAGTGCGCGTTCATCGAGCTGTTGCGCCAGGTCAAGCAAACGGCGCTGCACGCCCAGGCCCACCAGGACCTGCCGTTCGAACAACTGGTGCAAGCGCTGCAGCCGCAGCGCAGCCTGAGCCACAGCCCGCTGTTCCAGGTGATGTACAACCACCAGAGCGAAGGCAAGAAAAGCATCGACGTCGATTTGCCAGGGTTGCGGGTCGAAGGCCTGGCCTGGGAAAACCAGGTCGCGCAGTTCGACCTGACACTGGAAACCTACGAGTCTCGCGACAGCCTGAGTGCCTCGCTGGTGTATGCCTGCGAGCTGTTCGACGCCAGCACCATCGAGCGCCTGGTGCAACACTGGCAGCACCTGTTGCAGGCGGTAGTGGCCGACCCGACGCAGCGCATCGCCCAATTGCCATTGCTGGCTGCAGCCGATGAGCGAGTGATCCTCGAAGACTGGAACCGTAGCGCCGTGGCCTACCCGGCCGGGCAGTGCATCCAGCAGTTGATCGAGGAGCAGGCGGCGCGCACTCCGGAAGCGCTGGCGCTGGTGTTTGCTGAACAGCAACTGAGCTACGCCGAACTCAATGCCCGGGCCAACCAGTGGGCGCACCGCCTGCTGGAGCTGGGCGTCGGCCCGGATGTGCTGGTGGGCGTGGCGGTTGAGCGCTCGCTGGAAATGGTCATCGCTTTGCTGGCGGTGCTCAAGGCTGGTGGTGCCTATGTGCCGCTGGACCCGGAGTACCCGCAGGAGCGCCTGGGCTACATGATCGACGACAGTGGCCTCAAGCTGCTGCTGACCCAGGCTCACTTGTCCCTGCCGCTTGCGCCTCATGTGCAGGTGCTGGACCTGGGCCAGACCTTGAGCGGCTACAGCACGGCGAACCCGCAGGTGACGCTGGACCCGGAAAACCTCGCCTATGCGATCTACACCTCAGGTTCCACTGGCAAGCCCAAAGGCGTGATGGTGCGCCATGGCGCGCTGACCAACTTTATCGTGAGCATGGCCGCCGCGCCGGGGATCGACGCGCAGGATCGGTTGCTGTCGCTGACCACGTTCTCCTTCGACATTTTTGGCCTGGAGTTGTACACGCCATTGATGGTCGGTGGCCGTGTGGTCCTGGTCAGCCAGGATACCCAGCGCGATCCGGAACTGATCCTCAAGCAGGTGCAGGAGCAGGGCATCACGCTGTTGCAAGCTACGCCGTCGACCTGGCGCATGCTGCTGGAAAGCGCCAACGCTGGCGTCCTGGACGGCCGTCGTCTGCTGTGTGGCGGTGAAGCGCTGGCCGATGAATTGGCGGTGCGCATGACCGCGCTGGGGGCGCAAACCTGGAACCTCTACGGCCCGACCGAAACCACCATCTGGTCGGCCTTGCAGGCGTTGGACAGCGAGCACAGCCAGCCGCACCTGGGCAGGGCGATCAATAATACGTCGTTGTACATCCTCGGTGAAGACCTGTCGGCCAACCCGGTGGGGGTCGCCGGTGAACTCCTGATCGGTGGCGATGGTCTGGCGCGGGGCTATTTCGAGCGTCCGGCACTGACCGCCGAGCGTTTCCTGCCTAACCCGTATGGGGAACCGGGAGGGCGTTTCTACCGTACCGGCGACCTGGCGCGCTACCGCGCGGACGGGGTGATCGACTACATCAGCCGGATCGACCACCAGGTGAAGATCCGCGGTTTCCGTATCGAATTGGGCGAGATCGAGGCGCGCCTGCTGGAGCACAGCGAGGTGCGCGAAGCGGTGGTGGTGGCTCAGGAAGGGCCGCAAGGACCGCTGCTGGTCAGTTATCTGGTGGCGCCCGACGCCGCGCAAGAAACCTTGCGTGAAGCGTTGAAACACAGCCTGCACCAACAGTTGCCGGATTACATGGTGCCGCAGTACTGGCTGTTCATGGCGCGTCTGCCGCTGACGCCCAACGGCAAGCTGGACCGCAAGGCCCTGCCGCAGCCGGAGGCCAGTCAGGTGCAGAAGCCCTACGTTGCGCCGAGCACTGAACGCCAACGACAGGTCGCGCAGATCTGGCAAGAAGTGCTCAAGCTGGAGCGCGTGGGGCTGGCGGACAACTTCTTCGAACTGGGCGGGCACTCGTTGCTGGCCACGCAGGTCATGTCGCGGGTGCGGCAGTTGCTGAACACTGAAGTGGCGCTGCGCACCTTGTTCGAACACAGTACCTTGCACGCCTTTGTCCAGGCCCTGGGGCAGGAAATGGCCGGTTCGGCACCGGTGCTGTTGCCAGTGGCTCGCGACCAGGTATTACGCCTGTCCTATGCCCAGGAGCGGCAGTGGTTCCTCTGGCAACTGGAGCCGCAGAGTGTCGCCTACAACCTGCCTCTGGCCCTGCGCCTGCAAGGGCAACTGGAGGTGTCGGCACTCGAACGCAGTTTCAACAGCCTGATTGCCCGGCATGAAATCTTGCGCACTGGTTTTACCCAGAATGACAGCCAGGTCCTGCCGGTGATTCAGGCCCAGGCCAGCCTGCAACTGGAGGTGCAAGCGCTGGACAGCGTGGCCGGGATCGATGCCGCGGTGGATGCCGAAGCGCATCGCCCGTTCGACCTCAAGCATGACGCGTTGTTGCGGGTGAAGCTGTTACGCCTGGCGGCTGACGAGCATGTCCTGATCCTCACCCAGCACCACATCGTCTCCGATGCCTGGTCGATGCAGGTGATGGTCGACGAACTGCTTGAAACCTATGCCGCCTACAGCCAGGGGCAAACCCCGAGTCTGCCGGCGCTGCCGTTGCAGTACCTCGACTATGCGCAATGGCAGCGGCAGTGGATGGAAGACGGCGAACAGGCGCGACAACTGGCCTACTGGACCGACAAGCTGGGTGGCGAGCAACCCGTATTGGCACTGCCGACCGACCACCCACGGCCGAGTGTCCAAAGCTTTATCGGCGCCAGCCAGGTGGTGAAGTTGCCGGCCAGCCTGCTGCACTCGCTCAAAGCCCTGGCCCAGCGTGAGCAGACGACTCTGTTTATGCTGTTGCTGGCCTCGTTCCAGACGTTGTTGCACCGCTACAGCGGGCAAACCGACATTCGCGTCGGGGTGCCCATCGCCAACCGTAACCGGGTGGAAACCGAGCGTCTGATCGGCTTCTTCGTCAATACCCAGGTGCTCAAGGCTGAGGTGGACGGGCAGAGCGCCTTCAACGAATTGCTCGAGCAGGTCAAACAGACTGCGCTGGAGGCCCAGGCCCATCAGGATCTGCCGTTCGAACAGCTGGTGGAAGCCTTGCAACCGGAGCGCAGCCTGAGCCACAGCCCGCTGTTCCAGGTGATGTACAACCATCTCGAGGAAGGCCGCAGAGGACTCGACATTGCCTTGCCGGGCCTGACCCTGTGCGGTCTTGAAGCCCGTGGCCGCACCACGCAGTTCGACCTGAGCCTGGAAACCTACGAGTCAGACCAACAGCTGGTAGCAACCCTGACCTATGCGGTCGACCTGTTTACCCCGGCGAGCATGGCGCAATTGATCGGCCACTGGCAGAACCTGCTGCAAGCGATTGTCGCCGACCCGACGCAACGGATTGCCGCATTGCCGCTGCTGACCGAGACCCAGGCCCAGCAGGTGCTGCTGGACTGGAACCAGACCCGGACCGAGTACCCGCTGCATCTGGGCGTACACCAGTTGATCGAGGCTCAGGCCGAGCGTACGCCAGAGGCCATCGCCCTGGTGTTCGGCGATACGCAACTGACCTACGCCGAACTCGATGCTCGCGCCAACCAATGGGCACGGCGCCTCTGCAGTTTGGGGGTGGGTACCGATGTGCTGGTCGGCGTGGCAGCCCAGCGTTCGCTGGAGATGGTCATCGGCTTGCTCGCCGTGCTCAAGGCCGGCGGCGCTTATGTACCGCTCGACCCCGAGTACCCGCCGGAGCGCCTCAACTACATGATGCAGGACAGTGGCATCGGCCTGTTGTTGACCCAGGCGCACCTGCGTGAGCAGTTGCCGGTTCCTCAGGGTGTACAGCAGCTTGATCTCGGTGAGTCGGTAGCCAGCTTCAGTACCGATCGGCTACAGCGCGAACTGGACCCGCAAAGCCTGGCGTATGTGATCTACACCTCCGGGTCTACCGGGCAACCCAAGGGCGCCGGCAACCGGCACACCGCGTTGACCAACCGCCTGTGCTGGATGCAGGAGGCCTACCCACTGGATGCAGCCGACGCGGTGTTGCAGAAAACCCCGTTCAGCTTTGATGTCTCGGTCTGGGAATTCTTCTGGCCGCTGATGACCGGTGCACGCCTGGTGGTGGCCGCACCTGGGGCGCATCGTGATCCGGGCGCCCTGGTCGAGTTGATCAATCAACACGCCGTCACCACGTTGCACTTTGTGCCTTCGATGCTCCAGGCCTTCCTGCTGGACCCGCGCGCGGCCAGTTGCCACGGCTTGCGTCAGGTGATGTGCAGCGGTGAAGCATTGCCGGTGGAAGCTCAACAGCAGTTGTTCCAGCAACTGCCGCAGACCCGGTTGTACAACCTGTACGGCCCAACCGAAGCGGCCATCGATGTGACGCATTGGCAATGCGTCGACGAAGGGCGCGACAGCGTGCCGATTGGTCAGCCGATCGCCAACCTTGGCACTTATATCCTCGGCCCGGATCTGGAACCGTTGCCCGTGGGCGTGGCCGGTGAGTTGTACCTGGGCGGCGAAGGTCTGGCCCGTGGTTACCACC
Organism: Pseudomonas mucidolens; assembly: GCF_900106045.1. Classification (NCBI taxonomy): domain Bacteria; kingdom Pseudomonadati; phylum Pseudomonadota; class Gammaproteobacteria; order Pseudomonadales; family Pseudomonadaceae; genus Pseudomonas; species Pseudomonas mucidolens. Next base: position 2,815,797 of record NZ_LT629802.1, on the reverse strand, counting down.
GGCGGCCGGCGTTGACCGCCGAGCGTTTTGTGGCAAACCCGTTTGGCGCCGGGCGCTTGTACCGTAGCGGTGATCTGGCGCGGCATCGGGCCAGCGGGGTGATCGAGTACCTCGGCCGTATCGATCATCAAGTGAAGATCCGTGGCTTGCGCATCGAGCTGGGTGAAATCGAGGCGCGTCTCATGGAACAGCCGTCGGTGGTCGAGGCGGTAGTGATCGCGCGGGACGGGCCGACCGGCAAACGCCTGGTGGCTTACGTGGTGCCAAGCGATGCGCAACTGCTGGAGAGCAGCGCGCAGGAACAGTCGCGTTATGGCGCCACGTTGGGCGCAAGCCTGGTGCGCCACCTGCCGGACTACATGGTGCCTGGGCAGTGGATCGTCCTGGCGCGGATGCCGTTGAACCCCAATGGCAAGCTTGATCGCAAGGCCTTGCCCCAGGCTGATCCGCTGTTGGCACAGCAGGCCTACCAGGCTCCTGAAACCGAGATTGAACAACAGATCGCCGCGATCTGGCAGGACATCCTGCACGTCGAGCGCATTGGTCTGGGTGACAACTTCTTTGATCTTGGAGGGCATTCGCTGCTCGCGACCCAGGCGGTCTCGCGCATCAACTCACAACTGGGCATCGACATTGCGCTGCGCCTGATCTTTGAAACGCCGACCCTCGCCGAGTTCGCCCAGGCAGTGCTCGAAAGCCGCTCGGCACTGAGTGAGGAAGGGCTGTCGGATATTGAAAAAATGATGGACCTGATGGAGGAGGCTTGAAATGGATAAGACTACCGCAGAGCGTATTGCCAAGCGTTTCATCGGCCTGGGTCTGGAGCAGCGGCGGCAGATCCTGGCGAAGATGAACGAGGCCAACAACAGCTTCAAGCTGTTGCCGATTGTCACCTGTCGCCATGACGTGCCACGTATTCCTTTGTCTTTTGCCCAGCAACGTCTGCTGTTTCTGTGGCAGATGGAGCCGCAGAGTTCGTTCTACAACGTACCGCGCGCGGTACGCCTCAAGGGCGAACTGAACGAAACCACATTGCGCCAGGCTTTCGACGCGCTGGTGCAGCGCCATGAGGTGCTGCGTACTCGCTTTGTGTCTGAAGACGGCGCCTTTTATCAGGAAATCCACGATAGCGCGCCGGTGAATCTGCATCGCATCGACGTCCCAACTGCAGCCCTGGACGCGGGGGAGGCAGGGCTCAAGGCGCTGGTCGCCGAGGAACTGGCGCAGCCCTTCGACTTGATCAATGGGCCGTTGCTGCGGGTCAAACTCTACCGTCTCGAGGCCCATGAACATGTGCTGGTGGTGACTCTGCATCACATCGTTTCCGATGGCTGGTCGAGCCAGTTGATGGTCGAGGAATTTGTCCATCTGTATGACGCGATCGCCCATCAGCGTGAGCCGCGACTGCCGGCCTTACCGATCCAGTACGCGGACTTCGCACTGTGGCAACGCAGTTGGATGGAGGCTGGGGAAAGCGCGCGCCAATTGCAGTACTGGACGCAGAAGCTGGGCGACGAGCAACCGCTGCTGGCGTTGCCGTTGGACCGCGAGCGTCCACCCGTGCCGAGTTACCGGGGCGCGGTGTTGACCGCCGATTGCTCCCCAGTCTTGTCCCAGGCCCTGAAAAACCTTGGCAGCGCGCGCGGTTATACCCTGTTCATGTTGGTGCTGGCGGCGTTTTCGGTGGTGCTGGCACGTCAGAGCGGGCAGCGCGACATTCGTCTGGGGGCGCCGAACGCCGGGCGCAATCGCAGCGAAACCGAAGGACTGATCGGCTTCTTTATCAACACCCAGGTACTGCGGGTCGAGGTCGATGAACAGCAGAGCTTCGAGCAGTTGCTGGCTCAGGTCAAAGAAACCGTATTCGGAGCCCAGGCCCATCAGGACTTGCCCTTCGAGCAGTTGGTGGACGCCCTGGCGCCCGAGCGTAACCTGAGCCACAACCCGTTGTTCCAGGTGAAGATCAACCAAAACCTGGCGGGCAGTGGCCTGAGCCACAACGGCCAGGGCAGTTTTTCCGCGCTGGATATTGAAGTGTTCGAGATCGCGGAAAGCGACGCGCGTTTCGATCTGGCGCTGGATTTCACCGACACTGAACACGGCCTGCAGATCAGCTTCAGCTACGCGACCGACCTGTTCGAGCGGCGCACCGTCGAGGCGATTGCCGACTCGTTGCAGGGAGTATTGCAGGACATGGTCGCGGCGCCTGCCGCGCTGATTGATCAACGGCCGGCCGTGGCCGGGGTGGCTGACGAAGCGCCCACGGAAGATTTCCCGCACCCGCATTTCCTGGCGTTGTGGCAGGCCAACGGCCAAACCCGTGGCGCTGCCGTCGCCGTGCGCTGCGAGCAAGAACTCATCAGTTTTGCCGCGCTGGAGCAGCAGTCCAACCGTCTGGCCCGGCACTTGCGCGAGCAGGGATTGCGTAACGGCGAGGTGGTGGCCCTGGCACTGGAGCGCAGCGTGGCCTGGACCGTAGGCCTGCTGGCGGTGCTCAAGGCCGGTGGCGTGTACCTGCCGCTGGATGTCCAGCAACCCGCGGAACGCTTGCAGCAGGTGGTGAGTCGCAGTGGCGCTGCCTGGCTGTTGCGCACGGCGGGCGATCAACGTATCGATTGCCAGTGCCGGGTGCTTGATTATGACGAGGCGCGGTTTGCCTCGTGCAGTGCTGCTCCACTGGCGCTTGAAGTGGCCCCGGAACAACCGGCTTACCTGATTTTCACCTCGGGCTCCACCGGTCAGCCCAAGGGTGTACTGGTCAGCCACCAGGCGTTGGGTAACTACGTGCAAGCGATTCTGCAGCGCCTGCGCCTGCCGACCGATGCCAGCCTGGCGATGATCTCCACCCTGGCGGCGGACCTCGGGCACACCATGCTGTTTGCCGCGCTGGCCAGCGGTCGCCTGTTGCACTTGGTGCCACAGGCATACGCTTTCGACCCGGACCGTTTCGCCGGTTACATGAGCGAGCACCGGGTCGGTGCGCTGAAAATCGTGCCCAGCCATTTGCACAGCCTGTTGCAGGCCGGCAACCCGGCAGATGTACTGCCGGCACATGCGCTGGTGCTGGGGGGTGAGACTTGCTCTTGGTCGTTGGTACAACAGGTGGCGCAGTTGGCACCGGATTGCCGGATCATCAACCATTACGGCCCGACGGAAACCACGGTCGGCGTGCTGACCCATGAGGTGACGGACGAACGCCCCGCGACCCTGAGCGTGCCCGTTGGCCAACCCCTGGCCAATACCCGCGCGCGCCTGCTGGATGCCTACCTCAACCCGGTCGCCGCGCGGGTGGCGGGGGAGCTGTATCTGGGCGGTGCCGGTGTGGCTCAGGGCTACCTGAATCAGCCAGGGCTGACCGCTGAACGTTTCGTTCCCGATCCGCAAGGGTGCAAAGGCGAGCGGGTGTACCGCAGCGGTGACCGTGCACGCAGTGTCGACGGCGTACTGGAGTTTCTCGGTCGCGGCGACGATCAGGTGAAAATCCGTGGCTACCGGATCGAACCTGGCGAGGTCCGGCACATGCTGCGGCAGTTGGATGACATACAAGATGCTGCCGTGCTGGCGTTGCCGATGGAGGGGGATGCCGGGCGTTTGCAACTGGTCGCCTACTGTGTGCCGGCGCCGACGGCCACCACCGATGCCGAACAACTGACCCGCGAACTGCGCGGGCTGCTGCCGGACTACATGGTGCCGGCGCGGATCATCCTGCTCGAACGCTTGCCCCTGACGGCCAACGGCAAGCTGGATCATCGGGCCCTGCCGGCCCCGGATGCTCAGGTTCAAGACTACGTGGCTCCGAGCAATGAACTGGAGCAGGTTTTGGCCGAAGTCTGGGCCCAGGTGCTCAAGCTTGAGCAGGTAGGCACTGGTGACAACTTTTTTGAACTGGGCGGCGACTCGATTCTCAGCCTGCAGATCATTGCCCGGGCCAAGCGCCGCGGAATCAAGCTGACCCCCAAACAGTTGTTCGAAAAACAGACCATTGCCCAGTTGGCGCAAGTGGCCAAATGGGTAGAGGTCAAGGCCCCCGCGACCCCGGCCAGCGCCCTGCAGATCAACGGAGCCCAGGCGCTGTTGCCGATCCAGGCACGTTTCTTTGGCATGGATATTCCCGAGCGTCATCACTGGAACCAGTCGATCCTGCTGCACCCTCAGGCCCGCCTGGAGGTAGCGGCGTTGAACCTGGCATTGCAAGCGCTGTACGCGCAGCACGATGCGCTGCGCCTCGCATTTACGCGACAGGATGGGCAATGGCGCGCCGACTATCAGGCTCGCATGCCCGGCGAGTTGCTGTGGACACCTGCGGCCCTGGCGACAGCTGATGAGGTCCAGGCCCTGGCCGATCAGGCCCAGCGTAGCCTGAACCTGGAGCAAGGCGTGTTGCTGCGCGCGGTACTGATGGAACTGCCCGAGGGGCAGCAGCGCCTGCTGCTGGTGATTCATCACACCGTCGTGGATGGAGTCTCCTGGCGGGTATTGCTGGAAGATTTGCAAAGCGCCTACACCCAGGCGACGCGCGGGGAGCCGGTCAAGCTGTCGGACAAGGGGGCTTCGCTGCAAACCTGGGCTGAGCGGTTGCAGGGCCATGCCCAGAGCGACGTGCTCAAGGCCGAGTTGCGGTATTGGCAGGATTGCTTGCAGGGCTGCGCGCTGGACCTGCCCCGCGACAACCCGGACGGCGGCTTGAGCCTGTCTCAAGCCCACGTCGTCTCGACCCGCCTGGATCGGGGATTGACGCACAAACTGCTGAAGGTCGCGCCAGCCGCCTACCGGACCCAGGTCAATGACCTGTTGCTGACCGCACTGGCCCGCGTGCTGTGCCGCTGGAGCCAACAGTCTGCAGTGGCTATCCAGCTGGAGGGGCATGGCCGTGAAGCCTTGTTCGATGAGCAGGACATCTCCCGGACAATGGGCTGGTTCACCAGTTTGTTCCCGGTGAAGCTGACCCCGGCTGCCGATCTAGACGCTTCGATCAAGCAAATCAAGGAGCAACTGCGTCAACTGCCGAACAAAGGCATCGGCTACGGCTTGCTGCGTTACTGCGGTGATGCGGCCAGCCAGGCGGCGTTGGCCGACCTTGGCGAACCACGGATTACCTTTAACTATCTGGGCCAGTTCGACGCTGATTTTGCCGCCGACCAAGGTGCGCTGTTCATGCCAGCGCCGGAATCCGACGGTGCCGCACGCAGCGAACGGGGGGAACTGAGCAACTGGCTGAGTATCAACGGTCAGGTGTACGGCGCCGAACTGGAGCTGAGCTGGACCTTCAGCACTGGCATGTATCAGCGCAACACGGTGCAGGCGTTGGCCGACGATTACGCGGCTGAACTGGCGGCGTTGATCGAGCATTGCAGCAGCGCACAGCAGAGTGGTGTGACACCGTCGGATTTCAATCTGGTGAACTTCACCCAGGCGCAGTTGGAGCGGTTGCCAGTGAATCCACGGGATATCGCCGACCTCTATCCGCTGTCGCCCATGCAGCAAGGGATTCTGTTCCACACCCTGCACGAGCCGGATGGCCCGGCCTACACCAACCAGTTGCGGGTCGACGTCCAGCAACTCGACGCCGAGCGCTTCCGTGCAGCCTGGCAGCAGACCTTGGACGCCCACGACATCCTGCGCACGGCGTTTGTCTGGCCACCGGAGATGAGCGCGCCGGTACAGATCGTGCTGGGCAGCGTGCCCATGCCGCTGGTGATTCACGACTGGCAAGGCCGGGCGAACCTTGAACAAGCCCTCGATCAGTTGGCCGCTGAGGATTTGGACGCCGGCTTCCAGCTTGATCGTGCGCCGTTGCTGCGGGTAATCCTGGTACGTACCGGTGCTAGCACTTATCACCTGATCTACACCAGCCATCACATCCTGATGGACGGCTGGAGCACTTCGCAGCTGTTTGGCGAGGTGTTGCAACGCTACGCCGGGCAGGCGCCTGCCGCAGCGCAGGGGCACTATCGCGACTACATCGAATGGTTGAGCCAGCGTGATGCCGAGGTCAGCCAAGGGTTCTGGCGTGGGGCTCTGGGTCATTTGCAGGAGCCAACCCGCCTGGCTGACGCCGTGGGCCCGCAACAGGTGCTGGGCAGTGGTTATGCGGATCATGAGCATCTGTTCAGCGCCGAGCTTACCGCGCGGTTGAACGGTTTTGCCCGTGAGCAAAAGATCACCCTCAACACCCTGATGCAGTCGGCCTGGCTGTTGCTGTTGCAGCGCTACACCGGCCAGGCCACGGTTGCCTTCGGTGCCACCGTGGCTGGACGGCCGATGGACTTGCCCGGGGTCGAGCAACAGATTGGGCTGTTTATCAACACCTTGCCGGTGGTTGCCACGCCGTCTCCGCACCTGACCGTGACGCAGTGGCTGCAGCAGGTGCAAGACCTTAACCTGGCCCTGCGTGAACACGAACACACGCCCCTGTATGAGATTCAAAGCTGGGCTGGACTGGGTGCCGGTCCGCTGTTTGACAGTATTCTGGTGTTCGAGAACTACCCGATGTCCGAAGCCTTGCAGCAAGGGCAGGGGAGTGGCCTGGGGTTTTCGCCGATTCGTCGCCAGGAGCAAACCAACTACCCGCTGACCCTGGTGGCGGTGGCGGGTCGCGAATTGGCCCTGGGTTGCAGTTTTGACCAGGCCTGTTTCGATGCAGCGGGCGTCCAGCGTTTGGCCGAGCAACTGGAACACCTGATGCGCCAGTTCATGGCCGATGCCGGCCAGCCGCTGGGTGTGCTGGAGTTGTTGCCCCCGGACCAACGCCAGGCCGCATTGGCTTGGGGGCGTTCGCCGAGTCGTGCACCGGCCACTGCTGGAGTGGTGGAGCAGATCGAGGCGCAGGTCCGGCATGATCCGCAAGCGCTGGCGATGCTGTTTGGCGAGGAACAACTGGATTACGCCACCCTTGATGCGCGTGCCAATCAGTTGGCGCACAAGCTGCGGGCGTTGGGCGTTGGTCCGGAAGTGCGGGTCGGTGTGTGCCTGCGCCGTACCCCGCAGATGGTCATCAGCCTGCTGGCGATCCTCAAGGCGGGCGGTGCTTATGTGCCGCTGGATCCGGAGTACCCGCAGGAACGCTTGCTGCATATGCTCGACGACAGCCAGGCCGCCGTTGTGCTGGCCGAAGCGTCGTTGCGCGAGGTACTGCCGGCGGTGTTGCAGGCGCAGGTGCTGTTGGTGGAGTCAGACGCGCAATGGCTGCACGACTGGCCGCACACCTGTCCGGCGCCGCTGACCTGCGCGGCCAACCTGGCGTATGTGATTTACACCTCGGGTTCCACCGGCAAGCCCAAGGGTGTAGCGATTACCCATGGCAACGTCGCGGCCCTGGTCCAGTGGTCGTTGGCGACCTATTCGCGTGAAGCCCTGCAAGGGGTGCTGGCCTCGACTTCGATCTGTTTCGACCTGTCGGTCTGGGAGATTTTCGTCACCCTGGCCGGCGGTGGTTTCATGGTGCTCGCGGACAACGCCCTGGCCTTGCCCGAGTTACCGGCGCGGGAGCGGGTGCGGCTGATCAATACCGTGCCATCGGCGATTGCCGCCTTGCAGCGGGCCAGACAGATTCCGCCCTCGGTGCAAACCATCAACCTGGCGGGCGAGCCGCTCAAGCAGGCGCTGGTCGACAGTTTGTACGCCAGCACGGCGGTGGAGCGCATCTACGATCTGTACGGGCCGTCGGAAGACACCACCTATTCGACCTTCACCCTGCGTGTGGCGGGCGGTCAGGCGAACATCGGGCGGCCGCTGGAAAACACCACGGCCTATTTGTTGGACCCACAGTTGCAAGCGTTGCCGGCGGGCGTCGCGACCGAGTTGTACCTGGCGGGCGCCGGGGTGACCCGTGGTTACTTGATGCGTCCGGGGCTGACCGCGGAGCGTTATGTACCTGACCCGTTCTCCACCCGCGGTGAGCGGCTGTACCGCAGCGGCGATCTGGTACGCCAGGGCGCGGAGGGCGACATCGAGTACATCGGGCGGGCCGACCACCAAGTGAAAATCCGAGGTTTCCGCATCGAGTTGAGCGAAGTCGAAGCCCGCCTGCTGATGCATCCTGCGGTACGCGAGGCGGTGGTGCTGACTCAGGAAGGCGCTGCCGGCAAGCAGTTGCTGGCGTATGTGGTGGCTGAACCGGAGGACGGCGAACAGCCCAACCTGGTGGACAGCCTGCGCAGCCATCTGGCGGCCAGTTTGCCGGCGCACATGGTGCCAAGCCATCTGCACCTGATCGAGGCGTTGCCATTGACTCCCAATGGCAAGCTCGACCGCAAAGGCCTGCTGGCGCTGGGTGGCAACCCACGGCAATTGGCTTACGAGGCACCGCGCACCGACTTGCAATGGGAAGTGGCGACTCTCTGGCAGGAAGTGCTGGACGTTCAGCGGGTCGGCTTGAACGATAGTTTCTTCCACCTCGGTGGCCATTCGTTGCTGGCAACGCTGGTGGTGACGCGGATCAAGGAGCGCTTGGGTGACCAGGTGCCGCTCAGGGAGCTGTTCGCTGCGCACACCCTGGAACAGTTCTGTGACCGCATCCAAGCCCTGCGCGCTGATTTGTCGCCGGTTCAGGATGAATTGGCTAAATCTCTGGAGACCCTCAAACGTCTATCTCTCGATGATCTTGAAAAACTGATTTCTTGAGTGAGGACAACGCGTGCAAGAGTTAATTGAGTCGGTAGGGAAACTTTCGGCCAAACAAAGAAAGGCTCTGGCAGTTCTGCTCAAACAGAAAGGCCTGAACCTTTTCACGATTGCCCCGGTTTTCCCGCGCGCGGCCGAAGAACCGTTGTTGCTGTCCTATGCCCAGCAACGGCAGTGGTTCCTCTGGCAGTGGGCGCCGCAGAGCACGGCTTATAACATCCCCACGGCCCTGCGACTCAAGGGCCGGCTGGATGTGGCTGCGTTGCAACGCAGCATCGAGGCCCTGGTCGACCGACACGAAAGCCTGCGCAGCGTGTTCACTCAACAAGATGATCAGCCCTTGCAAGTGGTCCTGCCCGCAGGGCCTTTTGCACTGGATGTCGATGAACTGCACCTGCCGCAGGGCGAACCTCTTACGGTTCACCTGCAGGCATTCGTCGAACAGGAAACAGGCAAACTCTTTGATTTACAGACGGGCCCGCTGATGCGCGCGCGTTTGCTGCGTCTGGCCGCTGACGACCATGTGTTGGTGGTGACTTTGCATCACATCGTCTCCGACGGTTGGTCGCTGCAGGTTATGGTCGAGGAGTTGGTGCAGTTTTATGCCGGCTTCAGTCAGGGCCAGGCCGTTCACCTGCCGGAATTGACGATCCAGTACCCTGACTACGCGCAATGGCAGCGACAATGGATGGAGGCGGGTGAGCAGGAGCGACAACTGGCTTATTGGCAAGACACGCTCGGCGGCGAACAGCCGGTGCTTGAACTGCCCACCGATTTCCCTCGACCGGCGGTGCAGAGTTTTGCCGGTGCCAGCCACCGCCTGATGCTGGATGAGACGCTCGCCGAAGGCCTCAAGGTCCTGGCCAAACGAGAAAACACCACGCTGTTTGTGCTGTTGCTGGCTTCATTCCAGACACTCTTGCACCGTTACAGCGGCCAGCAGGACATTCGTGTCGGTGTGCCCGTCGCCAATCGGGGGCGCGCTGAAATCGAGCGCCTGATCGGCTTTTTCGTCAATACCCAGGTGCTCAAGGCTGATATCAATGGCCAGTGCTCATTCGTCGAGTTGCTGCGCCAGGTCCGCCAGACCGCGCAGGACGCCCAAGCTCATCAGGACCTGCCTTTCGAGCAACTGGTGGAAGCGTTGCAGCCCGGCCGCAGCCTGAGCCACAGCCCGTTGTTCCAGGTGATGTTCAATCACCAGGCCGAAAGCCGCAACGATGCGCAAACCGGCTTGGGCGAACTGAGCGTGGAACGCCTGGAATGGCAAAGCCAGACCGCTCAGTTCGACCTCGTGCTCAACACTGTCGAACATGCCCATGGCATTGAAGCCGTGCTCAAGTACGCCACGGATCTGTTCGCCGCCAGCACCATCGAGCGCCTGGTGCAACACTGGCAGCACCTGTTGCAGGCGGTGGTGGCTGACCCGACGCAGCGCATCGCCCAATTGCCGTTGCTGGCCGCAGCCGATGAGCGAGTGATACTCGAAGACTGGAACCGTAGCGCCGTGGCCTACCCGGCCGGGCAGTGCATCCAGCAATTGATCGAGGAGCAGGCGGCGCGCACTCCGGAAGCGCTGGCGCTGGTGTTTGCTGAACAGCAACTGAGCTACGCCGAACTCAATGCCCGGGCCAACCAGTGGGCGCACCGCCTGCTGGAGCTGGGCGTCGGTCCGGATGTGCTGGTGGGCGTGGCGGTTGAGCGCTCGCTGGAAATGGTCATCGCTTTGTTGGCGGTGCTCAAGGCCGGTGGCGCCTATGTGCCGCTGGACCCGGAATACCCGCAGGAGCGCCTGGGCTACATGATCGAGGACAGTGGCCTCAAGCTGCTGCTGACCCAAGGTCACTTGTCCTTGCCGATCGCGCCCCATGTGCAGGCGCTGGACCTGGGCCAGGCCTTGAGCGGCTACAGCACGGCGAACCCGCAGGTGCCGCTGGCCCCGGAAAACCTCGCCTATGCGATCTACACCTCAGGTTCCACGGGCAAGCCCAAAGGCGTGATGGTGCGCCATGGCGCGCTGACCAACTTTATCGTCAGCATGGCCGCAGCACCCGGGATCGGCGCGCAGGATCGCCTGCTGTCGCTGACCACGTTCTCCTTCGACATCTTCGGCCTGGAGTTGTACACGCCGTTGATGGTCGGTGGCCGTGTGGTCCTGGCCAGCCAGGCTACCCAGCGCGATCCGGAACTGATCCTCAAGCAGGTGCAGGAGCAGGGCATCACGCTGTTGCAAGCCACGCCGTCGACCTGGCGCATGCTGCTGGAAAGCCCCAACGCTGGCGCCTTGGCGGGCCGTCGTTTGCTGTGTGGCGGTGAAGCGCTGGCCGATGAATTGGCGGTACGCATGACGGCACTGGGGGCGCAAACCTGGAACCTCTACGGCCCGACCGAAACCACCATCTGGTCGGCCTTGCAGGCGTTGGACAGCGAGCACAGCCAGCCGCATCTGGGCAGGGCGATCAATAACACGTCGCTGTACATCCTTGGTGAAGACCTGTCGGCCAATCCGGTGGGGGTCGCCGGTGAGCTCCTGATTGGTGGCGATGGTCTGGCGCGGGGCTATTTCGAGCGCCCGGCATTGACCGCCGAGCGTTTCCTGCCCAACCCGTATGGCGCACCGGGAGGACGTTTCTACCGTACCGGCGACCTGGCGCGCTACCGCGCGGACGGGGTGATCGACTACATCAGTCGGATCGACCATCAGGTGAAAATCCGCGGTTTCCGTATCGAATTGGGCGAGATCGAGGCGCGCCTGTTGGAGCACAGCGAGGTGCGCGAAGCGGTGGTGGTGGCTCAGGAAGGGCCGCAAGGACCGCTGCTGGTGAGTTACCTGGTGGCGCCCGACGCCGCGCAAGAAACCTTGCGTGAAGCGTTGAAACACCGCCTGCAGCAACAGTTGCCGGATTACATGGTGCCGCAGTACTGGCTGTTCATGGCGCGTCTGCCGCTGACGCCCAACGGCAAGCTGGACCGCAAGGCCCTGCCGCAGCCGGAGGCCAGTCAGGTGCAGAAGGCCTACGTTGCGCCGAGCACTGAACGCCAACGACAGGTCGCGCAGATTTGGCAAGAAGTGCTCAAGCTGGAGCGGGTGGGGCTGGCGGACAACTTCTTCGAACTGGGCGGGCACTCGTTGCTGGCCACGCAGGTCATGTCGCGGGTGCGGCAGTTGCTGAACACTGAAGTGGCGCTGCGCACTTTGTTCGAACACAGTACCTTGCGCGCCTTTGTCCAGGCCCTGGAGCCAGAAGCTTCGCCCCAGGCGCCGTTACCACTGGCCCCCGCGTTGACCCGGGTCGAGCGCGATCAATCGCTGCCGCTGTCCTATGCCCAGGAACGGCAATGGTTCCTCTGGCAATTGGACCCGGACAGCACGGCTTACCATATCCCGGCGGCGTTGCGCCTGCGCGGCGTACTGGATGTGGTTGCCCTGGAACGCAGTTTCAACGCTCTGCTGGCGCGCCATGAAAGCCTGCGCACGCAGTTCATCGAGGAAGACGGGCGCACCGTGCAGGTGATTCAGCCCGCGATGAGCCTGACCCTCACCGTCGAACCCTTCGGGCCGGCAGCCGATTTCGATGCCCGGCTCAAGGCCCGGGTCGACGCAGAAATCAGCCAGCTGTTCAATCTGCGCCAAGGCCCGTTGCTGCGGGTCAAACTGCTGCAGTTGGCGACCGATGATTACGTGCTGATCGTGACCCAGCACCACATTGTGTCTGATCGCTGGTCGATGAAAGTGACGGTGGATGAGTTGATCGAACTCTATGCCGGTTACAGCCAGGGCCAAGAGGTGCAACTGCCGGCCTTGCCGATCCAGTACGCCGATTATGCCCACTGGCAGCGGCAATGGATGGATAGCGGCGAGCGCGAGCGTCAATTGGCGTATTGGCTGGAGCAACTGGGCGGTGAACAGCCGGTGCTGGAATTGCCGACCGATCATCCCCGTCCGGCCCAGCAGAGTTACCGTGGCGCGCAAATACACATCCCGTTGAGCCCCGAGCTGGGCGTGGCGTTGAAGCAGTTGGCCCAGCGCGAGCAGGTCACGCTGTTCATGCTGTTGCTGGCGTCGTTCCAGGCGCTGTTGCATCGCTACAGCGGGCAAAACGATATTCGTGTCGGCGTGCCCATTGCTAACCGTAACCGCCTGGAAACCGAGCGTCTGATTGGCTTCTTCGTCAATACCCAGGTACTCAAGGCTGAATTCACCGAAGGCTTGTCGTTCCGCGACTTGCTGGGCCAGGTGCGCCGCGCCGCGCTGGCCGGCCAGGCCTGGCAGGACCTGCCGTTCGAGCAATTGGTGGATCGTCTGCAACCCGAGCGCAGCCTGAGCCATAACCCCTTGTTCCAGGTGATGTTCAACCATCAGAGCGAGGACCCTCGGGCCCAGGCTATCAGCACTCAACTGGGGGCGTTGCGCGTCGAAAGCTTGAGCTGGGAGAGCACCACCGCGCAACTCGACCTGACCTTGAACACCTTCGAATCCGAGGACGGGGTGTCGGCGTCACTGATTTATGCGACTGACCTGTTCGACGCGGCGACCATCGAGCGCCTGGCCATGCATTGGCAAACCCTGCTGCAGGGGATCGTCAGTCATCCGCAGCAGGCGGTGGCCGAGCTGCCGCTACTCAGTGCTCGCGAGGCGCAACTGATCACCTACGACTGGAATGCCAACGGTTCGACCTTTGCCGATCAGCCGGGCATTGCGCATCTGATCGAAGCGCGCGCCGCACAACAGCCGAATGCGCTTGCCCTGGTGTCGGGCGGGCGAACCCTGAGTTATGGTCAGCTCAATGCACGGGCCAACCAGTTGGCGCACCACCTGATCGAGTTGGGCGTCGCGGCGGAAGTCCGGGTGGGCGTGGCGATGCCACGCTCCAGCGAGTTGGTGATTGCCTTGCTGGCGGTGTTGAAGGCCGGTGGCGCCTATGTGCCGCTGGACCCGGATTACCCGCAGGACCGCGTGGCCTACATGCTTGAAGACAGCCAGGCCAAGGTCCTGCTGACCCAGGCCAGCTTGCTGGAACAACTGCCGCAGGGCGACGCCCAGGTATTGCTGGTGGAAGCCGGTGGTCATGCGTTTGCCGGGTACCCTGAGCACAATCCGGGGTGCCGTGGGCAGTCGTCGAACCTGGCCTATGTGATTTACACCTCCGGCTCCACTGGCAAGCCGAAGGGTGTGGCGATTGCCCACCGTAACGTGTTGGCGTTGATCCACTGGTCGCAGCAGGTGTACAGCCAGGATGACCTGCAAGGTGTCCTGGCCTCGACCTCCGTGTGTTTCGACCTGTCGGTCTGGGAGATTTTTGTCACCCTGGCCAGTGGCGGCTCAATCGTCATGGCGCGCAACGCCCTGGAGTTGCCCGACCTGGCGGCCCGCGATCAAGTGCGCCTGATCAATACCGTGCCATCGACGATTGCCGCCCTGCAACGGGCCGGGCAGATTCCCGCGAGTGTGCGCATCATCAACCTGGCCGGTGAGCCGCTGAAGCAGTCGCTGGTGGAAGTCCTCTACGCGCAGCCCACGGTGGAGCATGTCTACGACTTGTACGGTCCGTCGGAAGACACCACCTATTCGACCTGGACCCGGCGTGCCAGCGGGATGTCGGCCAATATTGGCCGGCCCCTCGCCAACACCGCCAGCTACTTGCTGGACCCGCAGCTGCAAACCGTACCGGTGGGGGTCGCCGCCGAGCTGTACCTGGCGGGTGAAGGCATTACCCGTGGCTACCTGTTCCGTCCGGGCCTGACTGCCGAACGCTATGTCCCCAACCCGTTTTCGAGCACGGGCGAGCGTCTGTACCGTACCGGCGACCTGACCCGTTACCGCGCCGATGGCGTGATCGAATACGTTGGGCGTATCGACCATCAGGTGAAGGTGCGTGGCTTCCGTATCGAGCTGGGCGAAATCGAGGCTAGGTTGCTGGCTCTTGAGTCAGTGCGCGAAGGCGTGGTACTGGCAATCGAAGGGGGCAGCGGCCAGCAGTTGGTGGCCTACCTGGTGGCATCCGTCAACGTCAGCGAAGGGCAAGCACCCCAGGGCGAGGCGATCCAGGCGCAGCTCAAGGCGCATCTGCCGGAGTACATGGTGCCGGCGCACGTGGTGTTCCTCGACCAGTTGCCGCTGACACCCAATGGCAAGCTCGACCGCAAGGCCTTGCCGTTGCCTGACCTGAACCAGCACCCGCGGGCTTATCTTGCCCCGAGTAATGCGCTGGAACGCCAGCTGGTGGCGCTCTAGCAGGAGATCCTCAAGCTTGAGCAGGTGGGGGTCACCGATAACTTCTTTACCCTGGGTGGCGACTCGATCATCTCGATCCAGGTGGTCAGCCGAGCCCGTCAGGCGGGCATTCGCTTTACCCCTAAAGATTTGTTCCAACAACAAACCGTACAGCGCCTGGCGATGGTGGCCGAGGTCGGCGAACCGGATGGGCTCGGTGAGCAAGGCCTGGTAAGCGGAGTCAGCGCGCTGTCGCCGGTGCAGCAATGGTTCTTCGAGCAGGAAATCCCCGAACGCCAGCGCTGGAACCAATCGGTCTTGCTCAAGCCCTTGAGCCCTATGGACCCGCAACGCCTTGAACAGGCATTGCAGGCGCTGATCAGTCATCACGACGGCTTGCGCCTGAGCTTTGATCCACAGACCCTGACGGCAAGTTATCGCGCCCTGGAGCAACAGCAGCCGTTGCCTGCGCCGCTCTGGCACAAAACGGTGGCGGACCTGGACGAACTTGAGCGTCTGGCCGATCAGGCCCAGGGCAGTCTTGGCCTGGAGCAGGGGCCGCTAGTGCGGGCGGTGCTCTTCGAGTTGCCCAATGCCGAACAGCGCCTGTTGCTGGTGGTGCATCACTTGGTGGTGGACGGTGTGTCCTGGCGCATCTTGCTGGAGGACCTGCAGGATGCCTACAAGCAACTGTTGGCAGGGCAGGCGATCAGGTTCAGCCCGAAGACAGTGTCATTCAAACGCTGGGTCGAGCACTTGCAGGCTTATAGCCAGAGCGCCGCTCTACTGCGCCAGTTGCCGTACTGGCAGGCCCAGGGGATCGCCGATGCCGCGCAACTGCCTTGCGACAATCCGCAAGGCTCGCTGCAAAACCGCCACGCCCAGACGGTTTACACGCGTCTGGATGCAACCCTGACCCGTCAGTTGTTGCAAGACACAGCCGCGGCCTATCGGACCCAGATCAACGACCTGTTGTTGGCCGCTCTGGCGCGGGTAGTCTGCCGCTGGACCGGGCAGCACTCAACGTTGATCCAACTTGAAGGCCATGGTCGTGAAGAATTGGTCGAACAGCTGGATCTGACCCGCACCCTGGGCTGGTTCACCAGTATGTTCCCGGTCAACCTGACGCCAGCCGCCGGGATCGCCGACTCGATCAAACAAATCAAGGAGCAGTTGCGCGCGGTACCGGATCGCGGGATCGGCTTTGGCCTGTTGCGTTACCTGGGCGATGAGCCGACGCGCCAGGTCCTGAGTCAATGCGCAGTGCCGCGCATTACCTTCAACTACCTCGGGCAGTTCGACGGCAGCTTCGATGCCGAGGGCGGTGTGCTGTTTGTCCCGGCCAATGAAGCCAAGGGCGCCGAGCACAGTCCGCTGGCGTCATTGGGCAACTGGTTGTCGCTCAATGGCCAAGTGTATGGCGCAGAGTTGACCCTGGGTTGGACCTTCAGTGCGCAGATGTTCAGTGAACCGGTGATTCAGCGTCTGGCCGATGAATACGCCAGCGAGCTTGAGCAACTGATTGAGCATTGCTGCCAGCCGCAGCATCGCGGCCTGACACCGTCGGACTTCCCGCTGGCGAATCTGAGCCAGCAGCAGCTCGACGAATTGCCAGTCAGCGCCTGCGCGATTGATGATGTGTACGCCTTGTCACCGATGCAGCGCGGCATGTTGTTTCATACCTTGTATGAGCCACAGGGCAGCAGTTACACCAATCAGGTACGGCTGGATGTCGAGGGGCTCGACCCGCAACGTTTCCAGGCCGCCTGGCAAGCCACGGTGGATGCTCGCGATGTATTGCGCAGCAGTTTTGTCTGGCAGGGCCTGGAGCATCCGGTGCAGGTGGTTCACCCCCACATCAGCGTGCCGTTCACGCTATTGGACTGGCAAGGCCGCGCCGACCTCGTGGCGGAGCTGGACGCCAGGGCCTTGGCCGAACTGGAGCAGGGTTTTGATTTGATGCAGGCGCCGCTCTTGCGTCTGGTGCTGATACGCGTCGATGCACGGCGTTATCACTTGATCTACACCAACCACCACATCCTCATGGACGGCTGGAGCGCCTCGCAATTGATGGGTGAGGTGTTGCAGCGCTACAGCGGTGAAACGCTGGCGTTGAATGCCGGTCGCTATCGTGACTACATCCAGTGGTTGCATCGCCAGGATGCCGAGGCCAGCGAACGGTTCTGGAAAGAGCAACTGCTGACACTCAATGAGCCGACTCATCTGGCCCGCGCTATCGCACACACGCCAGTCGCCGGTTTGCGGGCGCTGTATGGCGAGCAGCGCCAAGTCCTGGACGAATCCATCACCCAGCGTCTGCGCAGCCTGGCCTAGGCGCATAAAGTCACCCTCAACACCTTGGTCCAGGCGGCCTGGCTGTTGCTGTTGAAGCGTTACACCGGTCAATCGAGCGTGGCGTTCGGAGCCACAGTGTCCGGGCGCCCAGCGGACCTCAAGGGGGTCGAACAGCAGATCGGTCTGTTCATCAACACGCTGCCGGTGATTGCCAGCCCACAACCTGAACAAAGCCTGGAAAGCTGGTTGCAGGGCGTGCAGCAGTTGAACCTGCGCCTGCGTGAGTACGAATACACGCCGCTGTTCGACATCCAGCGCTGGGCCGCGCAGGACGGTGGTGACCTGTTCGACAGCCTGCTGGTGTTCGAGAACTACCCGGTGTCCGAGGTGCTGGAGCAGGAAGCGCCTCGGGAGCTGGTGTTCAAGGACGTCAGTTATTTCGAAAGGACCAACTATCCGTTGACCGTGATGATCGGCGTCGGCCAGACCCTGGCGTTCAACTTCAGTTACCAGTGTGCACACTTTGCGGCGTCGACCATTGTTCAGGTGAGCGAGCAACTGATGGCCGTGCTCGAACAGATGCTTGAGGTGGCGGCGGACAGTCCGTTGGGTGCGCTCAAGCTGTTCGAGGCCGAACAGCAGCAAATGCTGCATGACTGGAACCGTAGCGCCGTGGCCTACCCAGCCGACCAGTGCATCCAGCAATTGATCGAGGAACAGGCGGCGCGCACTCCGGAAGCGCTGGCGCTGGTGTTTGCTGAACAGCAACTGAGCTACGCCGAACTCAATGCCCGGGCCAACCAGTGGGCGCACCGCCTGCTGGAGCTGGGCGTCGGCCCGGATGTGCTGGTGGGCGTGGCGGTTGAGCGCTCGCTGGAAATGGTCATCGCTTTGCTGGCGGTGCTCAAGGCTGGTGGTGCCTATGTGCCGCTGGACCCGGAGTACCCGCAGGAGCGCCTGGGCTACATGATCGACGACAGTGGCCTCAAGCTGCTGCTGACCCAGGCTCACTTGTCCCTGCCGCTTGCGCCTCATGTGCAGGCGCTGGACCTGGGCCAGACCGTGAGCGGCTACAGCACGGCGAACCCGCAGGTGACACTGGACCCGGAAAACCTCGCCTATACGATCTACACCTCAGGTTCCACGGGCAAGCCCAAAGGGGTGATGGTGCGCCACGGCGCGCTGACCAACTTTATCGTGAGCATGGCCGCCGCGCCGGGGATCGACGCGCAGGATCGGTTGCTGTCGCTGACCACGTTCTCCTTCGACATTTTCGGCCTGGAGCTTTACACACCGTTGATGGTCGGTGGCCGTGTGGTCCTGGCCAGCCAGGATACCCAGCGCGATCCGGAGCTGATCCTCAAGCAGGTGCAGGAGCAGGGCATCACGCTGTTGCAAGCCACGCCGTCGACCTGGCGCATGCTGCTGGAAAGCCCCAACGCTGGCGTCCTGGCCGGCCGTCGTCTGCTGTGTGGCGGTGAAGCGTTGGCCGATGAGCTGGCGGTGCGCATGACGGCCTTGGGTGCACAAACCTGGAACTTGTATGGCCCGACCGAAACCACCATCTGGTCGGCCTTGCAGGCGTTGGACCGTGAGCACAGCCAGCCGCACCTGGGCAAGGCGATCAATAACACCTCGCTGTACATCCTTGGTGAAGACCTGTCGGCCAACCCGGTGGGGGTGGCTGGTGAGCTCCTGATTGGTGGCGATGGCCTGGCGCGGGGCTATTTCGAGCGCCCGGCTCTGACCGCCGAGCGTTTCCTGCCCAACCCGTATGGTGAGCCGGGAGGACGTTTCTACCGTACCGGCGACCTGGCGCGCTACCGCGCGGACGGGGTGATCGACTACATCAGTCGGATCGACCATCAGGTGAAAATCCGCGGTTTCCGTATCGAATTGGGCGAGATCGAGGCGCGCCTGTTGGAGCAAGCCAGCGTCATCGAGGCCGTGGTGGTTGCTGTGCTCGGACCCACCGGGCCGCGCCTGGTCGGCTATGTGGTGCCTCAGGACCGCTCGTTGCTGGAGGCCGAACTGTCGCGCCAGGCGGATTTCGTCAGCCAATTGCGCGAACAATTGAGCATCAACCTGGCCGATTACATGGTGCCGTCTTCCCTGGTCCTGCTCGACCGCATGCCGTTGACGCCCAACGGCAAGCTGGACCGCAAGGCGCTGCCGGCGCCAGATCAGGCATTCGCCCAACCGGCTTTCGTAGCGCCAGCCACCGAGGTTGAAAGTCTCCTGGCCGCTATCTGGCAAGGTGTGCTGGGGATCCGCCAGGTCGGGGTAACCGATAACTTCTTTGCCTTGGGTGGCGACTCTATCAGCTCGATCCAGGTGGTCAGCCGTGCGCGTCAGGCCGGCCTCGAGCTGAGCCCAAGGGATATTTTCCAGCACCGTACCATCGAGACCCTGGCCCGGCATAGCCGTTGGGCTGTGCCGGCTATTGCCGCTGATACCAGGTTCAGCGAGCAAGCGTTACATGGGCTCAATGATGCACAGTTGCACAGCCTGGGGCTGCCTCTGGAGCGGGTCGAGCATCTGTATCCGTTGTCGCCAATGCAGCAGGGCATGTTGTTCCTCGGCCTGAATGCGCCGGATGCCGAACTCTACATCAACCAGTTGAGCATTCCGGTGCAGGGGCTGGATGTCGAGCGCTTCAAGCGTGCCTGGAGCGCGGCCTGCGAACGTCATGCCATTCTGCGCACCGGTTTTGTCTGGCAAGGCCTGGAGCAACCCCTGCAATTTGTCATGGACTGTCTTGAGCTGCCATTGGTCGAGTTGGACCTGCAAGGGACCTCCGACTTGCCGCAACGCCTGGAACGACTGGCCCGCGAGGAGCTTGAGCGCGGGTTCGAGCTGGAGCGACCGCCGTTGCAGCGGATTGTCCTGGTACAGCTGGGTGCGGACAGCTACCAGATGATCTGGACCTATCACCACTTGCTGATCGATGGCTGGAGTGTGTCGCAACTGCTGGGCGAAATCTTGCAGCACTACGCGGGCGCATCATTGCCGGAGCCCGTGGCCTACCGCAATTATATCGCTTGGCTGCGCCAGCAAGACCCGCAGGCCAGTCAAGCGTTTTGGAGCCAGCAGTTGTCGCGGCTGGACGCGCCGACCTACCTGGCCAACGCGTTTGCGGCCCAGCCACGCGGCCAAGGCCATCATGCGTTGTACAGCCGCCTGGGCGAGGTCGCGACCGAACGCTTGAAAGGGTTTGCGCAAACCCAGCACGTCACGCTCAATACCCTGGTGCAAGCCGCTTGGCTGATCTTGCTCAGTCGCTACAGCGGCCAGAGCAGCGTGGCTTTTGGCGCCACGGTCGCTGGGCGTCCCGCCGAACTGGCCGATTCCGAGCGCATGCTTGGGTTGTTCATCAACACCCTGCCGGTGATTCAAGTAATCGACCCGTCGCGCCAACTGGGTGACTGGTTACGTGATATCCAGGATTACAACCTGCAACTGCGTGAGCGCGAGTACACGCCGCTGTCCGATGTGCAACGTTGGGCCGGCCAGAGTGGTCAGGCCTTGTTCGACAGCATCATCGTGTTCGAAAACCATCCGGTCGATCAGGCCCTCGATGGGGTCGACGATCCACTGCTGCGCTTTGGTGAAACCGGCAGTTACGGGCGTACCAACATTCCGATGGACCTGATGGTGACGCTCGAAGACGGTCTGGTCATCGAGTACCTGTATTTGCAGGAGCATTTTGACGAAGCCGCGGTGCAGAGCATTCGCCGCAACATGGAAGGGCTGCTGGAACAACTGGCGCGCAATCCGCATCAGTCGTTGGGCAGCATCGGTCTGCCTGAGGCACTGACTGCCGAGGCTCAGTCGGCCGGTCCTGCCTTCGATGGCCTGTATGTTCACCAGCGCATTGCCCGGCATGCCGTCCAGGCACCGCAGCAGCCCGCCGTGCTGTTTGGTCAGACGGTGTGTTCCTACGCCGAGCTGGATGCCGCCGCCAACCGCCTGGCTCACCTTTTGGTCGCCGAAGGCGTGGGGCCGGAAGTTCGAGTGGGCGTGGCGATGCCACGCGGCCAGTCGTTGATCGTGGCCTTGCTCGCCGTATTCAAGGCCGGTGGTGCTTATGTGCCGCTGGACACCGGCTATCCGAAGGACCGCCTGAGCTACCTGATGGAAGACTCGGGCATTGCCTTGCTGCTGACTGCCACCTCGTTGCGCGAGACACTGCCGACGCTGGCGCACTTGCGGGTGCTGGAACTCGATCAACTGGACCTCGCCGAGCAGCCTGTGACAGACCCGCAGGTGCGGTTGCACGCGGAAAACCTGGCGTACGTGATCTACACCTCGGGGTCCACCGGTCTGCCCAAGGGCGTGGCGGTGGCGCATGGTCCGCTGGCCATGCATTGCCGGGCGATCGGCGAGCGCTACAGCATGAGCTCTGAGGATTGCGAGTTGCTGTTTATGTCCTTTGCCTTCGACGGCGCCCATGAACGTTGGCTGACCACGCTGACCCATGGCGGGCGCCTGCTGATTCGCGATGACACCCTGTGGACGCCGGAACAGACCTTTGAGGCCTTGCACCAGCACGGTGTGACAGTCGCGGCGTTTCCACCGGTCTACCTGCAACAGTTGGCCGAGCACGCCGAGCGTGAAGGCAACCCGCCGCCGGTGCGAATCTACTGCTTCGGCGGCGATGCGGTACCGCAGGCCAGCCTGGCTCTGGCGCAACGCGCCTTGCAACCCCAGTACATCATCAACGGCTATGGCCCGACCGAAACCGTGGTCACGCCGCTGATCTGGAAGGCCGGGCCCGACGACACATGTGGCGCCGCCTACGCGCCGATTGGCAGCAAGGTCGGCGCGCGCAGCACCTATGTCCTGGACAGCGACCTGAACCCTTTGCCCAAAGGCGTTGCGGGTGAGCTGTACCTGGGCGGCCATGGCATGGCCCGGGGTTACCTGGACCGTGCCGGACTGACCGCCGAACGTTTTGTCCTCGATCCGTTCAGCCTTGATGGTGGACGTTTGTACCGTACCGGTGACCTGGTGCGCGAACGTCAGGATGGCGTCTTCGATTATCTGGGGCGTATCGACAATCAGGTGAAGATCCGCGGATTCCGTATCGAGCTGGGTGAGATCGAATCACGCCTCAAGGGCTGTGCCGGGGTGCGCGACGCCGTGGTGGTCGCCCGTGACGGTGGCAGCGGCAAGCAACTGGTCGGTTATGTGGTGGCCCAAGACGGTGGCGTTGACAGCGGCTGGTGTGATCGCCTGCGCGAACAACTGAGGGGCGAGTTGCCGGACTACATGGTTCCGGCGCATTTGATGGCGCTGGAGCGTATGCCGCTGACCCCGAATGGCAAGCTCGACCGCAAAGGCTTGCCAGAGCCTGATGTCAATCAGCAGCAACGCGCTCACGTAGCACCGCGCACTGAACTGGACAAAGCCCTGGCGCAGATCTGGCAGAGCGTGCTCAACGTCGCGCAGGTCGGGCTGGACGACAACTTCTTCGAGCTGGGTGGCGACTCGATCCTCAGCCTGCAAGTCGTGGCCAAGGCGCGAGCGCTGAAGGTGCATGGTTTCAGTCTGAAACTGCGTGACTTGATGCAGAAACCGACGATTGGCGAACTGACCGGCAGCCGTGAGGGGCCGGCGCTGGCGGCGAAGCCCACCTCGATACTGACGATGAATCAGGCAGGGACCGAATTGGCCCCCTTGTTCTGTGTACATGCCGGGTTTGGCACGGTATTCGATTACGAGCCCGTCGCACGGCTGCTGGCCGGGCGCCGTGCGGTCCAGGCGATTCAGTGCCGGATGCTGCTTGACGCCAACTGGCAGGATCAGTCGCTGGAGCGCATGGCCGTGGATTACGTCGATGACCTGCGCGCCCGGCAACCTCAGGGGCCCTACCATTTACTGGGCTGGTCGCTGGGTGGGACGCTGGCGATCTTGATGACGGCGGAACTCGAGCGCCAGGGCCAGCAGGTCGAATTCCTCGGCCTGATGGACAGTTTCGTTCCGGGCACCGAGCCGGGTGCAGAGATGGATGACGGTCTGGAAGATCTGCAATCGTTTATCCAGGTGATGATGCCGGGGGCGCACGCGCCACTGCCGGTCACGCTGGATGAGAGCCCGGCGGGCTTGCATCAACTGTTCGCCGGCTTGCTGGCACAGCAGACGGTAGCCGCGGGCTCACTGTCCCAGGCGTTGGGGGCGGATGAGCTGGGGCATATTTTCAGCGTGGCTCGGCGTCTCAAGCGTTTGTCCCTGGCGCTGGCCCGTTGCCCACAGATCCACACGGCGCCGCATTGTTGGTGGGCCGCAGGTCATGCAGCGGCGGCCCAGGCGCTTCATGTGCAAATAGGCCAGGACACCGCAGGGCCGAGCTTGCCTTGCGGGCACTTTGAGGTGCCCCACAACCCGCGTTTCCTTGAAAGCCTGGACCAGGCACTTACCCGTTTGCTGACCTCGATCAGCGCTTGAACCTGAATCTGGCCGGGCGAGTCGCCCGGTCAGTATGGAGTTGTTTCATGTCGTTAAACCCTGATATCGCCGCATTCCTTGAACTGGTCGGCGCCGGTCGTGACAGCGGCAAGCGCACGGCCATGCATCAGTTGACCCCACAAGCTGCTCGTGAACAGTTTGATCAATCCTCCCAGTTGATGATGGCTGACTGCGAGGCGCTGCCATGGGTTGAAACCCTGTCGATCAAGGTGCGGGATGGCAGCCACCTGGAAGCTCGCTTGTACAGCGCTACGCTGCCGGGATCTACCTGTGGCGCCTTGTTGTATTTCCATGGTGGCGGCTACGTGGTCGGCAGTCTCGACTCGCACGATGCGCTGTGCCGTTCACTGGCGGCCCGGGCCGGTTGCAGGGTGATTTCCGTGGCGTATCGACTGGCTCCGGAGTGGAGGTTTCCCACGGCGGTGCATGATGCGCAGGATGCCTGGCACTGGTTGATACAGGAGGCTGAAGTGCTGGGGATCGATCCGACGCGTCTGGCGGTAGCCGGCGACAGTGTCGGCGCGAGCTTGGCCACGGTTCTTTGCAACGAGCTGGCGGCCGATCCGCGCCAGGTCCAGCCGTGTTTGCAGGTGTTGATCTACCCGGTGACTGATGCGAGCCGCCCGACAGCGTCGTTGGAACGTTATGGCTCGGGCTATCTGTTGGAAAAGGATACGTTGAACTGGTTCTATCAGCATTATGCCGGCGAGCACGGTAATCGGCTGGATCCGCGCTTTTCACCGCTGTTGGCGCAGATTCCATCTAACGTGGCGCCGGTGCTGCTGGCGGTGGCTGAGTGCGATCCGCTGCATGACGAAGGGGTGGCGTATGGCGCTCACTTGAAACAGGCAGGTGCGGAGGTCGATATGAAGGTTTATGCGGGTATGACCCATGACTTTATGCGCATGGGGGCGATTATCGACGAGGCTGAAGAGGCTCTGGAATGGATCGCCGAATCGTTGCGAGTGGTGTTTGCACGGCACTGATTCAGTGCGCTAAGAGCGCAACTCCCTGGTGGCTACCGCAGCAACGGATATGCATGCCAACCAGCAAAGAGGTGTCGATCCCAAGGCCAGTAGGTGCCGGCAAGCCGACGCCTACTGTACCTGCCAGCCACCGCCCAGGGCCTTGTACAGCGCAATGCTCGCCCCCAGTCGCGCCTGGCGCAGTTGCACGTTCAGGTCCTGGGCGGCATACAGCGTGCGCTGGGTTTCCAGGACGCTCAGCAAGTCTTCCGCGCCTGCCTCATAACGGCTCTGGGCGATGCGGAATGCGCTCTGGGCCTGGCTCAATTCCTCATGCTGCCACCGGCGCTGTTCGTCCAGGCGGCGGACAGCGTTCAAGGCTTTTTCCACATCGGCAAAACCATTGATGATCGCCTCGCGATAGGTTTGCAACAACTCCTCCTGGCGGGCCGTGGCCCGGTCGCGTTCGGCGCTGAGGCGGCCGTTGTTGAAGATGGGTGCGACCAATCCGCCCGTCAGGTTGTAGAGGGGGTTACGCAGCATATCGGCGACCCGGTTGGCGCCGGAGCCAAGGTTGGCGGTCAGGATTACGTTGGGCAGCATCGCGGCGCGGGCGACGATGACGTCGGCCTGGGCAGCGGCCAGCTGCGCTTCGGCGCGGGCGATGTCCGGGCGGCGGTTCAGCAGGTCGCTGGGTACGCCGCTGGCGATGGACGGCCAGCGCAGGGTGTCAAACGCTTGAGTATTGAGTTGCAGTGCCTGTACCGGCTGGCCGAGCAAGGCGGCGAGGGTGATCCGGGTCTCTTCGGCGTGCTGGCGTACTTGCGGTAATTGTCGTTGTTGCGCGGCCACCGAACTCTTTTGCTGCGCCAGTTCCAGCTGGGTCGCGGAGCCGGAGTCATGACGGGTTTGCACCAGCTTGAGGACGTTCTGCGCATTGGCCAGGTTCAGTTCGGCGATGCGCTGTTGCTCGTGCAGTGCCAATAACTGGGTGTAGGCCGTGGCCACGCTGCTGAGCAGGCTCAGTTCGACGGTGGCACGCTCGAATTCACTGGCGCGTGCCGCCAGTTCAGCACTGTCGCGGGCGGCACGCTTGCCTCCCCAGAAGTCGACTTCGTAGGTAGCCGTCAGGCTGGCATTGAAGTAGTCCACCGCGTCGTTGTTGCTGTCGGCATCCAGCTCGCTGTAGCCGCTGCCGCGTAGCAGTTTTTTGCGATTGGCGTTGAGCCCGCCCGCGAGTTCAGGCAACAGCGGCCCGCCAGCGACCACCACGCCTGCCCGGGCCTGGCGCACCCTCGCCAGCGCACTGGCGAGGTCGTAGCTACCGCGGCGGGCCTGCTCGATCAGTTGGTTGAGTTGTGGGCTGCCGAAGGCCGTCCACCATTGCTGGTTGACTTGCCGGGCACCGGCCGTGTTCGCCGTGTCCCAGGTGGCCGGGGCTTCCAGGCCGCTGTCCGGGCGCTGCGCCGGGCTGCTGCACGCCACCAGCAGCAGGCTGGCGGCGACGAGGGTCAAGTGCGCTTTCATAGGGCGATCATTCACTGGTAAGGGCCGTGACTGGGTCGAGCCGGGCGGCTTTGCGGGCCGGCATAAAGCCGAAGATCACGCCTGTGACCAGGGCGCAGGCGAACGCGCCAAGCACGGCGGGCAACGAGAAGGCGACGGCCACGCTGCTGAGGGTCAGTGCGCCGCCCACCAGCAGGGACAGGCCGATCCCGGCGAGACCGCCGACCATCGTCAGCATCACCGCTTCAGTCAGGAACTGGCGCAGAATGTCCCGCTGCCGGGCACCGGTGGCCATGCGGATACCGATTTCCCGGGTCCGTTCGCGCACGGTCATCAGCATGATGTTCATCACGCCGATGCCGCCCACCAGCAGCGAGATGGCGGCAATCGAGCCGAGCATCAGCGACAGGGTGTTCTGGGTGCGCGCTTCGGCCTGGATCATCGCGGCGTTGTTGGTCAGTTCATAATCACGCTTGCCGTTGTGCAGGCGCAGCAGCAACTGGTCGATGGCCTTTTCAGCTTCATGCACTTTGCGCGCATCGGCGGCGGCGATCACTACGTATTCGGGGTTGTAGCTGCCGAACAGGCGAATGCTCGCGGCGGAGTAGGGGATGGCGATACGGTCGTCGCTGTCCTTGTCGCCGGAGCTGGAGCCTTTTTCCGCCAGCACGCCGACTACCTGGAACGGCACGTTTTCGATCAGGATGTATTGACCGATGGGACTGGGCAGGTCCTTGAACAGCTTGTCACGCACCCGTTTGCCAATCACCGCGACGGTGGCGGCGGCGCGCTCGTCGGCTTCGGTGAAATAACTGCCCTCGGCCACCGGCCAATTGAAAATCGCCGGGAAGTGGGTGTCGTTGCCTCCGACATAGGCCATGTGATCGACGTTGCCAAAGCGCACCCCGGCCTCCGCGCCGTTGACCGGCATGATGCGCTGGACCTGGGGCAGGCTGGCGATGGCCGCGACGTCGCTCATCGTAATAATGCCCGGCGGCGTGCGCGGATTGGGCGCCGAGCCACCCAGGTAAAGGATGTTGGAGCCGAACGCGCCCATTTGTGCCATGACCTGGCGTTTGCTGCCTTCGCCCACTGCGAGCATGACCACTACCGAGGCGACGCCAATAATGATTCCGAGCAAGGTCAGGGCGGTGCGGAAGCGGTTGACCCACATCACGCGCCAGGCTGCCTGCACGGCGTCCAACAGTTCGGCTTTCCAGGCGCCGTTGTGTTCCGCGCCGTCGACCAGGCGCTGGCGCAAGTCGACGGCTTGCAACGCGCCTGGGTCGGCTTCGACAGGTGCTTGCCCGGTGCCGTTTGGCGTATCGCTGATGATCAGGCCGTCATGGATTTCGATGATGCGATTGGCCCGCGCCGCGACATTCCGGTCGTGGGTAATCAGGATCACGACGTGGCCCTGTGCGGCCAGTTCGTCCAGCAGCAGCATGACTTCGGCGCCGCTGTGGCTGTCGAGGGCGCCGGTCGGTTCGTCAGCCAGGATGATATGGCCGCCGTTCATCAAGGCGCGGGCAATCGATACCCGTTGTTGTTGGCCGCCGGAGAGTTGATGCGGGCGATTGCCGGTGCGTCCGGCGAGCCCCAGGCGATTCAGCAGGGCGGCGGCGCGGGTATGGCGTTCGGCGGCCGCAAGCCCTGCGTAGATGGCGGGCATCTCGACGTTTTCCTGGGTCGAACCAGACGCGATCAGGTGATAGCCCTGGAACACGAAGCCAAAGGCTTGGCGACGCAGCCAGGCCAGTTCATCGCTGCCCAGGTGCGCGACGTTCTCCCCGGCGAACCGGTACTCACCCGTGCTGGGGCGGTCGAGGCAGCCGAGAATGTTCATCAAGGTCGATTTGCCGGAGCCTGAGGCTCCGACAATCGCCACGAATTCCCCGGCGTGGATCGACAGGTCGATCCCGTGCAGTACATCGACTTGCGGCGAGTCGCCGCCGCCGTAGGATTTACCGATGCCCTTGAGTTCGATCAGCGGCGTCAAGATTCAATCTCCACTGCTGTCGACCGGACCGATCAGCAGATGGTCGCCTTCGACGAGGCCGTCGAGGACCTGGACACGCAGGCGATCACTGATGCCGACTCGCACTTGGCGCTCTTCGATAGCGCCGTCCTGGGTGACCACCCGTGCGAGCTGTGTGTCGGCGCGAGTGCTGCCTTGCAGAGCCGCTACCGGTGCGGTCAGTGCATTGGTGACGCGGTTGGCGACGAAAAATACCTGGGTGGTCATTTCTGCCATCAACGCATTGTCGGCGTTGTCCACATCCAGCAGCACGGTGTAGAGCACCACGCGGCCGCTGCCGCTCTTGCCGGAACTGCTGGGGCTGCCTCCGCCCTGGCTGGCTTCGTTCAGGGGTTTGGGTGGCACCGGCAGAATTTGGCGTACGGTACTGGTCCAGCGCCGATTGCCGCCGCTCAATGTGGTGAAATACGCCTGCATGCCGGGTTTGACATGGCCGATATCGGCTTCCGAAACTTCTGCCCAGACAGTCATTGGCGACAGATTGGCAATGCGCAGGATCAGCGGTGTGGTTTGTTGGGTATTGAGGGTCTGGCCTTCACGCGCATCGAGGGCGACGACGGTGCCGGAGATCGGTGCATAGATGCGGGTGTAACCCAGTTCTGCCTGGTCGACCCGCAAGCTGGCCTGGGCCTGGCTGATCTGCGCCTTGAACATGTCGATGCGTGCCTGGGTGGCGTGCAGTTCGGCGCGTGCGATTTGCACGTCTTCATCACGGGTGGCGCCCCCGGCGGCCAAGCGTTGCTGGCGCTGGTACTTCTGGCGGGCCAGTTGGTTTTGTGCGCGCTGCTCTTGCAGTTGGGCTTGCAGGTTGGCAATGGAGAAGCGCGTGGCATCGAGTTTGGCTTGCTGGGTGGAGGGGTCGATTTCTACTAACAGGTCACCTTCCTTGACCTGGGCGCCTACCTCGACGTGGATCTTGCGGATCTGTCCCGATGCCTGGGAGCCGACATCGACATACCGTCGCGGTTGCAGAGTGCCAAGGGCCGTAACGCTGCTTTCTATATCGCCCCGGCGTACTTCCAGGGTGGCAAATCTGTCCCGGTCAGGCGGGAGCAGTTGCCAGGCGGCGAAGGCCGCGACGGGAATCAAGCATAGTGCTGCCAGCCAGGCGCGCCGGGTGTGACGAGGACGTTTCATGCACGGTTTCCAGCCAGGAAAGATCGGGCCGCGGCTCAATCGCGCGCAGCAGGCGGCGGATATGAGGGCTGTCGAGCGACGACAGGTGCGGGAGAACTGTCAGGTAAACGAGAGGTTTGCCCGGAAATTTAGGCGTTTACCTATGCAGTTACAGCTTGCGGGAATACAGATGTCTGGCTGCTGATGTAAGTTTTCTTTAAATCTATATGAGAATTACTATAAATTACACTAGTTCAATCTGCCATCACTCTATATCCTCGGCAGCTGTCTGCGCGCTCAAGGGTCATAAGCCGTCATAAAATGCGGTCGGGAGTCATGTTGGAAAGCTACTATCGCGAGTTGGTATGTTTCCTCAACGCCAAGCTGGGCAACCGTCAGGTGGCCGAGGATGTGGTGCATGACGCCTATGTCCGGGTGCTGGAGCGCGCCAGCGATACGCCGATCGAGCAACCTCGCGCATTTCTTTATCGCACCGCCCTGAACCTGGTGATTGACGGCCATCGACGCAACACCCTGCGTCGGGTCGAACCGCTGGATGTGCTGGACAGCGAAGAACGTTTCTTCAGCCCTTCGCCCCAGGTCGGCCTGGATCACCGCCAACGCCTGGACATGCTCGGTCGCGCCCTGGCCGAATTATCGCCTGCGTGCCGGGAAAGTTTCCTGCTGCGCAAAGTCGAAGGCTTGTCCCATCCACAAATTGCCGAACGCCTGAACATCTCCCGCAGCATGGTGGAGAAACACATTGTCAATGCCATGAAGCATTGCCGGGTCCGGATGCGCGAGTGGGACCGTCACTGAACGCAAGCGCCTGCTTAAATTTTCTTTCATTGTCCTCGTCTCCTATCAACACATGACCTGTTGTTCAGCAGGTCGCCCAGGCTTTTTCGCCCCAATGCCACGGGGCTTATCCAGAGGACACTGGAATGACACAGGCAATTGCATCGCCCGCGGTTCACGACCTGATCGGTATCGGTTTCGGTCCTTCGAACCTGGCGCTGGCCATCGCCCTGCAGGAGCGCGAGAAAGCCCAGGGCAAGCTCGATGTACTGTTTCTCGACAAGCAGGCCGACTACCGCTGGCACGGCAACACCCTGGTGAGTCAGAGTGAATTGCAGATTTCCTTCCTCAAGGACCTGGTGACCCTGCGCAATCCCACCAGTCCTTACTCATTCGTCAATTACCTCAAGGTCCACGGGCGCCTGGTGGACTTCATCAACCTGGGCACGTTCTACCCGTGCCGCATGGAGTTCAACGACTACCTGCGCTGGGTCGCCGGGCAGTTTGCCGAGCAGAGCCGCTATGGCGAGGAAGTGCTGGCCATCGAACCGATTCTGCAGCAACAGCAGGTCGAGGCGTTGCGGGTGATTTCGCGCGATGCCCACGGCGAACAGCTGGTGCGCACCACGCGTTCGGTGGTCGTCAGTGCGGGTGGCACGCCGCGGATTCCCGAGGCCTTCAAGGCGCTCAAGGATGACGGGCGTGTGTTTCACCACTCTCAGTACCTGGCGCGGATGGCCCAGCAGCCGTGTGTCGAGAACAAGCCGATGCGCGTTGCGATCATCGGGGGAGGGCAGAGTGCGGCAGAAGCCTTTATCGACCTCAACGACAGCTTCCCTTCGGTACAGGTGGACATGATCCTGCGCGGCTCGGCCCTCAAGCCCGCCGATGACAGTCCGTTCGTCAACGAAGTGTTTTCCCCGGAGTTCACTGACCTGGTCTTCCAGCAAGCCAGCAGTGAGCGCGAGCGTCTGGTCAACGAGTATCACAACACCAACTACTCGGTGGTGGACCTGGATCTGATCGAGCGCATCTACGGGATTTTTTATCGTCAGAAAGTCTCAGGTATCGCCCGTCATGCATTCCGGACCCTGACCACGGTGGAAAAAGCCGGCGCCGGGCCGCTGGGTATCGAGTTGCTGGTGCGGCATAACGCCACCGGGGAAACAGTGATCAACCATTACGACGCGGTAGTCTTGGCCACCGGGTATGAGCGCCAGATGCATCGTCAGTTGCTGGCGCCGCTCGAAGCGTACATGGGGGACTTTGAAGTGACTCGCGATTATCGCGTGGTGACGGATGAGCGGTGCAAGGCCGGCATTTACATGCAGGGGTTCAGCCAGGCGAGCCATGGTTTGAGCGATACCTTGCTGTCGATCCTGCCGATTCGGGCGGATGAGATTGCCGCTTCGTTGCATGAGCATGACCGTAGCCGTGGACAGGGGCGCCCGGTGCGCGATGTGTTGCTTGCTACCGCCAGCTGAAAATACCTGCGTGGGTTAATGGGGTGCCTGAAATCAGCCAACCAGATTGGTGTGAACGCCTTCCCCACCTGTAGGAGCGAGCTTGCTCGCGAAGGCCGTTAACGATGACGCGGGCAATCTGGCACCCCGAAACATCCCCTCGCTCATACAGAAGACGGCGCCTCGCTTGTGGGCGTGCGGGTGCTGTCATGCAGCAAACTGAGGAGCTTTTTTGATCTGCAAGGGATAGTGCTTGCGGTGTCTGGCTTGAAGTCCACCCCTCACCCTAACCCTCTCCCCAAAGGGGAGAGGGAACCGAATGGGGATATTTCAGATACCTTGCGACCTGAATGATCGGCTTTGAATGCACAATCAAAACGGTTTTTCAGGTCACCCATTTTCTCGTCACACTTCGGTCGGTTCCCTCTCCCTCCGGGAGAGGGCTAGGGTGAGGGGGCTCAAGACTGCCCATTATCTTAATGCCAATACAGCATTTTTTAAGCCCGACAACTCCCTCAATGGTTTCACTTCGTTGGCAGATCCCCCCCGCCCTGAACCCTTCCTGAAGAAACCTCTTATTTCCCCGCCAAGAATCCTCCCGACGATTTACTCCCCTGAAAGCCCAGCGTAGACTTCGCGCGTTTTCATCAATAGCGGAGCCCCTCAATGGGTACTTGTTCGAGCCACAGTTGTCGGCCGGTCACGGTCAACGGCATATTTTCGGCAAGTTAACGCGCTTTTTCCCGCCGTTGTCTCGCCGATAAAGCGAGATGCGGCATTCCGGCAGCGGCCAGCCCTGGCCCTGTTCCGAAGTCCCCTTGGCTTGATGCCCAACCGCCCGTGAACCCTGGGTTGCCGTCGCTGAATCGGGCATGTCTGTTGCGGATCCCGCAGGTCACAAAGGGACGTATTTCATGCAAGCCATCAACAACATCAACCTCGATTCCTTGATCGATACGCTGGTCAGCCTCAGCGCCGCATTCATCCTCGGTGGGCTGATTGGCTATGAGCGGCAATATCGCCAGCGCACGGCCGGGCTACGGACTAACGTGCTGGTAGCCGTGGGGGCGGCGATTTTTGTCGACATGGCCAACCGTCTCGGCGGTGCCGAAGGCGCAATACGGGTGGTGGCGTACGTGGTGTCCGGCATCGGCTTTCTCGGGGCCGGGGTCATCATGCGCGAGGAGGGCAATGTGCGCGGGCTCAATACCGCCGCCACCCTATGGGCCTCGGCGGCCGTGGGTGCGTGCGCCGGTGCCGACCTGATCCTTGAAGCCTTGCTGGGCACGCTGTTTGTCCTGGCGGCCAACACCCTGTTGCGACCCATCGTCAATAACATCAATCGCCAGCCTCTGGACGTAGTTTCCGCCGAAGTCACCAATATCCTCTATGTGATCGCCCATCGTACTCAGCAAAAAGCCGTCCTGGCGTTGTTGGAGGCGGAACTGGCGCGCTGCAACTATCCTGCTAGTGATGTCGATGTACGGCCCTTTGGCAATGATGAAGTGACGGTTGAGGCGACGCTGGCCGCGACTTCCGTCGACGGTGACGAGCTGGATGCCCTCGTTGCGCGAATCTCCCAATCGAGCCTGGTGGTGCAAGCCTTCTGGAGCCCCAGTACCACCGACTGAATCGGCTCCCGGTTCAAGACGGCTGTTTTTGCCGATAACGATATGAGGATTAATCCTACAGCGTTGCCGGATATTCCCTTCGGTCGTGGCATCCTTCCGTTGTTAAGGTTGCGCCGCTGCGGCTAGTCACTATTGACGGTGCTGCTGTTTAACGCACAGAACCAGGCTCACTTTCGTCGTTCCCGGCTACGTAGTGCCGCTCGTCGGAACTGTGATTTCTCACAGGTGCTTGAACTCTGTGCGGTGTGTAAGGGTATTGGTGTCTTGAGGAAACGATGAGTCGCCAGTGAAGCAGTCAACCAGTCGTGGTGCCTTCCCAGGGGAGTCGCATGAGCAAAGCGTTAATAGTGGATGATCATCCGTTCATTCGTGCAACCGTCAAATACTTGCTGCGCCAGGAAGGCTTCGAGCCGATTTTCGAAGCAAGTAATGGCGCTGATGCGATGCAAATCGTCAGGGAGGAACGGCCAGACCTGATCATTCTGGATCTGGCGATGCCGAAATTGGGTGGGTTGGAGGTCATCAGCCGGATCAAGGGGCTTGGCTTGCCGTGCAAAATCCTGGTGCTGACCTCGTATTTGGCGGTGTTTTTTTCGGCCCGTTGCATGCGTGCCGGTGCCATGGGGTTCGTCGCGAAAACAGGCGAGCTGGATGAGTTGCAGAAGGCCATAAAAGCCGTCATGTCCAACTACAGTTGCTTTCCCAGTCTACCCACCAGTTCCGTGCGCCGGGATGACTTGCAGACCACCGAGCAAGAGTTGGTGGCAGCCCTTTCAGACCGGGAGTTGACCGTCCTGCAAAAGCTCGCGCTGGGCTTGGGCAACAATCAGATTGCCGAAGACATGCTGTTGAGTCACAAAACCATCAGCACCTATAAAACCCGCTTGAAGGAAAAGCTGCGCATGTCATCCGTCGTACATTTATCCAAGTTCGCTCAGCGCAACCATCTGATCTGACATGCCGGCGCCCCTTGGAAAGTGGTTCGCGACAATCTGTCTGGCGGGCCTGTCACTCCTCACAATGGATGTGACCCGTGGCGAACCCCAGTCGATGCGCCTGCTGGGCCATTCCAGCCTTGAAGAGGCGCACCTCAAACTGGATGAAGCCGATTGGCATTGGCTGCGCGAGCGGCGCACGTTGTTGTTGGGGGTGTCTACCCCGGAGTACGCGCCGTTCGATCTGGTGAACAATAACGACGAGCTGCAAGGGATCACGGCCGATTATGCCGCGCTGCTCGCTCAACTGTTGAACGTCACGGTCCAGGTGCGTCGCTACAGCCACCGAGACGAAGTGATCGCGGCGCTCAAGCGCGGCGAGATAGACCTGCTGGGATCGTCCAATGGGTATGAAGCGGGTGACCGGCAACTGATATTGTCGCGTTCCTATGCCAATGACCAACCGACACTGGTGACGCGTATCGGCGAAGGCCAGGCTCTTGCGGCCGACCTGGCCGGCAAGCGGCTCGCCATGTTGTCTCACTACATGCCGCCTGAGACGGTGGCTGCGTTCTATCCCGAGGCGTCCCTGCAACTGTTCCCTTCGACGATCGAGGCGATTGGCGCCGTGGCATTCGGCCAAGCGGACGTTTATCTGGGCGATGCGATCAGCGCCAACTACCTGATCACAAAAAACTATCTGAATAACGTCCGCATGGCTGATTTCTCGAGCATGGAAGTCAGCCCTTTCGCGTTCGCGCTGGACCGGGACAACGCGCGGTTGCTGCGCATTGTCAACGCTGCCCTGGCGGCGATCCCGGCCAGCGAAGAGATGGAAATCCTGCGGCGCTGGAGCGCCGGCAATCTCGGTTTCGCCGGCAGGGATCGCCTGCGCTTCAGCGCCAGTGAACAGCGCTGGCTGGACAAGCATCCCGTGGTGAAAGTGGCGGTCAGTGACAAACTCCTGCCCTTGTCGTTTTTCAACCAGAAAGGCCAGTTCGTCGGCATGAGCGCCGAAGTGCTGGCGCAGATCAGTTTGCGGACCGGCTTGAAGTTTGACGTGATGCGCGGCAGTTCGTTGCCGATTCAGGTCGACCAGGCTGGCGCGGGCGACATCGACATGGTGGCGGTGGTTACCCCAAGCGTTGAGCGTGAAGACAAAATCCGCTTTACCCGACCGTACCTGACCAGCCCCTTCGTGCTGGTCACGCGCAACGAAGAGGGGGCGCCGAACACCCTTGAAGACATGGCCGACAAGCGCCTGGTGCTGATCGGCGGTAATGCCCTGCGTGGCAGTATCGCCCGCAACTACCCCGATATTGCGATAACGGAGGTGGATAACACTGCCCAGGGCTTGGCGATGGTGGCAACCGGGGAAGCTGACGCCGCGGTCAACGCGCTGATCATGGCGCGTTACATCATTACCCACGAGTACCGCGACCGTTTGCGCGTGACCAGCACCGTCGGTCCCTTGCCGGCGCGGATCTCCTTCGGCGTCAACCGCAGCCAGTTGGAGTTGTTCTCGATCCTCGACAAGGCGCTGTTGAGTATCACCCCGCAGGAAATGGATGAGTTGGCCAATCACTGGCGCAACGAAGTGGTCATCGACGACAGCTACTGGCTCCGCAACCGGACCACCATCATCCAGGGGTTTGTGCTGGCGGCGCTGCTGCTGCTGATCACCTTGGGGTGGGCGATGTACCTGCGCAGCCTGATTCGCAAGCGCACCCAGGCCGAGCGTGCGCTGAGCGACCAGATGCGGTTTATGAGCGTATTGATCGATGGCACACCCCATCCGATTTACGTACGTGACCGCATGGGACGCTTGATGGCCTGCAACAATGCCTACCTGGATGTATTCGGCTTCAAGCTCGAAGAGGTGATCGGCAAGACCGTGGTCGAGACCGACACCGGCAATCTGCCCCAGGCCCAGTCCTACCATCAAGACTATTTACGCCTGATGGAGCGGGGCGAACCGCAGATTCACGACCGTGTGCTCAAGGCGCCGGGCGGAGTGACCTTGACTATCTATCACTGGATGTTGCCGTACCGTGACGGCGACGAAAAAGTCGTGGGCATGATTGCCGGCTGGGTGGATGTGAGCGAGCGCCAGCATTTGCTCGCGCAATTGCAGGCAGCCAAGGAAGATGCCGACGCTGCCAACCGCGCCAAGACGACGTTCCTGGCGACCATGAGCCATGAGATCCGCACGCCAATGAACGCCGTGATCGGCATGATCGAGCTGGCGCTGAAAAATGCCGAGCAGGGGCGGATTGATCACGATGCGCTGGAAGTGGCCTCTGACGCTTCCCGGGGCATGTTGGAGTTGATTGGCGATATTCTCGACATCGCCCGTATCGAGTCCGGCCACCTGTCCTTGACACTTGAACCTTCGAACCTGCGTGAATTGCTCGCGTCGGTGGCGCGGATCTTCGAAGGGTTGGCGCGTGCCAAGGGGCTGACGCTGCGGGTGGAGCTTGAGCCGTTGATCGATCGCCATGTACTGATTGATCCGCTGCGGTTCAAGCAGGTGGTCTCCAATCTGTTGAGCAACGCCATCAAGTTCACCTCCAGCGGTCAGGTCCGATTGAGCGCCAGTGGCTCGCCCACAGCCGCCAACGGTTACCTGAGCCTGCGTCTGTTGGTGGAGGACACGGGAATCGGTATCAGCAACGAGGACCAGAAGCACCTGTTCAACCCCTTTATGCAAGGCCGTAATACCGAGCAATCGGCCCGCAGCGGATCTGGCCTGGGGCTGGTGATCAGCCGCAACCTGTGCGAAATGATGGGCGGCCAGTTGAAATTGAAAAGTGTCGTCGGGCAGGGTACGCGGGTAGAAGTGACGCTGGCGCTGGCGGTGGCCGAGTCAACCTTCGTCCGGGCCGAACTTGCGCCGTTGGAGGCGCCGCCAGCCCATGTGCTGAATATCCTGGTGGTAGACGACTATCCCGCCAACCGCCTGTTGCTCGCCCGGCAACTGAGCTTTCTGGGGCATCGGATCAGCACTGCCGATGATGGCGTACAGGGGCTGGAGCGATGGCGGGCCGAGCGCTTCGACGGGGTGATCACCGACTGCAATATGCCGTTGAAAAATGGCTATGAACTGGCCCGGGACATTCGTGCCGATGAACAGGCTCGCGGCTTGCCACCCTGCCTGCTGCTGGGCTTCACCGCCAATGCTCAGCCGGAAGAAACCGAGCGCTGCCTGCAGGCGGGCATGAACGGCTGTTTGTTCAAGCCCACTGGGCTTGAGGATTTGCATGCCGCGCTGGCTTCACGCACCGCCACGCCGTCAGTCCGCGAGGGCGTGGTATCCGAGTCAAGTTCAGGTGTCGATTTAAGTCGGTTGATGAAGTTGACGGGCGACGACCGTGACGCCCTCAAGGAATTGCTCACGCCGTTGCTCGCCAGTCTGGAAACAGATCGCTCGCAACTGGCGATCCTGCTGGATAAAAAGGACTACGCCGAGTTGCATAACCTGGCTCACAGAACCAAGGGCGGGGCCCGCCTGGTCGACGCTCGAGCGTTGATAAGTTGCTGCGACGCGTTGGAGCGGGCGAGTGAACAACGTGATCTTCACGCATTGGTCACGGCAGTCGCCGAGATGCGCGACGCGATTGATTCCCTGCATCACACCCTGACGGGTTATTGCAACCGAGCTTGAGTGGTTTGCCATTCAGGATGGCGTATTGAAGCTTTGGGATAACTCCTACATCAAGTAGGTACAACGCTGATTTTGTCGTCGAGATATGTCTGGAAAAGTACGCCACTCTTCTCCTTTCGCGAGCGCTGCTTGCTCAGGGTTTATCATGCCAAACGCCTCATTGACCCTCCTGGTTGCCGACGAACATCACCTGCAACGGCTGTATATCGAAAAAATGCTCAACCAACTGGGTTACCACCGTATCGTTCCGGTGCAGAGCTTCGAAGAGGTGCGAATCCTTATCGACATACCGGCCGAGCCTTTTGATGTGTTGATCATCAATGCCGGCCTGGTCGCGGCTGGCGGGAGCCGGACGCTGCGGCAGCACCCGCGGGTGCGCCACGTGCTGGTCTACGACGATCAGAAACTGGGGCCGAGCATCACCCTGACGCAGTCGGCGCTGATGCGTTTGCCGGGTTCGCCGGACAGCATTACCCTCGAGCACTTCATGGAGATCATCGACCCACCCTCGCCGACGTCTGGCCTGCGGGTCTTGCCGTGGCTACGGGAACTGGCCCGCAAGCCTGCGCGAAACAAAGGATTCGCCATAAAAACTTGACTGGATGGAAGGAGTCGGCCTCCGCCGGGTGGCGATTATGAGAGACTCTACCTGGCATGTTCGGGTGTATGAGCCGAGATCGCTGTAATATATCGAGTCCGCTTTGCCGGTGACGTTTTTTTCCTCTTGATGCTCGAGCGACTGATGATGCAGGCCACCCGCTTGACCCTGATTTGTCATGCCAGCACCCGCGCTCAAAAGCGCGGCTGTTTTGCACTTGATGAGCCGTTGGAAATGGACTGGCAGAACGCGGCGCAGTCTTTCTCTTCGCGCTTCAAGCACCTGCCACGGGTGCTGTGTGGACCAGAAACCCGGACCCGGCAGACTGCAACGTTGTTTAGCCGCGCTGCCACGGTTGACGAGGCGCTGCGCGATTGCGATCTGGGCCGCTGGCGTGGCGCGGCAATCGAGCAGATTCAACAGGCCGAGCCCGAAGCGTTACAGGCCTGGTTGACCGATCCCACGGTCGCGCCCCATGGCGGCGAATCGCTTTCGCAGCTACGCGAGCGGGTCGGGCAGTGGTTACAGTCGCTGGAACGCACACCGGGGCATGTGCTGGCGGTCACTCATCCCTTTATCATCCGCGCTGCGTTGTTGCACGTTATGCAATGCCCGCCCGCGCAGTTCAACAGGATCGATGTGGAGCCGCTGTCCTCCACCGAGCTGCGTTTCAACCACGTATGGCGCCTGCGCCTGGAAACGCGTGAGACCTGACCCGCGCGAACATGGCAGAATTCGCCCCCCGCATTGAGAACACCGTCATGAAAAAAATCCTGATCATCGGCATTGGCGCCGGCAACCCTGACTACATCACGATGCAGGCGGTGAAGGCGCTGAACCGTACCGATGTGTTTTTCCTGATGGACAAAGGCCAGAGCAAGGACAAGCTGATCGATCTGCGCCGGGAAATCTGCGCGACCTATATCAATGCCGATCATGCCTATCGATTCGTGGAAGCCGATTGCCCCGAGCGAGTGCGCGGTGAGATCGACTACACCGCTGCCGTCCAGGATCTCAATCGGGACAAACAACAGACGTTTGAGCGGATGATCAACGAGGAGTTGGCCGAGGGTGAAGTGGGGGCGTTTCTGGCCTGGGGCGATCCGGCGTTGTATGACAGCACCATTCGCATCTTGCAGGCGATTCTCGCCAGTGGTCGCTGCGTGTTCGAGTTTGAGGTCATTCCCGGCATCACCAGCGTCCAGGCGCTGGCCGCCCAGCATAAAGTGCCGTTGAACCGCATCGGGCGCTCGATTGAAATCACCACTGGGCGTCGGTTGGCAGCGGGGCAGGCGAGCGATGCCGACACGCTGGTCGTGATGCTGGATGCCGAGGATTCCTACCGCAGCGTCGCCGATCGGGACATGGACATCTATTGGGGCGCTTATCTAGGCACGCCGGACGAAATTCTGATCAGCGGCAAGGTGGCGGAGGTGGCCGAGGAAATCGAGCGGGTACGCAAGGCCGCGCGCCAGGCCAATGGCTGGATCATGGACACTTATCTGTTGCGCAAACCCTAGGACCGCTACTTGCCGCCGGTAATCTGTTTCACCAACAGACCGTGACCCTTCGCATCATCGGCGCGGGAAATAGCCTGGATCACCAGCAAGCGATTACCCGAACCGGCCAGGAAGGTTGAGTTCAACGTCTTGCCGCCGCCCATCGTCGCGGTGCTGTCCACCTGGCGCAGACCCAGGCCCTTGACCGTCAGTTTCCGCTCTTTCTGCTGCTTGAAGTCAGGCAATGCGGCGCTTTGGTCCTTGATGAAACCGGCCACGGCGCCATCGAGAAACTGTGGGTCGTTGTCCTTGATAGTGATGCCGTCATTGCGCACCGTTTCGGCCACGATCACCACGCTTTTACCGACCTGGTTGGTGTACATCGTGCCGCGAGTGCCGGCGGTACCCTGCGCTTCGTCACCTGAGGGCAGGGCGTCGGCGATATAGGCGTTTGGCAGGTGGAAAGTGAACTTGCCGTCCAGGGTGGAGATGGCTTGGCTGGCGGTTTTCTGCGCGGCGGGTTTGGTGGCCGCCACCCCGTGGCTGGCGCCGAACCCGGCGGTCAGCGCGAGGGCCAGAAAGGCAGCGGTTTTGCTGAGGGTGGCCATGAAGCTCTCCAGAAAAGAACGAATTTGCGGCGTATTCTGTCAGAAATTTCGCAAATTCGTTCATCTCTCCCCTCAGGCCTTGTTGGACTCTTCCTCGAGGCGGTCCATCTCAAACAAACGCGCCAGTTCGGCGCGGGCCTCCTGGGCAGACTGCATCACCTTGGCGGCGTCGTCGTACACCGCGTGTTGGGCCGCCAGCAGGTGCAAGTCGTGAAGCTTGAAGCGGTTGATCCGGGCGTCGGCCTGGGCCTGGCTCAGACCCAGGCCGACCAGGGTCTGCCGGCTCATTTCCAGGCTGGAATAGAAGGTTTCTCGCACCGACGCGGCATCCAGATCCACCAGACGATGCACGTGCTGGCGATTTCGGGCACGAGCGATGATCTTCATGTGCGGGTAGAGATTGCGCACCAGCTCGGCGGTCTTGATGTTGATTTCGGGATCATCCATGGCGATCACGAAGTACTCCGCTTGATCGACCTTCGCCGCATGCAGGATTTCCGGACGCTGAGGGTCGCCATAGAACACCGGCATATCACCAAAGCTGCGCGTCAGCTCGATGGTTTCCACCGAAGTGTCGAGGGCGATAAACGAGATGTTCTGTGCCCGCAGGATTCGCGCGACGATCTGCCCCATGCGGCCCATCCCGGCGATGACCACCCGTGGCGCATCACTGTCGATGGCGCGGTACTCTTCTGGCACCTCCACCGGTTTGCTCTTGGCCTTGAACAATTTCGGACACAGCAGCAACAGCAAGGGTGTCAGGGCCATGGACAAGGTAATGGCCAGCACCAGAAGGTCATACAGGCGCGGCTCGAACAGGCCCTGATCGCGTCCGATCTTGAACACCACGAAGGCGAATTCCCCGCCTGCGGCCAGCACGACACCCAGGCGCAGCGCGCTTTCGCGGTTCAACTCACCGACCATCTGGCCCACGCCATACAAGAGTGGCAACTTGATGCCGATCAGCAATAGCGTCAGCCCCAGTACCACGAACGGTGTGCTGAACAACAGACTGATATTGGCGCTCATGCCGACGCTGATAAAAAACAGCCCCAGCAGCAGGCCCTTGAACGGTTCGATCTGGGATTCCAGTTCGTGGCGGTATTCCGAATCGGCCAGCAGCAAGCCAGCGAGGAATGCGCCGAGAGCCATGGACACACCCACCAGTTCCATCAGCCAGGCGGTACCAATCACTACCAGCAGCGCGGTGGCAGTGGACACTTCGCGCAGGCCGGTCTTGGCGACGATGCGAAACACCGGGCGCAACAGGTAGCGACCGCCGATGACCACCACCGCGATACTGCCCAATACCTGCAGCCCGTGATTCAGGTCCTGGGCGGCGGTGGTGGTGTGATCGCTGCCGGCCAGCAGCGGCACCATGGCGATCAACGGAATAGCCGCGATGTCCTGAAACAGCAAAATGGCAAAGGCCAGGCGCCCGTGGGGGCTGTTCAGCTCCTTGCGTTCAGCCAGGCTTTGCAGGCCAAAGGCGGTGGAGGACAGCGCCAGACCCAGGCCCAGCACGATCGCGCTGTTCCACGACTGATCAAACGCCCAAAGGGCCACCGCGCCCATCACCGCCGCGGTTGACAGCACCTGGGCCAGACCGACACCGAACACCGACTTGCGCATTACCCACAGGCGTTTTGGTGACAGCTCAAGACCGATGATGAACAGCAGCAACACCACACCCAGCTCGGAAAACTGCGCAACACTCTGCGGGTTGCCCACCAATCCCAGCACCGAGGGACCGATGATCACACCGGCCAGCAAATAGCCGAGGACGGCCCCCAGTTGCAGACGCTTGGCCAGGGGCACGGTGAGTACGGCGGCAAACAGGAAAACCACGGCCGCTTGTAACAGGTTGCCTTCATGGGGCATCGCTTACTCCAGGATTTTTAGCGAATCAACAGGGCGCTATTAGAGCGTTTTTTGCGCTGGGGGAATCTGAATTTTTTGCGAAGAACCACCAACCCTGTGGCGAGAGGACAAGTCCCAATACCGTTCAATTAAGCAAATAGCGATCACTGTAGGAGCGAGATTACTCGCGAAAAACGTCAACGATAACGTGTGTTTCCTGGATAAACGCGGCACCTATGAGTTCTTCGCGAGCAAAAGCCAGGTGCCCCTCGCTCCCTACACAAGCCTTAACTGAACGGCATGGGGACAAGCCCCCTAGCCACAGGATCACAGCGCTTTTCACGGTCTTGCTGCTCACCCTTTGCTACTATCGCCCTCCATCGTCCAGGAGTCAGCGCCTCATGCAACACCAGTGGGAGGAAATGCACCGCACCCGCAAGCCCACGTTCGTCCTGTGTGGCGACCCCCAAGGGGAGGTGCTCAATCTTTACGTTCACGGTTATTCGGCGTTCTTCAATCAGCAACAGTTGGGCAACTTCAAGCACCAGCTGGCGAGCATCGAGGGTTCCACCAACCTGATGCTGTTCTGGCCGGCGGGGCATTTCCTGGAAAATCTGTTCGCGCCGTTCAAGGACGTGATCGGCTCGATGCTCGGCGGCGGTACCCTGGGCGCGGCGACGATTGGCCTGGGCAAGGCGATTGCTTATTTCCTCGACCACTACAAAAGTGTCGAGGCGCGGGTCGACGAGGTGGCGAAGAGCCTGCTGCCTGAACTGGCCAATTACCTGCATCGCGAATCCATAGACGTACAGCGAATCAACCTGATCGGCCACTCCCTGGGCGCGCGGATTCTGGTCAAGAGCCTGTTGGCGACTCCCGACACGGCCCGAGAGTTGCCGTTGAACAATCTGCTGTTGATGGGCGGCGCAATTTGCACTTCCAGCCCATGGGATGAAGTTTCGGCGCCCCTCAAGGGCCGGGTGATCAACTGTCACTCCAGCAAGGACTGGGCGCTGGCGCTCAAGCCGGACAGCGAGCGCTGCATCGGCCGTTACGCGATTCCCGTTACCCCGGCGCTCAAGGCCAAAGTGGCGAATGTGCATCTGGCCACCTTCGACCACGCTGCCTACTGGCCTCAGTTGAAAACGGTGGTGCAGTACACCGACCTGTTGCAGGAGCGTCGCGGTATGATTCGCGCCGATCAGCGCAGCAGCGAAGTCCGCTTTGCCGAGGACGATATCGACCTGTTTCCGTTGCTGGTGCAGGCGCGGCCGGAAGAGTTGAAGTTCCTCGTCGAGTTGATGGCGCAGAAACGCAGCGCGGCGATCGATGCCACGGTACGTGAGCCGCTGAAGTTGGCTATCGAACTACAGCGCATGGGCGGCGATAGCTTTATGAACCTGGCACGCGGGCATGGCGTCAGCTATCGGGAAATGGCCCAGGATGTGGCGCAGCGCCTGGGGATCAAGTTCGACGAGTCCCCCGACAAGGTGGCGCTGGCGGATCTGGAAGCCCAGGTCGCCGAGCGGTTGATCGAGCAATACAAGGACAAGCTCAGCCAAGCTGACCGGCAGGCCTTCGACGCGGAGCTCAAGGCCGCGGCGCACAAGGAACAGGGTTTTTTCAATCGATTCGATGTCGGGCGCACGGCGACAACCGCCTTGAGTGGCACGGCGCTCGCCGGCTTGACCGGTTTTATCCTGCGCCGTGGTGCGGCCACCGCGATCCCGGTAGTGGGTCAGGCGCTGGCGGCAGCGATGTTACTGGTGAGCGGGGTGCGCGCCTTTTCCGGGCCGGCGTACTCCATCACGACGTTGGCGGTGCTGGTGTTGGGGGGGGATTCGCCAACGCCTGGAACGGGAGGCGTTGAGTCAGGAAATGGACCTGGTGGTGAAAGTCGTCGAGGCGTTTGATCTGCCTCGGGAGACGGTGATGCGTACGGTCGCGTCCGACTGCTAAGCTGCGCGCCTGTCGAGTGTGTCCGCCGAGTGCCCCGCGTGAAATTCAGTCTGCCGAAAATCGCTACTGCGCCGTTTTGTCCGCCGGAAGTCGCCGGTACCATCGCTGTCGATGCCAGCGCTTCGTTTTTCAAGCGCGTGTTGAGGTTCGCGGGTCCAGGCTTGTTGGTCTCCATCGGCTACATGGACCCCGGCAACTGGGCCACGGCCATCGAGGCCGGATCACGTTACGGCTACAGCCTGTTGTTCGTGGTGTTGCTGGCCAGCCTGGCGGGAATGGCGGTGCAATGCCTGTGTTCGCGCCTGGGGATTGCGACGGGCAAGGATCTGGCGCAATTGTGCCGCGAACGCTACAGCAAGCGTTCGTCGCGCCTGCAATGGGTGCTCGCGGAAATCTCGATCATCGCCACCGACCTGGCCGAAGTCCTCGGCTGTGCCCTGGCGTTTCACCTGTTGCTG
The DNA here is from genome assembly GCF_900106045.1 of Pseudomonas mucidolens. Classification (NCBI taxonomy): domain Bacteria; kingdom Pseudomonadati; phylum Pseudomonadota; class Gammaproteobacteria; order Pseudomonadales; family Pseudomonadaceae; genus Pseudomonas; species Pseudomonas mucidolens. The sequence continues at coordinate 2,771,100 of NZ_LT629802.1, read as the reverse complement.
GGGGTGTCCTTGACCACCGGTATTGTGCTCACCGCGTTTGACACGCTGTTGATCCTGGCCCTGCAAAACCGTGGTTTCCGCCGTCTGGAAGCGATCATGCTGGCGCTGGTGGCGACCATCGGCGTGTGTTTCTTTGTTGAACTGGTTTTGATCAAACCCTATTGGCCCGATGTGTTCCGTGGTTTCACGCCGTCACTGTCGGCCATCAGCGATGCCGCGCCGCTGTACCTGGCGATCGGTATCCTGGGCGCCACGGTGATGCCGCATAACCTGTATTTGCACAGTTCAATCGTGCAGACCCGCTTATTCGGCAAGGACTTGGCCAGTCGTCAGGACGCGGTCAAGCTGGCACGGATCGACACCATTGGCTCGCTGGCCCTGGCGTTGCTGGTCAACGCCGCGATTCTGGTGCTGGCGGCAGCGGCGTTTCACCAGACCGGCCATACCGACGTGGTGCAAATTCAGGACGCTTATCACTTGCTGGACCCGCTGGTCGGCGGTGCGTTTGCCAGCGTCCTGTTTGGCATTGCCTTGCTGGCGTCCGGCCAGAGTTCAACCTTCACCGGCACCATTGCCGGCCAAGTGATCATGGAAGGCTATCTCAATCTGCGGATTCCGTGCTGGCAACGGCGTCTGATCACACGCGGGCTGGCGCTGATCCCGGCGTTTCTTGGGGTGTGGTTGATGGGTGATGACGCCATCGGCAAGTTGCTGGTTCTCAGCCAGGTGGTGCTTAGCCTGCAGTTGCCGTTTGCCCTGTATCCATTGATTCGCATGACCAGTGACAAGCCACTGATGGGACCTTTTGTAAACCGTCTGCACACGCGTTTGCTGGTCTGGACGCTGTTCGTGGTGATCTGCGGGGCGAATGCCTGGTTGATTGGCCAATGGCTGTTCTGATTCAACGATCCCAGTACGGCACCGTTCCGAACGTTTCGACAAAGTAATCGATAACCGTACGCACCTTCACTGACAAGCGCCGGCTGCCGGGCCACAGGGCGGCGATTTGTTGGGGTTCCAGGGTGGTTGCCACGTCATACTCGGTCAGAACCGCGCGCAAGGTTCCAGCCCGCAGGCTTTCGCCAATCAGCCAGGAAGGAAACACCACAAATCCCAAGCCTTGTTCGGCGGCGCGAGCGAGAGTATCGGCGTGGTTGCCGGTGATCGGGCCTTTGACGGAGTAGGGCGTCCAGTCGCCCTGGGCGCGGCGAAAAAACCAGCGCTGCTGGCCATTGGCACCTTTGTAGGCCAGGCATTGGTGATTGACCAATTCATCGGGATGCCTTGGCGTACCGCGCCGTGCGAGATAATCAGGGCTGGCGGCGATGCGATACCGCTGAGGGGCGAAAATGCGTGCTTGCATACCGGAATCGTTGAGCACGCCAATCCGAAATAACAGATCCGCACCTTCTTGCAGCGGGTCGACGAAGGTGTCGGTTTGCTGGATATCCAACTGCAACTTGGGATAGCGCTCACACAGTTGTGCCAGCCACGGTGACAAGTGCCGCTGGCCGAAGACCATTGGTGCGTTGATCCTGACCAGGCCGCTGGGTTCACGTTCCTGTTCCTGCAAGGCCTGCCCGGCCTCTTCCAGTTGTTGCAACATCACGCGCGCATGATGGCCTAACAACCGCCCGGCTTCGGTGGGGCTGACGGCACGGGTGTGGCGATACAGCAATTGCTGGCTAAGGGCCTGCTCCATCAACTGTATCTGCCTGGAAATGGAGGAGGGCGCCAAGCCTTCGCGACGAGCGACTTCGGAGAAACTGCCGTAGTCCAGCACTGCGACAAACAGGCGTAGCGCCTTGAAACTCAACTCGTTCAAGCCTTGCATCGGGTCACCATGCTGTGCGCAGTGCGCAAAAGTGTTGTCCGCATGCTCCCATTTATCGCACAGCAGTGCTACCGGATAATGCGCGTCATTGTTCTTCTCTGACGCACAGGTGTGTATGCAAACTTCTTCGATTGACACGGCGGCGCAGGCTTCGGCGCCGGCAAAACCGAAAACCCTCCTCAGGCTTTTGCTCTTGCCCCTGGTCATCCTCGCCGGCATGGGGTTGTCGGTGGAAGCCGGGTTACTCGGGCCTTTGGGCGAGCAGGTCGGGCACTTGTGGGCCACCTTGAGCATCTTCGGCGTCGGTGCAGCCATTCTGCTTCTGCTGCTGCTATTGAGTGGTCCGCAAAAAGGTCCGGCGTTGACTGAACTGCCACGCTGGCAACTGATCGGCGGGTTCCTGGGGCCGATGTATGTGGTAGTGCTGACCTTGGCCACGCCGCATATCGGTATCGCCATGACCATGATCGCGATTCTCTCGGGCCAGGTCGGCAAAAGCGTATTGATCGATCATTTCGGCTGGTTCGGCACCGCGCGTAAGCGGGTCAACGGCGAACGCTGGATCGCGCTGCTGTTGATTGTGGTGGCGCTTGTTCTGATTTCACGGGGTTAAAACGATGAATCTGATTTTTCTGTTGATGTTGGTGGTCGCCGCAGGCGCGGTATTGAGCGTGCAAGCGGCGATCAACGGTCGCTTGGGACAGACGGTCGGTGTGCTGCGTAGCAGTCTGCTGACATTTGCGGTGGGCGCTGTGGTGACCGGGCTGCTGATTGTGTTTTTCGAGCCGGCCCACACTGTCAGTCTGTTGCAGGTGCCCAAGTGGCAACTGACTGGGGCGCTGTTTGGCGTGGTGTACATGATCGTGATGGTGGGCGCGGTGCCTGTCGTGGGCACGGCAGTGGCGACGGTCGCGGTGATCGTCGGGCAATTGGGCATGGGGATGTTGATCGATAACTTCGGTTGGCTGGGCAACCCGTCCATCGAACTCTCCGGCAGCCGTATTCTGGCAATGTTGTGCCTGGCTTTGGCGCTGGTGTTCATGTATCGCAGCAACACCCGGCGAGCCGACCAATGAGGTTGAACCTAGTGTGTTGGCCAGCAGTCACTGCTTAAGGTGCTGGCGACCGCCGCACCGGGACGACCATGAAAAGGAGTCTGAACATGCCAGATCCAACCTGTGCCTGCCCACACTGCAACTGTGTATTAGGGCAAGATGCCGTGCAGAAAGACGGCAAGGGCTATTGCTGCCAGGGCTGTGCCGACCAGCATGCGCATGGCGAGCCGTGTGCTTCGGCGACCGGCTGTGAGTGCGCCAAGTCAGCTCATGGCTAGACGCGAGAATGGGGGGCTGGCACGCCAGCTCCCTGAGTCGCGGTCTATTGCGGTTCCAACGCCTGCCTGAGGCTGGCGCCGGGTTGCACGCACTACGCCGCTGGTCCGGCGCCCCTCCAGAGCGAAAACTACCGTTTGTGCGTCTTGAAGGTCGTCGGGAAACGGTTGAAATACCTGCAGGACCAGACTACCCGGCGCCTCCTCAAGCAAGCTCACCTGGCACTCCGCGTGGCCAAAGGTCCAAACAAGGTGTCCTGGGTGTAGTCGATCCGTGCTTTGCCGTGAACCGCTTGTCTGTCGTTCATCTGCGCAGATATCGACCTGGCCGTGGCGCGCCTGGCTCAACGGGCCTTGGTAAATGGCAACGCCTGATAACCGTTGCGCTGGAACAGGTACAGCGCGGTTTCCCGCCGATATTCGCTGGGGGTCTGGTGCATTTCGATACGAAAGTGTCGGTTGAAGTTGGAAAGATTGGCGTAGCCCACTTCAAAACAGATATCGGCCACCGACATTTCAGTTTGCAGTAACAACCGACACGCGCGCTGGACCCGGAATTTACGCATCAGATCAATAAAACCGTGACCGGTGACGCGCTTGAAGAAGCGTGAAAAGCCTGGCTCGCTCATGTTCAAACGCTGGGCGATGACCGACAGGCGCAGATCGCCGGTCAGTTCTGTCATCAGGTAATCGAACGCTGTGTGAATGCGTTCGCAGCTGCGGGCATCCAGGCTCGGGGTGTAACAGGCGCTGGCCAGGATATGACTGTGCGGTGCCGGTGCCTGCGCCAGGGTTTGCAGTAATTGCATAAACAGGATCAAGCGATTCAAGCCTTGCGCCAATCCAATCGCTTCAAGCAATTCGGCGGCGCGCAGCGCGGTTTCTCCGGTGAATTCAAGGCCGCGTCGGGCGCGCTCAAACAACCCCTGCAAATCCCCCAGTTCCGGCAGCGTACCGCGTAACGCCAACAGCGCCGCGCCATCGAACTGCAGGACCACATCGCGTCCTGTCAAGTATTCGCCGGGCGCCAGGTCGCCAATCCAGTCGTGGGGCAGGTCGGGGCCGATCAGCGCGACATGGCCGGCACCAAATCCACCGATATAGTCGCCCACCACCAATTTGCCGCTGCCTTGGCGGATCAGGTGGATTTCAAATTCAGGGTGATGGTTCCAGCGGGCGAGCGCATAGGGATAGTCGTGTTCGTACCAGCGAAAGCCATGCTCGGGTTCAGGAAGAATCACCTCCAGCTCGGCGGGACGTTGCTCGAACAGGGCGCTGCGGCTGTCTGGCATGGGGTTAAGCCTTGTTGGGTCTTGGCATTACACCAAAATACGCGTAATCGATGACCGGCCGCTAGCAGCGGTTTTACCCGCGACTGATACTTTTTTGATCTCGGGCCAGCGGTTAAAAAAGTACCGGGACGACATCCGCCACGGGTTTGTCCGGTCCAGGCCAAGCTGCTGTAATCGATCCGTGAACAACGAAAGGCCGCCCGCAACCCACGTCACGCCGTGGAGAACGGCAAGGATTATTCGAAGTCATCACTTTTCTAGACGGATGAGCGTTCAATGAAACGACTGCAAGGTAAAAGCGCCCTGATCACCGGGTCTGCGCGTGGCATCGGCCGAGCCTTTGCCCAGGCCTATATTGACGAGGGGGCGATGGTGGCTATCGCCGACATCAATCTGCACAGCGCTCAGGCCTGCGCAGCGCAACTCGGCCCACAGGCTTATGCGGTAGCGATGGATGTGACCGATCAAGTTTCCATCGACGCCGCGATTGCCACCGTGGTGGCCCGGGCTGGCAAGCTCGACATCTTGATCAACAATGCGGCGCTGTTCGACCTGGCGCCGATTGTCGACATCAGCCGGGAGAGTTTCGAGCGCCTGTTCTCGATCAACGTCGCTGGCAGTCTGTTCACCCTGCAAGCCGCCGCCCGGCAGATGATCCGCCAGGGCCATGGCGGCAAGGTAATCAATATGGCCAGCCAGGCCGGGCGTCGGGGCGAGGCGTTGGTCGCGGTGTATTGCGCGAGCAAGGCGGCGTTGATCAGCCTCACGCAATCAGCCGGGCTGGACCTGATCAAGCACGGGATCAATGTGAATGCTATTGCCCCGGGTGTGGTGGATGGCGAGCATTGGGATGGTGTGGACGCATTGTTTGCCAAGCACGAAGGGCTGCCGTTGGGCGAGAAAAAAAGGCGGGTCGGGGCCCAGGTGCCGTTCGGACGGATGGGTCGCGCGCAGGACCTTACCGGAATGGCGATTTTTCTCGCCTCTAAAGAGGCCGATTACGTGGTGGCGCAAACCTATAACGTGGATGGCGGGAATTGGCTGAATTGAGGCAAAACGATCGTTGAAAATGCCGGTCTCAAGACTGCCCGGCAGCGCGTCTTGCCGATCAGTCCGGTATTTTCCGAGCCGGCGGTGAGGCGGGTGGCGTACATTGCATCAGTGCAGTGGTATCGCGGCATGCCGATCTAACTACTTTTCTGGAGACTTCCATGGCAACAGCATCTTCTGTAATTGAAATCCCGGTCTCGGCCGAACAGGTCTGGCAATTGGTCGGTGGCTTCAATTCGCTGCCGGACTGGCTGCCCCTTATCTCCAAGAGTGAACCCGCGCAGGGCGGTCGCGTACGTCATCTGCAAACCGCCGACGGTGGGGTGATTGTGGAACGTCTGCAGACCTTTGATAACGTGGCGCGCACCTACAGCTACACCATCGAGGCGTCACCGTTTCCGGTGAGCGCGTACCTGGCCACCTTGCAGGTGGAAGCCCTGACCGAAAGCTCGGCAAAAGTCACCTGGTCCGGTGTGTTTACCCCGCAGAACGGGGTGACGGATGAAACCGTGGAAGCGTTGTTTGCCGGTGTCTACAGCGGTGGCCTGGAAGCGTTGCGCGGGAATTTCCCGGACCATTGACCTCGGCAGCGTCGAACGGGGGCTCGACAGCGACTAGCGGCTGACGCCTGTTCAGCCGACTTGACTTTGACCCTTGCCCCGCCATCGTTTTACTGTCATCGTTTGCGCGATTGGTAATCTTTCTTATTTGAGAAATTTTTGCGCATGCATGACTTTCCTGTGGCCGACCGTACAAGCGCCCGCCGCCAGCAGACCCTCACCACGCTTTATAGCGATCACCATGCCTGGTTGCATGGCTGGCTGCGCAAGAAGCTGGGGTGCTCGCAACATGCGGCGGATCTTGCCCATGATGCGTTCGTGCGCGTGTTGTTGCTGGCCGACCCACAGAACATCAAGGAACCACGGGCCTTTTTGGCGACGACCGCGGGGCGCTTGCTGATTGATGGCGCACGGCGGCGCAAGATCGAGAGGGCCTACATGGAAGCACTGGCGATCCAGAGCCAGGAGGCGGGCATGCCGGATCCGGCGGCCATTCATGTGGCATTGCAAACCCTGGAGCGGATCGCGCTGATGCTCGCCGGGCTGCCGGAAAAGGTCCGCGAAGCGTTCCTGCTCAGCCGCCTTGACGGTTTGACCTACAGCGAAATCGCCACTCAGCTCCAGGTGTCGCCGAGCACCGTGAAAAACTATATTTCCCATGCGCTGGTGCACTGCTACCACACACTGCACGGCGCAGATCCGCTGTGAGTGCCCAAGCTCCATCCTCCGCACAGATCATCAACGAAGCGGCCCGCTGGCTGGCGTTGCTGCATGACGATGCGGTCACCGAGATCGACCGCGCAGCGCTTGAAGACTGGTGCCAGCTCGATCCACGGCATCGGGTGGCGTATGAACGCATGCGCACACTGTGGGGCAGCCTTGATGAGTTGCCCGCTGCTCCGGCACGCCAGGCATTGAGTCAAGCCTTCACCCCGCACAAACCGAGGTATGCCGCCCGCGGCGCCCAGACTATTGCGCTGCTGGGGCTGTTGATTTGCGGCTGGGCGGGGCTTGAGCACTTGCCGGTATGGATGGCCGACCAGCGCACCAGTGTGGGCGAACGGCGCCAGGTGCTGCTGGCGGATGGCAGCCAGTTGCAGCTCAACAGCAACTCGGCGCTGGACGTGAAGTTCGACGGCCACCAGCGGGAGATCGAGTTGCTGCAAGGGGAAATGTGGGTCGAGGTGGCCAAGGATACCCAGCGGCCATTCGTGGTACGCACCGAGCAAGGTACGGCAACCGCATTGGGTACGCGCTTCCTGGTACAGCGCGTGGCGGATGGTTCGACGCGGGTGACGGTGATCGAGTCAACCGTGGCTGCCAAGGGCAACCATAGCGAGGTGGTGAACGTCACGGCCGGGAACATGTCGGTCCTGAAGGATGGTCGTGCGCAGCCGGCGCAACCGGTTGGCAACAGTGACCCGGCCGCCTGGACCCGGGGCCTGCTGACGGTGGATGACCAGCCGCTCAGCGAAGTGCTGCAGACCCTGGCCCGCTACCGGCATGGCGTGGTGCGCTTTGATCCCGAGGCGCTGCGAGGACTGCGCGTGTCCGGGGTGTTCAAGCTCGATGACACGCACGCGGCGCTGGCGACACTGGCGGACAACCTGCCGATCAAAGTGGAATATTTCACCGATCTGGTGGTGGTGATCAAGCCGCTGTGATTCGGGCTTGAATAAAAAGCACTCTCATTCATACCCGATTTTCCGACATGGCCGTCATGGAATATAGAACCCCATCTTCCAGGACTTCTCATGTCACGCTTTGTTCGTCCGATGCATCCACTGGCGTTATCAGTGGCGTTGGCTTGTGCCGCCATTCCCTTGTTCACCGTGCAGTCCTCATGGGCTGACGAAAGCAGCAGTGCGGTCCACAGTTTCTCGATTCCAGCCGGTGATTTGAGTCAGGCGCTCAACGGTTTTGCTGAGCAGGGCGGGCTGGTGTTGGCGTTTGATCCGGCCCTGACCCGGGGTAAGCGCAGTAACGGTTTGAACGGACAATTCAGCCGTGATGCGGCCTTGGCTCATTTGCTGGCCGGCAGCGGTTTGCGCGCCGAGGCCTTGTCTGCCCAGCGCTATCGCATTGAGACGATCCCGCAGGCGGAGGGCGCCGTGGAGTTGCAAGCCACCACCATCAGCGGCGCTTATCAGAGCGAAAGCCCCACCGGCCCAGTCGCTGGCTACGTGGCCACCCGCAGCCTGTCCGGGACCAAGACCGACAGTGCATTGATCGAAACCCCGCAGTCGATCTCGGTGGTCACTAAAGACCAGATGCGCGCGCAGAACGCTGAAAGTCTCAACCAGATCCTGCGCTACAGCGCCGCCGTGGTTCCGGAAACCCGTGGCGCCACCGCTTCGCGACTGGATCAGTTGACCATTCGGGGTTTTGCCCCGGCGACTTACCTCGACGGGCTACGCGTGGCCTCAAGCCGCGATGCCTCGCCGCAAAAGGATGCGTTCGACCTGGAGCGCGTGGAAGTACTGCGCGGTCCGGCTTCGGTGTTGTATGGCCAGGGCAGCCCGAGCGGGGTGATCAACCTGGTCACCAAGCGCCCGCTGGACACGCCTTTTCATGAAGTGGGTGTCGAATACGGCACCTTCAACAAAAAACGCACCACCTTCGATTTGAGCGGCCCGCTGGACGATCAAGGGGTGTATTCGTATCGGGTTGCCGGCTTGTTCGATGATGCCGATGGCCAGGTCGAACATACCGAGACGCGTCGTCAGTCATTGTCCACGGCGTTCACCTGGCGCCCGAGCGATGCGACGTCGCTGACCTTGCTCGGGCATTTTCAGAAGGACCCCAAGGGCGCGTCCTACGGGTCGATGCCGGCCTGGGGTTCGGTGCTGCACAGCCCGCTCGGGCGCAGCATTGATGTCGATTTTTATGATGGCGAGAAGAATTTCGAGAAGAGTGACCGTGAACACTTCTCCCTCGGCTACGCCTTCGAGCATCACTTCAATGACATCTGGACTGTGCGCCAGAATGCTCGCTACATGCGCAGTGAAGGCATTTACCGCAGCATCTACCACAGCAACCTGCAAGCGGACTACCGCACCTCCACGCGTTCGACCATCGCCACCGATGTCGACCTGGATGCCTACAACCTCGATAACCAGATACAGGCGAAGTTCGACACCGGTTCGCTGCAACACACGCTGTTGATGGGCCTCGACTATCAGAACACCAGCACCGACACCAAGGCCGGCTACGGCAGAGGCCCGGACCTGGATATCTTCGACCCGGTGTACGGCGCACCGGTCGAGACCCCGGCCTTCGGCACCGACGCCACCGCTCGCAGCGAACAGACCGGCGTGTACCTGCAGGAACAACTGAAGTGGGGCCAATGGGTGCTGTTGATGGGCGGCCGTTATGACTGGGCCAGCACTGACAACACTACGTTGAATTTGAAGAGCAACAGCAAGTCCAGATCTTCGCTGGACAGCAAAGCTTTTACCGGCCGCCTGGGCGTGGTCTATCTGTTCGACAACGGGCTGGCGCCGTACGCCAGCTACTCGGAGTCTTTCTCGCCGCAATCGGGGACTGGCTACGGCGGCACGGTGTTCGAGCCGACTGAAGGCAAACAATACGAAATCGGTATCAAGTACCAACCGCCCGGCAGCAACAGCTTTATCACCGCCGCCATTTTCGATCTGCGCCAGAGCAACGTGCCGACCATGGACCCGGACCCAACCCACCTGTGTGGCAACGGCCGCTGCCAGGTTCAGGACGGCGAAGTGCAATCCCGTGGTTTTGAGCTGGAGGGCAAGGCCAGCCTCAATGACAACCTGGACATCACGGCGGCCTACGCTTATCTCGATAACCGCATCAGCAAGTCCAACAGCACCGTGAGTTATGCGCCGATCACCGACATTGGCGTAGGCCCGGCGGTGCCCACAAAAGGCACCACCACCTACGGCGTCCCGCGTCATACCGCCTCGGTGTGGGCGGACTACACCTTGCACGACGGCAACCTCAAGGGCTTCGGCGTAGGGGCGGGCGCGCGTTATGTCGGCTCTTCCTGGGGCGATACCGCCAACACCCTGAAAGTCCCGGGCTACACCTTGTTTGATGCGTCGGTGCACTATGACATCCCACACATCAATACCCTCGACGACAACCTGCGCCTGGCATTGAACGCCACCAACCTGGCGAATAAAGAGTACGTCGCCTCGTGCTATTCCTACTCCTGGTGCTGGTATGGCGCGCAGCGCACGGTCCAGGCCAGTGCCACGTATCAGTGGTGATTTGAGCGAGAGGGGTGAGAGGTTTTCTGCGCAATGGCCTTTAATCCGGGCCATTGACTCTCTATTATCCGCCCCCAGCACTCCGGCCATGGAGACGCTCCATCAACTAAGGAAGTCGTAATGCACATTGGAAAAATGCTGGGGTTGGCCCTGATTATGTTGGGTATGGGTGGCTGCGCCAGCTTCACCAAGGACGAAGTCGCGCCAGTCAGCCTGCCATCAATGGCCAGCTTCGCCCATAAACCGAACGTCTACGTGGACTTTGATTTCTATCAGGGTGAACCGACTAACGCCGCTGCAGCTGAAGTGCCGCAGGCGCGAGATATGCTGCGGCCACAACTGCAAAAAATTCTCACCGATTCAGGCCTGTTCGGCCGCGTGACCCTGGATGAGTTCCAGAAACAGCCGGGTGACTACAACCTGCGCCTGAAGGTATACAACCATCCACCCAGCGGTGGTCAGATGGCGATGGCGTTCATCAGTGGCCTCACTTTTACCATTATCCCGGCACTGGGTACCGATCAGTACACCATGAGCCTGGAAACCCTGGACTCACAAGGTCAGGCGCTGAGCAAAGGCAGTAACCATGATGGAATCAATACCTGGATAGGTATCTGGTTTATCCCGATGATGGGTAACTCGCCCAAAGAAGCGGTGACCGATACCTTCACTCGCCAGGTCAATGCGCTGCTCAAACAGATGGTCGATAGCAAACAGTTGAAGTACTCAGCGCTGGATGCCGGCGTGCCACGGGCCTGATCGCCCGCTGTAAAAAAATGGGAGCCGGGTAACCGGCTCCCATTTTTTTTACTTGAGCGCTTTGATGAACAGCGGATCGCTGTACAACGACTTAAGCAAGTCACGCACCAGCGGGTTATAGGCATTTGCCGCGTTCGGGATAGCAATCGGTCCGAAGAACGAACTTGACCAGACGCTGCTCACTTCCTTGGTGGCGTCGAACACCACCGCATTATCCTTAAGCAGGGTAAAACGTGCGGCCAGTGTACCGTTGCCGGAGCCTACACCCGCTGTCAGGTCATTCTTGACCAGTAAGACGTCGAGACGACGAGGCGCCTGCGGATTCAGCAGGCCTGCCAGCTTGAGCTCTTGGGTGATAGCTGCCTGAACATGCTCGGGAATGCTGCCGTTGGGTGAACTGATTGGATTGGCCCGCACCATCAGCGAACCCTGGCCGGATGCGGCTGTGACGTTGGCCTGGCTGACAGGTTGCAGCGGTGGCGTTTGCTTGAGGCGCTGGACGTTATCGAAGTTGGGTTCGTATTGCGTCATGGTCACGCCACAACCTTGCAACAACAGCGCGAATAACGGAGCCAACAGTAGACACTTCTTCACGGCATTTCCTTGCGTGAGGGGAGAGAGAGGGCCGCGATTATGGTCAGGGTAGGGCGCAGCGGCAACAGCGGGTGCGGCCAATTCACCCAGAAGGCAATTTACTGGCCCCGCGCTTACAAAAGTTTCGTCAAAATCACTTTTATTTTCAGGTGGTTAGGCTGAATGCACATGCGCAATGTAAAAGTCACGCTGATTGCTTTGTCCCTGGTGAGCGGTTCGGTGTCTGCCCAAGGTAAAACGTTGCGCGAGGGCGATCGGTTCATGTGCAGTTGGGGCGCCGGTACTGCGGCCAGGGCTCAGGAGTTGAAACTGTCAGGTGTCTCGTTGTACGCCGCACGACAGAAAATTCAGACGTACAAGTTCAATAAATCCTGGATGCGCATGATGGCCATGGGCATCACCGAGCAGACTTACAACAGCTCGTCACGACTCAAACCGCCCGCCGTGCGTCAGAGTTTTTACGAAGAATGCGTGCGCTACAAACTGGCCCGTAAATAACCGCTTAATTAACCTGATATTTATTATGGGATTAACCTGGGATTGGCTAAAGTTGCACCAAAAAGAGGCAGTAAAGTTACCTTGATCCATGGAAAATATGTGGTTATTGAATGACTTAGAGATATTTTTAACTGACGAAAGGTCGCAAATTATCTTGTTACAAATTTGTTCAGTCGTTACTATAGCCAGGCGTTCACCTCCCACGGTTTATGCATTTTTAAATCCCAGGTTTCCATCAGCTACTTGGGATTTTTTTTGCCTGCGATTTGACCTTTACCTCCATTTTGGTCGTGGCATCCCGACTCAAGATCAGGTGTGATGAGGCGAATGATGGAAGTCTCGCCGCAGGGTTTTAAGCGTGTCATGTCCGGTCTGTGACAGGCACGCTGGAGGCGAGGCGGGAAAGCGCCGATACTGCCCCCACTGAAATAACACCCACGAAGGAGAGACAGATGAGCACTATCCGCTGGGGCATGATCGGCTGCGGCAGTGTCACTGAGCTTAAAAGTGGCCCGGCTTTCTACAAAGCGCCAGGTTCAGCGCTGGTGGCCGTCATGGGGCGTCGCGAAGTTGCGGTAAGCGATTATGCCGCCCGGCATGGCATTGCGCGGTATTACACCGATGCCCAGGCGCTGATCGAGGATCCGCAGGTGGACGCGGTGTACATCGCCACGCCCCCGGCCAGTCATCTGGAATACAGCCTGATGGTCGCGGCGGCCGGCAAACATTGCTGTGTCGAGAAACCGATGTCGCTGAACGCCGAACAAAGCGCGTTGATGCAACGCACCTTCGAGCGAGCCGGGTTGCATCTGTTTGTTTCTTATTACCGGCGCTCCTTGCCACGTTTCCAGCAAGTGCGCACGTGGCTGCAGGAAGGACGCATTGGCGAGTTGCGTCACTTGAGCTGGACCTTGTGCAAACCTGCGGCGCCGACGGATACCCAGGCCGGTAACTGGCGTACCGATCCGGCGATTGCCGGGGGTGGGTATTTTGCCGACCTCGCCAGTCATGGGTTCGACCTGTTCCAGTACTTGGCGGGGGATATTGTCGAGGTCGCGGGTTATACCGCGCGTCAGGCCGGTCGGTATGCGGCAGAAGATGCGGTCACCGCCTGTTGGAGCTTTGCCTCGGGGGCGCTGGGCATGGGCTGCTGGAACTTTGTGGCCGACCGACGCGAGGACCGGGCGGAGCTGATTGGCAGCCAGGGGCGCATCAGCTTTTCGGTGTTCGAGGAGCAGCCATTGCGGCTTGAGGGCGAAATCAGCGAAACCCTCGAAATTGCCAATCACCCCCATATTCAGTGGCACCATGTGCTGGGCATGAACGCGCATATTCGTGGTGAGAGCGTGCATCCGGCGCTGGCGATTGAAGCGCTGAAGACCGATCGGATCATGGATCGGGTGTTGCAGCGTAAGCCTTAGCCGTCGGTTTAGCGGGGTGCGACACCAGGTCAGCGCCGACTAGCGGCTATTGTCAGAAATTTCTTACAGGAGTACAAATGTACTCCATGACCACTCTGACTCCCCGCCGTACCGCCATCCTGACCTTCATTCGCGAGCGCATCGCGCTGCACGGTCAGTCCCCCAGCCTCGCCGAGATCGCCGAGGCATTTGGTTTTGCCTCGCGCAGTGTCGCCCGCAAGCATGTGCTGGCCCTGACCGAGGGTGGTTTTATCGAGGTCAACCCCAACCAGGCGCGGGGTATTCGTTTGCTCAACCAACCGCTACAGCCACAATGGCTGGACATTCCGGTGCTGGGCCGGGTGGCCGCTGGTTCGCCCATCGGTGCCGATGCCGAAGTCCATAACCGCCTGATGCTCGACCCGTCCACGTTCGCTCGGGTGCCGGATTACCTGTTGCGAGTCCAGGGCGATTCGATGATTGAGGACGGTATTCTCGATGGCGATCTGGTGGGCGTACGCCGCAGCGCCGATGCGCTGAACGGGCAGATTGTCGTGGCCCGCCTGGATGGCGAAGTCACCATCAAGCGTTTCGAGCGGGCTGGCGCGAGTATTCGCCTGTTGCCGCGTAACCCCGCTTATCAACCTATTGTCGTGCGCCCCGACCAGGACCTGGCCATTGAGGGGGTGTTCTGTGGCCTGGTGAGGCAAGGCTGATGGGCGCCGTGGTTGCACTGGACTCGCTGTTCAATGGTGGCCGGGTCTGGAAAGGCCGGCCGGCAGCGCCACCGGCCAGCGTTCATCCCACCGGGCTGGCGGCCCTGGATGCAGTGTTGCCCAGTGGCGGCTGGCCGGAGGCTGCGTTGAGCGAAATCCTGATCAGCCAGGAGGGCGTGGGTGAATTGCAACTGGTCTGGCCAACCCTGGCGCGGTTATCGGCGGCGGGAGAAAGGATTGTGCTGGTGGCCCCGCCTTATACTCCGTACCCCCATGCCTGGGCGAACGCCGGGGTGGACTTGCGCCAGCTGGCGCTGGTCCAGGCCGATGAGCACGAGGCATTGTGGGCTGTGGAGCAATGCCTGCGTTCCGGCAGTTGTGGGGCGGTGCTGTGCTGGCCGCGCAAGGCCGATGACCGAGCCCTGCGCCGTTTGCAGGTGGCCGCCGAAACCGGCCAGACCCTGGCCTTTGCCTGGCGCGCCATGAGCGAGGCGCTCAACCCGTCGCCGGCCGCCTTGCGCCTGGCTGTCGAGGCTCGGCCTGCGCAGGTGCGGGTACTCAAGTGCCGGGGCGGCCTGGCGCATCCCGCGCCGATTGCCTTGGCTGCCGGACACTGAGGTTGGCATGCGCTGGGTGTGTATTGTCTTCCCGCAATTGGCGTTGGACGCCGTGCAGCGCTTGCGTCCCGACCCGGATCAAGCGCTGGCGCTGTTGACTGGCACTCCGCAACGGCGGGTGTTGCAAACCGTTAATGACGCCGCCCGGGCGTTAGGCCTGCGTCCCGGCCAGTCGTTGACCGCGGCGCATGCCCTGACCAAGGCCTTCGCCTGTGCCGAATATGACCCTGTGGACATCGAGCACTGGCAGCAGTTTCTTGCCGCCTGGGCCTATCGTTTCAGTTCTCAGGTCAGCGTGTTTTACCCGCGTGCCTTACTCTTTGAAATCGAATCGAGCCTGGGCCTGTTTGGACCCTGGCCGCTGTTGGAAACGCGGTTGCGCAAGGAACTGACGGAGCTGGGCTTTCGCCACCGCATCGTCGCGGCCCCGAAT
The DNA here is from genome assembly GCF_900106045.1 of Pseudomonas mucidolens. Taxonomy (NCBI): domain Bacteria; kingdom Pseudomonadati; phylum Pseudomonadota; class Gammaproteobacteria; order Pseudomonadales; family Pseudomonadaceae; genus Pseudomonas; species Pseudomonas mucidolens. Next base: position 2,755,770 of record NZ_LT629802.1, on the reverse strand, counting down.
CCGGCGGCTGCACGGGTACTGGCCAACGCTTACGATGGCCTCGCCGTGGCCGATGACCAGCGCTTGTGCCAAGTCCTCGGGCCCATCCCGATTGATCGCGCAGGTCTCGAGCCGCAGATCGCCAGCGCCTTGTCGCGTATGGGGCTGCGCACCCTGGCCCAGGTGCAGGCGTTGCCCCGGCATACCCTGGCCCGGCGGTTTGACGCCACGTTGCTCAAGCATCTGGATGCGTTATCGGGACAGCGCCCGCTGGCCCTGGGCTTCTACCAGCCGCCGGAGCGTTTTGATCTGCGCATCGAATTGAATTTCGATGTGCTGTCGCACCAGGCGCTGTTGTTTCCCTTGCGTCGCTTGACCAGCGATCTATCGGCCTTTCTCTGCGGTCGGGACAGCGGCGTGCAGCGTTTTGATCTGCACCTGGAGCATGCACAAGCACCGGATACGCGAATCAAGGTCGGCCTACTGAGTGCCGAGCGCGATCCGGCGATGTTGTTTGAACTGGCCCGTGGCCGTCTGGAGCACGTGCAAGTGAGCTCGCCGGTGCGCAACGTGCGCCTGGTGGCCGAGGACCTGCCGGTGTTTGTGCCCCAGCGCCAGGACCTGTTCGACGCGCGTGCGCAGCAAACCCTGGCGTGGGAGCAATTGCGCGAACGCCTGCGGGCGCGCCTGGGGGACGAGGCGGTGCAGGGCGTGCGCTTTCATGCCGACCATCGTCCTGAGTGCGCCTGGCAACCGGGCGCCGACAGCCGTGCGTGTCAGCCTTTGAGCCAGGTCCGGCGCCCCGGTTGGCTGCTGAATGAACCGACCGCGCTGGCCGAGCGGAGCGTGCAAATCCTGATGGGCCCGGAACGCATCGAGTCAGGTTGGTGGGATGGGGCCGATGTACGCCGTGATTACTACCTGATTCAGACCCGCAACGGTCAACAGGGCTGGGCTTTCCGCACTGTGGGCGAAGACAGCGGGTTATGGCTGCAAGGCTGGTTTGCATGAGCGAGCCCTATGCCGAGTTGCATTGCCTGTCCAATTTCAGTTTCCAGCGTGGCGCGTCCAGCGCACAGGAATTGTTCGAGCGCGCAAAACAGCAGGGTTATCAGGCCCTGGCAATCACCGACGAATGCACCTTGTCGGGTATTGTGCGGGCCTGGCAGGCGGCCAAGGCCGTCGACCTGAGGCTGATTGTCGGCAGCGAAGTGCGTCTGGAAAACGGCCCGAAACTGGTGTTGTTGGTGGAGAGTCTGGAGGGCTACCAGCACTTGTGCCGGCTGATTACCCTTGGTCGTCGTCGCGCTGAAAAAGGCCGCTATCGTTTGTTGCGCGAAGATTTTCTTGAGCCGGTGCCGGGGCTGCTGGTGCTGTGGGTGGCCGAGGAGAGGGATACCCAAGCCGACCGCGAATGGCTCTGCAAGACCTTTGTCGATCGATTGTGGCTGGCGGTGGAACTGCATTGCGCCCAGGACGATGCCCGCCGCCTGGCGCATTGCCTGGACCTGGCCGCCCACCTGCAAATCCCGGCTGTGGCCTGTGGCGATGTGCATATGCACGTGCGGGGCAGGCGTGCCTTGCAGGACACCATGATGGCTATTCGCCACCATGTTCCGCTGATCGAGGCTGGCCAACGTCTGTACCCCAATGGCGAGCGACACTTGCGCAGCCTGGAGGCCATACGAGCACTGTATCCACCGCAGTTGCTCGAGGAATCGGCGCGGATTGCCCGTCGTTGCCGTTTCGACCTCAGCCAACTGCGCTATCAATACCCCAGGGAGTTGGTGCCCGAAGGACAAACAGCGGCGTCATGGCTGCGCAGCTTGACCGAAGCAGGCATCGCCCGGCGCTGGCCCGAAGGCATTGATGCCAAGGCCCTCAGGCAGATCAACAGTGAGTTGGCGTTGATCGGCGAACTGGGTTACGAAAGTTACTTCCTCACCGTGCATGACATCGTGCGGTTTGCTCGCAGCCGTTCGATTCTCTGCCAGGGACGAGGGTCGGCGGCCAACTCGGTGGTGTGTTTTGCCCTGGGCATCACCGAAATCGACCCGAGCCGGATGAACATGTTGTTCGAGCGCTTCCTGTCCCGCGAGCGCAATGAGCCGCCGGATATCGACGTCGACTTTGAGCACGAGCGCCGTGAAGAGGTGCTGCAATACGTATTCCAGCGCTATGGCCGGACCCGTGCCGCACTGACGGCGGTGGTCAGCACCTACCACGGCGCCGGCGCGGTGCGCGATGTGGCCAAGGCCCTGGGTTTGCCACCGGATCAAGTCAACGCCCTGGCCGACTGCTGCGGGCGCTGGAGCGATGAAGCGCCGCCGCTGGAGCGCCTGCGCGAAGGCGGTTTCGACCCCGACAGTCCAGTGCTGCGGCGGGTGCTGAGCTTGACCCGGCAGTTGATCGGCTTCCCGCGCCATCTGTCCCAGCACCCCGGCGGCTTTGTGATTTCCGAGCAGCCGCTGGACACGTTGGTGCCGGTGGAAAACGCGGCCATGGCCGAGCGCACCATCATCCAGTGGGACAAGGATGATCTGGACGCCGTGGGCCTGCTCAAGGTCGATATCCTTGCCTTGGGCATGCTCAGCGCCATCCGTCGCTGCTTTGACCTGCTACGCCGGCATCGCAATCTCGACCTGACACTGGCCACGGTGCCCCCGGAAGACCCGGCGACCTACGCGATGATCAGCCGCGCCGATACCATTGGCGTGTTCCAGATCGAGTCCAGGGCCCAGATGTCCATGTTGCCGCGACTCAAGCCCAAAACGTTCTATGACCTGGTGATTCAAGTCGCCATCGTACGTCCCGGGCCGATTCAGGGTGGCATGGTGCATCCGTACCTGCGTCGGCGTAACAAGCAAGAGCTGGCCACTTATCCTTCGCCCGAACTGGAGACTGTGCTGGCGCGCACCTTGGGCATTCCGTTGTTCCAGGAGCAAGTGATGCAAATTGCGATTGTCGCCGCCGACTACAGTCCTGGCGAAGCTGACCAATTGCGCCGCTCGATGGCGGCCTGGAAACGGCATGGCGGCCTGGAGCCGCATCAGCACCGACTGCGTGCCGGCATGCTGAAAAACGGCTATACCGAAACCTTCGCCGCGCAGATCTTCGAGCAGATCAAGGGTTTTGGCAGCTACGGTTTCCCAGAGTCCCACGCCGCCAGTTTCGCCTTGCTGACCTATGCCAGTTGCTGGCTCAAATGCCATGAGCCGGCGGCGTTCGCCTGTGCCCTGATCAACAGTTGGCCCATGGGCTTCTACAGCCCGGACCAGATCCTGCAGGACACGCGCCGTCATCACTTGCAGATTCGTCCGGTGGACGTGAACGCCAGCGACTGGGATTGCAGCCTGGAACCGCTCGAGGGCCGGCAGCCGGCCCTGCGCATGGGGCTGCGGATGATCTCGGGTTTTCGCGAAGAGGATGCCCAGCGTATTGAAAAAGCCCGCCAGGCCTATGCCTTTCGGAACATTGTGGACCTGGGCGAACGCGCGCAACTGGACGCGCGTGCCCAGACGTTGTTGGCGGATGCCGGTGCCTTGCGCGGGTTGGTCGGGCATCGGCATCGGGCGCGCTGGGAAGTGGCCGGCGTGGAAAAACAGCTGGGGCTGTTTGCCGGGGTGCCGAGCCCCGAAGAATCGCCGGTCCAACTGCCTCGACCCACCGTGGGCGAAGACCTTTGCGCCGACTATGCCAGCGTCGGTACCACGCTGGGTCCACACCCGCTGGCGCTGTTGCGCGATGAGCTGCGGGCAAGGCGCTGTCGCAGTTCACAGGAACTGCTGGCGATGGAACATGGTCGCAACGTCAGCGTCGCCGGGCTGGTCACGGGGCGGCAGCGGCCCGGCACGGCCAGCGGCGTGACCTTCGTGACCCTGGAAGACGAATTTGGCAATGTCAATGTGGTGGTCTGGCGTGACCTGGCCGAACGTCAGCGCCAGGTGCTGGTGGGCTCGAGTCTGCTCAAGGTGGAGGGTCGCTGGGAAGCGGTGGGCGAGGTTCGCCACCTGATTGCCGGACGCTTGAGTGACCTGACACCCTTGCTGGCGGGGATCAATGTGCGCAGTCGGGATTTTCACTGAGGCTGGCCCGACGCAGGGGCAGGGCAAAGGAATTGCCCCTGGACATGACAAGCACCCGTCGAATGGGCTAGCTTCAACCTGTACCAGTCATTGAGCCACTTGCGGAGGTACTTCATGCCAGTGAAACACGATCTGTATCAGGATTTGGGGTTGAACAAAGACGATGTTCAGCAACGCAGGATGAGTAACAGCCGTTTGGATGTGTTACTCACTCAATACGATGCCGCCGACAAGGAGGTGGTGGACGCCGAATCCGCAAGTGCCAACGATGATGATGTGGAGAAACTGAAGAAGAAACGCTTGTTGATCAAAGACAAGATCGTCGATCAACTCGGCGCCTGAGTGCCGTCTCCTCTGTAGCCTACCGAGTGAAACGATACGGTGGGACGGCTACGGAGGAGCGCCCAGTTTTGTTCAGAATTGTCACAAGGACAGCGGCGCTACTGCTGTCTATCATACCCACCGTTCGCCCGACCCTGGGGCACGTCAACTGCGCAAGGATTGCGCAATAGTGTCGGGCGAACTCTTTTCTGCTACGCCAACAGTGTTTTCAAGCAGGTATCGATTGAGCGCTGTTGAGTGTCTGCATACAGCGTCAACTCATCGATTGTCTGGCGCCCCAAGGCGTGTTCAAACTCGGCCTGATTGGCGTTGACGCCATAGTCAGACTGCGTCGCATCTCCCAGGTTTGACTGGAAAATTCCCGCTGCGCTGACGGGCAGAAAGTCCTCATATACCAAAGGTTCGAGATCCACGTGGCCGGCCTCGATCAGCCCGTCCAGGTTGCGCGGTCGTTGCCCTTGGGCGGCGCGACCCTGGTCGGTGACGAAGTAGCGAAAGAACGCCAGCCCTTGTTCGCGCATTGACCGGTAATCATCCGGGAATGCCTGGAAGTGTTGCGCCATCAACTCGCTGTAGCGCCCGGCGTTGGCCTCATTGGGAAAGGCGCCCAACTCATCTCGCGCGGCATTTAACAAGTGGTCGTACAGCGCCCGCCCCTTGGGGGTAAGCGCCACGCCGCGTTGTTCAATCTCCCCGAAACGCGCGCTGTGACGGCCTTGTGCATCGGTAAAGGTAATGACTTCGTCGAGTGCCTTGAAGCTGGTTTGCCGCAGCAGGATCGGGCATTGACGGCGCGGTGGGCCTTCGATCACCGCCTTGGGGGTGATGCCCTTGCCGGGCATCTCGGCTTGCACGCGGTCGATGTCCAGGGTGCGTGGGGTCAGGTGGTTGATGTGCGGCCCCCTGAACGCCACGACATCAGCGATCAAGCGGTGCTGGTCGCTCAATTGCTGATACTGCGCAGCGCTGACAGTGGCGGTGTGATGCCAGCGGAAGGTTTCCAGCGCTTGCAGAATAAATTCATCGGCATCGTGGCTGTCGAGACCGCCGTCGGTTTCTGCCTGTTCGATCAGCGCCATGGCGCGCGGGGTGAAGATCGAGCGCTGGTCCAGGGCGGCCTGGGCAAACGCCCGCAGCTCGAGGTTTTCGATCAGTTCCAGGCGCAGCAGCGAAGTGAAGACGCGAAACGGGCTGTTCTGTAACGCGTTTTCATGCACGGCGCGAAAGGCGGTGGAATGCACCGGTACGCCGGCGGGCGTCAGGTCGTAATACCCCACCGGTTGCATGCCCATTACCGCAAACAGACGACTGATGGTGGCCAACTCAGAGGCGGTGCCCAGGCGAATGGCGCCGTGGCGCTCCCTGTCCAGGCGTTGGATTTCTCCGCTGCGCTGAAGTTGCCGAGCCAAGTCGGTGTCCGTCGCCAGTACCTGTGCATTGGTTTCGGCCACCAGATCCAGCAGCGCGCCATACAGCGGCACCTCGGCGCGGTACATGTCGGACATGGCTTTGGAGAAGCCTTTGCGAATGTCGTCGGGGCTGACATGGCGAGAGGTCGACATAGAAAAATTCCTGGCTGCACTAATGAAGGATTGGGCCGTCAACCAGATTTTGTTGGGCGTCGCCTTTGGGTGCAAACGAAGATTCCTCTGGACTTCATTCTGCAAATGAATGAGTGAGGCACGCAGGTTTTTCGACAGCAAAAAAATCCCGCCTGGGTAGGCGGGATTTGGTCGATCCAGGGTTGCCCTGAATCAGGCCGGGAACAGCTCGCTCAGCTTCATCGCCAGCATCATGTCGCCTTCGGTGCGCAGCTTGCCGCCCATGAAGGCCTGCATGCCGTCGGTTTCACCGCTGACGATGCCTTTCATGGTGTCAGCGTCCATGACCAGCGTGACTTGAGCGTCAGGATTTTCGCCTTCCAGCAGTTCACAGGTGTTGTTTTTAACAACCAGCGAGAAGTTCTGGGTGTCATCGATACGGAAACCGAACACCAGGTCCAGGCCGTCAGCAGCGGCTGGGTTGAATTTGGCTTTCATTGCTTCTACGGCTTTAGCTACGTCAGTCATGGTTCGATCCTTTTAGGGGTGGTGCCAGTGACCTCGAGGTCACGGTTGGCCGCAAATCATCGGAAAGTGATGAGCTGCGGCGCCTTCAACAGTTGCAGGTGGGTATGACTATTGAAGGAAGCCAGTGCCACCTCGCGCCCACGGAACTTCAAGTGGTTGAGCGAGGTGTTAACAATTTGCCAGTTCAATTCGAAGGCCTGGGTGGCAGGCATTCGGGTAATCAGGTGGAGCAGGGCGGTGATGGTGCCGCCGGAGGTAAACACGGCGATCTTGTGGGTGCTGTCGGCCGTCTCGAGCAGGCGTTGCAAGCCGCCCTGGACCCGTTCGACAAAACCCAGCCAGCTTTCCAGCCCCGGAGTGTCATACGTGCCGCTGAGCCAGCGCTCGACGATCAGCGCGAAGATGCGCTGGAATTCGCCACGGTTTTGCGCGGCATTGCGCAGGATATCCAGGGCTTCGGGCTCGCTGTCGAGCAAGTCCGGAAGTAGCGCGCGGATAATTGCGTCGGCGTCGAATTCGTTGAACGCGCTGTCGATTTCCAGTTCGGGAACCGTGAGGCCTTGAGCACTATAGGATTCGAAAGCCGCATTGGCCGTGTGTTGCTGGCGACGCAGATCACCCGACACGCAGCGGTCGAACGTCAGGCCCAGATCCGCCAGGTGGCTGCCGAGCACTTGCGCCTGCTGCACACCGATTGGCGACAGCACGTCGTAGTCGTCTGCACCGAAGGAGGCCTGGCCATGTCGAATCAAATAGATGCTGCCCACGTCCGTTCACCCGGTACGTTGAAAGTCTGGCGAGATTATGAGGATGCCGGGAAGCTGTCAATGAAAAAACATACGCTTGTTTTAAAAGCTCGTTAGAGGCCCGTTGTCAGGGGTTTCACTGCTGGCTCCCCGACGATGCCGTCGGTATGCTTGGGGCGATCCGCGCCTGGCGCACCGAATCTTGAAGGAGTCTTATGGAGTTTTTGGCTGAGTACGCCAGTTTTCTGGCTAAAACCGTCACGTTGGTGGTCGCCATCCTCGTGGTGCTGGTCAGTTTCGCCGCGCTGCGCAGCAAAGGTCGGCGCAAGCATGCGGGTCAACTGCAGGTGAGCAAGCTCAACGATTTCTACAAAGACCTGCGTGAGCGCCTGGAGCAGACCTTGCTCGACAAGGATCAACTCAAGGCTTTGCGCAAGACCCAAAGCAAGTCCGAAAAAAAGCAGAAGAAAACCCCCGAGATCAAACCCCGGGTGTTCGTTCTGGATTTCGACGGTGATATCAAAGCCTCGGCCACCGAGAGTCTGCGCCATGAAATCACCGCGCTGCTGAGCCTGGCCACGCCCAAGGATGAAGTAGTGTTGCGCCTGGAAAGCGGCGGTGGCATGGTCCACAGTTACGGCCTGGCGTCGTCGCAACTGGCACGTATCCGCCAGGCGGGTGTGCCGTTGACTGTGTGCATCGACAAGGTCGCGGCCAGCGGCGGCTACATGATGGCGTGCATCGGCGAGAAGATCATCAGTGCGCCGTTTGCCATCCTCGGTTCGATTGGCGTGGTGGCCCAGCTGCCCAACGTCAACCGTCTGCTGAAAAAGCACGACATCGACTTCGAAGTGCTGACCGCCGGGGAATACAAGCGCACCTTGACGGTGTTTGGCGAAAACACCGAGAAGGGCCGGGAGAAGTTCCAGGAAGACCTGGACATCACCCATCAACTGTTCAAGAACTTTGTGTCACGCTATCGCCCGCAACTGGCGATTGATGACGTCGCCACTGGCGAGGTCTGGCTCGGGGTCGCGGCACTCGACAAACAACTGGTGGACGAGCTGCAGACCAGCGACGAATACCTGGCCAGCAAGGCCAAGACCGCCGAACTGTTCCACCTGCACTATGCCGAGCGTAAAAGCCTGCAAGAGCGGGTTGGCCTGGCTGCCAGCGGCTCGGTGGACCGGGTGTTGTTGACCTGGTGGAGCCGCCTGACCCAGCAGCGGTTCTGGTAAGCCCGGTCAAGTTCAAGACGGTATTTACGGGGGGGGGCGGCCTGATCTTCTGCGAGCGTGCCTCCTTTCTGTAGGAGCGAGCTTGCTCGCGAAGATCGTTAACGATGACGCGGGGAATCTGACCCCCCGAGGCGATCTCAGGTTTTTCGCGAGCAAGCTCGCTCCTACAGAAGGCGGCTCTGCTTTTGATCGTGATCTCAAGTTCAAGACAGTATTTACGGGAGGCGGCCTGATCTTCTGCGAGCGTGCCTCCTTTCTGTAGGAGCGAGCTTGCTCGCGAAGGTCGTTAACGATGACGCGAGAAATCTGACACCCCGAGGCGATCTCAGGTTTTTCGCGAGCAAGCTCGCTCCTACAGAAGGTGGCTCTGCTTTTGATTGTGATCTCAAGTTCAAGACAGTATTTACGGGAGGCGGCCTGATCTTCTGCGAGCGTGCCTCCTTTCTGTAGGAGCGAGCTTGCTCGCGAAGGTCGTTAACGATGACGCGGGAAATCTGACACCCCGAGGCGATCTCAGGTTTTTCGCGAGCAAGCTCGCTCTTACAGAAGGTGGCTCTGCTTTTGATCGGCCCCGTTAAACCACGCTGCCTGCCTGCGGGTACACCGAGCCTGAGCGAGGTGCCGAGTGGTGTGCCGGCTAACACAAACGCGGCTGCACCGAATCCGCCAGCCGCGTCAGGATCAAGCAGCACGACACCGCCCCGGCATCCAGCACGCCCAGCGAACGCTCTCCCAGCCGGCTGGCCCGGCCGATTTTCGCTATCAGGTCCTTGGTCGAGTCGCGCCCTTGGGAAGCCGCGCTTTTCATCTTTTCCAGCGCGTCATTGAAGGGGGCACCAGAGGCGTGTGCTTGTTCAAAGGCCTCCACCGCCGGAATCAAGGTGTCCATCAGGCACTTGTCGCCCACGCCGGCTTCGGTGATGTCCTGCAACGATGTGAGGCCGCCGCGCAGCAAACGGGCAAAGGTCGCGGCGTCGATATTTTCGCTGGCACGTACTTCGTCGGCCATGCCGATAAACAGGCTGCCGTACAAGGGGCCCATGGAGCCACCGATGCCCTCCATCAGGCTCAAGGTCAATTCATCCAGCGCTTCGGCCAGCGTCAGTTGCCGACCTTCAAGGGTACGGCCGCAATGGGCAAAACCCTTGGCCATATTGATGCCGTGGTCACCGTCGCCAATCGCGCCGTCGACTTCACTGAGGTATTCACGGTTGGCGACGATCACGCTCACCAGATCAGTCACGATGGCGCTGCCCTCTCGGGTAGAGAAATGCTGGCTCATGGGTCAGTCCTCCTGGGTCATGCCGATGGCGCGGCAGGGTTGGTCGATCAGGGTTTTCAGTTCGGCGTCCAGGCCCAGCAGGGTCAGAGTGACGCCCATCATTTCCAGGGAAGTGAAGTAGTTGCCGACATAACAGCGATGAATCTTCAGTCCCTTTGTCTTGAGCTGGCGCTCGACTTCCGCGTAGAAGATGTACAGCTCCATCACCGGCGTCGCTCCCAGGCCTGAAACCAGCACCACCACGCTGTCGTCCTGGCTGAAATCGCGGTCGGCGAGAATCGGCGCCAGCATGCGCTCGGCCATGGCGGCAGCAGACTCGATGGGGATTACTTCGATTCCCGGTTCGCCGTGGTGGCCGATGCCCAACTCCATCTGGCCGTCCGGGATCTGGAAGTTCGGCTTGCCCACTGCGGCAATGGTGCAGGGTGTGAGGCCGACGCCAATGGAGCGACAATGATCGACGGCTTTCTGGGCAACGCGAATCACTCCGCCCAGGTCGTAGTGCTGTGCGGCGGCGGCCCCTGCGACTTTCCACATGAAAATCTCCCCGGCCACGCCACGACGCTTGGCGATATCGGCCTTGGGCGCCGAAGCCACGTCGTCGTTGGCGACCACGGTGCGGATCTGCATGTCCTTGCTGGCAGCCATTTTCATCGCCAGCTTCACGTTCATATTGTCGCCGGCATAGTTGCCGTACAGGCAGGCCACGCCGGCACCGTGATCGGCGACGCGGAAGGCGTCGAAAAAGCTCTTGGCGGTCGGCGAGGAGAAAATTTCGCCAACGGCTACCGCGTCCACCAGGCCGGGGCCGACATAACCGAGGAAGGCCGGCTCATGACCGGATCCGCCGCCGGTCACGATGCCCACCTGGCCCCGACGGGAAGGCTTGGCTTTGCTGATGACCCGTGGATTGGTATCGCTTTGACGCAGCTCGGGGTGTGCGACCAGAATGCCGCGCAGCATGTCTTCGACCACTTGATCCGGATCGTTTATCACTCGATTCATAACGCGGGTTCCTGTGTTCTTGTTTTGAGTGGGGGTGTAGGACACATCAAGGTTCGAGGACGACTTTGAGCGACTTGTCCCCGCGTTCCATCACCGCGAACGCCTCCTTGAAATCCGCCAATGCAAACTTGTGGGTCACCACGTCGCGCATGTCGATCTTGCGCTTGGCGATAAAGTCGATGGCCCTGGGGTACATATACGGGCCCAGGTGCGAGCCGAGAACATCCAGTTCCTTGCGGTCGCCGATGATGGACCAATCGACAGTGGCTTCGTCGTTGAAGACGCTGAATTCGACAAAACGCCCGAGCTTGCGCAGCATGGCCAAACCCTGGTTCACCGCCTTGTGGTGTCCGGTGGCTTCGATATAAATGTCGCAACCATAACCGTCGGTGATCGCGCGGATCTTCGCCAGCACATCGACTTCAGCCGGGTTCCACACTTCGTCGGCGCCCATGCGCAACGCCAGTTCCGCGCGCTCGGGTTTCATGTCGAGGACGATCAGTCGTTTCGGGTTGCGCATGCGTACCGCCCCGATGATCCCAAGCCCCAGGGTGCCGGCCCCGGCGACCACCACCACGTCATCGAAATCGACATTCGCCCGCTCGGCGGCGTGCAGTGAGCAGGCCAGTGGTTCGATCAGGATCGCTTCGTCCGGGGCGATGGCGTCCGGCACCTGATGGATGATGCCTTCCTTGGTGAAGATCATGTATTGGGCCATGGCGCCCTGCACGTTGTTCTGGAAGCCGTAGAGGTCGTGTTTCTGGCACATCCAGTACTGGCCATGGTTGCAGAAGCGGCAACCCCAGCACGGTACGATCTGCTCGGAGATTACCCGGTCACCGATCTTCACCCCACGCTTTTCGGCGCCAGGGCCGAGGGCTACCACGCGGCAGACGAACTCGTGGCCGGGAATCATCGGTGGCTTGACGTAGCGGGGCTGCTCGGCGTCGCCCCAGAACGAGGGCGCGCCACGATAAGTCTTGATATCGCCCATGCAAATGCCACACAGCTCGACTTTGGTGAGGATTTCGTCGGGGCCGGGCGTCGGTACGTCGACGGTTTCCAGGCGATAGTCTTCCGGGCCATGGCAGACCACGGCCTGCATGGTTTTGGGGATGAGCGGATTGAGTTGTTCGGTAGTGCGTTCGGTAGCGGTGGACATGACGGGCCCTCACGACAAAAGATGAATTACTGAATGCTGTAACCGCCGTCAATCACCACGTTTTCGCCGGTGATCATCTTTGCGGCGTCACTGAGCAGGTACAGCGTCAGTCCGGCAATTTCGTCCGGCTGGGCAAAGCGGCCCGCCGGAATCTGCAATTTGGCGCGCTCGCCTACCTCGCCGGCCCAGGCTTTTTTGCCCAGGGCGGTTTCAACGATGGTGGGGGAGATGGCGTTGACGTTGATGTGCGGCGCCCACTCCATGGCGAGCACTTTGGTCATGCCGACAATCGCCGCCTTGCTCGCGCAGTAGGCGACATGGCGATCCAGGCCGATAACGGCGGCCTGGGAGGCCAGGTTGACGATGCGCCCGCTGCCCTGGGCCAACATATGCCGGGCGCAGGCCTGGGCCACGAAAAAGCTGGCCTTGAGGTTGATATCGAGCGTGGTGTCCCAGGCGTTTTCGCTGACATCGATGGCCTTTTCCAGCACCACTACGCCGGCGCTGTTGACCAGGTAATCCAGGCGTTTGAAGTGATCGAACACGTAGTCGACGCTGCTTTGCAGTTGATCAAGCTGGCGCAGGTCAACGGCAATGCCGATATGTCCGGTGCCGAGGCTGGCGGCGACGTCGACTACGGCGGGGTCACGGTCGAGCAAGGCGACGCGCGCGCCGCGTTCCACCAGCAAGCTGGCGCAGGCCAGGCCAATCCCGGCGGCCCCGCCGGTGATCACCGCGCAGCGGCCGGTGAGGTCGAAGGCCTGATTCCAGAATCCAGACATTGGGTTGACTCCATTTTCAAAAACAGTGGCGACCAAATGTGGGAGCGGGTTGGCTCGCGAAGCGGTGTGTCAGATGGCCGATCAGTTGGCTGCTCGACTGCTATCGCGAGCCAGCCCGCTCCCACATTTGGAGTGCATTTACAGGTTGGAACCGTTACTTGCCGCCGATGACCTGTTGATACAGCGCATCCGCATTCGCGTTGGTCACCGGTACCCACGGCAGGATGTAGCTGGTGGCGGTACCGTCAGCCCACTTCACGTCTTTGGCATACCGCTCCCAGATCACCGAGCGAGGCTTGTAGTCCTTGCCGGCCAGTTGGCGTAGGGCGACGTCGAGGGCGCCCTGGGATTGAGCCTGGGCGTCTTGCAGGAAGGTGGTGACTTCATCCTTCTTCGCGGCCTGGATCGCATCCGGCATGCCGTCGATGGAGGTCACCGGGACTTCGGCAGGCGTCAAGCCACGGGACTTCACCGCTTGCAGGGCGCCAAGAGCCATGTCGTCGTTTTGCGCGATGATTCCCGAGATGCCGCCATTGGGGTGAGCATTGAGCCAATCCTCGGTCAGGGACAGGGCTTCGGCGCGGGACCAGTTGGCGGTCTTCATCTCGATGATCTTGATGCCTGGGTGTTTTTTCAGCACTTCCATTTCGCCGCGTTCCCGGTCGATCTGGGCTGACTGGCCGATCGGCCCCTGAATGATCGCAACGTTGCCCTTGCCCTTGAGCTTGTCGACCATGGCCTGCGCCTGGAGGCGACCGCCCTCGACATCATCGTTACCCACATAGGGCACTTTAGGGTCCGCCAGCTTGGCATTGGAGGCGATTACCGGAATGTCTTCGGCCATGGCGCGTTTCACGGTACCGATGCCGGCCTTGGTATCGATGGGCACGAACAGGATCGCGTCGAAGCGCTGGGTGATCATGGTTTCGATCTGGTTGTTCTGGGTCAGCGCGTCGTAATTGCCGTCGAACACGGTGATTTGCACGCTGCCGTCCTTGACCGCCGGGTGCTCCTTGAGCTCGCGGACCCAGTTCTGCATGAATTGTCCCTTGAGCCCGTAGACGGCGGCGCCGATCTTGTAAGGCTTGCCTTCGGCGGCCAGGGTGACGCTGCTGGCGAGCAGGGTAAGGGCCGCGACAGCGGCAAAGGATGTAGCGAATTTCATGATGAGAACTCCGTTTATTGTTGTGGTCGTTCAGTTCGTTTCAGAGGAAAAGCGACTAGCGTTTTTTCTTGCGCCACACGTCAATCAACACCGCGAGCACGATGATCAGGCCCTTGGCGACCTGCTGGTAATAAGAGGACACGCCGAGCAGGTTCAGGCCGTTGTTGATGACCCCGATCAGCAGCGCGCCGAACAAGGTGCCGACGATGCTGCCGGTACCACCGGACAGGCTAGTGCCGCCAATCACCACGGCGGCAATTGCATCCAGTTCATAAGACATGCCGGCCTGGGGCAGGGCGGAGGTGGTGCGTGCCGCCAGCACCACGCCCGCGAGGCCGGCCAGCAACCCGGAGACCACGTACACCGAGAACGTCACCTTGCGCACGCCGATCCCGGAGGTGCGGGCGCTCTTCTCGTTGCCGCCTACCGCGTAGATGTAGCGTCCGTACGTGGTGTAGCGCAGCACCATCCAGAAGATCAGCGCGACCACCGCGAAGATGATCACCGGTACGCCAATCGGCCCGAGCTTGCCGATACCCAGCGCGAGATAGGCGTCGGGCAGGTCGGTGACCGGGCTGCCGTCGTTGAGAATGAAGGTCATGCCACGGGCGATGCTGAGCATGCCCAGGGTCGCGACAAAGGGTGGGATTGACAGGTTCGCGACCATAAAGCCATTGACCATCCCCAGCATGGCGCCGGCAAACATTCCCGCGCTGACGGCTGCCAGCAAACCGTGGCCTTGAGTGACGACCAGCGCGCTGCACAGGCCGGCGAAGGCCAGGATCGAGCCGACCGAAAGATCGATGCCCTTGGTCAGGATCACATAGGTCATGCCCACGGCGAGGATGCCGTTGATGGAGGTCTGGCGCAGGATATCCATCCAGTTGCGCCAGGTCATGAAGTACTCGCTGGAAAAGGCCATCACCACGCACAGCAGGATAAACACCAGCGGCAGGCCAAAGCGGTCGAGGGACAGGCGCAGACGGCTGCGCGGGGCGGCAGCGACAGGCGAGGTGGGTGGGGTGGCGGTTTTTGGCGTAGACAGTGTTTTGGCATTCATGAGGCAAGACTCAACAAGGCTTCCTGGGAAAGGGCGGTGTCGCTGCTGATGGTCACCAGCCTGCCACCTTTGAATACCGCGATGCGGTCGCTCAGGTGCAGCAGCTCCGGCGCTTCCGACGACACCACGATGGCTGCGCCGCCGGCGCGCACGAACTGGTCCAGCAGGTGGTAGATCTCTTGCTTGGCGCCTTCATCGATGCCGCGGGTAGGTTCATCGCACAGCAGGCAGATCGGTTGGGTCGACAGGCATTTGGCGAGCACGACTTTCTGCTGGTTGCCGCCGCTCATGGAGGCCACTGGCAGATCCAGCGAGGTGGTTTTGATCTGCAGGCGCTTGACCATGTCCTGGGCCAGCTGATTTTCCTTGCGGGCATTGATCAGCGACCAGCTCGACAGCTGTTTGTAGGCCGACAGTGCGATGTTGGAAAGAATGCTGGCGCTGAGCACCAGGCCGCTTTCCTTGCGATCTTCGGTGACCAGTGACATGCCGGCGCGGATGCTTGCCTTGGGCTCGCCGATGGGCATTGGCTTGCCTTGCAGCGTCATGCTGCCGGAGTCCGGGGTGGTCAGGCCGTAGACGCAGTTGAGAAATTCGCTGCGCCCCGACCCCATCAAGCCATAAATACCGAGGATTTCGCCCTGGCGCAGTTGCAGGCTGACGTCCTGGAACTCGCCGGCACGGCTCAGGCCGTTAACATCGAGGCAGTAATCGGTGGTGCATTCTCGACCGACCTTGTGGTCGATGCGCGTCAATTCCTGACCAACGATGCCGCGTACCAGATGGACATGGTCGATATCGGCCATGCGCCCGGTTTCGACGAAGGCGCCGTCACGAAAGATGCTGTAGTCGTCGGCAATCTGCGCCAGTTCGCTGAGGCGGTGGGACACATACACGATGCCGGCGCCGCGGGCTGTGAGGCGACGGATGGCCTTGAACAAGGTTTCGGCTTCGCGCTCGCCGATGGCTGAGGTCGGCTCGTCCATGATCATGACCTGACAGTCATGACTGAACGCCTTGGCGATCTCCACCAGTTGAATCTGCGCCACGCTCAAGCGGTGCATGGGGAGGCTGGCGTCGACGTCGAACTCCAGGCTTTCCAGCAGTTCGCGAGTGCGCAAATAGAGTGCCTTGCTGTCGACGATGCAACCGGCGCGGCGCGGCTCGCGGCCCAGCCAGATGTTCTCGGCGACGCTCATGTAGGGGATCGGCTCCAGCTCCTGGGTGATCATCGCAATCCCTGCCGCCAACGCTTCGCTCGGGCGATTGAACTGCACCGGCGTACCGTTGAGCAGAATGCTGCCGGCATCTCGTTGAGTGATGCCCATCAAGATACTGAGGAAGGTGGATTTGCCTGCGCCGTTGCCACCGCACAGGGCGTGCACGCTGCCGGCTCGCAGCGAGAGTCGGCCGTCGCGCAGGGCGGGGATGCCGGCGTAGGCCTTGGCGACATGTTCAGCCTGGAGCAGTAATGGCGTGGCCATTGGCGTGTCCTCGTGCTGTGAATTCTTATTAGGTCTGCGGTCGTGTGATCATATGTGTATCAAATGAAATTCTGATCAGTCAATCTCTTTCACTTGAAAGTTAAAAGAGTGCTCATTTTCGCAAGTGTTGCCCTGATAAAGGGCTTTGACCGGGAAGTCAGTTAAAACTTGCTTGACAGGGAGTGTTTAATATCTGAGAAATGCCTGAGAATAATTTCATAGTTTGATCATATGATCATTGCGGATTTTCACGACGGCAGCGGAGCCTAATGCCATGAACACACCTTTCCCGGTAGCTATCGGGTGCGATGAAGCGGGTTATGAACTCAAGGAACTGTTGAAGCGCCACATCGAGGCGCTGGGTTACCCGGTGACTGACTTCGGTACCCATTCCACGGCGCCGGTGCTTTATCCGGACATCGCGCTGGCGGTGGCTACGGCCATTAATGCCGGGCAGCAGCGCCTGGGCGTGCTGGTGTGTGGTACCGGGATCGGCATGGCGATTTCGGCCAACAAAGTGCTGGGGATTCGCGCGGCCCAGGCCCATGACACCTATTCGGCTGAGCGTGCGCGCAAAAGCAATGATGCGCAGATCCTGTCCATAGGCGCGCGGGTGGTCGGTGCGGAACTGGCCAAAAGCATCGTCACCGCGTTCCTCGCGTCGGAGTTCGAAGTGGCGCGTTCGGGGGCCAAGGTCGAGCGGATCAATGCCATTGAGCGCGATGGGCATCAGTAGTGGACGTGATGGGGCAAGAGTCGGGAGAATGCGCCTTTGACGCCGAAACGGAAGCCCGTGCCCATGAGTGACAGTACCCAGCGCATCGCCAGCGATATCGATCTGATGACCGAAGTGGCGATGCTCTATTACCTTGAGAATGTCACTCAGGAAGCCATTGCCAAGCGCTTTGACCTGTCCCGGGCCAAAGTCAGCCGGCTGCTCAAGCGTGCGCGGGACGAAGGGATCGTCGAGGTGCGGGTGCTGCAACATCCAGCGATGAACAATGAGCTGGAACAGGCGCTGGTCGAACGTTTCCAGCTGGATCGCGCTTTGATCGCGGTCGATCACAGTGATCCCGATACCCAGCGCTCGGCGGTCGCGAGCCTGGTGGCCAACTACCTGAACAAAACCTTGAGCGACGGCATGATCGTCGCGGTGGGCATGGGGCGCAATGTCGGCGCGGTGGCTGATAACGTGTTTTTGCCGGTGACCCGTAATTGCACGTTTGTGTGCGCTATCGGCGGTTCACTCAAGGCCGGTGAATACATGAATCCCGACCACATTTGCCGACGCCTGGCCCTGCGCTTTGGCGGTGAAAGTGAAAGCTTGTATGCGCCGGCGCTGGTGGCTAACCCGGAGCTGCGCAGTGTGCTGATCAGCAACGATACGGTGCGCTCGACCCTGGACCGCGCGCGCCGCGCGGACCTGGCCTTGATCGGTATTGGCGATATGAGCGAGAACAGCAATATGGTGCGCATGGGCTGGTTCTCGCCCCAGGAAATCGCCCAGGCGCGCCTCTCCGGGACCGTGGGTGACATGATGGGCTACGACTTTATCGACATCCACGGCCAACCCGCGGTCAATGCCATTCAGGGCCGTGTGATCGGGTTGACGGTGCAGGAGTTGTTTCGTATTCCGGATGTGGTGGCGATTGCCAGCGAGAACACCAAGGCGGCGGCGACCCTGGGAGCGCTGCGTTCGGGGGTGATCAATACGCTGGCGACCACCGTCACCAACGCCCACACCATCCTGGCGCTGGACGACGCGACTCGTAAAAGCTGAAGGGGCGCCAGTGTAATGGAGACAGATTTTGTAATAGTTTTGCGTTGTAAAGGATTTAGCTTTCAGTTGTAGGATTCAAGTCCTTTTGTCATTGCAGGACTTGCATGAACACCCTCTCGGAGCCTCCCGGTCGTCTTTCCCCAAGACCCTCGCTGCCGCTGTTCCCGCTGAAACATCCCGTATTCCGAACGCTGACTTTCCCCGGTCGCCTGACCGCATTTTGCCGTGCCCGGTATTCTGCAAATCAATAAAGAGACAGAGACATTTATATGGAATGGATAGCGGATCCAACGGCCTGGCTCGGCCTGTTGACCTTGATTGTGCTGGAACTGGTGCTGGGCATTGATAACCTGGTGTTTATTGCGATCCTGGCGGACAAACTGCCACCGGAACAGCGCGACCGTGCGCGGTTGATCGGCCTGTCCCTGGCACTGCTGATGCGCCTGGGCTTGTTGGCGAGTATTTCCTGGTTGGTAACCCTGACTCAGCCGTTGTTCGAGGTGTTCGACAAAAGCTTCTCCGGGCGCGACCTGATCATGCTGTTCGGTGGTGTGTTCCTGTTGTTCAAGGCCACCATGGAGTTGCATGAGCGCTTGGAAGGGCATGTTTCCCAGCGCTCCGGCAACGCCGGTTATGCACTGTTCTGGCCGATTGTGGCGCAGATCGTGGTGCTGGACGCGGTGTTCTCCCTCGATGCGGTGATTACCGCGGTCGGTATGGTGGACGAGCTGGCGGTGATGATGATCGCGGTGATCATTTCCATCGGTCTGATGATCGTGGCCAGCAAGCCGCTGACCCGCTTCGTCAACGCGCACCCGACGGTGATCATGCTGTGCCTGGGCTTCTTGATGATGATCGGGTTTGCCCTGACCGCCGAAGGCCTGGGTTTCCACATTCCGAAGGGCTACCTGTACGCGGCCATTGGCTTTTCGATCCTGATCGAGGTGTTCAACCAGATCACTCGGGCCCGACGCAAGAAGTCGGCGCAAGGGCTGCGACCCGTTCGTGAGCGTACCGCTCATGCGGTGATGCGCCTGTTGGGTGGGCGCAGCCTGGCGGTGGAAGAGGTCGGCGAAGAGGTCGCCGATCTGTTGGGTGAGGCGGATGGCAATCAAGGACCGCTGTTTGACCGCCGTGAGCGGGTGATGATCAGCGGGGTGTTGCAGCTGGCCGAGCGACCGATCCGCACCCTGATGACGCCGCGCGCCAACGTCGACTCTATCGACCTGGCTGACGATCCCGAGACGATTCGCCTGAAACTGATGCACTCGTCCTATTCGCGCCTGCCATTGATCCGTAATGGTGCGGTGGATGAGCCCTTGGGTTTTGTCCACAAAAAAGAGTTGCTCAAGGAGTACCTGGCGGGCAACGAGCCGAACCTGGAACACTTGGCGCGCCGGGCGATCAATCTGCTGGAGAGTTTCTCGATTCTCAATGCCCTGGAACAGATGCGCCAGGAATCCACGCACATTGCTTTCGTGATCAACGAATTCGGCGACTTCATGGGGGTGTTGAGCATGACCGACATTCTTGAATCGATCGCCGGTGAGTTGCCGGATGCCAGCGAAGTCGAAGGACCGGATATGGTCGAAGAGCAGGGCGGATTCCGTGCCAATGGCGCGTTGAACCTGAACCTGATTCGGCAGCGCACCGGTTTCAAGGCGGTCGCTACAGAGGACTACCAGACCCTCGCCGGTCTGGTCATGAGCCTGTTGGACCGCTTGCCCGTGGTGGGTGACAGCCTGGAACACGAGGGCTGGCGCCTGACGGTTGCGGCGGTGGAGGAGCGTCGGGTCACCCAGGTGTTGCTGGTGCCGGTTGCCGCTGCCTGAGCCAAGGGGCCAGCGGTCAAGTTCGCTTGGCGCGCTTGGTCGGTACGCGCCGCGTGTGTCGTGCGAAGGTTCTGTTCAAGGTCTGCTCCTGGGTTTCCCAGGGGCCGAACCCCTTGAGTCGTTCGACCAACTTGCCGTTCTTCAAAATCAGCAGTGTCGGTGTGCCGGTCACGTCAGGGTGGCGCGGCGTCTGAGTAGTATCGAGCAGGTAAAAAGCCGCCTGCCGGCGATAGCGAGCGGCCACTTTGCTGAATAACGGTTTGGCTGCGCCGCACGCTGGGCAGTGTGGTGATACAAACAGCATGAATACCGTACGCCGTGTCTCCAGCGCCTTTTTATAGGCTGTCGCGTCCTCAAGTACGGTGTTGATCAGGCCCATGGCAATCTCCTTCGCTAAAAGTCCCGCTACCTTCTGAGCCACGCTAAGCCAGGCTGGCGAGCGGGTCTACTGTCAGAGTTCACAGGTACAGCGTCGATTGGCCACCGTTTGAGCACGTCCAATGTGAGTACTCACGCGCACCGGAATGTGCCCTGTCACCCCCGATTGAGGTCGACGGTAGCAATGCAGCTGCGGGTGCTGAGGCCAGGTGGTTTCCTGAAAGCGCCTGTATCTGACTGATTTTCAATAAATTCATATCAACAATATTTTCTTGCGACTGGCTGTGGCACACTTTCTGCTGTCTATTCCGTTGTTACATACCATGTTCCGGTATAACGGAATACACAGTCTCTGGAGGGCTTGTCATGCATCACCGACCTTGCGTGTTTAAAGCGTGTGTTTTTCTCTTCGCCGCATCAGCTTCTCTCGCCAGCGTCGTGCAGGCGGCGGACAGCAAGCTCGATGAGGTGCTCAAGCGTGGGCACCTGATCGTGGGTACAGGCAGTACCAATGCGCCGTGGCACTTCCAGGGAGCGGATGGCAAGTTGCAAGGTTTTGATATCGACATCGGCCGGGTCGTGGCCAAAGGGTTGTTCAACGACCCAAGCAAGGTCGAGTTTGTGGTGCAGTCTTCCGATGCGCGCATTCCCAATCTGTTGACCAACAAGGTCGACATGAGCTGCCAGTTCATTACCGTGACTGCCAGCCGGGCGCAGCAGGTGGCGTTTACCTTGCCGTACTACCGCGAAGGGGTTGGCCTGCTGCTGCCGGCCAACAGCAAGTACAAGGAAATCGAAGACCTGCAAGCGGCAGGTGACGACGTGACCGTCGCGGTGCTGCAAAACGTCTACGCCGAAGAGTTGGTCCATCAGGCGCTGCCCAAGGCCAAGGTCGACCAGTACGACAGTGTCGACCTGATGTACCAGGCGGTGAATTCCGGTCGCGCCGACGCTGCCGCCACCGATCAGTCTTCGGTCAAGTACCTGATGGTGCAGAACCCGGGGCGCTACCGCAGCCCGGTCTACGCCTGGAGTCCGCAAACCTACGGGTGTGCCGTCAAGCGTGGCGATCAGGACTGGCTGAACTTCGTTAATACCGCCCTGCATGAAGCCATGACCGGCGTTGAATTCCCGACCTACAAAGCCTCGTTCAAGCAATGGTTCGGCGTGGATCTGCCTGAACCAGCGATTGGTTTCCCGGTTGAATTCAAGTGATGTATCAACCTGAGGCGTCGCTACAGGCGCCTCGAATCAGGTGCTGCCGACCATGAACTATCAGTTGAACTTTGCCGCTGTCTGGCGCGATTTCGACACCTTGCTGGTGGGGCTCGGCCTGGGGCTTCAGCTGGCATTGCTGTCGATCGCCATCGGCTGCGTGATCGGCCTGCTGATGGCCTTTGCGATGCTGTCCAGGCACCGTGCGCTGCGTATCCTCGCCTCGGTGTATGTGACAGTGGTGCGCAATACGCCGATTCTGGTGCTGATCTTGTTGATCTACTTCGCCTTGCCCGGACTGGGCATTCGCCTGGACAAGATTCCCTCGTTCATCATCACCCTGTCGCTGTACGCCGGTGCCTACCTGACCGAAGTGTTCCGCGCCGGTCTGTTGAGCATTCCCAAGGGCTTGCGCGAAGCGGGCTTGGCGATTGGCCTGGGCGAATGGCGGATTCGTGCCTACATCACCGTCCCGGTCATGCTGCGCAACGTGTTGCCGGCGCTCTCGAACAACTTCATCTCGCTGTTCAAGGACACCTCCCTGGCGGCCGCGATTGCGGTGCCGGAGCTGACCTATTACGCCCGCAAGATCAACGTCGAAAGCTATCGGGTGATTGAAACCTGGTTGGTCACGACGGCGCTCTATGTGGCTGCCTGTTACCTCATCGCGCTGTTGCTCCGTTACCTGGAACAACGTTTGGCGATCCGTCGTTAAGGAAGGTGCCCATGTACGAATCCCCCAGCTGGTTGCATGAGTTGTGGATCGCCCGGGATACGCTCTGGGCGGGGTTCCAGACCAGCGTTTATTGCTCGGTGCTGGCGATTATCTTTGGCACCCTGATCGGCATTGTCGCCGGGTTGGTGCTGACCTACGGCAAGTTCTGGATGCGCGCGCCGTTTCGTTTGTACGTTGACCTGATCCGCGGCACACCGGTGTTTGTGCTGGTATTGGCCTGCTTCTACATGGCGCCGGCGCTGGGTTGGCCGATCAGCGCATTCCAGGCTGGCGTCCTGGGGTTGACGTTGTTCTGCGGTTCCCATGTCGCAGAGATCGTGCGGGGTGCGCTGCAGGCCATTGCCGCTGGCCAACTGGAGGCCGGCAAGGCAATCGGACTGACCTTCTATCAGTCGTTGGGCTATGTATTGCTGCCCCAGGCGTTGCGGCAAATCCTGCCAACCTGGGTCAACTCGTCGACGGAAATCGTCAAGGCCTCGACCTTGCTCTCGGTGATTGGTGTTGCCGAATTGCTGCTGAGCACGCAACAGGTGATAGCGCGGACGTTCATGACCCTGGAGTTTTACCTGTTCGCCGGATTTCTGTTCTTTGTCATCAACTACGCCATCGAATTGTTCGGGCGCTACATTGAAAAGCGGGTGGCCTTGCCATGATTCAATCTCTTACTGAAACGCAGCCCCTGCTGAATATTCGTGGCCTGCGCAAACAATACGGCGCGGTGGAAGTGCTCAAGGGCGTCGACCTGTCCATGCAGCGCGGCAACGTGGTGACGTTGATCGGCTCCAGCGGCTCGGGCAAGACCACGCTGCTGCGTTGCGTCAACCTGCTGGAAGAGTTTCAGGGCGGACAGATCACCCTCGACGGTGAGTTCATTGGCTACAGCGATGTAGCCGGTAAGCGTGTACGACATCCGGAAAAGCTCATCGCCCAACATCGGGCCATGACCGGCATGGCGTTCCAGCAGTTCAACCTGTTCCCGCATTTGACCGCGTTGCAGAACGTTACCCTCGGTTTGCTCAAGGTCAAGAAACTGGCCAGGGACGAAGCCATCGCGCTGGCCGAAAAATGGCTGGATCGCGTGGGCTTGCTGGAACGTCGCAATCATTTTCCCGGTCAGTTGTCCGGCGGACAGCAACAGCGCGTGGCGATTGCCCGGGCCATTGCGATGAACCCGAGCTTGATGCTGTTCGACGAAGTGACTTCGGCACTCGACCCCGAGTTGGTCGGCGAAGTGCTCAGTGTGATCAAGGGCCTGGCGGAAGAGGGCATGACCATGTTGCTGGTGACCCATGAGATGCGCTTTGCCTACGAGGTCTCGGACAAGATTGTGTTTATGAACCAGGGGCGTATCGAAGAGCAGGGACCGCCGAAAGACATGTTCGAGCGCCCGCAATCGCCGCGCCTGGCGGAATTTTTGAAGAACATCCGGTTTTGATTTTCAGCTTCATATCAGGAGAAACACTATGAGTATTACTCGTTACGGCACCGGCAGCACCGCCGGCGGCGGTCAGCCTCGTCCTTTTGCCCGCGCGGTGGAGGCCGATGGCTGGTTGTATGTCTCCGGGCAGGTGCCGGCGGTAGAGGGGGAAATCATCAGCGGCGGGATTGTCGAACAGACCCGCCAGACCATGAAGAATGTGGTGGCGATTCTCGAAGAAGCCGGCTATGCCCTCGAGGATGTGGTGCGGGTCGGCGTGTGGCTGGAAGACCCACGGGATTTCTGGAGTTTCAACAAGGTCTTCGGCGAATACTTCAGCCCTGAACATGCGCCGGCACGGGCCTGTGTGCAGGCGAACATGATGGTTGATTGCAAGGTCGAGATTGATTGCGTGGCTTATAAGAAGAAGTAGCGGGTGGGATGTGGGGGAGATTGAGGGTCACCCCTCACCCTAGCCCTCTCCCCAAAGGGGAGAGGGGACTGATTGGGGGATATTTGAGAAAATCCGCGACCTGGAGTATCAGCTTTGAATCCATAATCGATTCGGTTTTTCAGGTCGCAGAATTTCGTAAAACACTTCGCTCAGTCCCCTCTCCCCCCTGGGGAGAGGGTTAGGGTGAGGAGGCGATCCAACTGACACCCATCCCCCATCCAGTTACCCTCCCAACCTCTCCAACGGGACCCAAGACAGCCATGACCGAAGACACCATCAAGCGCCGCGCCAAAGGCCTCGACCGGGCGTTCGATATCCTCGATTTTCTCAAGGAAGTCGGCCAGCCCCTGCGCCCGAACGATATTGCCAGCGGCATCGGCAGCCCTAAATCCACGGTGTATGAATTGGTCGCCTCGTTGTTGGCGCGGCGGATCCTCGAAACCGTGGGCAAGGACGGTCACGTTTACCTGGGGCGTCAGCTGTACTTTCTCGGTCAGGCGCACTTGCGCCATTTCGACCTGACACGCGAGGCTGATCACGCCCTGCAGGAAATCGTCAGCCAGACCCACGAAACCGCGCAAATGTGCCTGCTCAACGGCCGTAAATACACGGTTGCGCTGATGCGCGAGGGCGAGCGGCACTTCCGGATTTCCTCGGACATCGGCGAGAACGCGCCGATTCCCTGGACTGCCTCCGGACGTCTGCTGTTGGGGCATCTGAGCGACCAGCAAATCGTCGACTTGATCGACCCTGACGACTTCATCCTCCCGGACGGTCAGCGTCTGTCCGTGGAAAGCTTCCTCGAGCAAATCCGCCAGGCCACCCTCGACGGCTTCTTTTCCTTCGACAGTGTCGCCGACACCTTCACCCATTGCTTTGCCGCCCCGGTGCGGGACGCGCAAGGCGTCAGTATTGCGACCCTGTGCATTGTTGCGCCACGTGCCGATGCCAGGAATAACTACAACGACTACCGCCGGGTGTTGATCGAAAGCGCCGACAACCTGGCCCGTCGCATCAATGATTAAAGAAACGGAGTAACCCCATGTCTGCCTTCAATGCCGTTGAAAAAGGCGCCGCCGCCCTCGGTGCGCATCTGGTGCGCGACGTCAGCCTGCCTGCGCTGGTGCTGCATCGCGATGCGCTGGAGCACAACATCCGCTGGATGCAGGATTTCGTCAGCAAAAGTGGCGCGCAACTGGCCCCCCACGGCAAGACCAGCATGATGCCGGCGTTGTTCCAGCGTCAGTTGGCGCAAGGTGCCTGGGGCATTACCCTGGCCAGCGCGGTGCAGACCCGCGCGGCCTATGCGGGTGGCGTCCGCCGGGTATTGATGGCCAATCAACTGGTGGGCGCGCCGAACATGGCGTTGATCGCTGAGTTGCTGGCTGATCCCGCGTTCGACTTTTATTGCATGGTCGACCATCCGGACAACGTCGCCGACCTCGGTGCTTTCTTCGCCGCCCGTGGCCTGCGGTTGAACGTGATGATCGAATACGGCGTGGTCGGCGGGCGTTGTGGTTGCCGCAGCGAGCAAGCGGTGCTGGCGCTGGCCAGAGCGATCCGGGCCCAGCCGGCATTGGCCTTGACCGGAATTGAAGGTTACGAGGGCGTGATCCACGGCGAGCAGGCCGTCAGCGGTATTCGTGAGTTCGCCGCCTCGCTGGTGCGTCTTGCGGTGGATCTGCAAGACAGCGGCTCATTCGACATTGGCAAGCCGATCATTACCGCGTCGGGATCGGCCTGGTACGACTTGATCGCCGAGTCCTTCGAAGCGCAAAACGCAGCAGGCCGCTTTCTCAGTGTGTTGCGTCCCGGCAGCTACGTGGCACATGACCATGGGATCTACAAAGAGGCTCAGTGCTGTGTACTCGAACGTCGTAATGACCTCGACGAAGGCCTGCGCCCGGCCCTGGAAGTGTGGGCCCATGTGCAGTCGCTGCCGGAACCGGGTTTTGCGGTGATTGCCCTGGGCAAGCGTGACGTGGCCTATGACGCTGGTTTGCCGGTGCCGCTCAAGCGCTACAAAGCCGGTGTGTTACCGGCGGTGGGGGATGATGTCGGTGCGTGCAAAGTCACGGCGGTGATGGACCAGCACGCGTTCATGAGCGTGGCGCCGGGGGTTGAATTGCGCATCGGTGACATCATTTCCTTCGGTACTTCCCACCCTTGCCTGACCTTCGACAAATGGCAAGTGGGCTGCCTGGTGGATGAGCAATTGCAGGTGATCGAAACGCTGCAGACGCGCTTTTAGTGTCTGCAGCAAAGCACCCGAACCCTCAAGAGGTCTCAGTATGAACTCACCCCCGCGCATCGCCCTGATCGGCGAATGCATGATCGAGCTGCAACAGCGTGCCGACGGCAGTCTGCAACAGAGCTTCGGCGGCGACACCCTGAACACCGCGGTCTATCTGCGTCGCGAGCTGGGAGACAAGAGTGTCGTGGATTACGTCACGGCCTTGGGCGATGACAGCTTCAGTGATGCCATGTGCCAGCAATGGTCCGAAGAAGGTCTGGGCCTGAGCAGGGTGCAGCGCCTGCCGGGCCGCTTGCCGGGCTTGTACTGCATTCAGGTCGATGCTCGCGGTGAGCGGAAATTTCTCTACTGGCGCAATGAGGCTGCCGTGCGCGATTGCTTCACCACGCCGACGGCGGGGCCGATCCTGGCGGCCTTGCCGACTTACGACGTGTTGTATTTCAGTGGTATCACGCTGGCGGTGCTGGGTGAGGCAGGGCGCCAGCATTTGCTGGAAAGCCTGGTGGAGGCGCGCAAGCGCGGCGCCAGCGTGGTGTTCGACAATAACTACCGAGCGCGACTCTGGACCAGTGTCGAGGCCGCGCGCGCAGCGTATCGGAAGGTGCTGACACAGGTGGATATGGCGTTGCTGACCGAGGATGACGAACACGCGCTGTTTGGTTATGCCGACAGCGAGCAAGTATTTGCCGCTTACCCGGCGATTGAGGAAGTGGTACTCAAGCGGGGAGCGGAGGACTGCCTGATTCGTTGCGCCGGCGAGCGCTTTGCCGTGCCGGCGCTGAAGGTCGAAACGGTGGTGGACACCACAGCGGCAGGGGATTCGTTCAGTGCGGCGTATCTGGCCGGGCGGCTCAAAGGCGGCACACCGGAACAGGCGGCCCGTTCCGGCCACCGCTTGGCAAGCCGGGTGATCCAGGTGCCAGGCGCATTGATTCCCAGAGACGGAATACCTGTAGCAGCCGGCGAGTAGAACGCGGCCGCGTGGGGTTGCGAACCAGCCCCAAAACCGGCCACGCTGCAGATTCAGTCGCGGTAAAACACCTGCACCAGATGATAACCAAACTTGCTCTTGATCGGCCCGTGCACCACCCGCAGCGGTTTCTTGAAAATCACCGCATCGATCACGCCGACCATCTGCCCCGGCCGCACCTCGCCCAAGTCACCACCCCGCTTGCCGGAGGGGCAGGTGGAATACTTTTTGGCCAGCACATCAAAGGCTTCGCCCTTGGCAATACGCTGCTTGAGCTGTTCGGCTTCTTCGCTGGTCTTCACCAGGATATGACGGGCTTGGGCTTTCATCGGCAATTACCTTGCAACGGTCGGGCTTGAAGGCGCGCGATTATGCATCAACTCGCTCGATGGCGTTGATCATGCTGCGAATTTTAGTCGCCAGCAGCTCAATGGAGAACGGCTTGCCCACCATGTCCATGCCTTCTTCGAGAAAACCCTGACGTTCAACGGCATTCTCAGCGTATGCCGTCATAAACAATACCTTGAGTCCGGGGCGGTACTGGCGCGTAATTTCCGCCAATTGCCGACCGTTCATGCCGGGCAATCCGACATCGGTGACCAGCAAGTCCACACGCAGATCAGACTCCAGTAACGTCAGCGCTGTCCGGGCATCGGCGGCCTGGTGGGCGGTATAACCCAGTTCGTCGAGCACGTTGACCACCAGCATGCGCACCGCGGCATCTTCCTCGACTACCACCACCGCTTCGCCGTGCAGTGCGACCGGCGCCTCGGAAGGACTTTCGGGCGGAGTTTTTTCCGGGGCGGTGCCGTGCAGGCGCGGCAAGTACAGGCGTACGCATGTGCCGCGGTCAGGTTCACTTTGAATCGTGACATGGCCACCCGATTGCTGGGCAAAACCGTAAATCATCGACAGTCCCAGCCCTGTACCCTGGCCTATAGGCTTGGTGGTAAAGAACGGGTCGAAAACCTTGGCCAGGACCTTCGGGGTCATGCCGGTGCCGTTATCGCAGACGCCCAGCATCACATAATCACCGGCCTTGACCGGTTCCAGGGTGATGATGTCGGTACCGTCGAGGTAACTGTTGGCCGTCTCGATACGCAGCTGTCCACCCTCGGGCATCGCATCGCGGGCGTTGATCACCAGGTTGAGCAGGGCGTTTTCCAGTTGGCTGGCATCGGTGTTGACAGGCCAGATGTCGTTGCCCAGTTGCACCTTGAGGTTGATGTGGGCGCCCTTGGTGCGGCGGAACAGTTCTTCCAGCGACGCGACCAGTTGATTGGGGTCAAGCGGCCGGCGGTCGAGGGATTGGCGTCGGGAGAACGCCAGCAAACGGTGGGTCAGCGCGGCAGCACGGTGGGCCGAGGCCACGGCGGCGGCGGCGAATCGCCCGATATCTTCGCTGCGACCTGCCGCGATGTAGCGCTGCATCAGGTCCAGGCTGCCGATTATGCCGGTGAGCATGTTGTTGAAGTCATGGGCGATACCCCCGGTAAGTTGCCCCACGGCTTCCATTTTCTGCGCGTGACGCAAGGCCTCTTCGGCACGCTCACGCTCGAGCATCTCGTTTTGCAGGCGCTGGTTGGCTTCGGCCAGCGCCTGGGTGCGCTGGTTCACGCGCTCTTCGAGGGTATCGTTGAGGTGGCGTAGCGCCTGCTCGGTGTGTTTGCGTTCAGTCAGGTCCACGGCGGCCCCGAGAAAACGTGCGGGCCGGCCATGGTGATCCTTATAGCAGCGGCCACGGGCAAATACCCAGCGCACCTGGTCGTTGGCCTGGAGCAGGCGGTACTCCTCGGCGTACTCGGTGCCATGGGTGATGCAATGCTTGATGCTGCGGGCCACCAGGCCACGGTCTTCCGGATGGACCCCGAGCAGGTAGTCGCTGATGGGCAAGCGACCGGCCCGTTCGGGGTCGACGCCATGCAATTGGGCGAAATGCGCGTCGGCGATAAAGCGGTCACTGGCGATATCCCAGTCCCAGGTGCCTACCGCATCTGTCGCGGCCAAGGCCAATTGCAGGCGCTGTTCGGTATTCTGCTGGGCCTCGAGGATTTCTTCGGAGCGTTGTTGCAGCTCTTGGGCAAACTGCCGCCGCTCGTTGGTTTCGATGGCCGTGACCAGGATCCCCGCGACCTGGCCTTGCTCGTCACGGATCGGGCTGTAGGTCAGGTCAAGCCAGATCTCAGTGTCGCGATGGTTGCGTTGCAGGACAAAGCGCTGCTCGCTGAAGCTGCGCACCTGGCCGGCCAACACGGCGCTGTAGATTGGGCCGGTGAAGCCTTCAAGTTCTGGCCAGATCAGATGGGTTGGCTGGCCAAAACCTTGCGGGTGCTTATTACCGGCCAGCAGTGCGAAGCCATCATTGTAGATCTGCGTGAGTTCGTCGCCCCATAGCAGGAGCATTGGCATGGGTGAGTGGATGACGATGTCGACTGCCGTGCGCAGACTTTGCGGCCAGTTGCAGGCATCACCGAGGGGGCTTTCTGCCCAGTCCAACTGTGCGATCAGTGCTACGGCTTCACTGCCGAGGGGAGATCCGTTCATATAGGTGCTCTGCGCGTAACGCTTTGAAAATTGACAAAAGCCGACTCTCCCGTGGCGCGAGACCGGCTGACTACCCCTCGAAAAATAGCATGCTTGAGGGGGTTGTCTTCAAATGAGTGCGTCAGCGCCGAAACCTTTCATCTTCATGCGAGTTCAGGACGGTTGCGAAACTGCTCCAGGGCTTCGGGGTTGGCCAGTGCATCGGTGTTTTTCACCGTTTCGCCATGCACCACGTTCCTTACCGCCAGCTCGACGATCTTGCCGCTGATGGTACGGGGAATGTCCGTGACCCCGAGGATCTTCGCCGGAACGTGCCGGGGCGTGGTGTTGGCGCGAATCACGTCGCGGATCTGTCGTTCAAGTGCCGCGTCCAGCGCCACGCCGTCCTGCAAGCGCACGAACAGCACCACTCGCACATCGTCCTGCCAACGCTGACCGATGGCCAGGCTTTCTAGGACCTGCGGGACTTTTTCCACTTGGCGGTAAATCTCCGCGGTGCCAATACGCACGCCGCCAGGGTTGAGTACCGCGTCCGAGCGACCATGGATCAGCAAGCTGCCGTCGGGCCGTTGTTCAGCGTAATCGCCCTGGGCCCAGACGCCCGGGAACAGCTTGAAGTAAGAGGCGCGGAGTTTTTCCTGCTGTGGGTCATTCCACAGGCCGATGGGCATTGCCGGGAAGTGCCGGGTACACACCAATTCGCCTTTTTCGCCAATCAGCGGCTGGCCCTGGTCATCCCACACCTCGATGGCCATCGCCAGGCTCTTGCATTGCATTTCGCCACGCCGTACCGGCAGCACCGGGTTGCCAATCACAAAGCAGGAAACGATATCGGTGCCGCCGGACATCGACGACAGGCACAGCTCTTGTTTGATCTCGCGGTATACATAATCGTAGCTCTGGGGCGATAACGGCGAGCCGGTGGAAATCAAGCCCTTGAGGCTGCTCAGGTGGTGGCTCAAGCGCGGTTGCAGGCCGGCTTTTTCCAGGGTCGTGAGGAATTTCGGGCTGGTGCCGAAGATGCTGATCTGTTCCTGGTCGATCAAATCCATCAACCGTTCAGGCCCTGGATGAAACGGCGAACCGTCATACAGTACCGCCGTGGCGCCGATGGCCAGCACCGAGACCAACCAGTTCCACATCATCCAGCCGCAGGTGGTGTAGTAGAACAAGCAATCGTCACGTGAGAGATCGGCGTGCAGTCCATGTTCCTTGAGGTGGGTCAGCAGCACGCCACCGGTGCCGTGGATGATGCATTTGGGCACGCCGGTGGTGCCGCTGGAGTAGAGGATATACAGCGGGTGGTCGAAGGGCACGGCGACAAATTCGGGCTCGCCGCCAGCGCTGTAGAAATGGTCCCAGAGGGCGACGTTGGCCTGGGTCTGATAGTCGTCGATGCGCGCTGCGGGCCGGGCATAAGGCACGATGATCAACTGTTCCAGGGAGGGCAGGCGTGCCAGGATTTCATTGAGCTTGGCGCTCTGGTCGATGAGCTTGCCGGCGTAGCGATAACCCGCGCAGGTGATCAGCACCTTGGGTTCGATCTGGCCGAAGCGGTCGATGACGCCCTGGGTACCGAAGTCCGGCGAGGAACAGGACCAGATGGCGCCGAGGCTGGTGGTCGCCAACATGCCGACCAGCGTCTGCCAGGTGTTGGGCATGCACGCGGCCACGCGATCGCCACAGCCCACGCCGGCGGCGCGCAAGCTGCGTTGCAGGCCGGCGACGTGGCGAGCCAGTTCGGCATAGGTCAATTGTTCGCGTTGGCCGTCTTCAGCGATGGCCACCACCGCTGTATGTTCGTCGCGGCGGCGCAGCAGGTGCTCGGCAAAATTCAGCGTGGCGCCGGGAAACCAGCGCGCGCCGCGCACCTGGCTACCGGCTTCGCTGCACAGGAACAAGACCAATTCCCCCAACTGTGGCGGCGTGACGAACTCCAGCGATGGTTGCTTCTCGGCCAGCAGGTCATGCTGGGCCTGTTGCGGGTCGACGCCGCTGGCGATGCGTTCATCAATCTGCTTTTGCACCAGCGGTGTCAACACCCAGCCAGGGCAAATCGCATTGCAGGTGACAGGGCTGCCGGCGGTTTCCAGGCCGACGACCTTGGTCAATCCAATCACCCCGTGCTTGGCGGCGACGTAGGCTGCCTTGCCCACTGAACCGACCTGGCCGTGCACCGACGCGATATTGATAATCCGCCCCCAGCCTTTGCGTTTCATGCCCGGCAGAGTGAGGCGCGTGCTGTGGAACACCGACGACAGGTTGATCGCGATGATCGCGTCCCAGCGCTCCAGCGGGAAGTCTTCAACGGCTGCCACATGCTGGATACCGGCGTTGTTCACTAGAATGTCGACGCCGCCGAATTCGCGCTCGGCATAGGCGATCATGTCGGCAATCTGCGTCGGATCGCTGACGTCCGCCGGGTGATGGCCGACCTTGCCGCCGAAGGCTTCGACCTCGGCGATCACTGCGCGGGCGTCGCCGAAACCATTGAGGATCAGGTCCGCGCCGGCCTTGGCCAGGCTCAGGGCGATGCCCAGGCCGATGCCGCTGGTGGAGCCGGTAACCAGGGCGGTCTTGCCAGTTAATGTCGTCATGAAAACCTCACACAATGCCGGTGGCGTAGAAAGTACCGATCACCACAAATACCGCGAGGGTCTTGATCAGGGTGATGCCGAAAATATCTTTGTAGGCTTCGCGATGGGTCAGCCCGGTGACCGCCAGCAGCGTGATGACGGCGCCGTTGTGGGGCAGGGTGTCCATGCCGCCGCTGGCCATGGCGGCGACCCGGTGCAGGACTTCAAGCGGGATATTGGCGGCGTGGGCCGCGGCAATGAAACTCTCGGACATGGCCGCCAGGGCGATGCTCATGCCGCCGGACGCCGAGCCGGTGATACCCGCCAGCAAGGTCGCGGTAATGGCCTCGTTGACCAACGGGTTGGGGATGCCCTTGAGCCAGTCCGCCAACACCAGAAAGCCTGGCAACGAGGCGATCACCGCACCGAAACCGTATTCCGAGGCCGTATTCATCGCCGCCAGCAGCGCGCCACTGACCGCACTTTTACTGCCTTCGGCCAACTTGCTGCGAATCGCCGACCAGCCAAATACCAGTACCACGATGATCCCCACCAGCAGCGCTGCCTGCACCGCCCAGATCGCCGTGAGCTTGGCGATTTCGGTGGTGACCGGCGCGCTCATGCCTGGCAGGCTGAGGCTGTGGGTCTTGCCGTACCACTGCGGAATCCAGTGGGTGAACAGCAGGTTCATGAGGCCGACCAGCAACAGCGGCGACACGGCGATCCAAGGGTTGGGCAGCGTCAGATTCTCAGCGGTTTCCGGTTCGTTGCGCAACTCGGTGCCGTAGCCTTCACCGGCGCGCTGGGCCTTGTTGCGCTGGCGCGCCAGATAGAGCATGCCGGCGCAGACTACAAAAATGCTGCCGATCAGGCCCAGCCAAGGCGCGGCCCAGGCGGTGGTGTTGAAGAAGGTGCTGGGGATGATGTTCTGGATTTGTGGTGTGCCGGGCAGCGCGTCCATGGTGAACGAAAACGCACCGAGGGCGATGGTCGCCGGGATCAGACGCTTGGGGATATTGCTCTGGCGGAACATCTCGGCGGCAAACGGATACACCGCGAACACCA
This sequence comes from Pseudomonas mucidolens, assembly GCF_900106045.1. Taxonomy (NCBI): domain Bacteria; kingdom Pseudomonadati; phylum Pseudomonadota; class Gammaproteobacteria; order Pseudomonadales; family Pseudomonadaceae; genus Pseudomonas; species Pseudomonas mucidolens. The sequence continues at coordinate 2,722,150 of NZ_LT629802.1, read as the reverse complement.
CCACGAACAGCGAAACGCCACCGTAGGTCAGCAGGGCGCAGACCAGCACGATCACCAGCATTGCCTGGCGCGTGCCGAGCACGCGAATCGCGGCGGCGACGATAGAGCGCGAGAAGCCCGACAGTTCGATCAGCTTGCCGAACACCGCGCCCAGCAGGAATACCGGGAAATACAGCTTGATAAAACCGACCATTTTTTCCATGAACACCCCGGTAAAGGCCGGGGCAACGGCGGAGGGGTCGGTGAGCAGCACGGCGCCAAGGGCGGCAATCGGGGCGAACAGGATGACGCTGTAGCCACGGTAGGCAGCCAGCATCAGCAGCACGAGGGCTGCCAGGGCAATGATCACACTCATGGTGTGTCTCCATCGGATCGTTATTTTTGTGGGGTGAAGCTTATGAGGGGAGTTATGCGGGAATTGTGCCAATTCGTAAGCTGTTGAAATATATGATGTTTTTATTGTTTCAGAAGTGTTTTTCTCTGTAATGAGACGATGGCTCGGCTCTTGTAGGAGCGAGCTTGCTCGCGAAGGTGGTTAACGATGACGCATACATCCAGGATACATGCGGTGTTCTGTAGGTTTTCGCGAGCAAGCTCGCTCCTACAGTCGAGTGTCTTGGTTATGAGATATTTGTCTCTTTATTGAGACTATTCGATGCCCAGCGCAACCATTTTCTTATACAGGGTCGATCGGCCCAGCCCCAGCCGTTTGGCGGCCTCGATCACGTTCCCCTCGCAGTGCTTCAACGCGGCGGTAATCAACTGTCGATCAAACCGCTCTCGTGCCGCGCTGAATGTCTCGGCCTCGACGGACGCAACGGTACCGCGCGCCACCGGGCTTAATGTGCCAATCGCGGCACGAATCTGGCGAGCGTCCAGTACCAAGTCATCACTGAGCAGCGCTGCCCGTTCCAGTACATTGCGCAGTTCGCGGATATTCCCCGGCCAGGCATGTTGCGCCAGTAGCGCCAAGGCTTCGCTGTCCAGTTCATGCCGGCTGCGCAGTTCCTCGAGAATCGCTTCGCTCAAGGCTGGCAGGTCGTCCAGACGTTCGCGCAGTGGCGGTGCCTGGATCGGCAGCACGTTGAGGCGGTAATACAAGTCTGCGCGAAACTCGCCGCGCACGATTGCCGCTTCAAGATCGGTGGATGTCGCGGCGATCACTCGCACATCGCTGTGGATCATCTCGTTGGAGCCTACGGGTTCAAATTCTTTCTCTTGCAACACCCGCAGCAGTTTGCTTTGCAATGGCAACGGCATGTCGCCGATCTCATCAAGAAACAGCGTGCCGCCTTTGGCGATCTGCAGTTTACCGGGGCGCCCCTTGCGGTCGGCGCCGGTGAACGCGCCTGGCGCGGTGCCAAAAAATTCGGCCTCGAGCAGATCATTAGGAATCGCGGCACTGTTGATGCTGACGAAGGCTTTGTTGGCGCGTGGGGACGCACCATGGATCGCCTGGGCCAGCAACTCCTTGCCGGTACCTGTTTCCCCCAGCAGCAATACCGGCGAGTCGGCACTCGCACTGCGCCGGGCACGGCGTTTGACTTCCAGGCTGGCGGCGCTGGTACCGATAAAGTGCGCGAAGTTGTATTTGCTCTGGCGCGAGCGCAGTAACGAGCGCGTGGACGCCAGCTCCTGTTGCATGCTCAGGTAGCGTTCGATCAGTGGCGACAGGTTGCGCAACTCATCGAACAGTGCAAAACCAATCGCTCCGATCACCGCGCCGGCGTCGTCGTGGATCGGCAGGCGCATCACCACCAGCGGACCTTTCGGGGTGTCCTGGATATCCAGCAGGATTGGCCGGTCGCTGCGCACCACCTGGCGTAACCGGCTGTTGGAGATCACCTGCTCACACGGCTGGCCGATTGCCTGGTCGGCGCTTTGCAGGCCAAAGCGCTTGGCGTAGCGTTCGTTCATCCAGACAATATTGGCGTCGCGGTCGACAATGACCGTGCCTTCGCTGGACTGCTCGATGATCTCGAACAGCGACTGGATTGCCAGACCGCGAACGTGCGGGTAGTCCTTGAGGCTTTCAATCGGGTTCATGGCGGCGGTCCGTTCTACACGCAGGCGGCGGCGAGGAGTTCTTGGGTATAGGGATGTTGCGGCGATTCGAACACGTCACGACTCGGTCCGCGTTCCACCACCTTGCCGTCCTTGATCACGATCAGGTCGTGGGCCAATGCGCGCACCACCGCCAGGTCATGGCTGATAAACAGGTAGGTCAGACCGTACTTGTCCTGGAGTTCACGCAGCAGCGCCACCACCTGCTTTTGCACCGTACGGTCGAGCGCGGAGGTAGGTTCGTCGAGCAGTATCAGCGCCGGGCGCAGCACCAGCGCACGGGCGATGGCGATGCGTTGGCGCTGGCCACCGGAGAACTCGTGAGGATAGCGGTGGCGGCTGGCGGGATCGAGACCGACGTCTTGCAGCACCTTGATCACCTGCGCGTCACGCTCCTCGAGGTTGCAGGGCGCGTGGATTTCCAGGCCCTCGCTGATGATCTGGTGCACCGACATGCGCGGGCTGAGACTGCCGAACGGGTCCTGGAACACCACCTGCATCTGCTTGCGCCACGGGCGCATCTGTTTTTGCGTCAGGCTGTCGAGGGCCTCGCCCTGGAAGCGAATGCCGCCGCTGGAATCCAGCAGGCGCAGGATCGCCTGGCCCAAGGTGGACTTGCCGGAACCGGATTCGCCAACGATGCCCAGGGTCTTGCCGCGTTGCAGGCTCAGGCTGATACCGTCCACTGCGCGCAGGTACGTTTTGCTGCGGAACAAACCGCCGCCAAGGGGGAATTGTACGTTCAGGTCATCCACCTGCAACACCGTTTCGCGCTCGTCCAGGCACAGGGCTGCGCCGGCCGGTTCGGCATCCAGCAGCAGGCGGCTGTAGGGATGTTGCGGGGCGTTGAACAGGGTTTGGCAGTCGGCATGCTCGACGATTTCCCCGGCACGCATCACGCACACCCGCTGAGCAATGCTGCGTACCAGATTAAGGTCGTGACTGATCAGCAGCAGCGACATGCCCAGGCGCTGCTGCAGGGATTTGAGCAGCAGCAGAATCGTGCGCTGCACCGTCACATCCAGCGCCGTGGTCGGTTCGTCGGCAATCAGCAGTTGCGGCTCACAGGCCAGGGCCATGGCGATCATCACCCGCTGACGCTGGCCGCCCGAGAGCTGGTGGGGATAGGCCTTGAGGCGTTCCTGGGGTTTCTGGATGCCCACCAGTTCCAGCAGCTCGAGGATGCGTGCTTGCGCGGCTTTGCCGCCGAGGCCCTTGTGCAGCAGCAGGGTTTCGCCAATCTGTTTTTCGATGCTGTGCAAGGGGTTGAGCGAGGTCATCGGCTCCTGGAAGATCATCGCAATGCGATTGCCGCGCAGCTTTTGCAGGAGGGTCGCCGAAGCGCCGATCAATTCCTGGCCGCGATGCTTTATCGAGCCGGTGGTTTGCGTACCGGCTTGCGGCAGCAATTGCAGGATCGAATGGGCGGTTACCGATTTGCCTGAACCCGACTCACCCACCAGTGCCAGGCACTCGCCGGGGCGCACGTCCAGGCACAGATTGCGCACCACGGTCTGGCCGTTGAAGGCGACGCACAGGTCGCGGATCTCGATCAGGTTGTCGCTCATACGGATTCACTCATGAACGTGGGTCGAAGGCATCGCGCAACGCCTCGCCGATAAAAACCAACAATGACAGGATCAGCGCCAAGCTGAAAAACGCGGTCAGACCCAGCCACGGCGCTTGCAGGTTCTGCTTGCCTTGGGCGATCAACTCGCCCAGGGAGGCGCTGCCCGCCGGCATGCCGAAACCGAGAAAGTCCAGGGCGCTCAGGGTGGAAATCGCCCCGGTCAGGATAAAGGGCAAATAGCTCAGGGTCGCGGTCATGGCGTTCGGCAGGATGTGTCGGCGGATGATCTTGCTGTCGCCCAGGCCCAGGGCGCGTGCCGCCTTGACGTATTCCAGGTTGCGCCCGCGCAGGAACTCGGCGCGCACCACGTCCACCAGGACCAGCCAGGAAAACAGCGCCATGATTCCCAGCAGCCACCAGAAATTCGGCTCGACGAACCCCGAGAGAATAATCAGCAGGTACAGCACCGGCAGCCCCGACCATACTTCCAGGATCCGTTGTCCGAGCAAGTCGACCCAGCCGCCGTAATAGCCCTGCAAGGCACCGGCGGTAATGCCGATGGCAGCGCTGATGACGGTCAGGGCCAACGCAAACAGAATTGACACCCGGGCACCAAAGATCACGCGCGCCATCACGTCGCGCGACTGATCATCGGTGCCCAGCCAGTTCACCGCAGACGGCGGGCTCGGGGCAGGGCGGGTCAACTCGTAATTGGGTGTGTCATCGCTGAAGGGAATGGGCGGGAACAGCATCCAGCCGCCGTCGTGCTTGATCAGTTGTTGCACGTAATCACTGCGGTAATCCGCCTGGAACGGCAGTTGCCCGCCGAACTGTTGTTCGGTGTAGCGCTTGAACACCGGGAAATACAACTCGTCCTGGTAGCTGAGGACCAAGGGCTTGTCATTGGCGATCAGTTCGCCACCCAGGGTCAGGGTGAACAGGCCGATAAACAGCCACAGCGACCACCAGCCACGGCGGTTTTTCTTGAAGCGTTCAAAGCGCCGTTGCGCCACGGGAGATAGCTTGAACATCAGGCGTTCCTCGCGGCGAAGTCGATTCGCGGGTCCACCAGGGTGTAGCAAAGGTCGCCGATCAGTTTTATCAAAAGGCCGAACAGCGTGAAGATAAACAGCGAGCCGAACACCACCGGATAATCCCGCGACACCGCCGCCTCGTAACTCATGCGGCCCAGACCATCGAGGGAGAAGATCACCTCGATCAGCAGGGAACCTGCGAAAAACACACTGATAAACGCCTGGGGAATCCCGGAAATCACCAGCAGCATGGCGTTGCGAAACACATGGCCGTAGAGCACGCGTCGCTCGCTCAGGCCCTTGGCGCGTGCGGTGACCACGTAGTGGCGGGTGATTTCATTGAGGAACGAGTTTTTAGTGAGGATGGTCAAGGTGGCGAAGCCGCCGATCACCAGAGCGCTGACTGGCAAGACCAAGTGCCAGAAGTAGTCGGCGATTTTGCCGACGGTGCTCAACTGCTCGAAGTTTTCCGAGACCAGGCCGCGCACCGGAAACCAGTTCAGCGACGTGCCGCCGGCAAACACCACGATCAGGAACATCGCAAACAGGAACGCCGGCATCGCGTAGCCAATCACAATGGCCGTGCTGCTCCACACATCGAAACTGCTGCCGTGGCGTACCGCCTTGCGAATCCCCAGCGGGATCGAGACCAGGTAGGTGATGAGCGTGGCCCAGAGTCCAAGGGAAATGGTCACCGGCATTTTTTCGAGGATCAGCTCGGTTACCGTCGAGCCGCGAAAGAAGCTGTCGCCAAAGTCCAGCCTGGCGTAGTTTTTGAGCATCAGCCACAAGCGTTCCGGAGCGGACTTATCGAAGCCGTATTGTTTTTCGATGTCCTTGATCAGTTTTGGGTCAAGACCTCGACTGGCGCGTGAGCCATTGCTGACCGCGTCCCCGGAGGAAGCGCCGACGCCACCGCCGCCGATCCCTTGCAGGTGGGCGATGGCCTGTTCCACCGGCCCGCCCGGTGCGGCCTGGACGATGATGAAATTCACCAGCAGGATGATCACCAGGGTCGGAATGATCAGCAGCAGGCGGCGCACGATATAGGCCAACATCAGCGGGCACCTCGCGGTGTGTTCAGGCGGGCTTTCATCTGTTCGTTGGTCAGTGGCGTCGGGCTGACTTCCCACCAGGTTTCCAGGGCTTCGTCATTACTCGCCTCGATGGCCGGGCGGCCGAAACGGTTCCACCAGGCGGCCGAAGTGCCTGGTGGGTAGTAATTGGGAATCCAGTAATAATTCCATTGCAGTACCCGGTCCAGGGCGTGGGCATAGCTGAGCATTTGTTCCTGGGTGGTCGCGCGCACCAGGCCGGTTATCAGCGTGTCCACCGCCGGGTTTTTCAAGACGATGTAGTTGTTGGCGCCAGGGTCGAAGGCGGCTGACGAACCAAAGTAATTGTACAGCTCCATCCCAGGCGAGGTGGTGACGGGGAAACCGGTGACGATCATGTCGTAGTCCCGGGCCATTATCCGGTTGACGTACTGGGAGGAGTCGATGCGGCGGATATTCAGGGTAATGCCGATCTGCGCCAGGTTGCGCTTGTAAGGCAGCAGCAAGCGCTCCAGGCCGTTCTGGGCATTCAGGAACGTGAACTCCAGCGGCTCGCCCGCGGCATTCACCAGTTTGTCACCTTTGGGCTTCCAGCCGGCGTCTTCCAGCAAGGCCAGGGCTTGCAGCTGTTTGTCACGGATCATGCCGCTGCCGTCGGTGGTCGGCGCCTTGAATACCTGAGTGAAGACCTCGTCGGGAATCTGCCCGCGCAAGGGTTCGAGGATCGCCAGTTCCTGGGCATCCGGCAGTTGCGTGGCCGCCAACGGGCTGTTGGAAAAGTAGCTTTGCTGGCGGATGTACAGGTTGCGCATCATCTGCCGGTTGGCCCATTCGAAATCCCAGAGCATGGCCAGGGCTCGCCGTACGCGGCGGTCCTGGAACACCGGCTTCTGTACGTTGAACACGTAGCCCTGGGCTATCTGGGGCGCTTCTTTGGCCAGGTGGGCGCGCTGCAAGCGGCCGTCATCCAGGGCCGGGCCGTTGTAGCCGATGGTATAGCCGGTGGCCGAGAATTCGCGGTTGAAGTCGTAGGCGCCACCGCGCAGGACCTGGCGCGCGACTTCGGTGTCGCCGAAATACTCCAGACTCAGTTGATCGAAGTTGTACAGGCCACGGCTGACGGGCAGGTCCTTGCCCCACCAATCGGGATCGCGCTGGAAGGTGATGGTGCTGCCGGAGTTGATCTTGCTGACTTTATACGGTCCGCTGCCCAAGGGGGCTTCGTAACCGCCGCCATTGGCGAAGTCGCGGGTCTTCCACCAATGTTCGGGAAACACCGGCAAGGTCGCGAGGTCCAGAGGCAGGGTGCGATTCTGGTTGCTGGAGAAGTCAAAACGCACTCGGCGCGGGCCTTCTACCTCGACGTGCTTGACGTCGGCAAACAGCGTGCGAAAACGCAGGCTGCCCTGGGTCATCAGCAGGTTGAAGGTGTAGCGCACGTCTTCGGCGGTGATGGGCTCGCCATCGGCGAACCGCGCCTTGGGATTGAGATAGAAGCGCAGGGACAGGCCGTCCTCGGCGCGCTCCATTTGTTCGGCCACCAGGCCATAGACGCTGTAGGGCTCATCCAGGGAGCGCTGGGCCAGGGGCGAGTACACCCAGCCGTCGATCTGGGAGACACCGATGCCTTTATCGATATACGGCAGGACGTGATCAAAGCGCCCGATCTCGATGGCCGAGCGTTTCAGGCTGCCGCCCTTCGGGGCCTTGGGGTTGGCGTAGTCGAAGTGGCTGAAGCCGCTGGGGTATTTGGCTGGCTCGCCGTAGACGGTGAGCGAGGGTTGTGGCGCTGCCAGTGCGGGCGTATTCGCCAGCAACAGGGCCAAGGTGGAGCAAAGCAGGGTCGAGACAAATGAGCAGAGGAAGTCCAGTCGCATTATCAACCTTGAGCGCCGGGTGAAGAAGGAAGGGGATTTGTACGCTAACCGCGCACGTGCCGCCAGTCACCATGCCGCCACACAAGCACAACGGCCCACCAAAAGGCGGGCCGTTGTGTCATGCCGGGGGCTTGATCAGTCCTGGCGGCTGGTCACTTCCAGCAGGTGATAACCGAACTGGGTTTTCACCGGACCTTGCACGGTGTTGACCGGTGCGCTGAACACGACGGTGTCGAATTCCTTGACCATCTGGCCAGGGCCGAACGAACCCAGGTTGCCGCCGTCACGGCTGGATGGGCAGCTGGAGTTGGCTTTGGCGATTTCCGCGAAATCAGCGCCGCCTTCGATTTGGGCCTTCAGTTCGTTGCACTTGTCTTCAGTGGCAACCAGGATGTGGCGGGCGGTGGCTTTGGCCATGAGGGGTAACTCCTTGAATAAAAAAGGTGAGCCTACCGGATTCAGTCGGTTATTTCCCGGCAAAGTTCCCATGATGTCCACGCAGCCGATGAGCCGCCTCGCGCAGTAGCTGTTCTGTCCCGCTCCAGCCCAGGCAGCCGTCCGTGACCGAGACGCCGTAGCGCATCGAAGAACTCAACGGCTGGCAACCTTCGAAGAGGTGGCTTTCCAGCATCATGCCGATCAGCGAGGTGTCACCTTGCAGGCGCTGCTCCAGTACGTCATTGAAGACCGCGGGTTGACGCAGCGGGTCCTTGCCGCTGTTGGCATGGCTGCAGTCGACCATGAGCCGCGGTGCCACTTTGCTTTTCGCCAGGTCGGCCTGCACTTGGGCAACGCTGTGTCGGTCGTAGTTCGGGCCACGATGACCGCCGCGCAATACCAAATGGGTATCGGCGTTGCCTGGCGTCTGGATGATCGCCGGGTGGCCCTGGCTGTCTACGCCGAAGTGGCGGTGCGGATGGGCGGCCGAGCGCATGGCGTCGCAGGCAATGGCAACGCCGCCATCGGTACCATTCTTGAAGCCGACCGGCATGCCGAGGCCGCTGGCCATTTCCCGGTGGATCTGCGATTCGGTGGTGCGGGCGCCGATGGCGACCCAACTGAGCAGGTCGTCGAAGTAGCCAGCCGCCATTGGTTGCAGCAGCTCCGTGGCAACGGGCAAGCCAAGACGCAGCATTTCGCGCATCAGTTCCCGAGACAGCGTCAAGCCGGCGGCCATGTCGTCGCTGCCGTCCAGGTGCGGATCGTAAGCCAAGCCTTTCCAGCCGACCGTGGTGCGGGGTTTTTCGACGTAGGCGCGGATCACCAACAGCATCTGGTCACTGAGCTCATTGGCCAGTTTCTTCAGATTGCGCGCGTATTCCATGGCGGACTCGGGATCATGGATCGAACAAGGCCCGACGATGACCAGCAAGCGGGAGTCTTCGCCATTGAGAATGGCGCGTACCGCCTGGCGGTGAGCGGTGATTTGCTCGGTGAGGAACGGGCTCAGGGGCAACTGATGTTTGAGCTCAAGGGCGCTGGGCAAGCGCTGGGTCAGCGTTTCATTGGCGCTGGACAGGGTGGCAACGGGCAGGGCGGCGATGGAGGAGTTCATATTCAAGGCTTCCTGGGCAAACGGCGGGTTATTCCCGCGCGCCAGCCCTACTGGGGTGTTCGACAATTGGCCGGATTGGCTGCGTGTGTTGGCTTGCCACCGATAGGTGACCGATCGGAGGCGGCAGGCTGTCCCGAGCGGAGCTTGCTAAATCGCCAGGCGGTGCAGGTGTCGTAGCGGTAATAGGTGGCGTAGTTCATGGGTTGATTCCTTTAAGTATTCGATCTGTAGCGAAAAAAAACGGGCTTAAAAAACAAAACCCCCGGTCGGGGAGCCGACCGGGGGTTAGATTTCTCTGGTAGGCGACCCTTGAGTAGTGGGCGCCGATTTCAGGTATCAGGCGCGCCAGTGGCTAAACCAATACCCAAAATAAAAACTGACCAGTGCGCTCAAACCGTTCACACGGGTAGCCACGACCGAACGCTGAGCGTTGGTGCTGGGGCAAGCCTGGATCAAGGTGAGTTGCGACATGGTGTTTCTCCAAATGATGGGTGCAGCTTACTAGAGGCGTGCTGGAGGATTCAATCAGTAATTTCTATCATCGGCGGGTACTTACCGCTATGGGCAACTGCCGATATGCTGCGCGAACTCACCCTGATGATTGCCCGGACGCGACGATGACCGCCTTGACCCTTGCTGCCGCTCAAACTGTTTCCATCGCCGGCGACCTGCCCGAGAATATCGCCCGTCATCGGGTGCTCATGCGCGTGGCGGCCGAGCACGGCGTGCAACTACTGGTATTTCCCGAGCTGTCGCTGACCGGGTATGAGCCGTCATTGGCAACCGAACTGGCGATCGCGCCAGACGATGCTGTATTGACGCCCCTGCGGGAGCTGGCCCGCGAATTGCGCCTGACAGCGGTGGTCGGCATGCCGATCCGCCTGTCATCGGCACCGCAGGTGTTGATTGGTGCGCTGGTGATGGCGGCGGACGGCTCGTTGGCGGTCTATAGCAAACAGCATCTGCACCCGGGCGAGGAGGCCGTGTTCGCCCCAGGCGCGGGCGGTGCGGCATTGATGTGGGGGGATGAGCGGATCGCACTCGCCGTATGCGCCGACTTTTCCCACGCCAGTCACCCGCGTGCCGCGGCTGCGTTGGGGGCCACGGTGTATGCCGCTGGCGTTTTGATCAGCGAAGGTGGTTACGCGGCGGACACTGCTTTGCTCCAGGGATATGCCGCCGAGCACACAATGATGGTGCTCATGGCCAACCACGGCGGCCCTTCCGGTGGCTGGCGGTGTGCCGGGCGCAGCGCAGTCTGGTGCGAGCGCGGTGGTTTGCTCGCGGCAGCACCTGGCGTCGGCGAAGGGCTGGTGCTCGCGCGCCGTGAAGCGGGGCGCTGGAGTGGGCAGCACGTCGGGATTTGAGGGAGGTGGATGGATATGGCGTTTCAGCTCAAAGCCGCGTCGGATCAGCACTTGGCGTTTGCCCGCACGCTCACCCAGCACGCGATGGGGGATTATTATCGCCAGTACGGTCTTGTGTGGTCCGACAAGGGGTTCGACAGCGCGTGGGCGGGTCGGGAAAACTGGTTGATTTACGAGGGTGACACGTTGTTGGGGTTTATCAGTCTGAGTCGGCACGCTCGGGCGTTATATATACGTGAGCTGCACATTCTGGAGGCTTTTCGTCGCCAAGGGGCTGGCCGTTGGGTGCTGGAGCAAATGATCGCCAAGGCGCGTGCGGAGGGGAGTCGGCAGTTGCGACTGACGGTGTTCAAAAGCAATCCTGCGAAAGGCCTGTATCAGCGCCTGGGCTTGAATATCGTCGGTGAGGAAGACTGTTTCTGGCGCATGGAACGTGACTGTCGATCAACACCCGCGCAGTGATAAGCGGCTAAATCGTGTAAAAACGGTTACTCGGTTTCAATAAGCGCATACTGCCCTTGGGAGATGAGCTCCTGATCGTTGCTCTGGCCTTCGACCTCGTTAAGGACAACCCCTTCTTTCATGCCCAAAAGTACCGCTACTTTATGGGCTTCCCCCCTTCGTCCCTTTTTACGCCCAGCGAGCACTTGATAAGTGGTTGCCGGGTCTACGCCATGTTCCCTGGCGAACGCTTGAACAGACTTTCCTTGATGATCCAGCCAGGCTTTGGCTTGTGCAGCAGTACGGATTCCGGGCATAGTTCAAAACCGTTCAAGTTTGTGTAAAAACGAGATGAGAGTGTCACCTCTTGGGGGGCGCTAAACAGGATCATACATCCAAATGAGTGGAATCGGTTCGCGGTTAAGGCAAGAAAGGGAGCGGCTGGGGCTGTCGCAAAAGAATTTTGGTGAAATAGGAGGCGTCGAAGCAAACGCACAAGGCAACTATGAGAGCGGTGGCCGGGCGCCGAAAGCCGACTACTTGTCCCGTGTGGCAGAAAAAGGTGTGGATATCCTTTATGTACTGACCGGTAGCCCCAAGCCCGCGGTGCTGGATAACTTGAGCCGAAACGAAGAGAAGGTGCTGGGTGACTTTCGTGCGATGTTCAAGGAGGATCAGGATGCAATTCGTCGGTTGACGTCGAGTTTGGCCGAGCACTCATCCGGCCTGAATGGAAAAATCCCTTCAACTCCCAAGGAATCCTGACCCTTAAACCAGAAATTTCAGGCAGTTCGCTATCGCGAAGGCTCTCACGGCGTATTGAAACTCTATATATATGACGCTTGCAGCTAGGTCTGTGCCTTGGTTTTTTGCTAAGGTGTTCAGCAACCTATAAGACCATATCGCGAGGTGTCTGCTTGATTAGGGTGCTAGTAGTCGATGACCATGATCTCGTTCGTACAGGCATTACACGAATGCTGGCTGACATCGATGGCCTGCAAGTAGTCGGCCAGGCCGAATCGGGGGAGGAGTCCCTGATCAAGGCCCGGGAGTTGAAGCCCGATGTGGTTTTGATGGACGTCAAGATGCCTGGAATCGGCGGTCTGGGGGCCACTTGCAAACTTTTGCGCAGCCATCCGGACATCAAGGTTGTGGTGGTGACTGTCTGCGAGGAAGACCCTTTCCCTACAAGGCTTCTACAAGCAGGCGCTGCCGGTTACCTGACAAAAGGTGCAGGTCTGGCCGAGATGGTGCAGGCAATACGCCTGGTATTTGCGGGCCAGCGCTACATCAGCCCGCAGATTGCCCAGCAATTAGCCATCAAGTCGTTTCAACCGGTCAATGATTCACCGTTCGATGCGCTGTCCGAGCGCGAAATTCAGATTGCCTTGATGATTGTCGGTTGCCAAAAGGTCCAGGCGATCTCCGATAAGCTTTGCCTGTCCCCGAAAACCGTGAACACCTACCGTTATCGAATCTTCGAGAAGCTCTCCATCAGCAGTGATGTTGAATTGACCCTGCTGGCGGTTCGCCACGGCATGGTGGACGCCAGCGCCTGAAATGCAAGCCTCTGAAATAACAGCCTCGTTTGATCCGAGTGCGTTTCTCGCAACCTGCAGCGGCCGTCCTGGCGTCTATCGCATGTTCGACGAGGACGCGCGCCTGCTTTATGTCGGTAAGGCCAAGAACCTCAAGAAGCGCCTGGCCAGCTACTTTCGCAAGACCGGTCTGGCGCCGAAAACCGCTGCCCTGGTGGGGCGTATCGCCCAGATCGAAACCACCATCACTGCCAATGAAACCGAAGCGCTGCTGCTTGAGCAGACGCTGATCAAAGAGTGGCGGCCGCCCTACAATATTTTGCTGCGCGACGATAAATCCTACCCCTACGTGTTTTTATCGGACGGTGCTTTTCCGCGCCTGAGCATCCATCGCGGCGCGAAGAAGCAGAAGGGCAAGTATTTTGGTCCTTACCCCAGCGCTGGCGCGATCCGTGAAAGCCTGAGCCTGCTGCAAAAGACCTTCTTCGTGCGCCAGTGTGAAGACAGCTTCTATAAAAACCGCACCCGTCCGTGCCTGCAATACCAGATCAAGCGTTGCAAGGCGCCCTGCGTCGGCCTGGTAGAACCCCAGGAATATGCCGAGGATGTGCGTCATTCGGTGATGTTCCTCGAAGGACGCAGCAATGCCCTGGCCGACGAGCTGTCCGGCGCCATGGAGCAGGCAGCCAGTACGCTGGACTTTGAGCGGGCCGCGGAACTGCGGGACCAGGTGTCTTTGCTGCGCCGGGTCCAGGATCAGCAGAGCATGGAAGGGGGGACTGGCGACGTTGACGTCATCGCGGCTTTCGTCAATCCGGGTGGCGCTTGCGTACACTTGATCAGCGTACGTGGCGGGCGCGTATTGGGCAGCAAGAACTTCTTTCCCCAGACGGGTATTGAAGAAGAGGTCGCCGAGGTCATGGCCGCATTCCTGGGCCAGTACTACGTCAGCAGTCCCGAGCGCGATCTGCCGGGAGAATTGATTGTCAACGTGGTCCATGAGGACTTTGCGGCGCTGATCGAGGCGATTCATGAACTGCGCGGGCGCGAGCTGGACATCAGCCACCGGGTGCGTGGCACGCGGGCACGCTGGCAGCAATTGGCCGTAACCAATGCTGAGCAGGCCTTGAGTGCGCGTCTGGCCAATCGGCAGCATGTTGCCGCGCGCTTTGAAGCGTTGGCCGATGTGCTCAAGCTGGACGAGCCACCTCAGCGGCTGGAGTGCTACGACATCAGCCACTCCAGTGGCGAGGCGACCGTGGCGTCTTGTGTGGTATTCGGTCCGGAGGGGCCGATCAAGTCCGATTATCGGCGCTATAACATTGAAGGCGTTACCGCAGGCGATGACTATGCCGCCATGCACCAGGCGTTGACCCGGCGTTTCAGCAAGCTGAAAGACGGCGAGGGCAAGCTGCCCGATATCCTGTTGGTGGACGGTGGCAAGGGACAGCTTTCCATGGCCCGCGACGTACTCAACGAACTGGCGGTGCCCGACCTGATCCTGCTCGGCGTGGCCAAGGGCGCGACCCGCAAGGCCGGTTTCGAGACGTTGTATTTGAACGACGCAGCCCATGAGTTCACCTTGAAGGGTGACTCCCCGGCGCTGCACCTGATTCAGCAGATCCGCGACGAAGCCCACCGTTTTGCCATTACCGGGCATCGCGCCCGACGCGGCAAGACCCGCCGGACCTCAACCCTGGAGGGGGTTGCCGGGGTCGGGCCGAAGCGGCGGCGGGAACTGTTAAAACATTTTGGTGGATTGCAGGAGCTGTCTCGTGCAAGCATCGAAGAAATAGCCAAAGCCCCGGGTATCAGTAAAAAGCTCGCTGAGTTGATTTATGCAAATCTGCACAGCGAGTAGAATGCCTTCTCACCTCGTAGCCAGTTGTGCCGATGAATATCCCTAATCTGATCACCGTTTTACGTGTCCTGCTTATCCCGATTTTCATTTTGCTGTTTTATCTGCCTTATGAATGGAGTTATGTAGCCTCAAGTTCCGTGTTTGCCTTTGCGGCAGCGACCGACTGGCTGGATGGATACCTGGCGCGTCGCCTGGAGCAGAGCACGCCGTTTGGCGCGTTCCTCGATCCCGTGGCCGACAAGCTGATGGTGGCCGTGGCCCTGGTATTGTTGGTGCAAGAACACGCTAACCTTTGGCTGACATTGCCGGCTGCCGTGATCATTGGTCGCGAGATCGTCGTCTCCGCCTTGCGCGAGTGGATGGCAGAGATTGGCGCGCGCGCCCATGTGGCCGTCTCCAACATGGGCAAATGGAAGACCGCTGCGCAGATGCTCGCCCTGGTCATTTTGCTGGGCAATCCCGCGAACTTCACGTTCTGGGTGTTGTTGGGTTACGCCTTGCTTCTGGTCGCCGCCGGCCTGACATTGTGGTCGATGCTGCAATACCTGCGTGCCGCCTGGCCCCACCTGCGGACCACCGTTGAAAAGAAATAAAACTTTTTTGAATCAAAGGGTTGACGGGTGATTAGGATGCTATAGAATGCGCATCATCAAGACGCGGGAATAGCTCAGTTGGTAGAGCACGACCTTGCCAAGGTCGGGGTCGCGAGTTCGAGTCTCGTTTCCCGCTCCAAGCATTAAAAAATGGATCTCTGAAAAGAGGTCCATTTTTTTCGTCCAGAGAAAAGTATTTCTTTGGCTTTTGCCGCGCCCCCCCTGAAAACACGCAGGTCCAGCCCCAATGGGCACATTTTCCGGTACATCAAAACGCTGAAGCAATTCTTGTTGGGTTTCTCCAGGATGAAGTGGAGTGATATCGCGCCTGAAGATTCGGTTAATTGCGAAGTATTCGAGCTGTTGTGCTGACAAAAACCAGCAGCACGATCAGGCAGCCCAAAGCGAATGACAAGGTGCTTAGATGGGCGACTGCCCCAATAAATACGGGACCTATCAGAATGCCCGCGTAGCCCATCGAGATGACCGCGGGGATGGCAACCGCCTGTGGCATACGTTGCTGCCGGCCTACAGCGGTAAAGATCACTGGGACAATGTTCGAGCAGCCAGCCCCGACCAGGGCGTAGCCGACCAGGGACGCGGGCCAGCCATCGATCCCAAGCGACACGAGCATGCCTGCGGCTGCGCAGAGTCCGCCTAGCGCAACTACACGCACGCCACCTAGTTTGCTGACGATGGTGTCCCCCGTCAGGCGACCCACCGTCATTGCAGCGGCGAAGGATGCGTAGCCCAAACCGGCGATGCTCGGCTCTAACCCTCGGTTCGAGACAAGGAAGACCGCGCTCCAGTCAAGCATTGCACCTTCAGTGAGGAATACGATGAAACAGAGCGTCCCTAAAAACAGCACGATACCCCTAGGCACCGCGAACAATGGTCCACCCCGTTCAGTGCCATAAGTCAGCAAAGCAGGCGCAGCCTTGTAAAGCGCTCCCAAAACGGTGGCAACGATGCAGAGCGCAGCCATCAGTGGATCTAGGCCGAAGGTCAGTAAAGCGGTCATCGCCCCGGCGCCCAATATACCTCCGACGCTGTAAAGGCCATGGAAGCCAGACTGAAGTGCCTGCCCGCTGTTTTTCTCGACGATGACGGACTGTATGTTCATGGCGCAATCGAGCATGCCCATGCTGGCGCCGAAGATAATGACAGCTATGACCAGGCCGGGCAGCCAGACCACGGTGCTCAACAGCGGAAAAACGGCGCACAAGACAATCGTCGCCCAGATTACGACCGGTCGACATCCATGGTGCGCAGTGAGATATCCAGCGAAGGGCATGGCCACTATAGATCCACCGCCCAGGCCAAGCAGCAGCAACCCTAGGCCACCA
This sequence comes from Pseudomonas mucidolens, assembly GCF_900106045.1. Classification (NCBI taxonomy): domain Bacteria; kingdom Pseudomonadati; phylum Pseudomonadota; class Gammaproteobacteria; order Pseudomonadales; family Pseudomonadaceae; genus Pseudomonas; species Pseudomonas mucidolens. The sequence goes on along the minus strand of NZ_LT629802.1, from coordinate 2,705,849 downwards.
TCGTCCAAGCCAGCACGGGTTTTAACCAATGGGACCAGAGGCGCCCATGCGGACATGAGTAAGCCCGCGATAAGGAAGGCGATGCGTGTAGACATCCGTTCGCTGTGGTTAGCCGTCGGTATCAACACTGACGATGTAGCATTCATAATTCTCGGTAACCCTTATCAATGATGCTAGCCATCATTTGCTCGGCTTAGACAGTGTGGGTTTATTGTGTTTTTTGCATGCCCGGGTTTCGGAAAACTTAGCGCCTGCGCTCATACGTCGCTCTATAACTACTCGGCGCGACGCCAAAGAAGTCACGAAAGCGCATATGGAAGTTGGCGAAACTACAGAAGCCGGTTGCAATCGCGATATCGGTGATCGGTCGATTGCTCTGCAAAATAAGCTGTCGCGCTCGAGTCAAGCGCAGCTCAAGGTAGTAGCGTGTGGGTGTGGCGCCCACGAAACGACAGAAGCGACGCTCCAGTTGTCGTCGGGAAATGTTCACGCACTCAGCCAGTTCATCTATCGATAACGGCTCTTCGATGTTCTTTTGCATCAGTTCTAAAGCGAGCTTCAGGGTTTGGGGCAAGGTGGGGTCAGAGTCAACTATGACAGTCGATATCCCAGAGACTTCATTGGTTTGATCACAACTGAGTATTTCCTCGACAGCATGGGTCAGTGACACGCCTTGTTTAGCGGTGATGAGCTCCAGCATCATGCGTAACGAGCTGCTGGCGCCGGCGCACGTGATACGGTTTTTGTCTATTACGTGAGTTCGACAAGAGACCAGGACTTTGGGGAAAACATCCTCCATCATTGCTCGCCCATCTGGATGGAAGGCGCACTCGACACCGTCCATTAGCTGAGCTTCCGCCAGGAAAAATGCACCGTTCCACAACCCCCCCATGGTCGCGCCAAGAGAGGCGACGTTACGTAGCTTGCGCCGTAATAGCGGGTCGCTGATCAGTTTGACCCGTAAACCACCGGCGACGATGAGAACGTCGATACGATCCGGAAGTTGTGATAGCTCCAGGTCTGCTGAAATCGCAATACCCAGATCGCTCATCACCAGACGGCCCCTGATGCCGACAGTCAACACCTCAAACGCTGGTGTCTCGCTAATCAGGTTGGCGGTCACCAGCGCATCGATAGCACCGGTGAACGACATCATCGAGAAATTGTTCAAAAGCACGAAAGCTACACGAGTCACTGCCTGCGGCTTTACTGGTTTCTCAGCCGTATAGGAGTACCCCAAGTTCTTGTCTTTAAGCACGCTCTCGAATACGAATGGCATAAATCCTCTTTGACACCTGAACGAATAGCCAGGAAACCGTTGGCAATCTAGGCAGCGGTTTTTGGAGCGGACAGCAACAAATCAAAGAACGATTGGCAGTCATCACTGCCGAGCAATGCATCAACACTGTTCTCGATGGCATTGCTGAGCGTGGCCCCCAAGCTGTCATCAGCCAGCAGATGGTATTTAGCGGTGAGATCGTCACTCGACATAGGGTTGCCGGGGTCGCCCTTGGCCGTCGCGGTCGGGCTGGTAAGACGCGTACCGTCTTTCAGGGTAACCGTGACGCGGGACAGAATTTCCTCCGGGAACCTGGCGGAGAGGTCAGGCGCCTCCTGAAGGGTGATTTTCGCGCTGACACTCAAGATGTCTGGCGCATGAATGGAATCCCCGGTGACCTCTTTAGGGCCCAGCTTCCCGCGAACGATCAAGGCAGCCAAGGGAAACGCCAGCGCATACTGGGCCTCGTCCGCATTCTTCGGAAAATGCCCCTGCAAGCACACAGACTCATGGAACGTTTCGACATCAATGGTCTCGATCAACGCTGCAGTGATGACCGGATGTGCCCGCATCAAATCAGTCATGGCTGTGAGCGCCGGTTGCGCCCAGCGACATACCGGCCACGGTTTGAAATATTGCTCGTCGATCTCCCAGCGGGTTCCGATGTCCTGCCAGAAAGCGGAAATCTCCAAAGGTTCAACGGTCGCGGCTGGAGCGCCAGTGACACCGAGCTGTGCCATCAGTAGTGCGTTCAGTCCGGCATGCGCGCCGGCGCCGTGGGCATCACGCAACATCGTCGGGAAGCTCACCAGGCGCATCATCGGACACCTCGGGCCAAAGTATTCCGCGATACCCAGCGCATGACGGAACGTCGTTTCATCAAGCTTCAGCAGGCGGGCGCCAGCGCAAACCACCCCGATTCCGGAAAAGGCACCTGAGGCATGATATTCAGGGGCGCTGGCCATCAATGCCTGGCCCGCCCGTAACGCGGTTTCATAACCGATGCACAGTGCGCTGAGGAATTCTTCGCCGCTGATGTCTTTGCCCTGACCGAGATACGCGTCGACCAACGCAACAATAGCCGGGACAACGGTTGCACCCGCATGCCCCTTGGAGGTGAAGTGACCTTCATGTGCATCCAGGCTATCGACGCAGAAACCGCCTGCATACGCGGCGCCCAATGGATGTACGGCTCTGCCGTCGAACCAAAGGCGGCTGGACAACTTGTTGGCAGAGTAATGGGTGTCAGCGTAGGTTTTGAGCATCACGCTGGTTTGATTGTCGCGAGCACCGGCGGCCACACCAATGATGTCGAGCAGGCAGGTTTTAACCAATTCGCGTGTATGCAGGGGCGCATCCTTGTAACTGAAATTCTGGACGAACGAATACAACTGCATTTCATGATTCCTGAATGATGAACACCGAAACGGATGAAAAAGTTGCCCCGGGAAGGGCAACCTTTTATGCAGATTTAAATGAAGGGACTAGTTTTTTGCGGTGGCAGTGTTGGCCGCAGCGCGTGCGTCTGCCAGCCAGATGTCGTATTTCGCGCGATGGGCCGCGATCCATTCTTTGGCGTGACGAGTAATGTCAGCTGCACTTTTTTCGCCATTGTGCATTTTCAGGTTTTGCGCGCTTTCATCGTCGGTAGTGATCTGCATTTCAGACAGGAACTTCACTGCAGCCGGATTTTTCTCGGCGAACTCTTTATTGATAACCGCTCTGACACTGTCTACTGCGAAGCCCAGGTTTTTACCATTGAAGGTCGTGTTGACATCGTTTTTGCCACCTGGAAGATCCGTACGTGGCACGGTCAACCACACAACATCTTTACCTTCTACCAGAACACCGGATATCCACTGAGGTACCCAGGTGTAATAGAGAATCGGCTTGCCTTGTTTATAGCGAGCGATGGTGTCCGCCATCAAGGCAAAATAGGAGCCCTGGTTATTGGAAACGGTCTTCATCAGGTCATAGGCTTTCATGTGGTGCGCAATGATGAGCTCACAGCCCCAACCCGGGTTGCAACCCGTGAGGTCGGCTTTACCGTCACCATTGGCATCGAACAGTTTGGCAATTTCCGGCTTCTGCAAATCTGCGAGTGAGGTGATGTGGTGCTCATCAGCCGTTTTTTTGTCAATCATGTAGCCCTGCAACACGCCCGGCATGATAGCGCCGGTTTTCACCATCACCTCATCGCCGCCAGCCTTCTCGTAGAAAGATTTGTGCAGTTCCTCCCACAGGTGCACCGAGAAATCCGCGTCACCATTGGCAATCGCAACCATCATGGTGGAGTACTCGGTTTCCTTTGGTGTTTCAACGTCGTAGCCCAATTCCTTGAGACCCGCCATTGCAATCTCTCCACGAAACCGCTCTTCGGCGATCGACGGAAAGATCGGGGTGATTGAGACCCCTTTTCCGGGCTCCTGCGCCGTGGCGGCCGATGTGAACAAAGGTGATACCGCTAAAACTAAAAGTGCCACAGAATGAATGAGTTTCTGTTTTATTCCGAAGGTTGTGAAGTTCATTATCGTTTACCTTGGCTGGTTAAGAAGTTGGCATTTCTTTTGGTTCACAACGCGCCGCAAAGCGGATTAGCTTTCTTTGGGACTAACTTCTATCTTTGTAATGGTGTTCTTTCTTTTCAGACGGTAAACGACACCCGCAGGGCCGGTCTGATACCAGTGTTCGCCTTTGGTTGCTCTGTTACTGCGTTCGCCCATTGCCTGGGTCAGGCGGTCGAGGAAAATCGCCAGCAGCACCAGGCCCAGTCCTCCGACGGTGGCCAAGCCCATATCAAGGCGGCCAATCCCGCGGAGTACCATCATCCCCAAGCCTCCCACCGAAATCATTGATGCGATCACGACCATGGAAAGTGACAACATCAATGCCTGATTGAGGCCGGCCATGATCGTCGGTGCAGCCAAAGGAAGTTGGACTCGCCTCAGCATCTGGCGTGGTGTGCATCCAAAAGCCCGGGCCGCCTCAATCTTGTCTTCCGGTACCTGGCGAATGCCCAGATTGGTAAGCCTGACCAGTGGCGCTACCGAAAAGATGATCGTGACCAGCACCCCCGGTACGTTGCCGATACCAAACAGCATCACCACAGGTACCAGGTAAACAAATGCCGGCAGTGTTTGCATTGCATCGAGTACCGGCCGCAACAGCATCTCCAGCCGGTCACTCCGGGCACACAGGACACCCAGCGGTATGCCAATAACTGCACAGAAGAACAGTGAAGTGAGCACCAGGGCGAGGGTGACCATGGCGTCACTCCATACGCCGATCACTCCCAAGAGGGTGAGGGTGACGAAACAAAGGATTCCAATCTTTCTCCCTCCTACCTGCCAGCCCAGGAGCGTCGCAAAAATAATGAATATCGACGGAGGAATAGCCAACAATCCGAACTGAATTCCATTAAGTACCTGATCGATTGGCCATCTAATCGAACGGAATACCTCGCGGAAATTATGAACCAGATAATTCAGGGCAACTTCTACCCATTGGCCCAAAGGGACGTTGAGGGATTGAAACGGGTCTAGAAAACTGAATTCGTTCATGTCATCACCTGAATATCCGAGCCTGGCAAGCCAGCAAATAGAGACTATTAGTGCCGGCTCATTGTCTGAAGCAGTAGGCTCTTGGAGATCGTGCCTTTGAACACACCCTGACGATCCAGCACAGCAACTGGATTAACGGCATCAGCAACAATGTGAAAGACGTCCTGCAGGAGTACATCGTCGCGCAGCGTAGGCATGGATTGATCCATGGCGTACGGATGCTCTGCACAGAACTTGGCAACGTCGCCAGCCTTGAGGATCTTCGAGGCATCAAAGCCTTTGAAGAAAGCTCTGACGTAATCGTTCGCGGGGCTGCAAAGCAGCTCTTGCGGGGTACCGATCTGTACCACCCGGCCACCCTCCATAATTGCAATGCGATGGCCGATGCGAATCGCCTCCTCAATGTCATGGGAGATGAAGATGATGGTGCGATGTTGTTCTGCCTGCAGGCGGATCAGTTCGCCCTGCATTTCGTGGCGAATCAACGGGTCGAGTGCCGAGAAGGCTTCGTCCATCAGCAGGATGGCGGGGTCGTTGGCCAGCGCTCGGGCCAGGCCTACCCGCTGTTGCATACCGCCGGACAGTTGGTGCGGATAGCTGTAGGCGTGGCCATCGAGCCCCACCTGTTTGAGTGCCTCGAGTGCACGTTTATGCCGTTCACTTTCCTCGACACCCGAGATTTCCAGTCCGAAGGCAACGTTGTCGATCACACTCATGTGGGGCATCAGGGCAAACGACTGGAACACCATGCTCATGTCTTTGCGGCGAACGCTAAGGAGATCAGCATCAGACAGACCGGTGATTTCCTGGCCGTTGAGATGGATAGTTCCGGAGGTTGGCTCGATCAGTCGATTGAACAACCGCACCATCGTCGACTTCCCGGAACCGGAAAGCCCCATGATGACGAAAATCTCTCCACGTTTTACGGAGAAACTGGCATCAAAAACGCCAACGACTTGACCGGTTTTGCTGAAAATTTCACTTTTATCAGCACCGCGAGCCAGCATCTCCATCGCGAGCTTTGGCTGAGCACCAAAGACTTTGTAAATGTTTTTTACCGAGAGTATCTCGTCACCAAGACTCATAACCCCTCCTGCTGCAAATACGACGTAAGACCAAGAATTTAGATATACGTATCTTGATCAGTGAAGACGGTGCTTATGGGGGCAGTCAAGCTGGGAGAAAGGTTGCGAGTTAGTCATTGTGACCATCCTCTTTATTATGTGATGTTTATTATTCTTGTTTTATCGGCGCTGAATTAATCAGCGCCTTGAGACCCAAGTTATTACCTTATAGAGTCAGCGTCTAACAACATTTCTTCCAGCCAATCAATAACGTCATGTTATCAATAAATGAATCGTGTCAATTTGCGACTACAAAAGTGCTGTTTGCGAAGGCGACTACTGCTGGCCCTGTCTTAGACCCTCTGTTTCAGCTACGCTCCAGCGCAGGCTCTAGGTGGAACCTTCTCGCCGATCTCATCGCTAACGGCCCTCCAAACGGCCCCGAACCGGATATTCAATACTCTAGGTTATGGTTAAGCACATCGATCCAGACATGACGCTGCTGAAAATGCCGTCTCTGAAAGCAGTGAAGTCATTCGTAGCAGCCGCCAAATATCAGAGCTTTACGCGTGCGGCTGAAGCGCTGTGCGTTACTCAAGCGGCAATCAGTCGTCAGATTCGGGAGCTTGAAACTTACCTTGGGGTGGATCTCTTCAAGAGGGTGGGGCGAGCAGTCGAGTTGACGGAAGCCGGATCCATCTTTTTTGATGCGGCACAGTTATCTTTCGTCAACATTTCCCAGGCGGCGGAGCGCATTCGCACCAACAATGCAGGCAAGCGCACGTTGACACTTTGCTGTTCTCCCGCGTTTTCAGCCCTCTGGCTCGCAGCGAAGTTGCCGGGTTTTTTTACGAGGAACACAGACATCGACCTCAATCTGGTCACCACTCAGAACTTCCTGTCGATGGAACCGGGTGTAACTCCAGACATCTTCATCACCAAAATGGCCAGGATTCAGGATGGCTACCGCAGTTATCCGTTGTTTCACGACGTCATCTACCCGGTGTGCACACCTCGTTACAAAGAGGAGCACCCTGAGCTGTCCAGCCTGGAAGGATTACGCGACGGGGTTTTGCTAAACCTCAGCCCCTATGGCAGATCCCAGGTAGCGGAGCACGTTGATTGGGGTGTTTGGCTGGCTTATCACGATGTTGATATCGAAAAACGCCCCCATGACAGCCCTCACGTTTTCAACGCCAACGACTACAACCTGGTCATCAGCATGGTGTTGACCCATCAGGGCGTAGCCCTCGGATGGAATCACCTGGTTGCAACGCTAATCGAAAACGGCACGCTGATACGGCCGATCGAAGAGGAAGTGGTTCTCCATGAAAGTCAGCATTATCTGACATTTCGTGAAGACCGGATCAATGACGACGCCTGTTGCCGGCTACGCGACTGGATTCTTGCTCAGTTTTCCTGAGCTGTTTGGAAGAAAGGAACACGAGTTGTGGCGGAGAGGGAGAGTGGTTTGAAGGTCCGAATCAAGATACCGGTGGTGATCATTCGTGGTTCTCACCACCGGCAGTGCTGCACTTAGCCGACAGATCTTAACGGGATCGTGTCATTGAGCTGCTCAAGCATCGTTTTGCAGTACCAATCATCAAACTGGCACACACCGATTTCGCTGGCCACCGACAACGGGCCTGGCTCGAAAGCTGGAGAGCTGACACCCACCTGTGCGCCTTCAACCAAGGTGCGATCCTGGTCATTGGTTGCGAGCCAAACCTTTGTAAGGCGATCGATGTCGTAGTCGACACCTTCCTGCGCGTCTTTCTTGACGAGCCATTTTGTAGTGACCATCGTCTCGCCTGGACCGATGGGCAGAACGCGGAAGCTCAGCGCGTGATCGCCCAGAAAGTGGTTCCAGGTGGATGGGTAGTTGAAATAAAGCAGCGCACCGATGTTGGCTTCACCGGTTGTGTCCAAGCGCCCGGCAACCGCAGGCTTGCCATCCATGGTGTAGCTGACGGCCCCGGAAAAAAGGGGGATGCGCGTCATGCGGAAACGACCGTCATCATCCATGACCAATCGGCTAGGCAAACCTGCCGCCTCGCAGCGATCCCAATGCTCTTTGAGTTCGAGATCTTCATCGCCTCCGGCGCCGCCCACTGATGGGTTGTCCACGAATGAGTGCATCAATTCCGGGTGAGTAAAATCGCAGTGGTAGCACTCGCGGTTGTTCTCGAAAACCAGTTTCCAGTTGCCTTTCTCGATGATGTTCGACTCAAACGCGACTTTGCAGTCGTCCAGGTTATGCGGCGCAACGAAAGGGGTAACGGATTTTCTGAACGACGAAAAGTCTGGGGCGATATCTGCTACGCACACGTAGATATACGTTTCGACGACCTCACAGTGCACGGGCTTCAACCCATGCTGAGACTTGTCGAAATCGTCCGCCATGTTCCCAGCGAACAGCAGGCGACCATCCAGTTCGAATGTCCATTTGTGGTAAGGGCACACCAGCTTGGCGACCTTGCCGCTGGCTTCCGGGCACACCTTGGAACCGCGATGGCGACAGACGTTGTGGAAGGCACGAATCTGCTTGTCTGCGCCGCGCACGATAGCGACAGGATAATCGCCGATTTGCAGCGACAGGTATTGACCCGACTTCTCCAGCTCAAATGTGTGCCCTGCGAAGATCCAGCTTTTGTGCCAGATCTGTTCCAGATCCTGCCTGTAAACGTCGGGATCGCTATAAAGGGCACCTGGCAGCGCGTGGTCAGGCTTGCGCTGCGCGATTAGATTTGAAACTGCCGATTTAGTACTCACGGTCAACACACTCCAAAATACCAAGGGGGCGACACATTCAGCCTGCTCAGCGAGATGAGGCCAAACGGTCTTGAGTTCGCAGTACCGCCTGTGGATGCAAGCCCATCAAACCGTGCTGCTTCTATCCGCAAACCGGAGCGTTTTGCCACGTCCAGGAAGCGTCTTACACAAAATGTGCCTTCTTGGATGGTGGTGCCATCCGTGCACTCATTTCGTTCGAGTCCTTATTAAGGCAGACAATTCTGAAATGCCGATGTTTGCATCCGCGGCAATGTTGCTACAGCACCTTATTCGACCCCGAACAAACAGTTTCCAACTAATGGAACGAATGTACGAGAAATTCTATTTTCCAATTCGTCAGTAGAATATCGCTGTTGTAAGACTACGACGGCAATCATGCATCAACAAGAAACTTTTACTCTTATCAATGCATAATCAAATGTTATCGATTGACGTCTTGGTATCGGCTAGAAAAATTCAAACCATTGAAAATAAAGAGAAAGATATTTTCACTGGCGTCTGAAGCACCCATCTGAAAATGTATGCGCGGGAAATACACTCTATTGACCGACTTCTTGGCCCATGTCAGTCTGGATTCAACAGTTAAGCAAAGTGTCGCAATTGATCTTGTGTTTGAGCATTGGGAACCGCCCCGTGAAAACATGAAGATTCTTGTCGCGCCTAAAGGCATCAAAGCTGACGCGTTCGTTGATCTCCCACCTAACTCGCATTCGGAGCATTTATCTTGAAATTTGAAGGTATTTATACGCCAGCAGTAACTCCTTATAACTCTGATGGGGAGATTGACTGGAACGTGTACTCGGAAGTTTTGGAGTCGCTGATCGAGGCGAAGGTGCACGGCATTATTATCGGTGGGTCGACCGGCGAGTATTATGCGCAGACTGCGGAAGAACGCACCGAGTTGGCAGCCTACGCCAAAGATGTGATCGGCACTCGAGTGCAACTGATCGTCAGTACCGGGGCGATTCGCACCGAAGATGCGGTTCAGTACGCCAAGGATGCCAAATCGATCAAAGCGGACGCCATTCTCGTCACCAGCCCGCCGTATGCGCTGCCGACCTCCCAGGAAAACGCGATCCATGCATTGACGATTGATCGCGCCGCCGACCTGCCGATCATGCTTTACAACTATCCGGGGCGCATGTGCGTTTCGATGGACGAAGAATATTTCACGCGTGTCAGCCAATCGAAAAACGTCGTCGCCATCAAGGAAAGTTCCGGCGACATGGGCCAGGTGCATATGCTGGCCCGGCAGTTCCCCAACATCGCCTTGTCCTGTGGATGGGACGACCAGGCCCTCGAGTTTTTTGCCTGGGGCGCCCGCAGTTGGGTGTGCGCAGGTTCCAACTTCCTGCCCAAGGAACACGTTGCGCTTTATGAAGCCTGCGTGATCGAAAAGAACTTCGACAAAGGCCGTCAAATCATGACAGCGATGATGCCGCTGATGAATGCCCTGGACGGTGGCAAGTTCGTGCAGTCGATCAAGTACGGCTGCGAAGTTGCCGGATTGAAAGTCGGTAACGTGCGCCTGCCATTGCAGCCACTGGAAGCGGACGAGAAGCAGAGTTTCGCGTCGGTCATTACTGAACTCAAACGTAACGTAGCCAACATTTCTTCGGGAGCCAGCCATGGGTGATCTTCTGAGCAAGGCCGAATATGCCGCGCTGGCCAAAGACATTTCGTTGCCGTCCAAGGCGTTCATCAATGGCGCATTCAAGCCCGCGATCTCTGGCAAAACCTTCGCCACGAACAACCCGGCGACCGGTGCCTTTTTGACCGACGTCGCAGCGTGTTCGTCCGAGGATGTCGCCCTCGCGGTGAGCAATGCCAAGGAGGCCTTTGAGGATGGACGCTGGAGATCTGTTTCTCCGCGGGAGCGCAAAGCGGTCCTGTTGAAGTTTGCAAACCTGCTTGAAAGCCATCAACACGAACTGGCTGTCCTCGAAAGTCTCGATAGCGGCAAACCGGTCAGTGAATGCCAGTTGGTTGACATACCGGACACCATCCACACGATCCGCTGGCACGCAGAACTGATTGACAAGATTTACGACAACACCGCTCCGGTGGGCAGCGACGCGCTGACCATGGTAGTTCGGGAGCCAATCGGCGTGGTGGGCTGCGTATTGCCCTGGAACTTCCCGCTGCTGATGCTGGCCTGGAAAATCGGCCCGGCGCTCGCTGCGGGCTGTTCGGTCATCGTCAAACCTGCTGAGCAAACCTCGCTGACCACGTTGCGTGTCGCGCAACTGGCGTTTGAAGCCGGCGTACCTGCCGGCGTACTCAACATTGTCACCGGCACGGGCAAGGACGTTGGTGAACCGATTGGTTTGCATAACGATGTCGACATGGTCAGCTTCACCGGCTCCACCACGACAGGCCGCCGTTTCCTGCATTACGCCGCCGATTCGAACCTGAAACGCATCGTCCTCGAGTGCGGCGGAAAAAATCCGGCCGTGGTGATGGACGATGCCCAAGACCTGGATCTCGTCGCTCAGCACGTGGTCAATGGCGCGTTCTGGAACATGGGCGAAAACTGCTCCGCAACTTCTCGTCTGATCGTCCATGCATCGGTTAAGGACGAGCTGCTGAAGCGCATGGGCGCCTACATCCGCGAATGGAAAATGGGCGATCCACTCGATCCGGAAAACCGCGTAGGGTCGCTGGTCAGCCCTGAGCATTTTGCCAAAGTGCAGTCGTACCTTGAGCACGCCGCCGCCGGAAAGCTTGAGGTGGTTTACGGTGGTGCGACCAAAGACGGCGCCTTTGTAGAGCCGACGGTGATTGACGGTGTTGGTCGAGACAACCGGCTGTTCCAGGAAGAGATCTTCGGCCCGATTCTGTCGGTCACCACCTTCAACACGATCTCCGAAGCCATTGCGCTGGCCAATGACACGGTCTACGGCCTCGCGGCCTCGGTATATACCGGCAGCCTGCGGCGGGCAATCAAGTTGTCGCGGGAAATTCGCGCGGGCATCGTCACCGTGAACTGCTTTGGTGAGGGCGACGCATCGACACCCTTCGGTGGCTACAAGGAGTCGGGCTTCGGCGGTCGGGACAAATCCATTTTCGCCCATGACCAGTACACCGAAATCAAAACCATCTGGATCGATGTGTCTGATCGGTCGGATGAAGAGACCGAAAAATGAGCACCCATACCATCAAGCGTCTGCCGGTAGACACCGGGGTTTCAGGTTGGGAGGCGATTTCCGAACGCACTGCGCCTGTCCGCATGCTTGATGGAAACGTGACGGCGGACTGGCTGATTATCGGGGCCGGTTTTGCCGGCCTGTCCGCCGCTCGCAGACTTTCACAGCTGCATCCGGGTGACAGCATTGTCGTGGTCGATGCTCATGAAGTCGCCAAGGGGCCGGCCGGCAGAAACTCTGGTTTCATGATCGATGTGCCGCACAGTCTGTCGTCCGGGGAATACTCCGTGGCGAGTGAGTCTGCAACGGCGCTGGAAATTGCGCAGAACCGCTTTGCGATTGCTTTTGCCGCTGCCGCTGCGCGGGAGTACGGCATGTCTGCCGACACGTTCGACCCTTCCGGGAAGATCAACGCGGCCGCCACTGAGCGGGGATTGAAACTGAACGTCAATTACGCTCAATCCCTTGAACGCATTGGCGAGAAGTTCCAGATGTTCGATGCCGCGCAAATGCGCGAAATCACTGGGTCCGCCTATTATCACGGTGGGATCTACACGCCGGGCACAGTGATGATTCAACCCGCGCAATACATTAGAGACCTGGCAGCAGGGCTCGAAGGGAAAATCACGCTGTTCGAACGCTCTCCGATTGTTGAATTGACCAGGCAGGGAAGTGGTTGGAGCGCTCGATCTCATAACGGGACGGTGCACGCACCCAAGGTCATCCTGGGAGTTAACGGGCACATTGAAGACTTTGGCCATTATCAAGGACGACTGTTGCACGTTTTCACTTATGCCTCCATGACGGCTGCTTACAGTGATGATGCATTCAGGAAAGAGGTGCCGGGTAAAGCCAGGTGGGCGTTGTTGCCGGCGGATCCCATGGGCGCGACCGTCCGCAAGATCTCTTCAGACGGTCTCTCGCGTATCGTCATCCGGACCAAGTTTACCTATGACCCGAGTATCCAGGTCACTCCAGAGCGGGTAGCGGCGGTGGCCAAAGAACAGCGACACTCCCTGGATGCGCGCTTTCCCGAATTGAAATCCACTGCGCTGGAATTCAGTTGGGCCGGCCGCCTGTGTCTGAGTCGTAACAGCGCCGCTGCATTTGGCGAGATTGAAGAAAACCTGTACTCGGCTTGCTGCGAAAACGGACTGGGTACTGTGAAAAGCACCCTGGCCGGTGTGATGGCTGCGGAGTTGGCATCGGGTACGCGTTCGGAGTTTCTCGATAGCTTTAGTCACGCACCAGGCCCCAGCAAGCTACCACCCAGGATAATAACGAAACTGGGTGTCAGTTCGGTTATTCACTGGCATGAGTTTTGGGCCGGGCGAGAAGGCTGACAAGTTCAAGTCGTCGGCTATCTACCGACTTCAAAGTCTGATCGGAACGATCTACGAAGGAAAGGTTGATTGAATAGCGACCGAACAAAAAATATTACGCATTTAACGACGCCCACCGTTGCTGCTAATCCCGGGATCGCGAGGCCCCAACTCGGGATTTTCCTCTGCCTGCTTTCAATGCTGATTTTCGCCAGCCAGGACGGCGTAACCAAGGTGCTTGTCAAAGACTTCCCGGTTGCCCAACTGGTCATGGTGCGTTATTGGGTGTTTGTCGTTTTTGCTCTCGGATATGCCGCTTACCTAGGCAGGGGCCAGGCGACGTTTCGCAGTAAGCACCCTTGGCTGCAAATCATTCGAGCGCTGTTAGCCGTTGGTGAAACCCTGCTGTTTGCGGTGGGGCTACGATATTTGGGGCTGGCCGAAATGCACGCACCTTATGCCGTATTTCCGCTGATGACACTGGCATTGGCGGGGACCGTGCTTGGGGAGTTCATAGGTCTACGGCGCTGGATTGCGGCGGCCATAGGGTTCACCGACACGCTGGTCATCCTCCGGCCAGGCGCGGGCGTCTTTGAACTCGCGGCGCTGATCCCGCTGCTGGCTGCTTTGGCGTTCGCGGTGTTCAACGTACTAACGCGTCGAATCAGCCAGCACGACTCCTTTGCTACGAACATGCTCTTTATGGCGTGTGTGGGTGCCTTGACGGTCACATTTGGGTTTCCCCGACTCCGATCCAGGGCCTTTTGATGGGGATCCTGGCATTGACGGGAGTCGCCGCACAGATTCTCTTCATTCAAGCACTGAAACACGCGACCGCTTCAATCTTGCAGCCTTTCAACTATTCACTTCTGGTGTTCGCCACGTTGATTGGTGTAATCGTTTTTGGCGAGCACCCGGATACCTGGGTGGTTGTCGGCGCCGCGTTGGTGATTATCGGTGGGCTGTATGCGATCAAAGCGAAGGCGTGAGGATTCAACCGGACTGCCATGGGCTCAGGGATTAAACCCCGCCGCAGAATCTTGCAGCGCAGGAGGGTAAGTCCCTCCCTGCGTCGCAACTCGGGTGGATTCGATCAAAACGGCAGTGGCAATTTCGCCGTGCGCCCCCCATCCACCACCAGCACCTGCCCAGTGATGAAGGCCGATGATTCGCAGGCGAGGAAAACGACTGTCCCGCCCACATCCGCCGGCAACCCGGTACGTCCGACCGGATGAAGGCGCAGGAGTGCCTGGCGAGCCGTACGCGGATCCGCTTGAGCTGAGAGGTATGCATCACTCAGCTCGGAGTTTATCCACCCCGGAGCAATGGCATTGCAGCGAATGCCGTCGCGGCCGAGATCGATTGCCAAGGCTCGGGTCAGCCCATGGATGCCCGCCTTGGAGGCACAGTACGCGGCATGTTCAGGGTTGGCGCCTAAACCTTCGATCGACCCGATGTTGATGATGCTGCCACCACCTCGCTGACGCATCTGAGGCACCAACGCCTTGCACAAGAATGCGGGCGCTCGCAGATTGACAGCCATCATGCGATCCCAGTCCTGCTCGGTCATATCGTCGATGGACTTCTCGAACATGAACCCGGCGTTGTTGACCAATACATCGATTCCGCCAAGCTGCTCCTGGGCGAACTGTGCAATCAAATTCGGTGACTCCATCGAAGCGAGATCAGTCTCGACGAAACAGACTTGAGGGTGATTCTGCAAGCCGGCGTCCAGTGCCTGACGCTGAGCGATCAGCACAGAAGCTCCTGCCTCAAGCAATTGTTCGGTAATGCCTCGGCCAATCCCTCGGCCGCCCCCGGTCACCACTACATTTTTACCTTTGAGCATCGCTACCTCCCCTTAGCCGGATACCGGCTTGGCGCCTGTGACTTCTACCGTTTCACCGGCGATGTACCTGGCCTCGTCGGATGCCAGAAACGCGATGACATCCGCAATGTCTTCAGGCTCGGCGATACGGCCTAATGGCACGCTCTTGTTCAGTTCTTGCACAGCTTTATCCGGATCCAGGCCTCGACGCTCAAAGCCGCTGCGTATCATCGGGGTATTGATTTCGTGCGGGCACACGGCGTTGACACGGATGCCCAAAGGGGCGCAATCGCGGCCCAGATTTTTAGTTAAAGCCGCGACGGCCCCTTTGCTTGTGCAATACGCCACGTGAGCGGGGCCGGGATAAATACCCCACACAGATGATGTGTTGACGATTGCGGCGCCCGGGCGATTTTTCATGTGCGGTATCGCGGCACGGCAGATGAAGAACACCGCATTCAGGTTTACGCCCATGGCGTCAAACCACATGTCGTCAGTGGTTTCCTCAATTGTGCCGCGGGGAATGATGCCCGCATTGTTCAATACGATGTCGATTCCCGAAAAAACATCGACGGCAGTTTGGACAATCGCTTCGCAATATTCTTTACGGCGTAAGTCGCCAGCCACGTAGTGCACTTCAGCACCCAGGTCACGGACTTTTGCGGAAATTGATTTGCAACCGCCTTCATCAAGATCAGACAAAACAAGCTTTGCGCCTTCTCGGGCGAACAATAACGCTAACGCCTGTCCGACGCCCCCAGCAGCGCCGGTGATGATCACCACTTTATTATTAAACTTCATGGCACCTACCTAATATTTTTTTTGGTAGAACCATTATTTGGTTTCATTGGTTCTAATCGTCTAGCAACTTTTTTATAGGGGCAAAGATAACCTGTTGTTATCTAAAAGATGGAATCGACAGGAGGTCATTAGTGACCAGTCGTACGGCTCGGACGGTATTTGGTGAGGCAAATCCGTTGTGAGATCGAATGCGGATCAGCGTCTAAAAAATGTACGCTTCTGTACATGCCGTGTACGCCACAGATTATGAGGTGTACAGTGGGGAAGAATTTTTAATAAAGGTGCAACCCGAATGTCACAGACAGGAAGGGCTAAAACCAAAGCGCAGGACGCAGGCTGGCGAGGCTCCGTGGATGGTTGGCTGGACGCCGCCTACGATGCTCTCAAAGAGTCGGGCGTGGATGCTGTGCGGGTGATGCCGCTGGCCAAACGCTTGAATTTGTCTCGAACCAGCTTTTACTGGTTCTATGAAGATCGGGAGCAACTGCTCGCAGCACTCCTGGCTCGATGGCGGGACAAGAACACCGGCGGTATGGTCAGCCAATGTGAGAGTTATGCAGAAAGTATTTCCGAGGCGATTCTCAACGTCTTCGAGTGCTGGGTGAACCCCGACCTGTTCGACTCGCAATTCGAATTTGCCGTGCGCAGTTGGGCGCTGCAATCGGACGAAGTCACAGCTGAAATCGCTTTGGCCGATGAGACACGGATGAATGCGTTGGCGGCGATGTTCCGACGGTTTGGCTACGACGGCGAAGGCGCCGATGTTCGGGCCAGGACGATCTACCTCACGCAGATCGGCTACATCTCCATGAAAACCAATGAAGATATCGTCGTACGATTTCGACGGATTCCTCAGTACGTGAGCGTGTTTACCGGCAAAGTACCGAAGCGGCGCGAACTGGACCGCTTTTATGGAAAGTTCGGCTACGCGGAAAAAGAACCCGGTGTCTTCGTTCCCTTGGTCGAAACATTCGAGGAGTCCGCTGCCGATGGAGAGTAGAACGCTGGGCATCATCGGGGGCACCGGCTGGCTCGGGCGTGCAACTGCCGAGGCGCTCCTCGAAAGCAGTTTCATCAAGCCTGACCATTTGTTGATTTCGAACCGCTCCGGCGTCAGTACCTTCGAGCCAGGTGTGAAGTTGCTCGCCGACAACCAGCAGTTGGTGGACCTCAGCGATATTGTCGTGCTCTCCATCCGGCCGGAGCAGTTTCGCGAGCTGCAGATCAACGCCCGTGGCAAGCTAGTGATTTCTCTGATGGCTGGCGTTTCGGCGGCGGCCATCAGCGCGGCCACCGGTGCGGATGTAATAGTGCGGGCCATGCCGAATGCAGCCGTGGAAATCAGACAGTCGTTCACGCCCTGGTACTGTATCGGAAACCTTGTTGAACGCGACCGCGAATGGGTGCAGCGTTTATTCGAGTGCGTCGGTGCGGCGGACGAACTGCCTGACGAAGACGGTATTGATTACCTCAGCGCATTGTCCGGGACGGGGCCGGCGTTCCCGGCAATGTTGCAGATGGCGCTGACTAATCAGGCGGTGGCGGCGGGAATTCCTCTTGCCATCGCGCAGCGTGCAGCACAAGGCGTGATGGTGGGCGGCGGGCAGATGCTGGCCAACCGCGATCCGCGGCAAATGATTGAATCGTTGATGGCATACCGGGGTGTGACTGCAGCCGCGTTGCAATCGATGGCCGATCAAGGCATCGAGTCCATCGTCGGACGAGCGGTCCAGGCGGGCGCTGAAGTGGCGCGGCGCGGTCTGTAAGCGGGGCAATAATAAGCACTGAAGGCCCGTTAAAGGGCCTTCAGTTTTTAATCGCGAACCTCCGTTCCACCCGGAAGGGAGGCCCGGATTCAGAGGTCTTTCACCAGGCGCAAAGCGTCGTAGATGGCCGCGTGAGTATTGCGAGCTGACACGGCATCGCCGATCCGGAACAGCTGGAAGCGCCCCTCGGGATTGGTGACGATGTTCTGTGCCGTGCCGGCGATCAAGTCATGCTGCTCCACCGCGCCGCCATTGCTGGAGAGCGGACGCAGGTCGAAGTACAAATCGTCCAGAGGAAGGGTGCCGTGGTTGACGACCACCTGATCGACCACGCGTTGCTTGTGAACCTTGCCGTAATCGCTGCCCAAGGTGGCAACGAGCCCGCCATCGCGTTTTTCCACGGTATCGACCCGGTAGGTGACGGTGAAAGTGACGGCCAGATCCTGCAGGCTGCGCATGTAGGGCACCAGGTTCATGGCCATGACTTCAGGTGCAAACGAGCGGTCTGGCGTGACGATCTCCACGGTCGCACCGCTTTGCGCAATGACTTCGGCAGCCTGCAGGGCAGCATGGTCCCCCGCATCGTCAAAGATCAGTACGTTGCGTCCGGGCTTGATGTCGCCGGAAATGATGTCCCAGGTCGAAACCACGAGTTCGTTGCCTGCGCGCAGCACCTCGGTATCCGGCAGGCCGCCGGTCGCGACGATGACCACATCTGGTTCGAAGGCTTGCACGGTGTTGGCTTCGGCCCAGGTGTTGAAATGAAACTTCACCCCCAGCCGTTCGCATTGCGCCATGCGCCAATCAATGATGCTGATCATCTCGCGACGTCGCTCGCTCAGCGCCGTCAGGCGAATCTGCCCGCCGGGCTGGTCAGCCGCCTCGAGCACCGTCACGTCATGGCCGCGCTCACCGGCGACCCGCGCTGCTTCCAGCCCCGCCGGGCCGCTGCCGATCACCAGCACCTTGCGCCTGACGGCGGCTTTGGGAATGTCGTGGGGCATGGTGGTTTCGCGACCCGTCGCCGCGTTGTGGATGCAATAGGCCGCGCCGCCCTGGTAGATGCGGTCCAGACAGTAGTTGGCACCTACGCACGGGCGAATCTCTTCTTCGCGCTTCTCGATGATTTTACGCACGATGTGTGGGTCGGTCATGTGCGCCCGGGTCATGCCCACCATGTCCACTTTGCCCGAGGCGATCGCGTAGCGCGCGGTGGCCACATCGGGGATCTTGGCGGCGTGGAAGGTCGGGAAGCCGGTTGACGAGCGAATCTCACCCGCGAAGTCGAGGTGCGGTGAGTTGCGCATGCCCTGAATTGGGATCACATCGGTCAAGCCGGCATCCGTATCAATGTGACCGCGCACGACGTTCAGGAAGTCGACCAGCCCGCTGTCCTTGAGCATGTGAGACACCTGCATGCCCTCGCTGGCCGTGAAGCCACCGGGCAATTCTTCATCACCGGTGTAGCGAACGCCCAGCAGGAAATCTTCGCCGACCCGCTGGCGGATGCCACGCAAGACGTCGAAGGTAAAGCGCATGCGGTTTTCCAGCGAGCCGCCGTAAGGGCCATCAAGGTCATTGGTCAACGGTGACCAGAACTGGTCCATCAAATGTCCGTAAGCCTGTAGCTCCAGACCATCGAGGCCTGCCGCCTTCATGCGCTCCGCGGCGTCTACATAGTCCTTGATGATCCGCTCAATGTCCCATTCCTCCATTTTCTTCGGGAAGGAGCGGTGTGAAGCCTCTCGACGGTGGGACGGCGACACCACCGGTAACCAGTCGGCCTTGTCCCAGCGGGTGCGACGGCCCAGATGGGTCAACTGGATCATCACTGCCGCGCCATGTTCGTGGCATTCATCGGCCAGGTCCTTCAACCATCCGACTACTTCGTCCTTGTAGGCGAGCACATTGTTGAACACCGGCGGGCTGTCTCGGGATACGGCAGCGGAACCGGCAGTCATGGTCAGGGCGACACCCGCTTTGGCGCGCTCCACGTGGTAGGCGCGATAAAGATCCTTGGGCATGCCGTCCACAGGGTAGGCCGGTTCATGGGAGGTGGTCATGATCCGGTTTCTGAGGGTCAGATTCTTGATTTTATAGGGTTGCAGCAAGGGATCGCTGGACATCGTGGTGCGCTCCAAAGTGGGCTTCATCAGGCTCGGTGACTTGAAATTAGGATAAATGTACACTTGCGTCAACTGTTTATGACACAGGTGTACATTTTGCTTGCATGCCAAAAAATCCAGGATTAACATCCGTCAAAACCCGGGCTGATTTGATTCGTACGCGCCTGGCTGCCATCGCATTGAGCGGTCAGTGCCTGCAGAGTGATGAACGTGCGCGCAGCGGCAAACCGCACTCGTTGAGGCGGACGTGAAAGTGGGTGTTATAGGTGACGGTTCAGGTGTGATTCAGTGGGATTGAAGAGGGCACAGTCGTGCTTTCTTAATCTTCTGCCTTATTGATATTTCGGAAAGGAGAGCATAGGTGACAGAGTTATTTGATATTCGCTTGGCTAGCAAACAAACAGCTTTCACTGAAATTCCCGTCATAGATATATCGTCGCTCATAAATGGCGAAAATCCGCTGAAGGTGGCAAGCCAAATAGGTGATGCATGCGAAAAGGTGGGTTTTTTTTATATAAAAAACCATGGCATTGACCAGCAGTTAATAGATGAGATGTATGCGCTTACCAAAAGTTTTTTCAAGCTTCCTTTTGAGGAGAAGAACAAGCTTAATGTCGTGAATTCCGGGCTCACGCTACGTGGTTATATACCGATGTACGCGGAAAACGTCGATCCTGCTAATACCCGCGATTTCAAAGAGTGTTTTGATTGCGGAGCTCATTATGATGAGATCTCTCCATTCTTTGGTCCTAATCAAATGCCATCTGTACTGCCGCAATTTGAGAAGGTTGCCGAAGATTACCATTCCTCTGTATTGGCACTCGCACGAATGCTGATTGGCGGGATCGCGTTGAGCTTGGGTTTACCACAAGATTACTTTGAACATCTTCAGCGTAAGCCCATCACTATTCAACGGATTTTGCGTTATCCGCCCCAGATCGGAAGGGTTTCCCAAGAGGAGATCGGTATCGGGGCACACACGGACTATGGTTTCTTGACGGTCCTGTCCCAAGATGCAGTTGGCGGTTTGCAAGTCAGGAACCGTGCAGGGGAGTGGGTTACTGCACCACCCGTTGAAGGCACTTTTATCGTCAATATTGGTGATCTAGTTCAAACCCTCACCAACGATCGCTACACCTCGACAATGCATCGCGTCATAAATATTAGCGGTCTAGAGCGCTATTCAATTCCTTTCTTTATTGATTTGGATTTTGATGCAGTTGTTGAGCCTGTGCCAACCTGCGTGAGTGAGGCTCTACCCGCGAAGTACAAAGCGTACACGTGTGGTAAACACAAATTTAAGCGTTTCGTAGATAGCTATGCGCATCTGAAAGGCGAAACAGATCGTCCAGCGGCAACCTGAACAATAAGGCAGGATCTGCGAGCAGCAGGCCCTGCCTTATTCATGCTTGGGAAACACACGATGAAAATGATCAGCGCGCAACAGATCCAATCGGTGCTGGATTGGGAGGGCGTACTGCAGGCGCTGCACGAGGCCCACCTCGGCTCACGCCCGATGGGCGATAGCTACTTCATCGGCGACGCCGACTACGGACTGTTCAGCCGTGGCGTGATTCTGCCGGGGGCTGGCGCAGGCATAAAACTCGCCTCGATTTATCCCTCCAACGCAAAATCCACACCACCACTGCCCACCGAACATGCTGCGTTCATGGTAATTGACCAAACCACCAAGGCCATCGCCGCTGTACTCAACGGCCCGGCCATCACCAGCATCAAGACTGCTGCCGATTCGGTCCTGGCCGCGCGTCGACTGAGCCGCGAGGACAGCGAGGTGCTACTAGTGCTCGGCGCAGGGCCAGTCGCTCGGTCGCTGATAGACGCCTATCTGCACATCCGTCCTTCGATTCGCCAGGTCCTGCTTTGGAATCGTTCGCCGGAGAAACTGCAGGAAGCCCGCATCGACTTGCAGCGCCGGGGCCTTGCGACGACCATCGTGCTGGATCTGAACGAGGCGGTAGCCCGGGCCGATATCATCAGCTCGGCCACCAGTTCATCTGCTCCACTGATTCTCGGGCGCCACGTGCAACCGGGTACTCATATTGACCTGGTCGGCGGTTTCCGTCCGGACATGCAGGATGCGGACAACATGTTGTTGGGCAAGGCGCGGATCTTTGTCGATGACCGCCAGTCGGCGGCAGTGGCGGGGGATATCTTGATTCCGCTGGAAGCAGGAGCAATCAGTGAGGCGCAGATCGAGGGGGATCTCTTCGATCTATGTCAATTGATGGCCTTTGAGCGGGGGGCAGAGGAGATCACCGTGTACAAGAATGCGGGTGGTGCGCACCTGGACCTGATTGTCAGCTTGTTTGTGATACGGCGTTTGGATGAGCTTAAGCTGGATTGATGGCGGCTGTCCTGGTACCACTGAGGCCAATCGCCGCCAGAAATGGCTAGGAGCAGAGCCCAGTCGACTGCCTTGGAACTTCTTCTTTGTTGCTCTTGATACACTCTGAAAACAAGTCCAGAATTGAGTCTTTTCCTGCTTCGGCAAGAAAAGAAACCCCTTAGATTTCAACGAGTCGGACACCAGATACGAGTCTCGTTTCCCGCTCCAATTATTTTTCTACAGGCTTCTGTTGAAGTCTGCAGGAACTGAAAAAAGAGGCTTAGGCCTCTTTTTTCGCTCCAGTAAAGTCCATTCTGATACATCAATAGCCACGTTTGTTTGGTACATTTTTTAGTACATCAATTCGACGCTTGGTAAATCAGTTTTAGAGCTCCTTGGCGCTCTGAAAACCGTACAACACCTCTTCATTCATATGAAATGGAGTGAGTGCGATGGCCCATACCAATACGGCGGTCGACACGCCAAACCTCGCGCCAAAAACTACACCCTTCCTGACTTTGACGGCCTCGCGCTTTTCGTGAATACGAAAGGCACCAAGAGTCAAGGGTGATGTCTAGTCGCTGCTTATTGCAGTGTGGGCGCTATGTCATGGCGCCCATATCTGTGCATCACCGGCGTCCACCGCCTTTGGCAGCAGCCCTGCCGCAAAAAACGCATCGGCGATTTTCTGCTGTTCATCCAACTGATCGGCTTTTACCGGCTGGACCTGATAGCTGCGATGGGCGTTGGCGGCCTCGACCGTTTCGACATCGAGGTTGCCCCACAACGGCCCCAGCACTTGGGCCGCATCGCGAGGATGGTTCTTGGCCCAGTGCCCGGCTTCTTGGAGTTGTTCGTAAACCAGCTTGAGTATCTCCGGGTGTTGCTTGGCGTAGGCGTTGCCGGTCAGATAGTAACGTTTGTAGCTCGCCAGTCCGGTTCCGTCAGCCAACGTACGCGTTGGCAACTGACGTTGCACGCCACTGAGGAAGGGCTCCCAGGTCACCCAGGCGTCGACTTTCCCGTTCTCGAACGCGGCCCGGCCATCGGAGGGCGACAGGTACGCCGGTTGTATATCGGCAAACTTGAGGCCGGCCTTGTTCAGCGCCGCGATCAGTAAGTAGTGGGCGCCTGCTGCCTTGGTGACCGCCACTTTCTTGCCTTTCAAGTCCGCCAGTTGCTGCAACGGCGAATCCTTGCGCACGACGATGGCCTGGGCTGAAGGCGAGGGGGCTTCCTGGGCGAAGTAAGTCAGCTTGGCCTGGGCGGCTTGGGCAAAGATCGGCACGGTATCGGCCACGTCGGCGCTGATGTCGACATTGCCGACGTTCAATGCCTCCAGCAGCGGCAGGCCGCTGGGAAACTCATGCCAGCTCACGTCGATGTCGGCCTCGGTGAGTGCCTTGTCCAGCTTGCCTTGGGTCTTCAGCAGTGTGATCAGTGTCGAGGACTTCTGGTAGCCGATACGCAGGGTTTCCCGCGCCTGGGCCGGGAGTGCAGTGGACGACAAGAGCAGCACGACGACCGCTCCGGCCAGGACGGGACGACGGAATATCGCCCCAGGGTTCTCGATCAGTCTGGACATGGGATTCTCGACATTGATTAAAGATAGGGTTAACACCCCCAAGAATCTTATTGTTCTAAAAAACAATTTATAAATACTTTTTGAGTATTAGCTTAGGCGGCTTTTCAAGCGCCGTCAGAGGTCATAGCGCACAGACAGCAAGAGGGTTCGCGGGTCGTTGACGGAGTAGTAGCGCGCGCCACTGGGTCGTGTTGCCTCGGTCAGTGGCGCGGCCAGCGCGAGGTGATCGGATCGGGAAAACAGTTCATGGATGCCCGGTAGCCGCGCACATTGATCGGTCGCGCCAGCAACACACAGGCTGCGGCTGGGAGGTCACTGGGGACTCCGGCCGGTACTTCAAGCACCTCGGCGCCAAGGTGTGTCAGCGCGAGGCGCTGGCGAATCACATCGTTGAAGTCTTCATCCAGTTGGCTGGCGATCACGAGGGCGCTTATGGAATGTCCTTTTTCTGACGTTGAGCGAACACCGCTTTGCCGACGCCTTGCAGCACGGCATCGTTTTGCGGGGTGTGGACGCGGCTGCACAGCACATCGCGGTAATGCCGTTGCAGCGGATTGTGCCGTGACAGGCCGGGGTTGCCGGAGGCTTCGATGGCGAGTTCGACTGCGCGGATCGCGTTGCCAGTCACCAGGTACTTCAATTGCGCGGCGTGATGGGCGGGGGTGCGCCCTTCGGCGGCGGCATCCTGCAGGCTGCGGTTGGCGAACAGCAGGGTGTCGATGTGCCCGACGGTTTCCTGGAACCGTGGCAGGGTCGACAACGCGGCGCCGAGGTTGGACGGCTTGCGTTGTTCCAGCCAGCTGACAAACCAATCACGTGCGGCTTGCGCGACGCCGTCATAGACCGCCGCCAGCAACACCGACATCCACAGGAAACCATCGCTGTCGAGTTCCGGTTGCGGTGCGCTCCAGGGACTGACGCTGACCGCGTGATCCAGCGGCACCAGCACGTTGTCGAACAGCACTTCGTGGCTGCAGGTGGCGCGCATGCCCAAGTGGTCCCAGTCCTCGATGATGCTGATCCCGGGCGTATCCTTATGCACCAGCCAGGCGCCTATCAGTGGGTCTTCGTCGGTGCTGCGGGCCCAGACGCTGAACCACGTCAGGCCGTGGCTACCGGTGGAATAGATCTTGCGCCCGCTGATTCGCCAGCCCTCTGAGGTGCGCCTGGCGATGGTCGCCGGCAGGCCGCCACGGGCCGGAGTGCCCAGGTCAGGCTCGACGCGCAAGGCATTGATCAAGGCGCCTTCACGCACGGCTTCACGAGCGACGCGCAAGCGCAAGGCTTCGGGCCAGGTCCGGCTGTCCTGCAGGCGCGACTGCTGGAGATACTGCATCACCAGGATCAACGCCGTGGAAGGCTCGCCCTTGGCGACCGCAGCGATGACCTTGCGCGCCTGCACCAGGCTGGCGCCACCACCGCCGAGCGCCTTTGGCACCGTCAGGGCCAGCAGGCCGTGTTCGTGCAGCAGCCTGAAGTTGTCCTGGGGAAAGTCGCCGCTCTCGTCATAAACGTGGGCGGTGGCGGCCAATTGTTGACTGAGGCGTTCGAGCAATATGTCGAAGTCGGCGACATCAACCGATTGCAACAAGGGTGGACGTAGGGAGGAAAGACTCATGGCGGGTTCACTCGATCAAAAAGGTAAGAGGCCGCTATGACCCTGTGGCGAGAGGGCTCACAACGGCAGCAGGCGGAAGTTGCGGTCCCACAGCGGACTTACGTCGAGCCGTTCGTTCAACACGCCGGTGGCGAAGAACAGATCGGCGACTTCCTGTTGCGAGGCGATGGCCTGGTCGTTCACTTCGATGACTGTCGACGGTTGGCTGCGGTTGTTGTGCATATCGAGAAACACGGCCTTGTCGACGCCCAGCAACTGCGCCGACCTGGTTGCCCAGGGCTCGGGATTGTTGTTGATCCATTCCAGGGTTCGCGCCTCACGCTGGATGTAGTCCTGGATCGCCTGCTTGCGTAGCGGGTCTTCCAGCGCCGCGGGTCGTGCGGCGATCAGATAGTTGCCGGACAAGTAGCCCAAGGCGGTCTTGAGTACCCGGGCGCCACTGCGGAACTTCGCCAGTTGGATGAACACGCCATAGATCACCCAGGCATCCAACTGGCCACTCTGGAATGCGCTGAAGCCATCTTGGGGCGTGAGTGCCACCGCGGTGATGTCGTTCATGGTCAGGCCCTGTTCCTTCAAGGCCTTGATCAGAAAGTAGTGGGAGGTGGTGGAGCGCACGTAACCGACCCGCTTGCCGCGCAACTGTCCGACCGACTCGATCGGTGAATCCCTGGGAATTAGGAGCACCTGGTTGTTCACGTCGCCTTGCAGCACCGCGACCAGGCGCGGCTGGCGATGGCTTTGTATGGAGAAAATTGGCGGGATTTCGCTCATGCCGCCAACATCCAGGCTGCCCGAAGCCAGCGCTTCGACGATCAGATTGCCGCCGGCGAATTCGGAGTACTCCACCTTGTAAGGTGTCTCGCTGGTGCCGGCATCCTCGAAGAAATAGGAGTCCTGGCCTCGGTAGGTGGCGACGCCCAAGGTCAGGTCCGCAAGGCCCTTGTCTTGCGCGAAAGCTCGCGGGGCGAGGCCCAGTGAGGACAGCCCCAGCGCCCCCAGGGCGAAGGAGCTGGCCGTGAGGAAATCGCGACGATTGATCTGTTTCATGCCACGGCCTCGCGGGTTGCATCATTCGCTTGGGCCGTCGGTGCATAACGATTGATGGGCATTGGTAAGCCCAGGTTGTCCCGCAGGGTATTGCCGCTGTATTCGCTGCGAAACAAACCGCGCTGTTGCAGGACCGGTACGACCAGTTCGGTGAAATATTGCAGGCCGTCCGGCAGCAGGGAATTGATGATGAAGCCGTCGGCTGCGCCGTTCTCGAACCAGGCTTGAATGGCGTCGGCCACCTGGTCGGGGGTGCCGACAAAATCGCGCCGTGGCTGGGAGAAGCGCAGGGCGACTTCGCGCAAGGTCAAGCCTTCGTCGCGGGCCAGTTGTTTGATCCGGTCCGAGCCGCCTTTCTGGCTGTTGGCACCCAGCTCGCCCAGGTCGGGAAACGGGGCATCCAACGGGTATTGGCTGAAATCATGGTCATTGAAGGGGCGGCCGAGGGCGACGATTGCGTCTTCGATGCTCACCAGTGACACCGCTTGCTGGTAGCGGTCTTCGACTTCGGCGTCATCGCGACCCACGATCGGACGGATCCCGGGCAGGATCGACAGGTGTGCGGCATCGCGGCCAAAGCCGTTGGCGCGGCGTTTCAGGTCCTGGTAATAGGCACGCGCTGCTTCGAAATTTTCGGCGCCGACGAAAATCGCATCGGAATTCTCGGCGGCGAAGTTACGCCCGTCCTCGGAAGTACCGGCCTGGAAAATCACCGGTTGACCTTGACGGGAGCGGGCGATGTTGAGCGGGCCCTTCACCGAGAAGAATTCGCCCTTGTGCTCCAGCGCGTGCAGCTTGCCGGGGGCGAAAAATTCCCCGGTTTTTTTGTCGTAGCTGAAAGCGTCGTCTTCCCAGGAATCCCACAGCCCCTTGACCACTGCCACGTGTTCCTTGGCGATCCGGTAGCGCACGGCATGGGGCGGGTGCTCGCTCTTGCCGAAATTATCCGCGGTACCGCTGAGCCACGACGTCACCACGTTCCAGCCGGCGCGCCCGCCACTGAGATGGTCCAGCGAGGCGAACTGGCGCGCCACCTGGTAGGGCTCCGTGTAGCTGACGGTGACGGTGGCCACCAGGCCGATGTTGGATGTCAGTGCCGCCAGCGCCGAGAGGATGGTCAGCGGCTCGAAGCGGTTGAGGTAGTGCGGACTGGATTTTTCATGGATGTGCAGGCTGTCGGCGATGAAGACGAAATCGAACTTGGCGCCTTCGGCCAGGAGCGTCTGTCGCTTGTAGAAACCGAAGTCGGTACTGGCGTTGGGTTGGGCCTGCGGATGGCGCCATTCGCCCCAGCCGTGACCGACGCCATGGACCATTGCTCCGAGTTTGAGTGGGCGTTGTTTGCTCATGGTTCTGCTCCTTTAGCGCGAAGCCTGGGTGAGAGGGGCACGCAGGGTGTTGAAGCTCTTGTCGAAGCCTTGGGAGACATCGATGTGTCGAGTCAACAGGCCTTCTTCCTGATAAATATCGGCGGTTGTCTGCAGGCCGCTGACCACCGCGTCGTCAATGACCACTGGCTGCATGTGGGTCGCGTTGGCTACCGCCAGGTGCACCTCCAGGGGCAAGCCAGTGATTTTGGCCTGCGCAGCGGCATACTCGTCGGGGTGGTCGTTGCTCCAGCGATAGGCTCGATCGACCCGGGCGACAAAGTCGTCCAATTGCTGGCGTTTATCGGCGATGGCCTGGCTGGTGGCGGCGAGATAAAGGTGATTGCTCAGCAGGTTGCTGCCGCTGACCAGCACCTTGGCCTGGCTTTGTGCCGTGACGACGGTGGTGAAGGGGTCCCAGGTGGACCAGGCGTCCGCGGTACCGTTATCCAGCACCAGCCTGGATTCGCTGGGCAGCAGGAAAACGAACTCCACGTCTGCGGTACTCAGGCCTGCGCTGCGCAAGGCCTTGATGGCCAGGTAATGTCCGATGGAGCCGCGTGTGGTGACGATGCGCTTGCCCTTGAGATCGGAGACAGCCTTGATAGGGGAATTCTTGGGAACAAGAATGGCGGTGGTATTGCGTCCTTCGGCGTGGATGATGCTGACGACCTTGAGCGAGGCGCCGGCGCCCAGGGCGAACACATAGGGGGCATCGCCCAGGGCGCCGATATCCACGGCTCCGGCATTCAGCGCCTCGCCCAGTGGTGCGGCAGCGGGGAATTCGGAAAACTGGATATCGTAAGGCACGTCCTTGAGCTCGCCGGACACTTCCAGCAGGGCCTTGATGGTGGACTTCTGATTGGCGACTCGCAGCGGTTGCAAGTCAGCGGCGTGGGTTGTGCCAAAGGCAAGGGTGATTAACAGCAGGGGCAGGGTCAGGCGCATCGCGGGGCTCCAGGCTATGAGTGTTGCGTTCAGTCGCCTCCGCCTGGAGAAGGGGTCGGCTGGTGTAGGGGGCGATCATTGCGCCCCCCTGGGCATTCAGATGACGAAAAAACCATGGGAGCCGTCGCGGGCCAGTTGGTCGACGAGGCTGTACTCCCAATCCAGGTACGCCTGTATGGCCTCCCGTGGGTTGTCGGTGCCCTCGTAAGGCCGGCGGTAACGGTCGATGCGCGGTGAGACGAGACGGGTTTCGCCATGCTCCAGCGGCAATTGCGCAGCAATCCAGGCAGCGGTGCCGTCGCGCAGCAGGAAAGCGGCTTTGCCGGTGATCGCCTCGACCTCGGCGACCGCCAGCCGTGCCAACTGGCTGCTGCCACAGGTCAGCACATAACGTTGGGCGGACGGCACCTTGCTCAGGGCTTCGCTCAGTTGCGCGCGCAAAACCCACCAGGCGCCCGGGATATGGCGCTTGACGTAGTTGGCGCTGCTGGTGAAATCCAGCACCACCGTGTCGCCTTCGGCCAGCCACTGGACAAGGGTGTCAGGGCTGATTTCCTCGGCCTGCGGCGGTACAGGAACGGGGGCTTTCCACGGGCCCTGTTCACTGAAGTGCGCGGGCTGCAAATCATCTAGTACGTACACTTCCCAACCCAATTGCGCGAGCCAGGAGCCGGTCATATTGGCCCGTACGCCGTCGTCATCGATCAGCACCAGGCGCGCGCCGCGAACACTGGCGAAGTGATCGGTTTCCTGCACCAGTTGCCCGCCGGGGGTGGGGCGGGAAGCGGGCAGGTGACCGGCTTCGAATTCCTCCGGGGTGCGTACGTCGAGCAGGTAGGTGCTGCGTGTCGGTTCCTGTTGCCAGCGGTGCAAGTCGGCAAGGGTGGCACGACCCACCAGCGCCTTGTCGGCAACGCGGCGGGCATCGCTGGCGGCAATGTCTCGATGTTCCTCGCCACTCTCGGCGAATCGACGCGACTGGCCGTGCTCCAGCGCCTGGCCGGCCAGGGTCCAGCCGATGGTGCCGTTGCGCAGCGCGGACACCGGGTTGGCAATGCCCGCATTGATCAGTGACTGGGTGCCGATGATGCTGCGGGTACGCCCGGCGCAGTTGACGATGATTCGGGTTGACGGGTCCGGAGCCAGCGCCCGGGCACGCAACACCAGTTCCGCCCCCGGCACACTGATACCGCCGGGAATGCTCATGGTCTGGTACTCGTCGAAGCGTCGGGCATCGAGCACCACCACGTCGGCCTCGTTGTCGAGCAGCGCCTTGACCTCTTCCGCTGCCAGCGACGGCGTATGGCGCTGGCTTTCCACCAGTTCACCAAAGGCCTTGCTCGGCACGTTGACGTCGATGAACAGCTCGCCACCGGCCTTGCGCCAGCCCTCCAGGCCACCTTCGAGCACGCTGACATCAACGTAACCCAGGCCCTCCAGGCGCTGGACCGCAATGTTGGCCAGGCCTTCACCCTTGTCATAGACCGTCACCGGGGTGTCGCGCCTCGGGATGCGCGAGTAGACCTCGAGTTCCAGCTTCGACAGCGTAATGTTGGCTGCAAACAGTGGATGGCCCTGGGCGAAGGGCGCCTCTTCACGCACATCGATGAGGGCCAGCTCTTCACGGTTCAGCAACGCCTGGCGAATCTGCGAGTAGGAGCGGGTACGTACGGTGCTCATAGGGCTTGGCTCTCTTTGGACAGGTCCCAGATATTGGGGAGGACGGCGTTGGAATAACCGGAGATGAACAGTTTTTCGCTGCCGTCGGGCTGGTACACCGCGCGGCGTACGGCGCCGATGTTGGCGCCATAGACATGAATGCTGATGGAAACCTGGTCGTCGAAGGCGTTTCTGACCTGATGGATATCGCCAATCCGGGGAGAGACGGCTTCGACCTGGCCGGGTACCAGTTGAATCGGCGAACCCTCGGGTGCCAGGCTGCCATTGGGATGGCGGGCAAAACCTTGTGAGTGCTCTGCGCCGCGCAACATGCCGATCAGGCCCCAGACCCGATGGTCATGGATCGGCGTACGTTGCCCTGGCCCCCAGACAAAACTGACGACACTGAAACGCTGTCGCGAATCGACGTGCAGCAGATATTGCTGGTAGCGCTCAGGGTCTGGCTGGGAGAACGCTTCGGGCAGCCAGTCGTCATGGCTGACCAGTTGTGCAAGCAACTTGCCGCCGCGATGCAGCAGATCGCCCTCGCGAGGATTGCCGTCGATCAGCTCTGCCAGGGCGCCTATGAATGCTCTGAGTCTCTCCGGGTGTCGGGCCTGGGTCATGGCGGATTCCATCGTCGTGTTGAAAAGTCGATATCAGGATTTAAGCATAATGATTTTTCTTAATATGCTATTTTTTTATGATTAGGATATGGCTGAAAAGAATTTAGAACCCATTTTACTAATGTTAGATGTTATCGAAGGGTGGGTCGGGCTATCCAGATTTGCGCAATGGCACTATGCTTTTTCGCAGCGCTTTATGCTTTTAAAACATTTTATTGACTGTTTTCTATGTGCGGGCCAAATGAAAATTGACGATATTGACGCCTTTGTCGAAGTGATTCGTTGCCAGTCCATCAGCCATGCCGCCGAGACGTTGCAACTGACGCAGCCGGCGATCACACGGCGCGTGCAGAACTTCGAGCAGGCCTTGGGGGTGGAGTTGTTCGACCGTAATACCAAGCCGCTCAAGCCGACCTTGATCGGTACGCGGGTCTACGAGCAATGTCGTTTGATCCTGCGGGAGATGGATGCGTTGCGCGAACTGGTCGCCACCGACGCGCCGCCTACCGGGTTGTTGCGCCTGGGCGTTCCGCAAACGATCGGTGATGTGGTACTGCTCGATGCCCTCAAGCATTTGCGCGGCGAGTATCCCGAACTGCGCGCCCAGGTGGCCACGGGCTGGGGCAGTCAACTGGTCGGCAAGATCGAGCGCGGCGAGTTGGATGCGGCGGCTGCGTTGTTTCCCGCTGGCAAGATTTTTCCCGACAACATTGTTGGCGAGTCGATCGGCAAGATGGAGTTGGTCGTGGTCTGTGCCAAGGCGCAACTGCCCAAGCGCCCCTGCAAGTTGGCTGATGTCTACCAGAATGGCTGGGTGCTCAATCCCGACGGCTGCGGTTTTCGCGCCGGGCTGCAGCGGACCTTGTCGGATCAGGGCTTGGCCCTGCGGGTCAACCTGGAGACCTTCGGCACTGAACTGCAGCTGGGCCTGGTCGCCGATGGCCTGGGCCTTGGCCTGGTGCCGCGTCCGTTACTGGAGCGCAGCGCCCACCGCGATCTGCTGGCGGCCATGCCCCTCAAGGACTTCAAGCCCGTGATGGACCTGTGGCTGATCTATCCGCACTTCCTCGGCAACCTGCAAGGGCCGGTGGATGCCTTCGGCAAGTTGGTGGCCGGATCGTTGCAGAAGATCAAGAGTGCTGCATAAGGAACACGGCCGGCGATTTATAATAAAAAATAATAATAATTAGCTTAGATTAAAATGTGCTTTTTATTATTTTTTGCCTTCCCCTAGGCTTGCTGGAGATCCTTAAGGCCATCCAGGAAGTCTTGCCATGAGCAGCGTCAGCCCGCTATCCAGTGTCTCGAAAAATGTCCGTCAACGCGTCACTCCCGAGGAGTGGGACGTGCGCGTGAAGCTGGCCGCAGCCTACCGCTTGGCGGCCTTGTTCAAATGGACCGACCACATCTACACGCATTTTTCCGCGCGGGTGCCCGGGCCCGAAGAGCATTTCCTGATCAACGCGTTCGGGTTGTTGTTCGATGAAATTACCGCTTCCAACCTGGTCAAGGTCGACGTCGACGGCACCCTCGTCGACGACCCGACAGGACTTGGCATCAACCACGCAGGCTATGTGATCCATAGCGCGATCCATGGTGCGCGGCCTGATCTGCAAGCCGTTCTGCACACCCATACCCGCGATGGCATTGCGGTGTCCGCCCAGCAGGACGGTTTACTGCCGATCTCCCAGCATTCCATCGCCTTTTCCGGGCGGGTGGCCTACCACGGATATGAAGGCATTGCGCTGGACCTCGACGAGCGC
Source organism: Pseudomonas mucidolens (assembly GCF_900106045.1). Lineage (NCBI taxonomy): Bacteria > Pseudomonadati > Pseudomonadota > Gammaproteobacteria > Pseudomonadales > Pseudomonadaceae > Pseudomonas > Pseudomonas mucidolens. The sequence goes on along the minus strand of NZ_LT629802.1, from coordinate 2,673,201 downwards.
GAACGACTGGTGGCGGACCTGGGGGACAAGAGCGTGCTGATCCTGCGCAACCATGGGTTACTGACCGCGGGCATCAGCGTCGAACATGCGTTCCAGCAACTGCAAGGCCTGGAACGCGCTTGCAACATCCAGATCGCTGCGCAGGCCGCTGGCAACGCCGAACTGGTCTTCCCACCGGCCGACGTCGTAGCCAAGGTCGAAACCCAGGCCGAGGGACTCAAGAGAGGCGATGGACCGGGGGTTGCGCGGCATTGGAATGCGCTGATCCGGCAATTGGAAAGGACTGACCTCGACTACAAGAACTGAACCTGTGGGCGAGTGTGCCGGAAATAAGAACCGGCACATTTCTTTTGTGGGAGCTTGGTGGTGAATGTAGAACTGGCGGTAGCCGGAAACATTGTGGGAGCAAGCTTGCTTGCTCCCACAATGTCTGCATGGCGCTTTCAGGCCACCTTTTCCGCAGTCTGGCGCTCGCGCTCGGCAATCAATTGGCGGGTCAGAGGGATCAGGCGCTTGCCGTAATCGATGGCGTCTTCGAGTGGATCGAAGCCGCGGATCAGGAAGGTGGTGATGCCTAGGTCGTAGTAGTCGAGCAGCGCTTCTGCCACTTGTTCTGGGGTGCCCACCAGAGAGGTCGAGTTACCCTGTGCGCCCAGCAGGCCGGCAATGCCGGTCCACAGTCGCTTGTCCAGGCGCGAGCCCTGGGCTGCCGCTGCCAGCAGGCGTCGCGAGCCTTCGTTCGGTGGTTCTCGGCGCACGAATCCATTCTGTTTGGCCAGTGCGCTTGCCTGTTGCAGAATGCGCTCGGCGCGTTCCCAGGCTTGCTCCTCGGTGTCTGCCAGAATCGGTCGCAACGACAGGCTGAAGCGGATGCTGCGACCATGCCTGGCGGCTTCGGCACGCACCTGGTTCACCACCTCGCGCACTTGCTCGTAGGTTTCCCCCCACAATGCATAGACGTCCGCATGCTTGCCCGCCACTGCGATGGCGGCCGCCGACGACCCGCCGAAGTACAGCGGGATATGCGGTTGCTGCGGCGATTTCACGTCCGAGTGCGCGCCTTCAAATTGGTAATACTTGCCTTGATAGTCGAAAGGCTTTTCGCGGGTCCATTCCTGGCGAAGCACGTCGAGGTACTCATCCGTGCGGGCATAACGCTCGTCCTTGCCGATGTAGCTACCGTCGGCACGCAGCTCGCGATCATCGCCGCCGGTGATGATGTGGACGGCGGTGCGTCCGCCATTGAATACGTCCAGCGTATTGAACTGGCGAGCGGCCAGGGTCGGCGCAACGAACCCCGGTCGATGGGCGATGAGGAACTTCAGGTTTTTCGTCACGCTGGCGGCGTGGGAAGCGATCAGTGTGCTGTCCGGGCTATTGGAATGAAACGCGACCAACGCTCGGTCGAAACCGGCCTCCTCGTGGGCCCGGGCCACTTTCTCCACGTACTCGGGCTGCAGGACTGGGCCGCTGCGCGGATGGATCTCCGAGGCGTGGTGGCCGCCGATGAAACCGATAAATTCGACACTCATGGTGGATTCCTTTTCATTTTCATTGAACTGGCGTGATTGAGCCTCCACCGGGCGAGGGGTCGGTCCGTGACGAGCAAAGTAGGCGTAGCGGGCAGGCCTGTGAAATGCCGATTTGTTCTATGTTAATTATCAAATATTTTAATCAGTATTTAGACGTACTATCAGGTATTTGCATTTTGTGGTGGGTGGCTCGTGAGTCCGCAATTGACGCTGCCCGTAGCGAATTATTATGCAAATAATTCATTTGGTGTTTGAGATATCTGATTTTTAATCATATTAGGTTATTCCCAAAAAGAATTTCACTGGGTTTTTTTATGCGAATAGCATGAAACCGAAGCTGATGCATGACGCCTCTGGCCATGTTCTATATGAGGAAGGAAACCTGATGAGCGACAAGATTTTCGAGACACAGGGCACCAGCAGCTCTTTTTTCGTCGAGAAGACCGCGCGCCTCAACGCAACGCGGCAAGGTGCGTGGAGACTGGCCCCCGACGGGTTGCGTCATTGGCGCACGCCGGAGGCGTTGTTGCGCTTGATCAGTCCGATTGTGCTCCTGCTGTTGTGGGAGCTGGCGTCGCGCTGGGGCCTGATCCCGCCGCGGGTCATTGCCGCGCCGTCGCAGATCGGCGGAACGCTATGGGCCATGATCGTCTCAGGTGAGCTTGGCAGGCATCTGTGGGTCTCGCTGCAACGAGCGCTCGTGGGGCTGAGCATCGGCGTAACGATCGGTGTGATCGCGGCGCTGATCAGCGGCCTGTCGAAACGCGGTGAGGTGGTCCTCGATTCGCCGATGCAGATGCTGCGCACTATCCCTTCGCTGGCCCTCGTGCCGCTGTTCATTCTCTGGTTCGGTATCGGCGAGTTCACCAAGATCGCCCTGATCGTCATTGGCACTACCTTCCCGGTGTACCTGAATCTGTTTGCTGGTATTCGCAATATCGACCCCAAGCTGATCGAGGCCGCCAACACCTTGGGCCTGAGCCGTCGAGAGCTGATCTGGCACGTGATCCTGCCGGGTTCCTTGCCCTCGTTTTTCGTCGGGCTGCGCTACTCCCTGGGCATTTCCTGGCTGGCCCTGGTTTTCGTCGAGCAAATCAACACCACCGCCGGCATCGGCTACCTGGCCAGTGATGCGCGAGATTTCATGCGCACCGACGTGATCGTGATTTGCCTGCTGATCTACAGCGTCCTCGGCCTATTGATCGACGGATTGATCCGCACGCTGGAGCGATTTGCCCTGGCCTGGCGCCCAACTTTTGTGAGGAACTGATATGTCGAGCATTGATCTTGTGGAGGCGTCCAAACTCACGGATGCCGTAGCGCCTGTGCAACTGCGCAATGTGGTGCGTCAATTTGGCCAACAACGGGTCATCGATGGCCTGGACCTGGACATCGCCCCGGGGGAGTTCGTCGCGCTGCTCGGCGCCAGTGGTTCGGGCAAGACCACCTTGCTGCGCAGCCTGGCCGGGCTCGACAGTATCGACAGCGGTCAGCTGCGAGTGCCCAAGGCGCGGGCGGCGGTGTTCCAGGAACCCCGGCTGATGCCCTGGAAACGGGCCTGGAAGAACGTGATTCTTGGCCTGCGCGTGCCCAACGCCAAGACCCGCGCGGTGGAAGCCCTGACCGAGGTGGGCCTGGCCCATCGGCTGGAAGCCTACCCGGCGACGCTGTCTGGCGGCGAAGCCCAGCGGGTAGCGCTGGCCCGCGGCCTGGTGCGCGAGCCAAAGTTGTTGTTGCTTGACGAGCCGTTCGCCGCGCTTGATGCGCTGACCCGGATCCGCATGCATCGGCTGATCATCGACTTATGGCGCAAACACACCCCCGCTGTGTTGCTGGTGACCCACGATGTGGACGAAGCGATCCTGCTGGCCGATCGGGTCATCGTGCTGGCCAACGGTAAGATCGCTGAACAATTGACGATTGATCTGCCCAGGGCGCGGGACACCGGCCAGGAGGGTTTCCAGCAAATCCGTGCGTGCTTGCTGAAACTGTTGGGTGTTGAAACGCTGGAACCTGCGGCCCAGGCAAATGGCACCGCACGTCAGGCTACGGCCAGCAGTGTCCGGCGTTTTGCCCATGGATGATCTGTCGATGAGAGCGTTCGCCATGCCCAGGCGTACCTGGAAAACCACGGCCGTGCTGTTGGCCGGTGCCGCGTTGTTGCTGGCTGGTTGCGGAGAAAGCAGCGATACGAAATCGACTTCCGTCGAGGCCCCCGACTTGTCCAGCGTGACGTTGGTGCTGGGTGATCAAGCCAAGGGTTTGCGCACGGTGGTGGAAGCGTCGAACGCATTGGAGGGTATTGAGTACAAGGTGCAGTGGGCGAACTTCCAGGGCGCCGCGCCGTTGTTCGAAGCCCTGCGGGCCGGCGCTGTCGACCTGGCGCCGGCGGGTGATACGCCGGTGCTCGCGGCGGCAACGGGAGGTACGCCATTACGGATTGTCGCGGCGCGGCGCGGTCAAGCGCGAGGGATCGCGATTCTGGTTCCGCCGGATTCAACGATCCGTAGCGTCGCCGATCTGAAAGGCCGCAACGTCGTGGTCTCGTCGGCCCGCGGCAGCATTTCCCAGTACCTGCTGATTCGTGCACTGGCCAACGCCGGGGTTGATGAAAAAGACGTCAACGTGGGGTTTGTCCTGCCGACCGATGCATTGCCAGCGTTCAACGCCGGAAAAATCGAAGCCTGGGCGACGTTTGGTGTGTACCAGGCTTTCGCCGAGCAGAAGGGCGCCCGGGTATTACTCAGCGGTGAGGGCATCAATTCGGGGCTGACGTTTATCACGGCCTCCGATGAAGTCCTGAATGACCCGCTCAAGCGCAAGGCGTTGAGTGATGTGCTCGGACGTTTTGCCAAGGCTTTCGAATGGGCGCAGGACAATCGCGACGAGTACGCCCGGGTCTTCGCCAAGGTTAACGACATTCCCCTTGAAGTCTCGCAGACCTTGCGCAGTTGGGGCGACGAGTCGCTGGTCCCGGTCGAGGCGCAAGACATCCAGGCCCTGCAGCAAGTCGACGATTTGTTCGTGGCAAAGAAGATTTTCCCCCATCGAGTCGAGGTTAAGACGCTGACGGATCAGCAGCTGTTTTCTCCAACGCCGTTGACGCTGACGCAATCGGAATCGGCGCGTTAGCCCAGGATCTGGCGCGTGTTCAATTTGGACATTTACAGGAGTCAATCAATGGGCAATGTTCAAAGCGCCACCCGTGGCCTGGAGGTATTCCGGCACCCGCTGCCGAGTGGCGAGCTGTTGGATCTTGGCCGGGTGTTCCGCGAATCTTTGGCGTTGTCACGGTTGCACACCACGCCCAAACGCGTATCGAGTCGTCGCGAAGGGCTCTTGCTGGGGAGGGGCGTCCTGGTGCTGCATGGCGCGGTGATTGTCTGGGTCAACCAGGCGCCCGCGCCGGTATTGCCCGTGGTGCCGCCGGAGATTCCGCCGATGACCATCGAGTTTTCCCAGCCCGCGCCGCCGGTGGTGGAGCTGCCACCGGCACCTGCAGCTCCGCCGCAACCGGTGGCGCCCCTTCGGCTAGCGCCGGTTACTTGAAAAATCTAGCGCCGGAATATTCGTCGCTGGCAATGCGCCGCGGCTGGGAAGGCACGGTGTTGTTGCGGGTGCATGTCCTGGCCAGCGGCAAACCCGGTGAGGTCCAGCTCCAGAAAAGCAGCGGCCGCGATCAACTCGACGACGCTGCGTTGGCGGCGGTCAAGCGCTGGAGTTTTGTTCCGGTCAAGCAGGGAGATATCGCCGTAGACGGGTGGGTCAGCGTGCCCATCGACTTCAAGATCAAGCAGGCACGACGGAAACAGATTAGGGTCGAAATTTTACCAATCCAGCTTTTATAAGCTCATTTTCGAGAATAGTCATAAGCTTGCCATGCTTCGCGTCAATGTGATCGTAGGCGGTTGGTGGTTCTTAATCCCAATGTTTTCGTGCCTCAGCATCACCTGCGATGCCTCTAAACTCAATTGATCTCTAAAATTGAATAATAAGAATGATTATTCAATTAGTGCTTTCGGAGGCAATCTCTTACGATTTTCTTAGCTCGGCGGCGTAGCTCCCTGCACCCGTCAATGATCAGCTAGCTGAGGAAATTCAATTGGGCCAGACAAATAATAATCAGCCTATGGCCGGTGTCCGCGTACTGGACATCGCTACGTTCGTTGCGGCTCCGTTTTGCGGAACCATCCTTGCGGATTTTGGTGCAGAGGTCATTAAGATCGAGCAGCCGGAAGGTGGGGATACCCTGCGAAAATTCGGTACGCCTACTGAATGTGGCGACAGCATGGTCTGGCTCAGCGAAGCCAGGAACAAAAAATCTGTCACGCTCGATCTGCGCTCCGAGCAAGGTGCTGACCTATTTAGACAGCTTGTGGCTAAGTCGGACGTCGTTCTGGAAAATTTCCGTCCAGGAACGCTGGAGAAGTGGGGTCTCAGCTTCGAGTCCCTGCGAGAGATCAATCCCAAACTGGTCATGCTCCGTGTCAGCGCCTACGGTCAAACTGGCCCGAAGCGAGGCGAACCTGGATTCGCTCGCATTGCGCATGCATTCGGGGGCCTGGCCTTTCTCGCAGGCGAGAAAGACGGCCCGCCAGTCGTACCTGGTTCTACCTCGCTTGCTGACTACATCTCAGGCATGTGGGGAGCCATCGGCGTCCTGCTGGCCCTTCGCTCCGTTGAAGCTGGCGGTATTGGTCAATACGTCGATATCGGACTGTATGAATCGGTCTTCAGGTTGTTGGATGAGATCGCGCCGGTGTATGCCAAGTATGGATACGTTCGTGAGCGCATGGGTGCCGATACCATTAACGTCGTACCACATAGCCACTATCAGACGAAAGATGAGAAATGGATCGCGCTGGCTTGCAGCAATGATCGAATGTTTCAGCGTCTCGCGCAGACAATGGGCACTCCAAAACTCGCAATCGAATACCCGACCAGCCCTGATCGTGTGAAGGATCGAGCGAAGATCAACGCGCTCGTCGCACTTTGGGTGTCCGGTTTCACCCAGGAAGAACTTCTTGAAGTGTGTGTACAAGGTCAGGTTCCGGCAGGCCCTGTGAACTCCATCGCGGATATCTTTGAAGACCCTCAATTTGCAGAGCGTGAGAACTTGATTCGCGTACAAGACCCGCGTATCGGCGAACTTGTTCTGCCTAATGCAATGCCTCGTCTTTCCGAAACGCCCGCTGCTTTTGTCTCCACCGGCCCCTCGCTTGGGTCGAGTACTGAGGAAGTGTTGAGCCGGCTCCTGGGCGTTTCTCCAGAAGTCCTGCAAGCGCTTAAAGCCAGCAAAGTTATCTGACCAATCAAAGATTACGGGAATCAAAATGACTAATTATAAAATGTACGTTGGTGGTGAATGGATTGATGCCGCTGCGGGCGAAACCTTCGAAACTAAAAACCCTTATACGGGCGAAACCTGGGCGACCCTGCCTCGCGGCCGTGCTGCCGATGCTGAGCGAGCTGTCGCTGCAGCGAAAGCAGCTTTTAACTCTCCCGAATGGTCGAAGATGAAGCCAAGTGTCCGTGGGCAGTTGCTGCGTCGGCTGGGCGATCTTATCGCGGAAAACGTAGAGCATCTGGCCGCTACTGAAGTGGCAGACAACGGCAAACTGCTTGCCGAAATGCGTGGCCAGGTTCGTTACCTGCCTCAGTATTTTTACTATTTTGGCGGCCTTGCTGACAAAATTGAAGGCGGGGTGTTGCCTATCGACAAAGCCGACACCTTCACCTTTACCCGCTACGAACCTCTTGGCGTTTGCGTAGCCATTACCGCCTGGAACTCGCCACTGTTGCTGGCCGTGAATAAGCTTGCCCCTGGTCTAGCGGCAGGTAATACGTTTGTGCTCAAGCCGTCGGAGTTCACCTCAGCGTCGGCCCTGGAGCTTGCGAAGCTCGTTGAAAAAGCAGGTTTCCCAGCGGGCGTAGTAAACGTCGTCACAGGGTTTGGTCTCGAAGTTGGCGAGCCTCTGGTGACCCATCCGGACGTAGAGAAGATTGCATTTACCGGTAGCGAATACGGCGGGCAGAAAATCTACGAGTCTGCAGCCAAGAATTTCAAAAAGGTCACGCTGGAACTCGGCGGCAAGTCGCCCAATATCGTGTTCGACGATGCCAATCTCGACAACGCTGTAAAAGGCGTGGTCGGTGGGATCATGGCGGCAACAGGTCAGACATGTGTCGCTGGTTCTCGTCTACTCGTTCAAGAGTCGATCCACGATGAGTTCGTGGAAAAGCTGCTGGCCTTCGCACGCACGGCGAAGATGGGTGATCCGATGTTGCCCACTACCCAGGTTGGCCCTGTAACCACCCCCGCGCAGTATCAAAAAATTCTGGACTACATCGCCATCGCGAAGGATGAAGGTGCGGTATGCCGCTTGGGTGGCAACCCATCGACCAAGCCTGAGTGCGGGAACGGCCTGTTCGTCGAGCCGACGATCTTCACCGGCGTCAACAACCAGATGCGCATCGCTCGCGAGGAAGTCTTCGGCCCTGTGCTTTGCGTCATCCCGTTCAAGGATGAGGAGGACGCAATTGCTATCGTCAACGACACGCCCTATGGATTGGCCGCTGGTGTCTGGACTCAGGATATGCGTCGCTCATTGGTGATGTCCGAGCGTCTTCAGGCCGGGATGGTCTGGGTGAACATGTACCGAGCAGTGAGCTACATGGCACCGTTTGGTGGATTCAAGCGCTCAGGTGTCGGTCATGAAAATGGCCAGAACGCTATCTACTCCTACCTGCAGACCAAGAGTGTCTGGATCAGTACCGCCCTTGAGACGCCGGATCCATTTGTTCTCGGCTGACAATCAGAGCTGTTCAAAGAATAAGGAAGAGAATGATGGAAACTCAATTTCCCATGCCTGGACGTTTTCTAGAAGACTTCAAGGTCGGTGATGCGTATCGTCACTGGCCGGGTAGGACTGTCACAGAGGCTGACAACATCCAGTTCAGTCTTATGACGATGAATCGCCACCCGATGCATTGCGACGCCAACTTTGCTTCGATGAGCGAGTTCGGTCGCCCGCTCATCAATAGTGGTCTGACCGTTGCAATCGTATTGGGCCTAACTGTTGATGACGTCAGCCTCAATGCGATCGCCAACTTGGGTTGGAAGGACATCACGCTCAGTGCACCGGTTTTTCCCGGTGACACACTTTATGCCCGCTCTGAAGTGACAGAGGTGCGTGAAAGCGCCAAGAGACCGGGGCAGGGCATTGTGACTACGCGCACCGAAGCGTTTAATCAAGACGGCACGGTGTGCATGAGTTTCACGCGTGCTTGCCTCGTACCCACTAAGCAGAATGCGATCAACCTTCGCTCCCAGAGGGCTGAACGCGCATGAACTACGATCTGCTCAAAGGCGTTCGGGTTATCGAAAGCTCGGCGTTCATCGCAGCTCCTCTGTGCGGGATGACCTTGGCGCAATTGGGTGCGGAGGTTATACGCGTGGATCTGATTGGCGGAGGCCTCGACTATCAGCGTCTACCGATGATGCCTGAGGGCCGGAGCATCTACTGGACGAGTCTGAACAAAGCCAAGAAGTCTGTTGCGATCGATATCAAGCGCCCCGAAGGACGTGAACTGCTGCAACGTCTTGTTGGCGCGCCGGGTGAGGCAGGAGGCATTCTGCTGACCAATATCGGTACGCCCTGGTTGAGCCACAAAACACTTTCAGAACTTCGGCCGGATCTGATCTCCTGCACCATCGAAGGCAATTTCGATGGGAGCACGGCGGTGGATTACACCGTCAACTGCGCGACTGGTTATCCGATGTTGACGGGGACGGGTTCACCCGATCGTCCGGTCAACCACACACTTCCCGCATGGGACGTTATCTGTGCCAACCAGGCTGCGACCGCAATCGTAGCCGCACTGGCTCGCCGGCAGGGAAGCGGAGAAGGTGCTGAGATTCGTCTGGCTCTGTCTGACAGTGCGTTTTCGACGCTCTCTAATCTCGGTCTCTTGACGGAGTCCGAGCTGATTGGGCAACAGCGTGAATCTCTCGGCAATTACCTGTACGGCGCCTTTGGACACGATTTCGCGACCTCAGACGGCCGGCGAGTGATGATCGTGGCCATCTCGGCACGCCAATGGCGCGCCTTGGTGAAAGCCTGCGACTTGCAGAGCGCAGTGCAATCCTTGGAAGCAGCTCTGGGAGTGAACTTCGACAGCGAAGCTGACCGTTTCGAAGGACGCGAATTGCTGGCCGCATTGATCAAACAGTGGTGCATCAAAAGACCACTCGCTGAGATTGAGGCGCACTTTATCCAGCATGGAGTGGCTTACGGGCCATATCGCACGGTACGACAGTTGCTCCAAGAAGATAAGCGTGTCTCCCTGGACAACCCTATCTTCGAGCGTATTCAGACACCTGGCGTTGGCGAGCATTTGGCGGCTGGTACGCCGCTCAGGTTCGGTCACATGTCTCGTCAAGCTGTGCAACCTGCTCCCGAGCTAGGTGAGCACACCGATGAAGTTCTTGCTGATGTATTGGGACTGAGCGACCAGCAAATCGGTGCATTACGTGACAGTGGAATTGTCGGTGGTTCCTAGGGAATAACACCACTGACAACGGAACGTGCGACTTAAAAAAATAAAAGCGAGCGATCTGTATGAGTAGTTTATTGATCTGCCTGGCATCGCTAGGATTCTTGATGTTCGTGGCTTACAGGGGCTTTAGCGTCATCCTGTTTGCTCCGATTGCGGCGTTGGCTGCGGTGCTTCTTACAGAGCCTTCGATGGTTGCGCCTGCTTACAGCGGGCTGTTCATGGACAAGATGGTCGGGCTGCTGAAGCTCTACTTTCCGGTGTTCATGCTCGGCGCAGTTTTTGGGAAACTGATCGAAGTTTCGGGTTTTGCACGATCAATTGTGAATGCCATTTCCAAAGTCTTCGGTAGCAGCTACTCGATCTCCTGCATCGTTTGCGTGGGCGGGGTGCTGACCTATGGCGGCGTATCTCTGTTCGTTGTGGTCTTTGCGCTTTATCCGTTTGCGGCGGAGCTGTTCCGCCGCAATAACATTCCCAAACGTTTGATCCCGGCAACCATTGCCTTGGGTGCGTTTACGTTCACCATGGACTCGCTGCCAGGTACCCCTCAGATCCAGAACATTATTCCCACGGCCTTTTTCGGCACTGATGCCTACGCTGCTCCTTGGCTTGGGATTATCGGCGCCATTTTCATCGCTGGCTGCGGCATCACCTACCTGGAAATGCGTCGTAGAAGTTTGATGGCCAAGGGCGAGGGTTATGGCACAGGGCATTACAACGAGCCTGAGCCGCCTACTGATGAGGCCATGATCAGTCCATGGATTGCCATCTTGCCATTGGTCATCGTCGGGGTAGGCAACAAGCTGTTGCTCGATCTGATTTTGAGTTACTACGGCGCAGGCAGTCAGGTGCTTGTGTCGTTCCGTCCTGACTTCGCCGCAGTGACGCAGGATGTCACCAAAATGGCCGCAGTGTGGGCTGTTGAAGGTGCATTGGCCCTGGGTATTCTGGCCACCCTGGCGCTGGGCTGGGGCAGAATCCGGGGCAAGTTCACGAACTCGACTCAAATAGCCGTTACCGGTTCGCTGCTCGCCGGCATGAATACGGCGTCGGAATACGGTTTTGGGGCGGTCATTGCGGCGCTGCCGGGTTTCAAACTGGTGGCCGACACGCTTTCAAATATTGAAAATCCGCTGATCAACCTGGCCGTCAGTGTCAACGTGCTTGCAGGCATTACCGGGTCTTCGTCCGGAGGCTTAAGCCTGACCCTGGGTGCGCTGGGTGACCACTTCATCGCGCTTGCTCAGCAACATGCGATACCTGCCGAAGTGATGCACCGCGTCGCATCCATCGCAGCAGGCGGAATGGATACGCTGCCGCACAACGGGGCAATCATCACGCTATTGGCGGTGACTGGGCTAACCCACCGACAGGCCTACGGCGATATTTTCATTCTTACGATTTTTAAAACCATGGCGGCATTTGTCGTGATCACCGTGTTTTACCTTACCGGGCTGATTTGATCGGCCAGCTCCGACAAAAACAATTGATAGGGGTGAAGAAATGAACACATCGACCTATGACTACATCATCGTAGGGGCAGGCTCGGCGGGCTGCGTGTTGGCAAACCGACTCAGCGCTGACCCGACCAAACGTGTCCTGCTTTTGGAGGCTGGCCCATCGGATGACCTTCTGTGGATCAAGATTCCGGCTGGGATGACCCGACTGTTTTCGAACAAGAAGGTGAACTGGCGATATCAGGGGGCAAAGGAGCCGGGTTTCAACAACCGTACGCTGTACTGCCCTCGCGGCAAGACGCTAGGTGGTTCCAGCTCTATTAACGGGCTGGTTTACATGCGAGGCAATTCGCATGACTACGATGCCTGGCGCGATGAAGGTAACGAAGGCTGGGGCTGGTCGGATGTGCTCCCTTACTTCAAGAAAAGCGAGCGTCAGTTGCGGGGGGGGGGCGATGAGTTTCATGGCGCCACCGGTGAGCTTGCGATTTCTGACGTGGTGAACCCGCACGTGGCCTCGCTAACCTTCATCGATTCAGCGAAGGCAATCGGCATTCCGTTCAATAAGGATTTCAACGGTGCTCAGCAGTACGGTGTCGGCTACCCGCAAATGACCATGGAGAACGGTGTGCGACAGTCTGCATCTACCGCCTTTCTAAAGCCGATTCGCAGCCGTACCAACCTTGAAGTACAGGTGAACGCGCATGCCGAGCGAATTTTGTTTGAAGGAAAACGGGCTGTCGGCGTGCACTTCGCCATTAAGGGCAGCAAGCAAAAGCGGGATGTCTACGCGAAAGAGATCATCCTCAGCGGCGGCACTATCGCCTCGCCTCAGTTACTGATGCTTTCAGGCGTAGGCCCTGCAGATCATCTGCGTAGCCACGGCATCGATGTTGTCCATGATCTACCGGGGGTTGGAGAAAACCTTCACGACCATGCTTATGTTCATTTTCTGAATCAGGTAACGCCGAAGTTTTCTATCAACCATGAGATTCAAGGCTGGCGCCTGATCCCTCATGTCCTGCAATACGTTGGCTCCCGCAAAGGGCTACTGACTTCGGCGGCCGCCCAGGTCTGCTGCTTCGTCAAATCCGATCCATCCATGATCTCACCTGACCTGCAGATTCAATTCAGACCATTTAGCATCGTCGTGACTGAAGACGGCAAAATCGTGCCGGAGAAGATCCCTGTCGTTACCGCGTCTTGCAGCCAGATTCGACCAAAATCGCGGGGTCATATACGCCTGAATTCTGCGAACCCGTATGACGATCCAGACATTCTCATGAACTACCTGACCCACGAAGATGACTGCAAGGCGTTGATCGCAGGTATTCGCTGGATGCGCAAGATCTACGCCGCCCAGCCGCTTGCCCAACATGTCGTCAAGGAGACCATGCCAGGCACGCAGGTGCAGACAGATGAGCAGCTCCTCGACTATTTGAGAAAGTTTGGTCAGTCGATGTATCACCCGGTCGGGTCTTGCCGGATGGGGAATGATCAGACTGCAGTAGTCGACTCAAGACTGCGTGTACGAGGTGTCGAGGGTCTTCGCGTGATCGACGCGTCCATCATGCCAAGTATCTGTTCGGGTAACACCAATGCTCCAGCCATCATGATTGCGGAAAAAGGTGCGGACATGGTTTTGGAAGACGCTCGCTCAACCAAAAACGCGGGCGGCCGAGATTTGAAAAATGGCGCAGCGCTAGCCTGAGGAGGGTGTGTGGAATACTCAGAATGGATCGGTAAAACTCAAGAGCGCGCAGAAGTTATTACCTCGAAGCATGTGGCCAAGCTGGCCGTAACCTTGAATGAACAAGCGCCGGCTGATGGTAGCCCGTTACCACTGTTATGGCATTGGGCATACTTTCAAGATCTTGCATTCACTGAATCTCTGCGTTCGGACGGACACCCGGTGACGGGGGACTTCCTTCCTGCTGCAGGGGACCGAACCCGGATGTGGGCGGGTGGTCGACTGTCGTTCATAAAGCCTCTACTGGTTGGCGGGCTTGTCCACCGTCGTTCTACGATCGAAGACATCAAGGAGAAACAAGGTCGGACTGGCTCGCTGCTGTTTGTGAAAGTTCGCCATGAGTACCTTCAGGATGAAGACACCGCGTTGATTGAGGAACAAGACATCGTCTATCGGGTCGCTACCCAAGCCATTGTGGCAGAAGGCGATCCCTTACCTGACGCTGAATGGACCGAGGAAATCGACGCGAGTCCTACGTTGCTGTTTCGCTATTCAGCGGTGACCTTCAATACTCACCGTATCCACTACGACTGGCGATATGTGACCGAGGTTGAGGGCTACCCAGGATTAGTCGTGCACGGGCCACTGACTGCAACGTTGGTCATGCGTGCATTTTCGAAATTTGCGCCTGAAGTGACTGTCCGAACTTTTGCTTTTAAAGGCGTCCGACCTCTTATAGCTGGCGATGCTTTGATCGTAGGAGGACGTGTTGAAGAGGAGGGAAGAGCTGCGGTTTGGGCAGGCAATAAAGGCGGCATTGGCCAACTTGGCGAAATCGGGTTCGCTTAACCCATTCGACGTGACGGTGGAAGTAATTATGAACAACGCTTCAGTCAGTACTGCAGGATATGATCTGGTGCGCTCTGCGCTCTTCGTACCGGGTGATCGACCCGAGCGATATGAAAAGGCGCTCGCCAGTGGGGCAGACCGTGTCATCGTTGATTTCGAAGATGCTGTAGAGGAAGGGTCCAAAAGCAGTGCTCGTGAGTCGTTAGGTGAGTATCTGCTCAGCCATCCTCAGGCCACAGTTTTGGTTCGCGTGAACTCACCCGGTCATGTGCAGCACGAGGCTGATCTCGCTTTTTGCAAAGAACATCAGGGCGTCATAGGAATCATGCTGCCAAAAACGGAAACGCGCGCTCAACTGGCGAACGCAGCTGAAACTAGAAAGCCGATTCTGCCTATTATCGAAACCGCTCTCGGTGTAATGAATCTCCCTGAACTTTGCTCCGTGCCAGGGTTGGAAAGGCTTTGCTTTGGCGCCATCGACATGGCTCTGGACTTGGGTCTGAAAGACGGTTCGCCAGGCGCGCTGACTGTACTCGATCACCTTAGGGTTTCCGTTATTGTGCAGTCTCGAATTTACGGCTTGGCCTCGCCGCTAGATGGTGTGTTCCCGTCGATAAACGACTTGCCAGGTTTGACCCGTGCGGTGCAGACCGCGTTGGAGATGGGCTTTGGCGGCGTTTTATGCATCCATCCTAAGCAAGTGGTGGTTATTCATGAAGCGTTGACGCCGGAAGCAGACGAAGTTAGTTGGGCAAACCGTGTGCTGTCGGCTGCTGAAACCCAGGGTGGAGCTTTCAAGCTGGATGGGCAGATGATCGATGCGCCAGTGCTCTCTCGTGCAAGGCGCATCATCAATGCATTGAGTAACTAAACGTCGACCGTCAGCTCCTGTTGCGCTGACGGTCAATCGAGTGTGGCGCTGTTATCAAAAGGCGCACGAGCTGAGCCAGGCGGGATGCGGCAGGTGACATTGATCGGCCCTTGATCGTGATTATGGCCACTTGCCTCATGAGCTCTGGCTCGATGATCAGCATTTCATGTGTGTCGGGATGGGGATCATCCGGTAATACCACAGCAGGTAAAACTGCAGCACCCAGTCCCGCATTAGCCATTGATATCAGCGTCTGCGCCTGATTGAACTGGTAGCGCGTCTTCAATTCCAGGCCGAGCTGTTTGGCAGTGTCATCGACAACTGCCCGCAGTGCTGTCGCGAGGTTGAGCAGCAGCAGAGGCATCTGGGCGAGGTCGGTCATCGTGATGGTTGACCCTCCTGCCTCGTGCAGCTTCTTCGGAACTAGCGCGTACAGATTTTCTGTGAGGATCGTTTCACAGTTGAAATCTGGTAAGTCACTGACCGGTCCGATGCCGAAATCCACTTCACCTTTGCGAATGCTGTCATGCATGTCCCCGGAGGTCAGTTCACGAACGAATACTTCGATCCCTGGATAATCGCTTTCGAATGCGGCGAGGATTTTCGCCAACCGAGTTGCAGCAACGGTGGTTGAACAGGCCAGAAAAATTCGGCCGCGCTTCAAATCCGTCGTTTCCTGTATACGCCGCAACCCCCGCTCGACCTCATGCACCGCTCGCTTCGCACTTTCCAGCAGTTCAACTCCTGAGGCTGTAAGACTCACCTGACGAGTTGTTCGATGAAAAAGTTGAACGCCCAACTGACTTTCCAGCTGCTTGATCTGGCTGGTCACAGCTGACTGAGATTTGTGCGTCAGGTCGGCTGCCTGCCGAAAACTTCCGTGCTCTGCCACAAGCATAAATGCCTGCAACAGTTTCAGATTCACGTTCGGTAAAGGGTGGGGGTCAAGGGGCGTGGACATGCAGGCCTCATTATTAGATTAGATTGCATAATCCTAATGATAATTGAATTGGTCGATATTGCCAGCCGGCGGTAACCTCAATTTCACCAAAACGGTAATGGCGCCATATAAAAATAAAAGGAGCCCGCTGTGTATTCTGACCCAGTACCTTTCGTATCCCCAAGCTTCCGTCTGGATGGCAAAACCGCCTTGATTACAGGTGCAGGCGGCGGAATCGGTGAGGGCATTGCCCTTACTTTCGCCAATGCCGGCGCCCACGTCATCCTGGTTGGCCGCAACCGTGATCCTCTCGACCCCATAGCCGTTTACATTCGCGCCCAAGGTGGCGAGGCAACCGTAGCGGTTTGCGATGTCACCGACACCAGCGCCATACGTGCGCTGATCGATGAGCTTCCCGCCCTCGACATCCTGGTAAACAACGCTGGCACAAACTTCCCCGAGCCGATGGTGGAAGTCAGTGACGAGCACTTGGATGCCATGCTCAATCTCAACGTTCGGGCCTGCTTTGTCACTGCTCAAGCTGCGGCGAAGAAAATGCTCAGCTCGCAATCGGACGCCCCCGGTGTGGTCATCAACATCACCTCTCAAATGGGGCATGTTGGTTCTCCGAATCGAACTGTGTATTGCATGACCAAGCATGCTGTTGAAGGCCTGACGAAGGCGATGGCGATTGAGTTTGCAGACCGTGGGTTGCGGGTAAACAGTATTGCTCCCACATTCGTGGATACACCTCTTATTCGCAGCATCGTCAACACGCCTGAAAAGCATCAATTCCTCGTCTCCAAAATCCCTCTTGGCCATATGGCCCAAGTTGAGGACATCGTCGGTGCTGCTCTCTACCTCGCCAGTCCTGCAGCTCGGATGGTGACCGGGGCAAGCTTGATGGTGGACGGTGGTTGGACGGCGCAATAAACAAATCCCACGGGCTTTTTAAGCGAGGTATCAGAGTGAGTAATTTAATAGGCGCACTTATCGTCGAACGGACAGGGGGCCCGGAAGTGCTTCAATGGCAACAAATCGAGTTGCCTGAGTTAGGCGATAACGAAGTTCAGATTCGCCAAGAAGCCGTTGGCGTCGATTTCATTGACACCCAATTACGTTCCGGCCTGCTTGCGCTTCCTAAACTTCCGAGTGGCCTGGGATTTGCCGCTGCCGGGGTCATCGAAAAAGTAGGCAAATCGGTCACTGGTCTGACTGAGGGCGACAAAGTGGTTTATCACTTTCTTACGCCTGGGGCCTACGCAGAGAAAAGAAATGTTCCTGCTGAGCGGGTGTTCAAACTGCCAGACCAGAGCCTGGATTCAATCACCGCTGCCGGAGCATTGTTTCGGGGGCTGACGGCTTGGTACTTGGCTACACGTCTGAAAGATATCAAGTCTGGCGACTGGGTGCTGGTTCACGCAGCGGCCGGAGGGGTTGGGCTTATCCTCTGTCAGTGGCTGTCCCATCTCGGCGCCAATGTTATCGGTACCTGCGTTGGGCAAGAGAAAGTGCAAATTCTCAAAGAATATGGCTGTGCTCATCCGGTGGATATCGAGAAAGCCGATTTCCTGGAAGTCACCAAGAAGTTGACTGACGGTAAAGGCGTGAGCGTGGTGTTCGAGTCTATCGGTAAGGAAACCTTCGAAAAATCGTTAGATTGCGCACAGCGTTTCGGTCTGATCGTGTCGTTCGGCTGGGCATCCGGGGACGTCGCTCCGATAGATCTCGCCTACCTGCGAAACAAAGGTTCTTTGTTCATTACCCGTCCGACAATTTCGCATTACGTCGCTGAAGCTGCTGATTTCCAACGAGGGGCAAGCGAGCTCTTTGCGTTGATCAAGTCTGGCGCTCTGCGCATTCGCGTTGACCATCAATATCCGCTGAAAGAGGCGGGCACCGCTCACGAAGATCTCGCTTCAGGCAAAACGAGTGGATCGGTAATTCTTATCGTTTGAGCGCATCACGACTTCTCCGAAAACAAGAGCAAGGGAGATCACCATGTTACTCAAAGGAAAGACCGCCATCATCACAGGTGGCGCTTCGTTAAAAGGTATCGGCTGGGCTACCGCTCAGCTATTCATCGAAAACGGCGCTCGGGTGGCGATCCTCGATCTCGACCCTGGTGTGATTGACATTGCTGTTCAGGAGCTCGGAAACGAAAGCATCGGCTACAGCTGTGATGTTCGATCCCCCGACGCTTGTCAGCAAACAGTTGATGCAATCATCCAGGTATTCGGGCGGGTAGACATCCTAATCAACAATGCCGGTGTCAGTCAGCCGTTCAAGCTGATGGCAAGTACGATGGATGATTACGATCTTGTAATGGACGTTAGTCTGCGTGGCGCGTTCAACATGTCCAGAGCAGTGGTGCCCCATCTACGTGCCTGCGGCAGTGGTGCCATCGTGAACATGGGGTCAGTGGCCGCTCAACGGGGCGGAGGTGTGTTGGGCGGCCCCCATTACGCGGCCGCAAAGGGGGCCACTCAGACCCTTGCAAAAGCGATGGCTCGCGAGTTGGCGCCCGACGGTATTCGTGTCAACGCCATCGCTCCCGGGTTGGTCGACACCGAATTACTCGTGGGCAAGCTCACCGACGAAGGCCGGCAGGCAGCGTTGGCCACGACTCCGTTGGGGCGCCTAGCTCTTCCCATAGACATCGCAAACGCCTGTCTTTTCCTCTCGTCTGACCTATCAAGCTACGTGACGGGCGTCGTTCTCGACGTCAATGGCGGGCTGCACATCCACTGAACCTGGGAGCCGACAAATGCCGGCAACGGGAGGAGATACCGATATGTTGCTCAAAGACAAAGTGGCGCTGGTGACGGGAGCGGGATCGCTCAATGGCATTGGTTGGGCCATTGCCAAGCGGTTTACAGAGGAGGGCGCCAAGGTCGTTCTGCTAGACATCGCCGCCGACAAACTTCAGATCGCCGCCGACACGCTGGGTTTCCCTCATCAAGGCTTTGTGTGTGACGTCAGGGATTCTCAGCGTTGTAAAAAAGTGGTTGAGCAGGCTGTCGAAGCTCTCGGGCAGATCGACATCCTGGTCAATAACGCCGGAGTCAGTCAGCCGCGACGGCTGTTGGACATCGATGATGAGGGTTACGACCTGGTGATGGACGTAAGCCTGCGCGGCGCGTTCAACATGTCAAAGGCGGTGGTGCCTCATATGCGCAAAGCAGGCAGTGGAAGCATCGTTTGCATGGGGTCGGTTTCAGCCCAGCGTGGCGGCGGCGTCATGGGCGGGGCTCATTACTCAGCGGCCAAAGGCGGCATTCAAACCTTGGCGAAAGCGCTGGCACGAGAGCTTGCGCCAGATGGCATTCGAGTTAACGCCGTTGCTCCGGGATTGATTGAGACTGACCTGATCGCAGGAAGGCTCTCTGATGAAAATCGTAAAGCGACACTCGTTGCGACGCCGTTAGGGCGCATTGGCCAACCGGTGGAAGTAGCCAATGCATGTCTCTATCTCGTGTCCGATATGGCGAGTTATGTCACTGGAGTAGTGCTCGATGTGAATGGAGGCCTCCACATTCATTAATTAACGTTTCGCCAAAAGATTTGAAAACAATAACAACGGAGACAAATCATGCGAGCTCTACTGCGTACTACTTTGACTGTTTCAACCCTGTTGTTGGCCATGAACGCCATGGCGGTAGACCCGATCAAAATTGGTGCTCCCGGCCCATACACAGGTGCGTCAGCTCCGATGGGCGTTTCGATGCGAGACGCTATGCGGATGGCAGTTAAAGAAATAAACGATAAAGGCGGGGTTCTGGGTCGGCCACTGGAACTGGTCGAGCGCGACGATGAGGCGAAAAACGAACGCGGAAATCAGGTTGCCCAAGACCTGATCTACAACAACAAAATCGTCGCAGCGGTGGGTGTGATCAACACTGGTGTAATGCTCGCCAGCCAACGTTTCTACCAGGAATCCAAGATTCCGGTTGTGACTCCTGGCCCGTCGGGAACCGAAGTCACCAAGACCTTCCTGCCTGACAGCTACATCTTCAGGGTTTCGCTCCCTGATCGCATTCAGGCCGAAATGATAGTGAAAGAAGCGGTGGAGACTCGTGGGTTCAAGAAAGTGGCCATCCTTGCTGATTCCACTAACTACGGCCAATTGGGTCGTGCCGACTTGGAAGCAGTGCTCAAGGAAAAAGGTATCGAGCCTGTAACCGTTGAAAAATTCAATATCAAGGACGTCGACATGACGCCGCAATTGTTACGTTCGCGTATGCGGGGTGCCGAGGCGATATTGACCTACGGGATCGGGCCGGAGCTCGCGCAAATTGCGAATGGTATGGCCAAGCTCGGTTGGAAAGTCCCAATGGTCGGCAGTTGGACGCTGTCGATGCCTAACTTTTCTGAAAACGCAGGTGCCAATGCTGAAGGGGTGAGGATGCCACAGACCTTCATCCTTGATGGCGCTACAGATAAGCGTAAAGCATTCATTGAAAACTACCTCAAGACTTACGCTGTCGACCGGATCCCTGGCCCAGTGTGGGCAGCACAAGGATATGACTGCGTTTACATCCTGGCAGCTGCCATTGAGCAGGCTGGTTCGACCGATGGCGCCAAGATCAAGGAAGCCTTGGAAGACCTGCAAAAGCCGGTCGAGGGGCTGGTAATGACATATGACAAGCCATTCTCCAAAACCGACCACGAAGCATTCAAGACTCCTGCCGTTGCGGTTATCGGTGAGATCAAGAACGGTCGCGTTGTTTACGCCTATGAATCCGATCGGAACAAACCTTAGTTTGCCGAGCTGACAAGTGGGCAGCGGAAGTCTCCGCTGCCCCTATATATCGACCCCCGCAGGGGAGGACATATCTATGGACGGGCTACTGTTACAAGTGCTGCTCAGCGGTATCTCTATGGGCATGATCTACGCGGTAATCGCCTTCGGATACCAACTAACGTTTGCGACCTCCACTACATTGAACTTCGGTCAGGGCGAGGCGCTTGCACTCGGAGCACTGGTGGGCCTAACGCTTTATCCCTACGTAGGATACTGGGCCGCGATTCCGCTGGTCATGCTTTTCGGCGCCTTACAAGGCGTGGTCGTTGAACGGATCGCGGTGCGTCCAGCGATGAAAATCAAATCGGAATTCGGCTGGATCATGTCGACGATTGCCCTGGCAATCATATTCAAGAACGTGGCGGAAAATATTTGGGGCAAGGATGACATGAAGTTTCCTTCTCCACTTCCTGAGACACCGCTGCAGATCGGTAGCGCATTCGTGATGCCGATGGAGCTGCTGGTAGTGGGCGGGGCCATTCTGCTGATGCTTGCCGTCGAGTTCTTCAATCGCAAGACCATTTTCGGTAAAGCGGTGGTTGCTACCAGCTCTGATCGAGACGCGGCCGGACTGATGGGTATCAACACCGGATCCGTCATCACGTTCTCCTACGCGCTCTCATCCATGACCGCCGCGTTCGCGGGCATTTTGGTCGCTCCGTTGACATTGACCGGAGCAAGCATGGGCGTGGCGCTGGGCTTGAAGGCTTTCGCGGTGGCGATCATTGGCGGATTGACGTCCGGTGTCGGCGTCATCGTAGGGGGCATCATTCTTGGGGTCACTGAGACCGCGACAGGCTTCTTTCTGTCGACCGGTTACAAGGACGTCCCAGGTCTGGTGTTGTTGCTCATTGTATTGATGATTAAGCCCGCCGGTATCTTCGGCAGGGCCGCGATCAAGAAGGTGTGAGTATGCGAAACGTCCAACTCATCTTCGGCTGCCTTTTGCTTGTGCTGGCAGCTGCATTACCCCAGGCATTCCAAAATCCTTATTACCTGCACCTCGTTGTAGTTATCGGGATTTACGCAGTGCTTCTCTTTGGCATGGATATTCTGGTCGGGTATACGGGAGAAGTATCTCTCGGGCACGCCGGACTATTTGCCGTAGGCGCGTACACGGCGGGTTTGATTTCGACGAAGCTTGGCTTGCCATTCTATGCAGCAGTGCCCGCGGCCATGGCGGTCACGGCGGTCTTTGGCGGGTTGTTAGCCTTCCCGGCGTTGCGTGTTACCGGGCCGTACCTTGCAATGGTCACCCTCGCGTTTTCGACCATCATCATGATCCTCATAAACGAGATGGATTTTCTTACTAATGGCCCTCAAGGGTTGCAGGTGCAGAAGCCGGTGTTTTTTGACCACAGGCTCACTTCTGAGGAGTTCTACTACGTCGTTCTCGCAGCGGTTGTCTTGTCATTTATCGCCGTGACCCGAATCCTGCGCTCTCCATTAGGGCGAGCGTTTGAGGCGCTCAGAGGCAGTCCGGTGGCTGCAGACTGCATGGGAGTCAACGTGTATCGCTACAAGGTGCTGGCGTTCGTCATCAGTGCCACATTTGCAGGGCTTGCCGGCAGCTTGTTCAGCTATTCGGAGGAGTACATTGCTCCGAACGGATTTGGATTCGAGCTCAATGTCCTGTTCCTGCTTGCATTGATCCTGGGTGGTAAAAAGAGTCGGGTGGGCGCCATTCTGGGCGCGTCCGTGGTGGTGTTGCTTCCTAACTGGCTTTCCGATCTTGCGTTGTTCCATTCGTTGGTTGTGGGTCTGGTTGTAATTGTCGCGCTGGCGGTGGGAGCAGGGCTTGTACGAAAACGGTTTACACCTCGGCAAGTCGCGCTACCTTGTTTGGCGCTCGCGGTGTTCGTGGTATTTGCCTTCAACATCACTGACATCACCGAACAACGGCTGACGATCTTCGGTTTGATGATGCTCGCCGTGATCTATTACCTACCAAATGGCGTCATGGGCTTTCTGAAAGCACCTTTCGTGAGGCTCAAAGCAGATCAATCTGCTGCAACAAATCTGTCCAAGCCCCGAGCTGTTGCGTTATGGGAGACAGATAAGTCTGCTCAATCAAGCAGTGAACCTCTGTTCATGGCCAAAGACATCGTCATGCAGTTTGGCGGTTTGAAGGCACTCAACAAGGTGACCTTGTCAATTACCAGTGGCAGCATTCACGGACTGATAGGCCCCAACGGCTCTGGCAAGAGCACGATGATGAACGTCATCACCGGCATTTACGTGCCCATTGCTGGCGCGGCAGTTTTCGACGGTCACTCCATCGTCGGGCGGCCACCCTCGAAGATCGCACTGGGCGGCATCGCACGGACGTTTCAGAACGTCCAGCTGTTCGGCGAAATGAGCGTCCTCGAAAACGTGCTGGTGGCGTTCAACCATACATTCCATCGAGGCTTGCCGGCGATCCTGTTGAACCTTCCGGGCTATCGCACAGAACAACAGGCAGCGAAGGATAAAGCACTCAACATTCTTGACTTCATGGGGCTCAAGTCCTTGCGTGATGAAGAAGCGCGCAACCTGCCTTACGGCAAACAAAGATTGCTTGAGATCGGCCGGGCCCTCGCACTCAAGCCAAGAATGCTGCTGCTCGATGAACCCGCTGCAGGTCTGACTGCACCTGATATTGCGGACCTGGTACAGATCATCAAGAAAATCCGAGACCACGGCGTTACCGTCGTGCTGATCGAGCACCATATGGACATGGTCATGAGCATTTGCGACACGGTCACCGTGCTCGATTTCGGGCAGAAGATTGCCGAGGGTAAGCCTGCCGTTGTGCAGTCTGATCCCCGAGTAATTGAAGCATATCTGGGTGGTTCTGCGGTTGAGCCGGAACCGGAGCCATCCTCTGAGCCTGGCGTACCCCATGTTCTGATTCAGAAGGAAGCCTGACCATGCTTACGGTAAAAAACTTGCACGCAGGTTATGGGAAAGTCCAGGTTTTACATGGTATCAGTCTTGAAGTTCCGAAAGGTCAGGTTGTAAGCCTGATTGGCAGTAACGGCGCCGGGAAAACGACGACCATGCGGGCCCTATCAGGAATGATCTGCCCCCAAGAGGGCTCGATCATGCTTGGGGACAAAAACATCGCGGGGCTACCTGCACACAAGATAGCTAGATGCGGACTGGCGCACTCGCCGGAAGGGCGTCGAGTTTTCCCAACCTTGTCGGTCATCGACAACATCACACTGGGTGCTTTTCCTCGATTCATCCGTAGTCGACCGAGGGGCGATATCAATCAGGATCTGGAACGTGCTCTTGAGCTGTTTCCGCGACTTCAGGAGCGGAGGAATCAGTTGGCGGGCACATTGTCAGGCGGAGAGCAGCAGATGCTCGCCATGGCCCGTGCAGTGATGCTAGCGCCTGAAGTGATTCTTCTCGATGAGCCGTCCATGGGTTTAGCGCCCATTCTGGTGGACGAGGTGTTTCGTATCATCGAGCGACTGAAGGCGACGGGTGTGACGATGCTGTTGGTCGAGCAATTTGCCGCCGCAGCCCTCGAAGTAAGCGACTACGCCTACGTTCTCGAGAATGGCCGAATCTCCGTTCAGGGTCTTGCTAGCAAGTTGCGTAGCGATCCTGCCGTAAGGGCTGCCTATCTGGGTTCTACCCATTAATTCCATAACAAAAAAGAGGTGCTGGTATGCAACGCAAAGGTTTTATCTACGCGGAACTGGTGGTGACCGATCCAGAGGATTTCTACAACGAGTACATGACGAGGGTTGGCCCCGTCTTGGAGAAGTGGGGGGCGACATTCGCCATAGCCGGTGGTGAACCTCAAGTGCTTGAAGGAGATCGTAATGTGGAAAGGGTCGTACTGGTGGAGTTCGACAGTCCCGAAAAGGCCCGCGATTTCTACCATTCCCAAGACTATCAAGATGTGATTGGGTACCGAACTCGATCTGCAAAGAGCCATCTCTATCTTCTTGAGGGTACGGCACAGTAAACGTGCGAGGGTGCTCCCACTGCCACTTTTGGGACAGGCACCCACGCTCAACCGCCCCCTGAGAACTACTTTGACACGATGGTTTTTTGGTCAGGGGTATTCGCTAGGTGTCGATTCTAGTGACCCAGCGATAAACCTGATTTTTGATCAGGTTCGGTATTCATTACTCATCAACAGTGCAGCAAATAACCTTGCGGCGCTGCTGGACACGATCTTTCCCAAAGTTAAACCCCCCGAAGGGCTAGTCGCGTTTGCCCGACACGGTAAGAGCATGGGAATGGGCGGGATGCTTTACATTCATCCAAGGCAAATCGCGCTTATCAACCAGATAAATCAGCCTCAGAAGGCAGAAGTTTTGAGAGCGCGGCGTCTAATGGACGTTGCATATGGACAACCTGGAGCGTTTCGATTTGAAGGGGAAATGATCGATGCACCGGTGCAAGAGCGAGCAATGCGCTTGCTGAGTGAGTGTCACGAAAGCTCGGGAAAGTACACAAACATCAACCGGAATGGGATAAAAACAATGATCATTCGTTCAGCTGTGCTGCGCCAGTCGGGCGTATCCAAACCATTCGAGCAAACCCTGCCATTGCACGTTGAAGAAATCAGTTTGTCGGGGCCCGGGCCTGGGGAAGTTCTCGTCGAGATGATCGCGGCTGGCTTATGCCACTCTGATCTCTCGGTTATAACCGGCGTTAGGCCACGACCACTTCCGATGTCTCTCGGGCATGAGGCAAGCGCAAAGATCGTCGAGGTTGGTTCGGGGGTCGACAATGTCAAGCCAGGCCAGATGGTGGCTTTGGTATTTGTCCCTAGCTGCGGTCACTGCTCACCTTGCATGGAAGGGCGGCCAGCATTGTGTGAACCCGGTGGGGAGGCTAACGCTCGCGGCGAGCTTTTGGGCGGCCACCACCGGTTGAGCCAAGCAGACACCACTATCAATCATCACTGCGGAGTCTCCGCATTTTCCGACCACGCGGTGGTATCGGCGCGTTCCTGCATTCCAATCGGCGAAGATATTGATCCCATCGAGGCTGCAGTGTTCGGCTGCGCGGTACTGACGGGTGTTGGGGCGGTGGTCAACACAGGCCAGGTGCGACCGGGTTCGTCTGCTCTGATAGTGGGGCTTGGCGGGGTCGGCCTAAGCGCATTGTTAGGTGCGTTTGCCTCCGGCGCCAATCCCGTCATCGCCGTGGATGTGCATCAGAGTAAGCTGGACTTGGCGCGTGAGTTGGGTGCAGACCTCACCGTCAATGCCAAAGACCCGGATGCCGTTCAACACATTCGAGAGTTCACCAAGGGCGGCGTGGATTATGCGTTTGAGTTCGCAGGATCTGTATCGGCGATGCAACTGGCCTACGCGTCCACACGCCGCGGCGGGACGACGGTCACTGCGGGGCTGCCACACCCGGATGACAAATGGCCGTTACAACAACTGTCTCTCACCGCGGAGGAACGCACGGTCAAAGGCAGTTATGTTGGGTCATGCATTCCGGCACGAGATATTCCTCGCTACATCGCGCTCTATCGGGCGGGGAAGCTGCCGATAAACAAATTGATCGGCGAGCGATTCAAGCTTGAGGATATCAACGTAGGTTTCGACCGCTTGGCTAGCGGTAACTCGCTGCGCGATCTGATCGTGTTCTAGATTTGAGATCTGCCAGCGTCTGCGCCGTGTGGAGAACGAGGCCGTCGCAGTTGGCTTTGCGGCTCGTGATACAAATACGCGGCGGAACGCTGCAACTCGGTGCTCACGCGCGGGTACGTCATCTGTGATGTGCACGCCAGCAGAAGCCCCCCGAGTTCGTCTTCGAACTGCTGGATCTGCCGGCTCAGCGGCGGTTGGGCGATGTGCAGCAGTTCGGCGGCGCGGGTGAAGTTGAGGGTTTGAGGCAACACCTGAAAATACCGCAGGTGACGCAGTTCCATGAGGCCTCCGGACGTTGATCTGTTAAATACCTTTAAGGTATCGAGCCAGACCAATTCTATATTGGCCGCCCGGAAAAAGTCGTACCAGAATCCGTTCCAGAACTTTAAGAACCTGACGGGTATCGACATGCGTGCAACTGCCATTGAATCGATCGAGACGATCATCGTCGATCTGCCGACCATTCGCCCGCACAAGCTGGCGATGCATACGATGCAGAACCAAACCTTGGTGATCATTCGTGTGCGCTGTGCCGACGGTATTGAAGGGGTCGGTGAATCGACCACCATTGGCGGTCTGGCCTATGGCAACGAAAGCCCGGACAGCATCAAGACCAATATCGATAAACACTTCGCGCCATTGCTGCTTGGCCAGGACAGCGGCAATGTGAATGCCGCGATGTTGCGCCTGGAGCGCAGCATTCGTGGCAACACCTTCGCCAAATCGGGTATCGAAAGCGCCTTGCTCGATGCTCAGGGCAAGCGCCTGGGCTTGCCAGTCAGTGAGCTGCTGGGTGGCCGCGTTCGTGATGCGCTGCCGGTGGCCTGGACCCTGGCCAGCGGCGACACCGCCAAGGATATCGCCGAAGCGGAAAAAATGCTCGACCTGCGTCGCCACCGGATCTTCAAGCTGAAAATCGGTGCCGGCGAGGTTAACCGCGACCTGGCCCACGTCATTGCGATCAAAAAGGCGCTGGGCGATCGCGCCAGCGTGCGGGTCGATGTCAATCAGGCCTGGGACGAAGCGGTCGCGTTGCGCGCCTGCCGGATCCTCGGAACCAACGGCATCGACCTGATCGAACAACCGATCTCGCGCAACAACCGCGCCGGCATGGTGCGCCTGAATACCGTGAGCCCGGCGCCGATCATGGCCGATGAATCCATCGAATGCGTGGAGGATGCCTTCAACCTGGCGCGGGAGGGCGCGGCTTCGGTATTCGCCCTGAAAATCGCCAAGAACGGCGGCCCACGCGCCGTGTTGCGAACCGCCGCGATTGCCGAGGCAGCCGGTATCGGCCTGTATGGCGGCACCATGCTCGAAGGCGGCATCGGCACGCTAGCCTCGGCCCATGCCTTTATCACGCTGAACACACTGGGCTGGGACACCGAGTTGTTCGGCCCGCTGCTGCTCACCGAAGACATCCTCAGCGAGCCGTTGGTCTACCGAGATTTCCAACTGCACGTCCCGCAAACACCGGGGTTGGGCCTGACTCTAGATGAAGAGCGCCTGGCGTTTTTCCGTCGGGACAAGACATCCACTGCCGTTCATCAAGCCTGAGGAGGGCATCATGCTATTTCACGTAAAAATGACTGTGAATTTACCGGTCGACATGAACCCGGAACGCGCCGCTCAGCTCAAGGCCGACGAAAAAGCCTTGGCCCAGCACCTGCAAGAGCAAGGCAAGTGGCGTCATCTGTGGCGCATCGCCGGGCTCTATGCCAATTACAGCGTGTTCGATGTCGACAGCGTTCAAGAACTGCACGACTTGCTGATGCAATTGCCGCTGTACCCGTACATGGCGATCGAAGTCACCGCGATGTGCCGGCATCCTTCTTCCATTCGCGAGGATGACCGCTGAACCCAGCCTGTTCAGTTCGCTACGCTAATAATTACAAGATGAGGAACCCACTAAAATGAACGTCAAGATTTCCCACACTGCCAGTGCCCAGAAGTTTCTCGAAGAGGCCAGCGGTCTGCATAACGAAGCCGGCGATCCGCGGGTCAAAGCGCTGATTTACCGGATCCTGCGGGATTCGGTGAACATTATCGAAGACCTGGCCGTGACCCCGGAAGAGTTCTGGAAAGCCGTCAACTACCTCAACGTGCTGGGTGCGCGTCAAGAGGCCGGGTTGGTGGTGGCCGGGCTCGGTCTGGAGCATTACCTCGACCTGCTGATGGACGCCGAAGACGAGCAGGCCGGCAAGGCCGGCGGCACACCGCGGACCATCGAAGGCCCTCTGTACGTGGCGGGTGCGCCAATATCGCAAGGCGAAGCGCGGCTGGATGATGGCGTCGATCCGGGTGTGGTGCTGTTCATGCAGGGCCAGGTCAAGAATACTGCCGGCGAACCGTTGGTCGGCGCGGTGGTGGATGTCTGGCACGCCAACACCGGCGGCACTTATTCGTACTTCGATACCACTCAATCGGAATTCAACCTGCGTCGTCGTATCGTCACCGATGCCGAGGGCCGTTACCGTTTTCGCAGCATCGTGCCGTCCGGCTATGGTTGCCCGCCGGACGGTCCGACCCAGCAATTGCTCGATCAATTGGGCCGTCATGGTCAGCGTCCGGCGCATATCCACTTCTTCATTTCGGCAGCGGATCATCGCCACCTGACCACTCAGATCAACCTCGACGGTGATCAGTACCTGCATGACGATTTCGCCTACGCCACCCGTGATGAGCTGATTGCCAAAATCACCTTCAGCGATGATCCGCAGCGAGCGGCGGCCCATGGCGTGAGCGGGCGCTTTGCCGAAATCGATTTTGACTTCACGCTGCAGTCGTCTGCCCAGCCTGAGGAGCAGCAACGCCACGAACGGGTTCGCGCGCTCGAGGACTGATATCCTCAACCAGCCGAGCCGGGCCACGAGATAACCGACCGTTTATCTCGTGGCCTTCTGTGTTTCGACCAAGGCATTAGAATGGTGGCTCCACCGATAACAACAATGAGAGTGATCCGATGATGCAAGCGCAATTGTTGAGTCATCGCAGCAGAGTCTTCGACCACGCGGACCCTTACGCGGTGTCAGGCTACGTCAATCAGCACGTCGGCAATCATTGCCTGCAGATGCCCAGGGCCGGCCGGCCGCTGGCCAGCCTCGATCATCGCAAATTCGCCAGCCTCGACCTGTGCCGCATCAGTTACGGCGCCAGCGTGCGGGTTATATCCCATGCGCTGGACAGCATCTATCACTTGCAAGTGCTGCTGCGCGGCAACTGCCTGTGGCGTGGTCATGGCCAGGAACATTACTTCGCGCCTGGCGAGTTACTGCTGATCAATCCCGATGATCCGGTGGATCTGACCTATTCCAGTGATTGCGAAAAATTCATCCTGAAAGTCCCCTCGCAGCTGCTGGAGTCGGTGTGCGAAGAGCAGCGCTGGCGGTATCCAGGGCAGGGCGTACGGTTTCTGGAGAACCGTTATCAGCTCAATGAACTGGAAAGTTTCGTCGGTCTGCTGGCGATGATTTGCCAGGAGGCGGAAGCCACCGAGCAGATTCCCCGGGTGCAGGAGCACTATGCGCAAATCATTGCCAGCAAGATGCTTGGCCTGATGAAGACCAACGTCATCCGCACCGATCCCGGCTCACCTTCGGCTACGTTCGAGGCGCTGGTCGATTACATTGCGTGCAACCTCAAGCAGGACATCGACAGTAAAGAACTGGCACGCCAGGCGCGGATGAGCCTGCGTTCGCTGTATGGGTTGTTTGAACGCAACGCGAGGGACACGCCGAAAAACTACATCCGGCAGAAAAAGCTCGAACGCATCCACGCCAACCTGAGCGACCCGACCTGCAACGTACGTAACGTCACGGAAGTGGCCATGGATTACGGCTTTCTGCACTTGGGCCGGTTTTCCGACAGCTACCGCAAACAGTTCGGCGAATTGCCGTCGGACACCCTAAAGCGCCGCCACTGACCTCGCAAACGCCGCCCACCGTTATTTAATCGTTCCCACGCTCCCGCGTGGGAATGCCTCAACGGACGCTCCGCGTCCGCTTTTGGGACGCAGAGCGTCCCGGGCTGCATTCCCACGCAGAGCGTGGGAACGATCAGGTCACTCTGCACAAAACGGATACAGGTCTGCACCCTGCGGATAGTGCGCCCCATTCCCTCGTCCTAGCATGGCCCTGCCTGATAAAAACAATGGAGGCGGCGGCCATGACCCTGCGACCCGAATACCTTCACTCCCTGCTTGAAGAAGACCCTGAGCAGGGCATCTATCGCTGCAAGCGCGAGATGTTCACCGATCCGCGGCTGTTCGACCTCGAGATGGAACACATCTTTGAAGGCAACTGGCTGTACCTCGCCCACGAAAGCCAGATCCCCAACAACAACGATTTCTACACCACCACCATGGGGCGTCAGTCGATCTTCATCGCGCGCAACAAGGACGGTGAACTGAACGCCTTTATCAACGCATGCAGCCACCGTGGAGCGATGCTCTGCCGGCACAAGACCGGCAACAAGAGTTCGTACACCTGCCCCTTCCACGGCTGGACCTTCAACAACTCCGGCAAGCTGCTCAAGGTCAAGGACCCGGCGGCGGCTGGCTACCCGGCGAGCTTTAATTGCGAAGGCTCCCACGACCTGACCAAAGTTGCGCGTTTCGAATCCTATCGCGGCTTCCTGTTCGGCAGCCTCAAGGCCGATGTCGTGCCGCTGGTTGAGCACCTGGGCGAGTCGGCGAAGATCATCGACATGATCGTCGATCAGTCCGCCGATGGCCTGGAGGTGCTGCGCGGTTCTTCCAGCTACATCTACGAAGGCAACTGGAAACTCACCGCCGAAAACGGTGCCGACGGCTATCACGTCAGCTCGGTCCACTGGAACTACGCGGCGACCCAGAACCAGCGCAAGCAGCGCGAAGCCGGCGATTGCAATCCAACCATGAGCGCCGGCACCTGGGCCAAGCAGGGCGGTGGTTTCTATTCCTTCGACAAGGGCCACATGCTGCTCTGGACCCGTTGGTCCAACCCCGAAGACCGTCCGCTGTACGAGCGTCGCGACGAGTTGGCTCGCGACTTTGGCCAGGCTCGCGCCGACTGGATGATCGAGAACTCGCGCAACCTGTGCCTGTACCCGAACGTGTACCTGATGGACCAGTTCAGCTCGCAGATTCGCATCGCCCGGCCGATCTCGGTCAACCGCACCGAAATCACCATTTACTGCATCGCCCCCAAAGGCGAAAGCGACCACGCCCGTTCGAGCCGGATTCGTCAGTACGAGGATTTCTTCAACGTCAGCGGCATGGCGACCCCGGACGATCTGGAAGAGTTTCGCTCCTGTCAGATGGGTTACCAGGGCAGCGTCACCACCTGGAACGACATGTCCCGTGGCGCCGAACATTGGGTCGAAGGCGCCGATGACGCGGCCAAGGAAATCGATCTGCATCCGCTGCTCAGCGGCGTGCGCACCGAAGACGAAGGCCTGTTCGTGTTGCAACACAAGTATTGGCAGCAAACGATGCTTAAGGCGTTGGCCGCTGAACAGTCCGAACTGATTGCAGTGGAGGCCGTGCAATGATCCTCACTTATGACAACCTGCGCGACTTTCTCTACCGCGAAGCACGCTACCTCGACGACAAACAATGGGACGACTGGCTGGAGTTGTACGCGCCGGAAGCGACATTCTGGATGCCGTCCTGGGACGACAACGACGAGCTGACTGAAGACCCGCAGCGGGAAATCTCGCTGATCTGGTACGGCAACCGCGTCGGCCTGGAAGACCGCATCTTCCGCATCAAGACCGAACGCTCCAGCGCCAGCGTGCCGGACACCCGCACCTCGCACAATCTCAGCAATATCGAGCTGATCGAACAGGCCGACGGCCTGTGCAAGGTGCGCTTCAACTGGCACACCCTGAGCTTTCGCTACAAGACCGTCGACAGCTATTTCGGCAGCAGTTTCTACACCCTGGATGTGCGCGGTGAAACCCCGCTGATCTTGGCCAAGAAAGTGATCCTGAAGAACGACTACGTTCGCCAGGTCATTGATGTTTACCACCTCTGAGGCGGCCGTCATGACTCATTCCATTGCGTTCAACTTTGAAGACGGCGTCACCCGATTCATCGACGCCAATGCTGGGGAAACCGTGGCCGATGCCGCGTATCGCCAGGGCATCAATATTCCACTGGACTGCCGCGACGGCGCTTGCGGAACCTGCAAGTGCTTCGCCGAGGCTGGCCGCTACGACTTGGGTGAGGACTACATCGAAGACGCCCTCAGTGCCGACGAAGCGCAGCAGGGTTTTGTCCTGACCTGCCAGATGCGGGCGCAGAGCGATTGCGTGGTGCGGGTGCCGGTTTCATCGGATGTCTGCCGTACCCGTCAGGCCAGTTATGACGCGACCATCAGCGCCGTGCGTCAGTTGTCCGACAGCACCATCGCGCTGTCGATCAAGGGCGAAGCCCTGAGCAAACTGGCGTTTTTGCCGGGGCAATATGTGAACCTCGGGGTTCCCGGCAGCGAGCAGACTCGCGCTTACTCGTTCAGCTCGTTGCAGCGTGACGGCGAAGTCAGCTTTCTGATTCGCAACGTGCCCGGCGGCTTGATGAGCAGTTTCCTCACCGGCATGGCCAAGGCCGGCGACAGCATGAGCCTGGCCGGGCCGTTGGGCAGCTTCTACCTGCGCGACATTCGCCGTCCGTTGTTGCTGCTGGCCGGTGGCACCGGTCTGGCGCCGTTCACCGCGATGCTGGAAAGAATCGCCGAACAGGGCAGCGAGCATCCGCTGCATTTGATCTACGGCGTGACCAACGACTTCGATCTGGTGGAGCTCGATCGACTTGAAGCCTTCGCTGCGCGCATTCCGAACTTCAGCTTCAGTGCCTGCGTGGCCAATCCCGACAGCCGGCACCCGCTCAAGGGTTATGTGACCCAACACATCGAGCCGCGGCATTTGAACGATGGCGACGTCGACGTCTACCTGTGCGGCCCGCCGCCGATGGTCGAGGCAGTTAGCCAGTTCATCCGCGAACAAGGCATTGCGCCGGTGAATTTCTACTACGAGAAGTTTGCCGCCAGCGCCGCGTAATCTCGCGCTAGAACTGCGCGATACAGATTGATTGTAGGAGAGCCGGTCGAGGTCCGAACGCTCGCGAAGAACGCTCGGACGCCGCCTCTGTTCAGAATGTCCGCGTCACCGTTGACGGCCATCGCGGGCCGGCGCCTACAAAACGCTTCGTCATGAGGTACACATGAATAGATTTCGAGACAAAGTCGCACTGATCACGGGTGCCGCCCAAGGCATCGGACGGCGTGTCGCCGAGCGAATGGCTGGGGAGGGCGCGCGGTTGATCCTGGTCGACCGCTCTGAGCTGATCTACG
Source organism: Pseudomonas mucidolens (assembly GCF_900106045.1). Classification (NCBI taxonomy): domain Bacteria; kingdom Pseudomonadati; phylum Pseudomonadota; class Gammaproteobacteria; order Pseudomonadales; family Pseudomonadaceae; genus Pseudomonas; species Pseudomonas mucidolens. The sequence continues at coordinate 2,639,559 of NZ_LT629802.1, read as the reverse complement.
ACGTGGGGCAGCAGCTAGCGCAGAGTAGCGAAGTGCTCGCACTCACTGCAGATCTTGAGCTGTACGACGAATGCAACCGGGTAATGCACACCGCCATCGAGCGTTTCGGGCGTCTGGACATCCTCATCAATAATGTCGGCGGGACGATCTGGGCCAAACCCTTCGAGCACTACGACCCTCAACAGATCGAGGCTGAAGTCCGACGGTCACTGTTCCCGACGTTATGGTGCTGCCACGCTGCGCTGCCATTTATGCTCGAGCAGGGCAGCGGGGCCATTGTCAATGTGTCGTCGATCGCAACTCGCAGCATAAATCGTGTGCCTTATGGCGCGGCAAAGGGTGGAGTGAATGCGCTGACGGCGTGTCTGGCTTTCGAAACCGCGGGGCGGGGCGTGAGAGTCAATGCGACGGCGCCTGGTGGAACTGAGGCGCCACCCCGGTTGATTCCGCGTAACAGCGTCGAACAAAGCACCGAGGAGAAACACTGGTACCAGCAGATTGTCGATCAGACAATCGACAGCAGTCTAATGAAGCGCTATGGCACATTGGACGAGCAGGCGGGCGCGATACTGTTTCTGGCGAGCGATGAAGCGTCCTACATCACAGGTCTGACCATGCCGGTAGGAGGAGGTGATCAAGGATGAGGAACCAGACTCGCGATACTGATAAGCGTAGTCGCTGACTCTTTTAGGTGCTCTTTGCTCAGCGGCTGTCTATGCGGCTGCGCACTCAAGCGCATCGGTGAAGATGTCAGTGAAAAACTGGACTACACGCCTGGCGTGTTTACCGTTGAGCGCCATGTCCGTGGCAAGTGGGTTTGCGATGACTGCGAAACGCTGATCCAGGCCCCGGTACCAGCGCAGGTCATCGACAAGGGCATCCCGGCTGCCCACGTCATGATCGCGAAGTTCGCTGATCATCTTCCGCTTTACCGTCAGAAATCGATTTTCGGTCGAGCTGGCTTGGCAATTCCACGCTTGACTTTGGCCCAATGGGGCGGCGTGGCTGGCGTGCAGTTGCAGCCCTTGGTCGATGCCCGGGCAGCAGGTTGTGCACGCGGATGTCGGTCTGCGGCGATTTTGGCGGCTACAAAGCCAGTTTCGAACTCGGCGTGACCGAGATCGGCTGCATGGCCATGCTCGGCGCAAGTTTTTCGAACTGCACGCCACGAACAAAAGCCAGCTCGCCGAGCAGGCCCTGCGCTACATCCAGTTGTTGTACGAAATTGAAAGCGAAGTCCGCGATCTTGAACCGGATTTACGGCACCGAATACGGCAAGAAAAAGCCGCACCGATAATGGACATGCTGCATGCCTGGATGAGTGCCCAGCCCGATTTTGTGCCCGAAGGTTCAGCTATCAGCAGAGCACTCGATTACAGCCTTAAACGCTGGGCAGCGCTGTCGCGCTACCTCGATGACGGGGCCGTGCCTATTGATAATAATTGGGCGGAAAACCAGAGCCGGCCGTGGGCTCTTGGACGCAAGAACTGGCTTTTCGCCGGGTCGCTACGCAGCGGAAAACGAGCTGCGGCAATCATGAGCCTGATCCAGTCTGCACGGCTCAAAGGGCATGGTCCGTATGCGTATTTGAAGGACGTGCTCACGCGCCTGCCGTCGCAGCGGGCGAGTGAGGTTGCCGATCTGCTGCCACATAATTGGGTGGTCATCTGACCGCGCATATTTCAATGCGAAAATTTGCGGCGTAACGCCAAGTGGCTTAATCCTACGCGATTTTGATTACTACCTTACCAAAGGCGCCTCTGGCCAAATGTTCGTACGCTTCACGTGCTTGATCGAATGGATACACGTGGTCGATTACCGGGCGAATCTTGTGCTCATTCAAGAATTCGTTCATTCGGTCAAATGACGAGCGTGGAGCAACGGCTATGCCGCGAATAGTTGTTTGTCGGAAAATCATAGGCATCAGGTTCAGGGCAGAGGTTTGACCTGTCAGAAAGCCGATCTGTGCGATACGTCCACCTGCCTTTGTTGCAGCAATCGATTGATTGATGCCGTCACCGCCTGCCACATCCAGCAGGAGATCCACGCCCTTGCCATCAGTGAGCTTCAGAACTTCCTCTGCCCACTCGGGGGTAGTGCGATAATTCACACCAGCAACAGCGCCCAGTTTTTTTACAGCGTCCAGATTGGTATCACGGCTGGAGGTGACGATAACCTTGGCTCCTAAAGCTGTGGCAATTTGTGCTGCAAAAACAGAAACACCTCCAGATCCCTGAACCAAAACGGTTTGGCCTGCCTCGATCTGGCCATAATCGACGAGCGCATACCACGCCGTCAGAGCAGCAATTGGAAGGGTCGCGGCTTCTTCATCTGACATGTTGTCGGGGGCACGTACCGCGCTGTCTTCATGGATGATCATGTATTCCGCCAGACCACCAGGCAATGGCGAACCGAAGCAGTAGTTGGGTTCATCTGGCCCGGGCATGCCGTCCAACCAACGTGAGTAGAGGTGTGAGTTGACCCGATCTCCAATAGCGAAGCGGCTGACACCATCACCAACTGCCACGACAGTCCCCGCCGCATCGCTGACGGGGATCAGCGGCTTGGGCACCATGTGAGGTTCGTAGATACCGTCAACGATGGCCTTGTCCCGGAAATTGAGTGATACAGCGCCTACCTTAACCAGCAGTTCACCAGCTTGGGGCACGGGAGTTTCCGTTTCGCCCTGCACCAGATTCTCCAAGCCAAAATCTTTCAGAAGCCACGCTTTCATTTTCTGTCTCCAGCAGTTTTGAGGTGCAGAGGAGGAAAAGCTCCCCCTTTACGCTGAGGACATTGTTCCGCGTTGCGACTTCTGGATAAATGTGCAGAAACCAACAGGATTGTTATCCTGGTAAGCAACAATATCGCAGTCATATGCTTCTCGGGGGGACTTATGGAGCTTCTACAGGCGATGCAGGTATTCGCCAAGCTAGCGGAGCTAGAGAGCTTCACTAAAGTTGCAGAAGTAATGCAGGCAGGGCGCCCGCACGTCACACGCACCATTCAGGATCTGGAAGCTTCGCTGGGTGTCCGTCTCTTCCAGCGCACTACTCGCAAGGTAAAACTGACTGCTGAGGGGGAGCGATTTTACGAACGCGTCAAAGAGATTTTGGCGAATATCGCAGAGACCACTTCGATGTTCGACCGTAGTGGGGCGACCTTACGTGGAAGGCTTCGAATTGACATCCCCACTGCATTTTCCCAACATAGCTTCATGGAAAGCCTTAGGAGATTTACGGAGGCATTTCCCGAAATCGAACTTGCGCTGGGTGTGACCGACCGTACGGTAGATCTCGTAGCCGAGGGCATCGACTGTGTACTGAGAATTGGTGACCTCCCAGATTCAAGTATGGTGGCCAGAGAAATTGGCACCGCCATCATGGTGACCTGTGCGTCCCCTGGTTATCTCCAAGCCTTCGGAGCACCCACAACCCTGCAAGATCTAATAGACCACCGATGTGTCAGCTTTCTTTCCGGTCAAAGCAACAGGCCGCTCCCTTGGCACTTCTCGGTGGACGGCGAGGATCATCCTCACACCCCCAGTGGTGGTATCACTGTGAATGAGTCAAATGCCTACGTTCAATGTGGTGTTGCAGGCTTCGGCATTGTTCAAGCTCCGGGTATTACCGTTGAGACCTTCCTCGCAAGTGGAGAACTGGTTGAGGTGCTCAGGGCTCATCGTCCACAGCCGCGATTGGTTTCCGTGCTTTATCCAAGCAGAACGCATCTTGCTCCTCAGGTCGACGCATTTGTGGATTGGCTGAAGGAACATTTTCCTGTGCTACACCCCAGCTGGTTCACAGCGCACTAACCTTCGTTCGTATGCTGACTTCGCACCAAAACGGGCTAGTGCTAGATGTGTTCGGCAGACGCTTACTTTAAGTCCAGGATTCTGACGGGTACTGAATCGATTTATTGCTGGAGCAGATTGTGTAGCGAGGTGAGCATCTGGCCCCCGACCCGAAACTCCGTCACATCGGTCACCCATTTCTGGTTCGGTCGTTTGGCATCGAACTTCCGTTTCAGCAGGTTCGGCGCTACCTGACCCTCTTTCGCCGAGCAAGCCCTGCGCTATATCCAGTTGCTGGACGAAATCGAGAGCGAAGTCCGCGACCTGGAGCCGGATTTACGGCACCGAATACGGCAAGAAAAAGCCGCACCGATAATGGACATGCTGCATGCCTGGATGAGTGCCCAGCCCGATTTTGTGCCCGAAGGTTCGGCTATCAGCAGAGCACTCGATTACAGCCTTAAACGCTGGGCAGCGCTGTCGCGCTACCTCGATGACGGGGCCGTCTCCATAGATAACAACTGGGCCGAAAACCAGATCCGGCCATGGGCGCCTGGGCGCAAGAACTGGCTCTTCGCAGGGTCGCTACGCAGCGGCAAACGGGCGGCGGCGATCATGAGCTTGATCCAGTCAGCGCGGCTGAATGGTCATGATCCTTCCGCCTATCTGAAGAATGTTCTCACGCGCCTGCCGACGCAGCGAGCGAGTGAAATCGAGCAACTGCTTTCGCATAAGTGGCATCAGGCTTAATCGCACAAGATCAACAACGGATGCTGGGTGTAGGCCGTCCATACCAGTGCATCTGAACTTAACTCCGATGACGGTATTCACGCGGCGTTACGCCGGTATGACGCTTGAACAATTGAGCGAAATAACTTGGGCTGGCATAGCCAACCTCAAGAGCGACGTTCAGGATGCTGAGGTCTGATTCCAGAAGCAGCTCCCGCGCCATTTCCATCCGCAGATGAATAAAGTACTGGGATGGACTCCGTCCTGTTGCTTTCTTGAACAGACGGCTGAAGTGCGAAACGCTCATGCCCGCTTCGGATGCCAGTTTGTCCAGGCTGAATGTACTGTCCATTCCTGTTTGTAGGGTCGCAATGGCCTTATGGAGTTTGTAGGCCGGCAAGGCGTTCATCCGTTTGGACGGTTCGCTACCGTCGCCATAGCGTCGGGCCAAATGCACAGCAAGCGCTTGGCCTACGCCTTGCAGGTACAGCGAGCTGGCTTGGGGGTTTGAAGTCACTTCGTGATAGAGGGATCTCATCAGCGCCGTAACTTCGGGATCTCGTTCGCCGGATACCTCTCGTAGCCGCTGGACTCCGTCCGGACACGAAACAATATCCCGCGCGGCAAGATCCAGCAGATGCTGGCTGAGATAGACATGCATCACTTCAAAGCCCCCATCGCTTTCTGTTTGCCATCGCATTTCATAGGGGAGGGGCGACGTAGTCAGAAAAAAGTCGCCAGCAGCGACAGGGGTGGCCGTCCAGTCTTCGTTCCCCATGCGCTCTTCGACGACGGCAGCACCCGAAACGATCAGAACAAGCAGAGGTTCTGCGACAGCAGGAATCATCAGACTCTGCTGGGTGGTTCGATGCCTGAATATCTGTACCTGCACCTGCGAGTTCAAACTTTGGCCAGAAGGCTGATGGGCCGTAGCGGGTAGGTAATCCGGCATTTTATGGGCGGGAATCCGCTCATGATGATCTGAACGGGATGGCTGGCCAAGCGTTGCCATGGCATGTTTTTCGCGAGTGATGGGTCGACAGAGTAGCGAGTCCAGGCAACTAAAAGCAAAATCCCGACAGCCCGGCAAAGATGCGGCAGATCCGCGCGAAAGAATGAGAGAAGGTGCCGTCGTCTACAGCAGCAGTTGTTGCGGCTGGATGCCTTCTCTGGAGAGAAAGATGACGGTTGATACACGTGGTGAATTCGAAGGTCGGGTGGTTCTGGTGACCGGTGCAGCGAGTGGGATTGGCCGGGCTGTCGCCCTGATGCTGCATGAGCGCGGGGCTAAAGTGGTAGCTGAAGACAAAAGTCCGACAGTCGAGCAACTCGCCCGGCCCGGCCTGGTTCCACTGATTGCGGATATCACTGAAGATGGCGCTGCCGAAACAGCAGTGGCGACAGCGATAGCACACTTTGGCCGTCTGGATATATTAGTCAATAACGCCGGGATCATCATAAACAAATTGGTCGTGGACATGACTCGCGATGATTGGGAGCGTATCCAGGCCGTCAATGTCACGGCGGCATTTTTGCATGCTCGGGAAGCCATAAAGGCGATGATCCCGAATCGAACGGGTGCCATTGTCAACATCGCGTCCTATGCGGCTTACCAAGCGTTCCCTACGATTGCGGCTTATACCGCTTCAAAAGGTGCGCTGGCCCAGCTGACTCGCACATTGGCCCTAGAGGTCATCGATTACGGTATACGCGTCAATGCAGTCGGCTCCGGAGATGTTGTGACCAATATCCTCAACGATGTTGTTGAAGACGGCCCTGGGTTCCTTGCCCAGCATGGTGAAAAGACGCCGATCAAACGTGCCGCTCAGCCCGAGGAAATCGCTGAAGTCGTGGCGTTTCTAGCCTCAGAGCGGGCATCTTATATTTTAGGCGCCATCGTCATGGCGGATGGAGGGATGAGCGTCCCCGCCGGAGCCTGATAGGGCCTATTCCTGTCACTTACTGCGTGTTGACCGACTGGGCCAGCGTTCTGTTCATGTGATTGGTTGATTTGGTCGCATCAACGGCAAAAGGGGCCTTGCCCAGACGGTTACAGTGAAACGGCCCTCATCGTGCCCCATCAGTCGCCTGCCATACCCGTTCCAATCCAGACTGAAAAATTGCACAAATCTCAGAGGTCTGACATCCAGCGCGATCGTATCTAAGATGCTGGCCAGTTATGAGGATTCGAGCAATTTGCCGTTGCTGGTCTTCGCCAAGCTGGCAGGTAAATCCCGCGATCAGATCAATCGCGATATCAAGGCCCGGCGCCTGGGTAGTTTGACGAACTTGGCGGGGCAGTGCTCTCACGTATCGTAAGCGTGAAAGGCAGTATCACAATCTGCCTGACGGTCGATTTTGTCTCGATCACGTCGATCAGCATTTCTACCGCTCTTCGCCCAAATGCTTCGCAAGGCTGTGCGATGGTCGTAAGCGGTGGATCGCAATACTGCGCCAGTGGAATGTCATCGAACCCCACCAACGAAATATCCTCGGGCACGCGCAGGCCCATTTCCTTGATGCGCTTGAGCGCGCCAATGGCCATCTCATCGTTCTCACAAAACAGCGCTGTAGGGCGATCGGGCATAGTCAGCAGGGTCGTGGCGCCGTCATAGCCGGCGCGCAAGCTGAAGTCACCGTGGCAAATAATCGCTGAGTCGGGAGTGATGCCTGCTTGATCCAAGGCAGTCTGGTAACCCGCGACCCGATCTTGGGTCAGAGGGCTGCTTTGAGGACCTTTGATCAGGCCGATCCGGCGATGGCCCAAACTGATCAGGTGCTCGGTCATCGCCTTGGCGGCCGCGTGGTTGTCGAGACTGATGGTGGGGTGGCGGCCGCCCTTGATCACTTCGCATGCATTGACCATCGGCGGGGTGTCAACGCTATCAGCTGGGAAAGGATCGTAGGCGCGCAGCTGGATCACGCCATCGGCCTGATGAGCATAGACTAGGTCGGCAAACTCACGTTCGATGTCTTCGCGCCCTTGGGTATCGCACAACAACAGTCGATAACCGGCGGCTTGGGCAGCCTGTTGTGCACCGCTGATCACGCGGGCAAAAAACGTGTTGGCAATTTTCGGGACGAGGATGACCAGGTTGGCGGTTCGCCGTGAACGGAACTGCACGGCCATCAGGTTGGGGCGATAACCCGCTTGCTCGACGGCGGCATTGACCTTGTCCCGAGTGGCCTGGCGCACGCAGTCGGGTGATTTCAGGGTTCTCGATACGGTGGCCACCGACACGCCGGCGAGCCGGGCGACTTCACGAATATTGGACAAAACCACCTCATGTTCACACTGTGCGTCGGGCGAGCTTACAGCAGGTCCGCCTGCGCCGAAATCCTCGCAAGTAGGTTTTATCGATTTGACAGCCGGCTCGGTAACGCATAAATTCTTGTTGAAATGTAACCGGTTACATTTTGCTTCAAGCAGCCGTTTAGCCAGGCCGAAAAGAGAAGATCAGTGATGAGCACAGTGATACCTAAAATAAGAATGGGCTTCGTCGGTGGGGGGGGAGGGCTCTTTTATTGCCCAAGCTCATCGTCAGGCCGCGGGGCTCGATGGGCGTTTTGAGCTGGTATGCGGTGCGTTCAGTCGCGACCTGCAGAACAACCTGCGCACGGGCAGTCATCTGGGTCTGGCGCAATCGCGCTGCTACAGCACTTGGCAACTGATGCTTGAGGCCGAGCGGGCGCTTCCAGCAGAGCAGCGCATGGAGCTGCTGGTGATCGTCACCCCCAATCATCTGCATGCGCCAGTGGCCAGCGAGGCGTTGGCCGCAGGCTTCCATGTTTTCAGCGAAAAGCCCGCTGCGCTGAATCTGGCTGAACTGCGGGCCCTGAAGAACGTGTTGGACACCAGCGCCGGTCTGTATGGCCTGGCCCATACCTACCTCGGCTACCCCATGGTCTGGCAAGCGCGTGAAATGGTGCGCAGCGGCGTGATCGGTGCCGTGCGCAAGGTGCTGGTGGAGTATCCCCAGGGCTGGCTCAGCCAGGATGTGGCCGGGCAAGGCAACAAGCAGGCCGAGTGGCGGGGGCAGCCGGCGTTGTCTGGGTTGGGTGGTTGCATCGGCGATATCGGCACCCATGCCTTTTCCCTGGCGGAGTTTGTTGCCGATCAAGCTGTCACCCACCTGTGTGCCACCCTGGGTGTGCACATCGAGGGCCGTCAACTGGATGACGACGCCGCTATGTTGTTCAAGATGGAGCAGGGCGCCAGTGGCGTGCTGATCGCCAGCCAGGTCTGCGCGGGTGAAGAGAACCCGCTGAGCATTCGTGTCTACGGCGACAAGGGCGGCCTCGAATGGCGGCAGGAACAACCCGCCAGCCTGATTCATCGCGCATTGGATCAACCGCTGCGCATCTTGCGCTCCGGCACCGGGCAGCCGTGGTTGTGCGAGGCCGCGACCCAGCGTATGCGCTTGCCCGCCGGCCATCCTGAAGGCTACCTGGAAGCCATGGCCAATCTGTATGGCGATTTTGCCAAAGCCATTCGTAGTGAGGTGACAGGCAACACTGCACCCGGCGTGCCGGGAATTGAGATTGGTCTGCGTGGCATGGCCTTTATCGAGACCGCCATTGCCAGTCATAACAGCAACGCCAAGTGGACCCCGCTGGAGTGCTCCGTATGAAACAGCAGACGCCTGCCGTGACCCCGAACGCCCTGGCCCATCAAGGTCTGCGCGGACCTGGGATATTCCTGGCGCAGTTCATCGCTGATGAAGCGCCTTTCGACACCCTGGCCAATATCGCCCAGTGGGCGGCATCCCAAGGCTACAAAGCCATCCAACTGCCGACCCTCGGCACGCGCTACATCGACCTTGAACGTGCTGCCGAAAGCCAGAGCTATTGCGATGAATTGAAGGCCGTGTGCGCCAGCGCCGGGGTTGAAATCAGCGAGCTGTCCACCCACCTGCAAGGGCAGTTGGTGGCCGTGCACCCGGCGTTCGATGCGGTGTTCGATGACTTCGCGCCGGCTCATCTGCGTGGCCAACCCCAGGCACGCACCGAGTGGGCGATTGAGCAATTGAAGCTGGCGGCGCGGGCCAGTCAGCGTCTGGGGTTGACGGCGCACGCGACCTTTTCCGGGGCCTTGCTATGGCCCTATATGTACCCCTGGCCGCAACGTCCCGCGGGGTTGGTGGAGCAAGGTTTTGCCGAACTGGCCAAGCGCTGGCTGCCGATCCTCGACTGCTTTGATGAGGCCGGTGTCGACCTGTGCTACGAAATTCATCCCGGTGAGGACCTGCACGACGGCGCCACATTCGAGCGTTTCCTCGATGCCGTCGATCACCATCCGCGCGCGGCCATCCTCTATGACCCCAGCCACCTGCTGCTGCAGCAAATGGACTACCTGGGTTTTATTGACCGTTATCATTCACGCATCCGCATGTTCCACGTCAAGGACGCGGAGTTCCGTCCCGATGCGCGCTCCGGTGTCTATGGCGGTTACCAGAGCTGGGTCGAGCGCCCTGGACGTTTTCGCTCGCTGGGTGATGGCCAGATCGATTTCAAGTCGATTTTCAGCAAGCTGACCCAATATGGCTTCACCGGCTGGGCCGTGCTGGAGTGGGAGTGCTGCCTGAAAGACTCCGCGCAAGGCGCCGCCGAAGGCGCGGGGTTCATCCGCGAACACATGATTACCCGAAGCCAAAAGGCCTTTGACGATTTTGTCAGCGTGGCCAGCGATGCGGCTTCCAACAGGCGTTTGTTGGGCTTGCCTGACGCCTGAGTTTCACCTGCTGCTTTCAATAACAATAAGACGGTGACTGTTATGACGTGGATGACTGCGCGCTTGAGCGCCATGATGTTTCTGCAGTTCTTTATCTGGGGTGGCTGGTTCGTCACCCTGGGCACTTTCCTGTCCAGCCAGTTGGGTGCCAGCGGCGGCCAGATTGGCATGGCGTTCTCGACCCAGTCCTGGGGCGCGATCATTGCCCCGTTCGTGATCGGGCTGATCGCTGACCGCTTCTTCAATGCCGAGCGTATCCTGGCGGTGCTGCACCTGGTGGGGGCGGTGTTGCTCTATCAGCTGTACCGGGCGCCGGACTTCGGCGCGTTCTATCCCTACGTGCTGGCCTACATGATGATCTATATGCCGACCCTGGCATTGGTCAATTCCGTGGCTTTTCGGCAGATGCGCGACCCGGCGCTTGAGTTCTCGCGTATTCGGGTGTGGGGCACCGTGGGCTGGATCGTCGCCGGCGTGGTGATCAGTTTTGTCTTCGCCTGGGACTCTAAAGACGCCATTGCTAGCGGTGGCCTGCGCAACACTTTCCTGATGGCGGCGCTGGCGTCCCTGGTGCTGGGGCTGTACAGCTTTACCCTACCGAGTACCGCGCCGCTCAAGTCCGAAACCCGCCGCAGAGGCCTCAAGCAGATGCTCGGTCTGGATGCGCTGGGCCTGCTCAAAGACCGCAGCTACCTGGTGTTCTTCATTGCCTCGATCCTGATCTGCATTCCGCTGGCGTTCTATTACCAGAATGCCAATCCGTTCCTCGCGGAAATCGGCGTGACCAATCCCACGGCGAAGATGGCCATCGGGCAGGTCTCCGAAGTCCTGTTCATGCTCCTGCTGCCTCTGTTCATTCACCGCTTCGGCATCAAGATCGCATTATTGATGGGCATGTTGGCCTGGGCCTTGCGCTACGTGCTGTTCGCCTACGGCAATAACGCGGACCTGGCCTTCATGCTGTTCACCGGTATTGCCTTGCACGGTATCTGCTACGACTTTTTCTTTGTGTCCGGGCAGATCTACACCGACGCCAAAACTCCAGAGCGCTTCAGAAGTTCGGCTCAAGGCCTGATTACCCTGGCCACCTATGGCTTTGGCATGCTGATCGGTTTTTGGGTCGCGGGTCATGTCTCCGACTACTACGCCACCCCCGCGGGTCATCAGTGGCAGAGCATCTGGTTGTTCCCGGCCTGCTTTTCCCTGGGCGTGGTGCTGGTGTTCCTGTTTGCCTTCCGCGATGAGCGAGCGGTGGAACTGGCATCAGCCAAGGTTTGAACGGCTACGAATACACAATAATAAATAAGGAACTCGCGATGCGCTTACTCAAACAATGGTATTGACCGCCATTCGGCAGCTAGGCGGCCTTTGCAGCCCTTCCTGACAGCGTTGAAGAGCTGCAATGAGTCAAGACGATCTGCACTGAACGCAATACGTTCGGAAGCCACGAGAGTGGAATCAAAGGCAACACTGTCTCCGTTCCCAACGCACACCGCGTTAGGTTGCTGATTAGCGTTCCTCACCACTCTCTTGGAAGCCGTGACCATGAAAACCTTAAGTCTCAAGAACCCTAGAACCAGCGTAGAAAACCCTTCAACGCTCGGGGGCCGAACCATGGCAATAGGCACCTACGGTGCTTACTTTGCACTTACCGTGATTTACTTCTGGTTCGGCGGTATGAAGTTCACCCACTACGAAGCAGTCGGACTGGTTCCGCTGGTGAGCAATAGCCCTTTCCTGGGTTGGGTTTATGGCATTTTCAGTGTGGATACCTTCTCCAGCCTGCTCGGCGTGCTGGAGGTCTCGATCGGTGTTCTGATCGCAGGTCGCGTGCTGTCACCAAAGCTCTCATTGATCGGTGGTGCGCTGTCTGCCGGATTGTTCTTCACAACCCTGAGCTTTATGTTCTCAACCCCCGGCGTGATTGAGCCTAGCCTCGGTTTTCCAGGCATTTCGGTTGCGCCGGGTCAGTTTCTTCTTAAAGACATCGGGTTGCTTGTCGCTTCGATATTTGTGGCCGGTCACTCTTTAACCGAATTGGAAAGCCGTTAAACCGATGGTTGTCCTCTTGGAGTGGCCTGAAGCAGTTCGATGCTCTCCTCAGGCCATTGCCCCGTCACATTCTCCTGACAGATCTTTCATCCAGTCCCGAGGGCTATAACCCGTCTTGCGTCGAAATGCGCGTGCAAGTGCCGAAGGGCTTTCATAACCGACTTCGGCGGCGATCAGCGTAATCGAGCGTCCTTCACGCAGACGTTTTTGCGCCAGGCTGATACGCCAACTCAACAGATAATCCGCAGGTGTTTGCCCGATAACCGCCCGAAAATGCACCGCATAGGCTGCACGCGACATGTTCGACTCGCTCGCCAGTTCCGCGATCGACCAGGCACGATGAGGTGCATTGTGAATCTGTACAAGAGATCGCGCCAGCCGCACGTCGGCCAATCCAGCCATCATTCCGCTACGCAACTGTTGATGGTCGAGCAGGTGCCGAAACAACAAAATGATCAATAATTCGAACAAGCAATTCAGTGCGGCCTCCCTGCCACAATGTCCGCCTGCCGCCTCGTCGAACATCCATTTCAGCGTATCGGCCAACATTGGCAGCTCATCCAGGGACAGCACCAGGCAATCGGGTAGCGACGCCGACAACGGGTTATCTACGCCGCCCTCGAACTCCACTGACGCACACAGCAGTTGAGCGCTCTCGGACTCATCAGCAAAGAGTTGATGACGGCTGGGACGTGGCATGAAAATCAGGCTGGGGCAGGTCAGCAGCAAGTCCTTGCGATCGGGCCCCGACAACGTGACGCTACCCGCCTGCAGCAGATGGATATAACCACGCCGTTCAGTGCCATTGTAGGACGCCAAGCCGCACAGTTTGCCGTTGTAAAACAGGTTTGCGCGCACTCCAAACTGCGACAACAACGTGGACAAGCGATCCATGGGCACTCTCTTGGCGAAATATAAACGCTTAGATCATATCACCGACGATTTGTGGCTCGATTTTGCCGTATTTGCCGCTCCAAGGGCAGGTCATGGGCGCGCTATTCAGTGCATCCCCCGTTGATTGTCTTCGCCTCATCACATACAAAGACGACGAGTCAGATCATTTGGGTAACTATGTCAGCCTGCACGAAAACCTCATGAACCTGACCCACCTGAGCTTTCTTCATGCGAACACCATTGGTACGCCAGACTATGCCAGCGCGCCCTACAAGCTCGACCTCAAGGAGGGCCATTACACGCTGATTCGCGAAGTGGTGCCGACCACCCTGTCGCCCGTCTGGGGCCAGACGACTGGCCTGGAAGACTGCACAACGGCGGCACGCATTGCCACCTCAGAGTTTCTATCGCCGGCCTTGCACCGAGTCAGGGTGACCTTCTACGACAGCGCCCAACCGCTCGAACGCCGTGAGCTGTTTCACATTCGCACGGCGCACATCCTGACTCCGGAAACCAACAACAGCTTGCATTACTTCATCGTCCACGGGCGCGACTTCGCCCAGCGCGATAAAGCCCTCGGCGAGTTCATGCACGAGCGAACTCTTCGCCACCTTCAATGAGAATGTCGAGGGTCTCGGGGGTCTGGAGACGGCACTCAACGACCGCGGCGAGCAACATTACGAGATATCCGTGGCCAGTGATGCCCCCGCTGTCGCTACCCGCATTCACCTGAAAAAACGCGCCGACGTCGAACAACAACGACGTGACCAAAAGGCGGGACAATGATCTCGCCAAACCGTTATCGACGACGCCCTCTAACCGAAGAACCGCCCGAAGGCGGTTCAAAATAAACTGGCTCCTGCAGTACCAAAAAGCCGACGGATTAGTCCGCGAGTGTTTCCCGATGGGGAATGATTGCCCCTGGCCCTGACAACCCACACGCTGAAAGTCTCAATGGAGAGCAAGGAAGAAGTTGACATCGCCTGCCATATAACGCAACTTCAAATATTACATGACTTCCGGCTCGTCAGGCGCCGGCTGCTGTTATTGCGCCAAGCACTGCTGTACTTCCTGGTTTCTCGTTGAAGAACGCAGGAAAAACCAGCGTTTGATCGCTCCCACTCTTCAGGATTTTATGAAACAAGACCACACTTCGCCCTATGCGAACGCGGGCATGATTGCATCTTATACGGACGATGCGCCTCGCAAGGTCCCGGGGCTTGCCGATCTCCATCGCATGATGATGCTACTTCTGGCTGAACAAGCCCCCAGTGGAGCCCACATTCTTGTCCTTGGCGCAGGAGGCGGACTGGAAACCAAAGCCTTGGCTGAAGCACAACCAAGTTGGCAGCTGACCGGTGTCGATCCTTCACCCGCCATGTTAGATCTGGCGCGCCGAACGATTGTGCCATTTTCGGATCGCATCAGTTTAGTCGAGGGGACTGTGGACCAGGCGCCTGCAGGACCCTTCGACGGTGCAACCTGCCTTCTCACGCTCCACCATATCGAACGGAGTGAGCGGTTGCGCACGCTGAAGGAAATACATCGTCGGCTAAAACCTGGTGTGAACATCGTGATCGCAGGACACTCGGCTCCGGAACCCGATCCAATCCACTGGATAACGCGTTCTGTTGCTTTTGGCGATCGTCGTGGCCTCGATCCGGCGACCGCAGCTAATACGGGAAAGTTGATGGCTGAGCGCCTGCACCTGCTAACCCCAGCCGAGGAAAAAGAGATGTTGCAAGAGGCCGGTTTTCTGAATGTCGCAATGTTTTATGCGGCGTTTTCCTTCCGCGGATGGGTCGGAACTGCTCGCTCGCGATAGCGGCAATGCATTGCCGAAAATGGCCTGCGAGCAGCTGTGTGATCTCGGTTCAAGCCAACGGTGCAGTAGCTTCTTGGCGGCTGTATGTCCGCTCTTGGTCGCTAGTTGCGAAGAGCGTTTCTTCGCAACTCCTCCAGCGGCTTAATGCTCGACCGACCCGAGATGCCCAAGGTAGCCCAACGTGCGTGAGGATCAGACGCTGATGCACTCGACGCTGACGAAACCGCTTTCCAAATCTTTTATGGAAATGTGCCCCTTGGTAGAGATAATATATCTGCGAATCATTAGCATTCACGCTATTGGCTTACCGTTTTCCCGCAGGTACTCACTCGATGCTATTTCCATCTCGCCTTACGTTGCTTGCTGCATGCTGCTCAGTCAGTTTTCTTACCCAGGCGGCAGAACCTATTGAATTGGGAGTGACCGACATTACTGCCGATGCGATCAACCCTAATTCCAACACGTTACCCACGCCCTATGCGGGTGGTCAGGTGGCGAGGGGAGGCCAGATGGGGGTGCTGGGAAATCAGGACAACATGGATGTCCCGTTCGTGATGACCAGTTACACCTCAACGCTGATTGGGGATCAACAAGCTGAAGACGTGGGTGATGTGCTTCTCAACGATCCGTCGGTACGTCAATCCTATGGGTTTGGTAACCAATCTCAAGTGTTCGTGATTCGAGGCTTGCCGCTTAGCAGCGACGACATTTCCTACAATGGGTTGTATGGCGTTTTACCGCGTCAAATTCTATCGACGGATGCTATCGAGCGTGTCGAGGTATTCAAAGGCCCCAACGCGTTTATCAACGGTGTCAGTCCGACGGGCTCGGGTCTTGGGGGCGGAGTCAACTTGCAGCCCAAGCGCGCAGAGGATGTGCCGACTCGTCGCTACACGCAGGACATCAGCAGCGATGGCCGCATTGGCGAGCATTTGGATATCGGGCAGCGATTCGGCGAGGATAACCGGTTTGGCGCCAGGTTAAACCTGAGCCAGCGGGAAGGTGAAACAGCGATCGACAACCAGGATCAGCGCACAAAGTTGTTCGTTGCGGGCTTGGACTATCGAGGTGATAACTTCCGCGTTTCCAGCGATTTTGGGTATCAGAAACAGCGTGTCAATGGACTGCGTAATTCTGTGAATATCGGGAACGTCACCCGCATTCCCACTGCTCCACGCGCTAGCCACAATTATGGACAGGACTGGACCTACTCCGAAACGGAAGACACCTTCGGCATGATTCGTGGCGATTGGGATCTGAACGAAAACTGGACGGCATACCTTGCTGGTGGAGCAAAGCACACCCGAGAAACCGGGATATACGCCACCCCGACACTGGTGGGCAATAACGGCGTAGCTACGATCGGTGGCTCAGAAATTCCCCACAATGAAGACAATACAACGTTCAGTGGAGGGTTGAACGGGCGCTTTAACACTGGCCCTATTTCCCACCAGATTGCGATCGGGGGCTCAACGATCTGGACCGAGCAGGAAAACGCGTACACGTTCTATCGTCCCGTTACCGGGAATAGCAATATTTACAACACCCCGGCGCTTCCTAAGCCGACTGCGGTGTCCAGCACTGGCGGTAAAATGGGTGATCCCGGGGTGACCGGCAAAACCCGCAACCGTAGCCTGGCGATTTCCGACACGTTGGGCTTGTTCGATGACAAATTGCTGGTCACCTATGGTGTCCGCCGTCAGCAGCTGCGTGTCGAAAACTATAAGTACGATGGCAGCACTTCAAACGGTGTAGCCAATCCAGCAAACGATGGCAGTCGTAGCACTATCTACGATGAAGCCATTACCACGCCTGTTTACGGCATCGTGTACAAGCCTGTGGAGAGCGTGTCGCTCTACGCCAACAGAATCGAAGGCCTTGCAAAAGGGCCAGTGGCGTCCGGTACAGGTGTCACGAACCTGGGCGAAGCCTTTCCCCCTGGCCGCACAAAACAGTTGGAAGCGGGTATCAAGCTGGACATGCAAACCTTCGGTGCCAACTTGGGTGTTTTCCGCATCGAGAAACCTTCCGATGGCTACGTCGACAACGCGCGCAAGCTCTATGTGCGTGATGGGGAACAGGTCAACAAAGGGCTAGAGATCAGCGTTTTCGGCGAGCCAATCGAAGGCCTCCGGTTGATGGCCGGCGGTACCCGCATGACGTCTGAACTCAAAAAAACCGCAGGCGGTCTCAACGATGGTAATCACGCCATTGGCGTGCCAACGTTTCAGCTCAATGCCAGCGTAGATTGGGATGTTCCGGGTATCGAAGGTGCCGCTCTCAGCGCAAGGATGTTGCGCACGGGCGGGCAGTACGCTGATCAGGCTAACAACCTGAGCTTGCCTACATGGAACCGTTTCGACGCTGGTGCACGTTATAAAATGAAACTCGTGGAGAAAGACCTGACGTTGCGCGTCAACCTGGAAAACATTACCGACAAGAACTACTGGGCCTCGGCAAACGGCGGCTACCTCTCGCAGGGTGACCCACGCTTGGTGAAATTCTCGGGAACTATCGATTTCTAAGTATGCATTTGAGGAAGGCTTGAATATCGAGGGCAGTGGTGATGTTTTACAGTCTTGATTGGATCAGGAGTACTCTGCACAAACCACCTACGCAGACTGTGTGAAAACCTGGCACTCTGCGCGGCGCTCAAAAAAATGCTCCGTATCGAAAGATACGGGGCATTTTTCGTTATGGCTTACATCCAAGCAGAGTCCTGCAGCCAGACCAGCTTGTTTCCGGTCTTGCTGGAGGAACTGATCCCTGCGGATCACCTCGTACAGCCACGATTTTTTAGTACATCTTCCAGTACGTCGATCCGCGCGATCAGCGACGCCTTGAGCACAATGCCAAACGGTTGGCCCCGCAGAGCACCTCCTGAGCGTTGTTTTAGTCTTGATGCAAGTCCTCAGTCCTAAGGGTAGTTTCCCTCAAGCGCCGGGAACGCCTCACTCCACAGGGGGCTGTGAATTTCCTGAGGCGAATAGCCCGTTTCCAGGACCACGCGAGCGACCTTGTCAAAGGCCGAGATCGGTGATCCGGCGTCGAGGAAAAACCCTGCAGGCGCCTGCCAGATCTTCAAGCGGTTTGCCTCGACAGTTTTCATACAGTGTCCCTTAGCTTGGTGGGTGCCCGGCGACCGAAAGGTAGGGTAGCCGAAAGTGCCCAAGCAGCCATCCCTCCCCGGGACGATCGGTGCGCGCGCGCGATCCATAAAAACCAATCTCCCCTAAAAAGCGTGCAAGACGATTTTTGTGATCTGATAATAGGTTGACATGAATCAATAAGTGTATGATTATTTCAATTAAGTGATATTTATAAATCGCACAGCGATACGGAGAGTAAATTGTACGATCCTCTGATCAACACTCATCCTGGCGTCGGAATGCCACATTCAGCATCCTATTGGGTGGATACCGCAGGGTCCGCTCCCCAGGATGATGGCCCGGTCAACGGGGCCATGGATGTCGAGGTAGCGATCATTGGTGCCGGTTATACGGGGCTGAGTTGTGCGCTGCATCTGGCCCGTGAGCATGGAATTCGCGCAGTGGTGTTGGAGGCGAATCAGGTCGCGTGGGGGTGCAGTGGGCGCAATGGCAGCTTTGCGCGCATTTCCGGTGGTCGTGTGCCGCTGGCGGAGCTGATCCAGCGTTATGGCGCAAGCGAGGCGAAAGCCTATTTCGAGGAAATGTCCGCAGGCCTGAATACCGTGCGTGGTCTGATTCGGGAAGGTCAGATCGATTGCGACGTGCAGCCGGATGGCGTCTACAAGGTCGCCAGCCATGCACGCCATGTTGACGGGCTCAAGCGTGAAGTGGGCCTCTATAACGAGGTATTGAAGTACGGCGCAACGTTTGTCAGTGACACGCAAGTGCATGCCGTGCATGGCGGTGCCGAGTCATTCGGTGCGCTGTATATGCCCGACGGGTTTTCGATGCATCCGCTGAAGCTGGCCTGGGGTATCCATCGCATGGCGCGTGCCGCCGGGGTCAAGGTGCATGTCGCCTCGCCGGTGACCGACTGGCACAGCGACAATGGTCATCATCGTCTGGTGACGCCGGGTGGGGTGGTCACTGCGCGCCAGGTGGTGGTAGCCACCAATGGCTATACCTCCGGGGCGCTGAACAAAGCCACCGCTGGACGGGTGCTCCCGGTTCACTCGCAAATCATCGTCACGCGTCCTTTAACCGCCGACGAGAAACAACAGAGCCTGGTCGGCAGTGAATGCATGTTTGATACGCGCAATTTGCTCTCGTATTACCGCCGCTTGCCGGATGATCGCATTCTGTTCGGCGGGCGCAGCGCCATCACCGGACGCGACGCGGAACATCCCCGGCACCGACAAAACCTGCATGACGCGTTGTGCCGCAAGTTTCCGGCATTGCGTGGAATTGCGGTGGATTACAACTGGGGCGGCTGGGTCGCGGTGAGCGAAAACTCGTTACCGTTCATTTGTAAGGTCCCAGGCCTGGACAATGTGTTTTCCGGCGGCGGTTACGCCGGTAGCGGCGTGTCGTTTTCCGTGCAGACCGGCAAGCGCCTGGCTCAAATGGTGGCGGGTGATTCACGGCCCACCTCAATCGATTTTCTCCACAGGAGTCCCAAGCGTTTTCCGTTTCAACCGTTCTTGCGCGTGGGGCAACGGATGGCGTATGTCTGGTATCGCTTCAAGGATGCGCGATAAACAGACACGCGTGACGGCTTCAAAAAGCGACAAGAGAGGATGGCGGAAAACGTCTCCCGATATAACAACAAGCAGGTGGGCAGCAACGCCCGGCGTTCGATTCAACTGTCTAATTACAATAAGCTCAGGAGTTGAAAATGCGATCAATCAATAAGCGAATGGCGGGTGTAGCGTTTGCCATGTCCTTGTTTTCCGTTGCCCAGGTGCAGGCGGCGGGTACCGTAACCTTTGCTGGCTGGGGAGGGGCGTTGCAGGATGCTGAACGCAAGGCCTATCTCAAACCGGCGGAGGCTGCGCTGGGGATCAAGATTAAGGAAGACAACATGGATGGCCTGGCCGCGGTGCGTGCCCAGGTGATGTCGGGCAAGCCGAAGTGGGACGTGGTTGAACTGGCGTCCAATGATTGTGTGATGGCGCAGGAGCAAGGCCTGACCGAGCCGCTGGATTACTCGGTGATCAGTACCGAGGGCGTGGCCGCGAATTTCTATGGCAAAAACTGGATTGCCAGTAACGCCTATTCCACCGTGCTGGCCTGGGCGAACGATGCGGGCGAGAGCACGCCGAAAACCTGGAAAGCCTTCTTTGACCCCGAAGTGAAAGCTTCACGAGCCATGTACCGGCAGCCCTATACCACGCTCGAACTGGCCCTGATTGCCGATGGTGTATCGCCCAAGGCGCTCTATCCGCTGGACGTCGATCGTGCCTTCAAGGTGTTGGAGCGCATCAGGCCGCAAGTGGTCAACTGGTGGCGCAGCGGCACCGACTCT
Source organism: Pseudomonas mucidolens (assembly GCF_900106045.1). Lineage (NCBI taxonomy): Bacteria > Pseudomonadati > Pseudomonadota > Gammaproteobacteria > Pseudomonadales > Pseudomonadaceae > Pseudomonas > Pseudomonas mucidolens. Next base: position 2,619,081 of record NZ_LT629802.1, on the reverse strand, counting down.
GCACAGTTGCTTCGCAGCCGCGAAGTGGATGCGTTGGCGATCTGGGCATCCCGGGTTGACGAGCTGAAGCAGTCCGGTGATGCCGTTGACTACACCTATGACTATGCGCTGGTCGATTACGACTGTGTGGTCGTGCCAAAGGGTGCCCCGAACAAAGAGTTGGCGATGAAGCTGGTGGCTGAAATCATGAAGCCCCATAGCCAGGCGACCCTGGTGACCCTGATCCCGAATCCGCCCATCAACGTCAAGGCCTACGATACCGGTATCATTCCGGCTGCGATGGCCGCCACCTTGCCGACTGCTCCGGCCAACATCGACAAGGTTGTGTTTTTCGACCCGGTCTGGTGGCAGGCGCATCAGGCTGAAGTCCAGCGTCGATTCGATCTGTTCATCCAGAATTGATAAAGGTATCTCTATGAGTATCATCAAGAAAAGCCTTCTGCAGGGTTCAGTTGCTGCGGTGTTGGCCTTGGGCGCAAGTGCCTCTGTGCTGGCGGACAGCGTGACCTTCTCCGGTTGGGGAGGCGCCTTGCAGGACGCCGAGCGCAAGGCTTATCTGGAGCCCGCCGCGAAGGCGTTGGGTGTCACGATCAAGGAAGACAACATGGACGGCCTGGCCGCCGTTCGTGCGCAGGTGATGTCGGGCAAGCCGAAGTGGGATGTGGTGGAGTTGGGCAGTACCGAGTGCGCCCAGGCTCAACAGGAAGGGCTGGTCGAACCGCTGGACTACTCGGTGATCGATGCCACGCATGTCGACAAGACGGTGGTCAGCAGCCACTGGATTGCCAGTCACGCGTACGCCACGGTGGTGGCCTGGGCTGAGGACAGCGGAGCACCCGTGGCGAAGAACTGGCAGCAATTCTTCGACCCGCAGGTCAAGGGCGCGCGCGCCCTGTACCGTCAGCCCTGGCTCACCATGGAAGCGGCCTTGCTGGGTGATGGTGTGGCGCCCAAGGACCTGTATCCGTTGGATGTCGAGCGTGCGATCAAGGTGCTCGCGCGCATCAAGCCCCAGGTGGTCAACTGGTGGAGCGCAGGGGCCGACTCGGCGCAATTGTTGCGCAGTCGTGAAGTGGATTTCCTGGCGATCTGGAATGGTCGGGTCAGTGAGGTCAAGGCCAGCGGTGAGCCAGTCGACTACAGCTTCGACGGGGCGCTGTTGAGCCATGATTGCCTGGTCGTTCCCAAGGGTGCACCGAACAAGGCGCTGGCGATGAAGTTGATTGCCCAGATCATGAAGCCTGAAAGCCAGGCGATGCTGGCCACGCTGATTCCGTACTCGCCAGTGAACGCGAAAGCCTATGAGCTGCCGATCATTACCGAGCAACTGGCTGCGCGCCTGCCGACGTCGCCGCAGAACATCGACAAGGTGGTCGCGGTGTCTCCGCAATGGTGGGTCAAGAATCAGGAAGCTGTTCGCCAGCGATTCGCCTTGTTCCTGGCCAACTGATCTGTTGCGTGCAGTTTGAGAAGTGGGGTGGGGCGCCCATGGCGCCCGATCTACGATAAAAAGGACGCGAAGCGTCCGATTTGCGCCGAGTGTGAGCATGTCCGAAGACCCTAAACTTTCAATGTCCATCGACATCGAGAACCTGACCAAGACCTACGACAGCTTTGCTGCGTTGGATGATGTCTCGCTGTCGATCAAGAGTGGCGAGTTCCTGTCCTTGCTGGGCTCCTCCGGTTCCGGCAAGACCACGCTGTTGATGGCGTTGGCCGGGTTTGTCCGCCCCGATGCCGGCAGTATTCGCTTTGGCGGCCGTGAGATGATCTTCGAGCCTCCGCACAAGCGTGACGTCGGCATGATGTTCCAGAGCTATGCACTGTTCCCTCACATGAACGTGTTTCAGAACGTCGCCTATCCGCTGAAGTTGCGTGGCTACAACCGTGCCGACATTCGCCAGCGAGTCGAACAAGCGCTGGCCACCGTGGAGCTGGATCACCTGATCGAGCGTGGCATCACCGAAATGTCCGGTGGCCAGCGTCAACGTATCGCCCTGGCCCGCGCTATCGTATTCGAACCCAAGATCCTGCTGATGGATGAGCCACTGTCGGCCCTCGACAAGCGTTTGCGCGAAACCATGCAGCTGGAATTGCGCCGCCTGCACGAGCGTCTGGGGATGACCGTGGTCTACGTGACCCATGATCAGCGTGAAGCCCTCACCATGTCGGACCGCATCGCGGTGATGAGCAAGGGGCAGATTCGCCAGGTCGACACGCCGATCAATCTTTATGAGCGCCCGTCGAACCGGTTTGTCGCCGAGTTCGTCGGCGAGTCTTCCTGCCTGCCTGTCACGCTGCACGGCGGCCAGGTGCAGTTCCAGGGACGCCCCTTGCGCGCAGCCAGCGCAATCGCTGGGTTGAAGAACCCGAGCCTGGTGGTGCGTCCGGAAAAACTGCAGTTCGTGACGGCCGATGCCAGCGATTGCAACCTGTTGCACGGTCATGTCACCGATGTCATTTTCCAGGGTGAAAGCCAACTGGTGCAGATCGACCTGGGTGAGGGCATGGCCGTGGCCATCCGCCGGCCAACCCGTAGCTCTGCCAGCAACCGCCTGCCGACGCGTGGCGAAGCCGTGGTGTTGGGCCTGCATCTGCAAGACACGCTGGTGGTTGGAGACGAGCAATGAGCCGCGCCGAATCAGGTGCGCGCAATGTGCGCGAGTTGCGTAGCGCAGAACGGCGCAATCGCTGGTACCTGTTCGGTTCGGGGCTGCCGGCGCTGCTGTTGGTACTGCTGACATTCGTGCTGCCGATCGGCTGGTTGTTCTGGTTGTCGCTTTTTGATGCCAATGGCGAACTGACGGTGGAGAACTACACCCGTCTGCTGGAACCGATCTACGTGCTGACCTTTGTGCAGACCTTCAAGATCAGCATCATCGTCACCGTCGCCTGCGTGCTGATCGGTTATCCCTATGCGTATTTCATGATCAAGGGGCCGCGCTGGCTGGCCAACCTGGCGATGGGCCTGCTGCTGGTGTCGCTGTGGACCTCGCTGCTGGTACGTACCTATGCCTGGCTGATCATCCTGCAGCGACGCGGCATGGCCAATGACTTGTTGATGAGCCTGGGCATCACCGATGTCCCGTTGCAGTTGGTGCATAACCTGACAGGTACGGTAATCGGCATGGTGCACATCATGTTGCCCTTCATGATCCTGCCGCTGTTCGCGTCGATGAAGAGCATCGACCCGATCTACAACCAGGCTGCTGCGGCCTTCGGGGCATCGCCATCGCGAGCCTTTCGCGATGTGTTCCTTCCGCTATCGCTGCCGGGTCTGGCCGCCGGGGCAACGTTGGTGTTCGTGATCACCCTCGGGTTCTACGTCACCCCGGCCTTGTTGGGCGGTGGCAAGGTGCAGATGATTTCGATGCGGATCGAGAGCGACGTGTCGATGTACGCCAACTGGGGGGCTGCGTCGTCGCTGGGTGTGGTGCTATTGGTAACCACCTTGCTTATGTTGTTTATCGTCAAGAAGAGCGCGGGCCTCGGCCGGCGCAGTGAGTGAGACCATGAGTCGATTCAAACAAAACCTGACAGGGGCGGTGCGCGCCTCCTGGTTGTACTTGCTGGTGCTGGTGACCATGCTGTTTCTGGTGCTGCCGACGCTGATCGTGATCCCGATGTCGTTGTCCGATGCGCGCTACCTGAGCTTTCCGCCCAAGTCGTTCAGTATCGAGCCATTTTTCAGCTACTTCGCGTCGCTGGAGTGGCGCACGGCAACCAAGGTGTCGCTCATCACCGCCACGCTGACCATGCTGCTGGCCACCTCCCTGGGCACAGCGGCAGCGTATTCGCTGCATGTCACCCAGTCGCGCCTCTCGGGCGTGCTGCGCGGCCTGATGCTGGCACCAATGATCGTGCCAACGATCTTTATCGCCATTGGCCTGTTTTTTGTCTACGCGCGCTTCGACCTGAACAACACCATCCCCGGACTGGTGCTGGCGCATACGCTGCTGGCCTTGCCCTATGTGGTGATCAATGTCAGTGCGGGGCTGCGCAGCTACGACATGACCCAGGAACAGGCAGCCTGTATCCTCGGCGCCACCCGGCTGCGGGCGTTTTTTGATGTGACGTTGCCACAGATTCGCTTTTCGGTGATTGCCGCCGCGATGTTCGCCTTTGCCATTTCCCTGGACGAAGCGGTGATCTCGTTGTTTATCAGTGGCGGTGACAGCTCAACCCTGACCAAGCGCATGTTCAGTTCGCTGCGCTCCGAGATCGATCCCTTGATCGCCGTGGTGGCGACGCTGATGACTCTGCTGTCGATCATCATGCTGTGCATCAGCATCATGGCGCAGCGCAAGGCCAAGAGGAACGCAGCATGAGCAACGGCAGTCTGCGCCTTGAGCGTGCCAGCACGGAGCTGGTCGAGTTCTCCTGGAACGGTCGCGTCGTGCAGGGGCGCCGGGGTGAAAGCGTGGCCACTGCGTTGCTGGCCAATGGCATCCGCACGCTGGCCTGGAGCCGCAAGTCCCATCGACCGCTGGGCTATTCCGGTAGCTATGTCACCGGTGTCCTGGCCCGCGTGGACGGTGTGCCGAATGTGCGCCTGGATCTGTTGCCGGTGACGGCCGGTGCGCGGGTGGAGATGCAGAACTGCTGGCCAACGCCCGGGTTCGATCTATTGCGTCTGTCGCGACTGATTCCTGCCAGCTGGATCCAGGGCGGTTTCGAACACTCCAACCTGGTGCCCAGCGGTACGGCATTGTTCCAGCGCTGGGAGGCTATCCTGGCGTTCCTCGCCGGTGTGGCCAAGCCGGCCGAAGACACTGGCGAAGTACCTGTGCCGACGGCGCGGCATGTGAGTGCGGATGTCCTGGTGATCGGCGGTGGGCCCGCCGGCTGTGCCGCCGCCAATGACGCGGTGGCCGCAGGACACAGCGTGGTGCTGGTGACGCGCGGTCAATCGCTGGCCCGTTATGCCCAGGCGGCGGGCCAGGCTCGACCCGTACTGGACGAGCGCGTGCAGTTGGTGTGCGGCGTTGAAGTGTTCGGCGCCTACCGCGAAGGCGAGCTGCTGCTCGCGGCGCCCCATGATCCGGCGCAAGGTGCATTGGTTCTGGAAGCGGACGAGGTGATTCTGGCGGGCGGCCGCCGTGCCTGCCCGCCGGTTATTCCAGGGATGTGGTTGCCCGGCGTGATGGATGTGCGCACGGCGCTGATCATGGCCCATGAACAATCGGTGGCGCCGGGGGCGCGGGTCGTGGTTGTCGGCAATGGCGACCAGGAAGCGCTCGCCAGTCGCTTGCGCGAACTGGGCGTCACGGTGGTCGCCGCGCGAGCGGTTACCGATTTGCGCCGGGTGGTGGGGCGCAGCCGGGTGACCGCTGCGCTGTTCGCCAAGTCGATCGCCTGTGATGCCGTGGTGCATGCCAGGCCCTGGATTGCCGATGCCAGCCTGACCTTCCAAAGTCGCGCCGAAGGTTTGCTGCAGCTGCGCGAGCAACGCCAGAGCCGCCTGCGTGAAGTGGGGGCGGTCGTGGAGGCCGACCAGGTGCTGCCGGTGGCCGCGCGCTCGCGCCACAAGACGTTGTTGTGTCCGTGCTTCGATGTGTCTGACCACGAGGTCGAGGCCTTGCTGGCCCAGGGCATTACCGACCTGGAAGTGATCAAGCGCCTGACGTCCTGTGGCATGGGCCCGTGCCAGGGGCAACCTTGCTGGGATGCTCTGCGCGCGCTGGTCAGTGTCCGCGGCGGCGTCGCCCTGGCCGGGTTGGCCCGGCCGACGCTGCGTCCGCCGCGCCGTGCCTTGAGTGTTGCTCAGGCGGCCGGCCTGACCGCTGTTGTCGAGCCATTGCAATGAACAACGTCAACCCGCTGCCTGGGAAGGCGTCGATCATTATTGTCGGGGCCGGTATTCAGGGCCTGTCACTGGCATTCAATTTGGCCGAACTGGGCGTGCGCGACATTCTCGTGCTGGACGCCGGTTACTGGCAGGGCGGTGCGTCGGGCCGTAACGGCACACTGATTCGTGGTGCGTTCAGTTCGCCCGAATGGACGCGTTTCTTTGCCCATTCCTGCCACTTGTGGCAGGGATTGTCCAAGCGCCTGGGCGAAAATGTCATGTACTCTCGCCGGGGTTACACCATGGTGGGCGAGCGCAGTGCCACGGCGGCGCTGCTGGTCCGCACGCTTGAAGTGCACAAGGCTTGTGGCATCACCTCAAGCCTACTCACCCCCGCACGATTGCGCGAGGTGCTTCCGGCCCTGGCCCATGGACGAGTGAGCGCGGCCCTGCACCTGCCCGACAGTGGTGTCGCGCCGCACCATGCCGCGATGTACGCCTATCGACAAGCCTGCGCCGCGCGTGGGGTGGATATTCGCTACCGCACCGAAGTCACCGCCATCGACCAGAGCGCGGGGCGTGTCTCCGGGGTTCGGGTGGGGGAGCACTGGATTGCAAGCGATACCGTGGTGCTGGCCGGCGGCGCCGAGAGCAATCGCCTGGCGCAACTGGCGGGCGTGCCACTGGAGGGTTATCCGATGCGCCTGGAAGCCATGGCGCTGGAGCCGACCCGTCCGCTGATCGGGCCTGCCGTGGCGCTGCTGGATCGACTCTGCTACATGCACCAGACCGCGCGCGGAGAAGTGGTGGGCGGTGCCGAAGTTGCCGAACGACCGCAGCACACGCTGAATGCCGACGTACCGGTGATGGCGGCGACGGCGCGAGCGTATCTGGAGATGTTTCCGCAATTGGGGCACGCGCGTATCTTGCGCCAATGGGCGGGTCTGGTGCATATCTCCAAGGATTTCGGGCCGCTACTGGGGGCCCACCAGGACCTGGCGGGTTTATTCGTCAGCGCGGGCTGGTGTTATGGCCACGCCGGTGCACCGGCAGCGGGTGAGTTCCTGGCCAAGGCCATTGTCAGCGGCGAAGTGGATGAGCGCATGCGCCCCTTTGCAGTGAACAGGTTTGAATGCAACAAGCCGGTCGTGGAACCGGGCATTGTCTTGAGCCATTTCGAATGAAATACAGAATGAAAAGTATCGTTATGCACGCACCTGTCGCGGCAACAACAAGGATAATTCCATGAGTTCCCTAGAAGATTCGCCACTCTTCATTACTGCTTTGTCCAAGGGACTATCGATCCTGACGGCATTCCGTGCCGGGCGTCCAAGCATGAGCCTGATTGAACTGGCTGAAGCCACCGGCCTGAACAAAAGCACCGTCCAGCGTTCGACCTTTACCCTTGAAGCGCTGGGTTACCTGTACAAGGAACCCGTCACCAAACGCTTTCGTCTCGCGCCCAAGTCCCTCGACCTTGGCACCGGCTACCTGCAAACCAGTGAGCTGATCGAACGCGCCAACCCGTACCTGCATGAGCTCAACCGCGATGTCGAGGAGAGCTGCAACCTGCTCGAGCCTTGCGGCCTGGACATGCTTTACGTCGCGCGTTTCCCCAGCCACAAGCAGATTGCCATTCATATGCCGCTGGGCCGTCATCTGCCGATGTACTGTACTTCGGCAGGTCGCGCATACCTGGCTGCACTGCCGGAGGCGGAGACGGATGCCATTCTGATTGCCTCCGAACGCCAGGGCTACACCGCCAGCACCGTCACCGAGCTGGACCCGTTGCGCGCGATCGTCGCCGAGGCGCGTCGTGAAGGCTATGCCTATGCCCAGGAAGAGTATTTCGCCGGGGACATCAGCGTCGCCGCGGCGGTGGTCAATGCTGATGGCTACCCCCTGGGGGCCGTCAACATCTCCGTGCCGTTCAGTCGCTGGAACCTGGAGGACGCGCGCAAACACCTGGCACCCAAGGTGATTAACACCGCACGCAACATCGCCAGCGCGACGCGCAGTTTACGCCCCGTGGGCTGACGCTCCGGAGAGTTCTTTCGACCCGCACACCCTGCCGCCGGCCCCGGCCCGCGGTATAGGTGTCCACTTGCCCGAAAATCGGGTGGATGTTTCAGGAGAGAGCGATGAGTCAAACCATGAAGGCTGCCGTTCTGCACGCCGTCGGCGAACCGCTGCGTATTGAGCAGGTAGCGATTCCCCAACCCGGCCCCGGAGAAATACTGATTCGTATCGTCGCCTGCGGCGTCTGTCACAGTGACCTGCATGCGATCGACGGTGACTGGTCGGCCTTGCCCACGCTGCCGCTGATTCCCGGCCATGAAATCACCGGTCATGTGGCCGCCCATGGCGAAGGCGTCAGCCAGCCTGCTATCGGCACTGCAGTCGGCATGCCCTGGATGTACAGCGCTTGTGGCACCTGCGAGTTCTGTCTCGGTGGTATGGAAACCATCTGCGAGCATCGTGAATCCACCGGCTACAGCAAGCAGGGCGGCTACGCCGAGTACATGGTGGCACCGGCAGCATTCGTTGCCACGATCGAGCCGGACGTGGACCTATACGCCTTGGCGCCCATTCTCTGCGCCGGTGTGACCACCTACCGTGGCCTGATGCGTTCGCGTGCCCGGCCGGGGCAGTGGGTGGCGGTCATGGGCATCGGTGGCTTGGGCCATGTGGCGGTGCAGTACGCCATTGCCATGGGGCTGCGCGTGGCGGCCATCGATGTGGCCGACGACAAGCTTGAACTGGCTCGCAGTTATGGCGCCGAGTGCCTGATCAATGCACTCGACAACCCGGTCGAGACCCTTAGGCAACAGATTCCCGGCGGCGTCCACGCCGTGCTGGTGACCGCCACCGCCAATGCTGCGTTCGAGCAGTCGGTGAAGATGCTGCGCCCTGGTGGAACGGCAGTGTTCATTGGCCTGCCGGGCGGCGATGCCGATACGGTGCGCGCTTCCATTTCCAGCATCAGCGGCTGGGAACTGTCGATCACCGGTTCCAACATCGGCACCCGCCACGACTTGAACGAGGCGGTTTTGTTCGCCGCACGTGGTCTGGTCAAGGCGCAGATCAACCTCGAACGCCTGGACGATATCAACGACATCTTTGCACGCATGCGCACGGGCCAACTGGTCGGCCGCACGGTGCTGCAAATCGCCTGATTCAACCCACTTTCCTAGCAGGAGTTACCACGATGACCATCACCCGACTACAACCCAACCCCGGTCTGCTCAGCCACGCGCTGGTGCACAACGGTATTGTCTACATCACCGGTCAGGTGCCTGCCGACCGTACCCAGGACGTCGCCGGGCAGACCGCCCAGGTGCTGGCGCGCATCGACGCGCTGCTGGCCGAAGCCGGTTCCGACAAATCGCACATCCTGTTTGCGCAGATCTGGCTCAAGCATGCGGTCCAGGACTTCGCGGCGATGAACGCAGTCTGGCGCGAGTGGGTGCCACAGGACGCACTGCCGGCGCGGGCGACCGTCGAGGCCAACATGGCGGCGGACAATATCCTGGTGGAAATTGCCCTGCAGGCGGCCGTCAAAGCCTGATTTGCCAGGCATCCGCCATACGGGCATTAGCCATTCATACCTGCCGGCAGGATGTCCCTGTCCGGCACTGGAGAGTTTTATGAGCAGTATCGTTCCCCATCTGATCAACGGTGTTCGCGTGCAAGGCACGGGGCGTACCGCAGATGTCTACAACCCGTCCACCGGCGCAGTGACCAAACAAGTGGCACTGGCCGACGGCGCCACCTTGCAGCAAGCCATCGACGCTGCCCGCGCCGCATTCCCCGCCTGGCGTAATACCCCGCCAGCCAAACGTGCGCAGGTGATGTACCGCTTCAAGCAACTACTGGAGCAGAACGAAGACAAGATCGCGCAACTGATCAGCGAGGAGCACGGCAAAACCCCGGAAGATGCGGTGGGCGAGCTCAAGCGCGGTATCGAAAACGTAGAGTTCGCCTGCGGCGCACCGGAGCTGCTGAAAGGCGATTACAGCCGCAACGTCGGGCCCCATATCGACGCCTGGACCGACCTGCAGCCCGTGGGCGTAGTGGCCGGCATCACGCCGTTCAACTTCCCGGCCATGGTACCGCTCTGGATGTACCCACTGGCTATCGTCTGCGGTAACTGCTTTATCCTCAAACCTTCCGAGCGCGACCCCAGTTCGACCCTGTACATCGCCGAGTTGCTGATCGAAGCGGGTCTTCCCAAGGGCGTGATGAGCGTGGTACATGGCGACAAGGAAGCCGTCGACGGCCTGATCGAGTCGCCCCATGTCAAGGCACTGAGCTTTGTCGGTTCCACCCCGATTGCCGAGTACATCTACAGCGAAGGCACCAGGCGCGGAAAACGTGTGCAGGCCTTGGGCGGCGCGAAGAACCATGCGGTGCTGATGCCTGATGCGGACTTGGACAGCGCTGTTGGCGCGTTGATGGGCGCGGCGTATGGCTCGTGCGGCGAACGCTGCATGGCGCTCTCGGTGGCCGTGTGTGTCGGTGATGCGGTTGCCGATGCGCTGGTGGCAAAACTAGTGCCTCAGGTGCGTGCACTTAAAGTCGGTGCCGGTACCTCCTGTGGCCTGGACATGGGCCCACTCGTGACTGGTGCGGCGCGTGACAAGGTCAAGGCTTATATCGACGCCGGGGTCGCCCAGGGCGCGAGCCTGCTGGTGGATGGCCGTGACCTGGTGGTGGCCGGCCATGAACACGGCTTTTTCGTCGGGGGGACGCTGTTCGATCAGGTGACCGCGCAGATGAGCATCTACACCGACGAAATTTTCGGCCCGGTGCTGTGCATTGTCCGCGTTGGCAGCCTGGAAGAAGCCATGCAACTGATCAACGATCACGAGTACGGTAACGGCACCTGCATCTTTACCCGTGACGGTGAGGCGGCGCGCCTGTTCTGCGATGAGATCGAAGTGGGCATGGTTGGCGTCAACGTGCCCTTGCCGGTCCCGGTGAGCTACCACAGCTTTGGTGGTTGGAAGCGTTCGCTGTTCGGCGACCTGCATGCCTATGGCCCGGACGGGGTGCGTTTTTACACCCGCAAGAAAGCCATTACCCAGCGCTGGCCACGTCGTGCCAGCCATGAGGCGGCTCAATTTGCGTTCCCCAGCAACAGCTGAGCCCGCGCAACCCCTTCAACGGTGACGAGGGCACGAATGTCCTCGCCCAGCGACCCAGTCAAGGTGAAAAAATCCATGAACAACGCGCTCAAGTTCTACATCGATGGCCAATGGACCGATGCCCTTTCCGGCAATACCCTTGAAGTCATCGACCCCTCCACCGAGCAGGCCTTTATCAATATCGCCGTGGGTAATACGGCGGATGTGGACAAGGCCGTAGCGGCCGCTGCCAAGGCATTCCCGGCTTTCTCGGTGACCAGTGTCGGCGAGCGTCTGGCCCTGCTCAAGGAAATTCTGCGGGTGTACAACCTGCGTTACGAAGACCTGGCCAAGACCGTCAGCCAGGAGATGGGCGCGCCGTTGCATTTCGCCCGTGACGCGCAGATCTGGAGTGGTCGTACGCACCTTGAGTCGACCATCAGCGCGCTGGAAAAATTCCAGTTCAGCGAGTCGCACGGCAGCACCCGGGTCGTGCGTGAAGCCATCGGCGTCTGTGCCCTGATCACGCCCTGGAACTGGCCGCTGAACCAGATCGTCTGCAAGGTCGCGCCTGCCATCGCTGCGGGCTGTACCGTGGTGCTCAAGCCCAGCGAGATCGCACCGCTGACCGGGATCATTTTCGCGGAAATCCTCCATGAGGCGGGTGTGCCGGCCGGGGTGTTCAACTTGCTTAACGGTACAGGTCCCGACGTTGGCCAGCACATGGCAAGCCACCCCAAGGTCGATATGGTTTCGTTCACTGGCTCGACCCGCGCCGGGATCATGGTGGCGAAGGCGGCGGCCGATACGGTCAAGCGCGTTGCCCAGGAACTGGGCGGGAAATCGGCGAACATCCTGCTGGAGGATGCTGACTTCGACGTTGCGGTGGCCAAGGGCGTGCAGGGCTGCTTCTCCAACTCGGGACAATCGTGCGATGCGCCTACCCGCATGTTGGTACCGGCTTCGCAGCACGCGCGCGCCCTGCAGATTGCCCGGCAGACAGCCGAGCAGATGGTGACCGGCAGCCCACTCGAGGCCAGCACAAACCTCGGTCCGGTGATCAGCGAGGCGCAGTTCGCCAAAATCCAGGGCCTGATCGCCATCGGCATCGAGGAAGGCGCCACGTTGGTGACGGGTGGTTTGGGGCGTCCGGATGGCCTGGAGAAGGGCTACTATGTGCGGCCTACTGTTTTCGGCAATGTGACGGCGCAGATGACCATTGCTCGCGAGGAAATCTTCGGCCCGGTGCTGGCGATCATTCCATACGATAGTGAAGAGCAGGCCATCGAAATCGCCAACGATACCGTCTACGGCCTGGCGGCCTATGTGCAGTCAAGTGATATCCAACATGCCCGCGCAGTGGCGGGGCGCATGCGCGCCGGTTCGGTCTATCTGAACTATCCGAGCTGGGATACCTTTGCGCCCTTCGGTGGCTACAAGCAGTCCGGCAATGGCCGCGAGTACGCGGGTTGGGGTATTCACGACTTTCTGGAGATCAAGGGCGTGGTCGGCTGGGGCAACTGACGCCCGAGGCTCGCTGCTTTAGACGGCGGGAGGCCCGGCTTATGAATTCATCCCTTTCATAGGCCTGGCCGTTATGAGTAACCGAATCGAGCGTCCTTCACGCAGACGTTTCTGTGCCAGGCTGATACGCGCACTCCGCATTGCGACAACAACGTGGACAAGCGATCCATGGGCACTCTCTTGGCGAAATATAAACGCTCAGATCATATCACCGACGATTTGTGGCTCGATTTGGCCGCATTTGCTGTTCTAAGGGCTGGTCATGGGCGCGCTATTCAGTGCATCGCCCGCCGATTGTCTTCGCCTCATCACATACAAAGACGACGAGTCAGATCATTCAGAAGCCATCGGCCGGCTTTCCCTAACGCGCGATTTTGCATGTGCGCTGCGTAGATCGGAAGTGAGTCCGGTGTGCTCTGAAGTTCGGCGGTCAACTCAAGCGGCACGAGGCGTCCTGAAGCCAGATGATCCGCAATAAGATGCTCTGGCATTCGACACCAACCGAACCCCGCGAGCAAAAAGTCCAGGCGTCGTGCCAAATCTACAAACCGCCACGGGTGACAGCCCGTCACTCCATAGCTTGGGCCGCCGGGAGAAACCGGATCGGAAAGTACCAGTTGCACGTAAGGCTTGAGGTCAGCAACCGTGACCCGGCGGCCTAACTTGGCCAACGGATGTTCGCTGGCGACTACTGGCCACAGCCTGACGCTGAGCAGCGGCAGTGCGGTGACATCGTCGGGCACTGTCGGAATCAACGTACACAGCGCCAATGCCGCCTCGCCGTTGCGCAATCGGCGCTCTGCGCCACCCAAGCCTTCCGTAGAGAAACTCACCGCTAGGTGAGGAAACGCTTCACGTATCGCGCTGAGGCTCTCGATAAGCGGCGCACTGGGGGCTAAAGGGTCTATAGCGAGTGCGAGTTCCGGTTCGACCCCTGCGACTGTGCTTGCCGCCATTGCTTCAAACTGGGCAGCGCTCTCTAGCACCGCGCGTGCTTGAACCACGAGCACCCGACCGACCTCGGTCAGCGTTGGACGATGGCCGCTGCGATCGAACAGCGTCACGCCCTGAACTGACTCAAGTGTGGCGATCGACTGGCTAATCGCGGATTGGGCGCGCCGCAGGTGACGTCCCGTGGCCGAGAAACTGCCTGTATCGGCAATAGTCACAAGAATGCGCAACTGATCCAAACTGAGATTTCCGATCACGACCCATCACTTATATAGATGGACTCGATCATATTTACATCACTCCTGCAGAGAGGTCGCGTTGGGTAGAGTGTGTCGCACATCGCCTGAAGCGACAACGCAAAACACACCGCGGCGTGACCGCGCAGGAGCTACTTCCATGTCCAGACTTCTTACCATTGAAACCAGCCCACGTGGGGACGCTTCAATCTCCCGGCAGCTCACGCGCAGATTTGTGGCAGCGTGGGAAGCTGCACATCCTGGGGGTGCCATCAAAATACGGGATCTAACGCAGACGCCTCTTGCGTTCGTGACCGCCCCCTGGTTACAGGCCTATTTCACTCCGGACACCCAGCATTCGCCTGAAATGAAAGCCATGCTAGGGCTGTCCGATGAGCTTGTGGCTGAGTTGCTGGAAACCGATCATCTGGTTATTTCAACGCCTGTCTACAACTATAACGTCCCTGCGGCGCTCAAGGCTTGGGTGGATCACGTGGTACGTAAAGGCTTGACCTTGGGCTTTGACGGTAAAGGGCTGGTGGCCGCTAAAAAGGCCACCGTGCTGCTCGCCTCGGGAGGCGTATACACCAGCGGCTCGCCGATTAGAGACCGTGACATTGCGACCCAATATTTGAAACTGATCCTGAACGTCCTGGGTATCACCGACGTTACCTTTATTGCGGCTGGCGGCGCTAAAGCTGTAGATCTCGGAGAAATCAGCATGCACGAATTTCTAGATACCTTTGATGATCAAATTCAAAAACTGCTCGCTTAGCGCGCATAGGTTTTTGGCCTGTCAAGTAACCGGCTTGCTAGCGGATTTGCGATGCGTCAGCAAAACGATGCCGGTGACCACAATAACCCCGCCCAGAATCTGCCCCGCACTGAGCATTTGATCCAGCACAAACCAGCCCATCAGCAACGTCGCCAACGGCTCGATGTTCATTACCGGCGCGTTGCGTGGCATGTCCAGCCGGGGCACCGAAATGAACAGCACGATAAAACCGGTGCCGTACAGCACCACCAAGGCGGCGAGGGCCAGCCATCCGGTCGAGGTCGCGGGCAGGTTTAGGCCGCCTGGCAGGGCGCCAGTCAGTCCCGCCAGATTGACGCTGCTGAAGACGATAAAAATGGTTAACAGACTGCGCACCGAACCGCGTACCTGAGACAACTTGTGGTCGGTGATCCACAGAGCGCAGGCGAATACGCTGGCGGCGCAGAACGCGAGCGCGACGCCCAGCAGCCATTCCGGACCGACGTTGGTGGTGGTCGAAAGACGCCCGGGGACGTCCAGTACAAACACCAAACCCACCAGAATCAACCCCATCAACGTCGCAGTACGTGCGGTCGGTCTCGGGCCACCCGCCGCCCAGGTGAGCAACGCCAGCAGGATCGGAAACACGTTGGCCACCAGCAGCGCCAGCGCCACCGGGACCCGTGCGACGGCGGAGTACAGACATAGGCTCTGCGCGGTAATCAGAAGGCCCAGCAGCAATTGCCAGCGCCAGGCACCCGCCGGCAGACGCAGACTTTGTCTTTGCCACAGCACCAGGATGGCGAGCACCAGCAACGTCCCGCCAGAACGCATCAAGATCGCCAGCAACACACCCGCGCCATCATCAAAAGCGACCCGCGCCATCACATGGTTGCCGGCGAACGCACACCCCATGCACAAAAGAATGATCACGGCGAGATGGCGGGGGAAGGGCGGCGGTATGGTTTGCGCAGAGGTAGGACGGGACATGGCAGGTCTCGAAGAGTGATAAGCCAACTCGGGATGGCGTGGGATTATTGTTGTGTTGTCGTACAACCTGGTCTGTTTGTACCGTATTCGGCTAGGCCGGGCAAGAGAGATTGGGAGGGCTGTGGCTCTGGTGCTGGGCTTTAGGGTGGTTTTTTGGGTGCATGGGTTGAAGTGTAGAGATCGTATGACCTGTTTTAACAGGGCCAAATCAGAACACTTCGCGAGCAAGTCAGCGCCCACAAGAATTTGTGCGGCGGCCACGGATGTGGTGTCTGGCGGTGATCAAACTGCGGGAGCGTGCTTGGTCGCGAGAACGGATTCACATCCAGCATGGGTTTGCTCAGATTGGGATCACAGATACCTTTATATGAGTGCGTTGCAAAACAGTAACGATGGCGGCCCTCTGGTTTTCTCGGGTTGGTCCATGTTTACTCTGGCCATGACTTGGAGCGTGGCGCTTATCACACTCTCAAGACGGATACGGTACGCGTATCTTGCGACCTGTCTGCTATGCTGGGCAGTAAGCCCGTTTTCAGCCTATTGAAAGGCTATTTTAAACTTTCACCGCGTTTTTGATTTGCTCTCCAACAGGTTCGAAATCTACGAGTCGCCGCAAACGACAGAGTCTTGAACTGTCGCCTACCATGACGTTCTATCCGGGTAAGAGTCAGGAAAAGCACAATGACAAATATCCAGGAACTTCCCACCGAACTCAGTGAGTTCGACCGCCTGGTCTCGATGAGCACAGACACCCTTGATGCCTTTCCGGGCGCCGTCTATCTGTGCGATCAGGACGGCTGGCTCGTCAGTTTCAATACAGAGGCGGCGCGGCTATGGGGAAGGGCTCCCGTCCTTGGAAGCAGTGGAGACCGATTCTGCGGGTCGTATCAGCTTTTCTTGCTGGATGGGACACCACTCGCGGCGCAAGACTGCCCGATGGCGTCGACCCTGAAAACGGGCGTCGAATCAAGAAATGCTGACGTAATAATCCAGCGCCCAGACGGCTCGCGTTTCGTTGCGCTGGTAAACATCCGCGCACTTAGAGACAAGCGCGGCGCAATCCAAGGGGCCATCAATTGCTTTCAAGATGTCTCGGCGCATCATGCCATGGCGCAGGAGCTCCGGCTTAAAAGCGCTGACCTTGAAGATTTTTTCGACAACAGCGCCGTCGGCCTTCACATCGTCAGCGGTGAGGGAATTATCGTGCGCGCTAACAAGGCCGAACTCTCTCTCTTGGGATACGCAGCGGACGAATACATTGGGCGTCCTGTCACGGATTTCCATGCGGATGCGCATGTTATTGATGACATTCTCAATAAGCTCGGCAGCGGCGAAAGTCTGGAAAGTTACCCGGCGCGATTACGCGCCAAGAACGGATCCATCAAGCATGTGCTTATCACGTCTAATGCGCGCATCAAGGAAGGGACACTTTTTAATACCCGCTGCTTCACCGTTGACATATCGGATGTACATGCAGCAGAAATGGCGCGTCGTGAGAGTGACGGCAGACTTTCGGCAACTTACGAGGCGGCTACGATAGGCATCGCCGAGGCCGATTCAGAAGGGCGTTTACTCCGTGTTAACGACGCCCTCTGCGACATGCTTGGGCGTAGGCGCGAACAGCTGCTGGCGATGGCCTTCTTTGAGTACACCCATTCGGATTCCGTAGAGCAGGATTCCGGTCTTTACGCACGCCAGGTTGCTGGCGAACTTGAGAACTATGTACTTCGCAAGCGAGCGTTCAAGCCGGGTGGCGAAATCGTCTACCTGGACGTCCATAGCTCATCGGTGAGGGACTCGTCCGGCAACTTCCGCTACGGAGTGCGGGTGATTCAGGATGTCACAGCGGCACATCGGATGCAGAAGCAAGTCCGGGAAAGCGAGCGGCATATGCGCGCTCTTCTCGAAGCGTTGCCTGCTGCGGTGTACACCACAGACGCCGAAGGACGGATCACCTTCTACAACCGAGCTGCCGTCGAACTGGCGGGGCGAACGCCTCAACTGGGCGATATGTGGTGCGTCACGTGGCGCCTGTTGAATGTTGATGAGTCTCCCCTTCCGCATGATCAATGTCCAATGGCGGTGGCGTTGAAGGAAAACCGGCCGATACGGGGCGTCGAGGCGATTGCGGAACGGCCCGATGGCACGCGCGTTCCGTTCATTCCGTATCCGACACCGCTCCATGACGCCAATGGTGAATTGGTGGGTGCAATCAACATGCTTGTCGACATTACCGAGCGAAAACAGGCAGAAAACAGGCAGAAGACCCTGATCGACGAACTCAATCATCGGGTCAAGAACACGCTTGTTACCGTGCAGTCAATCGCTAGCCAAACGGCGCGCAATGCTGACAGTGCAGAAGAGGGTTACCAGCGGTTCGAAACCAGGCTGCTGGCGTTGTCCAGAGCGCACAATCTCCTGACAAAGCGCCATTGGGGGAAATCCCCCTTGGATTCCCTGGTGCGTGAAGTGGTCGCGCCAGTGTTCGGGCATGACCCCAGCCGCTTGTTGATTGAGGGGCCGTCAATTGATGTCAACTCTCGTGTCGCGCTCAATCTCACCATGACGCTCAACGAGCTTGCAATCAACGCGTTGAAGCATGGAGCCATGAGAGTCGAGACGGGTAGTCTTTCCATCCTCTGGAGCACGCAGCCGCATGCGGATGGAATCATTCTTTCATTAGAATGGCGCGAGCATGGCGGGCCGAAGACATCAGAGCCCAAAACGCGCGGCTTGGGCCTGCGGTTGATGGCGCGTTGCATTGAGCGCGATCTGGATGGGAACTTCGAACTCTCGTTCGCTCCAGAAGGTGTTGTCTGCCGCCTCTCATTCGTCATCGGAGCGCAGTAGCGATGGCCTGTTTGAATGGCCTCAGAGTGCTGGTTGTCGAGGACGAGGGCGCCGTTGCCATGTTGATCGAGGAGATGCTGGAAGACTTCGGATGCGTGGTGGTGGCATCCGTTGCCCGGCTCGCCAAGGCGCGCGAGGTTTCGCGCGTGATAGAAGCCGATCTGGCGATACTGGATGTAAACCTGGCCGGCGAGCTGGTGTTCCCTGTCGCCGAGATTTTGCGCGAGCGCAATATCCCCTTCATCTTCAGTACAGGATACGGCGTCACGGGGCTTCAGGACGAGTTTGCACTGCGTCCCGTGTTGCATAAACCGTTTTCGCTAAGTGACCTGGAGGGCAAGATCGGCATTGCGCTGAAATGACGATTAGTGAGTCATGAGAGTCCTTTGAGGGGGGAGTAGGATTGGGGGGCTTTGACAGAGATCCCAAGGCTCAAAACGATGACTGTCTGGCAGCCGCTCTGCGAGCTCAGGGGATGAAAAACGACTCATGCACGACACTTTCAATCTGTCCCGTTTCGTCGATGCCCAACACCCAGTATTCAGTCGGGTCATGGACGAGCTGCGCGCAGGCCGGAAGGAAAGTCACTGGGTGTGGTTCATATTTCCGCAAGCGCGGGGGCTCGGTCGTTCCGAAATTGCGGATCGTTTCGCCATCTCCGGCGTTGCCGAGGCCCGAGCGTATTTACAGCACGATTTGCTCGGTCCTCGACTCGACGAATGCGTGAAAACGGTTCTGCAACACCGCGGCATGAGTGCAGAGCAAATATTCGGCTCGCCCGATGACCTTAAGTTTCGCTCTTGTCTCACACTGTTCATAAGTGTCCAGGCCGAGTCCCCTCTGTACCAACAGGCGCTCGATCAGTTTTATGCGGGTGAGCCAGATCGCCAAACTCTTCTCCTGCTCGGGCGCTCAGCGTGAAGTCTTTAACATGACTGTCATGGCATTAAGCAATTATTGAGTACCTGAAATCCCTGCCAAGGAAGCTTCTCCATGACCACCGTCACGCCTTCAAGCAGCGCCACGCCTTCATCGCAGAAGAATTCCGCCTCTGCCTTCGATGCTAAATTGGACATCGCCAAGTCCAGTCGGATTCTGGCCGACTACATGAAAGAACAAGGCAAGGGCGCGATCAGCGGTAATGAACTCTCGTCGCTGGCCAACGCTCCGGCCAAAGAGGTGCCTGCTGAAGTTTCGGCAGCCGCGGACTATATGACGCGCCATTCGGACGTCTTCACCGCCATCGAAACTCACGATGTGGCCGGTGCCGACAGCTACAGCGGCGCGTGGAACTTCGAATGGGCAGCAAGCGGCGGGCTCAAGGGCACTGCCACTGAAACCCTCGCCAATATGAGCGATGTGTTCGACTCCGCCATTGCCAAGTCTGCGAAAATCACTGAGCTGACTACCGTTGCCAAGACCGAGCTGGATTCGTCCAAACAGCGTCCTCAGAACTGATCCCTCCTACCCATCAGCCTGACGCCTCCAGGCTGACCCCTCCGTACATCCGCCTGATTTTTCGTCTGTGCGTCCAGCCCTGATGGACGGGCGGCTGGCGCATACGTTTGGTTGTAACACTCTGCGGCGATACTCACTTTTCATCATGTTGGCGCATGCAGATTCGATCATCCAGTCAATACCCTGCTAAGGGCAGGTTCATGCGTATCCATGCTGGCTGATCTGTCGCGAATAGTGCTTCCCATATGGGTTCGCACCGCCGTTGCACTCATTTATGCCCTAAGAAAAGGAGTCATCAATGTCCGTTCAAGATGTCAGTTTTGTCGGCATAACATCCAAGCCGCAAGACCCCAAGCTCGCCGAAGCCTGGGACCAGGCGATCAAACAGGCCAAGGAGGCGGGCATTGAATGGGAGCGGCCAAAAGGCGACAACCGCTCGGCCCAGGACATCATTGACGACACTCCGGTGCTCAAGAACCTGGGCAACCAGAGCGATGTGAAGGATAACCTCAAAGACCGTGTCGGCGATTTCGAGACGGATCCCGATGCGGCCTACCGCGCCAAGCAGGTGCTTGAGCACGTGGAAAAATATAATGAGGGTGGTGAGCGGATCGCCAGCAAGGACATCGATAACGGCCGGGTCGATGGCTTCACAAAGGGCGGCGATGCCAAACATGGCACCGAGGCGGGTCGCCTGCAGGACTTTGGCCGGCAAGGGTTCTCCCACCTCAAGGGCGAGCTCAAGGATCTGTCCAAGGCTGGCGATGATCCCAAGGTACGTGAACAGGCCGAGGCCTTGGGTATCAAGTGGGAGCGCCCTGAAGGGGACGATCGCTCCGCGCGGGACATCATCGATGACAATGCCTTGCTCAAGAATCTGGGCAACCAGAGCAGCGTCAAGGACATGCTCAAGGAGCAGGTCGGCGATTTCGAAAATGACCCGGACGCCGCCTATCGTGCGACCCAGGTGCTGGAACACATCGAGACCCTCGATGGCAAGGGCAGCAAGATTGCCGGCAAAGACGTAGGCAACGGCCGCGTCGACGGCTTCACCAAAAGCGGCGAAGCGAAGAATGGCACTGAAGCCGGTCGCCTGCAGGACTTCGGCAAGCAGGGTTTCTCTGCCCTCAAGGGTGAAATCAAGGACTCTGCGTCGGCTGGCGACAACAAGGAAGCCCGCGAGCAGGCCGAAAAGATCGGCATCGTATGGAATCGCCCGAAAGAGGATAAGCGTTCGGCGCAAGACATCATCGAAGACAACCCGATGCTCAAGAACCTGGGGAACCAGAGTGGTGTCAAGGACATGCTCAAGGACCAGGTCGGCGATTACGAGAGCGATGCTGATGCCGCCTACCGGGCCGCGCAGGTCATGGATCGCATCACGATGTTCGATGACAAGGGCAATACCCAGTCCGGTGGTGATCTGTTCAACAGCAGTGTGGACGGTTTCACCAAGAGCGGCGAAGCCAAGCACGGCACCGAGGCTGGTCGCTTGCAGGACTTCGGCAAGTACGGTTTTTCGGCCCTGTCAGATCTCAAGAAAACCGATGATATCGCCAGCTACAAGGATTACCTCAAGACCAATCCGGATGCCGATCCAGCGTCGCAGCAGATCGCCAAGTACGCAGCGATCCTTGATGAAAACTTCGATGCGATCAAGGGCAAGACCGGTGCGGGCAAGTACCTGACTGCCGACGACATCAAGGAGTACAAGAACCAGAATTCACAGTTGAACGAGGAGACCAAGCAGGCACTGGATTTCTGGTCTCAGCCAGGTGCTTTCAAGGTCATCGACAACGCTAAGAACCCATTGGACAATAATCCTGATGGCGATCTGAGCAAGGCCGATGTCCAGGGCTGGCTCAAGAGCGCCAATGTACCCAAGGATGCGACCTCCGTTATCACGCTGCTCTCGGGGATCGCCGGCAGCAATGCCTTGGCCAAGGTCGATACCGCAGGCTTGAACAAGGACGTGTTCGATCACCCGGATAAATATTCGGCAGAAGAAAAAGCCGCTGTTCTGCAGGATCTCAAGGCCGCCCAGCAATTGATCATCCAGGGCAGCGCTGCCGGAATGTGGAAGGACGACAAGTCGCAGGTCACGATTGCCAACAAGGTGGGCAGCCATCCTGATGCCCAGAAGCTGCTTGACGATGTGAACGCGCACATCGAGATCCTGCAAAGCGACCCTGAGGTCAGTCAGTACGTGAGCGAACACGGCTCCAGCGAGTTGATCAAGCTGGTGGAAGGTAACAAGGGGCTCAAGGAGTCCCTGCAAAAGACCTACGACGACGAAATCAAGTCTGGCAAGTCACTCGATACGCTATGGGACGCCAAGTCCAAGGATGGCAAGACCACGCAGCCGGAGATTCTTGCCGATTTCTTTGGTACTGCGCTGACCCTCCAGGGCGCGCTGGGCATCGATAATACCGGTGAAATCCAGGCTGCTGTCAAAGGCTCCAAGGCCAATGGCGAATTGGAAAGCTATTACGAGAAGTCGCTGGCTTCAGGTGATCGCCTGAATGAGTTGCTCAAGGACCATACCCCTGAGGAGGCCATGAGTGCCTACAGTCTTGAAGTCACGCTGTACAACTCGGCACTGGACCCTGAGTTCACTGGCAAGCTCGACACAAAGCTCAACGAAAACTTCACCCGGATCGCTCAGGACAATGTCTTCAAGGATGCCTCGTTCGACGATATGAAGGTGGCCTTCGGCGTGAATGGCGGTGCTGAGCTGGATGAGGCCAAGGTCAAGAAAATCATCGAGCAGATCAGCAAGGAAAACCCGCAGTTGCTCGTCAATGCCGACGGCACCGTCGCGACGCCAGACCAGGTCCTTGCCAACTTCAGGGGCGACTGGGACCTGCTTCGCCAAGGCACCAAGACCTTGGATGCGCTGGATGTATTCAGCAAGGACTCGTCGCTCAAGGAGGCTTCGAGCAAAGGCGTCCTGCACGGTGTGAGCGGGTTGTTCATGGCCGGCGTTACCATCGCCAAGGGCGCCAACAACGCCGGGAAGCTAACCGAGCGGCAGACCGTTGACATCGCCACCGGTTCGGTACAGTCCGCCACGCTCCTGGCTGAAGGTGGTCTCAAGAACTATCAGGATTACCTCAAGGGTGTGAAGGACAAGCTTTCGGGTGACCAGTTCGGCGACCTGATCAAAAAGATGGACGATCCGCTGAAAAGCGTGACCGCCAACCTCAAGGGCATGGAAAACGCGGCCAAGGGCATTGGTGGCATTGCTGCTATCGCTGCTGGCGCCTACGGCATCTTCGATGGCGTCAACGCGCTCAGGAAAGGCGATACGGTTGCCGGCGGCATGAATATCACGGCCGGTTCGCTGGGGATTATGGCCGGCCTGGCTTCGGCGGTTGAAGCGGGCGCCAGCGCAATGAACGTTTCGGCGGTTGCCGCTTCGCGGATCTCGATGTTAGCGGGCGGCCTGGGCTTCGCGGCGGCGGGTGTGGCTGCGCTGGCACTGCTCATTCCGGGCCTGATCGAGGAAGTCAAGCAGGAGAAACGGGTGGGCAAGTTCGCGGATGCCCTGAGCGATTACCTGACCCAGTATGAGATCGACGGTGTACCGCACGGTGATATCTGGGATATCCCTTACGAGGAGTGGCCGGGTGAAGAGAGCACCATCGCTTCCTGAGTCTGACACGCGCAGATAGCGAGCTTACAAAAACGGGCGTAACTGTTTCAGTTATGCCCGTTTTTGCAAATGAAATCGGGTGGTATCCAATAGCTTACGTAGAACTGATTGCAACTGGCCATCAATGCTTAGTTGATAAAAATGGATCTTCTATTCAGAAAAGATCCATAGGTATTTATGGGTTATTTGATCTTTCTGTTTGTTTTTTAGGTGGGGGGAATAGTTGGTCCGGCACTCTGATTTCAGCTGCAAGAGCATCTTATATTGATGCCGATCTGTAGGAGCGAGCTTGCTCGCGAAGAGCGCCAAGGCACCGTGTTTATCCCGAATGCACGCGTTATCGTTGATGTTTTTCGCGAGCAAGGGCTGGGCGCGCGCGCCCTCGCTCCTAAAGTAGTCGGCGTTCCCTTAACTGTTCAGCCTTAGCCGTGTCGCCGGTGTTTATGGTGCTGCTCAGAACAAGATAATAGTTGGCGTCGAGATTAAAACACCTGTTAGACGTTGAACTGTAATATTCGATCCCTATTCTTCGATTGGCAACATTAGTGGGCCGCTTGGCGGCGCAAGTATCTCTCACCGATTAGGAGAACCACCATGAGCACGACTCCCCCAGTAAGTTCCGGCAACGCTGACTCGGCTATCGCTAAAATGGAAGCCACTTTCAACATGGCGATCGAAAAATCGGCCAAGATCACCGAGCTGTCCACCGCTAAGAAAGCTGAGCTCGACGCCACCAAACAGCGTCCTCAGAACTGATGTCGTCATGCGGGCAGCCTCATGGCTGCCTGCATGTCTGTTCGTGGTCGCGCCAAGCCTTGAAAACATGACAGCGTTATCTGCGCCTCATAGGTATTTGTCCGCAAGTCTTATTCCGGTAATACAACCATGACGGCCTTGACTTTCCTTGCCGCGGTCCCAGCCGTAGCCACTACGGGCAAAGGGCTGCCGGTGCTTGATATCACCCACGGTCTGCATCAGGGAGTTTGCTTGCCCCTGGACAAGCCCGTCTACATTCTTGGCTGTGCCGCAAATGCTGATCTGTTGCTCAGCGACGCAGGCATCGTCGAACGTCATATGGCGTTGCGTTTCAGCGCTGGCCAGGTGGCCGTCGAAGCAATTGGCGGCGACGTGTTCGTGCGCGCCCCCCATGCCCGGGAAATGCTCATTCCCGCCGGCAAGGGGCATCGTGCGCATTTGCCCGTGGATATTCGCATCGGCGAGGCCCGCCTGACCCTCAGTCGCGACACCGCATGCCTGGAGCCGATAGCGGCTCCAGCTATACCACCTGCCTGGCAGCGCAAGCTGCGGTGGATCATGGCCTTGCTGCTGATGTTTTTGTGCGTGGGCGCCTTTGCCTTCCGGGGCGAGCCGGTCTCGCCGCAGGCGTTGAACGGCGCTGACAAGGCCGCTGCGCTGGCCGTGCCCGATGAACCGACGCAGACCACCGCGCAGGCCAAGGCGTGGCTCGAACAGCAGCTTGCCAGGTCAGACCTGCACCAGATCAAGGTCAGCGAAGTCGATGGCCAGCTCAGTGCCCAGGGGACTTATGGCCCAACCCAGAAAAGCCAGTGGCTTGACGTGCAGCAAGCCTTTGATCGCCACTTCGGCCAACAGGTGATGTTGCTCCCCGGCGTGGTGGCCCGCAACGAAATCGCCAAGCCCCGTGTGCGTTTTCAGGCGGTTTGGTTCGGCGATAACCCGTATGTGATCAACGACGACGGCGAACGCCTGTTTCCAGGGGCTGCATTGGCCGACAACTGGATGCTCGAACGCATCGAGAGCCATCAGGTAATTCTCGCCCGCGGTGAAGAAAGGTTCACGCTCACCTTATGAGAATTGATCCGGGTGCGCCCTTACCGACAACCGCCGAAAGAACCCCGGCGGTAGACAGCGTCCAGCCGGCCAAGGCGCGCCAAGGTGGGCGCTTCGAGGCGGTGCTGGGTCAGCGCGCGGTGCTGGCACGCCGTTCGCTGCGTGCCGAGATTGAGCAGTCGGGCATCGTTGAGGGTATGACGGCCGAGCTGTTCGGCAGTCGCCGCTCGATGGAGATTCTCGAATACGTCTTGGACAACGTGATTCCCACCCTGGATGCCGAGCCCGACATCAAGGTGTTGGCCCATGAACTGATCAGCGAAGAAATCGCCCTGCGCCGCTTGCTCGAAGAGCAACGCGCCGAGGTGATCGAGTCATGAATCGTCAGGAACAGGACTGCGTCGATCTGCTCAAGGGCATGGGCGAGTTGTATCGCCGTAGCGGCCAGTCGCAGCGTGCCTTGGTGCTGCTGTTGATCGCCGTGCAGATGGCGCCCGGCGACACTGCGTTGCTGCGCAATCTGGTCATGGCCTTTACCGACAGCGGCCAGGCCGAGCGCGCCCTGTCGGCGCTGGACCGCTTGGTCGAACTGGACGGCGAGTCCTCTGGCCTCTGGCTGTTACGCAGCCGTGCGTTGTGGAGCGGCGGGCGCAAGAATGAGGCGCGCCAGTGTTTCAAACGTTATCTGACCGCCCGCAGAGCCGCGCAATAATGTTCTTCGACCGCCTTAACGCATTGGCTCGTATGGCCGCCCAGCGCAGCGACGTGATCGTCGTCGCCTTCATGCTGATGGCTATCGTGATGATGATTATTCCGCTGCCAACCTGGCTGGTGGATACGCTAATCGGCCTGAACATCTCGCTGAGCATCCTGATCCTTATCGTCGCCTTCTACATCAAGCACTCGGTGGAGTTCTCGGCACTGCCGCCGCTGATCCTGTTAAGCACGCTGTTTCGTCTGTCCCTGTCGATCACCACCACGCGTCTGATCCTGCTCGACGGCAACGCCGGGCACATCGTCAAGGCGTTTGGCGATTTTGTCATCGCAGGCCAGGTCGTGGTGGGGTTGGTGGTATTTCTGATCATCACCGTGGCCCAGTTCGTGGTGATCACCAAAGGTGCCGAGCGTGTGGCCGAAGTGGCGGCGCGCTTCACCCTGGATGCCATGCCAGGCAAGCAGATGAGCATCGACAACGACTTGCGCAACGGCGATATCGATCAGCATGAAGCCCGTCGTCGACGCTCGCGCCTGGAACGTGAAAGCCAGATGTTCGGTGCGATGGATGGCGCCATGAAGTTCGTCAAGGGCGATGCGATTGCCAGTCTGGTGATCCTGGCGGTCAACCTGCTGGGTGGCATGATGATCGGCATGGTCGAACGGAATATGTCGTTCGCCGATGCGGCGCACACCTATTCGCTGCTGACCGTCGGCGACGGCCTGATCGCCCAGATCCCGGCGCTGTTGATCTCGGTCGCGGCCGGCATGGTGGTGACCCGGGTCAACAGTGGCACTACCGAAGGCAACCTGGGCAGCGAGATCCTTCACCAGTTGGGTTACAGCGCCCAGGCCCTGGGCTTGACTGCTTTGATCCTGCTGGGCGTGGCGTTACTGCCGGGTTTTCCCGCCCTGGTATTTATCGGCTTGTCGGCGTTGCTGGGGGTTGCTGCATTCACGATCTACCGCCGCGACAAAGCGCCCCAACCCGAGGTTGCCGAAGGGGCCAGCGAAGTCGCGGTGCTTGCAGACGAGCCGATCGAGCAGTACGCAACCCTGGCCAAGCCATTGGACTGCCGGGTGCTGCTGAGCATCGGCCTGGAAGTGGCCCAGGTGGCGCCCGAACTGCCGCTGCGCCAGCGTATCGAAGCCTTGTGCCATGAACTTCGCGGCGACCTGGGTATCGAGGTGCCGGTGCCGGACATCTACATCGATCGCAATCTGCCCGCCAATGGCTTCGTGGTCGAGCTCGAGGGCGTGCCGATCAGCGAGGGCGAGATACCGGTCGGTTGCTTGATGCTCAAGGACGATCTGGTGCACGTACAACTGCTGGAAATCCATGCGTTGGAGGCACCGTCGCCGTTGCACAGTCGCCCGGCGCAATGGATTGAGCGTGCTCATCAGGGGCTACTGGAGGAGGCCGGTATCGGGTTTCTCAGCGTCGCTGAAGTCCTGCGAGCCATCCTCGAGCGCAGCCTGCGCCGTAATGCGGCGAGCTTTCTGGGCATTCAGGAAACCCGCAGGATTCTGGAACGCATGGAAGCCAGCTATGACGAGTTGATCAAGGAAGTACTGCGCAACGTGCCCTTGCAGCGTCTGGCGGAAACCCTGCGTCTGTTGGTCGCGGAGGGTGTGTCGATCCGCAACCAGCGTGCCTTGCTCGAAGCCATGGTCGAGTGGGGCGCCCGCGAGCCGGATGCCGCGCGCCTGGCCGATCACCTGCGCGCCAGTCTGGCGCGGCAGATCAGCCACCAGTACGCCGACCGTAACCGTGTCATCACCGCCTTTGTGCTGACCCCCGCGGTTGAAGAACAGTTGCGTGCTTATCTGCGCCGAGCCGACAACCCACGCGAGTTGCTCAACGAGCATGCCAGCCGGTCATTGCTGACCCAATTGCGTACCGTTTGCGGGCACCTGGCCGAGGGTAATCGCAGTGTCCTGTTGGTACACCCCGATTTGCGTCGCAGCCTGCGTCGGCTGGTGGTGCGTGGCGAGCTGGAGTTGGCGGTGCTGTCGTTCCGCGAGCTGGCCGGTGAGTACAACCTGCAGGCCATCGGCTCCATCAGCTTGACTGAAATTACCGACCGCCGGACAGCCGGTGGTGCTTCCCTTACTTCAATGGCGACTGCTTAATGATGTGTTTTGCGCCGTTGCGTGTGCCTGTGTATTTCGGTTTCTGGATCGCCCTTGCGTCAGTCGTACTGCTGCCGCAACTGGCGCGTGCGCAGGTTATCGCCTCGGGCAGCAGGGCCACCCTGGATCTGGCTCAGGGCGAAGGTCGCATCCTGCATTTCCAGGACCCGGTCGAGTCGGTGCTGGTTGCAGAGCCTGGCATCGCTGATCTGCAGGTGGTTTCGCCTGGTGTGATCTATGTGTTCGGTAAGACGCCAGGGCAAACCAGCCTGATTGCCCTGAGCGCCGAGGGTGAAGAGCTGGCCAGCCTGAGTCTGGCAGTCAATCGTGGCACCCAGGCAGTGACCCGGCCGTTGCGGGACCTGCACTCCGGGAGCAATGTCCAGGTGAGCGCCGTCGGCAATCGCATGGTGACCCGCGGCATGGTCAACAGCGTCGGCGAAGCAACCGACCTCAACAGCCTGCTCGACACTGAAGGCCAGGACTTTGGCTCAGTCCTCAACACGACGTCCTACTCAGGCTCGGCCCAGGTCAACCTGCGGGTGCGCTTCGCCGAAGTCTCGCGCTCGGAATTGTTGCGCTACGGTGTGAATTGGAATGCCCTGTTCAACAACGGCACCTTTTCTTTTGGCCTGTTGACTGGCGGCGCACTGGCGTCCGGCGCGGCTGCTGGCGCATCCAATGTGGTCAGCGCCGGCTTGGCTTCGGGTAACGTCAACATCGATGCGATGCTCGAAGCGTTGCAAAGCAATGGCATCCTGGAAATCCTCGCCGAACCCAATATCACCGCCATGACCGGCCAGACAGCCAGCTTCCTGGCCGGAGGCGAGGTCGCGGTGCCGGTGCCGGTCAACCGCGACACGGTAGGGATCGAATACAAACCCTACGGTGTTTCGCTGATGTTCAACCCGACCCTGCTGCCCAACGGTCGCATCGCCCTGCAAGTGCGCCCGGAAGTCAGCAGCCTGATGGGCTCCAGCACCGTGTCAGTCGGCGGCTATCAGGTCCCGTCGTTCCGGGTGCGGCGTGCCGATACCCGGGTCGAGGTTGGCAGCGGCCAGACCTTCGCCATTGCCGGATTGTTCCAGCGCGAGAGTACCCAGGACATCGAGAAAGTGCCGATGCTGGGCGAGATGCCGATCCTCGGCAATCTATTCCGCTCCAAGCGCTTTCAGCGCAACGAAACCGAATTGGTGATCCTGATCACTCCGTATCTGGTAGAGCCGGTTCGCACACGCGCCCTGGCCACGCCGCTTGATGTCCAGCTCACGGGCGCGAGCAACACGTCTGGCGGACCGCGCAGCAGCGACATGTTTGGTTTCTACATCAATTGAGCCAGGAGCGAGTATGAACCTTCAATCGTCTCACCTGCCCCTGACCGCTCTGTTGTTCGGCGTGCTGTGGCTACTGACTGCCTGCAAGACTCAGCTTGATCCGGTGAGCTATTCGCCAGACTACCAAGCCTTCATCCGTGCCGATGATCGCATTGAGCGGGTGCCGGTGGCGTGCCTCGAACCACCGGTCGAAGACAGCTTCTATACCGATGCTGGGAGCTATTCGCGCCTGCTGCCGCCGGGTTGCGCGAATAACCTGATACTGCTGCAGATGGTCGAGCAGCCTTCGGATCTGATCGAGGGCCGGGCGACTGGCCCCACCATGGCCGCGCCGGTTGGCCGGGCAGCCCAGGTCTACATCGAAGGTTACGATCGCGAAGAGCTGCGTCGGCGGTTGGCCGAGCAGCAGGCCAAGGCCGACAAGCAGGAGGGTCAATGAAGCATTCTGGCTCAGCGGCTGCCGACCAGCCCCAGCTCATGGGCCTGGATCACCGGGTCTTGGATGGCCTTGATGCGTCGGGCCTCGGTCAGCAACCGGGTGTATTGCTGGGGCGTGATGTCTTCCAGATTCTGGGTCTTGAGATCCTTTTCGCGGCCGCTCAACACCATGACCAGCAGGGCGTTGCGTTGGTGGCTGGCCTGGGCGCGGGGCGACTCGCGTACCGCCTTGATGGTTTGCAGCGCCCGTTGCGGCTGGCCGCCCAAGGCGTAGGCGAGTGCCAGGTTGCATTGGGTATCCAGGTTGGTGGGGACCAGGACCAGGCTTTGGGCGAACGCCACCTGGGCCGCCGCTGGCTGGCCACGCAGCATCTGCGCCACCCCCTGGCGGTTGAACGCTTCGGGGGAAGCGTTGCCCGCGCTGGCCTGGGTCAGGGAGGTGATTGCCCGCTCCAGTTTGCCCTGGTGCAGTTGGGCAGTGCCGACGCCGAGCAATGCCGCGACACTTTCGGGGTTGCGCTCCAGCGCTTGCTGATAGGCGCGCTCGGCGGCACGCGCATCGCCGGTTGCCAGGCGCGCCTCGCCCAGCTTCAACCAGGCCTCGATCTGGGCGTCCGGTTCCTGGCTGGCTTTTTCGTACAAGGCCGCGGCAGATCCTGCATCACCGCGTTGTTGCAGGTCGCCGGCCAGTTGCATGTAGCGCTGGTAGCTGCCATCGGAGTTTGGCTGGTTGGCGCAGGAAGCAAGAATGACGCTGGCAAGCAACAACGATGTGTAGGCAAAACGATTTGGCATGAACAGAGCTCTTTCGGCGGATTTTGCAGGGGACAAAACCAAGGAGTGTTGACTTCTCAGACCCGACAGGTTGCCCGACGTTTAAGTCATCTTCTTGACATGATCCGTAAACATGCACGTTTTTTTGTTGGTTCGTGCCATCCGGCCGGTCGCGGGGAGCAATTGCATGCGTAACCTGAAACTGGCTGCTATCGGTCTGGCGCTGGTGATGGCGGCGTTTAACTCGCTGGCCGCCAGTCCAACTGACGCGGATCCCACCGGCCAGCAGCCGAGCTGGTTCACTCGGCCCTATGCCTATGTGCTGGTCGAGCAGAATGTGCGCGACGCGCTGGAAGAGTTCGGCCACAACATGGGCCTGACCGTGGTCATGTCGGACAAGGTGCGCGGCCAGTCGCGTAGCCGGGTACGCGCTGAAACTGCTGGGGATTTCCTCACGGCGCTGTGCGACTTCAACGGCCTGGCCTGGTACTTCGACGGCAATGTGCTTTACCTCTCCTCCGACACCGAAACCGGTACGCGAATATTCAAGGTCCAGGGTCGGCAACTGGAGCAATTACAGGATTACGTCGCCAGCCGGGATGTCTATGGCAAGCCTATGTCAGTGCGTGCCGGGCCCGATGGCGATGAGTTGTTCATCTCCGGACCACCGGCCTGGCTGGCCATGATTGGGCAGTACCACGACCAGCAACTTACGTCGACGCCGATGGCGGCGACCCGCGAGCGCGGCGTGCGTGTATTTAGGGGCGGTGCAGTGACACAAGAATGAAAGCACGCGCCTGTAGGCTCAATTATCCGTTCGATCTTTCATCAATCCAGTAAAGGAGAGTCACCATGTCAGTTACCCCCATCAGCGAAAACAACGCTGTTACTGCCACCTCCGAAGCGCAGTTCAATGCCGCTGTAGACAACGCCAAGAGCGAACTGAGCGATGCAGAACTCACCGAGGCCCTGATCACTCAGGCCGTCACTATCGGGGGGCAGTTCATCATCATGCCGCGTGCCCAGGAAATCCTCAACGAAGCCCAGTCGGACGACGACGAATAGGTCCACGCCATGACTGTAAGTCTCGCCGCAATCGCCACGGCGGCCCAGCCGCCGTCGGGAGGGCAGGTCGATCTGCAGGCCTCCCAGAATCTGTTCGAGCACATGACTGACAACGCCAAGGGCATGCCTGCCGGGGCCGCCCCGCAGCAAATCGGCGAAGGCTTGATGGAGCGCCTGAACGGTTTTATCGACCGTTCGCAAAACTTCGCCAAGCGTGCCGATGCGCTGACTAATGGGCCGATGGCTGGCAGCGCCGTGGCGCCTGCCGGCAACCAACAACTCGCGTCGCTACCCACGGGTGCCGGAGCGGGCGAGCCGGCAAAAAAGGTCGCAGATCAACAGATCGACCACATCGTCCAGTCACTGGGCCGCATGTTCGATTACTCCATTGAAACTCAGATGGTCGTTCGTGGCGCGACGCAGATTTCCGGCGCAGCCAACACGCTCTTGAAAGGTCAATAAAGCCATGTTCCGCCGTTGCCATGCCATGCGCCTGATGATTGTTCTTACCTTTGCCAGCTTGCTGCAGGGCTGCGATATCGACCTGTACACCAACCTCAGCGAACGCGAGGCCAATGCCATGGTCGCAGTGCTGTTGCGCGATGGTGTGCCGGCCTCTCGCAAGGTCCAGGAAAACGGTCAGCTCACCGTGGTTGTGGACGAGACGCGCTTTGCCGAGGCCATGAGCCTGCTCGAGGAGGCTGGCTTGCCGGGCCAGACCTTTTCTAACATGGGGGCCGTGTTCAAGAATAATGGCCTGGTATCTTCCCCGGTGCAGGAAAGGGCGCAGATGGTCTATGCGCTCAGTGAAGAACTCTCGCACAGCGTTTCGCTGATCGACGGTGTGGTCTCTGCCCGGGTGCATGTGGTGTTGCCCGACAATGACCTGCTCAAACGAGTGATTTCCCCGTCGTCGGCTTCAGTGCTGGTGCGCTACGACCCCAATACCGACATCAACCCGTTGATCCCGCAGATCAAAACTCTGGTGGCCAACGGCATTTCCGGTTTGAGTTACGAAGGTGTCTCGGTCACTGTGATCAAAGCCGCGTCCGTCAGCAGTCGCGCCGATGCACAGCCGCGCCTGGCCAGCTTCCTGGGTATATGGATCCTCGAAGACAACCTGACCCGTGCATGGATGTTGTTCGCAGTCCTGTTGCTGGCCGTGCTGTCGATGGCCGGCGTGTTGGGCTGGCAATACTGGCAGCGTCGTTCCTCCCAAGCCTTGTATGCGCTGGAGGAAGTTAAATGAGTGAGGCCGTGTTGCAGCAATGGCAGGAGCTGATCGAGCAGCCACTGGATTTCGTCGGCACACACTCTCTTGCGGCGTGCTTTGCGGATACCCTCGGCAGCGAGCAACTGGGTGCGTTGCGCACACAGCCGCGTTTCCAGGCGCGTTTGTTGCGTTTGCTGCTCAGCAGTCATGAACTGCAAGCCCCCGATCGCCTGCCACTGCCCGATGCCGTCGATCTGCCGGTCCTGCTGCTGCCCCCCAAAGCCTTCCAGCGTTTGCCGCGCCTGTGTGGCGCGATCCTGCATAGCACTACCCTGAGCCGCGAAATCCGTGGCGATGCAGTCAACCAATTGCGCGATTTGCTGGGCAGCGATGTGTTTGCCTTGGCGTTGGCAAACCGTGCCTTGGGCAGCAGCGCCGACTTACTGCGCCAGCCGGCCGAACTGCTTGAAACCATCGACCGCGATGGCGCCCGATGTATAGCCGCCTGGCTGCAGGCGCAGCCCGCCAGTCTGCGGCCTTGGCTGTGCCTGCGTTTTGCCGAGCTGCAAGCCGAGGGCGAGCCCGAGACTCGTGCACCTGCGGCGAATGCCCTGGCCATTGTGCGCAGCGCCGCGTCGAATCTCCAACAGCTTGAAGAGCAGGGCGCCCGATGAGCGAACTCCCAACCCGTCCTGCCGTCCGCATCCTGCGCGCCGAGCAGGCTGACCTGTGGATCGACGGTTACGCCTTCCTGCAGGCCGCCCGTGACCAGGCCGAGGCCATCCGGCAAGACAGCGAGCGCTGGTTGCAACAAGCCCATGCCGAAGGGTTTGAAAGTGGTCGCCAGGAGGGTGCCGAACAGGTCAGCGCGCTGCTGGGCGAAACCTCGCTGAAGGTCGATGCCTGGCTGGCCGGGCTGGAAACGTCCCTGGCTGACCTGGCGCTGGGCATTGTGCGCGAAATCCTCGATGACATGAACGATGCCGAGCGTGTGGTGCGCTGCACCCGCAAGGCGTTGGGGGCATTCCGCCAGGACCAGGCCTTGACCCTGTTTGTCTCGCGCCAGGACGCCGAAGCCGTGCGCCAGCAGCTCAAGCTGCAAGCGCGTGAGCTGCCGGCGATTGCCGTAGAGCCGGACGATCGCTTGCAAGGTGGTCAGGCACGCTTGAGCAGCCCGGTAGGTTCGGTAGAACTGGGACTCGAAGCCCAGTTGCTCAATCTGCGCCGCAACCTGCTGCCGTTTGCCGACGAGGCACAGCCGTGAGCGTGATCCCCCATGATTTGCTGCCGCGCCTGGCCGAACGCTTGGTCAATGCCCGGCCGCGCCCCATGAAAGGCACCATCCGCAGTATCCGCGGCGTGCTGCTGCGCGCCAGCGTTGCCGGTGTGCACATTGGCGAACTGTGCCAACTGCGCGAACCCGGCAGCGGCCGCAGCCTGGCTGCCGAAGTCATCGGCTTCGAGGATGACGAGGCGATCCTTTCGCCCATCGGTTCGATGGACGGGTTGTCGACCCGTACCGAAATCATCGCCACCGGCGAGACCCTTGGGGTGAGCGTCGGCGATGCGCAGTTGGGCCGGGTGATCAGCCCCATGGGTGAGTTTCTCGATGGCAGTCCGCCGTTGGGTGGGTTGCTGCGTTATCCCTTGCATGCCGAGCCTCCCGCGCCGTTCAGCCGTCAACTGATCGCCCACCCGATGTCCTTGGGGGTGCGCAGCATCGACGGCCTGCTGACTCTGGCCCAGGGTCAGCGCATGGGCATCTTCGGTGAACCGGGGGTGGGCAAGTCGTCGCTGCTGGCCAGCATCGTGCGCAATACCAATGCCGAGGTGATCATCATCGCCCTGATCGGTGAGCGAGGCCGTGAGGTGCGTGAACTGCTCGATGTGCAGATGGGCGCCGAGGCCCGGCGGCGTACCGTTGCCGTGGTCGCCACCTCCGACCGCCCGGCCGCCGAGCGGGTACGTGCCGCCTTCGTTGCCACCGCGTTGGCCGAATATCACCGTGACCAGGGCCGCCACGTGCTGTTGCTGATGGATAGCCTGACCCGCTTTGCCCGAGCCCAGCGCGAAATCGGCCTGGCGGTGGGCGAGCCGCCGACCCGTCGCGGTTACCCGCCGTCCTTCTTCTCGGCCTTGCCGCGCTTGCTTGAACGCGCCGGCCCCGGCGAGACCGGCAGCATCACCGGATTGTATACGGTGCTTACCGAAGGCGACGCCTCGATGGACCCGGTGGCCGAGGAAACCCGCTCAATCCTCGACGGGCACATCGTGCTCAGCGCCGACCTGGCGCAACGCAACTTTTTCCCGGCGGTGGATGTGCTGCAAAGCCGTAGCCGACTGATGGACCAGGTGTGTGGCGACGAGCAGCGCCACCTGGCCATGCGTATGCGCGAGCTGATGGCGCGGCGCAACGAGATCGAAATGCTGATCCGCGTCGGCGAATACGCGGCCGGGAGCGACCCGCTGGCCGACGAGGCGATTGCGCGGCATGCCGCTATCGAAGCGTTCTTGCGCCAAGGCGCCAACGAGCCAAGCAGCCCCGATGAAACCCTGAAACACATGCGCAGGGTTATGGCATGACAACCCTGGAGGCCCGATGAAAACCAATGACATGCGCAACCTTCAAGCCTTGCGCCAGTTACGTGAACAACGTGCGTCCAGCCAACTGGTCGCCCAGCAGCAGCTCTGCCGGGAAACCCACGTGGCCCTGGACGACGCCAAGGAAAAGCTGCGCCTGCATCGTGAGGCCCTGGCCCGCGAAGCCGAGCGCATCTTCGGACTGATCAGCCAAGGCGTGTCGGTCAGCGACTGGCAGGCGGCCCAGGACCACTTGGAGGCGTTGTACGAGGGCGGTCAGAGAAAGCTGGAAGTGAGCGTCGGCGAAGTGGCCCGCACTCTGGAAGCCCACGAGCACACGCGTGAAGTGTTCCGGGTGGCCCATGTGGCCCGACAGCGCCAGAGCGAAGCCTGCGACACGCTGCTCGACGGCCGCGAGCGCCTCGAGCAGCGTGTCGACGAACACCGCCTGGAGGCCGACGAAATTCCTCGGGTTGCCACTGGAGGGCGTACGTGAACTGTCGCCAGGACTCATCCTGGACACCTTTTGTCGAGCAACTGCCTTCTGTCGACCGCCGATGGTTGGACGTGCACAACCGCCTGCATCGCAACCGCGAAGCCTGGCATGGTGAATGTGCAGGCCAGGCCATCGGTGTTCACTGGTGCTCCGTTGCCGAGCCTGACGCCACGGCGATTGAACTGTTGCTGGGGCTGGGCGAAGAGGGCGATGCCTCGGCTATCAGGCTGCACCTGCCAACGCCGGCGCTGCACGTTCTGGGTGTGCCCGTTGCCCTGGACGTGCAGACCTTGCCTGGGGCAATGCTGCTGGAGCTGGCGCTGCTGAGCCTGATCGAACCCCTGGAGCACCTGACCGGGCAAACCCTCCATTTGATTGACCGCACCGACCCGACCCATGCCGTCCTGGCCGCGCAACCCTGCCCGTTGCATCTGGCAACCCGGGTTGAACTCGGCGGTTCGTCGATGCCTGTAGCGCTGCACCTGAGCGCCAAGGCCGGCGAACAGATCGCGCAATGGCTCGACCAGCATGCATTGCCGGCTCCCCATGCACTGACAGACCTGCGTCTGTGGCTGGCGGTCGAGGCCGGCGAAGCCGAGCTGAGCGTCGACGAGCTGTACAGCCTCAACCCTGGTGACGTGGTGATGCTCGATCCTTGGCCCACGGCTCAGGTGCGGCTGCTGTTGAACCAGCGTCTGTACGCCCGGGCTGGCCAGGACGGCACCACGCTGAAACTGCTTGAAACACCGATGTGCGTCAACTTTCCCAAGGAATTCTCTGTGAGCGAAGCACCCACCATGAATGAAGCACCGGACGGGCGGAGCCTGGATTCGTGTCTGGACGAGTTGCCGCTGAAACTGGTCTGCCAGGCCGGCAGCGTCGAATTGACCCTGGCGCAACTGCGCGAACTGGGCGAGGGCAGCCTGCTGTCGTTCACCGAGCAACGCCAGGACAGTGTCGACCTGATGGTCAACGGACGTCGCGTCGGCCAGGGACAACTGGTCAAGATCGGTCCCGGTCTCGGCGTACGTGTGTTGAGTATCACCACATCATGAATGGCTACCAGCCCAACTTGATTGAAATCATCGTGGTCGTCGCCACCATCGGTTTGATTCCGCTGGCGGTGGTGACCCTGACCGGTTTCATGAAAATCTCCGTGGTGCTGTTCCTGATCCGTAACGCCCTGGGCGTGCAACAGACACCGCCCAATATGGTGCTGTACGGCATCGCCCTGATCCTGTCGGTCTACGTCACCACACCGTTGATCGGGGACATGTACCGGCAGGTACAGGGCCGCGATCTCAACATCGAGAGTATCGAGCAGCTTACCGCCTTCGGCGATGCACTGAGGCCGCCATTGCAGGAGCACCTTGCGCGCTTCGCCAACGAAAGCGAGCGCGGTTTTTTTATCAAGGCCACTGAAACCATCTGGTCCCCCGAAGCCCGGGCCGACCTGCGCGACGATGATCTGGTGGTGCTGGTGCCGGCCTTCGTCAGCTCCGAGCTGACCCGTGCGTTCGAAATCGGTTTTCTGCTGTATGTGCCGTTTCTGGTGGTGGATTTGCTGGTGGCCAATGTGCTGATGGCCATGGGCATGTCCATGGTCTCACCGACGCTGATCTCCATACCGCTGAAGCTCTTTCTTTTTGTCGCCTTGAGCGGCTGGTCGCGCTTGATGCATGGCCTGATTCTCAGCTATGGGGGGGCATAATGGGCCAGGATGTCTTTCTTTCATTGATGAATCAGGCGCTGATGACGGTGCTGCTTCTGTCCGCCCCGGCGCTGGCTGTCGCGATTGTCGTGGGCTTGGGAGTGGGTTTGCTGCAGGCCCTGACCCAGATCCAGGACCAGACCCTGCCACAGGCGGTCAAGCTGGTGGCGGTGCTGCTGACGATCGTGTTCGTTGGGCCGCTACTGGCCAGCCAGGTGATTGAACTGGGTAACCAGGTGCTGGACAACTTCCCGTTGTGGACGCGCTGAATGGCATGAATATAGAGCTTGCCAACCAGTTCATCGAAGTCGCCTACCCCGTCATCAGCTCGGCGGCGCTGTCCGCCAGCCGCGCCATGGGCGTGGTGGTAATCACCCCGGCCTTCAACCGCCTGGGCCTGACCGGCATGATTCGCAGCTGCGTCGCGGTGTCCATTGCCATTCCCATGTTTGTTCCGGTGTACGGCGCTTTCACGGCATTGCCGGACCATGGTGGTTTTTTTCTGGCGGGTTTACTGGTCAAGGAATTCCTGATCGGCATCCTCATCGGCCTGCTGTTCGGCATTCCGTTTTGGGCCGCGGAGGTGGCTGGCGAGTTGGTCGACCTGCAGCGTGGCTCGACCATGGCCCAACTGCTCGACCCGTTGTCATCGGGCGAGTCCAGTGTCATGGCCACTTTGCTGACGGTGATGCTGATCGCCCTGTTTTTCATGTCCAGCGGTTTCATAATGATGGTCGACGGCTATTACCACAGCTACCTTTTATGGCCCGTTACCGCGTTCACACCGTTGTTCGCCAGTTCGGCGCTGATGGCGGTGCTGCAGATCCTTGACCAGGTGATGCGCATCGGCGTGATCATGGTCGGGCCGCTGATCATCTGTATGCTGGTCACCGACCTGATGCTCGCCTATCTGTCGCGCATGGCGCCCAACCTGCACATCTTCGACCTGTCATTGCCGGTGAAGAATCTGTTCTTCAGTATCTTGATGGTGGTCTACATCAGTTTCCTGATCCCGGTGATGATCGACCAGCTTGGCGAATTTCGCGGCATCGTGGAGCTGCTCAAGACTCTGGCGGGCTCGGCATGACCCCGCTTATCGTGCGAAGCGCCGATGAGCGATAGCAGCGAGGAGAAATCCCAGCCGGCAACGGACAAGAAGCTCCGTGAGGCGCGCAAGAAAGGCCAGGTGTCGAAGAGTCAGGACCTGGTCTCGGGCATGGTCATCCTGTTCTGCACGCTGTGCATCTCGATCATGGTACCCAAGGCCCAGGCACAGATCACCGCGTTGCTGGACCTGATCGCGCTGATCTACATCGAGCCCTTTCACAGCGTCTGGCCACGCGTGCTGGACACCGCCGAGCAATTGCTGATCAACCTCACCCTGCCGGTGGTGGCCGTGACCGTGGGGACGGTGATCCTGACCAACATCATCACCATGCGTGGCGTGGTGTTCTCGGTCGAACCGATCAAGCCAGACATCAAGCGCATCAACCCGTCCGAAGGTTTCAAACGCATTTTTTCGATGCGCAGTTTCGTCGAATTCCTGAAGGGCGTGGTCAAGGTCGTACTCTTGGGCCTGGCCTTCTGCGTGGTCGGGCGCATGGCGTTACAGGCGCTGATGGAGTCATCGCGCTGCGGCGCTGGCTGCATCGAATCGACCTTCTACCTGGTGCTTAAGCCGCTGGTATTCACGGTGCTGGCCGCCTTCTTGCTGGTCGGCGCGGCAGACGTGCTGATGCAACGCTGGTTGTTCGGCCGCGACATGAAAATGACCCTCAGCGAACAGAAGCGCGAACGCAAGGACAGCGACGGCGATCCGATGATCAAGCAGGAGCGCCAACGCCAACGCCGCGAAATGCAAGCCCTGGCCAACAAGCTGGGGGTGAACCGTGCATCGTTGATGGTCGGCTCCGCGGGTGGCTGGGTGGTGGGCATACGTTACGTGCGCGGTGAAACCCCGGTGCCGGTCGTGGTGTGCAAGGCCGAGTTCGAGGAGGCGGCGCAGATGCTCGCGCAGGCCTCGGACCTGGGGATCGCCCATAGCCTTGATAGCGTCCTGGCCAAGGAAATCGCCCGACGGGCAGTGCCGGGGGACCCGGTGCCGGACAATACCTTCCAGGCCGTGGCGGATATGCTGGTGGCCGCACGGTTGATTTGAGGGTGGCTGCGGGTGGTGCGGTACAAACGTGGCAAGTGTTACGAAATGCAGAGCAAGCGCTGTGTTAGAGCGGCTGTAACGCCGGTTCTCTCCCTGCATCCGCCCGGCCAAGTCATCCCCCTGTCATGTGCAACGGTAATAGTTGATTCCCCTAGCGCCATCGGCTCTATGATCAGGAGAACGCCCCCTTGCGAATCGACAGCAACGCCCGCCCCGCAGATAACCAATTCCCTGATTCTGGAGTAGGTCAGCGCTTTGAGAAAATACTTGGCGCGGCCCGCAAGCACGTCAGCGATAAAAAGGCTGACCTGGGCGGTGCGGTAGGCGTGGCGGTGCAAGAAACGGTTGGCACCTTGATCGAGGCGCTGAAGCAGCAACACGGACGCACGCTGCGCAACGACGAAACCGTACCGCTCCAGGATCTCGAGAACCTCACGGCATGGCTGGTAAATGACGAGGTGGTGGCCTACACAGCCCGGGACAAAGAGGGCAATGAAATCACTATCAGCAAGGAAGCGACGCCTGATTACTTCGACAAGGTTGATGCGTTGCAAAAGGGCAACGACGAAGGCTTTGCATTGCGCGGCGATGGCGCGCTTCTATCAGCAGAAGAGCTGGCGAGCGCAGACATTTTGCCCCCGGATGAACACACTGGCTTTATCCGCCTGACTATCAATGGCGAAAAGATCAACGTCTCGAAGGATGTGACGCCCGACCTCTACAACCAGCTGGTCTGGAAACAGGAAGGCTACCAGAGCAAGTTTTACGAACAGAACAGCGAGATCATCGAAACGGTCCGTGATCGATGGGACGACTGGAATGGCTCCGACAGTATTGTCAGTGATAAGGATTTGAGGAAGTACGCTGTCGATGAAAATCGAAGCGCGCAAGAGCGCGAGGCGGCCCAGTTCCTGCTCGATAACAAAGGGTTTTTTGACCTGCTTGATACCAAGGCACACAACAACAAGGCCGACGGCAAAATCAGCAGCAACGATCTGAATGCGTGGCTACGCCCTGTTGCAGTCAAAGCCGACGACATCGGTGCCTATAACGACTTTCTGAAAGCTTCCCCGAATGCTGACGCAACCTCTTTGGAGCTTGCGAAGCATTCGGCGCTGCTGCTGGAGAACTTTGACGAGATCAGCGATCGGACCGATAGCGGTAAACACCTGTCGCGCGAGGCCTTGCAGAAATACCTGGATGAAAACCCGAACATCAGCGATGACTTGAAGCAAGCCCTGACTTTCTGGTCGCAGACGGGGGCGTTCGAAATGCTCGAAACCGCTGGGAAACCATTGGAGAGCAGACCTGATGGAAAGCTCGGCAAGAACGATATCCAAAACTGGCTGAAGAACACCAGTCCCAAGACCTCTGGGGACGCACTGCTATTCCTTAACCAGGTAGCGAATACCAACTCGGTCTCCAGCATCGATACCAGTGACCTGGGCAAGGACGTCTTCGAAAATCCAGGCAACTATTCCGTCGAACAGCGGGCGGCGGTGTTACAGGATTTGCTCAAGGCCCAACAGTTGATCATCGACGGTGCGGCTGCAGGTATGTGGAGTGATGACTACGGTAAGGTGTCCATCGCCAACGCTGTGCGCAGCCATCCAGATCCCAACAAGCTACTTGCCGATGTCAACAGCCACATTGAGCAGCTACAAAGCGATCCCGAGGTGGTCAAGTTTCTTAATGAAACCACCTCGACGCAAATGGCCAATCTGTTTGAGGCAGTTCCTGGGTTAAAGGACTCGGTGCAAAAAAACTACGATGACATCAAGTCTGGTGCAGCTCTTGATGCGCTATGGGATAAGCATACGAAAGACGGCAGCACTGACCAACAGGCGGTGCTGGCCGAATACCTCTCGACGGCAACGCTTTATCAGGAAGCGCTCGGCATCAATGATCGGGCAGAAATTCAGAAGGGGCTCGCTGCCTCTCAGCATGCCCAGGCGTTCCAGGATTATTACGAGCACTCGCTTGCTTCCGGGACGCGACTGGAAGAACTGATGAAAACGGGCACCTTCGAAGAAGCGATCGGCACCTTCTCCGCGGAGGTCGCACTCTACAACGCGACGCTGGATCCCAGCATCACCGCAGGTTTCGACGCGCAGTTGAACGACAATTTCAGCCGGGTCGGGCGCGACAACGCGATGAAAGACGGCACCTTCGATGACCTCAAGCAAGCCCTGGGTATCAATGGCGGTGACGAGCTTGACGAGGCCAAGGTCAGGACGATGGCCGAGACGCTTATCCAGTCCAATCCGGAACTGGTGACCAATCAGGATGGCACCGTCGCAACGGCCGACCAGATCGTCGCGGGTATCCGTTCGGATTGGGACATCCTGCGCCAAGGCACCAAGTCGCTTGCGGAGTTGAAGTCGTCCTTGCTCAAACCCGACGGCGCCCTCAAGAACGCGTCTGACAAAGGGGTACTGCATGGCGTCAGCGGCATCTTCATGGCTGGCGTGACGATCGCCAAAGGCGCTCAGAATGGCGCAAACCTGACCGAACGAAACATCATCGACATCACCACAGGATCGGTCATGACGACGACCCTGCTCACCGAGGGTGGTGCCAAGAACCTGAAAAGCTACCTGAAAAACGAAAAAAACATTGATCTTCATCCCAAAATCAAAGCCTTTTTCGACGACCCCATAAAATCTCTCACTGGCATTGCCGACAAGTTTGAAAGCGGTGCCAAGGGTATCGGCGGTCTGGCCGGCATGGTTGCGGGTGCGTACGGAATCTTTGATGGGGTTCAGTCGATTCGCAAGGGCGACCTCGTCAGTGGCGGTATCAGCATCACTTCAGGCGCACTGGCGTCGTTGTCGGGCCTGGCATCAGCGATTGAGGGCGGCGCAGCCCTTTTTGGCAATTTGGCACTCAAGGCGGCGATGGCTCCGCTGGCAGGAGTCCTAGGCACCGTGGCGGCGGGCGTCGGCGCGGTTGCCCTGTTGCTTCCGGGCCTTATTGCGGAGGGCAAGCGACAGACGCAGCAAGACCACTTCGGCGACCTGCTCGGCGACTATCTGACACAGTACGAAATCGATGGCGTGCAGGGCGGTGATATCTACGACGTTCCCGACGAGGATTGGCCGCAAACCGACTGAGGCCCGTCACAAGCTTGCCAGGTGCGCTCTTGCTCTCCACCGGAATCCCTGTCCGGATGGGCATAGGTATCTACACACCTTTCAGAAACTGACGACTTTCCTTGTGGCGAGCGGGCTTGTCCCGCGCTGGGCTGCGAAGCAGCCCCAGTA
The DNA here is from genome assembly GCF_900106045.1 of Pseudomonas mucidolens. NCBI lineage: Bacteria > Pseudomonadati > Pseudomonadota > Gammaproteobacteria > Pseudomonadales > Pseudomonadaceae > Pseudomonas > Pseudomonas mucidolens. The sequence goes on along the minus strand of NZ_LT629802.1, from coordinate 2,576,058 downwards.
AGCCGAATGCGGCGTTCCGACAAGCCCGCTCGCCACAACAGCCCTATTTGCCTGGATTTAAGCGTTGAGGCAAAGTTGTGTAGATACCTATGCCGGATGGGGGGCGGTGCTCCAGACTGCCAACTTTGATGCCAACGCGGCATTTTCAAATCGGACACCACAGGGTCCACTTCTCCGGCAGACCTATATCGAACGAGTTATCCACGAAATCCGTGAGTATGTCTGTGGATAACCGTGCTGATGCCAAGTGGCCAAGGCGTTTTAACAGGCGATCAAAAAATATACAGGTTGAGTGGCAGGCATCACGTCTCGCCGCTGGCCATTGAGTGTGAATAAAGGCTGGAAACCTATATCACCTTGCATGCCTGTTCATGCGGTAGGAAATTGGAGTATTTTTTGCAGAGTCTAGGGCCTGTCGAGTTCGATTGGCCGCAGAAGTCGAGAAACCCGCAGATTCTTGCGTTCAATGGCTGCTCCGATAAGGTGGCGTTTTAGCTCAAACCTCTGCAAGCGTAGACCCCAGCGGTGAATTGTGGCCACTGATCCTGGAACAGATAGTTTGAGTGTGCCTATGACGCTCAAGCATTGCCGAATGCCAGCCGGCAGGATTGGTTTCCATGCGGCTGGCCAGTCTTTCGTGATTAGCCGTTTTCGGCGCATTGCTTCAAGCGCGACCTTTTCAGCGGTCTATGGAGTGTCAGGGCGTGTGGGCAGAGCAATCTGTGGTACATGCGTGGTCATCAACTCCACCACCCAGTCCATGAATACGCGTAATTTTCGGCTGACATGGCGGTTCGGCGCATAGGCCAGATAGAGCGGCATCGACGCGATGTGCCAGTCTTCGAACAGCGGCACAAGTTCGCCGTTCGCCACGGGTTGCAAGGCCATATATCGCGGTAGCCAAAGTATCCCCAGACCTGCCTGTCCGGCTGCCAGATAAGCATTGCCATCGTCGACGGTCAGCACATGCCGGCCATGCACTTCCAACTGCTCGCCCAGGCGCCGCAAGGCATAAGAGAGCGCTTTACCGGTTCGTGCCCAGCGATATCCCACGACACGGTGCTCACCTTCCTTTAATTCGCGCGGATGTGCTGGCACGCCGTAGAGAGCCAGGTACGCGGGCGCTGCATACACGCCCAGCGGCAGGTCGGCGATGTGCCGCGCCACCAGGGAGGTGTCGGTGATCTCTCCGCCGCGAATCACACAATCAACGCTCTCATCTATCAGGCTCACCTGACGGTCGCTCACACCCAAATCCAGCTGGATGTCCGGGTATCGCTGTTGGAAGTCCGGTAACGCCGGAATCAATATAAAACGCGCCAGTGGACTGGGTACATCCACCCGCAGCCGTCCGCGCGGCGCTGCCGCAGCGCTCGATAGCGCGGTGTCAGCGTCATCCAGCGCTGCCAGCAAGGATTGCACCCGCTCGTAGTAGACAGCGCCATCGGCGGTGACCTTGACCTTGCGGGTCGTGCGATTGAGCAACTTCACACGTAAGCGTGCCTCCAGTTGCTGGACGAGCTGGGTAACGGTGGTTTTGCTCATGTGCAAGGTGTGGGCGGCTCGGGTAAAACTGCCGGTTTCTACCACCCGGGCAAAGGCTTGCATGGCATCGAAACGATCCATGGGGGCTCCGTATTGTTTGGGAATCACAAACAGTCATGGTCAGCATTGCCTGTTTATCCGTCCCGGGCAAGCGCCATACAGTGTTCAAGTCGCTTTCTAACCACTGGAGTTTTTCATGAACCAACGAGACGTTGTATTCCCTGTGGGCCGGCAGGCTATTTACGAGCGCAATCGCTATTCACCGGCGGTGCGCAGCAATGGCTTGCTCTTCGTTTCCGGCCAAGTGGGCAGCCGTGAAGATGGATCCCCGGAACCGGAACTCAAGGCGCAAGTTCGACGCGCTTTCGAGAACCTCAACGCGGTGCTGGCCGCAGCCGGTTGCAGCTTTGATGATGTCCAGGATGTAACCGTCTTCATGGTTGAGCCGCAGACGATCTTCGAGCAGGTATGGGAGGTTGTGCCTGAGTATTGGGGCGAGGCGCCTTTTCCAACGATTACGGCGGTAGGGGTGACCTGGCTGTATGGTTTCGATTTTGAGATCAAGGTGGTGGCTAAACTGCCTGAGGTGTAATTGCGTGGACTTGACCACCCATTTGCATTCGACTTGACCAGCGGTTGAGTGCCCCCGCTATTTTTCCACGTCAACGATTTCAGCAGATGCTGTTGCAGACCTTTCCGGTGTTCGGTGAAGAACCGCTGGTGCTGGTGGACTGGCTGCCGTGGAACCATCGGCTTGCCGGCGCCGGGCTGCGAGGTCCGCCTGGTGCCGTTGGAGGGCAAGCTGGAAGGGCGCTTTCGTGGCCCGCACATCATGCCTGGCTACCTCACCGAGTTCGCCAGCGCTCTGGACCGCTTGTGCGACACACTGTCTACGGGGGTCGACGACATACGCGAACGGTCCCGGGAGGACAGTGAATATCCCTATCGGGCCGCCGGGGACTTTCTCCAATTGTGCGGCATTAGCTTGTTGGCCATGGCCTGGGGGCGGGCGGCGCGGGTCTCCAGGGAGCTGCCGGAAGAAGATCCGTTGCGCGCCAGCAAACTGCAAAGCGCCGGCTTCTTCTTCAACTACTTACCGTCCAGGGTGGCGCCGCACCTGGCCGCGATAGAGGGCGCACGGGCAACCTTGGCATTTGTCTAGTGGATCCATTGTCAGCTTCGATCAGCGGTACACCTCCAAAAGATCACCGAGTGCCGGAAACACACGTGGGTGATCGATAATCGAACGGAAATGTGTGTGGCGCTGTATATCATTAAGTAATTGATATTAAAGATATTTGCTGATTATTTTTCATCGGCCGGGAGTGCTTTTCCTGCGCTTCCACGTGTGGAGGCTCTTGTTCGTGGATCCATTAGCGGGTTAATTAGCGCCCTGGCGATGGCAGGAGCCCTCCTGATCATCCCGATAAAAACTACAAGAAGGGTTTCGTCATGAATGGCTTATCAACGGCGCACACCTGCGTGGGTTCTGCTGGTCACCGGTGCGCGTGTACGCTGCTGTCTACTTCTCCGTCGCTGTGGGTTCTGCACGCGGAGGTCCGATCATGAGCTTCGATCTGCAGCGCCGCGTGGACAGCGGCCCCATGAATTCCTTTCAATACGTGGCGATCGGCATCTGCATTGTGCTGAACATGATCGATGGTTTCGATGTGTTGGTCATGGCGTTCACCGCGGCGTCGGTGTCGGCCGAATGGAGCCTGAGCGGTGCACAGATCGGCTTGTTGCTCAGCGCTGGGCTGTTCGGCATGGCCGCTGGTTCATTGTTTATCGCGCCTTGGGCCGACCGCTTCGGTCGACGCCCATTGATCCTGTTCTGCCTGGGGATTTCCGGGCTCGGCATGCTGCTCTCGGCGCTGAGTCAGACCCCCATGCAACTGGCCTTGCTGCGCGGTCTCACAGGCCTGGGCATCGGCGGCATCCTGGCCAGCAGCAACGTGATTGCCAGCGAGTACTCCAGCAAGCGCTGGCGCGGTTTGGCGGTCAGCCTGCAATCCACCGGCTACGCCCTGGGCGCGACTCTCGGCGGCTTGCTCGCGGTGTGGCTGTTGACTCACTGGGGCTGGCGCTCGGTGTTTCTGTTTGGTGGCGTGGTGACCTTGGTGGTGATTCCATTGGTGCTGCTGTGGCTGCCGGAGTCCCTGGACTTTCTGCTCGCCCGCCGCCCGGCCAACGCCCTGGCGCGGATCAATCGCCTGGCCCGGCGCCTGGGGCAACCGGCGCTGGCGCAAATGCCGGCGGCGGTGCTCAAGCAACCCGGCGCTGCCAGCGGTTTCGGCGTGCTATTGGCACCAGCCATGCGCCGCACCACGTTGCTGATCTGGCTGCTGTTTTTCCTGGTGATGTTCGGCTTCTACTTCGTCATGAGTTGGACCCCGAAACTGCTGGTCGCCGCTGGTTTGTCGGCACAGCAAGGCATTACCGGCGGGGTGCTGCTGAGCGTCGGCGGAATCTTCGGTGCGGCGCTGATCGGTGGCCTGGCCTCACGCTGGCCGCTGACCCGGGTGTTGTCGCTGTTCATGCTGATCACGGCCGGCTTGTTGGTGCTGTTCGTCGGCTCGGGTTCCTCGATTGCCGCGGCCCTGGGGCTCGGCTTGCTGATCGGCTTGTTCTCCAACGGCTGCGTCGCCGGTCTCTATGCGCTGTCGCCCGTGGTCTATGACGCCTCGGTGCGTGCCACCGGAGTCGGCTGGGGCATTGGTATCGGGCGCATCGGCGCGATTATTTCGCCGACCGTGGCCGGCTTTCTGCTCGACGACGGCTGGCAGCCGCTGCACTTGTACGGGGTTTTTGCCAGTGTGTTCGTGATTGCCGCCGGCTGTCTGTTACTCCTCAAACTGCCCAGGGCCCAGGCCGAACCTGCACTGGCCAGCGCCTAGCACTCGCCACAGCTGATTGACGCCCGGCTGCGCCGGGCATTTTCTGCAGCCACTGAAAAACAGGCCCCCAGTTGCCTGCCGGGGGACGGCTGCGCCTATGAAAAACGGAAAACAATAATAATGAAGCTCTCTCACCACAGCCTTGCACGTTCGATAACCGCAGCCTCGCTGACCTTGTCCATCGGCCTGCCGGCCTGGGCCGAAGACGCCGGTTTTCTCGAGGGTGCGAAGACCGATCTGCTCGTGCGCAACTATTACTTCAATCGGGATTTTCGCGATCGCGGAGCGGCCAAGAGTCAGGTCGAAGAATGGGCCCAGGGCGTTATTCTCAAGTTCAATTCCGGCTACACACCGGGTTTCGTTGGTTTCGGTCTGGACGGCATCGCCATGTTCGGCCTCAAGCTCGACAGCAGTCCCGGGACCAGTGGTTCGGATCTGCTGCCGATACAGGGCGATGGACGGGCGGCGGATAATTTCGGACGCGCCGGTGCGGCGTTCAAGATGCGCATGTCTGCCAGCGAATTGAAGATCGGCGAATTACTGCCGGATGTTCCTGTGCTGCGCTACGACGATGGTCGGCTACTGCCCCAGACTTTCCGCGGGGCCATGCTCGATTCTCGGGAAATCGAAGGGCTGGGGGTACAGGCAGGGCAGTATCGCTCGGTGAGCCTGCGCAACTCTTCGGACATGCAGGACCTCTCGGCCTGGGCGGCTCCGGGCGTTACCTCCGATGGCTTCAATTACGCGGGTGTCGAATATCGTTTCAATCAGCAGCGAACCCTGGTCGGGGCCTGGCATTCGCAGCTTGAAGACATCTACCGCCAGAGCTACTTCAACCTCTTGCACAAGCAGCCGGTGGGCGATTGGGTGCTGGGGGCGAACCTGGGTTACTTCATCGACAAGGAGGACGGGCGTGCGCGTATCGGCGAGATCCAGAGCCGCACTGCCTTTGCCTTGCTCTCGGCGGCAACTGGCGGCCATACCGTGTACCTGGGACTGCAGAAGGTCAGTGGCGACAGTCCGTGGATGTCTGTCTACGGCAGCAGTGGCCGGACCTTGGGTAATGACATGTTCAACGGTAACTTCAGCAACGCTGATGAGCGCTCCTGGCAGGCCCGCTATGACTACAATTTTGCCGCGATGGGCGTGCCAGGGCTATTGGCGATGGTGCGTTACGGCCATGGGGAGAACGCTACCACCCAGACGGGCACTAACGGCAGGGAGTGGGAGCGCGATACCGAGGTGAGCTATACCTTCCAGAGTGGTGATTTGAAGAACCTCAGTGTGCGCCTGAATAACGCGACCAATCGGCGCAGTTTCAGCAGCGATTTTGACCAGACTCGGCTGATTATCAGTTATCCGCTGGCGCTGTAAGGAGGGCGAGGCGGGGCGTACGAAAGAGCGGATAAGTATTCAATCGCCCCGCCAGGCATTCCCCGGAGAGTCAGCTACAACGGTCCGCTGCCCTGTTCGCCTGCAAGCGGCACAAGCCTTGCGGTACTATGGCGGCCCACGTGCCCTGGAAGTGTCTGGATGAGTAAGCCCGGTCAATTAGTGCTGGTTGCGCTGCGCAAGATGATCGCCTCTGGCGAGTTGGCGGCGGGTGAGCGCTTGATGGAAATCCCCACCGCGCAACTGTTCGGTGTGTCACGGATGCCGGTGCGCATGGCATTCCGGACCTTGGAGCAGGAAGGCCTATTGGTGCGTTTTGGCGGACGCGGCTTTCAGGTGCGTTCGGTGAGTGCCGACGACATCGCCGGCGCGGTCGAGGTTCGAGGTGTGCTCGAGGGTCTGGCAGCGCGCCAGGCCGCTGAGCGAGGGTTATCCGAGGCGGCGCGGGCGGTGCTTGAGTTGTGCCTGATGCAGGGCGACCAGTTGTTCGACAAGGGGTATGTGACCGAGGACGATCTTGAGATTTATCATGATCTCAACATGCGTTTTCACCAGATCATCGTCGAGGGTAGCCACAACCCCGCGATTGCCGACGCGCTGGCGCGCAACGATCACCTGCCGTTCGCTTCGGTCACCGCACTGGCCGTGGACCGTGAGGACATGGCTCGCGAATACCGGCGCTTCAACTATGCCCACATGCAGCATCACTCCGTGTTCGATGCCCTGGTCAGTCGCCAGGGCGCGCGGGCCGAGGCAATCATGCGCGAACATGCCAATGCCACCTTGCGCTACGCCGAGGTCTTCAGCAGCGCGACGGCAGACCAGCGGATGAAAATCATTCTGCGTACCGAGTAACCCGCCTCAGATATCCAGCACTAGCAGCGGCGTTTTCGAGCGTGAGCAACAAGGCGTGAACTGATCGTTGAGCGCCTGTTCTGCTTCGGTGAGAAACAGGTCGCGGTGCTCCGGTTCACCTTCCAGTACCCGTGTCAGGCAGGTGCCGCAAATGCCTTGCTCACAAGACACGGTAATCTCGATGCCGTGGCTTTCCAGGACCTGGACCACGGTTTTGTCGGCCGGTATTTCGACGACTTGGCCACTGCTGCCGAGCTTGACCGAAAAGCGCCCATCGTTGCTGCTGTCCACCGGGGCCGCAGCGAAATATTCGCGGTGCAGGTGGTCTTCCTGCCAACCCTGGGCGCGGGCGCTGTCGAGCACATGCTGCATGAAACCGCCGGGACCGCACACGTAGAGATGCACATTGTCTGCGGGTGTCGCGAGGACCTTTGCGGCATCCAGGGCGGTGTGCGGGGTTTCGTCGAAATGCAGGAACACCCGATCGGCAAACGGCGAATCCTTGAGACGCTGGACAAAGGCCGCGCGCGTGCTGGAACGGGCGCAATAGTGCAGTTCGAAGTCGGCGCCAGCCTGGGCCAGACGCTCGGCCATGCACAGAATCGGGGTGATGCCGATACCGCCGGCAAACAGCAGGCTGCGTCGGGCGCCGTGCACCAGCGGGAACAGGTTGCGCGGTTCGCTGATGCGCAGGTGAGCGCCGGTATGGATCTGTTCGTGCAGGCACTGGGAGCCGCCTCGGGAGGCTGGGTCTTTGAGCACGCCAATCAGGTAGCGATGCTGCTCTTGCGGGTGATTGCACAGCGAGTATTGGCGGACCAGCCCGTCGGGCATGTGCACGTCGATATGCGCGCCGGCGCTGAAGGCCGGCAGCGGCTTGCCATCGAGGCTCGCCAGTTCATAGCTGCAGATGTCCTCGGCTTCGGTGTTGCGGGATACCACCACCACATCGATCATGTTCGGTCCTTGGCGTGTTGCCGCTGCGAGCGGCCACTTCTGTTTATTCGGTAAAGGCACAGGGCAGGGCGCGGCGCCATGAGGAAGCCGCGCTCGGTGCAGGCGGCGTCAGGCGCTGGTTGCGGCGATCAGTTGCGGTTGCGCGCTGCGCTCCTTGGCGATCAGGCGCTCCAGCACTTTGCGCGACTGCACGCCGCCGGCATCGATATTGAGCTTGAGCAGGTTGCGGGTCGGATGCGCGAGCAGGTTCTGTTGCTGGCGTTCGAGCATCTCCAGGTCTTCGCTGAAGATCTTTCCCTGGCCTTCGCGAATACTGGCTGTCAGTTCCTGGTCCTGGGGGTTGAAGTTGCGCGCCATGCCCCAGAAGTACCAGATCGAGGTCTCGGTCTCGGGGGTGATGAAGTCCACCACGATGCTCGCGGCCTTGTGTTCGGCAGCGGCGTCATAGCCGCCCTTGCCAGCGTGGGCCACGCCGACCTCGATCAGTACATGGCTGGGCGGGCTGAAGCGGCAGATCTGCCAGCGATCCACCGGTACGTCATCGGCGAGGTTGTTGCCGCGCAGGGCCATGCGCCAGAACGGCGGGGGCATGATGTTTTCCATATGCCGGGCGGTCACCACCTCGTCGCCCTCGACGGTGGTCACCGGCGGCGCTTCGTCGATTTCCTTCTGACCGATGCTGGACGCGTGGACGTAGGTTTCGTGGGTCAGGTCCATCAGGTTGTCGATCATCAGGCGGTAATCACACTTGATGTGAAACAACCCGCCGCCATAGGCCCACTGATCGCTCACTGCCCATTCCAAATGATGGATCAATGCGGGATCGGCCTGGGCCTGATCGCCGGGCCAGACCCAGATGAAGCCGTAGCGCTCAACCACTGCAAAGCTCTTGTTGCACGGAAACCCCCGCACCCGCTGACCGGGCATTTCCACCGTCTTGCCGTCACTGCCCATCACCAGACCGTGATAACCGCAGACGAGGTTGCCGTTTTCAACATAGCCCAGGGACAGTGGGGCGCCGCGATGTGGGCAGAAGTCCTCGACGGCTGCGACTTTGCCCTCCGCGCCGCGATAAAACACCATTTTTTCACCGCAGATCTGCCGGCCGAGGGGCTTGTCAGCGATTTCATCGGGGGTGCAGGCAACGTACCACGTGTTCTTGGGATACATGGGAGCTCTCCAGGCTTATACTTATTTTTGTTTAATGGATCCATTAGGTGGTGAAAATCACGGAGAGTCAACATTGTCGCGGGCTAATCCTGGGAATTTATGGGCGATTATCGCGCAGTTTTATTTTATTTTTTTATAATGGATCCATTGGTCGGTCGATCGACCACCGCCTTTGAGTGGGTGAGGTGCATGAACAGGCACCCACTGATCAACGGCCAGAACGCAAAACGCCGGCGAGTGCCGGCGTTGGTAGGTACAGGACTCAGCTTCAGCGGAAGGCCGGCACCACGTGCTTGATAAACAGCGCCAGGGATTTTTTCTTCTCCGCATGGGGCAAGCTGTTATCACACCAGAAGCTGAACTCGTCGACCCCCAGCTCCTGGTAATACCGGATTCGCGGAATGATTTCTTCGGGCGTGCCGATCATGGCGGTCCGGTGCAGGCTTTCCAGTTCAAACTCCGGGCGGGCGGCGAACTTCTCTTCAGGGCTCGGCGCGAGGAAACCGTTGACGGGCACCTCTTTATTGCCGAACCAGGCATCGAAGGTCCGATAGAACCTGGAGATCGCCTTGGCCCCGACTTTCCAACCTTCAGGGTCATCGACCGCATGCGCGTGGGTGTGGCGCAGTACCATCAATTGCGGGCGTGGCACATCCGGGTTGTTATCCAGCGCGGCCTGGAATTTGTTTTTCAGGTCGAGGACTTCTTCGTCACCCTTCATCAACGGGGTGACCATCACGTTGCAGCCATTGGCCACCGCGAAGTTGTGGGAGTCTGGATCGCGCGCGGCTATCCACATCGGCGGGTTAGGCTGCTGGATCGGTTTGGGCACGCTGGTGGCGGTCGGGAATTTCCAGATATCGCCGTCATGGGCGTAGTCGCCCTTCCACAACGCACGCACCACCGGCACCATCTCGCGCAACGCCGCGCCGCCGGCGGAGGCGGGCATGCCCCCGGCCATGCGGTCGAATTCCACCTGGTAAGCGCCACGTGCCAGGCCGACCTCCATGCGGCCGTTGCTGATGACGTCGAGCAAGGCGCATTCGCCCGCCACCCGCAATGGGTGCCAGAACGGCGCAATGATGGTGCCCGCGCCCAGGTGAATGGTGGTGGTCTTGGCCGCGAGGTAAGCCAGCAGTGGCATCGGGCTGGGTGAGATGGTGTATTCCATGGCGTGGTGTTCGCCGATCCACACGGTGCTGAACCCACCAGCCTCGGCCATCAGGGTCAATTCGCTCAGGTCTTCAAACAACTGACGGTGGCTGACACTTTCATCCCAGCGCTCCATGTGTACGAACAGGGAAAACTTCATGATGCTTACCTCGGATCTATTGTGATCGGCTTGTCGACTGCAGGCCCTTAAATGCTCTTGCCCCTGTGAAGCCTGCCAGTGGTGACAGCTGTTCGGTGGAGTGATGTTTGGTATACCATAATACGTAATTTCCGCAAAATGTTTCTCTCCATCCGTTGCCCTCGCGCGGGATCTGTCAGGCAACCGCGGGCAGGGCACCCATCTTGCCGTGGCAATACACCAGTGGCCCGGCGTTCTGCTGGGGCATGATCAGGTTCTTCACCGAGCCGACCATGATCGCGTGGTCGCCGCCTTCATATTCTCGCCACAGTTCGCACTCGATCACCGCCGAAGCATTGGCCAGTATCGGGTTGCCCAGTTCGCTCAGGGTCCATTCGATGCCCTGGGCCTTGTCCTTACCCTTGCGCGCAAAGGCATAAGCTTCGTTTTGCTGCCCGCCGGAAAGTACGTGAATGGCAAAGCGTTTGTTCTTGATCAGGACTGGGTAGGAGTCGGAGCTGTAATTGGGGCAGAACAGCACCAAGGCCGGGTCCATGGACAATGAGCTGAACGCACTGGCGGTCAGCCCGACGATTTGGCCGTTATCATCAAGCGTGGTGATCACGGTAACCCCGGACGGAAACGAACCCATCACTTGTTTGTAGATGGCAGCATCGATCATGGGACGGTCCTCTGGCGGTGAAGCGGTTTTTATAAATTTGTAAGTCTGATGGTATACCGTAATACGATCTGTGCAAGCGCTTTTTCCTGCGACTGATGAGCGTGCAGGTTTGTGCTCAAGCTCAATAAATACGGGGATTTTGGCAATAAATAACGTTCTGCCATGTATCGCAATAGCGGATCAGATACGTGTCAGAATGACGAATCAGCCTTGTGAAAATATTGGAATACCATAATATGGTGTTCAACTTGGGGGCCGGAGAGCTCTCCCGGTTTGGCGTCAAACAACTATAAGATCAGACAAACGCGAGTTCATTTCCATGCCCCAGATGTCCCGGCAAGACCCCCTGATCGAGAATCACACGGTCGATTATGTCCCCCTCGCGGAGCGCCATGGAAAGGCCCGCGACCTGTTCACTTTATGGTTCAGCACCAACATTGCACCGCTGCCCATCGTCACCGGTGCCATGGTGGCCCAGGTATTCCATCTCAATCTGGTCTGGGGGCTGCTGGCGATTGCCTTTGGACATATGCTTGGCGGGGTGGTGATTGCGCTTGCGTCGGCCCAGGGCCCGCGAATGGGCATTCCGCAGATGGTGCAAAGTCGTGGACAGTTCGGGCGCTATGGCGCGTTGTTGATAGTGTTTTTCGCGGCGCTGATCTATATCGGCTTTTTCATCTCCAACATTGTGCTGGCCGGTAAATCTATTGTCGGTATCGTGCCGTCGGTACCGATGCCGGCGAGCATCCTGATCGGCGCGCTCAGCGCCACGGCCATCGGTGTGATCGGCTACCGTTTTATCCATACCTTGAACCGTGTCGGCACCTGGGTGATGGGTGGTGCATTGCTCGCGGGCTTTATCTATATCTTCGCCCATGAGCTGCCGGCGGACTTTCTGACCCGTGGCGGCTTCAACCTGGCCGGCTGGTTGGCAACGGTGTCCTTGGGGGTGATCTGGCAAATCAGTTTCTCGCCCTATACCAGCGATTATTCGCGCTATCTGCCGGCGGATATCGGCATTACCCGACCCTTCATTGCGACGTACCTGGGCGCCACTCTCGGCACCATCCTGTCCTTTGCTTTCGGTCTGGTAGCTGCCTTGGCCACACCGGAAGGCACCGAAGCCATGGTCGCGGTCAAGCAAGCCACCGGTTGGCTGGGGCCGATCCTGATGGTGTTGTTCCTGCTTAATATCATCAGTCACAACGCCCTGAATCTGTATGGCGCGGTGCTGTCGATCATCACCTCGATCCAGACCTTCGCCAGCCAGTGGACACCCAGCATCAAGGTGCGAGTGATGCTGTCGGGCGTGATCCTCGCGGGCTGCTGTGTGGTAGCGCTGGGGGCTTCGGAGGATTTCATCTCGCAGTTTATCGGGCTGATCCTGGCGCTGCTGTTGGTGCTGGTGCCATGGGCGTCGATCAATTTGATCGACTTCTACCTCATCAAGCGTGGGGTCTATGACATTGCCTCGATCTTCCAGGCCGACGGCGGGATCTATGGGCGCTTCAATCCGCACGCCATCGTCGCGTACTTCATTGGCATCATCGTGCAACTGCCATTTGCCAATACATCGCTGTATGTCGGGCCGTGGGCCAACCTGGTGGAAGGCGCGGACCTGTCGTGGCTGGTGGGGTTGGTGGTGACGTGCCCATTGTATTACTGCCTGGCGACGCGTCAGCAGACGCAGAAGGTCAAGGCGGTGAGGTTAGGTTATACCGACTAATTTTCGAATCAGTTGAAATGCCCGGCCAATGCCGCAATGCGTGCAGTTAAGGCTGAATCTCCTGTGCCGAGGGGCTTGTCCTGTGGCGAGGGGGCTTGTCCCCCGTTGGGCTGCGCAGCGGCCCTAATAAAGACAAATGCGGTGTATCAGGCACTCTTCAGCGACTGGGTTTTGGGGCTGCTGCGCAGCCCAACGGGGGACAAGCCCCCTCGCCACAGGATGGTGTTCGGCACGCGACTTTCTTAACTGAACAGCATTGCGGTCAATGCCGGGCATTTTTGTATCTGGGCTCTGGTTACCCTGATCGCCGGAAGGGGTGGTGTTGCAGCTTAGTGATTGCGTGCAGCACCTAGAGATGACCGAACACCAGGACGTTTCTGTCGGCGTTATTTCTTCGCCGTGTAGGTAGATTCCCAAATATTATTTCGCCCCTCTGGCTTGTGTCCGGGGTTGTAGTTGCTTGTTTATATTTCGACGCCATCTCTAATTGCATCCAGGATGTAAGGCATGGCGCAGGGGTATATCAACGACCGAACCACGGACTACTCGAGTTTGAAATCCCGCTTGTTGGACGGCGCCCCTAGTCGGCAGCGCTCCGATCATTTCGATGTATTGAACCGGCACCTGCGCCTTGGATTGGTCACGCCGGGTCAGTTGGTGATTGTTCCTGACACCTACAGCGTGAGCTGTTCCCTGGAGGAAGCCTGGCTGATGCGTCGGGGCGAAGAAGTGCGGCGCAACCTGGAATCGGACCCCACGACCGGGACAGCGATGATCAACGATTATGACCTGTTGCAGAGCTTACTGGCGTATGGCTCGATTGGCATCGGCAGTTCGACGTCGGCCTGGGGGCGGCATCTGGATGAAATCGCACAGACGTTGGAGGACATCGAGCGGCTGCATCAACGGTTGAGAGCGGGCGGGTTTGATCGCGAGACGTTTATTCGGCAGCGCCAGGTGCTATTGGCGCTGCTGGACACGCAGTTGCGAGGAGCAGCGCGATTCGGGACGGGGTTGCGGGCTAACCACTCGTTGAAAAAGGTGCTGGGGATTTCGACAAAGAGCTATCTGCATAAAGGTGAGATCGCAGGGTATGCGCAACGGATTCGGGCGATTGGATAGACATCTAAGTGGCTGAGTAAAGGGACTTATCTGGGGTTGGCGCTGGATGTGGGAGTGACGGGGTTGGAACTCAAGGAGGCGTGTATGACTGGGAGAGAGGCGCAATGTAGAAGGGCGAAGTACGTGGAGAGTGGGCGATTGGTGGGTGGGGTGGCAGGAGCAGGCTGGTTTGGGGCCTCAGGTGCTAAAGCCGTGCGGCGCTTATGTACGGTTGTTTTGGGTGTGGCTGTTAAAGGACGTGGTGAACTGGTCTGTGGAATTATTGGCGGCGTGGGGGGAGGGTATGCAGGAGGTAGTGTACTCGGCGACGGTGGTGCGTTTCTGGGTGGTGAGATCATAGAAACCGATGGTGATTTGATATTTCAACCAAAAGGAGCCTAGCAGTGTCATTTTTTCTCGCCTACACCATTGTTATGTGTTCCGGGGCGTTAATTGGCTTTGCGGTGATGTTATATGCCGAGTACCGAAAACTCGACGAGTTGGAAAGTTATTTCAGTGAAAACGAAAAAGTGCGTAGACATAAACGTTTCTGGAGAAGGAATCGGCGAATCGACAGATTTCATCGCATGGGTCTGATGATTGATTTTCTGTCAAATCCCAAGCCCTATTTGCAAGCAGGCCTCGTGACCGAGATCGAATTGGCTGCTGTTCCCTTAACGCTGAAGCGTTGGGCGTTGTGGCCCTATCGTTTTGCTTACGTTTGGGCTGCTGTGGCGGGCATTTGGTACTTTTGGGGCGGTTAGTTGCAGCCTGTGCTGCTTCAGTTTCGAGAGGTCTATAGGTAAGGCTACGTCGTGCCACGGGAGGGTGGGCCGGCACCGCGCTGGGTTGAGGTAAGTTTGCTGGTGTAATCCGCAGGGGCGACTGTTCTGAACCGAGAAAAACAAAACCGAACTAATCGTTTAACCACAGCAAGGCGTTGGGCGTTGATCGGTAAGAGAAAATCAACGATTACCGGGCGCTCCGGGTGTACGCGCATGCCAGCTGAATCAAGCGAGTGATTTGACGATTGCTCTTAGTCGTACTAACACTTCATCTGTAAGAAGTGACACGCCTGTGAATGACAGGCGACTTACTTAGGATGAGTGTCTATTTGTTGTCGTGATTTTTGTTTCTATGGCTGCACGCCATGTCGTGAACACGCAGTTGAATTGCAGTGCAGGACATTCCAATTGAAATGCTGGAGTTCGTGCGCCTCTACCAGGCGGCGATTCCCTGCCAGGTGCGTGCCCGCCGGATGCGTTTTGCAGTCGTTCCAGTTTGCGAGAGTCGCTTGGCTTGCCTGTGAGGTTGCAAGTCATGGAGAGGTCTATCGGTCCACGTGCGCGCGTGTCGAGTGCCGGGTCAGTGTTGTTGGCTATGCTGCTGGTCCTGGCTTGTTTCGATCTGATGGCGGCGCCACAGCAAGCCTGTACTGCACCGGATTACCAGGCAGGAACGACCTACCAGCAGGGCGATCAGGTCCAGAACGTGGGCCGACAGTTCGAATGCTGGAAAGATGAGGAAGCGCCGCTGGGCGCCGGCAGTTGGCAGTGGTGTCGGCAAGCGGACTACAATCCTGGACTGCCCGCCTCCAGTGGCGCGGAGCCCTGGCCGGACGCCTGGAAAGACCTGGGTGAGTGCGGTGGCTACCAGGGCAATCGCCTAACGCTGAGTTTTGCCACGCTCAGCGGCAGGGCGCCGCTGAAAAGTCCGCAGCCTGGTGTCTCGCGGCTCGATCAGGTGGTGACGGGCGTGCTGCGCTGCAAGGCCGAAGATATTCCTGTCAGCGGCAAATCCGGCGACACGATCCATATCGATAATCTCAAGGCCTGCGACTATCAGTTGGTGATGAATGTCGCCGATGGTTTTGTGCCGTTGAACACGCCTCGCATTGTGTCCTTCACCAGCGCTGAAGGTGAAGAGCAGGCATTGACGGTGAAGTACCGCCCACCGGTGAATGTCGCCGCGCTCAGCGGCTTGCCCGGGATAAAGATCGAACTGTTCGCCCAGGGCCTGATCCAGCCACGCCAGATGGCCATGGGCAAGAACGTGCTGTATGTCGGATCCAGTGCCATTCCATCGTATGTCTACGACGGCAAGATCGCCGATATGATTTATGCCTTGCCGCTGGATGATTCCGGCAACCCGACGGGGATCCATGTGATCGCCAGCGGGCTCGAAGAGCCGCATGGCGTGGCGTACCGCGACGGTGATTTGTATTACTCCACCACCGGTGGCCTGTATCGTCTGCGCGACGCATATGACAACTATAAAGATCCTGCGCCCGAACGGGTATTCAACTTCCCGGCCGATGATAATCTGTTCCCGCTGCCGTCCGCGGAGTCTGGATCCAGTACGCGCGTCTGGCACATGAAGCACCCTTTGCATTTCAACCCTCTGGATCCGGCCGACAAGGGGCTTTATACCGCCGTCGGCACCCCGTGCAACCTGTGCATGATTCCTCCCGATGAGCGTTACGGGACGTTGCTGCGCTACGACCTGGAGACCGGCGAGGCGCAGATTCAGGCCAAGGGCGTACGCAACTCCGTGGGGTTCGACTGGAACCCGAAGACCGGGGAAATCTGGTTCAGCGACAACAACCGCCAAGGCTTTGCCAATCCTGACGAGGTCAATCGCAGCAGCGCCGCTGGGCAGCATTTCGGCGTGCCTTACCGGTTTGGCAAGGACACACCGGGGTTTACTGAGGAAGAGTTTGCCGACCCAGACGTGATTCAACCGCCGCTGGTACCGGGGGCGATCGTCTCCGACAAGTCCCTTGAGCAAATTGATCCCAAAGACTACGTGGCACCGGCATTCGAGCTGGGCACCAACACCGCGCCGCTGGGCGTCAAGTTCTGGGATGCCTACCCGGCGAAAGCGGACACGCAGAACTTGCTGGTGGCTGTCCACGGCGCCGGGTCGGCCGCCAGGCCGGGCATGGATGTGCGCCTGTTAACGGTCCAGGACGGAACGCGCGTGGTCAATCAGATCCCGTTGATCAGCGGATTTATCCAGGATCCGAGCAGTTTTGATGTGTACTGTCTGGACGACTCCTGCATTGGCCGGCCGGCGGACATTCTGGAGCTGGCGGACAAGAGCCTGCTGATTTCCGACGACGTCGCGGGGGTGATCTATCGCGTCAGCTACGACCCCGCCGGCTTGCCCGAGACACAATTGTCGTTGCTGCCAATGCTGGCACCAGCGCCTGGGCTTGAGACGGAAATGCTCAGCGGTACATTGACCTTTCCCGACAACACTGCCCGCGCCTTTCATATGTCCTGGAACCCTGCAGACGGCGAGGCCTGGCTATCGCTCAAGGGTCTGGCGTACGGCGACTATCAACTCAAGCTCAATGATGTGAAGAACTGGATCCCCCAGGTTCGCAATACGTCATTTGCCTTGTCTGCCGCCAATCCCAACCAAACGGTCAATTTGCGCTACCGCGAACGGCCAGAAGAGCTTGCGGTAAAAGTGACAGTGGTGGCACCGACCAAGCCGGCCTCGGTGAGTGACGCGCAATGGCATTTCACGCTCAAGAACAAGGAACAGGCAGCCCCGCCGCCGCAGCTGATCCATGTGCCCTGGGGCGCGAGTGTGACGCAGATTCTGAATTACGGTCAGTACGAGATCATTTACCCGTTTTACCCTCAAGAAATGCCCCAGCCGGAATTGGTCTCGGTGGTGATTAACGAAGAAAGCGAGGACATGCAACTTGCTCCGACGAACTATCGGCATATGACCAACCTGGGGGAAACCGTGCTGGCAGAGACGTGCACCCAATGCCATGCGGTGGAGTTCTTCGACAGTTTGCGCATGGCCCTGGCCTGGAGCGTTGCAGGGCAGGACAAGCTGCTCAAGCAGATCCAGAGCATGCCGGTGTCCGGGCATTGCGACACCACCTGCGCGACCGAGATCAGCACGCATTTGTATGACGTGGTATGGAAACCCTATCTGGATCCCGAGGCGTCCTACGGGGCACGGCAGTTGCGCCTGCTGACGCCTGACGAGTACGCCGCCAGCGTCAAGGACATCCTCGGCGTAGATATCGATTCGCAGAAACTGCCGGCCGACAAATCGGAAAAAACCTTTAAATACCCAGGCGAAGCGGACAAAGGGATTCTGCAGGCCGAAGACGTCAAGCAGTTCTATGATATGGCATTGTCGGTGGCCGACCAGGTGCCGGAGACCCGGGTGCGTGGGGCCGGAGCTGATCCGGTCACGGCGTTGGGGTATTCGCTGTTCCGTCGTCCGTTGAGCGACGAGGAGCAGACTCGCTATCAAACGCTGTTTGAAACCCACGGGCACTCCGCGTTGGTCGGCGCCTTGCTGCTGTCGCCCAACTTTCTCTACCGCTCCGAACTGGGGCTCGCCACTGACGCGGATGGCGTCTTTCAACTGACGTCCTTTGAAGTGGCTACCGCGCTTTCCTACAGCTACCTGGGCACCTCTCCGGACGCTGAACTGCTAGGCAAGGCCCAACGCGGAGAGTTGCAAACCGCGGAGCAATTATCCGCCGAGATCGAGCGCATGCTGGGTACGGAGCGGGGGATCGAGCAGTTCAATCGATTTGTCAGTTATTACGTCAAGACCAATCGTGGGGTTCAGGAGAAGCCTGGGTTGAGTGCTGCGACGATCCAGCTCATGGCGCAGGAGCAATACCTGCTGGTCAGCGGATTGTTGCAGGGCGATGGCACGCTCGCACAGTTGTTCAACCCGGGTTACACCTACCTGAACCAGGCCCTGGCGACCCATTACGATATCCCCGGTGTGACTGGCGATGACCTGCACAAGGTAGCGGTAGAGGACGGCAAGCGGGGTGGCTTGTTGCACCTCGGGCTGGTGCAGGCGGCCAACTCCGACTATCAGGCGACCTCGCTGGTCAAGCGCGGCATCATGATTCGCGAACAGCTGTTCTGCCGCGAGTTCGGTGCCCCCGTTGAAGCGGATCCTACGGAACCGGTCTATCCCGCGCGCGCGGTCACCACCCGTGAACACTGGGACCTGGTCAACGGTGAAGAGGCCTCCGAGGGGCGTTGCTGGCAGTGTCATCAATACATGAATGACACCGGGGCTTCCATGGAGCATTACGACGCCGCGGGACGTTATCGCGATCAGGAAAAGGCCTACAACTACAGCCAGTACCCGCAAATGGTCGCGATCAAGGCTTCGGGCCCCTTTATCGGAGCCACCGGCACTGAACAAATCAATGACGTTCGGGATGTTGCCGGGCTGATTCCCGACAATCCCGCCGCGCAGTTCTGTATGGCGGACAGCTATTTCCGGTTTGTCTTCGGTAATGAATCTGACGTGTCCACTTCAGGCACTGTCAAGGCGATCGCCGACGGCTTGAAAGACTCCGGTTCCCTGGTCGATATGTTGCGCACTATAGGCTCTTCCAACGCCTTCACCCACAAGACTCAGAGGGATTGACCATGGGCATTTTGAAAAGTCGTCGTCGCTTTCTGGCCGCACTGGTGGCTGCCGGGGTTTACGGCCCTCTGACTCAGTTCGGCCTGACACGCATGGCGTTGGCGGGGCAGACCCAGGAGGCGAAGCTCAAGATTGTATTTGTGGTGGTTCCCGACGGCCTGGCAGTGGATTCCTACCAAGGCGGTGGGTTTGGCGATGGGCGCGGGCTGTGGTACCCCGAGGCCGACGGCGCCGATACCACGCAGTTTCAATTGAATGAGGTGAGTGCCGAACTGCAGGCCTATCGCACGCAGTCCCTGTATCTGCGCGGCATCATCCTCGGACCGGGCAACGTCGGACACAATGGCTGGAACTGGGTGTTGCGCGACACTGAGTCACGTCAGTCGTCGATCGACATTGTGCTGGGGCAGGTATTGCCGGGCAGCGAGCCGTCCCACCGTAGCCTGTTTGCCGGACCCCATGCCGGGATCGATGGAACACCCTGGTTTGTATCCTGGCAAGGCACGGCCATTCGCACACCGTATCGCGACCCGCAGTTGATGGCCCAAGCGCTGTTCAGCAGCCCGGGAGCGGCGGCGAAAGATCAAGCTAAAGGTACGGAACTGCTGGATGTGGCGCTGGAGGATATCCGCGACCTTCAGGATAAGCTGACCGGCGCGCAGCGCCAGAAACTGCAGACGCATTTGGACTCGGTGGAGCAGGTCATCAAGGATATCGAGCAGTCCACGCCACCTGTCGGTGAGTGCAAGCCAGTTGTCCTGGAACCGTTGCCTTGGCAATCAGCGGAGTTTCGCAACCAGATCCAGGGCAACCACCATCAAGTGGTTGCTACGGCGTTGAGTTGTGGCATCACTCGAGTCGCGACCATCCAGATCGGACGTTCGGCGGAATCGCTGAACATCATTGACGTCAGCCCGACCAGTAACCCCCATGAATGTGCGCATCGGCGTTCCGGAGAAGCGTTCTGGAAGGGCACGCGCCAGTGGTATGTGCGCCAGGTCAAGCTGTTTATGGATGAATTGGCCCGCTACCAGGACCCGCACGTACCGACTGACAAGCTGCTTGACCATACGTTGGTGGTGCTCACCAGTGAGATGGCGGATGGGGCGCCGGAGCATATGATCGACATGCCAGTGGTGCTCATGGGAGGCGCCAGTGGCTTACTCAAAAGCGGTGATGGCGTCGGGCGCTATCTCAATATCACGTCCCAGGCCGATCGCGAGCATCACTCGGGAAATCCGGTGATAGGCAAACGTTTTGTGGATATGCAACGCATCTGGGCGACGATTGCCAAGGCTGCCGGTACTAGCGTGCCTTATACCGGGAATGTCGACGTCGTCAGCGGAATATTCACCAACGTTTGAGGCCGCTAAAGGGCTGCTCAGTCCGTTCTCCCCTTTGGGAGGAGGGTGAGGAGCGGCCTCAAGGGGACGCGTTTTGGCCTGCGATCAGTGCGCGCCTGCAGCTTTGTTCAGATCACTGTCTTGCCATTCGGTATACACGCACGCATCCGCCGTCGCCCAGCGCACGCGCACCGGATCACCGGCCTTGAGTGGCATGCCCGCGGCAGACAGTGCCTTGACCGTCATCGAGGTGCCGCCCAGGGTTTTCACGCTGCAGGTCAGGCTTTCGCCGAGGAACAACACTTCGCCGACCACCGCCGAGACTTCATTCCAGCCAGCGGCCAATGGCTGCTCGGCGGCCTGTTCGATGCTCAGCGCCAGGGCTTTTTCCGGTCGTACCATCAGCAGCACCGGCTGGTCGGTGTGCAGCCCGGTGGTCAGGCGGATCGATAAGGACTGCCCCTCGAACGCCGCCACCGCGTTGCCTTGGGCCTTGAGCTTGAGGAAGTTGGAGTTGCCGAGGAAGGACGCGACAAATGCATTCGGCGGGTTCTGGTACAGGTCGAAACCGCTGCCCAAGCCGACGATCTTGCCATGGCTGAAAATCGCGATGCGCTGGGACAGACGCATGGCTTCTTCCTGGTCGTGGGTCACGTAGACAATGGTGATGCCCAGGCGTCGATGCAACTGACGCAGTTCGTCCTGCAAGTCTTCACGCAGTTTCTTGTCGAGGGCGCCAAGGGGCTCGTCCATCAGCAGGATGCGTGGCTCGTACACCAGCGCACGGGCGATAGCGACCCGCTGCTGTTGACCGCCGGACAATTGCGAGGGGCGGCGATGGGCGAATTGCTCCAGCTGCACCAGCTTGAGCATGGCGTCGACGCGCTTCTCGCGTTCGGCGCTGGCCAGTTTGCGGATCGCCAGCGGGAAAGCGATGTTGTCGCGTACCGACAGGTGCGGGAACAATGAGTAGCGCTGGAACACCATGCCAATGTCGCGCTTGTGCGGCGGTACATTGACCAGGGATTGGCCGTCGACCAGGATTTCGCCGCTGCTCGGCGTTTCGAAGCCGGCGAGCATCGACAGGGTGGTGCTTTTACCCGAGCCGCTGGAGCCGAGGAAGGTGAGGAATTCACCGTCCTTGATGTCCAGCGAGATAGTGTCGACGGCGGCGAATTCGCCGTAGTACTTATTCAGGTTGCGCAGGCTGACCAAGGGTTGGTCATGGTTTTGCGCGCAATCTTTGATCACTGCACTCATGTTTTACTCCTGGGCGCTCAGGCGCGGGTTTCAGCGCGCCGGCGAACGGCGGCGGCAATCATCATGATCATTACTGACAGGCCAATCAGCAGCGTCGAGGCGACGGCGATCACCGGCGTCAGGTCCTGGCGCAGGGTGGTCCACATCTTCACTGGAAGGGTTTGCAGGGTTGGGCTGGCCATCATCACGCTGAGTACCACTTCGTCCCACGAGACGAGAAAAGCGAACAGCGCACCGGCCACCATCCCCGGGCGAATCGCCGGGAAGGTCACCTTGAACGCCGCCTGCAAGCGCGACGCGCCGCAGATCACCGCCGCATCTTCAATCGACTGATCGAACAGCTTCAGCGAGTTGATGATCGAGATGATGGTGAACGGCAAAGCGACGATGACGTGGCTGACCACAAAGGCGAACATCGTGCCGGTGTAGCCGAGCTTGAGGAACAGCGCGTACACCGCCACCGCAATGATCACCAGCGGTACGATCATCGGCAGGGTGAACAGGCCGTAAAGCAGCTCGCGGCCGGGGAAACGTCCGCGCACCAGGGCAAACGCGGTG
Organism: Pseudomonas mucidolens; assembly: GCF_900106045.1. NCBI lineage: Bacteria > Pseudomonadati > Pseudomonadota > Gammaproteobacteria > Pseudomonadales > Pseudomonadaceae > Pseudomonas > Pseudomonas mucidolens. The sequence goes on along the minus strand of NZ_LT629802.1, from coordinate 2,553,848 downwards.
GGCAGGCCCAGGGCGACGGCGAACACGGTGGTCAGCAGCGCGACCTTGAGGCTGGCCATTGCCGCGCTCATCCAGTCGGGATTGGAGAAGAACTGGCCGTACCATTTCAGCGTCCAGCCCGGCGGCGGAAACACCAGCCATTGCGAGGAGCCGAACGACAACAGCACGATAAACACGATCGGCAACAGCAGGAACAACGCAATCAACCCGGTGGTCGTGTACAGGCCCAGGCGCATCCTGCGGCTCATGGCATTGGGAGTCAGGAGCATGACGGCTTACCTCGCGTTGCTGGCGCCAACCGGAGATTCCGGCTGAAGCTTCAGGTAGAAGTAGAACAGCACCAGCGTGATAAAGATCAGCAACGCGGCGCCGGCGCTGGCCAGGCCCCAATTGAGGAACGATTGCACCTGCTGAATGATGAACTCGGGCAGCATCATGTTCTGCGCGCCACCGAGCAGCGCCGGGGTGACGTAGTAACCGAGGGACATCACAAACACCATCAGCCCGCCGGAAAACAGCCCCGGCCGACACAGTGGAAGGAACACCCGGAAGAAATTGGTCCAGGGGCTGGCGCCACAGATCGAGCCGGCCTGCAGGATCATCGGGTCGATGGCCTGCATGGTCGCCTGCAACGGCAGCACAATGAACGGGATCATGATGTAGCTCATGCCGATCACTACGCCTGTGAGGTTGTGCACCATCTCCAGCGGTTGATCGATGATGCCCATCGCCATCAACGCCTTGTTGATTACCCCTGAAGCCTGGAGCAACACCAGCCATGAATAAGTACGGGCGAGGAGGCTGGTCCACATCGACAGCAGCACGATGTTGAGGATCCAGCGCCCCCAGCCGCGCGGCACCAGGGTAATTGCCCAGGCCAGCGGGAAGCCCAGCAGCAGGCTGAACAGGGTCACCAGTCCCGCCACCGAAAAGGTGTTGAGCAGCACTCGGGCGTACGCCGAATTGGCGAACAGCTGTTCATAGTTGCCCAGGCCCGGCACCGGTTCCAGCACGCCGCGCAACAGCAGGCCGATCAGCGGCGCGAGGAAGAACAGGCCGAGAAACAGCAGGGCCGGGATCAGGTTGCCCGAGCCGCGCCAGCGCTGTGCCAGGGAAGGGCCTGTCGCGTTGCCTGGAGCCGCGCCGGCAGCGCCATGGGCGCTGCCGGTCGGCGTCGTTGCCGTCATTTTCATTTGACTAGCCATTCGTTCCACCGTGTTGCAATGGCCGGACCATTCTTGGCCCAGTAGGCGAAATCAAGCGTGATCTGGTCCTTGGCATACGCCGTCGGCAAGTTGGGCGCCAGTACCGAATCCAGGCGCTGCACGCTGCCGATATTCACCGGTGCATAGGCGGTCAGGTTGGAGAAGTCGGCCTGGCCTTTGGCGCTGCTGGCATAGGCCAGGAACTTCATGGCAGCGGCTTTGTTTTTGGCGCCTTTGGGCACCACCAGAATATCGGCCATGACCAGGTTCTGCTTCCAGCTCACGCCAACCGGTGCGCCGTCTTCCTGCAGGGCGTGAATGCGACCGTTCCAGAACTGGCCCATGCTGACTTCACCGGAGGCCAGTAACTGTTGCGACTGTGCGCCGCCACCCCACCAGACGATGTCTTTCTTGAGGGTGTCGAGTTTCTTGAACGCGCGGTCCAGGTCCAGCGGGTAGAGTTTGTCGGCGGCGACGCCGTCGGCCAAAAGAGCCAACTCCAGCACGCCGGGACTGGGCCATTTGTAGAGGGCGCGTTTGCCGGGGTAGGTCTTGGTATCGAACAGTGCGGTCCAATCCTGGGGTTTGCCAGCGCCGAGCTTGTCTTCGTTGTAGCCGAGCACGAAGGAAAAGAAGAACGAGCCCACGCCATGGTCGGAGATAAATCGCGGGTCGATCTTGTCGCGCTGGATCACCGCGAAGTCGAGGGGTTCGAGCAGGCCTTCGGCGGCGGCGCGCAAGGCGAAGTCAGCTTCGACATCCACCACGTCCCACTGAACGTTGCCGCTTTCGACCATAGCCTTGAGTTTGCCGTAGTCGGTGGGGCCATCCTGGACCACGGTGATGCCGCTGGCTTTGCTGAAAGGATCGGCCCACGCCTGCTTCTGCGCATCTTGGGTACTGCCGCCCCAGCTCACGAAATTGACGCTTTCGGCCGCCTGCACGGCTTGGCTGGTCACACTCAGCAGTCCCGCAAACAGCACGGCGGTTGCAGCTTTGTTCAACACCATTTTTACGCCCTCATTGTTGTGTTTATGAGCGGGGCTTTTGAATGCCCGCCTATCGGGAGCAGTCGGTCCGGTTGATGCTTTGAGCGCCATTCGGATTGTGGAATATCATATTATGGTATTCCAAAATTTGCGCAAGCATTTTGCTATACCGGCCATCCGCCAACGCAGGTTTTTCAGGGTCAAATGAAAGCAATACTCTCCACCACTTCCAGGTCGTAGCCGGTCAAGCCTGCGTATTTCAGCGGTGGTCCGAGGTGGCGCAACTTGCCCACGCCGAGGTCTTGCAGGATCTGCGCGCCGGTCCCTACTTCAGAATAGATGCGGGACTGCGAACGGCTGAACTGGCGAGGTGCCTGGGTCAGCTGCGGCACCCGCTCCAGCAGGGCTTGGGAGGATTCGTGATTGGCCAGCACCACCACCACGCCACTGCCTTCAGCGGCGACGCGTTGCAGGGCGGCCCACAACGTCCAGTTGGATGGGCCACTGTAGTCGGCGCCCACCAGATCGCGCAGCGGATCAATCACATGCACCCGCACCAGGGTGGGTTCGTCGCGGCGCAGTTGGCCCATGACCATCGCCATATGCACGCCGCCGTCGATACGGTCTTCAAAGGTAATCAAGCGGAAGGTGCCATGTACGGTCGGCAGCTCGCGTTCGCCGATGCGCGTCACCGTGCGTTCGGTGCTGAGGCGATAGTGGATCAGGTCAGCGATGGTGCCGATCTTGATCCCGTGTTTGCGTGCGAATACTTCCAGGTCCGGCCGGCGAGCCATGGTGCCGTCGTCATTCAGCACTTCGACGATCACCGAGGCCGGGATGTGCCCGGCCAGGCGTGCCAGGTCGCAGCCGGCTTCAGTGTGGCCAGCGCGGGTCAGCACGCCACCGTCCTTGGCGCGCAGCGGGAAAATATGCCCCGGTTGCACGATGTCGGCAGGACCGGCATTGATGTCGACGGCTGCTGCCACAGTGCGTGCGCGGTCAGCGGCGGAGATACCAGTGGTGACACCTGTGGCGGCTTCGATGGACACGGTAAACGCCGTGCCGAACACGCTGGCATTGCTCGGCACCATCTGTTCCAGGCCGAGACGCTGGCAGTGTTCATCGGTGAGGGTCAGACAGATCAGGCCCCGTGCTTCGCGAGCCATGAAGCTGATACTTTCGGCGGTGCAGCAGGCGGCGGGCTGCAACAGATCACCTTCGTTTTCCCGGTCTTCATCGTCGACCAGCAGCACCATTTTGCCCTGGCGGTAGTCTTCGATAATTTCTGCAATGCTGTTGAAGGCCATGTGTAGGTGCTCAAGTTATTGGTTGTATGTATTATGGTATACCACAAAACTTAAACAAGAGGATGTCGCGATGAAGGCCTACTGGATTGCCCATGTAGATATTTCCGATGCCGAGCAATACACCCACTACACCCAGCGCGCACCGGCGGCGTTCGCGGCGTATGGCGGGCGGATCCTCGCCAGGGCGGGCCGCAGCACCGCGCTGGAAGGCGGGCGCACGCCGCAGCGCAGCGTGGTGATCGAGTTCGACAGTTACGAGCAGGCCGTGGCGTGTTACGAGTCCGAGCTGTATCAGCAGGCGAAGCGACATCGCGAGGGTGTGGCCCAGGCGCAGGTGATCATTGTGGAAGGCGTGGCGCCCTGACAGCGCGCGCCGAACACCATCCTGTAGATAGGGGGCTTGTTTGTGGCGAGGGGGCTTGTCCCCCCGTTGGGCTGCGCAGCAGCCCCAATAAAAACGAGTGCGGTGTATCAGGCACTCCTCTGCGGCTGGTCTGGGGGCTGCTGCGCAGCCCAACGGGGGGACAAGCCCCCTCGCCACAGACGAGCTCACCCTATCCACAGACAATTCCTTAGCATAGGTAGATCGCCGTGCAGCCTCAGCGGATGAAGTGAATCTTGCCGCTGTCGTCGTTGCCGATGTAGATGCCGTAGACCCCGGCCTGGCGTTCTTCGATATAGCGCTCGAGGATCTGCCGGATGGCCGGGTAATAGATGCTGTCCCAGGGAATATCCTCGGGAGCGAAGAACTTATAGTCGAGGGTTTCCGGGCCGAACTGGCCGGTGATCTCCTGCGCGATGGCGCGGAAAATAATGTACACCTCGCTGATCTTCGGCACGCTGAAGATCGAGTAGGGCGAGAGGATCTCGGCACGCACGCCGCTTTCTTCCCAGACTTCGCGCAGTGCCGCCTGTTCGGTGGTCTCGCCGCCCTCCATAAAGCCTGCTGGCAGCGTCCAGGTGCCCGGGCGTGGGGGGATCGCACGTTGGCACAGCAGGTATTTACCGTCCTGCTCGATGATGCAGCCGGCGATGATTTTCGGATTGACGTAATGAATATGGCCGCAGCCACGGCACATCAGACGCTCATGCGTATCGCCCGGTGGCAACTGGTGACCGAGGTCACTGCTGCCGCAGCAAGGGCAAAAGCGCGGGCTGAACAAGCTCAGTGACCTATGCGTGGTTCTTTGAGCGCGATCGGCAGGGTGATATCCGGAATCTTGCCGGTCTCTTCCTGTTTGCGCTTGAGGTAGTCCAGCGCGACGGCCGCTGCCGCGCGCACGTGATCGACGCAGGCCTGGTGGGCGGCGAGTGGGTCGCCACTCTTGATCGCCTGCACCATGCGCTCCATTTCCTGGTTGCTGCTGCCGCGACGGTTCTCCTGGGACACCGACGTTGCCCGCAGGTAGCTGATGCGCGCCTGCAACTGCCGCAATTGGGTGGCGGCGATGTGGTTGCCGGAGCCTTCGAGCAATACGTCGTAGAAGCCTTGCACCGAGTCGATGACCTGTTGCAGTTCGCCATCCTTGAGGGACTTGCGGTTTTCCTCGAGGGCCTTTTCCAGGGCCTTGATGTCTTTTGCCTTGGCGCGCAGGGTGAACAGCTGCACGATCAAGCCTTCGAGCACGCAGCGCAGTTCATAGATATCGACGGCATCGGCCAGGGTGATCACCGCGACTTGCGGGCCTTTGGCGTCGGCGAACTCTACCAGGCCTTCCGACTCCAAGTGGCGCAGGGCTTCGCGCACCGAGGTGCGACTGACGCCCAGGCGATCACACAGGTCGCGTTCCACCAGGCGATCGCCCGGCAAGAGCTGGAAGTTCATGATGGCGCTTCGCAGTTTTTCCAGCACGATTTCGCGCAGCGTAACCGGGTTGTGATTGACCTTGAAGCTGTCGTCGAGTGGCAGGCGTTTCATGGGGGCTGCTCTGAATGAAGCGGTTAACTGGAGGCCTCGGCGTCGGCTTCGGCGAAGGCTTCCCGGGCCAGCCGGAAACTGTCTACGGCCGCGGGAACCCCGCAATAAATGCCGACCTGAAGCAGAATTTCGCGTATTTGTTCACGACTCAGCCCGTTACGCAAGGCGCCACGTATATGCAGCTTGAGTTCGTGGGGCCGATTGAGGGCCGAAATCATCGCCAAGTTTATCATGCTGCGTTCTTTAAGCGACAAACCCTCGCGGCCCCACACATGGCCCCAGCAGTACTCGGTGACCATCTCCTGCAGCGGCCGGGTGAAATCGTCGGCGTTCTCGAGCGAGCGCTTCACGTAAGCCTCGCCCAGCACCTGGGTGCGAATTTTCAGGCCTTGTTCATACTTGTCGTTGCTCATCGTTCAACACTCCTCAAGCCAGGGTGGGTAGCGGGCCCAGTTTGCCTTTGTGGTAGATCATCGGCGTGACGGGTTGCTCGGGCAGGATCAGATTTTTCACCGCGCCGACGATGATCGCGTGATCACCGCCGTCGTATTCGCGCCACAGTTCGCACTCGATGATCGCCGTGGCCTTGGCCAGCAGCGGGTTACCCAGTTCGCTCAGGTGCCACTCGATGCCCTTGGCTTTCTCCTTGCCCTTGCTGGCGAATGCATAGGCTTCGGCGGTCTGGTCGGCGGACAGCAAGTGAATCGCGAACTGCTTGCTGTCGCGCAGGATCGGGTAGGTGTCCGAGGCGTAATTGGGGCAGAACAGCACCAGCGCCGGGTCGATCGACAGCGCGCTGAACGCACTGGCGGTGATGCCGACGATGCCGCCGTCCGGGTCGAGGGTGGTGACCACCGTGACGCCCGAAGGAAACGAGCTCATGACGTCTTTGTAAATACCGGGTTCGATCATGGTTCTGGACTCTTAGCGCATCACAAAAGGATCAGGCATGGGCGCCTGAGAGAGATTGATCCACACCGTCTTCAGCTCGGTGTAGGCCAGCACCGAATCGATGCCGCTTTCGCGTCCGTAGCCGCTGTTCTTGAAACCGCCGATGGGCGCCATGGCGGACACGGCACGGTAGGTGTTGACCCAGATGATCCCTGAGCGCACATCCCGCGCCAGGCGATGGGCACGCCCCAGATCGCGGGTCCAGATGCCGGCGGCAAGGCCGAACTGCGAGTCGTTGGCGATCGCCAGTGCTTCGGCTTCATCCTTGAAGCGAATGACCGAGGCCACCGGGCCGAACACTTCTTCCTGCATGATTTTCATCGAGTTGCGGTCGCACTCGAACAGGGTCGGCTCGTAGAACCAGCCTTCGCCCAGATCCTGTGGCCGCTTGCCGCCCATGCGCAGGCGGGCACCTTCGGCGATGGCGTCCGCCACCAGGCCTTCGACCACCGCGAGCTGTTGTGCCGTGGCCATGGGACCCATTTCGCTGGCATCTTCCTGGGGGTTACCGATGCGGATGCGCCGGGCGCGTTCGACCAGGCGGTCAACGAACTCATCGTAGATTTCATCCTGCACCAGCAAGCGCGAACCGGAGACGCAACTCTGTCCGGACGCCGCATAGATACCGGCAATCGCACCATTGATGGCGCTGTCGAGATCGGCGTCGGCAAAGATGATATTCGGCGATTTACCCCCAAGCTCCAGTGACAGTTTGGCGAAGTTTTCGGCGCTGCTGCGCACCACATGGCGCGCGGTGGCTGCACCGCCGGTGAAGGCGATCTTGCGTACCAGCGGGTGGCGGGTGAGGGCGGCACCGGTACTCGGGCCGTAGCCGGTGACCACGTTGACCACGCCCGCCGGGATACCGGCTTGCAGCGCCAGGCGCGCCAGCTCGAGAATGCTCGCCGAGGCGTGTTCCGAGGGTTTGATGACGATGGTATTGCCCGCAGCGAGGGCCGGCGCGAGTTTGATCGCGGTCAGGTACAGCGGGCTGTTCCATGGGATGATCGCGGCCACCACGCCCATGGCTTCGTGCACGGTGTAGGCGAACAGGTCCGGCTTGTCGAGGGGCAGGGTGCCGCCTTCGAGCTTGTCCGCCAGGCCCGCGGTGTAGTGAAAGAACTCCGGCAGGTAGCTGACCTGGCCGCGGGTTTCACGGATCAATTTGCCGTTGTCGCGGCTTTCCAGTTGCGCCAGTTGCTCCTTGTTGTCGGCGATCAGATCACCGAGACGACGCAACAGCTTGCCCCGCGCGGTGGCGGTGAGACCACGCCAGGCCGGGCTGTCGAAGGCGGTTTGTGCAGCTTGCACGGCGCGCTCGACATCCGCTTCATCGGCGTCGGGCAGTTGCGCCCAAGGCTGGGCCAACGCGGGGTTGAGACTGTCAAAGGTCTTGCCGGACAGGGCATCGACCCATTCACCGCCGATGCACATCTGGAAGCGTTCAAGCGTCATGCCACGATCCCCTTTATTGGATGTTGTTGGGCGTGTGCCGTTTCAAGAAAATCCAGCAGCAGCTGGTTGACCAGGCGCGGCGATTCGACCGGCATCATATGCCGTTGCTCGGCCAGCACCGCGACGGTAGCACCGGGGATGCGGTCGGCCAATTGCCGGGCCATCTGCGGTGTCGAGCCGGGGTCCAGTTCACCGGTGGCGACCAGGGTTGGCGCCTGGATGCTGCCCAGGTCGTCTGCGCGGTACATGTCCTGGGTGGCAAACAATTCGTAGGTGGTCAGGTAACCCTGCGGATCATTGCCCGCCAAGGTCTGGCGCAATGCCGCGATTTGCGCCGGGTTGGCCGCCTGGTACTCGCGGCTGAACCAACGGGACAGTGCGGCTTCGGCATTCGCGTCCGGCCCGTGTTCGGCGGCCTGGGCGGTGCGAGCGATCACGCCGGCACGCTGCTCGGGGCTGCGGTTGAACACGCTGTTGAGCACCACCAGGCTTTGCAAGCGTTGCGGGTAATGCAAGGCAAATGCCCGTGCGACCAGGCCCCCCATGGAGAACCCGATCACCGTCGCCTGGGGCAATTGCAGGTAATCGAGCAGCTCCAGCAGTTGATCGGCATAACCGAGCAGCGGGGTGCCGGCGGTCGGGCGTGGGCTGGCGCCATGACCGAGCATGTCATAGCTGATCACGCGGTACTGCGTGGCCAGACCAACGACCTGGCCGCCCCACATTTCTTTATTCAAGCCCACGCCGTGGATCAAAACCACAGGCTGGCCTTGGCCGGTCGCCAGATAACTGGTACCAGCCGGGGTGCGTTCAGCGGTGAGCCGAATCATGGAGCGCTCCTGCATACCTTTTTTATTGGGATAACTCGCTTGGGTTTACTGGGCTTTTTCGGCGGCCAGTTCTTCCAGGTCGATATAGCGGTTACCGATCCGTGGGTGCAGGCGACCACCATCCGCGCAACCCAGCACCACGACAATCTCGTCGGCGCGCGGAGCGTCTTCGATTTGCATTTCCAGGGTGATGTAGTGCGAGCGCAGTCCTTCGTCGTCCTTGTGCATCATCGGAATCTGGATCGAGGTCCCCGGGCCGCCGCGCTTGTTGGTGAAGCTCAGGTAGCTCTTGGCCTTGACCGCTTCACGGTAGTGGTTGCCGAAACGCAGGGTATGGATGATCGCCGAGGCATGCTCGATTTCGCCATCGGCGCCCACCACGGCCGCCTTGCCGTAGGCCTCGATCTTGTCGGCGCCGCCGATGATGCTCACCAGGCGCTCGACCATCAATGCACCGAGGTCGGAGCAGTTGGCACGGATTTCCGGCTTCAGGTCTTCGACGAAACCACGACCCAGCCATGGGTTTTTCAACACAACAGCCAGGCCGACCATGCTCACCGGCGTGTCCGAGGCTTTGCCGCCTTCGATAAAGGTTTCTTCTACATAGCTGACGATTTTGCGGATTTCGAAACTCATGGCTGCTCCAACTGGATGTGAGTGGGTCTGTGTATGATGGTATACCATAATACCTTAAGTGCAAGTGTCAACAATCAGCGGAGGAGGTTTGCAGCGACAAAAGGTTAGTCGGGCCTGCATTTGCGGGCCTGACAGGAGCAGGATTTCTAGGCGGAACTGAAAGCACAGGTTTCAGTGTCTTTTATGATCCCGTTACCCGCGACCACCCCGTGCGTGTTCGATTTCGAGAAGAAGGTCGCGAGCCAGAGGGGCGTTGTAAGGTGAGTGCGGGCATTTACTTTGGTTATATTTATTCGTCCAAGAATGCTCTGTATGTTGCCGTCACTAATAAAACTAAACACGCTGACAGATGAGACGCCAGGAAGGACCGATGCAGGTCAATGCTGTTTCACCCGGTCCCACACCCCATGTCTTGATTATCGACGACAGTGTCAGCGAAGTTCGACCGTTGCTGCAGTTATTGCGGACACAACCCTGGCGCATTTCATTCGCCAGTGATCCCCACCAGGGCTATCAGCGCGCACTGACGTTGCGTCCCGAAAGGCTGCTATCCGAAAATCCGGAACCTTGGCCCGTTTGGACTGAGATGAGTTCGTCGCCGGGCTCATCGTTCGTCATAGGCATGGTGCTGAACCAATTCCCGAGAGAGTCAGTCCGCAGCATCTCGCCCCGAAGGTAGACAGAACGTTCGTGCAGGTGCTCGACGTCCTCGTAAGTCAGTTCCTGTCACGTACTTCTCCCCAGTCCCCACCGCCAGCCAGTCGGCATTAACGCTCAACAAGCGTGCGATATTTTTGAGCCGCTGTTCTGGTATACCCCTCGAAAACCAGTTGTTCAGCCGCTGCGGGCTGATCCTCACAAACAGCGCGAACTCCATCGGGGCAATCCTGCACTCCTTCAACACTACGCGCAGACGCACGCCGGAGTACTCCGCGCCAACGGCCCGAAACGTGGTTGACCTTCTTCCTGTGCCTATTTCCTTTTGTTGTTCTTGGATCATTCCTTACTCCTTATGCCGCTCCATGGCCGTTGCCAGCTTGATAACGTTTACGTCTCAGTATAAACGCACCTTTTTCTCAGCTTTCCAATGCATCACTAATGGGCGCTCATCTAGACATTCAACCCACCCACCCCATCGGATCCTTGCCAATAAACCGCCTGATCTGAGGATCATAGTACCGATACCGCGGTCTGCTTTACCGCAAACAGCAACCAGCGCACGGCATTCCGATTCTGGATCGACAATAAGCGGTAGTAGTGGACCCGTCGCTCTTCCTCTCGATTGAGCTGGCGGGGGCGCAGGCATGCCGGGGCCAGATGCCCGACTGTTACGTAGCCGGGCTTCAGGGAATCGGATCCAGTTGCCGTCCCAGTTCACAAAGGAACAGCGTCAGGGAGTCGGCGTTTCGAAGCATGACGTCAATACGCAGGTCCGATGAGCGCGGATCCAGGAATACGTCGCGAGCCTGATGCAAGGTCGTGGTGCCGGTGATTTCCAGGATTTTCCTGACGGTGTCCCTATGGTTGGGGAAAAGATCGAGACTCTTGAGTGAGTTGGTTCCCCTGTCCCAAGCCTTGAACAGGCGGGCGCGTGGCGTGGTCCACGAAAAAGCGTTGAGTTGCTGATCTTTTTGTTCATTGTATTTTTCTTGCCCGAGGTGAGTCACCGTCGAAATGAGGTCCAGGTAGGGCAGGAATGCGCCCAGGTAGACGATATCGAGCGTACCGCAGAGCAGATGGGACAGCTCATGAATGAGGGTTGCGCCTTGGGCATGAGCGTCGACATTGAAGGTGTCGGGCACGGCGGTCTTGTACCAATCCAGACCCATGTTGAAGAAATGGTGGGTGAGATAGATTCTCCCGGCCTTGCTGGAAGCAAGCACGAAGGCAACCGCATGATCGTCGATGTACCTGAGGCTGCCAATAACGATACGACTGCCGTTGCGCTGCTCCCATGATGGATCAGCCAAGGCCTGGCAGATCGGTGCAACCGCAGTGTGTATTTTTTTAACGAGATGGGCATCAATTGTCCTGACACCAAGAAAAGTCTTCAGGACGGTATCCAGTCGGGAACCTGGATGCACACCGTCTTTAACCTGTTCAAGATTATGCAGCGCGTTGATTGAGTAATACCGTGCCGTGTCCACGGCCTGCACGATCATGTTGGCGTGACCTGGGTATCTGCTGCGTATCTGCGCCATGCCCCGTGCTTCGATATTGAGCACCCCACCCGCCTGGCGATCGCTATAAACATCGTTCAACCTCGACATCACTTTGCCGTAGCGAATGGACTGCGGGGCTGGATCGAGGGTCCACCGCCCGGACTTAGGCGAATGCTTGAGCATCGGCCCCTCTCCGTGCTCATGGATGATGCGCCAACCGTGGCCGGCCTTTGCTACCTGGAAGACTTTTCCGAGCACCGGTGCGTAGCGAATGCCCGACGCACTGGCCTGGTAGGTTCCGTCGCTCGGGTGTCGTTTAAGGTTGAGCAGGCTGACCTCGATGGCTTCGAAAGCCTGCAGGTCAGTGCGCGTGGCACCGGTCAGGCTCTGCCAGTGAGTTGGATTTACCGCAGGGGGAGGCGGGGCAGCAGGGCTAACCGGATCGAGCAGGCCGAAGGTATCGTCCCGGTTGAGCCAGCCCAGGGAGACCATTTCCGCCGCGCCGGCGATGAAGTTATGCAGGCCTGCCCCCCAGTCGTGCTCCCGCAAGGCCTCGGAAGAAGCCTTGAAATCGTCATAGGCGTCTTTGAGTGTCTCGATAAAGGTCAGTTTGCCAGGCAGTTCCCGACCAAGGGCCCTGATGCCGGTACTGAACAGATGCACGACGGTTTGCCAGTCGAACTGGCGTGTCGTATCGGTCTGGGTTTTGAGCATATCTGCGAGCAAGGTGATGTTGTCATTGAACAACGTACCGAGCAGATCGGAGATCGGGTTCGAAGCCAGGGTTATCTCCGACAGATGCCCGGCAGTGGAGGCGAACAGGTTCCTGAACGTGGCTTGCTGGCTTTCGGGCAACAGGCGAATCAGCCGGTCCTGCAGCGATCCTGGCGTGTTGAAAGCCGCAATGATGCTCGCTTCATCCGCGAACTCGGTGAAGTCATGGCTTTCGTTGTAAGGGGAATACAAGACATGGGGTGCTTTTGCATCGACGCTCGACCCGATCAGGTAAAGCCCAGGCGCTGTGACGGCTTCGGCGCCTTCGGTCGTGATCAGTTCCAGTGGGCGAATGATTGCCTTGGCCGTCTCCGTTGCCAGTCGAGCGATACTGTCCGGCATATCGAGCACCTGGCTGATCAGGCTGAAGGCAGTGGGGGAAAGGTACTGTTGCAGATACCGGGCATGGGCATGTTGCAGCAGTTGCCACGGTAATTGTCGATAGAATCGGTGCTTCCTTTGCTTGATATCGACGGCGGAGCTGGACAGTTTGTCCAGCACATGTCCTCTGTAGGTGGTTGAAATATCCAATGACAACAGTATCTGCGTGATAGCGGATTCGTTGAGGTTGTCAGGGAGTTTTTGCCGGGACGTTGACGAAATCTTGAAGCCGGTCCGATGACGGGTGTCGATAGGATTCAAGGCGAAGTCGGTCAGGCTGCTTGCGGGACCTGCCAGCGCAAGCTTGGGCGCAATCAGGAGAGTGGCGGGGTCAAGGTTGGTTCCGGGGAAACGCGCCTCCAGCAGCGTTTTCAATGTTCTGGCGACATAGGTGCGTAGCGGTTCGATGCCGTCCAGGTAGTCCTTATTATCGTCCACGCTGTTTCGATATTGCTCCAGCAGTTCGATGTGCTTGTGTTGATCCTCGAGCGAGGCGGTACCGAGCCAGCCAGGAAGCGTGTGTTGCCGCCTGTTGGCGCGGGCGATATACGCAACATTCTGCAGATTGGTGGGCGCTCCCTTGCTTAACAATGCGTTCAGGCTTTGAAGAAATTCAGGTCTGGCCAGTTGCCAGTCACCAATCTTCAATGCGCGCAAATACTCGTGTTCGGCCGCAAAGTGTTCGATGAACGAACTCATCCGATCCATAAGCACATTGCCTTCGATCAGTTCAAACGCCTCGAGTTGATAGCGGGCATGGGGATTGCGTTGCGCGGGTGTGAGATTGGCCAGCAAACCGAAACGCCGCCGGGAGTCGAGCAGGTAATGATTCAACTGCTGGGTGGCATGGGCGACGGATGAAAACAACCTCAGGCCGTCGGAAGGGATCCACAGGATCACCATGCCGGAAAAAGGTGTATCCAGGCCCCCGCGCTCGGTCAGCAGGAAGCAATTGGCGGCAGAAAAGGAGGCCCTGGCGCCTTCCGATGTGCAGGTCAACTTCAATGAATACACATCCGGACGAAAGCCTTTGACGCTCGCGCGTTTTTCGCGTTCAGGGTAGTCAGGATCGAAGGCAAACACGGTTTTGATGAGGTTGTGGGCGTCCGTCGACAGTGTCCCGTTGAGCTCCCGGAGCTCAGCCTCCTCTCTGATGCCCAGGGAAAAACTACTGCATAGCTTGGAAAGCAGCTCCCTCAGTTCATTGCGCAGGGCTCTGTTGCTGGAATGCGATAACAGCCTGAACTCGGTATCGAAAGCGTCCTGGACACTGGCATAGGTCTTGAGCTTTCTCTGCAGTAAATGGACCATGAAATTGGACGGTGGCAGGTTTGCATAAAACGCAGGCCGCGTTCCCCAATGCCCCTCGGCTTTCTGGTCCAGCAGGCTGTCGTTGATCAGCGTGCGTATGTCCAGTGCCTTGTCGACCAATGCGTGGATATCGATATCGTCCTGACGGGACATTTCCAAAGCGTAACCAAGATTTTCCAGTTGTTTGGCAATGATTGCTCCAGCCAGGGACTCGGATACAGGCGGGGACACGCCCTTGCCGGAGATCTGCGGGACGTCGAAGCGTAAAAAACGGTTGCGTTCTTCAATGCTGAGGAGGCTGTATAGCGTGTGCTTTCGCTTGGCGGTGAAGGGCGAACCCAACAGAGCACTGCTGAAACCCAGATGATGCTCCACTTTCTTGAAACCGTGACTGGGGAGGTAAAGGTAGTGCTCATTTGCACTGATCATCAACGTGCCCGCCAGTTCGACACTGTGCGGTTTATACTCCCAGAGGCGCACCGTTTCGATGAACATCAACGTCTCGTCCGGGCGAGACGGCCGGAACAGGCGATGCAGTTCACGGCTTTGGGCGTCTGTCAGGTACCCTTTTTCCCGTTCGACAATGATGGTCGAACGCAGCCTGTCGCTGATGAACTGGGATAAAAAATGCCGGCGTGAAATATTGAAGAAGCTTTTGGCGTCCCAATAGGCGTCGAGACAATCGGTGAGGCGGGGGAGCAGGTTCCTGGCAGCGAGCTTCACGATGGTTTGCCAATGCAACGTATTGTTGGCCGAGTCATTGATGTCGGGGTGAAAAAACTCCACGTCACATCCGCCAGGCCAGCCCTGATGATGAAAGTAAGTCAGGATCGCGTCACTCAGTGGCATGTTTCGGCTCCACTGTTGGGTCTTTGGATCTCCTGCTGCCTTGTTTGCGTTGAGTGACACCCGGGCCTGCTTGTGATCGAAGTTGGACAACTTATCGTTCAATATCCGGTCAAGCATCGTCGCCAGCGAGGGGGCCTGGAGTAGCTCGCTCACCATGGCCCGGTCATTCAGATCCTGGGCTTTTTTCATGGACGCCAATTGCGTCTTGAAGACATCGCCATGCACCGTTCGCCGGGTCTTTTCCAGGGTGGTTGCGCCATGGAGTTCGTTGCGCTGGGAAATCGAAAGGAGGCGGAACAGGTCATCCCGTTCCAGAGGTAGCGACAACATCTCATCAAGCCTCTGGTCGACGGATTCCGGGCTGTCGAATTTCACGATGCCGCCATACGGCGTATAGAGGAATGCGGGGTGATCGCCTGGCGCGCTGATCACCAGGCAACCGGCCAGTGGGATCGAAGCCTTGCCTCCGACTTCCAGGGTAAGCGTTTCGACGGTCATTGCCGGGACCTGTACGCTGCGTAGGGCGTGGCTGGGCAGGGTGGTGTGATGCAGCCAGTCAAGGTCGGCCTGGGTCAACTCGTGGGGGGCGTTCAATTCATCCAGGCGGTGGGCTCTCAATATTTCGGGGAACAGGAGGGGCGGGTTTGCAATGTTCATCGTTGCTTCTCGATCATGACGCCTCAAGACGGTACATCCGTGAGTGAGGCGCCAGACTAGGCAACGAAAATTGACTGCAGGTGGCACATACTTGTCGAGCGCGTTGGCCGGTTGCATGGTTGACATCGTGACTGGGAAGCGGTGGTCAGCGGGCTTGGTCTCCTCACGCTGTAGCTACCTCCAACAATCACTCTGGCGCTTCAGATGCCCGCGCTAACCGATCCCTGACTCGGAGGAGGGTGTTTTTCAGTGTGGAGGAGGAGAGCGCCGGTTAGACCCTGGTGCGTGGGGCCAAGTGACCAGGTGGGAGCTGTTTACTAGGCGTTTATCATAAAAACTTCACAAAGTTACTGCAGAGTTCGGGAGCCCGCTATCACGAGGAGTCCCTTTGATGAAAAGCTTTATGAAGTCTGCTGCGCTCGCCGTCACGATTTCTTTGTGTGCCACCTCAGTCTCTTTCGCTGAAGAAAGCGTCCGACTGACAGGTTCTGGCGCCAGTTTTCCAGCACCGATTTACCTGACCTGGTTCAAGGATTTCAGTAAAAAAACCTCCGGCGTCACCGTGGACTATCAATCCAAGGGCAGCGGCGCAGGTGTACAGGACTTTCTGAACAATACCGTTGATTTCGCGGCCAGTGACTCGGCCATGAAAGACGAAGACATTGCCAAGGTCGCCGAAGGCGTGCAATTGCTGCCGATGACTGCGGGTGAAATCGTATTGGCGTATAACCTGCCGGACAGTCCCAAGGGGCTGAAACTGCCGCGTGACGTTTACTCCAATATTTTCCTGGGCAAGATCACCCACTGGAACGATCCGGGGATCGTCAAAGCCAATCCGGAGCTGAAGCTGCCCGATATGCCGATCACCGTTGTCGTGCGCGCAGACTCCAGCGGCACCACCGCGGTATTTACCAAGCACCTGTCGGCCATCAGTCCAGCGTTCGATAAGGCGCTGGGTGAGGGCAACACGGTCAATTGGCCAGCCAGCGACAAATTCATCAAATCGCCGAAGAACGATGGTGTAACGGCCACCGTACGCCAGACCCCGGGTGCCATTGGCTACATCGAGTACGGCTTCGCCAAGCTGGCCAAGGTTGATTTTGCTCAGTTGCAAAACAAAGCCGGTCATTACGTTGTACCGAACGCGGAAAGTGGTGCCGAAGCTTTGGCTGCGGTGAAAATGCCGGAGAACCTGGTGGCTTGGCTGCCTGATCCAGACGGTGCCAAGTCCTACCCGATCACTTCCTATACCTGGATGATCTTTCGTAAGCAGAACGAGAACCCGGCCAAGGCCAAGGCCATGCGTGAAATGATCGAGTACGGCCTGACCGAGGGTCAGAAAATTGCCGATTCGATGGGCTACATCCCACTGCCACAAGCAGTCATCGAGCCGGTTCGCAAAGCTTCTGCCAACATCCAGTAACGCTTGGAAGTCCTCTCTCGGCGTGTGCTGCGTGCCTCGCCGAGCGAGTTTCCCCTAGTTCCGGAACTCGCCAATGAACAAACCTTTTGTCGTGCCGGTCAATCCGGATTCTGCCTGCCAACCACCTTCCACCAAGGATTTCATGGTTGACCGCATCTTCCGTGCGTTAGCGCGTGTGGGGGTGGTTCTGGTGCTGGCGTTGGTATTTGCGCTGGTATTCGAGGTAGGCCGCAAGGCCTTTCCAGGCATGGAGAAGCACGGCCTGGATGTCGTTTTGGGCAGCGTCTGGGACGTTAACCAAGGCAAGTACGGCATTCTGCCGGCCATTTGGGGCACGCTCTACAGCGCCCTGATTGCGCTGATGATCGCCGGCTTCTTCGGCGTCAGCATGGCTATTTTCCTGACCCAGGATTTCCTGCCCGCCAAGCTTGCAGCGGTCTTTCGCACCGCCGTCGAGCTGCTCGCGGCCATCCCCAGCGTCGTTTACGGCCTGTGGGGGATCTACGTAGTGATCCCGGCGATTCGGCCCCTGACGGCGTGGTTGCACAGCGAACTCGGCTGGATTCCGTTTTTCGGCACGTCCTTGAGCGGACCAGGACTGCTACCTGCCGCGTTGGTGCTTGCCATCATGATTCTGCCGACCATTGCCGCTGTTTCACAGGATGCCCTCACGGGGGTTCCAATGAAAACCAAGCAGGCAGCCTATGGCATGGGGACCACGCACTGGGAAGCGATTCTCAAGGTGATGGTGCCATCCGCGGCCACCGGCATCTTTGGTTCGCTGGTATTGGGTCTGGGCCGGGCACTGGGTGAAACGATGGCCTTGGCCATGCTGGTAGGCAACGCGAACAATATCTCGCTTTCTTTGTTTGCCCCGGCCAATACCTTGGCGGCCTTGCTGGCGCTGAATTTCCCCGAAGCTGGGCCGAACGAGATTGAGGTGTTGATGTACGCCGCACTGGTTCTGATGTTGATCACGCTACTGGTGAACATCATCGGATCGATGATTATGGTCTATGCCCAGCGAGGCACAAAACAATGAGTGACCTCACTTCTCGTACAGGTGCCTTACCCAGCTTGCAACGCAAGTTCGAAGGCCGCGCCTTGCGCAGCCTGCTGTTGACCACACTGGTCTGGGGCGGCGCTCTGCTGGCCAGCGTACCGTTGATTTCCGTGCTCTACATGCTGATCACGCGCGGCGGTGCTCGCCTCAGCCTGGAGGTATTCACTGAACTGCCGCCGACCGGTTTCGAGACGGGCGGCGGCTTCGGCAATGCGATGGCAGGTACCTTCGTGATGGTCGGTATCGCCGCCGCAATCGCGGTGCCGGTCGGCATCATGGCGGCGATCTTCCTGGCTGAATTGGGCCCGGACAGCAAGCTGGCCAACGCCGCACGCTTTGCCGCCAAGACCCTCACGGGCCTGCCTTCGATTTTGGCCGGGGTTTTTGCCTACGCCTTGGTGGTGATGACCACCGGTACCTACTCGGCACCGGCGGGTGGTGTGGCGCTGGCCGTGCTGATGCTGCCGATCGTGGTGCTTACGGCTGAAGAGTCGATGAAGATGGTGCCCAAGATCATGAAGGACGCCGCCTACGGCATGGGCTGCACCCGTTCGCAGGTCATCTGGAAAATCGTCTTGCCCACCGGCATGCCGGCGATCCTGACCGGTGTCATGCTGGCCGTGGCGCGCGCAGCGGGCGAAACCGCACCGTTGTTGTTTACCGCGTTGTTCAGCAACTACTGGATCTACCACGAAGGCAGTCTTGAAGTGATGAATCCGACGGCGTCGCTTGCCGTGCTGATTTACAACTTTTCCGGGATGCCGTTCGACAACCAACTCGAGCTCGCATGGGCGGCCTCGCTGGTGCTGGTGATGATCGTGCTGGTCGTGAATATTGTCAGCCGTATTTTCGGCAAGCCCAAGTTCTGAGAATGGGAGCACCTGAATTTTGAACGTACTATCTGCGCAAGAAACCGCCCCGTTTGCCACTCAGGCGCCTGTGGTCATGGACTGCAAGCTGGACAAGATTTTCTATGGCAACTTCATGGCGGTACGTGACAGCCATGTGCCGATTGAAAAAAACAAGATCACCGGATTCATCGGTCCTTCCGGCTGCGGCAAGAGTACTGTGCTGCGCAGCCTGAATCGGATGAACGACCTGGTGAAAGGTTTCCGTTTCGAGGGGCATGTGCATTTTCTCGGCCAGGACGTCTATGGCAAGGGTGTTGACCCCGTGGTCGTACGCCGCTATATCGGCATGGTGTTTCAGCAGCCGAACCCGTTCTCGATGAGCATTTTCGACAACGTCGCCTTTGGCCTGCGCCTCAATCGCTACAAGGGTGATATGGGCGATCGGGTAAAGCACGCCTTGCAAGGCGCCGCGTTGTGGGATGAGGTCAAGGACAAGCTCAAGGTCAGCGGCCTGTCCCTTTCCGGCGGGCAGCAGCAACGACTGTGTATCGCCCGTGCCATCGCCACTGAACCGGAAGTTCTGTTGCTGGACGAACCGTGCTCGGCGCTTGACCCGATCGCTACCCGGCGGGTCGAGGAACTGATGGTCGAGTTGAAGAAGGACTACACCATCGCTCTGGTAACCCACAATATGCAACAGGCCATCCGTGTCGCTGATACGACGGCCTTTTTCTCGGTGGATATTTCCCAGGGCACGCGTACCGGTTATCTGGTTGAAATGGGTCCGACTACGCAGATTTTCGACAGTCCTCGCGAACAAATGACGGGGGATTACATCAGCGGGAAGTTCAGCTGATCAACAGCCGTCCGATCAACACCGCATACCGCCAAGGGCTAGACTGCCTTGGCGAGTACCCGGTCGTTTTGGCTTTTTCACACACCGCTCATCAGGATTGCCAATGTCTGTAAAGCGTCGCCTTGATTTGCCTGCGATTGAACGTGCACTGCGTAATGTGCAGAGCCGCTTTGCCGAGCTCAGCAGACACTTTACCGAGCCGCGCGATCCCTTGACCGACGAGGTGCTGCAGAATGTGCTTGAGGGCTACGCGCTGATTGACGATTATGTCGCACGTGATGTCGACCTGTTTGATCTTCAGCAAGTGAATCTGATGCTGGAGATCAATGCCACGGTGCTCTGCGGTCGAGACCCGGCGCGCCGACTGGAGTTCGCTCAACACCTTGCCGCCACGGAAGAGCACTTTTTCAACAACGTAGAGGGTGGGATCAAGGATTTATACAATTGGTACTGCGCGTACCGCAGTGAGTCGGTATGGAAGCGTGCGGCCGGTGTGTATGTCCGAATCCTCAGCAAGCCGCAATTGTTCATTGAAGGCAATAACCGCAGTGGGTCGCTCATCGTCAGCTATTTGCTTATGCGCGCGGGGCTTCCTCCATTTGTACTGACGCTGGATAATGCCGAGGGCTACTTCAATCCGTCATCGGTCATACGCAACTCCGCCAAGCATGGTGTAAAGGCATTGTACGAACTGCCCAAGATCAAGAAAAAATATGCAGCGTTCCTGGAAGAAAAGGCCCCCGATCCAATGGAATTTTTTCTGAGCGACAAACAATTACCCGTCTATCCAGGTCGCCCTCGATGAAAAAGTATCTGGCGCGCGACAACCACCGTATTGCCCGAAGTCGGGTATGGCGAGCCATCATGCGCGTTGTTCCCGTACACATGTTCAAGCGTCAGCCATTACGTATTTCGTTCGACATAGATGACACGCTGGCCTGTCAACTCCACCACTGCGCGACCGAGCAAAGCCGGCTGCCGGCATGTGTTCATCGCTGGCTGGGGGAGCCGTTGCGTAGCGGAACGCGCTCCCTGACCCGAGAGTTGCGGCGGCGGGGGTGCAGCATCTGGGTCTATACGTCGTCCGGCCGGACACCGTCCTATATCAAACGTTGGCTGATGCTCTACGGCATCCGTGTCGACGGCGTGGTCAACAGTGTTCTGCATAACCGCGCGCTGGCGGAACATGGGCTTTCGAAATCCCCCTCGAAATTTCCACCGGCATTCGATATCGACTTGCATGTCGATGATTCCGAAGGGGTGCGCAGTGAAGGCTATGATCACGGTTTTCGCGTGGTTGTGGTGCGTCCGGATGATGAACTCTGGGCGCAGAGAGTCCTCGATGCCGTCGCTGAAGTCCAGGTGCAGTTGGCCTGGCAGCAGCCGCTCAAACACAAGGCGCCAGTGCCACAGCCCGCAGAAGTTTTTTCCTCCTGACGCTTAACGGTGATCCCAAGCCCTACGGTCAAAGGCGAATGTCCTCAGGGCCCTTGATCAGCGCCTCAATCCGCGTTCCGGTAGCGCGTTCTTCGTTGCTGAACCCGTCGTAATCGGCAAGATTCCCGAAGCGAATGTTCGTCAACTGTTCAATCTGGATCACACTCCGCTGGTAGGTTCGTAGCTGGCCAAACACCAGCTCCAACTGACCCAGTTCACGAGTTTGATCAATCATGTAGGCGCTCGCGGATGGCTTGCCGTCGTCACCCAGGTAGGCGACAACTTTCCAAAAGGCGCTTGGGATTTTAACTCCACGGTACATACGATCATCGTCTGCAAACACCGGACCGGTAAATACCGTCGCTCGCGCTTTCCACCTTTGCGTGTGGTCAAGAATGTAGTCTTCCAGTTCCAGCCAGGTCTTTTGATTGAATGCGCCCATTTGCGGTGAGCAATTGGTGAAGTGGAACGTATCGAAGTTGGCGAGATGCGCTTCTTTGCCCCAGTTTGGATCTTGTCGGCGGACTAGATGGCCTCGATCCAGGCCATTGCCGACATATAAATCCTCGCCAACCTGCGCGCTGATGGGCAGGCGTCCATCGTACGACCAGCTGTCGTTCTTCCGGGGAACATCCACACCCAGGCCACCCTCGATATTGACCCCGACGTAGAACGCCAGTCGCCGAGAGCGTGACATGCTGACAGAGAAGTGCGTGTAGTCCAGACGGTCGCCTCCACCGATCAACTCCTGTACGTCATCGGCAATTGACGCATCAACCGTTGGCCAAGGAACAACCAAGCTGCCCAGGAAACCCTCAGCGTAGCCTTGCCGGTCCTCGAGGTCTGCCGCCGAGGTGACTTTTTTTGCCGCCGCTCTGGCCTCCATGATCGTCATCGTCGAATGGGCCGGTGCCAATGGTTTGAGATCGGCAAGCCGGGGGCGGTGCAAGAGGTCGATTTTGGCTTTACGTGCTGACATGGGACGTTCCTCACAGGCCTCGGATAAACACTACTGCAACACCGATTCATGACAATTGATACCCAGTATAGGAACTTATACTTGGAACCAATAAATGGATCGGTCCAGTGTTTACGCTAAGGGTGGAGGCCTTGGGTCATCGCGGTTGCAGTGAACAAGCCGAGCCGCTTCGGCGGTCTTTCAGCCGACGGCTTGCGTAGCCGACTCCTGCGTACGTGGCTTGCTGACCGACCTGCTGGCCAACAGACCCAGCTCAAACAGCAGCCACATCGGCACCGCCAGCATGGTTTGCGAGAACACGTCGGGTGGCGTCAGTATCATGCCCACTACGAAGCAGCCGACGATGACATACGGTCGGCTTTTTTGCAGGGTTTGCACGTCAGTGACACCGGCCCAGATCACCAGGAAAGTGGCGACCGGGATTTCAAAGGCCAGGCCGAACGCCAGCAGCAGCGCAAGAATGAAATCCAGGTACAGGGCGATATCGGTCATCATCTCCACGCCGTCCGGCGTGACGCTGGTAAAGAAGCCGAACATCATCGGAAACACCAGGAAAAACGCAAACGCCATGCCGGCGTAAAATAACAGCACGCTGACCGCCAGCAACCACGCGGCAATCCGTCGTTCCTGGCGATACACCGCCGGCGCGATCAACCCCCAGACCTGATGCAGCAACAACGGCATGCTGATAAACAGGGCAAGCATCATCGTCAGCTTGAGCGGCGCCAAAAAGGGTGACGTCACTCCGGTGGCGATCATGCTGGCGCCTTCGGGCAGAAACTCACGCAGCGGCTGGGAGACGAAGCTGTACAGGCGTTGGGCAAACGGAAACAGTGCGCCAAACACCAAGACAATCGCCAGGGCGCAACGCAGCAGGCGCGAGCGCAGCCGGGTCAGGTGAGTGGTCACCGACAGGCGCGGGGCAGGCAAGGGCAGATCGCTCATGAGGCTTGCCCAGATGGGGTGCTGCTCTCTGGCTGCGGCGTGGAGGGCGGGGTGACCTCCAGGCGGATACCGTCGCGCAGTTGCTGTTCCAGTTGACGCAGTGGCGGCTGATCGAGGTCCTTGAGCAGGTGTTCGTTGTCCAGCTCCTGGGTCACCTGGGCCTTGAGCATGTTCATCGCACGCTTCGCCCGGCCCAGCCACAGGCCAGCGTTGCGCGCGGCTATCGGCAGGCGCTCAGGACCCAGTACCAACAGTCCCACCAGGCCGACCAGCAGCAGTTCGCTGAAGCCGATATCGAACATCAGTGTTTGCTTTCTGCGGATCGGGTGTGGGCGAGATCCGCCTCGAGGCTGGATTTCGCAGGGTCTGGCTGCGCGTTGGGTTCACTGCCCATGGAGGAGCGAAACCCCTTGATGGCCTCGCCTACATCGGAGCCCAACCCTTTGAGGCGTCGGGTGCCAAACAGCATGACCACGATCAACAGCACGATGACCAGTTGCCAAATCCCTATACCACCCATACCGACACTCCAAGCCATTGATTTGAAATATGAGGGCGCAGTTTGCCGAGGCTTTATGACGCTGCGGTGACGATTTCGGGCAATTTGTGTGAGCCTGCCACTTGGCTGAAACATCCACTCTGTTGAATGTCGTCTGGTTCTTTAACGCAAGCGGCGTGGCAATGTTCAGAAAGCGACAGCAAGGGGCGGCATTGTTGATGGTTCTGGTGGCTCTGGCGATGCTGGCGGGCGGCATGGCCTGGATGGTCGAACAAGGACGCCAGGAGGTCGACAGCGTGCGTTTGGTCCAGCAGCGGGTGCAGGCGCGGGCGATCGAGCGGGCGGCGCTGGCCTTTACCGAACAGGCGCTGCGCGATCCGTTGTGGCGCGCGAGCCCGCTGTTCTGGCAAGCCATGCGCGGGCAACCCTTGAGTTATGACTTCAAGGGCGGCAAAGCGATTATTCGTATTCGCGACCTGCACAGCTGTTTCAACGTCAACGCGCTGATTGGCCCCGAAGCCGAGCGTGCGCAACGCCAGTTGGTGCATTTGCTGGGTGCCGACATGGCTGCCGAGCGTTTGACCCAGACCCTGGCCGACTGGCTCGACGCCGATCAGCAAACGCGCCTGCAAGGTGCAGAAAGCAATGAGTACCTGCGCCAGTCGCCACCGCGTCTGGCGGCCAATCAACTGATGCGCGACATCAGCGAGTTGAACCTGTTATCGGCCCCCGACGCCGTTCGGGCCTTGCGCTATCCGCAGTTATGCAGCCTGGCCGAAACCTCCGGCTGGCGCCTCAACGCCAATGCGCTGAGCCTGGATATGTTGCCGCTGCTGGATGCGTTGTATGAAGGCGAG
This sequence comes from Pseudomonas mucidolens, assembly GCF_900106045.1. Taxonomy (NCBI): domain Bacteria; kingdom Pseudomonadati; phylum Pseudomonadota; class Gammaproteobacteria; order Pseudomonadales; family Pseudomonadaceae; genus Pseudomonas; species Pseudomonas mucidolens. Next base: position 2,529,513 of record NZ_LT629802.1, on the reverse strand, counting down.
GTGTCGCGCTCGTTGCTGACGCGCCTGGTCAGCGCACGACCTGCGGGCGGTTATCGCGACGCCAGCGATCTGCGCCAGGCGCTGGGAGCGCTGGATGACGCGACGTTCGAGCGTTTGAGCGAAGGTCTGCAGCTCAACGGCGACCATTTCCTGTTGCAACTGGACATTGATCTGGATGGCCAGCGGTTTCGCAGCCAGTACCAGGTCGAGGCCCTGGGCGTAGTGAAATGGCACGCCCGGGTGCCCGCACAGGGCATGCTGCTGCGCTCGCGCGAGCCGCTGCCGCTCTAGACTGCAGACAAACAAAAGCCCCGAACCAGTCGCAATGCTGTTCAGTTAAGCAAGTGAAGCGCCTGATACCGCTTGTGTGGCGAGGGGGCTTGTCCCCCGTTGGGCTACGTAGCAGCCCCAAAGGCCTACCCGATCGTCCAGTCAAACCGGGGGGCAGGTTTCAGGGCTGCTGCGCAGCCCAACGGGGGACAAGCCCCCTCGCCACAGGCGGTGTTCGGCACGCGACTTTCTTAACTGAACAGCATTACGAACCAGTCGGGGCTTTTGTTGATTACCGGGTGTTAGCCGATCGCCAGTTCACCACCATCGGTGCGCTGGATCACCACGGTGGAAGCGCGCGGGCGCACGGTACCGACGGTGACGTCGGTGGCCACGTCGGTGGACGGCCAGTTCTCCGGGTGCTGGATATTGATGAACACCGTCTTGTTGTCCGGTGTAAAGGTCACGCCGGTCACTTCCGCACCGTTTGGCCCGACGAAAAAGCGTCGCAGATCGGCCTGGTTCTGAGCGTTGACCGGCACCTGCTTGCCTTGGGCATCGACCAGATTGGTGGGAATTACCACCAGCATCTGGTCGTTGGTGTAGCTGGTGATGGTCGATTCGCCATTGTCAGTCTGGATCCACATCACACCACGGCTGTCGAAGCTCATGCCGTCCGGGCTGGCGAACTGGTTCAGCTCGGTCAGGCCGGAGCGGTTGAGGTCGGGAGTGCCGGCGGCGTTGGCGCCAAAGACGAAGATGTCCCAGGTGAAAGCCGCCTGGCTGTCGGCTTCATGCCAACGAATGATGTGACCGTGCTTGTTGTTGACGCGCGGGTTGGCGGCGTTGGCGGTGGTCCGGCTGGTGTTGTTGGTGAGCGTCAGGTAGACGTCGCCAGTGAGTGGATTGACCGATGTCCATTCCGGGCGGTCCATCGGCGTGGCGCCCACGGCGTCGGCCGCGCCACGGGTGTTGAGGATGATTCCCGGCAGGTCGGTGAACTTCGCACCCAGGGTACTGCCGTCGGTGGTGCTGCTGGCTACGTCGAGCAACAGCCAATCGCCACTGCCGTCGGCATTGAAGCGCGCTACGTAGAGCTTGCCGCTGTCCATGTACTTGGCGCCGGTCGCCAGGCGATCGCTTGGATTGGCGTCGGCCGGGTCCCACAGTGCGGTGGAGACGAACTTGTACAGGTATTCGTTTTGCGAGTCGTCACCGCTGTAGAACACCACCGGCTTGCCGGCGGAGGTCAGGCCTGGCCAGCAGCCTTCGTGGCGGAAACGACCAAGCGCGGTGCGTTTTACTGCGCGGGTCGTGGCGTCGTAGGGGTCGATCTCGACGATATAGCCATAGGTGCTGGCTTCGTTACGGTAGTCGTCAGTCGCCGTGGCGCCGGTGGGTGTCACGTCGAAACGGCTGAATTCGTCGTTCACTTCGCTCGGGTCGCCAGCGGCAGTCTCCCAGCGATAGTTGCCGTTGCCGGTGCCTACACCGATGCGTACTTGGTCTGCTGGGCGGTTCCCGCTTTTATTGACGAAAATCCCTGGCCAGTTTTCCTCGCAGGTGAGGTAAGTGCCCCACGGTGTATAGCCATTGCCGCAGTTGTTGTTGGTGCCGCGGGTCTGGGTGCCGGTCGACGAGAACTTGGTCTTGACGTGATCGGTGCCTTTCATCGGCCCCGCGAGGTCCATGACCGAGGCGGTGGTGAAGCGGCGATTCAACGGATCATTTTCGATCACCTGCCAGCGACCGCTGACTTTGGTCACGCGCATCACGCCAGCGCCGTGGGCGTTGATTTCCTTGCGCACTTCCTCGGCCGGACGAACGCCGCCGACCAGGGTCGGGCCCGCCGGGTGCAGTGCCGACGCGTCGATGTATTCGTGGTTGATCGCGAGCAGGCCATCCGTTGAGCTGCCATTGATCGGGAAGAAATGCATGCCGTCATGGTGCATGCCCACCGCGTTGGCCTGATCGGTCGACGTGTTGCTGCCGTCGCTTTTCCAGGCGGCGGCGTTGCTGTTCAGCGGCGTGCCCCAAGGTGCCAGGACGTGAGCGGTATAGCCGGCCGCTACGCTGCAGGCGTCGGTGAGAGAACCGGGGATGGAGTTGAAGCCCAGTTTCAGCGCAGGCTTGGGCGGAGTAGTCGGAGCGGGGTCGTCTGAACCGCCGCCGCTGTCAAAGCAGCCCGTCAGTCCGGTACCGGCAATCATGGCGATCGCGGCGCCGAGCCCGCCACGTACCACACTGCGTCGGCTCAGGTAGGTGGTGAGTACCGATTCCATCGGTTCGTTGAGGCTCAGGTTGCGATTCTGGTTGTCGCCAGTCTCTCGACTCATTTCATCAGGTCCTTTTTAGATCACGATTGGTTTGAAAGGAGCTGGAACTGTAAGAGGCAAGTGTGATGATTCTTTGGCGGTTTTGTTAAAAATGGATTTAAGTGGATTTCTTTTATTTCCTTTTGTTACAAGGTCCTGCATTACACGAGCGTTAAAAAACTGACATTAAACTGTCATTAATTGCCCCCCACTATGCCGCCCCTGTGCAGAGTTAGCTTCAGGGTGAGGGAATAATGGTTTCAATGGTGCGGCGCGATGTACTCGGATGGATGACGCTGGGCGCCTGCGCGCCCTGGCTTGCCGGCTGCTCCAGTCTGGGCGCGGCGGCGGGGCCAAGTGACAGCCAGCCGGTGGATCTGTTGTATATCGCCGACACTCTCGATGCGCGCCAGCCGGGTCGCCCGGTGGTGCCTGCCACACGCCTGGGACCGGCCACACGGATCGGCCAGGCGCCTTGGATCACCGGGGCCAATGCACGTTTTCGTCAAGTCGATGGCAGCCACTTGGATGGTTTGCTCGATTTCACCCTGAGTGACACCGTGCAAACCGGCGGCTACGCGGTGCTCGGTGCGGTGCTGCAACGTTTGCGTGATGCGGCAGGCGAGGACAACAGTCTGACCCTGGAAAACGGCCAATGCTGGAACGGCAGCGGCTTGGCGTACCTGACCCGAGGTCTGTCCGGGGTTCAGGGCAGTCAGATACTGGGCAGCGAAGTGCGGGTCAGCAGCGATGAACGCGTGCTCTGGCCGGAACAATGTCAGGGCCTGTACCAGCAGTTCGGGCATCCGGTGCTCGGCGCCGGGTTGGCCGGCGACAGCGCGCAACGCCTGGCCACTCCTGGCATGAGCGTGTTCCGTCGCGGCGGTGTGCGCATCGCGGTGGTCGGTATTACCGACCCTTATGCGCGGGATCAAAAAGCTTCCTTGAAACAATGGCTGCACAGTCTGCAGCCGGTGCTGACTCAAGCTCGGGCCGAAGCCGACCTGGTGGTGGCCCTCGCAGACGTCGGTACGGGCCCTGGATTCTGGCTGGCCGAGCGCATGAGCCAGGTCGACCTGGTGCTCTGCGCGCGCGGCCAGGACCTGTGGCCGCAACCGGTCGAAATCCTGCAAAGTTCGGGGAAGCGGGTACCGGTGGTGCTGGGCGGGACCCGGGCCAGCGGCGCGTTTCGCATCCGCTGCCAGGCGCAAGCCGGGCATTGGCGTTTTGATGCACGTTTTTATCCGGCCCAGAGCGTTGCCTTGGACGCTGCCGGCCAAGCCCATGCCCAGGGTCTGCAACAACCCTTGCAACAACAACGTGCGGCCCATGCGGGCTGGTTGGATCAACCCTTGGCCCGCGCCCCGGAAAACCTCTGGCGCCGCGATGTGCGCGCCGGCAGTTGGGACCGCTTGTTGCACCAGGCCCTGGCCCGGGAGCCCGAAAGCGCGGTGCTGCTGCCCGGCTTGCGCTACGACAGTCCGTTGGCGCGCGGCCAGATGATTACCCGCGAACACTTGATCAGCCTGAGCGCCAGCTACCCGGCGCCGGTGGTTGACGTACCCGCGCAGCAAGTGCGCCAGGTGCTGGAGAACGCCGCCGAGCAATTGTTCGGTGAACCGTTGCTGCTGGATAACAGCCAGGACTTGCCGCGCTGGCTCGGCCAGCCTTGGCAAGTCACGTATAGCCCGGGTGGCAAGCGGGTCGGTGAGTTTGCCGAACCGGTCGGCACGTGTCGCACCTTTAGTCTGGGCTTTGACGCGAATGCCGGGCAGCCGCTGTGGCAGCACGTGGAAAGTTGGTTGCGCGAGCAGCCGACAGACTGGCAACTGCCGCCGTTGCAATTGCCCGAGGTGCGCTACGTACAGGGGCATCCTGGATGGCATCCACGGAGCCTGGTCAGTTGAGTCGTGCTGGCGGCCTGTTCAACCTATTGCTGGTGACGCTTTTTGCCTGGCTGGTGGCGCGCTGTGTGCTGCAGCTCTGGCACGGCGTCGCGCAGCCGATTGAACCGTACCCGGCAGCGGCACCGGTGCCCGACCTGTTAAGTGGCCACTGGACGCCGCGCCGGGCGCTGAGCGATGACTTGCCGCTGACCACGCTCAAAGTCGATTACCTGGGCAGCCTCAAAGCCAGCCAGTTACGCGCCACTGTGGTGGTGCTGCGTTTCCAACAACAAGAACGGACGCTGACCCTGGGTCAGCGCCTGGCTCCGGGCATCGTTTTGCACGACATCGATGAGCGTGGGCTGATTTTCGACAATCAAGGACAGCACGAGCGCCTGCCGTGGCCGCCGCGGCGGCCGGTAATCGGTCTCACGCGCCAGGAATCAACCGACTATGCACATGATCAATAAATGCCTGGGCCTGACGGCGCTCTACCTGGCCTTGAGCTTTATCCCGGCCGGCGCCGAAGACGAGCAGGCGCTGTACGAGGTCAATTTCATCGACACCGAACTGACGGAGTTTATCGACAGCGTATCGCGCATCACCAACACCACCTTCATCATCGACCCACGGGTCAAGGGCAAGGTCACGGTGCGCAGCATCGAGATGCTTGGCAGCGAAGAAATCTACGACATCTTTCTTGCCCAACTGCGGGCCCAGGGCTTCGCCGCGGTCGACCTGCCCAATGGCAGCGTGAAGATCGTACCGGACCAGGCCGCGCGCCTGGAGCCGGTGCCGGTAGAATCCTCGCGCCAGGATGCACAGACCAATGATGGCATGGCCACCCGAGTGTTCAGTGTGCGCAACGCCGCCAGTGAACAGATGCTTAATATTCTCAAGCCGCTGATCGACCCCCGGGTCGGGGTGATTACGCCCTATCCGTCGGCCAACCTGCTGGTGATCACCGACTGGCGCAGCAACCTGGACCGTATCGACAGCCTGCTGCTGCAACTCGATCAGGTCAGCCAGGAACCCCTGGAGGTGTTGCCCCTGACCAACGCCAGCGCCAACGACACGGCACAATTGATGACCCGTCTGCTGGCCCGCGAGCAGGGCGCCGACGGTGCCCAAGTGATCGCCGACCCACGCAGCAATGCGTTGCTGGTGCGTGGCAGCGCCGACAGTCGCCAGCGGGTGCGTACGTTGCTCAAACAATTGGATCAACCGCAAAGTGCGTTGCGCAGCTCGAACACGGTGGTGATGTATCTGCGCCATGCCAACGCGGCCGAAGTGGTCAAGGTGCTGCGTGGCTTGAGCCAGGATTCGATGGGGGCCGCGGCCGACGGCATCGCGGCCGAGGGCGAGCAAAAGCCGGTCGCGACCAGTTCTTCGGGCATTCGCATGGAGTCGGAGGAGGGCACCAATGCCGTGGTGATGGTGGGGCCGGACAGCGAAATCGCCGCCTACCGAACCATCGTCGAACAGTTGGACATCCGTCGCGCCCAAGTGGTGGTCGAAGCGATCATTGCCGAGGTCTCCGATACCCGCGCCCAGGAGTTGGGGGTGCAATGGCTGTTCATGGGCAACTCCTTTGGCGGCGGCACGGTCAACTTCACCAACAGCGGTGCGAGCATCACCAGCCTGGCGGCGGCCGCTTCAAGCAACGACACCGCAGGCTTGAGTAAACTGCTGGCGGCGGTGCCGGGGGTGACCGCCGGCGTCGGCAACCTGAACGGCGGCGGCCTGAACTTCCTCGCGCTGCTCAATGCGTTGAAAAGCGAAAGTGGTTTCAATCTGCTTTCGACCCCGACTTTGCTGACCCTGGACAACGCTGAGGCGTCGATTCTGGTGGGCCAGGAAGTGCCTTTCGTTACCGGTTCGGTGACGCAAAACAACACCAACCCCTACCAGACCATCGAGCGCAAGGAAGTCGGGATCAAGCTGCGAATCAAACCGCAGATCAATATCGATAACACCGTGCGCCTGGACATCGTCCAAGAGGTTTCGTCGATCGCCGACAGCAGCGGTGCCAGCGATGTGATCACCAACAAGCGCGAGATCAAGACCAAGGTCATGGTCGAAGACAACGGCCTGGTGGTGCTCGGCGGGCTGATCGGTGACGAGGCCAAGACCGGTGACCAGCGCGTGCCGTGGCTCGGCGATATCCCGGGTCTGGGCCGGCTGTTTCGCTCCACCAACAGCCAGCGCACCAAACAGAACCTGATGGTGTTTATCCGCCCTCGAATCGTGCGCGACGGAGACTCCCTGGCCAATCTCAGCAACGAGAAGTACCGCAATATCAAGGCCAACTCGTCACTGGCGCTGCCGGCGCTCTCGGAGAGCAACGGCTTGCTGCAGTTGTTTCCAGCCAGTCGCGAGCGTCTGGGCGAGGGCCCGTGGTGAGTACCCTGTTGCCCTATCGGCTGGCGCGTCAGGCGGGATTGGCGCGGGCGCCGGGCCCGCAGGGTTGGACCTTGTGGCTGCGCGAGGATGTCGACACCGATGCCTTGCAGGAAGTGCTGCGGGTCCACGGTCTGCCGTCGGCGGTCGAACACCTCGACACGGCCCAGTACGAACTGCGCCTGGGTAGCCTGTACCAGGCTGGCGAGTCGGCCACTGCGGCCTTGATCGAAGGCATTGGCGAGCAGGTCGACCTCGACAGTCTGATCAACGAACTGCCACGCATCGAAGACTTGCTCGAAAGCGACAACGAGGCGCCGGTGATCCGTCTGATCAACGGGCTGTTCGCCGAGGGCTTGCGTTTGCGCGCCTCGGATATTCACATCGAGACCTTCGAGCAGAGCCTGGTGGTGCGCTTGCGGGTCGACGGTCATCTGCGCGAGATATTGCGTCCGCCGCGAGCCTTGTCGGCGATGCTGGTGTCGCGGATCAAGGTTATGGCGCGGCTGGATATCGCCGAAAAGCGTCAGCCTCAGGACGGGCGCATCACCCTGCGTTCGGGCGGCCGGGAAGTGGATATTCGCGTCTCGACCTTGCCCGGCATCCACGGCGAGCGGGTGGTGATGCGTGTACTGGACAAGCAGGCCAACCTGTTGGATCTGAGCAACCTGGGCATGCCCGCCGCAGTCGAGCAGGCTTTGCGTGCCTGCCTGTCGCGGCCCAACGGGATCTTGCTGAGCACCGGGCCGACCGGTTCGGGCAAGACCACCACGCTGTACGCCAGCCTCAATGCGCTGAACGATGGTTCGTGCAATATCCTCACCGTCGAAGACCCGGTGGAATACGCGATTACCGGCATCGGCCAGACCGCGATCAACCCTCGCGCCGGCATGACCTTCGCCAGTGGTCTGCGGGCGATTCTGCGCCAGGATCCGGACGTGATCATGCTCGGGGAAATCCGCGACCAGGAAACCGCGCAGATCGCGGTGCAGGCGAGCCTTACCGGGCACCTGGTGCTGTCGACGCTGCACACCAACAGCGCGGTGGGCGCAGTGACCCGCTTGCGCGACATGGGCATCGAGCCGTTCCTCATCGCTTCGAGCCTCAAGGGGGTGATGGCCCAGCGTTTGGTGCGGCGCTTGTGCCATTGCGCCACGCCCGTTCCCTTGCAGGCGGCCGAGCGTCAGTTGTGGCCAGAGTTGGCGCAACTGGAGCAGAGCTTTCATCCCCAGGGTTGCGACGACTGTCAGGGCACTGGCTACAACGGGCGCATCGGGCTCTACGAATTCATCACCCTGGACGCCGGGCTGATCAGCCTGCTGTACGACGGCGCCAGCGAAATGGCCATGCATGAATACCTGGCGGACAAGCGCCAGAGCCTGACCGCAATGGCCACTGACTGCATGCGCCGTGGCGAAACCAGCCTTGAGCAAGTGCTGCGTGCGGTGCGCGACTGATGCCGACGTATCGCTATCAGGCGCTGGACCTGCTCGGGCGTCGCCGCAAAGCCAGCATCCAGGCCGAAAGCGAGCGCCATGCCCGGCAATTGCTGCGCGAACAGGGACTCTTCGCCCGCGAGTTACAGGTGCAAAACGCAAGCTTGGCCAGCCCGCGTGGGCAACGCTTGAACCACGGACAACTGTGTGAATTGACGCGCCAGCTAGCCACCTTATTGAGTGCCGGCATTCCGCTGGTGGATGCCCTGGCTACCCTCGAACGCCAACTGGCAGAACCGGCCATTCGCAACTTGCTGGTGGCGGTACGCGGCGCCTTGGGTGAAGGCTTGAGCCTGGCCCAGAGCCTGCGGCGCCAGGGCGGGCAGTTCAACACGCTGTATTGCGCGCTGGTCGAGGCCGGGGAGCGCTCCGGAAAATTGGCGCCGGTGCTGGAGCGACTGGCCGAGCACCTGGAGCAAGTCCAGAAACAACGGCACAAGGCCCGTACCGCGCTGATTTACCCCGCGGTGCTGATCCTGGTGTCGATGGCCGTGGTGATCGGCTTGATGACCTTTGTCGTGCCCAAGCTCACCGAGCAGTTCAGTCATACCGGACAGAGTCTGCCGTTGATCACGCGTGTGCTGATCGGCGCCAGCGAGGGCTTGGTGCTGCTGGGTCCGTGGTTGCTGGTATTGGGCGTGCTGTCGGGGCTGGTCGCTCGGCTGTTGCTGCGCCAGACGATCTGGCGCTTGCGTCGCGACCGCCTGGCTTTGCGCCTGCCGCGGATCGGTACGCTGTTGTCCGTGCTGGAAAGCGCGCGGGTATCGCGCAGCCTGGCGATTTTGCTGGGCAGCGGCGTGCCGTTGCTCGAATCACTCGAGGTAGCGACCGCCACTGTCGGTAACCGACAGATTCACCAGGCCCTGGAAACGGTGCGTGAGCAAGTGGAAGGCGGCGTGACCCTGTACCGCGCGTTGAGCGCCAGCGGGCATTTCCCGCCCATGCTGTTGAACATGGTCGCCAGTGGTGAGGCCAGCGGCACCTTGCCTGACATGCTCGAGCGAGTCGCCGACAACCAGGAGCGCGGTTTCGCGCGGCAGGTCGACCTGCTCCTGGCGTTGTTCGAACCCTTGATGATTCTGCTGATGGGCGCGGTGGTGCTGTTTATCGTGTTGGCGGTGCTGCTGCCGATCATGCAACTCAACCAAGGCCTTAGCTTTTGAAAGTAGAGAACCTGAAAATGGAGACCCAAGCCATGTCCGGCAATCGTATGTCCAAGCGTCGTGAGCGCGGTTTCACCCTGATGGAAATCATGGTGGTGATTTTTATCATCGGCCTGTTGATTGCCGTGGTTGCGCCCAGCGTACTCGGCAGCCAGGACAAAGCCATGCGCCAGAAAGTCCTGGCTGACCTGGCGACCCTGGAACAAGCGCTGGACATGTACCGGCTCGATAACTTGCGCTTTCCCAGTTCCGAGCAGGGCTTGCAGGCTTTGGTCAAGAAACCGGGCGTGGAACCGCTGCCGCGCAGTTGGCGCGCCGATGGCTACATTCGCCGCCTGCCTGAAGATCCGTGGGGCAATGCTTATCGCTACCGCACACCGGGTGAGCATGGTCGGGTGGATATCTTTTCGTTGGGCGCTGATGGCCAGGAAGGTGGCGAAGGCACCGACGCCGACATCGGTAACTGGGACCTCTAGGCATGCAGCGCTGCCATGGATTCTCGCTGCTGGAAATGCTGGTGGTCTTGTTGATCGTCGGTTTGTTCAGCGCGCTGGGGGTGGCTTCGCTGGATGCGGGCCAGGCGCCGATGCACCAAGCCTTGGCGCAGTTGGCCAACGAGGCGCGCACGCAAGCCGCCCTGGCTCGGCATAGCGGGCAAGTGCTGGGCATGCGCTGGAACGGCCGACAGCCGGAGTTCGTGCGCTGGCAATCTGAACGTGGGCAACCGTCGTGGCGGCTCGAGTCGTCGCGCGCGGTGTCCTGGCCGGCAGGGCTGCAGCCTGACTGGCCGGTGAGCGCAGCGCCGCAGGTGATGTTTACGCCTGCGGGGCTGGCCCGTCCTGTTTCGGTGACCTGGCACTGGGCCGAAGGCCGCCAGCGCTGGCAATGGCGTGCGGACAACACGCTGCGGATTGCGACCCAGCCATGAAGCGCCAACGCGGGTTTACCTTGCTGGAGGTGATGGTCGCCCTGGGAATCGCCGCACTGATGGCGGTGATGGTCAGCCAGCTATTGCGGCAGCGCATCGCCACCCACCAGGCAGTAGCGCAACATCGTATTGGCAATCTGTGCGCGCGGGAACTGGAGACGCGGTTTGGCGTGGAGCGGTACTGGCCGCAGATCAATGCGGTGGCGGGGGAACTGCGGCAGGGGCACACCACCTGTCACTGGCATTTGCAACTGGGTAACACCGGGGTCAGCCGCTTGCGGCGTGGCGAGTTGTCGTTATTCGCCGATCCCGAGCAACGCCACCCGCTGGGTCAGTTCAGTCTGTTCCTGGTGCGCCCGTGAAGACCGCGCAGCGTGGTTTGACCCTGATCGAACTGCTGGTGGCGATGGCGCTGACGGCGGTGATCGGGGTGTTGCTGGCGGCGTTGGTCAATGGCTGGGTCAAGGTTCGCGAGCGTCTTGACGAACCCGGTAGCGAGCCGCAGGTGCTGGAGTTTTGCCTGGCCCTGGAGCGCCGTTTCGACACGCTGGTGTTGCGCCAGTTATATGAGCAGCGCTTGCCGGAAAAACTCGCCTGGCTGGATTGGCAACCCGCGTCCGGGCAATTGCAATGGGTTGCGTTGACGGCCTGGCCGCCCGCGCAGGCCCACTCGCGGGTGCAACGCCAGCGCCTGCTGTTTGATGCCCGGCAAAGGCGTTTGAGCCTGTTTACTTCAGTGGACCTGTATGCCGCGGGGAAACCGCGCTGGGAACTCAGAGAGTCGCTGGCGCCTATCGACCGCGCCGTTTTCAGTTTTTATCAGGGCACGCGCTGGCTGGCCTTTCCTTCCACTGTTGCCGCCCAGCCTAATCGCGGCGTGCGGATCGAGTTCGAGCACCATGGAGCACCTTATGTCTGTACCTTCGCCTTGCCCGATACTCAGCCATGAGTCGGAGCGCGCGCATGTTTGAGCGTTTGCGGGCGACACCGCGTGAGTGGTTGCTGGTACGTCCGCCGGCTACGTCCGAAGGCGCTTGGCAATGGTTGCACTATGCCGCGCAGGGCGCCCAATCCAACGGCACCTGGCCGCCGCCACCCGCGTATTTGGAGTTGCCTGCGGCCTTGATCATTCCGGCGCTCGATTGCAGTCATTTCTGTCTGCCGGCGCCTCCGGGGCTCAAGCGCCATGAGTGGCCGCAACTGTTCGAAGAGTACGCACAACAACCCGCCGAAGCCTTACTGGTCAGTTGCCTGTCCCGCGAGGCCGGACACCTTGAGCTGTTGGTGATGCAGCGCCAGCAAGTGCAGGATTGGCTGGCCGAATGTGCAGCGCTTGGGCTGCAGGTCAGCCATGGCTGGGCGGAACTGCAGTTGTTGGCGCAACCCGAGCCCGGGCATGCCATACGCTGGCAACGCGAGCGGTTGCTGTGCCTGAAGGCGCATCCCCGACAATGGCTGGTGTGGCCGCAGGTGCTCGGTGAGCGCTTGCCCCAGGCCTGGCGTGAGTTGCCTGTCGAGCAGATGGAAGGGCACTGGCCATCGCGCCTGGCCCGTCTGGAACAACTGCCCAGCGTACTGGAAGATGCGCGCCCGGTGCGTACACGCGAGCGACGTGTCCCGAAGGTGAGTCGCGTGCAGCGACGCTTGCTGCTCGGCTGTGCATTACTGGCGGTCTGTTGGAGCGCAGTCTATTTGCTCCAGACGATGCGCCAGCTCGATGCCTGGAAAACCCAGGTCGAGGCCGTGGCCGGTGCGTCCGATAACCTGTCTCAGGCCCGCGTGGCGCTTGCGCGTCTGAAGAGCCGGGAGAACGACTGGCGGGTGCGTCAGCAGCAAGTGGTCGCCATGGAGCAGGCGTTCTCGGCGTGGCTGCAGCAACAGCCCGGCTGGTCAGTCTCGAGCAATCATTTTGACGGGCGCTTATGGCGTCTCGGCCTGAGTGGTAGCGGGCCTCGACCTGCGGTGGCCGAGTGGCAGGCAATGGCCCAGGCCGCCGGTGCCCAGTTGAGTGGCGAGCCGCAGGGCGGGGCTGCTGATTTGCAGTTGAGTTTCGATTTGGGAGAACAGCCATGAGCACCCGGTTGCTTGAGTACCTGGCCAGTTTCAGGCAACTGCCGCCAATGCGTCGCTATTGTGTGCTGGCAGGCTGGTCAATGGTGCTGCTGTTGCTGCTGGTACTCATCACACGGCCGCTGCTGGCGGCCTGGCAGGACGCGCGGGAATGGCAGGTGTTGGCGCAACAGGCCCAGGCACTGGCGCCACCCGCCGTGTTTTCCAACGAGCAATGGCAGGCGCTGGCTGCGTCGCGACAGTGGGTATTGACCCATGTCGAACAGCAGGACGGCCGATGGCAACTGCAAGGTGAACTGCCTGGGCCCGAGGCCTTGCAGCAATTGCTACGCACCGTGCAGGAACAAGGCGGACGACCGCTGCAGTGGAGCCTGTCGCAGGGCGGCCAGGGCTATGCGTTCAGCCTGGAAGTGGCGGAGGGGGCGGCTGGGCCATGAATCGTGCCATCGCATGGGCGGCTTTGGTGTTTGTTCTGACCTTGCTACTGAACGTGCCGGCGGCTTTTGTCGCCCGGCAGTTGGCTTGGCCCTCCGGCTGGCAGCCTGGCGGAATCTCCGGCAGCCTGTGGAATGGCCGTGCCACTCGGCTCGGTGCCTTTGGACCGGTGCAGTGGACGGTCCGGCCCTGGGCGCGAGAGGCGCAATTGAACCTGGGCTTTCAGCAGCGAATCTGGGCCTTGTCGATTCACGGCTGGCCCTGGAACTGGCAAGCGACGCTGGCACCCCAGGCGGTCAACGCGATGCCCCCGTCGATGTTCGTGCTGGATGGCAGTTGGGCGGGACACTTGCAGGTCAGCGGTGCCGGGCGCACCTGTCGCAGCGCAGAGGGCGAGCTGTCGGGCCGCGATCTGGCGCTACTGAGCCCGTGGACGCTCAACCTCGGAAACACCCGACTTGAGCTGAAGTGTCTGGAAGGGCTGCGGTTGTCGGCGAACCTGCAATTACCGGCAGAGCACCAGTTCCAGATCGAAGCCGACCTGCAGCGTCAGCGCTTGCAGGTGGACGGGCAGGTTGAACCGGGCGCAGCGGTGACGCCGTTGCTGGTTCAGGCGCGCTGGTTGCAGCCACCTGAGCAGACGTTCAGCAAGGTGTTGGGCAAACGCTGAGGCAAGAAGTCAGCAAACTGTACTTGGATGTACATTTTGCGGTCGCCGGGCTACATTCGCGCTACGCATTTTTGAACAAGGTAAGCGCGATGCGCCAGTTAGGGAAGGCACGAGGTAAGGCCCAGGAGGCCGGCTGGCGGGGATCCGCCGAGGGTTGGCTGGAGGCCGCTTATGATGCCCTCAAAGAGTCAGGTATCGATGCGGTCCGGGTTATGCCGCTGGCCAAGCGCCTCGGCCTGTCGCGCACCAGCTTCTACTGGTTTTTCGAGGATCGCGAACAGTTGTTGGCCGCGTTGCTGGCGCGTTGGCGAGAGACCAATACAGGGGGGGCTGATCCGGCAAACCGAAAGCTATGCGGAAAGCATCTCCGAGGCGATCCTGAATGTTTTCGAGTGCTGGCTGAACCCTGAATTGTTCGATTCACCGTTCGAGTTCGCCGTGCGCAGCTGGGCGTTGCAGTCGGATGAGGTCGCCCGTGAAGTCTCGGTCGTGGACGAACAGCGCATGAGCGCCTTGGCGAGCATGTTCAGGCGTTTTGGTTATGACAGCCAAGGCGCCGATACCCGGGCTCGAACGATTTACCTGACCCAGATCGGCTACATCACGATGAACACCGGTGAGCTGATCACGGTGCGTTTTCAGCGCATTCCGCATTACGTGAGTATTTTTACCGGGAAAGTACCCAAGCAGCGCGAGTTGGATCGATTCTACGGGAAGTTCGGTTACGCCGAAAAAGAGCCGGGGGTGTTTGTGCCGTTGCTGGACACCTTCGATGAGACGTTCACAGAGGCTCAGTGAGGCAGTTTAAGGCTTGATAAAAGCATGATTTCAGATGTCTTTGAGCAGTCGTAGTGCATCGTAGATGGCGGCATGGGTATTGCGCGCCGACACCGCATCGCCAATCCGGAACAGCTGGAAACGGCCTTGCGGATTGGTCACGATATGTTGCGGCTTTCCGGCGAGCAGATCGTGCTGTTCAACCGCGCCGTTGTTGCTCGCATGGGCGCGCAGATCGAAGTACAGGTCGTCCAGGGGCAGGGTGCCGTGGTTGACCACCACCTGATCGACCACTCTCTGCTTGTGCACCGGCCCATAGTCGCTAGCGAAATGTGCCACCAACCGACCCTCACGTTTTTCTACCGAGTCAACCCGATAGGTGACCGTAAAGGTAACGTTCAAGTCTTGCAGGCTGCGCATGTACGGCACCAGGTTCATCGCCATCACTTCTGGCGAAAACGAGCGGTCAGGTGTAACGATTTCCAGCGTCGCGCCGCTGTTGGCAATGACCTCGGCAGCCTGGAGTGCCGCGTGGTCGCCAGCGTCGTCGAAAATCAGCACGTTGTTGCCGGGCTTGACGTCGCCAGAAATGATATCCCAGGTCGACACCACCAGTTCATTACCCTGTTTGAGAACCTCGGTGTGCGGCAGGCCACCGGTCGCGACGATCACTACATCCGGCTCTGCAGCCAGGACTGTCTCGGCGTCGGCCCAGGTGTTGAAGTGGAACCTCACCCCCAGGCGTTCGCATTGCGCCATACGCCAATCGATGATGCTGATCATCTCGCGACGACGCTCGCTCAGAGCGGTCAGACGGATTTGCCCGCCGGGTTGGTCGGCGACTTCGAACACCGTGACGTTGTGGCCGCGCTCACCGGCAACCCGGGCTGCCTCGAGACCCGCCGGGCCGGTACCGATCACCACCACCTTGCGCTTGGTGGGCGCCTTGGGAATCTCGTGGGGCATGCTGGTTTCGCGCCCGGTCGCGGCGTTGTGGATGCAATACGCCGCGCCACCCTGGTAGATACGGTCCAGGCAGTAGTTAGCGCCGACGCAGGGGCGGATTTCTTCTTCGCGCTTTTCGATGATCTTGCGCACGATGTGCGGGTCGGTCATATGCGCCCGGGTCATGCCGACCATGTCCACCTTGCCGGAGGCGATGGCATGGCGTGCGGTGGCCACGTCCGGAATCTTGGCGGCGTGGAAAGTCGGGAAGCCGGTGGCCGTGCGGATCTCGCCGGCAAAATCCAGGTGCGGCGAGTTACGCATGCCCTGGATCGGAATCACATCGGTGAGGCCGGCATCGGTATCAATATGTCCGCGAACGACATTGAGGAAGTCGACCAGGCCACTGTCCTTGAGCCTATGGGAAATCTGTATGCCGTCCTTGGCACCGAAACCGCCCGGCAGGTCTTCATCACCGGTATAGCGAATCCCCAGCGGGAAATCCTCGCCGCAGCGCTGGCGGATGCCGCGCAACACATCAAAGGTGAAACGCAACCGATTTTCCAGCGAGCCCCCGTAAGGGCCGTCGAGATCGTTGGTCAGGGGCGACCAGAATTGGTCCATCAGATGACCGTATGCCTGCAACTCCAAACCGTCGAGGCCCGCCGCCTTCATGCGCTCGGCGGCGTCTACGTAGTCTTTGATGATTCGTTCGATGTCCCAGTCTTCCAGCTTTTTTGGAAAGGCCCGGTGAGAAGCTTCGCGGCGGTGCGAAGGTGATACGACCGGGAGCCAGTCAGCCTTGTCCCAGCGCGTGCGCCTGCCCAGGTGAGTCAATTGAATCATCACCGCCGCGCCGTGTTCGTGGCATTCGTCGGTCAAGTCCTTCATCCATTTGACCACCTCGTCCTTGTACGCCAGCACATTGTTGAACACCGGAGGGCTGTCGCGGGAAACAGCGGCGGAGCCTGCAGTCATGGTCAGCGCAACCCCGGCCTTTGCGCGTTCCACGTGATAAGCCCGGTACAGCTCCTTCGGCATGCCATCGACAGGATAGGCGGGCTCATGGGAGGTGGTCATGATTCGGTTTCTGAGGACCAGGTTCTTGATCTTATAGGGCTGCAGCAAGGGATCGCTGGACATGTAGTTGCTCCGGGAACAGAACATCAGGCGTGTGTTGATATGAAAATATGTCGAATGTACACATGTGTCAATAAGAGTGACGTGAATGTACATTCTGAGGGCGTAATCAGAAAATAGTGCAGATTCCGGCTCGGAACGGGGGCAGGTGCAGGCCCATCGGCTGCCAGCCAATAACGATTAATACGCCACGCGCAGATACAGCATGATTAGGTCATTCGGTAGAACGCTTATCGGCGGGGGGAGTTGCAGGCTTGGTCCTGGCTGCCTGCAACCAAGATCCTGACTGTTGAGGTGGGTGACGGATTTATTACATTGTCCATATGTATTGATAGCCCGTTATTACTGTTGTTTCCAGGTGACGAACAGCCGTTTTTAAGTGGCTTATACTGACTGTTTGCGTTTGTTGATTAATTTTTTCCAAATAAAAATGATGTGATGCGTTGCCATGATATACGGAAAAGCATATATTAATTTTGACCTGTATGAGCTGAAGCGTTTCCGATGCATTCCGTCACACGTTTCACGAAATCCATGATCGCACCGAGATGTTTGTCTGGGTGAAACCAGACACTGAGAACAGCAATGGCTGACCACCTGACCCCGACCACCGTTTTCAAATGCCTGGCTGATGACAATCGGGTGCGCATGATGCTGCTCATTGCCCGAGAGGGAGAGTTATGCGTCTGCGAGTTGACCTGCGCGTTGAATGAAAGTCAGCCGAAGGTCTCCAGGCACCTGGCGCAGTTGCGAACGTGCGGTTTGCTGTCAGATCGTCGGCAAGGTCAATGGGTCTATTACCGGTTGCACCCGAATCTCCCCGACTGGGTGTATCAGGTACTGAGCGTGGTGCTTGATACCAACAAACATTGGTTGAGCCCCGATGCCAAGCGCCTTGATGAAATGGCTGGCCGCCCCGAACGAGCAACCACGTGCTGTGAAAGCACCCTCGCCTGATTCCGCCTTCGACTACGAGACCTCCCGATGAAAATCCTGTTTCTCTGCACTGCCAACAGCTGCCGCAGCATTCTCTGCGAGGCGGTGTTCAATCATCTGGCACCACAAGGCATGACAGCTTTCAGTGCCGGCAGTCAGCCGAAGGGGCAGGTGCATCCGCTCAGCCTCAAGACCCTGAATAACGCCGGCATTTCCACCGAGGGTCTGTTCAGCAAATCCAATGATGCACACGAAAATCTGGCGCCTGATTTTGTCATTACGGTGTGTGATAAAGCGGCTGGCGAAGCGTGCCCGGTATTTTTTGGCCTCTCGGTGAAAGGGCACTGGGGATTGGCGGACCCTTCCGAGTACCACGGCACACAAGAGGAGATCGAGGCCGCTTTTGAAGCCACCGTGGAACAGATCAAAACCCGTATTAACGCTTTCCTGGCATTGCCGCTTTCCCAGTTGAGTGCCGAACGGCTCAAGGCAGAGCTGACCTTGATAGGCACGTTGTAAGCACAGGAGCAATGATCATGGGTAAAAGCCGCCTGTCTTTCCTGGACCGCTACCTGACGCTGTGGATTTTTCTTGCCATGGCCCTGGGCATCGGTCTGGGCAGCCTGTTTGAAGGTTGGCCGCAGTGGCTCAACAGTCTTTCCGTGGGCACAACCAACATTCCCATCGCTATCGGCCTGATCGTGATGATGTATCCGCCGCTGGCCAAGGTGCGCTATGAAGAACTGCCTGAGGTCTTCAAGGACAAACGAATCCTGGTGTTGTCCCTGGTCCAGAACTGGATCATTGGACCGGTATTGATGTTCGCACTGGCGATCATCTTTCTTCGTGACCAGCCGGAATACATGACCGGCCTGATTCTGATCGGGCTGGCGCGGTGCATCGCGATGGTGCTGGTCTGGAATCAGATCGCGGGGGGAAATAATCAGTACGTCGCCGGTCTGGTGGCCTTCAACAGCATCTTCCAGATCCTGTTTTTCAGCGTGTACGCCTGGGTCTTTCTTGGACTGTTGCCGCCGCTGTTCGGGGTGGAAGGCAGTGTGCTTGAAACCAGCTTTATCAGCATTGCCGAGTCGGTCCTGATCTACCTGGGCGTGCCGTTCCTGGCGGGCTTCCTGACACGCAAGATCCTTATCGCACGCAAAGGCGAAACCTGGTTTCAGGAGCGATTCATTCCAAAAATCAGCCCCCTGACGTTGGTTGCACTGCTGCTGACCATCGTGGCGATGTTCAGTCTCAAGGGTGACGTGGTACTGCAATTGCCATTCGATGTGTTGCGTATCGCGATCCCTCTGACGATCTACTTCGTGGTGATGTTCTTCATCAGTTTCTGGATGGGCAAATTGCTCAACGCCGATTATCCACGCACCACCGCATTGGCTTTTACCGCCGCCAGCAACAACTTCGAACTGGCGATTGCCGTGGCCATTGCCACCTTCGGCCTGGCGTCGCCGGTCGCGTTTGCCACGGTGATTGGCCCGTTGGTGGAAGTGCCGGTGCTGATTTCCCTGGTCGGTGTCGCCCTTTGGTTGAAGCGCCGCTGGTTCGATGACTCCAAGAGCGCCGTTGCGCAGGACAAAGACTATGTTTGATGACTCAATCCCCCAACTCGATATCGATCTGGTCGATCTTCCATCGGCAGATAAACTGGGTGTCGAAAAGACCTCCCTGCATAAACCACGCATTTTGCTGTTGTACGGATCGACCCGTGAGCGCTCCTTCAGTCGCTTGATGGTCGAGGAGGCTGCGCGACTGCTGGAGCACTTTGGCGCCGAGGCCCGGATTTTCAATCCGTCAGGCTTGCCGCTGCCAGATGACGCGCCTGTCGATCACCCACGGGTCCAGGCTCTGCGTGAATTGATGCAATGGTCGGAAGGGCAGGTCTGGTGCTCCCCGGAGCGTCACGGCGCCATGAGTGCGGTCTTCAAGGCACAGATCGACTGGGTGCCACTGGCGATGGGCGCTGTACGTCCGACCCAGGGTAAAACCCTTGCCGTCATGCAGGTGTGCGGAGGTTCGCAGTCTTTCAACGTGGTCAATCAACTGCGGGTGCTGGGACGCTGGATGCGCATGTTCACCATCCCCAACCAATCGTCCGTGCCGAAGGCCTACATGGAGTTCGACGACAACGGCCGAATGAAACCTTCCCCGTTCTACGACCGTGTCGTGGATGTGATGGAGGAGTTGGTCAAGTTCACGTTGCTGCTGCGTGATCGGCAGGACTATCTGGTGGATCGCTATTCCGAGCGCAAGGAGTCAGCGGAAGAACTCATCAAGCGTGTCAATCAACGCGCCCTCTAACAGATTCGATCCCCCCTCAATGAGCGGCAACCGGCTACGCGCGCCGCCTGACGAAACAGCGGGGGCAAGGCTGAAACATTTCCACACAACTAGTTGAAATAATGGTTGTACGACGTCGTACCTACTGTGTTCGACTACGCCGGTTCTTACAAAAAAAATAATCGGAGATACCCGCTATGACCAGCATCCCTTCGGCCGAAGGCCAGGCTGCGGCGCCCACGCAAAACCGATTTGCCCGCACACTCAAACTATTGGGCCCTGGCATCATTGCCGTCCTGTCCTGGTTGGGTGCGGGCGATCTGATCACTTCATCCGTGGCCGGTGCCAATTATGGTTACGCCATGATGTGGGTGCTGGCCGTGTCTCTGCTGTTGAGATACCTGATCGTCAACATCATTGCGCGCTTCCAGCTGTGCAATAACCAAGGCATGACCATCCTGCAGGGCTATGCGCAACTGAACCCGTTTTTCGCCTGGTTCATGCTCGTCTATGCCTTGTTGATGGGGCACTTGATGAACGCCTATATGATCAAGGGCGCGGGTGAGTCGTTGGCGATGTTGCTGAGAATCGACCAACCCTTGTTATGTTCCTTCGCGGTGGTACTGGCGGTGTGGATGCTGGTCGGTCGCAATATTTACTCGATGATCGAAGGCGTGATGAAGGTGCTGCTGGCGATCATGACGCTGGCGTTTATTGCGTTGGCGGTGATGTCCGGGCCGGATGTGGTCGGCATCGTCAAAGGCACCATTGGTTTCAGCATTCCGCCCGATGAAGGCGTGCACGGTGCCTTGCTGGTCGCGGTCTCGGTGATTGGTGCCGTGGCCGGTTCGATTGCCAATTTCGTGCATCCGTATGTGATGCGCCAAAAGGGCTGGGTAGGGCCGCAACACAAGCGTATTCAACGTAATGACCTGCTGTTTGCGGTGTTTGTCGGGATCGTCATCAACTTGGCGATCTGGATCGTCGGCGCGGAAATCCTGCGGCCCAACGGTATCGAAGTGAAAACCCTGAGCGACCTGGGCAAGGCGCTGGAAATATACTTTGGCTCGATCGGATGGTACGTGTTCTTCATCGGGGTGTTCGCCACGCTGTTCGCGAGTATTTCCGGCAAAACCACTGCGTTCCCGATGCTGATTACCGATGCGTTCCAACACGTGCGCCCCAAGCGTCGCGATAAGTACGGCAAAGAGTTCCACCATGACCCGATGCACAAATGGTTCATGCTGTTTATTCTGGTCACACCGTTGATCTGGTCATTGCCCGGCATGCCGGACTTCGTGACCCTGACCATTGGCGTCAGCGCGCTGAATATTATCGGTCTGCCGGTGATTTCCCTGGGCTTGCTGATCATGTCCAACCAAAAAAAGCTGCTGGACAAGAAGTACCGCAACAACCTCTTCGAGAACATCGCGCTGCTGTTTGCCACAGGCCTGGCGTTGTGGGTGGCTTTCCAACTGGGGGTTGATCTGTTTATCTGACGCTGAACAGCCGGGTGGTGAGCGTCATGCCTTCCCGGCTAATCTGCAGGATTGGACCTCAGCAAAAAACCTCACTGCGCAATGCATTGAGCACCAGCGAAAACGCCGGGGTTGGCAGGCGGCGGCTTGGGTAGTAGAGATGGTAGCCCGAGAAGGTCGGGCACCAGTCTTCCAGCACACGCACCAGATCACCGCTCTCGATATGCGGGGCAAATTCCTCCTCCGGCAAGTAAGCGATGCCCAATCCGCTGAGCGCCGCCGCCGGTACATGGGCGCTGGTGTTGAAGACCACTTGACCTGCCACGCGTACGTTAACCTTGCGACCGCGTTTTTCGAACTCCCAGGCATCCGTCCCTCCCAAGGTCGGAAAGCGGATATCGATGCACGCGTGTTGCAGCAGGTCTTGGGGTTTTTTAGGCGCGGCGTGACGGGCCAGATACGCTTTCGCCGCCACCGCCGCCATACGGACCGTGGAACCGATCGGTACGGCAATCATGTCTTTATCGACGGTGGCCCCAAAGCGTATGCCTGCATCAAAGCGGTCGGCGACGATGTCCCGGAAACCATAATTGATATCGAACTCTACCTTGATGTCCGGGTATTCCAGGAGCACCGGCGCAAGCCTGGGAAGCAGCAAGGTCCTCAGCACGAAATCGCCGCAGGTAATACGCACCGTGCCGGCTGGCTTCTCCGAGAGTTCGGTTAGAGCATCCAGTTCGAACTCTATCTCATCCAGACGATGACCAACGGTCTGCATCAGGCGCTCACCCGCGCTTGTCGGCGAAACGCTGCGTGTTGTACGCGTCAGCAACCTGATCTTCAAACGCTTTTCAAGCCCGGATACGGTTTGGCTAAGCGCCGACTGGGTCACCCCCAACTGGGCCGCCGCACGGGTAAAACTGCCTTCTCGGGCGACGGTGATAAAGGCCAGGAGATCATTCAGATTATGGCGTCGCATCGCAGGTCTTCCGAATCAATTGATTAGTATTGCTGATAAGCACAACAACGTTTCATTAGATTATCAAACAAGCGTCGAGTGCGGATAATAGCGCAAGCCTTGGCCGCATTGGCTGCGATCGCAACAGCCTCATGGGTCATTACTTTCACTCAAACGGGAGCACGCGTTATGAAAAAGCTCGTCATGTCGCTTGGATTTCTGTTGGCGTCGCTCTCTGTACAGGGAGCAGACATGAGCAACGGCGCCGACAATTTCTACAAAAGTAATGAGGTCACGATGCAAAAAGTGACGTTCAAGAATCAGTACCAGCTGAACATCGTCGGGAACCTGTTTGTGCCCAAGGGCCTGAGTGCGGACAGGAAAAACCCCGCGATCATCGTCGGGCACCCCATGGGCGCGGTCAAAGAACAGAGCTCGAATCTATATGCGCAAAAGCTGGCGGAGCGGGGTTTTGTGACCCTGGCGATCGATCTGTCGTTCTGGGGCGAGAGCGCGGGTCAGCCGCGTAATCTGGTGTCGCCGGAAATCTATGCGGAAGACTTCAGCGCCGCAGTGGATTACCTCGGCACACATAGCTTGGTCGATCGCAACCGGATTGGTGTCCTGGGCATTTGTGGCAGCGGGAGTTTCGTGATCAGCGCCGCCAAGATCGACCCACGGATGAAGGCCATCGCCACGGTTAGCATGTATGACATGGGCGCGGCTAATCGTAATGGTCTGAAGCACGCCTTCAGCGTCGCGCAACGCAAGCAAGCGATCGCGGCGGCAGCTGATCAGCGTTACGTCGAGTTCACGGGGGGCGAAACCCGCTACACCAGCGGCACGGTCCATGAGCTGAGTGAGAAATCCAACGCCATTGAGCGTGAATTCTACGACTTTTATCGCACGCCGCGCGGCGAGTTCACTCCGAAGGGGCAGTCACCTTTGCTGACCACGCATCCGACGTTGTCCAGCAACGTCAAGTTTATGAATTTCTATCCGTTCAGCGATATCGAGACCATCTCGCCACGTCCGATGTTGTTCATCGCCGGTGAAAATGCACACTCGCGCGAGTTCAGCGAAGAGGCCTACACGTTGGCTGGCCAACCCAAGGAGTTGGTGATCGTACCGGGCGCCGGGCATGTGGACCTTTACGATCGCACGGAGCTGATTCCATTGGCCACGTTGACCTCGTTTTTTCTGACCCACCTGAAATGAGCCTGATGACCCGCACTTCTTTGGCGATACCCGCCGCGAGCCGACAGGTTTGGGGCGCCGTGCTGGCGATGGCGTTGTGCGCCTTTGCCTTGGTGACCTCGGAGTTCCTGCCAGTCAGCTTGCTCACGCCGCTTGCGGCCGATCTTGCGCTGAGCGAAGGGCAGGCCGGACAAGCGATTTCCATCTCCGGAATCTTTGCCGTCATCACCAGCCTGTTTATCGCCTCAGTCATCCGCCGACTTGACCGTCGGCCCGTATTACTGGGCCTGACAGCCTTGATGATGGCTTCGGGTACGCTCGTGGCCTTGGCTCCGAACTACACGACATTGATGATCGGTCGCGCCATTCTGGGAATTGCAGTGGGTGGCAGTTGGTCGATGTCGACCGCCGTCATCCTGCGCATTGCCCCCGAGCACTTTGTGCCTAAAGCCATTGCCATGATTCAGGGCGGTACGGCCCTGGCCACGGCCATCGCAGCGCCCGTGGGCAGTTACATGGGGGGGCTGATCGGCTGGCGAGGGGCGTTCTTTTGCGTGGTGCCGCTGGCTGCTGTGGCGCTCTGTTGGCAAGCGTTGACCTTGCCGAAAATGCCCAGTGATCAGCAAGTCGGTTCGACGATGGATGTGTTTCGACTGCTGGGCAGTGCCAAGGTCGCTCTAGGAATGGCTGCTGTCGGCTTTGTGTTTATGGGTCAATTTGCGCTGTTCACCTACTTGCGCCCGTTTCTCGAGTCGGTGACCCAGGTTGATGGTTCTGAACTGTCCCTGTTGTTGCTGATTATCGGCATGTCAGGCTTGGCGGGGACGATGCTGATCGGCTCGGTATTGAACAACAACCTGTATCGGGTACTTATGAGCATCCCACTGCTAATGTCGGGGATTACCGTGGCGCTGTTGATGTATGGCAGTTCGATAGGGACTGTCGCTCTGTTGCTTGGGGCGTGGGGCCTGATCGCAACGTGTGCGCCGGTAGGCTGGTTCACCTGGCTCTCACGTACCCTGCCGCAAGAGGCCGAGACGGGAGATGGGCTGATGGTGGCCGTGATTCAGTTGGCGATTACCCTCGGCGCGACAGTGGGGGGCGTGCTGTACGACGGCGTCGGCTACCAGGCCACCTTAATCGCTAGCGCCGCGTTTCTGTTGGTCGCGGCGATGCTGGCGTGGATGGTTTCGCGCACTTCCATGCCGCACGTGATGACAGAGTGAGTGGTCGGCTTTACCGCCGGCCCGTACGGGTACTTACATCCACCCACACCGCCAGCACCAGAATGCCGCCCTTCACAATCATCTGCCAGTAGCTGTCCACGTCGAGCATGGACATGCCGTTGTCCAGGCTGGTGATCACCAGCGCGCCCAGCAACGCGCCATAAACGGTGCCGGAACCACCGCGCATGGAGGTGCCGCCGATGAAACAGGCGGCGATCGCATCGAGTTCGCCCATGCTGCCGGCCGAGGGCGAGCCGGCTGCCAGGCGCGCGGTGTTGACCATGCCGGCGAGCGCGCACATCACGCCCATGATGCCGAAGATCCACAGTTTCACCGCCTGTACGTTGATGCCGGACAGGCGCGTGGCTTCCATATTGCTGCCCACCGCATAGACGCGGCGACCGAACACGGTTTGGCTGGTGACGTAGCTGAACACACCTAACAGGATCAGGAGCAGCAGCACCGGCACCGGGATGCCGTCGTAGCTGTTCAGGGTATAGACGAACCCCGCCAGCACTGCGCCAATCACCACCACGCGCGAGCCGTCGCGCATCAGCGAGTGCGCCGCCAGGCCATGCAGGGCACGATTGCGCCGCTGTTTCCAGATCAGAAACAACGTCAAGGCAAACAGCAGTACACCGAGCCCCGTACCGACCGCATGCGGCAGATAGCCCTGCCCGACATACACCAGCGACGGCGATACCGGGGCGATGGTGGTGCCACCGGTAATTCCCAGCAAAACCCCGCGAAACGCCAGCATGCCGCCCAGGCCGACAATGAACGAAGGGATGCGCAGGTAAGCGGTCATGTAGCCGTTGGCCAAGCCAATCATCAAGCCACACAGGGCGACCAGACT
Organism: Pseudomonas mucidolens; assembly: GCF_900106045.1. NCBI lineage: Bacteria > Pseudomonadati > Pseudomonadota > Gammaproteobacteria > Pseudomonadales > Pseudomonadaceae > Pseudomonas > Pseudomonas mucidolens. Next base: position 2,504,069 of record NZ_LT629802.1, on the reverse strand, counting down.
CAGGTTGGCGAGCAAGGGTATTTGATAGACAACGTCGAGAATCGCCGCCAGACCGCCCAGCAAGCCCAGCAGCGAGCCCACCGATAAGTCGATCTCGCCGCTGATGATCACCAGGACCATGCCGCAGGCGAGAATCCCGGTGATCGACATCTGCCGCAGCAGGTTGGAGAGGTTGCGCGGGGTCAGGAACCCGCCTTCGGTCTGCCAACTGAAGAACAGCCAGATCACCGCTACGGCAATGACCAGCGCAAGCATTTTGTAGCGGGTGAAAAAGTGTTTGAGCTGATTCATCTACGCGGTCTTCCGATCGTTATTGTTATGACTGAGCGCGGCGGCGAGCACCTGTTCCTGGGTGAGTCCCTGGTTGATGAAGTCGCCGCGCAACTGGCCTTCGCCGATCACCAGCACGCGGTTGGATACGCCCAGCACTTCGGCCAGTTCCGAGGACACCATGATGATTGACACGCCTTCGGCCGCCAGTGCCCCCATCAGTTTGTAGATTTCGTACTTGGCGCCCACATCCACGCCACGGGTAGGCTCATCCAGGATCAGCACCCGAGGTTTGGCCATCAGCATTTTTGCCAGCACGGCTTTTTGCTGATTGCCGCCGGACAGACTGGTGATGGGCAGGAACGGGCTCGCTGTCTTGAGGTGCATGCGCGAAATTTCCTGCTCAATGCTGCCCAATTCGGCTTCGGCGTCGATACGGCTCAGGTTCGAGTAACTATCCAGCACCGTCAGGGTGATGTTCTGGCCGACGCCGAGGTCGGGAATGATGCCTTGGCGCTTGCGGTCTTCGGGGACCATGCAGAGCCCGGCGCGAATCGACTTGAGCGGCGTGCGCGTATCGATCAACTGGCCGTCCAGCCAGACTTCGGCGCTGTAGCGGCCGGGGTAGGCACCGAACAGTGTCGACACCAGTTCCGTGCGTCCGGCGCCCACCAACCCGGCGATGCCGAGGATCTCGCCGCGCTTGAGCACGAACGAAATATCATCGACGCGTTTGCGCTCCGGGTTGTCGACGTCGTAGCAGGTGACGTGGCGCGCCTCGAAAATCACCTCGCCGATCCCATGGGGCAGGGCAGGGTAAAGGTTGCTCATTTCCCGACCGACCATTTGGGTGATGATCTGCGTGATATCCAGATCAGCCATGGCCGTGGTTGCGATGTGTTTGCCATCGCGGATCACCGAGATGGTGTCGCACACGGCGGCCACCTCATCGAGCTTGTGCGAGATATACACGCAGGCTACGCCCTTGACCTTGAGGTCGCGGATGATGTCCAGCAGCACCTCGATTTCCGAGCGGGTCAAGGCCGACGAGGGCTCGTCGAGAATCAGCAGGCGTGCCTGCTTGTTCAGGGCCTTGGCGATTTCCACCAGTTGCTGGTAGCCACCGCCATACTGCGAGACCGGCAATGAGACATTCATGTCCGGCACTTTGAGCTCGCGCATCAGGGCTTCGGCGCGGTGGATCATCGCCGGGTAGTTCATGCGCCCGCCGGGCAAGGTCAGCTCGTGCCCCATAAAAATGTTCTCGGCCACCGACAGGTCGGGGACCAGGGTCAGTTCCTGGTGAATGATGACAATCCCGGCGGCTTCGCTATCGCGAATCGACTGCGCCTTGAGCGGCTTGCCGTCCCAGAGAATTTCACCGTCCCAGGTGCCATGGGGATAGACCGCCGACAAGACTTTCATCAGCGTGGATTTACCGGCACCGTTCTCGCCGCACAAACCGACACATTCACCCGGTTTGACTTTGATATCGATGCCATTCAGGGCGTTGACACCGCCAAAGGTCTTGACGATGCCGCTCATTTGCAGCAGGTAATCGGACATGGCACACGCTCACAAGACGGCCGTCCCCTGTAGGAGCGAGCGTGCTCGCGAAAAACGTCAACGCTAACGCATGCTTCCTGGATAAACGTGTTGCGCTCAGGTTTTTCGCGAGCACGCTCGCTCCTACAGGGTGTGGGCACGGAGATTTACCGAAGGATTACTTCCCGGCCATCTGCTCTTTGGTATAAAACCCGTCCTTTTCCAGCAGGTCGATGTTGTTCTTGGTCAAGGAGGTAGGCGTCAGCAGGATGGTGTCGACCTTTTTGCGGCCATTGTCGTATTGCGAGCTGTAGGTAGGTTTTTCGTTACGCGCCAGTTGCACCGAGAGCTTGGCGGCTTCAGAGGCAATCAGTTTGAGTGGCTTGTAGACGGTCATGGTCTGGGTACCATCGATCACGCGTTTGATCGCGGCCAGATCGGCGTCCTGACCGGAGATCGGCACCTTGCCGGCGAGTTTCTGCGCGGCCAGGGCCTGGATCGCACCGCCCGCAGTGGCGTCGTTCGAGGCAACGATAGCGTCGATTTTGTTGTCGTTGCGGGTCAGGGCATTTTCAACGATGCTCAGGGCTTCGGTGGGGTTCCATTCCTTGACCCATTGTTGCCCGACAATCTTGATATCGCCCTTGTCGATTGCCGGTTGCAGGATTTTCATCTGACCTTCGCGCAGGACCTTGGCGTTGTTGTCGGTGGGGGCGCCGCCGAGCAGAAAGTAGTTGCCCTTGGGCGCTGCTTGCAAAACGCCGCTGGCCTGCATCTCGCCGACCTTTTCGTTATCGAAGGAGATGTAGGCGTCAATATCGGCATTGAGGATCAGCCGATCATAAGACACCACCTTGATCCCGGCCTTCTTGGCTTCGGCGACGGCGTTGGTCAGCACAGTGGCGTTGAACGGTACGATGACGATTACATCGACACCGCGGGAGATCAGGTTTTCGATCTGCGATATCTGCTTCTGCTCGTTGGCATCGGCTGACTGTACGTAGACCTTTGCGTCCATTTTTTCCGCCGCCGCGACGAAGTAATCGCGGTCGCGCGACCAGCGTTCCAGGCGTAGGTCATCGATGGAAAAACCGATTTTCGGATGGGCTGGATCGGCTACGACTGGAAGGGCGAGCAGGGCCAGGGCGCTGGCGAGCAGCGTGCGTTTTAAAGTGTTCATGGTGGTGCGTCCTCTTATTGTTGTTTGAAAGACACTGCCTGACGATGAATCGATGCCGGTAGAACTGTAGAGCGTCGCGGTACGTTGCGCGCATAGATTTGTCGCGCAAATGTCACAGCGTCATCAGGTGTAGATAAACCGGTTGACCACACCTTCGAGCATCTCCTGCCGGCCGCTCACCGCCTGGGGATTCAGCTCGCCTGCAAACGCGTGCTCGGCGAGTGACTGGAGACTGAACTCCCCGGCGAGCACCGCCTGGCCCAGCGGCTGCTGCCAGCCGGCGTAACGCTGGTCCTTGAAGTGCTGGAGCCGATCGTTCTGCACCATCGCTGCCGCACGTTCCAGCGCCAGGGCGAGTACATCCATGGCGGCAACGTGGCCGTGGAACAGGTCGATCTCGTCCAGGCTCTGGCGTCGTACCTTGGAATCGAAGTTGTAGCCGCCATGGGTGAATCCACCGGCCTTGAGGATTTCGTAGGTGGCGAGGGTCATCTCCTCGACGCTGTTGGGGAATTGGTCGGTGTCCCAGCCGTTCTGCGGGTCGCCACGGTTGGCGTCAATGCTGCCGAAGATCCCCAGCGAGAGCGCCGTAGCGATTTCATGATGGAAACTGTGCCCGGCCAAGGTCGCATGGTTGGCCTCGATATTGACCTTGATCTCGTGCTCCAGACCGTACTCATGCAGAAAACCGAAGACCGTGGCGCTGTCGTAGTCGTATTGGTGTTTGGTGGGTTCCTGCGGCTTGGGTTCGATCAACAGGTCGCCCTTGAAACCGATTTTGTGCTTGTGCTCGACCACCATGCGCATAAAACGCCCGAGCTGTTCACGCTCACGTTTGAGGTCGGTATTGAGCAGGGTTTCGTAGCCTTCGCGTCCGCCCCACAGCACATAGTTGGCGCCTTTGAGGCGCTGGGTGGCATTCATGGCGCTGAACACCTGGGCGGCGGCGTAGGCGAACACTTCCGGGTCCGGGTTGCTCGCGGCACCGGCGGCAAAACGCGGGTGGCTGAAACAGTTGGCGGTGCCCCACAGCAGCTTGATGCCGGTCTGTTCCTGGTGGCGTTCGAGGTGGTCGACCATTTGCGCGAAGTGGTTGCGGTATTCCTTGAGCGAACTGCCTTCGGGCGCAACGTCTGTGTCGTGGAAGCTGTAGTAGTCGATACCCAGTTTGGAAAAGAATTCAAACGCCGCTTCAGCCTTGCCGATCGCCAGTTCCATGGGGTCGCCGGCGTGCTGCCAGGCACGCTTGAAAGTGCCCATGCCGAACATGTCGGCACCCGGCCAGACAAAGGTGTGCCAATAGCAGGCCGCCATGCGCAGGTGCTCACGCATGGGTTTGCCGAGCACCAGTCGGTTGGCGTCATAATGACGGAAGGCCAGGGGAGAATCGCTGTCGGGGCCTTCGTAGCGGATCTTGTCGACACCGGGAAAGTACGGCATGTGCGGTTTCCTTATTGTTCTTGACGGTGTCTGGATACTAGCAACGGCTCAGGGGGCGCTGATTATGAAAACCACCAAGGTGTGGTGCGATTTTGAGTATTGAGCTATGACGTGCGCGGGCCTAGTCTGTGCAGACCGGCCTCAGGACAACAACAATGAAAACCCTACCGCCTGTTCACCGCATTGCGCTGTTGTTCAACGGCAGCAAGATTTACGACCGCGGCATCATTACCGGCATCGGCAACTACCTGAGCAGCACCCGCGCGTCCTGGGACCTGTTTTTGGAGGAGGATTTTCTCTGTCGCTTGAGAGGTATCGAACGCTGGCAGGGCGACGGCATCATTGCCGATTTCGATGACCCACTGATCGGCGAGGCGTTGGCAGGGATCAAGCTGCCGGTCGTGGCGGTGGGCGGGTCGTATCAGGATGAACGCGCCTACCCCAAGGGCATTCCGTATGTCGCCACCGATAATGAAGCGTTGATGAAGTTGGCCTACGCGCACCTGATCGAAGCCGGATTGACACGGTTTGCCTGTTTCAGCCTGCCCGAAGCTCAAGCCAATCGCTGGGCGCAGGAACGCGAACAGGCCTTTCGCCGCTTGTTGCAGCGCGACGGCCTGCACGCCGAGGTTTATCGCGGCATGGGCACCAGCGCACCGCTGTGGGACAGCGCGGTGGAACAGCAGATAGCCTGGTTGCAAAGCCTGCCCAAGCCCATCGGCATCATCGCCGTCAGTGACGCTCGGGCGCGCCAACTGCTGCAAGCCTGTCTGACCGCCGGAATTGCCGTGCCGGAGCAAGTCGCGTTGATCGGCATCGACAACGACCCGTTGACCCGTACCCTGACGCGGGTGCCACTGAGTTCCGTGATCCAGGGCACGGAAACCATGGGCCGCACCGCCGCGCACGTGCTGCACCAGATGCTGCACGGAATGCCATCCACGGGGACGCAGATCCTGGTGCCGCCGGAGGCAATCAACGTGCAGGCCTCCAGCTTGCATCAACCCTTGGGCAACCCGTATGTGATGCAGGCGCTGCTATTTATCCGGCAATACGCTTGCCAGGGCATCAAGACCGCCCAGGTGGCGGGGTATGTGGGCGTGTCGCGCTCCTCCCTGGAGTCGCACTTTCGCCAGGTACGCGGCTGCAGCGTGCACGACGAGATCCTGCGTTTCAAACTGGCGGCGGCGGCCAAGGGGCTTGAGCGCAGCGATTTGGCGATTGCCGACATTGCGCAGAAGTGCGGTTTCAAGTCGGCGCAGTATCTGCATACGGTGTTTCGGCGTGAGTTTGGTTGTACGCCACGCGAATATCAGCAGGGCGGTGGCGACTACGTAGGCGCCACGGTCGGCGCCCCACGCACCGTGGGCATGGGGCTGCGTTACGAGCTGTAGACCCGGGCCGCCTGACGGTGCGTTACAGCGGTGTCAGTACATTCATCACGGTATCGAGCGCCACGCGGGTGTCGTCAAGCTGCACCAGCGAAGCGTGCCGTGCGCCGAGTGCGTCGCGGTTTTTGATGGCGGTGAGTATCGCCTTGTGCCGGGGCAGGCTCAGGCGTTGGATATCGGGACGCCGGTTGGTGATGTTGATCGACTCGCGAAGCGGTAACGAGAGCATGTTGCACATATATGCGAGCAAGTCATTGCGGGTCGCGTCGGCGATTGCGCGGTGGAAATCCAGGTCAGCCTGCAACAGCTCCTCGTGGGTCTGGGCGGTTTCCATGGACAGATAGGCTTTTTCGATAATGCCGATGTCCGCGTCGGTCGCCGTGGTGGCGGCCATGGCGGCGATTTCCGGCTCAAGGATGCGGCGTACGCCGGCAAGGGTGTTGAAGAACTCGCTGTGGGGTGTCGACTGCATCAGCCACGACAGGACGTCCGGGTCGAGCAAATGCCATTTCAAGCGCGGACGTACCACCGCGCCCACCCGTGGCTTGGAATACACCAGCCCCTTGGCGCTGAGCACCCGGGTCGCCTCGCGCAGCACCGAGCGACTGACCTTGTACTCTTCGCAGAGTGTCGCTTCCATGGGCAATCGTTCTTCCGGCTTGAAGCGTCCGGAGACAATGTGCATGCCCAGGTCTTGAACGATCTGGGCATGCATGCTCTTGCGTGGCTTGGGCGGCTGGGGATCCATAGCTGGGAGGTTACTCTGACGAAATACGGCGCATCATAGCATTGCTCCCGTGACTTTCAGTGGGAATGACGCGGGACTTCGGCGCCACGGCAACCGACCAGGAAGTCGAAGTCACAGCCTTGGTCGGCCTGCAGCACATGGTCGATATACAGCTGGCGATAACCGCCCACGATCAGTTTTTCTGGCGGTGGCAAGTCAGCCATGCGCGCTGCCAGTTCGGCATCCGGGATATCCAGGTGCAGGCGCCCGTTGGCGCAATCGAGTTCAATCCAGTCACCTTCCTTCACGGTTGCCAGCGGTCCACCGGCCGCCGCTTCCGGCGCGACATGCAACACGACCGTGCCGTAAGCCGTGCCGCTCATGCGTGCATCGGAAATACGCACCATATCGGTCACACCCTGGGCCAGCAGCTTGGCCGGCAGGCCCATGTTGCCGACTTCGGCCATGCCGGGATATCCCTTGGGGCCGCAGTTTTTCATGACCAGGATCGAGCTGGCGTCGACGTCCAGCTCCGGGTCGTTGATCCGCGCCTTGTACATGTCGAAGTTCTCGAACACCACGGCGCGGCCGCGATGCTGCATCAGCTCGGGACTGGCCGCCGAAGGCTTGAGCACGGCACCCAGCGGCGCGAGGTTGCCGCGCAGTACGCAAATGCCGCCGTCGGCGCGGATCGGGTTGTCGAGGGTGCGGATCACTTCGTCCTGGCCGTAGATCGGCGAGTCCTGGGTGTTTTCGCCCAAGGACTTGCCGTTGACGGTCAGCGCGTCGGGGTGCGGGATCAGGTTGGCTTCGCCAAGGCGGCGCAATACGGCGGGCAGGCCGCCAGCGTAGTAGAACTCTTCCATCAGGAAACGCCCGGACGGCTGCAGGTCGACGATGGTCGGCATGCCACGGCCCATGCGGGTCCAGTCATCCAGGTCGAGCTCGACACCGATACGCCCGGCGATGGCTTTCAAGTGAATCACCGCGTTGGTCGAGCCGCCGATGGCGGCGTTGACACGGATCGCGTTTTCGAAGGCTTCCTTGGTGAGAATCTTCGACAGCTTCAAGTCTTCGCGGACCATCTCCACCGCGCGCATGCCGGACATGTGCGCCAGTACATAACGTCGCGCATCCACTGCTGGGATCGCCGCGTTGTGGGGCAGGGAAGTACCGAGCGCTTCGGCCATGCAGGCCATGGTCGAGGCGGTGCCCATGGTGTTGCAGGTGCCTGCCGAGCGCGACATGCCACCCTCGGCCGCGAGGAAATCGTCCAGGGTAATGGTGCCGGCCTTGACCTGCTCGCTGAGCTGCCAGACCACGGTGCCCGAACCGATGTCCTGGCCCTTGTGTTTACCGTTAAGCATCGGCCCACCGGTGACGACGATGGCCGGTACGTCACAACTGGCGGCCCCCATCAGCAGCGCCGGGGTGGTTTTGTCGCAGCCGGTCAGCAACACCACGCCGTCAATCGGGTTGCCGCGAATGGCTTCCTCGACATCCATGCTGGCCAGGTTGCGGGTGAGCATCGCGGTGGGGCGCAGATTCGATTCGCCGTTGGAGAACACCGGAAACTCGACGGGAAAACCGCCGGCCTCGATCACGCCGCGTTTCACGTGCTCGGCAATCTGGCGAAAGTGCGCGTTGCAGGGCGTCAGCTCCGACCAGGTGTTGCAGATGCCGATAATCGGCTTGCCATGGAACTGGTGGTCGGCAATCCCCTGATTCTTCATCCAGCTGCGGTACATAAAGCCGTTTTTGTCGGCGGTACCAAACCACTGGGCGGAGCGCAGACCGGTTTTTTTATCAGACATGATCAACTCTCTTATTGTATGACTATATGTTCTCTGTGGCGCTAACATAAGCGCAAAATCTTCGGTTTGGAAGTGTTGTTGCGTAAATAGTATTACTATATAGTCGGTTTTGACTGAGGTATGACCCTGGCGGTTTTCCGCGAGAGGCATCCCCCGCAGCTTCTATAAAAACAACAATCGGAGATCGATCTCATGAGCCAGGAACTGCGGCTTATACGTCGCATCACGCTGAAACTGATTCCCTTCCTGATCTTGCTGTACCTGATCGCCTACGTGGATCGTTCTGCCGTGGGCTTTGCCAAGTTGCACATGGGCGCCGACGTCGGCATCGGCGATGCGGCCTATGGTCTGGGGGCAGGGCTGTTCTTTATTGGCTACTTCCTGTTTGAAATCCCCAGCAACCTGATGCTCGATCGCTTCGGCGCCCGGCGCTGGTTTGCGCGGATCATGATCACTTGGGGCGTGATCACCATCGGCATGGCTTTCGTCCAGGGGCCTCACAGCTTCTATGTGATGCGCTTTTTGCTGGGCGCGGCCGAGGCCGGGTTCTTTCCGGGCGTTCTCTACTACATCACCCAATGGTTTCCGGTGCGCCATCGCGGCAAAATCCTTGGGTTGTTTATCCTCTCCCAACCCATCGCGATGATGATCACCGGGCCGGTGTCCGGCGGCCTGCTGGGCATGGACGGGATTCTCGGTCTGCACGGCTGGCAGTGGTTGTTCATCGTGATCGGCACGCCAGCGATCCTGCTGACCTGGCCGGTGCTGCGTTATTTGCCGGATGGCCCGCAGCAGGTCAAATGGATGAACCAATCCGAGAAGGATTGGTTGGCCGGTGAACTGAGCAAGGACCTGCAAGCTTATGGCCAGACTCGACATGGCAATCCGCTGCATGCGCTCAAGGACATGCGTGTGCTGCTGCTGGCGCTGTTTTATCTGCCGGTGACCTTGAGTATCTACGGGCTGGGCCTGTGGTTGCCGACTTTGATCAAGCAGTTTGGCGGCAGCGACTTGACCACCGGCTTCGTATCGTCGGTGCCGTATATCTTCGGGATTATCGGGTTGTTGATCATCCCGCGCAGTTCCGATCGCCTGAATGACCGCTATGGGCACTTGGCGGTGCTGTACGTGCTGGGCGCGATCGGCTTGTTCCTCAGTGCCTGGTTGACGGTGCCGGTGCAGCAATTGGCGGCGTTGTGCCTGGTGGCGTTTGCGCTGTTTTCCTGCACCGCGGTGTTCTGGACCTTGCCCGGACGTTTCTTCGCCGGCGCCAGTGCGGCGGCGGGCATCGCGCTGATCAACTCGGTGGGCAATCTCGGGGGTTATATCGGTCCGTTCGTGATCGGCGCGCTCAAGGAATACACCGGCTCCCTGTCTTCGGGCTTGTACTTCCTGTCTTGCGTGATGGTGTTCGGTCTGCTGCTGACAGGTGTGGTGTATTGGTTGTTGGAGCGTAGGCACGTGCTGCCGGCCGAGCAGTTTGCCGCCAGTGCGCGCGGTGCAACACGGACTTAATCGATTATCAGGAGAAAATTCATGCGTTTAGTTCAGTTCGAATTGAATAACGGCGAGCGTCGGGTGGGCGTGGTTGAAGGCAGTCTGGTGCGTGAAGTGCAGCACGCCCGCACCACTCGCGAACTGGCGCTGGCGGCGATCGAGGCGGGGGTTGGTTTGCAGCAGCAAGTACAGACCCTCGGCCTGGGTGACAGTCATGACTACGCCGGGTTGTTGGCCGAGCTGAAAATTCTGCCGCCGCTGGATCATCCGGATCCGGCGCACATGCTGGTCAGCGGTACCGGCCTGACCCACCTGGGCAGCGCCTCGGCGCGTGACAAGATGCACCAGCAGGCCGGTGACGAGAGCGCGATGACCGACACCATGCGTATTTTCAAATGGGGCGTGGAGGGCGGTAGACCGGCGTCTGGCCAGGCGGGGGTACAGCCAGAGTGGTTCTACAAGGGCGACGGCAGTATTGTCGTGCGCCCAGGTCAGCCGTTCCCGGTGCCGCCGTTTGCCGAAGACGCTGGCGAAGAGCCGGAGATTGGCGGCCTGTATGTGATCGGTCAGGATGGCAAGCCGTACCGCCTGGGGTTTGCGGTAGGTAATGAGTTTTCCGATCATGTGATGGAACGTAAGAATTACCTGTACCTGGCTCACTCAAAACTGCGCAGTTGCAGTTACGGTCCGGAGTTGCGGGTCGGTGAATTGCCCCAGCATCTGGCCGGCACCAGCCGCATCGTGCGCGACGGCCAGACGCTCTGGGAAAACCAGTTTCTCAGTGGCGAAGCGAATATGTGCCATAGCCTGGAAAACCTCGAGTACCACCATTTCAAATATCGTCAGTTCCTCAAGCCGGGCGATGTACACATTCACTTTTTCGGCACCGCCACCCTGTCATTTGCCGACGGTATACGTACCCAGCCGGGGGACGTGTTCGAAATCAGCCAAGCCGAATTCGGCGCACCGTTGATCAACGGTATCGAGCTTGTCGATACCGTGTTTGAACCCGGCAACGTCAACCCGCTTTAAGGAGACCCACATGACCCAGTTTCTCGGCCACAACTACATCGGCGGTCAACGCAGCGCCATGGGCAGCGTCACGCTGCAGAGCGTCGATGCCAGCACCGGCGACACCTTGCCTCACGTCTTTTACCAGGCCACCGAGCAGGAAGTGGATGCGGCGGCCAAGGCTGCCGCAGCGGCTTACCCCGCCTACCGGGCGCTGAGTGCGCAGCGGCGTGCGCAGTTTCTGGACGCGGTGGCGGATGAACTGGATGCGTTGGGCGATGACTTCGTCGAGCTGGTCTGCCGCGAAACCGCGCTGCCCGCCGCACGTATCAAAGGTGAGCGCGGACGTACCAGCGGCCAGATGCGTCTGTTCGCCACGGTGCTGCGGCGTGGTGATTTCTACGGTGCACGGATTGATAAGGCATTGCCTGAGCGCCAGCCGCTGCCGCGTCCCGATCTGCGTCAGTACCGCATTGGCGTGGGGCCGGTGGCGGTATTCGGCGCCAGCAACTTTCCCCTGGCCTTTTCCACCGCGGGTGGCGACACCGCCGCCGCGTTGGCCGCTGGCTGCCCGGTGGTGTTCAAGGCTCACAGCGGGCACATGGCGACCGCAGAACAGGTGGCCGATGCGATCCTGCGTGCGGCTCACACCACGGGTATGCCGGACGGTGTATTCAACATGATCTTCGGTGGCGGCGTCGGTGAAGCGCTGGTCAAGCATCCGGCGATCCAGGCGGTCGGTTTCACCGGCTCGCTCAAAGGCGGGCGCGCCTTGTGCGACATGGCGGCGGCACGCCCGCAACCGATCCCGGTGTTCGCCGAGATGTCCAGCATCAACCCGGTCATCGTGCTGCCGCAGGCGCTGCAGACGCGGGCGGAAACCGTGGCCGGTGATTTGACGGCCTCGGTGGTGCAGGGCTGCGGCCAGTTTTGCACCAATCCGGGCCTGGTGATCGGCATTGCTTCGCCGCAGTTCACAGCGTTCACCCAACAGGTGGTGCAACTGATCGGTGATCAACCGGCCCAGACCATGCTCAACGCGGGCACCTTGAGCAGCTATGGCAAAGGCTTGGCAAAACTCCTGGCGCATCCTGGGATCCAGCACTTGGCGGGCAATGTTCAAGCGGGCAATCAGGCCCAGCCACAGTTGTTCAAGGCGGATGTCAGCTTGTTGATCAATGGCGATGCAGTGCTGCAAGAAGAAGTGTTCGGCCCGACCACGGTGTTCGTCGAGGTCGCCGACCAGGCGCAACTTAGCGCCGCCTTGCACGGCCTGCACGGTCAACTGACGGCGACGATCATTGGTGAACCTTCGGACCTGGCGCAATTTGCCGAACTGACGCCCTTGCTTGAACACAAGGTCGGCCGCATTCTGCTCAACGGTTATCCGACCGGCGTCGAGGTCTGCGATTCGATGGTGCACGGTGGACCGTATCCGGCCACTTCCGATGCCCGTGGCACCTCGGTGGGCACGCTGGCCATCGACCGTTTCCTGCGCCCCGTGTGCTTCCAGAACTACCCGGACAGCTTGCTGCCTGACGCGTTGAAAAATACTAATCCGCTGCGCATTCAGCGGTTGGTGGATGGCGTGCCAACCCGCGAAGCGCTTTAGTGGGGGCGCCACTCGCCACTTAAAAACATGCACCTGAGAACAACAATAATCCAGGAGGCTTCATGTCGTGTAACGCTGTTACCGCACACCGTGCGCAATTGGGCGAAGGGCCGTTCTGGGACGCGCCCACCCAGGCGTTCTATTGGGTGGATATCGCCGGCAAACAGGCGCTGCGCCTGATCGGCGACAGCCTGCAGGTCTGGCATCTGCCCGAGCATGCGTCGGCGTTTATCCCGTGTGCCAGCGGTGATGCGCTGGTGACCATGAGCAGCGGCGTGTATCGCCTTGATCTGGCCTCGGAGCAACACGCGCCGTGCTTGACCTTGTTGTGTGTGGCCGACCCGCAACCGGGCAATCGTGGCAATGAAGCTCGCTGTGATGCCCAGGGGCGGCTGTGGCTCGGCACCATGCAGAACAACATCGGCGAGCATGGCGAAGATTTGCCCGTGTTGCGCCGTTCCGGTGGCCTGTTTCGCGTGGACGCCGATGCGCGGGTCACGTGCTTACTGCAAGGTCTGGGGATCCCCAACACTTTGCTCTGGAACGATGAGGCTACTCAGGTGCATTTCGGCGACAGCCTGGACGGCACGCTGTATCAATATTCGATCCATGCCGACGGCCAGCTTGGCCGCGCGGCGGTGTGGTTCGGGCCGCACGCGCGTGGAGGTCCGGATGGTTCGGCGATGGACGCTGAGGGTTATATCTGGAATGCGCGCTGGGACGGCAGTTGCTTGCTGCGCCTGACCCCGGAGGGTGAAGTCGAGCGTGTGATCGAGCTGCCAGTCAGTCGCCCGACCAGTTGCGTATTCGGCGGCCCGAACCTCAGCACCTTGTACATCACCAGCGCTGCCAGTCCATTGGATCACCCGTTGGATGGCGCGGTACTGGCGATTGAGGTGGATGTGGCCGGGAAAACCTGCCATCGATTTGCCGGGTAATAAACACCTTTTTGCTCTACCGCAGTACTACGAACTCTCAAAAAAACAACAAGGAGTCACCGTATGAATCGTCGTCGTGGTATCCGTTCCCTATGTTGCGCCGCCGTGGCAGTCTCGGCCATGAGCCTGAGCGGGCTGTTGCTGGCCGCCGAAGAAGTGAAGATCGGCTTCCTGGTCAAGCAGGCTGAAGAGCCCTGGTTCCAGACCGAATGGGCATTCGCCGAAAAGGCCGGCAAGGACCATGGTTTCACCGTGATCAAGATCGCCGTGCCGGATGGCGAGAAAACCCTGTCGGCCATCGACAGCCTGGCCGCCAATGGCGCCAAGGGCTTTGTGATCTGCCCACCGGACGTCGCCCTCGGCCCGGCCATCGTCGCCAAGGCCAAGCGCAATGGCTTGAAAGTCATGGCGGTGGATGACCGTTTTGTCGATGCCAAGGGCAACTTCATGGAAGACGTGCCGTACCTGGGCATGGCCGCCTTCGAAGTCGGCCAGAAGCAGGGCGCCGCGATGGCCGCCGAAGCGAAAAAACGTGGCTGGGACTGGAAAGACACCTACGCGGTGATCAATACCTACAACGAACTCGACACCGGTAAAAAGCGCACCGACGGCTCGATCCAATCCCTGAAAGAAGCGGGCATTCCTGAAGACCATATCCTCACCGCGGCCCTCAAGACTCTGGACGTCCCCGGCAGCATGGACGCCACTAACTCGGCCCTGGTCAAGCTGCCCAGCGGCGTGAAGAACCTGATTATTGGCGGCATGAACGACAACACGGTGCTGGGCGGCGTGCGCGCCACCGAAAGCGCCGGGTTTGCCGCCGCCAACGTGATCGGTATCGGCATCAACGGCACCGATGCCATCGGTGAACTGAAGAAGGTCAACAGCGGCTTCTTCGGCTCGATGCTGCCCAGCCCGCACATCGAGGGCTACAACACCGCGAAGATGATGTTCGACTGGGTAACCAAAGGCACCGAGCCGCCGAAGTACACGGCGATGGACGAAGTGACGCTGATCACCCGTGACAATTTCAAGCAGGAACTGGAAAAGATCGGCCTGTGGAAATAAGGCCGTTCGCTTTCCTCGGCGGCCCTGGCCACAGGGCTGCCTGACCGGTGTGATGAGGTGGTTATGCACGTGCAACTGAATGAACAACAACCCATTGCCGGAGCCAGTCTGCGTTTTGACGGCATCGGCAAAACCTTCCCTGGCGTCAAGGCACTGGATGGCATCAGCTTCAGCGCGCAGCCAGGCCAGGTGCATGCCTTGATGGGCGAGAACGGCGCGGGCAAGTCGACGCTGCTGAAAATCCTCGGCGGTGCCTATATTCCGAGCAGCGGCACCGTGCAGATCGGCGCGCAGGTCATGGCCTTCAAATGCGCCGCCGACAGCATCGCCTGCGGCGTGGCGGTGATCCACCAGGAACTGCACCTGGTGCCGGAAATGAGCGTCGCCGAAAACCTCTTCCTCGGGCATTTGCCGTCGCGCTTTGGCGTGGTCAATCGTGGGCTGCTGCGTCAGCAGGCGCTGGCGTGCCTCAAGGGCCTGGCCGACGAAATCGACCCACAGGAGAAACTCGGTCGCTTGTCCCTGGGCCAGCGGCAACTAGTGGAAATCGCCAAGGCGCTGTCCCGCGGCGCCCATGTGATTGCCTTCGACGAGCCCACCAGCAGCCTCTCGGCGCGCGAGATTGACCGCTTGATGGCGATCATCGCGCGCTTGCGCGATGAGGGCAAAGTGGTGCTGTACGTTTCCCATCGCATGGAAGAAGTCTTTCGTATCTGCAACGCGGTGACCGTGTTCAAGGACGGTCGCTACGTGCGCACCTTCGACGACATGCAGGCGCTGACCCACGACCAACTGGTCACCTGCATGGTCGGGCGTGACATCCAGGACATCTACGATTACCGCCCGCGTGAACGGGGCGAGGTGGCGCTCAAGGTCGACGGTATAACCGGGCCGGGTCTGCGTGAGCCGGTCAGTTTCGAGGTGCACAAGGGCGAGATCCTCGGGCTGTTCGGGCTGGTGGGCGCGGGGCGTACCGAACTGTTTCGTCTGTTAAGCGGGTTGGAGCGTGCCACGGCCGGCGAGTTGCAACTCTGCGGCGAAAAACTGCAGCTGCGCTCACCGCGCGATGCCATTGCCGCCGGCGTGCTGCTGTGCCCGGAAGACCGCAAGAAGGAAGGCATCATCCCGCTGTCCAGCGTCGCTGAGAACATCAATATCAGTGCCCGTGGCAGTCATTCGGCCTTTGGTTGGCTGTTGCGCGAGGGTTGGGAAAAGACCAACGCCGACCAGCAAATCCAGGCCATGAAAGTCAAGACTCCGAGCGCGGCGCAGAAAATCATGTACCTCTCCGGCGGCAATCAGCAGAAGGCGATTCTGGGTCGCTGGCTGTCGATGCCGATGAAGGTGCTGCTGCTCGACGAGCCGACGCGAGGTATCGATATCGGTGCGAAGGCGGAGATTTACCAGATCATCCATAACCTGGCGGCCAGCGGCATTGCGGTGATCGTGGTGTCCAGCGACTTGATGGAAGTGATGGGTATCTCCGATCGTATCCTGGTGCTGTGTGAAGGCGCGTTGCGCGGCGAAAAAAGCCGCGAACACGCCACTGAATCCAATCTGCTGCAATTGGCTCTGCCGAGCCAACGTGCCGACGGCCTGGCGAACTGAAGAGGTGAATATGACAAGCCAAAACAACGCGTTGCCGACGGCGCGCAAACCCCTGGACCTGCGTAGCCTGCTCGACAACTGGGCAATGCTGATGGCGGCGGCGGGGATCTTTCTGCTCTGCGCCTTGCTCATTGACAACTTCCTGTCTCCGCTGAACATGCGCGGACTGGGCCTGGCGATCTCAACCGTGGGCATCGCGGCCTGCACCATGCTGTATTGCCTGGCTTCGGGGCACTTCGACTTGTCGGTGGGCTCGGTGATCGCCTGTGCCGGGGTGGTGGCGGCGATCGTGATGCGCGATACCGAGAGCGTCATGCTGGGCATCGGCGCAGCATTATTGATGGGACTTGTCGTCGGGCTGATCAACGGCATCGTGATTGCCAAGCTGCGAGTCAACGCCTTGATCACCACCTTGGCGACCATGCAGATCGTGCGCGGCCTGGCTTATATCTTTGCCGACGGCAAAGCGGTCGGGGTATCGCAGGAGCAGTTCTTCGTATTTGGCAACGGCCAGTTGTTCGGCGTGCCGGTGCCCATCCTGATCACCATCGCCTGCTTCGTGTTTTTTGGCTGGTTGCTCAACTACACCACTTACGGTCGCAACACCATGGCCATTGGTGGCAACGCGGAAGCGGCATTGCTGGCTGGGGTCAACGTTGATCGAACCAAGATCATCATCTTCGCCGTACACGGCTTGATCGGCGCGCTGGCCGGGGTGATCCTCGCTTCGCGCATGACCTCCGGCCAACCCATGATCGGCCAGGGCTTCGAACTGACAGTGATATCCGCCTGCGTGCTGGGCGGGGTGTCGCTGAGCGGCGGCATCGGTATGATCCGTCATGTGATTGCCGGGGTATTGATCCTGGCAATCATCGAGAACGCGATGAACCTGAAGAACATCGACACGTTCTACCAGTACGTGATTCGCGGTTCGATCCTGTTGCTGGCGGTGGTGATCGATCGGATGAAACAACGTTGATGGGACCGTGCTGAAACCAGGCACCTCGGATCTGGTCCGGGCTGCCTGTAATACGTAGATCACTGATCTGTTGAGTTTTTTTCTGCATCGAAGCCTTTGAATAATCTGAAAAAGACCGCTCGCCAACTTGCGCCGAGAGGACTGGATCTATATATTCCCTAGCCTGCTGCAACGCTCAAGGGGTCTGATCGACAAAACCTCCTGGGCCGCTTCATCGCGCTGCCGCCCGAATGGCGAAACTGGTAGACGCATGGGACTTAAAATCCCCCGCCTGTAAGGGCGTCCCGGTTCGATTCCGGGTTCGGGCACCAATCAAAACAAGGACTTGCTTGATTTATTAGGCGAGTCCTTTTTTATTTCCGCTCCGCAATTTCATATCTTGCTCCGCAACTCACTGGGTAGACGTGACCTTTTTTCCTATACGTTTACGAATGTAGTTTTCGGTCATCACCACTGTAGTGTGCCCAAGTTGATCACGCGCCTGCAGGATATCTCCGCTGGATTGCGCCTTATCTGTTCCGGCTTCTGCGCGTAGATCGCGCATCTGAAAATCTCCTTTCTCAACACCGGCCGCTTCCCGTGCCGCGTCGAATCTCCCTCGCGGAATGCATTCTTTTCTTGGGGCGTACGAATACCTCGCCCGCCGCTCACCGGCAGGCATTTCTGTTTACGATTTCTAGGAAAAGTCCTAAAGGCCTCGATACGCGTGTTAGCTAAACTGGTGCAGTTCGCCCACCCAGGATTTTCATAGCAGCCTTTACCGGGGGACTTGCTTCTGGTCTGGGCGAACTCTTTGCGCCGCTCACCGGCAGGCATGTAGGGGGATTGGGGTTACAGTTCGATAACAGTTCAGTAAGTGACGGTAATGAATCATTTCACTGATAATCTGTTGCCCGCCTGCGGATGACGCCCGTCGGATCGACCGGAGGTAGGTTCTCAGGTGAGCGCCTTTTTATTGCTTGAGTGCGGCGATTGCTTAACTCCGGCTACTTAGTCGATTCACGCAAATGGGTAGTTAGAAGTGTTTAAGAGATACAGCGTGGCATTGTTGACCTTGGTCATATCAGCTATGGCCGCGGCTGATGAATTGCCTCAAGGTCCGTTGCTCCAGCGCTTTGGTGAAGCCATCAATCAGTTACCTAAACCGGCTGCGCCCCCACAGGTGAAGCCCGTGCCGCGTGAAATACATATCGAAGGACTTGAGGCGCTGAACCAGCCTGGGTATCCCGTTAGGCCCGAGTCCGAAAAAACCGGCAATCCCAGTATCGATAACATGCATGCCCGCGATAGGGGGACGTGCCGACGGGTTCGAGCAGAGGCTTTAGGCCGGGGGAAGGGTTTGAGTTTGGGTTGTGAATAGGAGGGCGGTTACTGGGATCATGGCGCCACCCGCTTGAACTCGACCACCCAGACCCAGGGGTTGGTATCCCCGTTGCCGCCGACGGAAGCCCATAACCCTGCAAAAGAGTCGTTCGGGCTCGCCCAATAGTATTTGCCGTCTTCGACGTGGTGTCCGCCACCAGGGTGCTTGGCGATGCCCTCGGCCAGCGCCTGCTCTTCACTGATGTTCTGCAGCCGTTCGACGTGTACATCGGCGATCTCCAGAAGAATGCGGCTGGCTGATGGAGCCGCTTGCGGCGAGCCTCTGGGTCGAATCAAGCGGCAGAACGGTGCAGCGCTGATCATTCTGACTGATAGTCGGCTTCATCGAGGCTTGAGCGCTTGAGCGCTTGACGGGTTCGGGTTCGGCAAAACGATGGTTTCGTCGAACTCTCCAGACTGTTCGGCATTACTCGCGTTATGCCTTAAAATAGCCGGTCGCCGAAAGAACCGTCATGGCCATAGCCATGACAGGCTTTCATCCTTTGCAAATAAATGTGGTGAAGATGAACAAGCCTTTCATTTCGCTGTGCCCTGAAATTACTCGGGCGCACGCGCTGAAGCTGATGGATTGGTTGGAGGATGAGCGCGTTACCTGCTATCTGAGCGATTCGCGTCATGTCTCCCGTTCCATCGAGCAAGTCATTGATCGGACTCAATTGCCGATCCTGACCCATCTATTCAACCGCGGCGGCCGATTCTTCATGGCCTATGACCGGCATGATGCCCCGGTGGGCTTTGTCCGACTAATCAAGACCGGCGCAAATTGCGAGATAGTCCTGGTCATCGGAGACAGCGACAAATGGGGTCGAAACCTCGGCGCTCGCACGATCCGTGAAGGCATGAAACTGGCCTTCCTCGATATGCGGGCCGAGAAGCTCATCGCCAAGATCCACCCGGACAACGTGCGCTCACTGAAAGCCTTTCTGCGCAGCGGCTTTCTGCTTGAGAGCGAAACGCCGGCATTGAAGTCATTTTCCATGACGGCGGGGCGCTATCGCCAGTTCTTGCGCGAAGGTGCCGTTGATGACTCCACCAGGATCTACATCACTGAAATCGACAAGGCCAGGCTCGAGAGTCTAATCACGCTTGAGCAAGGCCCGGCCGTTGTTGAACTCGAACATGAGCTTGAGCGAGCCATTGTCGTCAAGTCGCAGCAGGTGGCACGCAATGTCGTCACGATGAACTCCAGGGCCTTGCTGCAGCTGGACGACGAAGAGATCGAAGTGGCCTTGGTCTACCCTGAAGACGCGGACAGCAACGCAGGGAAGCATTCCGTGTATTCCGACATCGGCGCCGCCATCCTGGGCTATCAGGAGGGGGACGCCATCGACTGGCGAATTTCTGATCGGACCCGCCGGATCGAGATCAGGAAAGTGCTTTACCAGCCGGAGGCTGCGGGCGATTTCCACCTATAATTGCGCCTTTTGCTCGGTGTTCGTCCATCAGGAGCGAGGATCCCCCACAGGACGGGGCCTCGCTTTCCGTGCCTGAACGACCCGTTGGATGGTCAAGGGTAGGAGCGGAGTCAGTTGCGAAAGGCTGGAGGCAGTAGGACAGACCTAGCCGGCTTCAGAGTAAAGTAATGATGCTCGACCCGGAGTTGTCATCAAACTGAGCTAATGAAGCGGGTTTCATGCCGCACAACAACTCTCTCCAGTGCCTTTCCTTGCGGAATATTAATAGGGGGCCGCCGAAGCGGCCCCCTATTTTCAGCCGTTACACGGTCTTACTTATATTTGTCCAGGTTGGTCTCAGGACCATCCTTAACCACGGCCTGGGCTTTGCTGTAGCTTTCCATTAGGCACTTGTATTCCGGACAAACATGCTCGGCAAGGATTTCAGCGAAACGCGAGCCTTCAGGACGGTTCCAAGTTCGCATCAACTCAGCAACTATGGCGAAAGTGTCAGTCGGAATTGCACCCGCTTGGGTGACACGTGCGATGGTGGTATCGGTCGCTAACTTGCTCCAGTTGCCTGAAGCATCTACCACACAATAAACGTTGTAACCTTCTCGCACCGCACTCACTGCAGGAAAGGCCATGCAAACGCTGGTGAGAGTGCCGGCGATGATCAATGTTTTACGACCGGTCTTCTTGATAGCATCAACGAACAAAGGGTTGTCCCAAGTGTTGATCTGTCCGGTGCGTGGCACATACACCGCGTGGGGAGCATGCTGATGGATTTCTGGAATCAACGGGCCGTTGGGGCCATCCGGTACGGAAGCGGTAGTGATCACCGGAATGTTCAGTAAGGTCGCGGTCTTCGCGATCGCTATGACGTAATTGCGAAGATCGGGAACGGGCACATCGCGCACGGTGTTGAATAGGCCGCTCTGGTGATCGATAAGAAGAATGACCGCATCATCTGCATCCAGCATTCCATTGGTACTCGCCATTTTGTTACCTCAGATGTCGAAATTTGATGCTAGTGTCGTGCCAACCATTTAACGAAGGCACCTTTATTCAAGCCCGAACAAATTAGGTCTTGCGTACCAAAATCGCAAGTACTTACATTTAGGATACTAGTTTCCTAAATGATACTGAGGCCTATCATGCCCGTTGCTAAAAAGAGTGCAGGTTGTCCCGTAGAAACCACCCTGAAAGTCATAGGAGGAAAGTGGAAGGTAATGATCATTCACTTCCTGCTTGAAGACACACAACGGTTTGGCGAACTGGCGAGAAAACTGGGGCGCATATCGCCAAAAACCCTTACCCAACAACTGCGCGAGCTGGAGGAAGACGGTGTGATTATCCGCAAGGATTTTGGCGAAGTCCCGCTGAGGGTCGAATACAGCATTTCCACGTTGGGCTTTACCCTTTCGCCGATTTTGCACGCGATGGAAGATTGGGGAGCGTTTCTGGAGGCCAAGCAAAAGAAAACTAAAAGAACTTCGCGCAATTCTGTTCCGTTGGGTTGATCCCACAGGGATGGCAGCCCGTTTATTTTCATCGCGGTCTACCATACCAATCATGATCGTAGGATGGCTCTTTTCATGAAAAAACATTAATTATTTCAATTCCGTTCAAGCCTCCGGAGGCAGCGCAACGCTGGATCGATAGTCAGCTGTCCTGACGCCGCGCAACGGCAAGTATGTCGGGTAGGGCGAAGGCCCGGAGCTCGGAAGCCGGATAGCGCGAGGGTTTGAGAATAAATCGAACCCTGGGCTTTACTCGCCTCTCCAACGTAGACGCCCAGTTAGAGCGGGCATTGCGAGGTGTCTATGAACAACCACATGCATATGCAGGGCAACACCCCGATGGACTATCCACTTCCTGTGGCACCCGGGCCGCTGGATCCTGGGCGTCCGGATGTTCCGCCACGCCCAGAAGATGGCGTTGAGCAGGTGCCGGATCATGAGGGAGAGCGTCCTCTGGATGACGACGACACGGGCCTGGATCCGGGTCGTATGAGGGAGGAGACGGACGTGGACAGAGAGCAGGAGCGCTGAAGGGGCAAGCGTGAACGGAGACTGACAGAGTGCTACGCGGTTTTTATGGGTGCCATTCGTCCAGTGTCCGGCACTCTCGCTGCTGCGCCGTCTCTCAAGCGTAAGCGCGGATTTCCCGCGTGCCACAGCGGAGAGTCAGCATGGAGATTAACGAGAACGCGCCGGGTAACCTATCCCAGCAGGTCGTAACGCGTGGTACCGACAACGAAACTGGGCATGATCCACAGCGCGACGAAAGTGAAGTTCCTCTGGCGCCAGACGACGAAGCGCCTCTCGAAGAAGATATGTCGGATGTGGATGCTGCCGATTCGGTGGCTAGCGAGCATCCTGACAACTGAGCGTCGACTTGAACTGACGAGCCCGGCCTATGTGCCGGGTGCGTTGTGTTACAGGTGCGCAACTGTATTGACGGGTACTCCTCTCAACAATCTGACCCTCGCCACCGCACTTTTTTTGATTTTTCCGCTCTATGTCTGTCCCGACCACGCTGATTCTCCGCGTGGACAGAAGAACCAGACTGGGTGCTGATGGAGCGCACGTTACCTGTTTTTGTGACTTATTGGATGCGTTGGCCGCTGATATTGGCGGCAGTCTTGATGCTCTGTGCCACTGGCTGCAGCCAGCAACAGGGGCGTGATATCGCCCGGCAGTTCAGTGATGGCAAGCCTGATGAACTGTTTCAAACCAGTGTCGACCGGATGGCGACGCTGGGCATGCACGACAACCTGCAAAGCCTGTATTTGCTGATGAGTAAGCTCTATCTGCGTAATCCCAGCCAGTGGCGTCAATCGGGTTATCCAGATGCCGTGAGTGCCGCTCGGCAAGTCCGTCAGGCCATCGAGGAGCGTCGACCGTTACCCGCGCTTGGGGCGCGTCGCGATCTGGAGGCTTTGAGCTATTCATTGAGTGCGGAATTTCACGGCGACCGGGTTGGGGCCTTTATCTATGCGATTGGCAGCATGCTCGTTACCGCACATGGCGGGCGTACCGAGTTTTATGTAACGGACTCGATCAACCCCCAGTTCGTCAGCAATGCTGCGCGCAATATTGAAAAAGCGACATGGCTGCTCAGCCAGCGTCAGGATGCCAACGGGGTATTGTTGTTGTTCTCCAACGAAATATCGGAGGAGGCCAGCAACCTCAGTTTTGCGGTGGAGTTCGGCAAGATAGTCGCGCGCCTCGACCTGTTGACCCAGATGCTCGACGAACGCTACCGGCGCGTGGCGCTCAACTATGCGCAAAGTCTGTTGTTGATGAACTTCTTGCCCGTGCAGTAACGATCCGCGCAGATGACGGCGGGTCGTCAGCTTTGGTGGGTTTCAACCGAGTGCCTTGAGTCGGGCGGGCTTGCGATTGACGTCAGGATGATACGAACCGCCATGACCACACCGACAAGAACCGCCGTGAGGCCTGAAGCTTCCAAAAGGCTTGGCAGTCGCTGATGGAATAACCAGCCAAGCATGCTGGCGAACAGCGATTCAAGGGCAATCAGTTGCCCGGAAAGCACCATGGGCAGGCGACGGGATGCTGCGTTCCAGGCCCAGGCCCCGACCAGCGAAGACATCACGGCGATCACAAAGCCCCACAGGTACACCTGGCCGGCCAGGGAAATACTGAAGCCCAGGGACGGCAACTTGAGCAGTTCGAGTGTCTGCACAACAGGTAACAGGCACAAGGTACCCAGACCGGCGCCCGCCATCATGAGTCCTGTCCAGATACCCGTCGCATTGGCTGGGAGGTGCTTCAGGGCTTTTTGATTCAGCACGCTGAATGCGAGCCACAGGACCACGGCGCTGACGGAGAAAAACAGCCCTAACGGCCACGAACTATTCGCTGCAAGGGGTTGATGGAGACTGCTGATATTCGACAGTAGCAGCCCGGCCGTCAAAAACGTCAGGGGTATCGTCAGTCTGCGCCATGGAAGTGTTTTTTGCGTGGCGTTGCTGAGCAGCGCCAGCAAGACCGGCACCATGCCGATAAACGCCGGAGTCAGCACCGGGCCGCCGAAAATAACCCCTGCGGCAATACAGGTGCTGTACCCGAGGTAGCCGATCACACCCAGCCCCGCGGCGAGAAACGCCTGGCGACCAAGCAAGAGCTGGAACTGCGCACGACAAAGCAGCACCACGCTTACCCCCAGCGTACCGGCGATCAGAAACCGGATCAGCATCAAGTCATAGATGCTGTACCCGCCCGTGACGTAGGGGGCGATGAAGTTCAGTGCCCAGCTCAGGGTCGCGACCACGGCGAGGGACACGCCGATAGTGATGTTTGAATGAATAGAGGTCATCTGCCGATCCGCGAGGTATTCAGCTTATGTTGCACAGCCTGCGGGATATGCTACAAACGAGTTCTCGGCCTTGGATGCATAACCTCAGATTATGAATATGCTTGGAAAGTCATTGCCGCCGCTGGCCAGTTTGCTGCCCTTTGAAGCGGCCGCTCGACTGCAGAGCTTCTCGAAGGCTGCGGATGAGTTGCACATCACCCAGGCCGCAATCAGTCGTCAGATTCGCGGGCTTGAAGATAATCTCGGGTTGAAGCTCTTTTACCGGCGCAACCGCGCCGTCTTCCTGACGCAGGAAGGGCGTGAACTGGGGCGCGTGGTGAGTGCCGCGCTGCAAAGTATCAGTGCCAGTGCCGTCAACCTGCGTGAGTCACCGCGCAAAAACCGTGTCGTTCTGCTCTGCCAGTTGTGCGAGGCGTTTTACTGGCTGATGCCACGCCTGTCGACGTTTCATCAGCTACACCCGGAAATCGAGATCCAGGTCGCGACATCCACCCGCCCGCTGGCTGAGTTCAGTGACCATTTTGACGTGGCCTTGCAAAGCACCGGTCGCCCCAGCGGTTCGCATGTTCTGGCGTTCACTGCCGCCGATGAGGTGTTTCCCGTATGCAGTCCCGATTACTTGAGCGCCCGTCAGTCACTGGACATCAGCGATCTGCGCCTCCACACGCTTTTACACCACAGCGCCACGCCACCTCACTTGATGGAGTGGGATAGCTGGCTGCAGGCGTTTGGGCAGACATCGGAGGGTTATGCTCATCATTGTTTTTTTGACAGTTATCCTTTGATGCTTCAGGCCGCCGTGGAAGGCCATGGGATTGCTATGGGCTGGCGCCGAACTGCCGGAAAACTCATTGAAAATGGTGCGCTGGTGAGGCCTTGTGCGCAAAGTGTCCCGTTACCCGACGCTATATCGGTTTTCAGGCAGCAGGGCGAGGCGGACCGGATCGAGGTGCAAGCATTGATCGGGTGGCTGGAAGAGCAGTTGCAGAGTGAGTCCGAATTTTTCGGGCGGATGGATTGATCAGTGAGAGTGTGCTCAGGTGCAGTGTTCACCTCGTCACGGCCTACAACATTCTGCTCTGGGACAATTGACCAATGGCCGTCAATAGTCGCAAGAAGTGGCTGTGCCCCTTAACCCATATCCGTGCGACGCTCGGTAGCTTTTTACCGCTTGTCCGGGTGTATGGTAAGTCAGGCAACTCCTCGATTATCTCTGGATGAAGAGAGGTGACTATGAGCGTTCCAATGTTGAACAAGATGCACCTTAACGGCTATGACATCGTCCGGGTCAATAGCGGCCCATGGCGGGTTTGTACGCGGGACGACCGACTGGCGTCGTTTGGCTCCCGTGAACAGGCGCTGGCCTATGCCGCGGCGTTGCCAGGGTACAAGGCTCGCCCGAGGGCGGTATCAAACGATGATTGACCGCTAGGAACTGTCGAGTTTCAGCGAGGCTGAGCAGGCGCTGGATGAGTCAAGTTCCATTTGCCTGCCGTGTCCAGCCTTGCTGGAGCCACGGCGGCTTCGACATCGGGCCTATATTGCTGATGCCCGTCAGTAAGCCAAACTCCCACAGGTTCCGCTGCTTAACTGATCGGCATTAGCCTATATCGCCGTTTTTTTTGCGTGGAGTTGAACTGGGGCTAGGCGTCGTTGGAGGTTTTGGTGGATCATTCGCCAACTGTTGGCTCCGACGAGGCCGCTCTTGCGGGGAAGCCCTGATGTCTCTTACTACATTATTTGTATTTATCACGATGAGCGCCGCGATTATCGCGATTCCGGGGCCAACGGTGCTATTGGCGTTGCAGAACGGATCACGTCACGGGTTGCGGGCGGCGGCCTGGGGCATGGGGGGCGCGGTACTTGCCGATGCGCTGCTGGTCACGGCGGTGGCGTGCGGTCTCGGACTGTTACTTGCAGCCAGCGAGGGGTTGTTCCAGGTGCTGAAGTGGATCGGCTCGGCGTATCTGGTCTGGCTGGGCTGGCAAATGTTGCGCGCACCGCAAGCGGCATTGCCAACAGTGGGCGAGGGGACCGACCCCGGCGCTCGTTCAGTGGGTATTTTCACCCGCAGCTTTCTGGTAGCGATCTCCAATCCCAAGGCCTTGCTGTTCATGTCGGCATTCCTGCCGCAGTTTGTCGACAGCACTCAACCCCAACTGCCGCAGTACGCCTGCCTGTTGCTGGCGCTGTGTGTACTGAACGTGATGACCATGATGTTTTATGCCGTGTGCGGGGCGCGTTTGTTAAGCCGCCTGCGGCCGGCACATTTGCAGCATTTCAATCAGGGCGCGGGCGGCCTGTTAATGACGATGGGGGTGCTGTTGGCTGCCTACCGTCGTGATCCGGTGTCTTGAAGTGGGCGAATGACTCGCCGGCGCAGAAGTTTTGCGGCCTATACAAATTGTCAAAAGGAATGAGTGATGAGCGTTGAAAGGGTTTGTTGGGAAGGTGGTTGCCGATGTGATCGGGTACGGTTCACCGTCAGTATGAAGCCGATTATCACCATGGCCTGTCATTGCACCGGCTGCCAGAAAATGTCCTCCAGTGCCTTCTCCCTCAGCGCGCTCATACCTCAGGCTGGTTTTACCATCAACCAGGGCGAGCCAGTGATCGGCGGGCTCCACGGTGCCGCACGCCATTATTTCTGCGCGCATTGCATGAGTTGGCTGTTCACACGCCCTCACGGTATTGATGATCTGGTCAACTTGCGAGCGCCCCTGCTGGATGATGCCAGGAACTACGTTCCGTTCATGGAAACCTGGACCAGCGAGAAGCTGCCATGGGCATCCACACCTGCGGTCCACAGCTTTGCGCAGCTTCCCGAATCTGAAGAATTCTCGCACCTGTTACAGGCCTACGCCGAGTTTGCTGCGGCGGATGCCAATCGGTAAGTCGACGCTGGCCGCGTGATCTTGGCGTTATAGGGAGGAACGGCTATTGTTCTTGGTCTGGAGCACAGCTCAAAGGAGAGCGTCACCATGAACACCAGCGATTTACTCGAACAGTTGCTGCGAGCCGGTCAGGCCTCGATGACACAACAAGGCGGTTCGGCTGCACCCCAAGGCGGGGCAGGCGGGCTTGGTGGTCTGGGTGGTTTATTGGGCGGCTTGCTTCGTGGCGGTGGTTCTGGCGCTACCGCGTCGGGCGGCGGCGGGCTTGGGGATCTGCTCGGTGGGCTCGGCGGCCTGGGCGGAATGCTGGGGGGCGCGGCGTCGGGTGGTTCGACCCAAGGACGTTCCGGTGGCAGCAACTATGCGGCCCTGGCATCACTCGGCATGATGGCTTTCCAGGCGTATCAAGCCTGGCAGCGGCAACAGGCGTCGGCGCCACAGCAGGCGTTGCAGACGGTTGACCAACTGTCCGGCGCTGAAGTCGAAGCGCACAGTCATGCGGTGTTGCGAGCATTTATCGCGGCCGCCAAGGCTGATGGGCGGATTGATGAGCAGGAAACGCAATTGATCAATGCCGAGATCAAGCGCCACACCGACGATCCGCAGTTACAGCAATGGCTGGACGCCGAAGTCGCCAAGCCATTGAGTGCTGCCGATTTTGCCGAATATGCCCATGATCCGGCGATGGCATCGGAGGTTTACCTGGCCAGTGTCATGTTGGTGGATGATCAGCAGGATGCCGAACGTCGTTATCTGGATGAACTGGCGGGCGCGCTGAACATTGATCCCGAGCTGCAATTGCGCCTTGAGCAACAGGCCAAAGGCCAGGCTGCCTGAGGTGACGATTTAAAACCGCAACGTCGCCCCTGTCGTCAGCCATGGGTCCCGGTCTTCGACCAAGCTGCGCCCGATCACTAGATCGACATCCAGACGTTTGCCGACATGCAGTCGCGGCCCGGTCTGCCAGGCCTGGTCGCCATGCTGTCGGCCGTATCGCTCGGCGACCCATGTCATTGAATCCGCGACGCTGTACTCAAACCCGACGCCCCAGGCCAGGCGTTGGTTCTGCTCGCCGTCGTCATAGGCGTGGGCCCAGCCGGCGTTGACGTTCAAGCGCAGTGCGTCCCGTGGTTGCCAGGTAAGCGGGACACCCAACTCCGCACCCTCGAAGGCATGCCGACGATGCACCGCGACATGCGTCGCGCCGGCTATCGCGATCTCAATGCCCGCGTCCGGCCATGACCATAACGAGGCCTTGAACTGTGGGCTGACTTGAGTCTCGGTTTCGTCATCCTCGATAACAGCCGCCCATTGCACCCTCGGTAATGCCTTGGGCGTGCAGGCGGCCGAGAGGGTTGTGTGGTGCGTCGAGGAATCATGTCGATTGCGGGTGTACCAGGCGTCCAGGTTGCATTCGCCGGGCGCATTGATTGCGCCGTCGTCAACCACATAGGGGCCGCCGGCTGCGAAGGCCCGGGAAAGCAGACTGAGCAACAGGATGCCGCCCAGGGTCGTGCCGATAAAGATCAAATTACGCCGCAACGCGCGTTGCCGAGAGGCCGGCAGGGACCGGAAGAGCGGGCTGGCGGCGGACTTTTGCCGGTTGCGGTATTTGGCGAACCCGTTCGGCCGCCGCGATGTGTGTTTGTGCATGGTTCATGCTCCAAAAAACTCAACTTGCCCGGGCGCGGGCTATCGGGCGACAGCCCGCGCCGGGTGGCTCAGTACCACTGCTTGAAGCGGCGGATGTAGAGGGTCTTCATCAGTTGTGCGACGCAGCAGTAGCTGACCAGGGTGGCCACCAGCCATGGGAAGTACGCCAGTGGCAACGGTTCCAGGCCGACCAGCGTGCCCAGGGGCGAGAAGGGCACGTAGATCCCCAGCACGATGACGATGCAGGTCATCATGAGTACCGGCCAGGCGGCGGTGCTCTGGAAGAACGGGATCTTGCGGGTGCGCAACATGTGCACCACCAGGGTTTGCGAGAGCAGCCCTTCGATGAACCAGCCGGACTGGAACAAGGTCTGCATTTGCACGCTGTTCGCCGAGAACACGTACCACATCAGGGCGAATGTGGTGATGTCGAAGATCGACGAGGTCGGCCCGATCCAGATCATGAACCGTCCGATATTCTTCGCATCCCACTTGCGCGGTTTGGCCAGATATTCCTTGTCCATCTTGTCCCAGGGCAAGGCCAACTGAGAGATGTCGTACATCAGGTTTTGCAACAGCAGATGGATCGCCAGCATCGGCATGAACGGAATGAATGCGCTGGCAACCAATACCGAGAACACGTTGCCGAAGTTGGAACTGGCGGTCATGTTCAGGTACTTCATGATATTGCCGAAGGTCTCGCGCCCCTTGAGCACACCTTCCTCCAGCACCATCAGGCTTTTTTCCAGCAGGATGATATCGGCCGATTCCTTGGCAATGTCGGTGCCGCTGTCCACCGAAATACCGACGTCGGCGTCGCGCAGTGCAGGCGCATCGTTGATGCCATCTCCGAGAAAGCCGACGGTATGCCCATTGGCCTGCAACGCCTTGAGCACCCGGGACTTTTGCAGTGGGGTCAGTTTGGCGAAGAGCGTGCGTTCCTCGACCTGCCGCTTGAGGGTGGCATCGTCCATGGCTTCGATGTCCACGCCCAGCAGCGGCTCACCAGGCTCCAGGCCGACCTGGCGGCAAATGGTGCGGGTGACCACCGCGTTGTCGCCGGTGAGTACTTTGATGGCGACGCCGATCTCTTGCAGGGCCGCAATCGCAGGGCCCGCGGTTTCCTTTGGTGGATCCAGAAAGGTCAGGAAACCGTGGATCACCAGGTTGCGCTCATCGGCGGTGGTGTACTGCTGGCGGGCCAGGGCCTTGGGAATGTTGCGGGTGGCAACCACCAGCACCCGGAAGCCGTCCTCGTTGTAGTCGTTGGCGGTGTTCAGCAACTCCTGGCGACGTTGCTCATCCAGCGCGACGGCGGTCTCACCCTCCATCAGATGCGTGGAAATGCTCAACATCTCCTCAACCGCGCCTTTGCATACCAGCAGGTGATCGTCGTGGCTGTCCTTGAGCACAATCGACAGACGCCGGCGTACAAAGTCGAAAGGCAATTCATCAACCTTGCTGTAGGCAAACGGCACCTGGAACTTGGGATTGTGCTGGGAGAACTCCACCACGGCCTGATCCATCAGGTTCTTCATACCACTTTGGTGATGGCTGTTGAGCCAGGCCAGAGACAGCACCTTATCGTCCCGTTGGCCGAAGGTGTTGACGTGGTGTTCGAGGATGATTTTGTCTTGGGTCAGGGTCCCGGTCTTGTCGGTGCAGAGCACGTCCATTGAACCGAAGTTCTGGATCGCGTTGAGGCGCTTGACCACCACTTTGCGCTTGGCCATGGCCGTCGCACCCTTGGCCAGGTTGGCGCTGACGATCATTGGCAGCATTTCCGGGGTCAATCCCACCGCCACCGCCAGCGCAAACAGAAATGCGTCGCCCCAGTCGCCTTTGGAGAAACCATTGAGGAAGAACACAATGGGCACCATCACCAGCATGAAGCGAATCAACAGCCAACTGACGCTGTTCACTCCACGGTCAAACGCGGTCTGCACCCGCGATCCGACAATCGCCTTGGCCAGTGAGCCGAAATAGCTGCGCGGCCCGGTTGCGACCACCACCGCCCGGGCCCGACCGCTGACGACGTTGGTACCCATGAAGCAAATATTCTGCAGGTCCAGCAGGTTGCTCTGGTCCGGTGCTTTAAACGTCGCGGATTTTTGCGTGACATCGCCCAGGGTGTCGTACTTTTCCACGGGCAAGGCTTCGCCGGTCAGCACCGCCTGGCTGATGAACAGATCGCGGGATTCGATCAGGCGGATATCGGCGGGGATCATGTCACCGGCCGACAGTTGCACAATATCGCCGGCCACCAGCTCGCGCATCGGCACTTCGCGCAACGTGGGTTGCGCGCCGGCTTGGGCACGTCGCAACACAGTAGCGGTGGTGCGCACCATGGCTTTCAAGGCTTCGGCGGATTTTGCCGAGCGATGTTCCTGCCAGAAGCGCAACAGGCTGCTGAGGAGGACCATGGTCATGATGATAATGACCTTGGTCAGCTCGGTTTCTTCACCTGCACGCAGCGGCAGCCAGTAATCGGTGACGAAACTGATGGCGCCCAGGGTCAGCAGCACGTAGATAAACGGATTGTTCAGGGCCTGGAGAAACTGCACGACGGCGTGAGGCGGCTTGTCGTGGGCCACCTCGTTGTAGCCTTCGCGTTGCAGGCGGGCGCTGGCGTCCAGCTCCGTCAGGCCGTCTTTGGTCGCCCTGACGTTGGCGAACGTGGCGGTGAGGCCGTTGTGCGCTTCGCGAGCGGCCCGCATCGACAGTTTGGCGTCAGAGTCGGTGCGGGTTTTGTTCGGTAGTTGCGTGGTTTTTACTGCGCTCATTGTATGTACTCCTGTCGCCATTTTTTCGACAAAACATACCCGCTACTTACCTGCTGACAGGCTAGCGAAAGCATGCCGAGTCGCTGTTGTCGCGATCGGTTTTAATGAATATCTAGTGGGGCTATGAACGTTGATTGTTTAACTGGCGCGCAGCGAAGTACGGCTGGATTAGTTCACGAAGAACGCCAGTTAGATAATTAACCCATAATCAGGAAGTTGCTGTTTACAACCGGCTTACGCCACGCGAACGCTCGGATAGCGGTTCAGCATCACACTCGTTTGGCGAGCAGGCTGGAAACGTTTCGACTCTGAGGATCTTGAGGGTCGGTGTGATCCCGCTGCTCGACCAGATGGCCAGTATTGGGGCGCAGACGCCAGTAGGCCTGGAAATGTACCAGGCTGATACGCGCAGAGGGGGAAATCAAGGCGATGCGTGGTCGGGCTGCGCCCAAGAATCCACGCCGCAGCTTGGCCCGCAGGGCCGTGGCCAGCCCATGCAGTTCGGGTAGAACAAAGGTTTTGAAATTCATAACACACCTCGGGACCGGACTGGCGCCGGCTGAGGCAGTTACGTTGGAGCGTCAAGCTCTAGCGCAGCTTACCCGGCCTGAAAGGCGAGTCCCGTCATTACTCTGGGTTTGGTGCCCGACTCCCGCATTCACGGTGAGTGGACAGCGACTAGATACTGTGTCCATTGGCTTCTTTTGTGAGATTGAAAAAGGCCTGAATTGCAGGCACGGGCAATCTACTCAGGCGTGCGGAAGTTGTCAATATTTAATAAGCCGATGGAATATTGGTTCAGAGACTGTTCAGCTAAGGGAACCAAGTTTATATATTTACAGACTGCCGGCGGCCAGGAATGCCAGATAGATCAACACCGCGCCACAAGTGCCGTAACTGATGCGCTGCCAAGTTGCCGATGCGTTTTTTCCCAAAACATTCACCAGGGCTGCAACCAGGAAACACGAGAGGATCGATGCCAGCATGAACCCGGCGAAAAACATCAGGGTCTGGCCATGACTTGGCGTGGCCCCGACAATGCCTGATAGCGCGCTGCCAAGGGCGCCCCAATAGACAATGTTTTTCGGGTTGGCCAGTGAGATGGCGGCTCCGACCATCAGTGCATTGCGTCCACTGCCCACGGGAACGTTGTCGGGTTGCGGCAGGCGCCAGGCATCCAGCAGGCTGCGTACCCCGAGCCAGGCCAGGTACAACGCGCAAACGGCGGTCAGGGGAACCCTTATCGCTTCATGCTGAATCAGCAGCGCCATGCCGGTCAGGCCGATCACTGCCCAGGTTGCATCGCCCACCAACGACCCGACCTGCACCAACAGCGCCGGGGTAAAGCCGTGCAACAGGCCGCGACGCAAGGTTTCCGCCAGTACCGCGCCGGGGGACAGGCAAAATACAAAGCCAAATACCACGGCGGAAAAAAAGATCATCAACATGGTCAGGGTCTTCCGGCGGTGTGTTGGCTCAGCCAGGCGTGGTGCATGGAACTCATCCGTGGGGCTCGGTGAGGGTCGAGAGTGGCGAGCCTACGCTGTCCACTGCGTTCGAATCGACTGTCGGTTGGCCCTCGTCGACAGCTTTCAAAGACTGAGGCGCAGGGCCAGTGCGGCCAGAGTGATCAATAGCACCGGGAGTGTGAGGACGATGCCGACCTTGAAGTAGTAACCCCAAGTGATCCGGACGCCTTTTCGCGCCAGAATATGCAGCCATAGCAGTGTCGCGAGGCTGCCGATAGGCGTGATTTTCGGCCCCAGGTCGCTGCCAATCACATTGGCGTAGATCATTGCCTCCTTGACTATGCCCACGGTATGACTGGCCTCAATGGACAGCGCTCCGATCAATACAGTTGGCAGGTTGTTCATGGCCGACGACAGCAACGCGGTGAGCAAGCCGGTCCCGAAGGCCGCGCCCCATACGCCATATTCGGCAAAGGTGTTGAGCCAGGTGGCCAAATAGCTCGTCAGACCTGCGTTGCGTAAGCCATACACCACCAGGTACATGCCCAAAGAGAAAATCACGATCTGCCAAGGCGCCTCCTTCAGCACCTTGCGCGTGGATATCGTGTGGCCCTTGGCGGCGATCACCAGCAACAGCAACGCGCACACCGCACTGATGGCGCTGATGGGAATCCCCAGTGGTTCCAGGGCAAAACAGCCCAACAACAGAATGCCCAGCACCCACCAACCGGCGTAGAAGGTGGCGCGGTCGTGGATGGCACTGGCTGGATCGTCGAGGACGGCGGGGTCATAGGTTTGCGGAATATCGCGCCAAAAGAACCACAGCAGGACCGCCAGCGTCGCCGCAACGCTGACCAGGTTAACCGGCACCATCACGGCGGCGTATGCGTTGAAACCGATGTTGAAATAGTCCGCGGAAACGATGTTCACCAGGTTGGAAACCACCAGCGGCAGGCTGGCGGTGTCGGCGATAAACCCCGCGCCCATGACAAAGGCCAGGGTTGCCGCCGGGGAAAAACGCAGCGCCAGCAGCATCGACATGACGATCGGTGTGAGGATCAGGGCCGCACCGTCATTGGCAAACAATGCCGACACCAGAGCGCCCAGCAGCACCATATAGGCGAACAACCGTCGACCCCGGCCGCGCCCCCAACGCGCGACGTGCAGCGCAGCCCAGGCGAAGAAGCCGGCTTCGTCCAGCAGCAAACTAATGATGATCAGCGCGACGAAAGTGCCCGTGGCGTTCCAGATGATGTGCCATACCACCGGGATGTCGGCCAGGCTGACAACGCCGCTGGCCAGCGCCAGGATCGCTCCCAAGGAGGCGCTCCAGCCCACGCCCAGGCCTTTGGGTTGCCAGATGACCAGGGTAAGGGTGAACAGGAAGATGGCGACGGCGATGAGCATCAAGCACGAATCTCCGATGAGGGGGTACAACAAGCCTTTTGATTGATCTGTGACAAGGTACGTGGATTACAGGCCAAGTGCTTGAAATTAAAATGAAACATAGCTGTCGTAAATTGCCTGCTCTTGGTGATTAAGGAAGTACCCGCGTGACCCGTGCCACTCGAAACCTGCGCAAGACCCTCGATTCCGTTGCGGATAATAACGAAACCGCAGCCTTTGACCTGATGCGTGCGGTGGAAAAGCTTGCTGATGAGGTCTTGCGCCAGCGCTTGCTCAATACCATTCACCGCCTCAATCAAGATGCTCACGAATTACGCGAAGCCCGCGACGCGGTGGAGCGGGTGTCAGCCAAGCTGGCTTGAGCCCGTAGCGCAGCGAGCAATATCGTTCAAGACAGCGTCCACGGGCGCTGTCATGCTTGTCGAATGTCTGTCGATGAGCCTGTTTTCCATGCCTGCAACCTTGCCTCATTATGCTTTCGCACGGGGTGCGATCGCGATTATTCCCTTGTCCTTGGCCTGTGGCCCGTGGGGCCTGCTGGCCGGTTCCCTGGCGATTGACGCTCAGTTCACCCCGCTGGAGAGCCAAGGGCTGTCGGCCATTGTGTTTGCCGGCGCGGCGCAGTTGGTGGCGATTGGCATGGTCAAGAGTGGCGCGAGTCTGATCGCCATTTTGCTGACGACCCTGCTGCTGACCTCTCAACATTTGCTCTACGGTATGCACCTGCGCCCGACAGTGTCACCACTTCCGGCGCGCTGGCGCATGAGCCTGGGCTTCCTGCTGACTGACGAGTTCTTCGCGCTGGTCAGCCAGTACGATCGCGAAACCTTCAATCGCTGGTATGCCCTCGGGGTCGGACTGACGTTCTACCTGATCTGGAATCTGTTCACGCTGGCCGGGATCGTGCTCGGCAAGAGCATTCCGAATCTGGATCAACTGGGGCTGGAGTTTTCCATCGCCGCGACCTTTATCGCCTTGATCACGCCGGTGGTGCGAGATGTACCGAGCGTGGTCTGCGTCGCGGTGGCGCTGCTGTTCTCAGTGTTACTGAGCTATTGGCACTGGGAGTCGGCGGTGGTGGTATCGGGCGTGCTGGGGATGAGTGCCGGGTATGCCTGTAAACGCCTGGGGGTAGGGCAGCGATGATTTTTGTGATGATTTTCGGCATGGGCCTGGCGGTTTTTTTCAATCGCTACCTGTTCCTAGAACCCCGTTTGCCGGTACGTCTCAATCGCGGTGCGCGAGAGTTTCTCGGTTTTGCGGTGCCGGGTATGTTGACGGCCATCTGCGGTCCGATCATTTTCCTAGCGGAGCATAGACTCAACCTGAGC
The DNA here is from genome assembly GCF_900106045.1 of Pseudomonas mucidolens. Taxonomy (NCBI): domain Bacteria; kingdom Pseudomonadati; phylum Pseudomonadota; class Gammaproteobacteria; order Pseudomonadales; family Pseudomonadaceae; genus Pseudomonas; species Pseudomonas mucidolens. Next base: position 2,468,331 of record NZ_LT629802.1, on the reverse strand, counting down.
CTGGACAACCCGTACCTGTTGGCCGGTGCCTGTGCGGTAGCGTTGATGTTCTGGACTCGCAGCGTACTGATCACGGTATTGCTGAGCATGACGCTGTTTTACGTGTTCCGCTGGGTGTTGTAATACCCTACGTTGAAACAGCGTTCATCCCGTCACTGACTTTTGCTTGCGTGGCACCTGCTCAGCCAAAACCAATGCTACAGTCGCGGTTTTTCCAAGGAAGCGATGGTATGCGGAAGGTGGTGATAGGTGCGTTGGTACTGGCAGCGTTGGCCGGTTGCGCCGGCTCGAAGATGAAACAGGCGCGTGCTGGCGCGCCTTACAAAACCCTGGCCTCGGATAAAGCGGTGCTGGTGGTCGCGCAATGCATCCAGTTCGGCTGGCAGGACGAAGCGGTCTTTGGTGTCGATGCCGGTGGGTTCATGGAGCCTGCACAGGGCGGCGGCCACACGGTCTACACCACGGGCGGCGACTACTTCGTCGATGTGCGCAGCGCTGGCGCCACTACGACGGTCAGTTACTACGCCATCGAGGACAACTGGGCCGCCAAGCGTCGTCTGGCGGCCCTGGCGACCTGTTTGTAGGGCGTCGCCTTAGAATTGTTCAGAAATGCCCGACGGACACACCGCCGACGCTGACTTAATATACGTTCGCTCGCCCGATATTGGCTCTTTACCGGCACATGGACGTCGAGGCGGATGTCGGGCGAGCACCTAGCTCAACGTGGCATGTAACCGAGGTGCCAGCGCCGCGGAATCTTCAGCGACACCAGCCCCAGCAGTGCCGAGAGCAAGCCGCTGACCAACAGTGCGCGAATGCCCATGTGCTGTTCCAGCAAGGCGCCGATGACTGCGCCGACAAACATCCCGGCCCAGGGAATCAGTTGCACACGCCAGCCATTGCGCCGTTCTCCCAGCATCCAGCGTCCCAACCCTCGGCCGAAACGCGACAACGCGCCTGTCACGTAGGTCAGCCCCACGGGTAAACCATTCACTTCTTCGACCGCCGCATTGAGCATGCCCATGGCAACGATCGCCGCCAGCAATGCGGGTAACAGGTCGTCCCACGGCCAGGCCGCGGCACCGCACAGCAGCATGGCGATACACAGCAACAGCGGCAGCGCGTGGCGCTTGCTGGCGCGGCTGATGATCACACCCAAGGCATTGCCGAGGACAAACGTGGCCACCAACAGCGTGAGGCGAGCACTCAGGCCCAGATCGCCGTCACTGATCGCGACGGCCAGGCGCGTGGTGTTACCGCTCATGAATGAAACAAAGTCGCCGCTGGCCATAAAGCCGATGGCATCGGTCATGCCGGCGAGCACCGACAGACTGGCCACCAGCATCAGTCCAACACGGCCACGCCATTTGTGTCGTTGCAGCAGGGCCGCGCTGGCTTGAGGTTTAAAGGAGGAGGGCAGCATGGGGCGGGCATCCTTGATGACTGCGGCAGTTTGTGAAAATACAGCAGGCCGGTGGCTTTATCCAAGAACTGGCTTCGAGCGCAATATCCAGGAGGTATCACGCTTGTCCCGGCTTATCGACCTGGCTCAGATGGCTTAATCCCCACAGTACGTCCAGTACATGCTGGGTAGACCGTTCGACATGTGCATCGCGATGGGCAATGCCCAAATGTCGCCACAACGCAGGCCGCAGTGGCCGCATCACGATGGTGTCATCGGGCAACCGCGTGGCCGCTTCATGCGGCAACAATGTCGCGCCGTAACCCGCGGCCACCAGGCTCTTGATCGCGTCGTTGTAATTAAGCTGAATGCGCGGCGTGGGCTGCTCCCCTTCGCTGGCGAACCATTCTGCTGTCAGCCGCGAAAGTCGGGTGCTGTTATCGTTCAGAATCAACGGCTGAGCGGCCAACCAGTCGGGCGTAATGACCGGCGGGCAATCCCAGCGGGCCGGCAGGAAAGCCAGCACCGGGTCGCGCCGCCACGGTTCAATCCGCAATCCCTTGATCGGCGGTTGCGGTAGTGCGACCAGCCCGATGTCCAGTGCGCCGTCGACGAGCTTTTTCAGGGTTTCCTGTGAGGTGAGCACCGCGACCTGCACATCGATCGTGGGATGCTGCTGACTCAAGGTTTCCAGGGCTTGAGGCATCAGCTGCGCAATGGCGCCCGTCGATGCGCCCAATCTCACGCGTCCCGCCAGACCCAGGACTTGGCGCTGCACATCGTCGAGCGCCTGCTCGGCATCGGCCAACAGCTGTCGCGCCCGTTCCACCAGGGTTTCGCCAATCGCTGACGGCTGAACGCGGCCCCGGGTGCGTGATAACAGCAGGGCGCCGACGCGGGACTCCAAATCGGCAATATGCAAGCTGACCGTGGGCGGCGCCAGGTTCAGCATGCCGGCGGCCTTGGCAAACGAACCGAGGTCGGCAACGGCCACCAAGGTGCGCAAGCGATCCAGGCTGATTTCACGCATGCATGACTCCTGATTCAGAAAATCTGAATTAAAGCGTTCTTAAATTCAACTTTCATTATTGTAGGGCCATGGAGAAGATTGCGCTTATTGAATCTTGCTGACGAGCGCTGTGCATGACCACTCCCCTGATATTTATCGACGGCGACCAAGGCACCACCGGTCTGCAAATCCACCAGAGACTGCACGAGCGGGCTGATTTGCAGCTGGTCACACTCGCTGCGCCATACCGCAAAGATCCTCAACGCCGCGCCGATGCGATCAACGCCTGCGACATCGCGATCCTCTGCTTGCCTGACGATGCGGCACGTGATGCGGTCGCCAGCATCAGCAATCCAGCGGTGCGGGTGATCGATGCCAGTTCGGCGCACCGTATCCACCCAGACTGGACCTACGGTTTCGCGCAAATGAGCCCACAGCAGGCGCAACATATTGCCAGCGCGCGTCGGGTCAGTAATCCCGGTTGTTATCCGACTGGGGCGGTAGGTCTGCTGCGTCCGTTGCTGGAGGCCGGTTTGCTACCCAGGGATTACCCGGTCAGCATCCATGCGGTGTCAGGCTATTCCGGCGGCGGACGTGTGGCTGTCGAACAGTATGAGGGTGAAACCGCATCCCAGGCGTCGGCGTTTCAACTATATGGGCTGGGCCTGATGCACAAGCATGTTCCGGAGATCCAACTGCACAGCGGCTTGGCGCAGCGCCCGATGTTTGTCCCGGCATACGGCGCTTTTCGCCAGGGAATCGTCTTGAGCATCCCGCTGGAGCTACGTTTGTTGGCCCCCGGGACTGATGCGATGCGGATACAGACGTGCCTGGAGCAGCATTACGCCGATGCCGATCATGTACAGGTCATGTCGATGGGCGATGCAAAGCAGCTGCTGGCTCTGGACCCGCAAATGCTCAACGGGACGGACGATATGAAGTTGATGGTGTTTGAAAATGGCAATCAGCTCCTGTTGGCCGCGGTGTTTGACAATCTAGGCAAGGGCGCCGCGGGCGCGGCCGTGCAGAACCTGGATTTGATGCTGGCGATGGTTTAAGGGCGATGAACCCTGATGACAAGCTCTTCATCCGGATGAGGCGCGCGGAAGTGGCTGGTAATCAGGTCAAACTCGGCATCGGTCGCCGCAAAGTCGTGGTCGCGCTGCTGGTTCCGCGCGTGAAGTCGGGCACGGCAAGTGTCGTCATCCACCTCAAGAAAATGCAGGCAATGCGGCACGCGCGCGGTCAGGGCCAAGCCGCGCAACCATGCGCGATCCGCGACGGTATTGGCGGGAAAGTCCAGTACCACGCAGACGCCTGACTCAAGCAGGTCGATCACCAGCGGCCCCAACACCCCACGCAGTCTCTGTGCACACCGCCGGTAGTCCGCCACCGAACGAATCTCTCCAGGATAGAGCCGGGAAAGCCATTGGTCTTCACTGAGTACCATCGCGCCGTGATCAACGGCGAGGGTGTTGGCCAGCGTTGACTTGCCTGCTGCGATCTTGCCGCACATCAGATGCAGCGTGGGTGTTGGCATGGGTGACAAGCTCCTTGTGTCGGCTCTGGATCATGAGCGACGCAGGCTGATGGTGCAAAGGCTGAGCTGCCTGGCTGAATGAACGGTGCGTGCGATTCAACTCAGCGTCAGGCGCCAGCCATCGGCGTGCCAGCTCAGAACATGAGTCGGGTTGAGCGCTTCGAGAAAGCTGGCGTCGTGGGACACCGCTAGCAGCGCACCGGGAAATCCCTGCAAGGCGCGTTCAAACGCGGTGATTGATTCCAGGTCCAGGTGGTTGGTGGGCTCATCCAGCAACAGCAGTTGCGCCGGGGTAGCGCGCCATAGAGCGACGGCCATGGCGGCCTTCAAACGTTCACCACCGCTGAGCTGGCCGACCGCTTGAGTGACCCGCAACGCATCCAGTTGCAACAGGGCCAATCGAGTGCGCAACTCGCCTTCGGCCAGTGGCGTGTTCAGCAGATTGAGCTGCTCGACAATTGAATATCGATCGTCGAGCAACGCCAGTTGTTGATCGATATAGGCGCAGGCGAGGTGCACGGCGCATTCGCCACTGACCGGGCGCAATTGGCCTGCCAGCAGTTTGAGCAAGGTCGATTTACCGCAACCGTTCGGTCCGCTCACGGCCACCCGTACCGGCCCGGTCAGGCTCATGCTGATGAACGAAGGTGGCGCCGAAGGATCAAGCCAGGGAAGCTGCACATCGATCAGCGACAGGACCTGACGCCCGGCGGGCAGAAGGAGGTCAGGCAACGCCAGCAGGATCGGCGCGTCCTCCACGACACGCTCGTGGGCCGCTCGCACGCGCTGGTCCAGTTGCTGCTTGTGTTGCACGTGAGCGCTGCGCACGTTGCTGACGATTTCATTCGCGGAACCTTTCCAGCGCGCCTGGGTGAAGGCGTCGACATTCGCGGTTTCTGCGTGTTTGCGCGCGCGCGGCCTGGCGCTGGAGGCTGTCATGCTCATGTTGCAGGCGCTGGCGTTCACGCCGCCGCTCCAGGCGCGCATGTTCGAGCGAGGCCTGAGCGGCGTGCTGTTCGGCATCACGTTGACGGCGATAGTCGTCATAGTTGCCGCCGTAGATGCGCAGACCCAGGGGCGACAGTTCGATGATCCGACCCACTGTATCGAGCAGTTGTCGGTCATGACTGACCATGAGCAAACCGCCGCGCCAATGCGCCAGCGTGCTCAGCAGCCAGTCGCGCCCCGCGCTGTCCAGATGGTTGCTGGGTTCGTCGAGAATCAGCAATTGCGGTTTCCTCAGCAATGCACCGATCAGCGCGACCCTGGCCAACTGGCCACCGCTGAGCTGTTCGGCGGGCTGGTCAACCACGGTATCAGACAAGTCAGCGGCGTCGAGCGCCTGGCGCAGGCGTTCGGCCAGGTCCCAGCGATCGTCGATCAATTCCAGGTCATCGGGCAGGGCGTGTCCTTCGGCCAGGCGCTCCAGGGCGGCAAGAACGTCGGCGCACCCGGTCAGGTGGGCCACGGTTTGGTTGGGCGCCGGGTCGATGATTTGTGGGACGTAGGCCACGCTGGCCGAGGATTTGAGAGTGCCGGAAGACGGCACCAGTTCGCCGGCGATTAAACGCGCGAGCACACTTTTACCCATGCCATTGCGTCCGACAATGGCGGTAGGTGTGTGATCGAAAGAGACCGTGAGGTCTTCCAGCAAGGTTTCGCCATTGGCGAACTGAAAACCCACGTGATGCAAGGAAACAAGTACAGGCAGCCGCTTGACGTCAGTCATCAGCACCTCCAAAACACTGTGGTACAAGCCAACAAGCGCGTCGGGCGGCTCGTTGCGTTTACATGTTGGAAGGCTTAGTGGTTCACGTCGGCGGTCGTCCTGGGGACAGAAAGGTTCGACAGGGTAGCGCAACGGGAAGTTTTCCTACAAGGTCGCAGCCAGTCGTTCGAGAAACATCGCCAATCCCACTTCCTCGGCTTTCAACCCTTTGCGTGCCCGGGGCTTGGGCAATTTCGCCAGTTCTCCGAGGGTAAAGTGCTCGAGCACAGCCGGATGAATGTAGCATTTGCGGCACACTGCTGGGGTATTACCCAACTGCCTGGCGACATCCTTGACCATCTGGACCAGGTGCTTTTTCGCGTCGGATTCCGGTTGCCAGGCCAACTCCCGCAGCACCGCCAACGCCTGTGCGCTACCGGCCCAGGTCCGGTAATCCTTGGCGGTAAAGTCCGCGCCGGTGAGGCTGTGTAAGTAGGCGTTGACGTCGGTGGAGCTGACGGTACGTCGCTCGCCGTTTTCGTCCAGGTACTGGAACAGGTTCTGTCCCGGCAGTTCCAGGCAGCGCTTGATCACATTCGCCAGTCGCCGGTCCTTCACGCTGACCTGATGCTCAATGCCGCTCTTGCCGCGAAACTGGAATTGGATTTCACTGCCCTTGACGTCCACATGCCGCGTGCGCAGGGTGGTCAGTCCATAGGAGCGGTTGTCTCGCGCATATTGGCTGTTGCCGACCCGGATCAGTGTTGCGTCCAGCAACGACACCACGGTCGCCAGGACTTTTTCCCGGTTAAAGCCAGAGGTGGCGATTTGCGCTTCCAGTTGCTTGCGCAGCTTGGGCAGCGCGTTGCCGAACGCCTGCAGGCGCGAATATTTGTCGCTGTCACGCACTTCGCGCCAGCGCGGGTGATAACGGTATTGCTTGCGGCCCCGAGCATCGCGCCCGGTGGCCTGCAGATGGCCTTGCGGGTCGGCGCAGATCCAGGCGTCGGTATAGGCCGGTGGGATAGCCAGGGCGTTGATGCGCTGGATTTCGGCGGCGTCGCTGATGCGCTGGCCGTCGGCATCGAAATACTGGAACTTGCCGCGCAGTTTTTTACGGCGCAGGCCGGGTTGGGTGTCGTCAACGTAATGCAGGTCGCGGGGCAGGTCGGCAAACAGCGCGGAGTCGGGCATGGCAAAGTCCTGGAGGGCAATCAGGCGGGTATGACTGATTGACCGCGGCCGTGTGCGGTGGTGCCAACGGATTGCACCCGATCAGGCCAGCACTGCCACCGCCTTGATCTGCACCCACAAAGCCTGCCCGGGATGCAGTCGCAACTGGTCCCGTGAATAGCGGGTGATCCGCGCCAGCAATGGCGTGCCCGCCGCGTCGAGACGTACCAGCACATGGGCGCTGTTGTCGGCGGGAATCTCCTCGGTCACGATCACCGGCAAGCGGTTGAGGATACTGCTGTGTTCCTCCGGCTGCAGGCTGAGGCTGACATCCCGCGCCTGCACTTTGAAGCGCAATTGTTTGCCCAGGTCCAGCGGCCCGTGGGCCACGCGCATCTGTAACGGGCAGTCGGGCAGTTGCAGGGTGAGTAACTGATAGTGAGCGTCATGGGCGCTGACGGTGCCGCTGATCACGACGCCAGCCTCGTCACCAAGCGCCAGCGGCAAGTCGAGCCGGGCCAGGGTTTCGCCGATGGGGCCGCTGGCCAGGGCCTTGCCCTCGCTGAGCAAGACGATGTGATCGGCCAGGCGCGCCACTTCATCCTGGGCATGACTGACATACAGCAGCGGAATCTCCAACTGGTCGTGCAAACGTTCCAGGTAGGGCAGGATTTCGCCTTTACGCTTGCTGTCCAGGGCGGCGAGGGGTTCGTCCATCAACAGCAATTGCGGGCTGGTAAGCAGAGCGCGGGCGATGCCGATGCGCTGGCGTTCGCCCCCGGACAAGTGTTCGGGACGGCGCTCCAGCAAATGACCAATACCCAATAACTCGGTCGCCTGTGCCAGGTCGACCCGCCGCTGTTGTCGGGGGATGCGCTTGAGGCCGAATTCCAGGTTGGCCAGCACCGACAAATGGGGAAACAGACTGGCCTCTTGAAAGACGTAGCCGATGGCGCGTTTGTGCGGCGGCACAAACACGCCGTTGCGGCTGTCTTGCCAGACCTGATCGTTGATTTGCACAAAGCCGTTCTCGGCCCGTTCCAGCCCGGCGATGCAGCGCAGGCAGGTGGTCTTGCCGGAACCGGAATGCCCATAGAGTGCGGTGACGCCACGACCGGGTAATTGCAGGTCGACATCCAGGGCAAACCCCGAATAGTGCAGTTGCAGAGACAGTTCAATCATCGACATCAACCCCACCCCGCGCGGGTTTTGCGGCTGGAGTAGAGGGCCAGCAACACCAGGAAAGAAAACACCAGCATCGCGCCGGCCAGCCAATGGGCTTGCAGGTATTCCATGGCTTCGACGTGATCGTAGATCTGCACCGAGACCACCCGGGTCTTGTCAGGGATATTGCCGCCGATCATCAATACCACGCCGAACTCGCCGACGGTGTGCGCGAAACCGAGAATCGAAGCGGTGATAAAGCCTGGACGGGCCAGCGGCAGGATCACACTGAAAAACGTGTCCCAGGGGTTGGCTCGCAAGGTCGCGGCCACTTCCAGCGGACGGGTGCCAATCGCCGAAAACGCGTTCTGCAACGGCTGCACCACAAAGGGCATCGAATAGATCACCGAGCCGATCACCAGGCCCGCAAAACTGAAGGTCAGCGTGCCCAGCCCCAGCCATTGGGTGAACTGGCCGAGGTAGCCGTTGGGTCCCATGGCCAGCAGCAAGTAAAAGCCGATCACCGTCGGCGGCAGCACCAAGGGCAGGGCGACCACCGCCCCAACCGGCCCGCGCCACCACGAGCGCGTGCGCGAAAGCCATAAGGCAATCGGCGTACCGATGATTAGCAGAATCACGGTGGTCAGCGACGCCAGTTTCAGGGTCAGCCAGATCGCGGAAAAATCGGCGCTCGATAGAGGCATTTACAGTTGGTAACCGTAGGATTTGATGATGGCAGCGGCTTTTGGCCCTTTGAGGTAGTCAACCAGCGCCTGGGCGGCCGGGTTGCCTTTGCCTTTATCGAGGATCACGGCGTCCTGTTTGATCGGGTCATGCATCCGCGCGGGAACGATCCAGGCGGAGCCGCTGCTGACCTGGCCGTCTTTATAAATCTGCGACAAGGCGACAAACCCCAGTTCGGCATTGCCAGTGGACACAAATTGGTAAGCCTGGGTGATGTTCTGGCCTTCAACGATTTTGTCTTTGAGCTGTTCGTTCAGGCCCAGCGTCGCCAATACCTGGGTGGCGGCGAGGCCATACGGCGCCGTTTTGGGATTGGCAATCGACAGATGCTGGTAGACATTTTTCTTCAGCACCTCACCGGTGGCGTCGACATAACCTGCCTTGGGCGACCACAACGCCAGGGTGCCGACAGCGTAGGTGAAGCGTGATCCCTTGACGGTGTGGCCTTCGCTTTCAAGCTTTTGCGGGGTTGTATCGTCGGCACTCAGGAACATTTCGTAGGGTGCGCCGTTGTTGATCTGGGCATAGAACTGCCCTGTGGCACCGTAGGCGGCAACCAATGTGTGGCCGGTGTCTTTTTCGAAGGCGGCGGCAATTGCCTGGATCGGCGCGGTGAAGTTGGAAGCTACCGCGACCTGGACCTCGTCGGCTTGGGCCGAACCGAAGGTAAAAAGCGCGATCAGTGCGCTCAGCCGGGCAGCGACAGCTGTTACGCCGGGGTATTGCGGTGAAAAAATGCGGGTACCCATATCAAGCAGCTCCTGGGGTGGGCAAAGGGCTGATAGCGCTATGTACGGGAATATATAGCGATCAGCCCTCGGCGGTACAGTGCAACGTTGCCCCTGAAGCCGGTATTTTCAGGTTCTTTGGAGTTTTTCCAGTGCTTGTGCGCCCAAGGTTCGGGTCAGTTCATAGCTCGTCTGGTCCTTGCACAGGCGCAACGCCTGTCCCGACCACAGATTGCTGAAGTCGGCTTCGTGCTTGGCCTTCAACGGCATCAAGGCGCCGCCGGACAGCGGAAACGCTGGGGCGGCGGGGCTGATCGGTCCCAGTTCGCGCATGATCCGATTGATGATGCCGCGCGCCGGGCGCCCGGTGAACAGGTTGGTCAACGCCGTCTCACTGGCTTGGGCACTGCGCAATGCGGAGTGGTGTGACGCTGTGACGCTGGCCTCCGGGGTGAACAGGTAAGCTGTGCCGATCTGTACCGCCGACGCCCCGAGGGCGAACGCCGCGACGATGCCCCGCGCATCACCGATGCCGCCGGCCGCGATCACTGGCAGGCTGACGGCATCGACAATCTGCGGCACCAACGCCATGGTGCCGATCTGGCTGTTGAGGTCCTCGCTGAGGAACATCCCGCGATGGCCGCCGGCTTCATAACCCATGGCGATGATGGCGTCGCAACCGTGCTGCTCGAGCCAGATGGCCTCTTGCACGGTGGTGGCGGACGACAACACTTTTGCACCCGTGGCCTTGACTCGCTCCAGCAGACGCTTCTCCGGCAGGCCGAAGTGAAAACTGACCACTTCGGGGCGAAACTCTTCCACTACTTCACACGCGACACTGTCGAACGGCGCGCGATTTGACACGGGTGTCGGCGCATCGAAGTCGGCGCCCAGTTCACGGTAGTAGGGTTCCAGCAGGTTTTTCCACTGACGCTCACGTTCGGCATCGACAGGCGGGGGTTGGTGACAGAAGAAGTTGACGTTCAGCGGTCGCGTGCCGGCTGCGCGCAAGGTGCCCAGCGCCTCGCGCAGTTGTTCGATACTCAGGGCCGCGGCGGGCATGGAACCCAAGGCTCCGGCGCGGCTGGCGGCAATCACCATCGCGGTGCCGGTGGCGCCCGCCATGGGGGCTTGAATGATCGGCAGTTCAATGCCCAGCAGATCGAGAATGCGGGTGTCTGGCCAGGTGCTCATGGATCGCGTCTCCAGAAGGAATGCATGCCAGCTGTTTTAGCAGGGCCTGGACACCGGCGGCCAGTCTGTTTTATTCACTGGACGAACCCGGCGTTTCATGCCGGGCTCCTTGGCCAGTCTCAGTCGATGGCGTGTCCCAGCACCGCATGGATTCGTTGGGCAATATGCGCGGCATGGGTTTCCAGAGCGAAATGCCCGGTGTCGAGTAACTCCACCACCGCGTTAGGGTTGTCGACCTTGTAAGCGTGAGCGCCGGGGGGAATGAAAAATGGATCATTGCGCCCCCAGATCACCAGCGTCGGCAGTTGTGTGGCCTGGAAAAAGGCCTGGAAAGCCGGGTACAACGTCAAGTTGTTGCGGTAGTCGAGGAACAGGTCGAGCTGGATCTCGTCATTGCCGGGGCGCTGCATCAGCAGCGTGTCGAGCATATAGGACTCAGGTGCGACCAGCTCCGGCTGAGCCACCCCATGCAGGTACTGATAGCGGGTGCCTTCCAGGCTGACCACCGCATGACGGATCACCTCTCGATTGGCTGGGCTCGGATCGGCCCAGTAGGTGCGGATCGGTGCCCACGCATCGCCCAGCCCTTGCAGGTAAGCGTTGCCATTTTGCGACACCAGCGCGCTGACCCGCTGCGGATGGGCTACCGCAAGACGCAGGCCAACCGGCGCGCCGTAGTCGAATACGTACAGGGCATAGCGACTGAGCTCAAGCACATCAACGAAGTGGCCGACGGTGCTGGCCAAATTGTCGAAGCTGTAGTGGTACTCGCGTTCGGGGGGCACTTCGGTAAAGCCAAATCCTGGCAGATCCGGCGCGATCACGCGGTAGCGGGTGGCGAGCAGCGGGATCAAGTCGCGGTACATATGGGACGAACTGGGGAAACCATGCAGCAGTAATATGACCGGTGCCGAAGGATCACCGGCTTCGCGATAGAACACGCGGACGCCATCGGCGTCGACATGGCGGTAGTGGATTACGGGGGCTGAATGCGACATGACTGCGTTCCTTTTGTAACTGTTTAAATGTATTTAATGGGTTACTCAGTAAGCAGGCTGCACTGAAATATGTAACCTGTCAAATTAATTTAATTGGTTACTGTGTTGGCGTGCATTTCTGATTCTGTAACTACACAAATTGTTGAATAGCGGTTACTCTCGTGAGGTGTTCAAGAGGACCTGCCATGACCGTCACACCCCCAACCGATTCGCCGCTGGAACCTTACGTGCTGGCGGATGAGCCTGTGCTGGACCTGCTAAATACCCGTGCCAATATTGACGGAGTGCCACGAGACTTCTGGCAGACGGACGCCGATGTCGAGCGTTGGCTGGTGCGCCTGGGATGGGCTGTAGAGGGCGGCTTGCCGGTGTTTGAGAAGGGGGCTTTGCTGCAGGTCGCCCGAGGGTTGCGCGAGGTGATCCGGGATGTACTGGAACAGCGCAAGGCGGGTCAGCAAGGGGATCCGAGCGCGCTGAACGGTTTTTTGCGCAAGGCGGTCAGCCATCCGCTACTGGTATGGCCCGCGCCGGGCGAGGTGCGCCTGGAGCGCCAGCGCAAGCTGCAAACCCCTGAACAGTTTCTTGCGCCGCTTGCCGAAGCCGCGGCGGTCCTGCTGGTCGAGGGCGATTTCGGCTTGATCCGCACCTGCGAACATCCCGAATGCGTGTTGTGGTTCTACGACCGCACCAAGGGTCACAAGCGCCGTTGGTGCAGCATGGCGCTGTGTGGCAATCGGCATAAGGTGGCGCAGTTTCGTCTGCGCAAGCTACAGGGATAAAGGGTTTCTGTCAGGCGTGGCGCCTTCGCGCTCCAGCAACTGACGCTTGCGCTCCACACCCCAACGGTACCCTGACAGATTGCCATCGCTGCGTACCACCCGATGACAAGGAATCGCTACCGCCAGCCGGTTGGCCCCGCACGCTTGGGCCACCGCGCGAAAAGCGCTCGGCGCACCGATTTGCCTGGCAATTTCGGCGTAACTGGCAGTGCCGCCGGGTGGAATGTTGCGCAAGGCTTGCCAGACCCGTTCTTGAAATGCTGTGCCGCGCACATCCAGGGGCAGGTCCAGGCCCAGGGCTGGCGCCTCGACAAAACCGACGACCTGGGCGATCAACTGTTCGAAGCCGTGATCGGCACCGATGAGATTTGCCCGCGGAAACTGATCCTGCAGATCACGCACCAGTTTCTCGGGATCGTCCCCCAGCAGAATCGCGCATACACCCCGATTGCTTTGCGCCACCAGAATTGCACCGAGGGAGCACTGGCCGACCGCAAAGCGAATATCACTGTTGGTACCGCCGGCCTTGTAATCGCCGGGCTTCATCCCGAGCAACTGGTCGGCGTTCTCGTAGAATCGGCTGTTGGAATTGAACCCGGCGTCATAGAGCGCATCCGTTACCGAATGACTGTCCTTGAGCCCGTCACGCACCTTGCGTGAGCGATGGGCGTTGGCGTAGCCCTTGGGCGTCAGGCCGGTGACGGCCTTGAAGATCCGGTGAAAATAAAACGGACTCAGGCCGGCGAGGTCGGCCAGGGCCTCGAGGCTGGGCAGGTTTTCGGCGTGTTCGATGTGCCGGCAGGCTGCGGCGACGATGTGGGCATGGCGCTGCGCGACTTGGTTTTGATCCCCTGATGCGCGTTTACTGGCACGGTATCCGGCGATCTCGGCGTGATGCGCTGTGTCGAAGAACTCGACGTTTTCCGGGCGTGGCAGGCGCGCGGCACTACCGGGGCGACAATAGACACCGGTGGTTTTCACGCCGTAGACGAACTGCAGATCGACCTTGGGGTCGCGGGCAACGATAGCGGCCCAGCGTGGATCTTGTTCAGTGGGGTGGCGCGTCGTCATGGTTGCTTACTCTGGGGCGAACATGACCAGATTAGTCTGGCGGCTGATGCGCGGCACTCCGATGCTTGCGGTCAAATTCACCCGGCCATGCGAAAGGTCAGATTGATGCGCTGTGGGCCTATTTGCGGGTGCACGCCTTCCTTTATGGGGAGCACGCCATGAAAACGCAAGCGGTCCACGCCGCCCCAGACCACTACATCGCCATGCAGCAGCAAGACTTTTTGCGTCTTGTCAGTGCGCAGATGGCCGCCAAACAGAAACACCGCCGGCAACCCAAGGGACACCGAGACCACAGGTGCGGCATAGTCGCGTTCGTTCTTGTCCTGATGCAGAGACATTTTCGCGCCTGGCACATAGCGGTTGATCAGGCACGTATCCGGCTCGAAAAGGGCGAACCCCGCTTCAGCCGCCGCGGCTACCGCCAGTTGACGCATGCTGTCGGGCAGCACGGGCCAGGGTTGCTGGCTGTCGGGGTCGAGGGGCGTATAGCGGTAACCGGTGCGATCCGTGCTCCAGCCCAGTTCGCCGCAACTGCTCAATGCCGCCGACATGGTAAAGCCGCCTGGGGTAACCATCTTTCTAAACGGAGATTGCGCCAGCACGTGGCGTAACTCTGGCAACAAGCGCTCGACCCAGGGCAGGGCGTAGCCCCTGAGGACGTAGGATTGCTCGCCCATCTGTTCGCTGCCCGCCGATTGCTGCGAGGAGTCTTCGGCGAACAGGTCGGCGGTGGGTCCGGGAATCGGCTTACTGCGCATCGTGAAAAATCACTCCCAAGGTATGACGTTTGCCACTGTGCAGAACACTAACCCCGTGGCGCAAGCTCACCCGATAAAAACCTCGCGAACCGGGCATCGGCCGCTGATTGACGGCAAAGATCACCGCGTCACCCCGATTCAAGGGCACCACCTGGGCCCGAGATTGCATCCTTGGGCGCTGCTCGGTGAGTACCAGTTCGCCGCCGCTGAAGTCCTCGCCCGGCTGCGATAAAAGGATTGCGACCTGGAGGGGGAAGGCATGTTCACCGTAAAGATCCTGGTGTAAGCAGTTGTAGTCTCCAGGGCCATATTGCAATAGCAGCGGGGTAGGGCGGTGCTGGCCGGCGGCGTGGCATCGCGCGATAAAGTCGGCATGCGTGGACGGGTAGGTGACCGGCAGCTTCATCTGATCGTTCCAGCGATTGGCCTGCGATACCAGGTACGGATAAATGTGTTCGCGCAGTTCACTGACAAGGGTGGGCAGCGGGTAGCGCAAGTATTTGTACTCGCCCCGGCCAAAGCCATGCCTGGCCATCACCACGCGGGAGCGAAACAGCTCCTGTCGCGGGTAATAGCCGCTCAGTTCGGCGCATTCGCGGGCATCCAACAGGCCAGTCATCAGCGCATGGCCCTGTTGATCGAGAGCCTGCTCGATAGCGCGCCAGTCCTGAGTGGCCAGGCGCTCGGTCGGTGAGGCGTGTACGGATGAAGTGAGCATTGGCGAGTTCCTGCAGCAACGGGGAAAGCTGCAGTCTAGAAATACACCTGGGGTGTGGCACTCCGATGCTTGCGCTCGAATTACAACGCCTTGCTCACGTTGATCTCAGTGATTTCATCATTGGCATCGTGAATTTTTGCCAGGGCTTGCTTGGCCTCTTCGACGCTGGCCGATTGCAACTGAGCGAATTCGAAACGGCGTTCGCCGTTGAGTTTGTACTTGATGACGTATTTGGTGGTTTGAGTCACGGTATTTCCTGTCGGCTGCGGGGGGGAACGATCAGTTCAGCTTGGAGTGGGTGCGGCGAACGATGCGGATCTTGTGAGACAAGGTTGGCTTGCGGGTGACGCTGATGGCTCGACGGGTGACAACGTCGAGGGTGATGTTCCAGAACCCGGTGCTGGGCGCGGTGATCTTGGCCGGGAATTTTTCGAACGCGCCGCCATGATAGGTGTGGCGACCACCATTTTTGAAACTGCGGAAATTCGCATCGCTCATCAGACGAATATTACAAGTTTGCGAGCATTCGATGACGACAATGTCCCCTTCGTTCAGGTGTTCGCGCTGGTGAATGAATTTCATGGGGGTGTCTCCAGAAGGGCTTTTTCTGAAAAATCAGAACGATACGTAGGTTAAGATGGAGTTTATCAGTCCCGGCGCGTTTATTATCGGGTCGTCGTCGGTGTCTTCGACAATTTAAAACAGTTATTTCTTAAGTTATCAGGGATAAATCCTGCGCGGGAGGGAGAAAAATACTTTCTCCGCTGTCGTAGGGTCTTTAACGGAGGTTTTGTATGAAGTGGAGTGTATTGGTTCTGGCCCTGGCAATAAGTGGATGTGCTTCGGTGGCAGACATCAAACAGACACCGCCAACGCTGGCGGTCATCTCCGGGAAAAAGCCGCAGGAATACGCGGCGTGTGTTGTCCAAAAGCTCTCGTCAACCCGCCGACCGTCGCAGATCGAGCCGCAAAAGGAAGGTGTCCGGGTGATCGTGCCACAAAAGTTTTCCGCCGACCCGTCTGCCATTTTCGAAATCGAAAACCGTTCAAGCGGCAGCAGCATCAAGCTCTATGAAAGCATGTCCAACGTCCCGATTCGTCCAGGCGACGTGAAAAAAGCCGGGGAAGAGTGCATTTCCGGCTGAGCCCACGGGCCCGCTGATACACCCTCCAAACCGATCAAGAAACCTGGCCTGCGTTGCAGCGCCAGGTTTTTTCGGCCTGAAAGACCATAAGGCATCCGGTAAACTATGCTCTACCCACAACAAATGCCGCTGAAACCGAGGGTTTCAGCGGCATTGTCATTTTGGACAATCAGCCATGAAGCGCGAACGCGTCAGAGAGCGGCATGCAGAGGGACACATCTCTGCCACCCATGTGATTCAAAACCCGGCCAATTCCGGGGAGTGGATCGTGTTTTTCAAGAAAAGTGCCGGGCGCAGCTTCTTCCTGGTGGATGAGCAGGATGAAGTCGAATCCTTCCAGCGCCTCGACGACTTGATCGACACTATTCGTGGCCTAGGTATCAAGTTTGCAGAGATCCACATGTAGTCGGCCGCGTTACTTGCAGACCACCACGACACTGCGACCTTTGAAGTTGCCAACATCTGCGCCCAATGTCTTGTCGCTTTCCTTCAGCGCCGGTGTGCCCTCGGTGCCGACGATTCGGTAGCCCGTGCCTGCACAAGACGCATCGGCTTTCTCGTAGCAACTGGCCCAGGAATTGGCCTCGCCCGAGCAATCAATCGTGAGTCCTTGCTCGCCGCTTTTCAGGTAGGTGTCGGAGGTGGTGGTGCAGCCGGAGAGTGCCAGTACCGCAATCAGTGCCAGAATCTTGTTCATATGTAGAGTCGTCGTTGAGAGGTGTTGAGGAAGCGCTGACACAGTCGTGGGGCGGTTTCGGGAAGATTATAGCGAACGGCCATCAAGGTACAGACAAACACAAAAAAGCCCCGTTCGCCGTGTGTGGGCGAACGGGGCGTCTAGTCCGGCCTAGCGCTTGGTTTTTTTCTGTGCGTGCCCGGTTTCATCTACAAATACTTCGGCCACTGCAATCGCCTCGCGCTCGGTGGCGAATGTTCCGGCAACGCTCTCGCCGTGGAAATTGATCAGGCTCCACCGGCCATCCGCCTGCTGTTTGATCAGGTACCCGTTAACGCCTTTTGGTTCCGACATCTATTTGTCTCATTGTCTGGTTCAAGTGCGCAATGATAGCGGCAAATCCAGTCCGGCAGCGCAAGTTGTTGCAGGTCAGTGCCGGGGGCCATAAAGCATGTTAAAAAGAACATGGCCTTGCAAAGCAAGGTGGGTTGGCGTTTCAGCCAGCGTTTGGAACGCTTGTTTGAATGCAAGTGGAACTAACCACGACATTTTTTCTCTATGTTGACATCGCAACGCCAGCAGGAGCCATTGTAAGGTGACTGCGGCCTGATTAGACTGCGCCGAATTTCGTACGCACAGCCCTTATTAAGGACTCATATGATCAAGAAATGCTTGTTCCCAGCAGCCGGTTACGGTACTCGCTTCCTGCCAGCGACTAAAGCCATGCCCAAAGAGATGCTGCCGGTGGTAAACAAGCCACTGATCCAGTACGGCGTCGAAGAAGCACTGGACGCCGGCCTGAACGAAATCTCCATCGTGACCGGACGCGGCAAGCGTGCGCTGGAAGACCACTTCGACATCAGCTATGAGCTGGAAAACCAGATCAAGGGCACCGACAAGGAAAAGTACCTGGTCGGTATCCGCAAGCTGCTTGACGAGTGTTCGTTCTCCTACACTCGCCAGACCCAAATGAAGGGCCTTGGTCACGCAATCCTGACCGGTCGTCCGCTGATTGGTGACGAGCCTTTCGCAGTGGTGCTGGCGGACGACTTGTGCGTCAACCTGGAAGGCGACGGCGTATTGACCCAGATGGTCAAGCTTTACCAGAAGTACCGTTGCACGATTGTTGCGGTTCAAGAGGTCGATCCTCAGGAAACCAACAAGTACGGCGTGATCGCTGGTGACGACATCGGTGATGGCTTGATTCGCGTGCGCGACATGGTTGAGAAGCCGGCGCCGGAAGATGCACCGTCGAACCTCGCGATCATTGGTCGCTATATCCTGACCCCGGACATCTTCAAGCTGATCGAAGAAACCGAGCCAGGCAAGGGGGGCGAAATCCAGATCACTGACGCCCTGATGAAGCAGGCCAAAGATGGCTGCGTCATTGCCTACAAATTCAAAGGCCGTCGTTTCGACTGCGGCGGTGCCGAAGGCTACATCGAGGCAACCAACTTCTGCTACGAACACTTCTACAAGACGGGCAAGGCTTACTGATTCAGGTTTGCCGCCAGCAATGCAAAGCCACCTGCGCAGGCTGTGTGACACCTAGTCCCACGCGGGCGCTCAACGAAAATGCTCCGTATCGCAAGGTACGGAGCATTTTTCGTTATGGGCCTACTTAGTCGACGTGGACCTGGCCTTCGCCATTGCCGATGGGTTGATGCGCTACCGCATTGGCACGCAAAAGACCAACAACCCGATTACCCCGCGCAGCTTTGAAGGGTTTTTCCCGCCTCGAACCCTGTTGGAGGAGCGTCGAAACAGCAAGGCCACCGACAGGTTCGCCCAGCGGTGAGGGCGGCCCGACCCTCTGCAATCAGTGTTACTTGCATTGCGCGCAGGTTGCCAGGTTTTCACACCGTCTGTTCGGTTGGCTTTCGCGTTATTCAGCCCCATGTATGACCCGAGCTGTATCAGCAGGTATGCTGATGACCTGCCGAGGAGAGTGAAATGGCCTACGATTTTGATCTGTATGTAATTGGCGCCGGTTCCGGCGGTGTGCGGGCTGCGCGGTTTGCGGCGGGGTTTGGCGCCAGAGTGGCTGTGGCTGAAAGCCGCTATTTGGGTGGCACCTGTGTCAACGTTGGCTGCGTGCCGAAAAAACTGTTGGTCTACGGCGCGCATTTTGCCGAAGACTTCGAGCAAGCCAGTGGTTTTGGCTGGTCCCTGGGCGAAGCCAACTTCGATTGGCCGACCCTGATCGCCAACAAGGATCGTGAGATCAATCGCCTTAATGGCATTTACCGCAATCTGCTGCTCAACAGCGGTGTCACCCTGCACGAAGGTCATGCGCGCCTGACTGGGCCGCACGAGGTGGAAATCAATGGCGAGCGCTTCACCGCCCAGCATATTCTGATTGCCACCGGCGGCTGGCCACAGATTCCTGAAATCCCCGGCCGCGAACACGCTATCGGCTCCAACGAGGCGTTCTTCCTCAAAGAGTTGCCCAAGCGTGTGCTGGTGGTCGGCGGTGGTTACATCGCGGTGGAGTTCGCGGGGATTTTTCACGGTCTCGGGGCACAGACTTCGCTGCTGTATCGCGGCGACCTTTTCCTGCGTGGATTTGACGGTGCAGTGCGCAAACACTTGCAGGAAGAGTTGACCAAGCGCGGTCTTGATCTGCAATTCAATGCAGATATTGCACGCATCGACAAGCAGGCTGATGGCAGCCTCAAGGCCACGCTGAAAGATGGCCGGGTGCTGGAAGCCGATTGTGTGTTCTATGCAACGGGTCGACGTCCGATGCTCGATAACCTGGGGCTGGAAACCACCGGCGTCAAACTTGATAAGCGGGGTTTTGTCGAGGTTGATGACCTGTACCAGACTGCCGAGTCGTCGATCCTGGCGATTGGCGATGTCATTGGGCGCGTCCAGCTGACGCCCGTGGCCCTGGCAGAAGGCATGGCCGTCGCGCGTCGTCTGTTCAAGCCTGAGCAGTATCGTCCGGTTGACTACGCGATGATTCCGACAGCCGTGTTCAGCTTGCCTAATATCGGCACAGTGGGCCTGAGCGAAGAGCAGGCCAGGGCTGATGGTCATAAGGTGCAGATCTTTGAAAGCCGCTTCCGCCCGATGAAGTTGACCCTCACGGATTGTCAGGAGCGGACCCTGATGAAGCTGGTGGTCGATGCCGATACTAACAAGGTGCTGGGTTGCCACATGGTTGGGCCGGATGCAGGCGAGATCGTCCAGGGTCTCGCGATCGCCCTCAAGGCGGGGGCGACCAAACAGCATTTCGATGAAACCATCGGCGTGCACCCGACGGCGGCCGAAGAATTCGTCACCATGCGCACGCCCGTATCGAGCTGATCAGGTAGTGGTGGTGGCTGTTGCTTCTGGCGGTGTCGCAGCGACGGCCGCCAGGCGCAACGCTTCCATACTGGCCTGGGCCTTGACCAAGTCGATCTCCAGGGATTTGTTGATCTGTTGGTGCTCGGCCAACGCTTCCTGGCGCGCCTGGGTTTCCAGCAGGGCAACCCGCAGTCGCTCTTGCAGCAGACTGCGCTCGGCGTCGATCAGGTTGAGCTGCTCGCGCAATTGATGCTGTGCTTCACGGTCCTGGCCGAGCTGCGCCTGCAATGCACTCAGTTCCTTGACGGTGACGCGATGCTCAATCAGCAGGCGCTCGTTGTCGCGATGTAACTGGGTAATTTCGTCCTGGCGCACCATTGCGCTCTGCTGTGCCTGGCGCAGTTCGGCTTGCACCTGTTGCAGTTGACCTTCATGGCGTCGCTGTTCCTGTTCGCGCTGATCCTTGATCGCGTTGCGATAGTGCTCCAATGCCTCTCGCGCATGCAGGTGTTTCTCTTCCAGTGAGCGAATCTGCTCGTCCTTGTCATTGATCCGCAGCTCGTAATCGCTACAGGCCTGGCTCAGGCCGGCGTTGCGGGTTTGCTCGGTCTGCAGGCTGGACAGCGTGCTTTGTAGTGTGGCGCTTTCATCTTCCAGCGCAGCGGCCTGAATCTCGAACTGCTGCTTGAGTTGCGTGTGGGCCAGTTCCAGCTCTTCCAGTTGAGCGAGCAGGGCGGTTTTCTGCTGTTCGAATTGCGCCAGCGCGTTATCAATCGGTTCCTGGGCCTTGTCTTTCAGGCGCTGGGCCAATTTCCCCACTAGCTCTGCCAGTTCATCGTCAATCGGTGCCTGGGTGATGGCCTGCCGGGCTTCGTTTTCGTCGAGCTCCTTCAGGTAGCGATGAATCGTGGTTTTCGAGCCGGTATTACCCATTTCAATGCGCACCGCGTCGATGCTGGGGTTTTCGCCGCGGGCGATGATCGCCAGGCGGGCTGTCTGAACCACTGCTTTGTTGATGCCGCCGCGTGCCATGCTGTCTCCGTCGATTTCGTACTGTGGTACATGTTATGTATATACATACTATAGCATGCGAATTAATTTATATAAATTGAGATTATTACAGATGGGATATTGGCGTATTATCCCGTGTCAGGCATGTTTTTAGCTGGATGCCCCACAAAGCCGTACACAAAGGTCTGCCCCATGAGCGAATTGGACCGCTATCTAAACGCCGCCACCCGCGACAACACCCGCCGCAGTTATCGTGCCTCGATCGAGCATTTTGAGGTGAGTTGGGGCGGGTTCCTGCCTGCCACCAGTGACAACGTGGCGTGCTACCTGGTGGCCTACGCGGGCGTACTGTCAGTCAACACCCTGAAGCTGCGCCTCTCGGCCTTGGCGCAATGGCACGCCAGCCAGGGATTTCCCGATCCAACCAAGGCACCCGTGGTGCGCAAGGTACTGAAGGGGATTCGCGCGCTGCATCCGGCTCAGGAAAAACAGGCTGAGCCATTACAGCTCCAGCATCTGGAGCAGGTGACTCGGTGGCTGGCGCAGGAGCGCGATCAGGCGAGAAGCGCGGGAGATCAGGCTCGGTGGCTACGTGCAACGCGTGACAGTGCCCTGATCCTGCTGGGCTTTTGGCGAGGGTTTCGCAGTGATGAGCTATGCCGGCTGCACATTGAGCACGTGCAAGCGAGGCCAGGCGAAGGAATTACGCTGTATCTGCCGCGCAGCAAGAGCGATCGCGAGAACCTGGGCAAGACGTATCAGACGCCGGCATTGCGGCGCTTGTGCCCGGTCCAGGCCTATAGCGAATGGCTTGGGGCCTCGGCGCTGGTGCGCGGACCGGTGTTTCGCGGCATTGATCGCTGGGGAAATCTGAGTGAAGCGCGATTGCACCCCAACAGTGTTATCCCGTTGTTGCGTCAGGCGCTGGAGCGAGCGGGGATTGATGGTGAGCAATACACCAGTCATTCCTTGCGCCGGGGCTTCGCCACTTGGGCGCATCGCAACGGTTGGGATATGAAGTCGTTAATGAGTTACGTCGGTTGGAAGGACATGAAGTCTGCCATGCGCTATGTTGAAACGACGCCGTTTCTTGGCATGGCTCAGGCTGAGGTCCCGCTGATTTGAAATTCTTCTATTAATACAGTCCGTTGATAGTCAAAACCAATCACGAGCATCAGGTTTGCCAATGAGCCATCTGGCAAGAGTGCGGGTAGGATTCACCCATCAACTTACTAACCCCCTGACGGAGAGTCATCGATGCCTATCATCAACAGCCAAGTAAAACCGTTCAAAGCCACCGCATTCAAAAACGGCGCTTTCGTAGATGTGTCGGACGCTGACCTGAAAGGCAAATGGTCTGTCGTATTTTTCTACCCAGCTGACTTCACCTTCGTCTGCCCGACCGAACTGGAAGACCTGGCTGACAACTACGCCGAATTCCAGAAACTGGGCATCGAAATCTACAGTGTGTCCACCGACACTCATTTTGCCCACGCTGCCTGGCACAACACCTCGCCAGCCATCGGCAAAATCCAATACACCATGATCGGCGACCCGACGCTGGCCATTTCCCGTAACTTCGACGTACTGATCGAAGAAGCTGGCTTGGCAGACCGCGGCACCTTCGTGATCAACCCTGAAGGCCAGATCAAAATCGTTGAAATCAACGACGGCGGTGTTGGTCGTGACGCTTCCGAGCTGCTGCGCAAGATCAAGGCTGCTCAGTACGTTGCTGCTCACCCTGGCGAAGTCTGCCCAGCCAAGTGGAAAGAAGGCGAGGCTACGCTGGCTCCGTCCCTGGACCTGGTCGGCAAGATCTAAGACTGTGAAACGCTACAGGGCGGGTTTTACCGCACTTCAGTAAGCTGCACCGCCCCCAAAGACGCCCGGGCGAGATTCGCTCGGGCGTTTTTTTTCGACTGTAAAAAACCGAATTAACAGGAAATCGCCCGTATGTTGGACGCCAATCTTAAAGCTCAGTTGAAGTCATACCTGGAACGGGTCACCCAGCCGATCGAGATCGTCGCCTCCCTCGACGACGGTGCGAAATCCCAGGAAATGCTTGCCTTGTTGCAGGACGTAACCAGCCTCACCACGCTGATTACCTTGCACACCGATGGTAACGATGCGCGTAAACCCTCGTTCTCCATCAATCGCCCAGGTGCCGATATCAGCCTGCGTTTCGCCGGCATTCCGATGGGCCATGAATTCACTTCGCTGGTGTTGGCGCTGCTGCAAGTCGGCGGTCATCCCTCGAAGGCCAGTATCGAAGTGATTGAACAAATCCGTAATCTCAAAGGTGAGTTCAACTTCGAAACCTACTTCTCGCTGTCCTGCCAGAACTGCCCGGACGTGGTCCAGGCGTTGAACCTGATGGCCGTGCTCAACCCGAACATCCGCCACGTAGCCATCGACGGTGCGTTGTTCCAGGCCGAAGTCGATGATCGCCAGATCATGGCGGTGCCAAGCGTTTACCTGAACGGTGTGAACTTCGGTCAGGGTCGCATGGGCCTGGAGGAAATCCTCGCCAAGCTCGACACCAGCGGCATCGAGAAGCAGGCCGAGAAAATCAGCGCCAAGGCCGCTTTCGACGTGCTGGTGGTGGGTGGCGGTCCGGCCGGCGCATCGGCGGCGATCTATGCGGCGCGCAAAGGTATCCGAACCGGTGTTGCCGCCGAGCGTTTTGGTGGGCAGGTGCTGGACACCATGGCCATCGAGAACTTTGTCTCGGTCCAGGAAACCGAAGGGCCCAAGCTGGCCGCCGCCCTGGAAGAGCATGTGAAGCAATATGATGTCGATATCATGAACCTGCAGCGTGCCAGTGCGCTGATTCCGGCAAAAAATCCCGGTGAGCTGCATGAGATTCGCTTTGAAAGCGGTGCGACGCTGAAATCCAAGTCGGTGATTCTGGCGACCGGCGCCCGCTGGCGTGAAATGGGCGTGCCGGGTGAGCAGGACTACAAAGCCAAGGGCGTGTGTTTCTGCCCGCATTGCGATGGCCCGTTGTTCAAGGGCAAGCGCGTGGCGGTAATTGGTGGCGGTAACTCGGGTGTCGAGGCCGCGATTGATCTCGCAGGTATCGTCAGCCATGTGACCTTGCTTGAATTCGACAGCAAGTTGCGCGCCGACGCGGTATTGCAGCGCAAGCTCTACAGCCTGCCCAATGTCAATGTGATCACCAGCGCCCTGACCAGTGAAGTGAAAGGTGATGGTCAGAAAGTCACCGGCCTTGCCTACAAAGACCGAGACAGTGGTGAGTTCCACACCGTCGAGTTGGAAGGGATTTTTGTGCAGATCGGTTTGCTGCCGAACACCGACTGGCTCAAGGGTACCGTTGAGCTTTCGCCACGCGGCGAGATTATTGTCGACGCCCGTGGCGAGACATCGCTGCCAGGTGTGTTTGCCGCCGGTGACGTGACCACCGTGCCGTACAAACAGATCGTGATCGCGGTGGGCGAGGGCGCCAAGGCTTCGCTCAGTGCCTTCGATCATTTGATCCGCAGCTCAGCGCCTGCATGACGTCAGGCTTGAAAATAAAAAACCCATGATCGCTCATGGGTTTTTTTTCGCCGGCAGTTTTACAGTGGCGCGGGTTGGATGATCTCGACCCAGTAGGCGTCCGGGTCTTTGATAAACGCCAGGCTTTTCATGCGCCCGTCAGTCAGGCGCTTCTGGAAATCGCAGCCGAGGGCTTCAAAGCGCTCGCAGGCAGCCACGATATCTGGCACTGAAATGCAGATATGACCAAAGCCACGTGGGTCGGTGTTGCCGTTGTGGTAGGCGAAATCGGCATCGTTTTCGGTGCCATGGTTGTGCGTCAGTTCTAGGATGCCCGGAATCGACTTCATCCATTGGGTGCGTTCGGCGGCATCCCGCGGGATCTGTGCCTTGTCCACCAGCGCCAGGAAGTACAGGCTGAATTCGGCTTCCGGGAAGTCGCGTTTTTCTACCAGCGAGAAACCCAGTACACGCGTATAGAAGTCCAACGACTTGGTGATGTCCTTGACCCGCAGCATGGTGTGATTGAACACGAAGTTCGAGGTGGCGGTATCCGGTTGGGCGGTGACGCCCGGAAAGGTATTCAGTTCGTGCAGGCTCATGGGCCCTCCAGAAAAAATGGGGCATACGCGACTCATTGCATGAGCGGTCCCTTGGCGTGCGGCTGACCGGCATCCGTGCAGCGAGACCATGATACGCAAGCCCTGAGCGTTGCGCCAAATGAAAAAGCCGACGTAAGCCTTGCGGTTGACGGGTGGCCGGCCGCAAACTTTGGCGCTTGGAACTTGAGTGATTTTCGCTATGACCCGATCTCGTGCTTCGTTGTTTGGCGTCGCCTGTTTGCTGTTGAACAGCACAGTGGTGTTGGCCGCCGACCCGGAAATTCATTGGCCCGCCGGCTGGCAGGTGGAGGAGGTTGTGCCCGATGCTGAAGTTAAGGCACAAGCCACGCAGGTTTCCCGGCAGCGCGCGATAAAAAATGATGAAAACGGCGCGACGCTGATGGTGATGGAGTTGACGCGCACGCCCATCGAGGCAGGGCATACAGTCAATCTGCAGGGCGTTTTGCTGGAGATGCGCAAGTCTATCCAGAAGGATTTCGGGCGTACGGGGTATCAAAGTGTCTGCAACAAAATTCACGCCACAACATTGAGTCGTCTTGAGGCGCTTGAAACTACCTGCGTCATCACCGAAAACGGTCGGCACGTATTGTCGCAAACATTGGTGGGGGCTCTAGATACCGATAAGGCCTATGTTTTTTCGTATGCGGGACAAACCGAGGCTTACGAAGCCAGTAAGGAGGAAGTGAGTTCGGTGCGTGACAGCCTGAAACTTTGACCCATTCAGACTAATGCTCAGGTAATTTCGAAGGTACGCAGGGTACAACTTCCCGTCACTATCACCTCATAGGTGGTGCATGGTTACAAAGTGAAATGTTTTTTAAACTTCATTTGCGTCCGTAAGGCATCAGCGTTTTTGTTCAGAATCGAAAATCCACCCAAAAAAAACCCCGCATCGGCGGGGCTTATATGAGTCGAGCGGTATTAGCCACGAAGCCATGAGTCGACAGTGGACGCGCCGTACTCTTCTTTCCACGCTTTCAGGCCGCGGTGGTTGCCGCCTTTGGTTTCAATCAATTCACCGGTGTGCGGGTTTTGGTAAACCTTGACCACGCGAGCACGGCGTTGTTTTGGCGCGGCCGTTAGTTGAATACCGGATTTGCCCGGGTTTGGATCAAGGATTGCGATGATGTCGCGCAGGCTCTTGCCGTAGGTTTTCATCAATCCTTGAAGCTTTTCTTCGAATTCAATTTCTTTCTTCAGGCCTGCGTCATTCTTCAGGGATTCCAGCTGGGCCAGCTGTTCTTGAAGGGCCTTTTCTGCTGCGCGAAATTCGGCGAGTCTGGACAAAATCTGTACTCCAATAGTGTTTGGCTGATACCAACTGCAAATAAAGCTATGAGCCAAGAGCCATTAAAGTGGCCCTCCTGCCAATTCTGCACAGGCAGGAAAAATTGTAGTAGTTAATTCGGCGAGAGTAAATCATGAGTTTTGCGTATAGGGTGATATTCCACTCGGGTGGCAGCGGGTTAGTCATTGGTCATGCAAGCATTTAATGAAGTCATCGGCTGGCATTGGCCTTGCAAACAGGTAACCCTGCAAAAAATCCACGCCTTGAGTCGCCAGATACTTGCATTGTTCAGCTGTTTCGACGCCTTCGGCAACGATACCTAAATCGAGCTTGCCGGACAGTTCAATGATGCTGTCAAGTATGTGTCGTGATAATGCATCCGCACCAATCATCGCCACAAAGCTCTGATCAATCTTCAAGTAGTCGACGTTGAAGTTGCGCAAGTAACCGAGGCTGGAGTGACCGGTGCCGAAGTCATCAATGGCGATCATCACCCCCAGGCGATGCAGGGCTTCGAACAGTTGGCGAGTGATATCGGTCGGCACGATCAACTCGCGTTCGGTCAACTCCAGCACCAGTGTGATCTGGCCCGGCGGGAAGGCGGCTAGGAACTCTTGGCAGTCAACCACCAACTCCAGGTCGTGACAATGGCTGGCGGAAATGTTGATGCCCACATGAAAGCCTGGGATGAATGAACCGGCATGGGGCGCCAGTTGGGCCGCCGTCTCGCGCATCAAGGCGCGTGTCATCGGGACGATTAGCCCGGAGTGCTCGGCCAATGGGATAAACAGGTCGGGGCGTACAAGGCCCTCTTTGGGGTGTTTCCAGCGCGCCAGTACTTCACAGCCGGCCCATTGATGTGTATCACCACGTACCACTGGCTGGAAGTAAGGTATGAACTCATTGGCTGCCAACGCTCTTCGCAATTCATGGGTAGGGGCGCAAGCGCGTTTCTGCAACCAGTGAGCGAATAAACCTGCCAATACGCCGAAAAACACCACCAGGCTGAATAGGGGCGGATAGCGGGCCTCCATATAACGCCACACTTCCTCTTGCGGCATGCCAGCCACGACGTGATAGGCGTAGCGCGAGGACGCAAGCTGGTAGTGAGCGACGGGAAAGACGGGCGTCGCGCTGCTGTGGACCTTGCCATCGGCTCTCAGCCAATGAGGTCCGACCTGCAAGACCAGTTCGGTATAGCGGCTGATTAAGCGCAAGGCGTTTGTCAGGTGATAACCGTCAATCGACGCAAAGACGCCTCGATCGCCCTCTGTCAGCCGGTATACGAGCAATGCGCTGTCGGGGGTGACGGGGTTGCCATTCATGAGCCAAAGCCGACCATCGACGTAATCGTCGGGATTGACCGGTGACACATGGGAGCCGCCAAACAGTGAGCTGCAGTAGATATTCTTTTGCCATGACAGGGTGGTTGCGCGCACGAATGGACGGCGCGTGACTTGTTCGCGCAGGGCAAGCTTCGTTGCGTTGTCACACAGGCTGCCAGCCAGTGGCATCAAGGTTTTGGCGGCAAGTGCGGTGTTGTCGAGCATAAGGTCGAACTGACGCACCGCTTCGATAGCGTTTTGCGCGGTGTTTTGCTCAAGGGTGCGCTGGGCCTGCCAATACAGAATCAACACGCCCAGCAAAATGGGCAGCGCGCCACTCACCAGAGTCACCAGATAGCGAGTTTTGCTAGTTCGTGTGGCTTTGACGGTCAGTGGCATTTGCGCGACCTGTAGCAATTAAGGACGATAGAGCTCCCCAAAGCGCCTCGCCACAGCGAGGCCGTTAAAAAAACAGGCGGGCATTGGCCGTGGTCGATGGCTGGGTGATGCTGCGCGCGGGCGCGGCGTGAATGGTCCCATATTGACCGGCGTCCGTCATGTATCAGTGCCATATTCAAGCCGGGTCGCCAGCTTGATAAATGCCCGTGTGGCGGGAGACACCTGTCGCTGATCCAGAACTGCCAGCCCGACCTGACGCCTGACTGCCGGATTCAGCGGTTTTTTCAGATAACTTGCTGATTGCACCTGCGGCAATGACAGTTCAGCCAGGATGGTCACGCCGTCTCCACGCCGCACGGCGTCCAGGGTGCTGAGCAGTTGCGAGCAGCGGTAGCGGATATCGGGCTCGAGTCCGGCGCCGATGAAGAGGCGCGATACCAGCTCCGATGAGCCGGCCTCGGTCAGGATAAACGGGTCATTGCACAGTGCCTTGAGACTGATGTCCGGTTGATCGCGCAACGGATGGTTGACCGGCAGCAGCGCCACCAGTTGGTCTTCGACCAGGGCGAAAGTGTCGAAGCGCTCTATGGGGAGCACCACAAACGCGACATCGATGCGCCGCTCCTCAAGCCATTGCACGACCTGGCGATCAGGGCCTTCGTCGATATGTACGTTGATTCCCGGATGTGCCTGGCGAAAACGCTGCAGGATTTCGGGCAACAGGCGAATGGAGGAGGTGGGCCCAAAGGAGCCGATGCGTAAGGTGCCACGTTTCATACCCCGTGCGTCATCGGCTTCCTGTTGCAGGGTATTGGCCAGACCCAGCATGGCGCGGGCCCGCGACAATAGCTGGTGCCCGATGTCGGTGAGTTCAATATGGGCCTGGCGTCGGTGAAACACCTCCACGCCTATTATCAACGCTTCACGCGCTTCATTGATTGTCGCCCTGAACCCGGCGGTGATTGGTCTGGCGGCGTGGTGGTGGTTCAAGGAGCGCCTGGGGCGCGGCAAGGTGTCGGGTATCGCCTTATGCCTGGTCGGAGCGGGGTGGGTGATTGCGAGCCGCAATCCGCAGTTGTTACAAGGCGCGGACGACGCCTGGATCGGCGACCTGTTGATATTCGGTTGCGTGGTGGGCTGGGGCGTCTACTCGTTATGTGCGCGCTCGCTGAACCAGAGTCTGGGTCCACTGCAGACGGTGACCTGGTCGATCCTGTTGGGTACGCTGATGCTTGGCGTCGTTACCCTCGTTACGGGCAGGCTCACGGCTGACGCCATGCGCGCAATTGATCTGCCACAGTGGCTGAGCCTGCTGTACCTGGGCGTGTTGGGTTCGGCCTTGGCCTACATCGGGTATTACGATGGTATTCGTCGAATCGGGGCGACTCGGGCCGGGGTGTTTATCGCGCTCAACCCACTGACCGCGGTGATCTGCGGCGCGCTGTTGCTCGCAGAGCCACTGAGCGCCTCGATGTGCTTGGGCGGCGCAGTGATTCTGCTGGGCATTTATCTGTGCAACAAACCCCTTGCGTCGGGCAGGGCATAGGGATTTGATGAAGGAGTACGGACAAACCCGATTACGCTGTGTAGAATCAGGTTACGCATACAAGAATAAGCGCTTGCCTGACCGCAGGCCTCGTCCGCCAGAGACGCCCGTAAGAGAATGTCCAACCATGAAGCAACTCGGGTTCCAACTCATCTACGGTGACTTCCTCGCCCGCAGCGTGCGGGGTATCTCCTGTGCGCCACCTTCCCACCTCATCCTTGCTGGCAATTAATCCATTTAATTCTAAAAAGATGATGAGGCGCCAAATCATGGCAGATCTATACGAAAACCCGATGGGCCTGATGGGCTTCGAGTTCATTGAGTTCGCATCGCCAACCCCGGGCACCCTGGAGCCGATCTTCGAGATCATGGGCTTTACCAAGGTCGCGACCCACCGCTCCAAGAATGTGCACCTGTATCGTCAGGGCGCAATCAACCTGATCCTCAATAATGAACCCAACAGCGTGGCCTCGTACTTTGCCGCCGAGCACGGCCCGTCGGTGTGTGGCATGGCGTTCCGGGTCAAGGACTCACAGAAAGCCTACAACCTCGCGCTGGAGCGTGGGGCGCAGCCGATCCAGATTGAAACCGGCCCCATGGAACTGAACCTGCCGGCGATCAAAGGCATTGGCGGCGCGCCGCTGTACCTGATCGACCGCTTCGGTGAAGGCAGCTCGATCTACGACATCGACTTCGTTTTCCTGGAAGGGGTCGACCGTAATCCCGTGGGCGCCGGCCTGAAAATTATCGACCACCTGACTCACAACGTCTATCGTGGACGCATGGCCTACTGGGCCAACTTTTACGAAAAATTGTTCAACTTCCGCGAAATTCGTTATTTCGACATCAAGGGCGAATACACCGGCCTGACCTCCAAGGCCATGACCGCCCCGGACGGGATGATCCGCATCCCGTTGAACGAGGAGTCGTCCAAGGGCGCCGGCCAGATCGAAGAATTCCTGATGCAGTTCAACGGTGAAGGCATCCAGCACGTGGCGTTTCTCACCGACGACTTGATCAAGACCTGGGATCAGTTGAAAGGCATGGGCATGCGCTTTATGACCGCGCCGCCGGAAACCTATTATGAAATGCTCGAAGGGCGTCTGCCGAACCACGGCGAGCCGGTCAACGAGCTGCAATCGCGCGGCATCCTGCTGGATGGCGCATCCGAATCCGGTGACAAGCGTTTGTTGCTGCAAATCTTCTCGGAAACCCTGATGGGCCCGGTGTTCTTCGAGTTCATCCAGCGCAAGGGCGATGATGGTTTCGGCGAAGGCAACTTCAAGGCACTGTTTGAATCCATCGAGCGTGATCAGGTGCGTCGCGGTGTGTTGACCACTGAATAAAGGTTGCAACGACGCAAAAAAAAGCCCGTTCGAGGGACTCCTCGACCGGGCTTTATAGTGTCTGCAATCAGGCTTTGCGTTGACGCACCAGATGTTTGAACCCTTCAAACACCAGTACCACCACCGCCATCCATATCGGGATATAGGTCAGCCATTCCCCAGGCCCGATGTTTTCTCCCAGCAACAACGCCACTGCCAGCAGCAGCACCGGTTCTACGTAGCTGAGCAGGCCGAACAGACTGAACGGCAGGAGACGGCTGGCGATGATATAGCTCACCAGCGCAGTGGCACTGATCACTCCCAGAATTGGAATCAGTGCGTACAGCACTTTGTGGGCATCCAGTACGCCAAAGCCCTGTTCACCGCTTTGCACAAACCACAGTGCCACTGGCAGCATCAGCGCCATATCGAGCCACAGGCCGCCCAAATGATCGGTGCCCAGCCATTTGCGCAGCACGAAATAAACCGGATAACCGATGATCACCACCAAGGTCGCCCAGGAGAAACCGCCCACCTGATACAGCTCGTTGAGGACACCGACAGCGGCAAGACCCACCGCGATCTGTTGCAAGCGTGACAATCGTTCGGCGTATACCAAACGGCCGGTCAGGACCATGCTCAACGGCAGCAGGAAATACCCGAGGGACACATCCAGGCTCCGGTCATTGAGCGGCGCCCACATGAACAGCCACAGTTGCACGGCCAGCAACGCCGAAGTCAGCACGATGCCGCCGATCAGGCGCGGTTTGCCCGCGACCCACCGCACCAGCTCCAGCACCCGCCGCCATTCGCCGCTTACGAACATGAAAACGGTCATGCACGGTACGGTCAGCAGCATCCGCCAGCCAAAAATCTCCAGTCCGCTCAATGGCGTGAGCAGGGAGGTGAAGTAATACATCACGGCAAACAACACCGAGGCCAATACCGATAGAGCAACACCTTTAGACACGCTGTCCTCGCGAAACGATTGAAACTAAAAGGGGGGAATCCAGGTGGGAATATATTGCTTTTGCAGTGAGACGTTTGCTCTATTTTGCGGCATTTAATGAGGAATTATCTCACATCAAGGTCGCCCGGATGCCCATTCCCTCTCAATCGATTCTCGATGCCGTCGATCTGGCGATTCTCCAGCAACTGCAAACAGACAACACCACCGCGCTGCGGGTGTGTGGTGAGATGGTTAATCGGTCAACGGCGGCAGTGCAGCGACGAATCAAACGCCTGCCAAAAGTCGGTGGTGTGATTAAGCTCGGGCAACCCGTCCCGAAACAAAATGCCCTAAACGGGTCGGTTACTTGTCTTTCAAAGGATGAAACACAATGCACGCACCTGAATCCCTTATCGTTATCCAGCGTTTTACTGACGTTCACCTGGAAGGTGTCACTGCGCTCTATAACGACCCGATCGTCTGCCGTCAGGTGTTGCAAATGCCTTTCCAGTCCGTTCAGGCCTGACGCAAACCTGTTGGCGGCAGCCTTGGAGGTGGCCGACAACTGGATGAACCTGCGCCGTGTGGAACTGACGGTATACGCCGACAACGAAGCCGCCCATGCGCTGTACCGCAAGTTCGGCTTTGAAATCGAGGGGCGGCTGCGCGATTACGGCGTCCGGGATGGCGCGTTCGTCGATGCCCTGAGCATGGCACGGTTGCGCGTGTCGGCCTGATCAACGTCCCAGGGCGAACGCCACCGCAGCTTGTGCATGCAACTCGGTGGTGTCCAGCAACGGCAGGTCGCTGTGCTCAGGCTTGATCAGCAGGCCGATTTCGGTGCAGCCGAGGATCACGGCTTGGGCGCCACGGGCAGCAAGGGACCGGATGACCTGTTGGTAGACCTGACGCGAAGCGTTACTGATGACTCCGACGCACAGCTCTTCATAAATGATCCGGTGTACGGCTTGGCGTTCCTGTGCGTCAGGTACCAGCACGGTCAGGCCCTGTGCGGCCAGGCGTGTCTTGATGAAATCCTGCTCCATGGTAAACGCCGTGCCCAATAAGCCAACGGTCAAGGTATTCGCCTCGACAGCCGCCGCGCCTGCCGCGTCGGCAATGTGCAGGAACGGAATCGAAACAGCGGCTTCGATCTTCGGTGCCACTCGGTGCATGGTATTGGTACACAACACGATGCATTCGGCGCCGCCCGCCTGCAGTCGGCGCGCGGCGTCTTCCAGGATCAGTGCCGCCTCATCCCAGCGTCCGGCATGCTGAGCCTGTTCCACCGGGCCGAAATCCACGCTGTACATCAATAACGGTGCCGAACGCAGCGGTCCGAGTTGGTCACGGACCTGTTGGTTGATCATCCGGTAATACTCTGCACTGGACTCCCAGCTCATTCCGCCGATAAGGCCGATGGTGCGCATGCGGTGCTCCTGAAGCAAGTGGGCGAGGGCACACCTTACCCAAGACTCGGGTGTTAGTCATACGCAGCGATGCGGTATCTGCCATGATCATTGTTCGCAGTCTGTTTCACCCGAGGAGCACCGCAATGAACGATGTACAGCAATTGGGCGAGATGCTTCGTCATTACGCCGACAGCGAAGCGCACAAGCGGCAGCAGTTCGAGGTGCAGTCCGCACATTGGACGCAGAAAATCACTGAGCTGTTCGGTCAGATCGGGCAGTGGCTGGAACCGGTCAAAAGTGTCGGCCTGCTGGAAGTCCACCGGGAGGCCTATGTGGCCTTCGGCCCGAGTGTTGCGGTGGAGACCTCGACCTTCAAGACCGAGAAACTGACCATCAACATCGCTGGCAAACCGGTGGAGTTCGTGCCGGACGTGATGGGCGCTGGCGGCCTGATTTCGTTGGCGGTGATCGGCTTGACCGCTGCCCGCTACGGGAGCATTTCCCTGGTGCTGCCGCCGGGTCAAAACGACTGGCTGTGGAAGAAGACCAACGGCCTGAAAGATCCGGATACCTTCGCCTTCGATGCCAACTTCCTGGCCTTGCAGTTGCAGGGCTTGATCCCCCGCGAACGAGGATGAACCGGTTGCTCATGTGGAGGCTTGCCCCCACATGAGCATTTCTTCGTGCACGCCGATGGCGCTATTTTTCCAGAATTGGCTATACCTACAGCTCAATGTTCCGAAAAATAACTGCCAGGAGTTCCATGATGAAGCCAGGGCTAATGATCAGCGCGCTCTGCATCGCCTCGATCGGCGTGATGGGGTGTAGCAGCAACGTCACGCAACCGGATGAATACTCCGGGTTTCTCGTGGATTACAGCCGCTTGAAGGAAGCCAAATCGCCGTCGGGTGTGGACGTGATGCGCTGGATTGATCCCAATCTGAATCTCAACCGCTACACGTCGGTGTACATTGAGCCCACCCAGTTTTTTCCCACACCTCAAGCCACTAGCAAAATCCCCGAAAGCACGCTGCAAGGCATCAATAGCTATTACAACCAGGCGCTCAAGCGTGAGCTGGTCAAGTCGCTGCCGCTCGCCGAGGGACCGGGGCCGGGGGTGATTGTGGTGCGTGCGGCGATCACCGCGGTCAGTAGCAAAACCGAGGGCCTCAAGCCTTACGAGTTGATTCCCGTGGCGCTGGTGGCGGCGGCGGTCAGTACCGGCACCGGGATTCGCGATCAGGAAACCACCCTTGGCACCGAAGCCCAGTTCCTTGACGGCAACAAAGTGATTGCCCAAGTGGTACGCAAAGGCACGGGCAAGCCGTTGCAAAACGATACCCAAGTCATGCAAACCGACGATGTGAAAAACGTCATCGACGGTTGGGCGCAGGATTTGCATCAGTCGTATTTGAAGCTCAAGGACAAGTAGCCGGGGGTGGCAAACTCAGGGTGCGGTGAAAACGGCTTTGATCTTGTCGCGCAACTGATCGATCGAAAACGGCTTGCCAATGACATACATGCCTTCGGGCACATCAATGTTTTCTGCATAGCCGCTGGCAAACAGTATCGGCAAGGTCGGGCGTAACTCCCGTACCTTGGCCGCCAGTTGCTTGCCGTCCATGTATGGCAGGCCGACGTCGGTCATCATCAGGTCGATAATCTGCTCGTTATTGTTGACGAGCGTAAGGGCTTCCTCGGCATCAGCGGCTTCAATCACCTTGAACTCCAGTTCTTCGAGGACATCGACGATCAACATACGCACGATGTCGTCGTCTTCGACTACAAGGATGGTGGAGGAAGCTTCGGACATAACTGGGGTTCCCGAGAAATAGAGATGCAGGCCTTGAGCAGTTGAAGGACCTTTCTCTAGTGAGTCATGTCAATCACGGCAAGTTCCCGAACAGGGGGCCATTGTGACGGTTACCCGCGTGAATGTCCCGTCTGGCCATGATTTGCGAGGTATGGCTTGTGTTGCGTGTGGCCGGTTGCGTGGACAGCTGTGCAGTGTTTGAGTGAGAAACCACACAAACGTAGCCCTTGTCCTCGACTTTGGGGCAAACTTCCGGTTTTTCCGCACTTGGCCAAGGCATGACCATGACTCCTGCGTCGTCAGTCAATGAGAACAATTTCCGTAAGCTCCTGAGCCGCAACGTCACGTTGCCGTTGGGCGTTGGTGTTCTCAGTGCAGTGTTTTTCGTCTCCCTGATCACCTATCTGTTGTCTGTAATCCAATGGGTTGAACACACCGACCGGGTGATCAATAACCTGAATGAAACCGCAAAGCTGACTATTGATCTGGAAACGGGCATGCGTGGTTATCTGATCACGGGCGATGAGCACTTCCTTGACCCCTACGAGGTGGCCAAGCCGCGCATCGTCGCCGAGCTGCGTGGTCTGCAGGAACTGGTGGCGGATAATCCGCAGCAGATCGATCGCCTCAAGCGACTGGAAGCGATGCAAGTTGAGTGGAATGGCTATGCCCAGGAGATGATCAGGCTGCGCCGCGAGAACGGTGATTATCGTGGCGCGGTGCAGGCCGGGCGAGGCAAGCGCCTGACTGACGAGGTTCGCAAGGAATACGCGCAAGCGGTTGCGGTTGAACAGCAGTTCCGGATTACCCGCAATAAGGAAGTCACCCAAACCACAGTCGTCAGTGTTTCGCTCTACCTGCTGTTCGTGCTCGGCCTGAGTGGCTTTCTTGCTTATATGGGTAGAAAAAACCTTGTGACGTTGTCTGCCGATTACAGCGCCACCCTCGCGTCGCAACAAAGGACCGCCAAACGCCTGGAGCAGCAAGCCTGGCTGCGCAATGGCCAGACCGAACTGGCCGAGCAGGTGCTGGGCCAGCCGTCCCTCAACCTGCTGGGCCGCAAAATTTTGCAGTTCTTCGCCCAATACATGGGGGCGGTGGTTGGCGCGGTCTACGTGCGCGAGGAGCATGGCGGCCTTCGGCGCGTGGCTACTTACGGCTTTTCTCGGGAGCAGGAACAGCAGGAGCAGTCGATCTACAGCGATGAAGGCCTGGTCGGGCAGTCGGCGCAGCAAGATCGCCTGATTCGCCTGGATGATGTGCCTGTGGGTTACTTCAAGGTCAGTTCCGGCCTGGGCGAAGGCCCCGCCCGCAGTGTGCTGGTCGTACCCACGAGTGATGACGACCGGGTGAATGGCGTGGTCGAACTGGGTTTTCTGCGCCCATTGGACGAGCGTGACGTGGAGTTGCTGGAGTTGATTGCCGACAATATCGGCACCTCCATCGAAGCCGCGCGCTATCGCCAGCGTCTGCAGGAAGTGCTGGCCGAAACCCAGCAGCTCAACGAAGAGCTGCAGGTGCAGCAAGAAGAACTCCGCACAGCCAACGAAGAGCTGGAAGAGCAGTCGCGTATTCTCAAGGAGTCCCAGGCTCACCTGGAAACCCAACAGGCAGAACTTGAGCAGACCAACGAGCAACTGGCCGAACAAGCCCAGACGCTGGCCGATCAGCGCGACGCCATGGATCATAAGAACGTTGAACTCAATCGTGTGCAGATAGAGCTGGAAGAGCGCGCTGACGAGTTAGTACGCTCCAGCAAGTACAAATCCGAATTCCTCGCCAACATGTCCCACGAACTGCGCACCCCGCTCAATAGCTCGTTGATCCTGGCCAAATTGTTGGCGGAGAACCCTCAGGAAAACCTCAGTGCCGAACAGGTCAAGTTTGCCGAGTCGATCTACTCGGCGGGTAACGACTTGCTCAACCTGATCAATGACATCCTCGATATCTCCAAGGTCGAGGCTGGCAAGCTGGAAGTGCGTCCGGAAAACACCAGCGTGCCGCGCTTGATAGACGGCTTGCGCGGGATGTTTGAACCGCTCGCTGCCGACCGGCAG
Organism: Pseudomonas mucidolens; assembly: GCF_900106045.1. Lineage (NCBI taxonomy): Bacteria > Pseudomonadati > Pseudomonadota > Gammaproteobacteria > Pseudomonadales > Pseudomonadaceae > Pseudomonas > Pseudomonas mucidolens. Next base: position 2,430,984 of record NZ_LT629802.1, on the reverse strand, counting down.
TTGGCGTTCACGTTGACAGTGGAGGAAGGTACGCCACCGATGTTGTTTACCGACCGGCAGCGCCTGGAGCAGATTCTCAAGAACCTGCTGTCCAACGCGATCAAGTTCACCGAAAAAGGTCAGGTCAGCCTTACCGCTACCCGCCAGCCGGGGGAGGGCATTGCGTTCATGGTGCGTGATTCCGGCATCGGCATTGCCCCGGATCAGCAGGAAAGCATCTTCGAGGCCTTCCGGCAGGCGGATGGCACCACCAATCGGCGTTACGGCGGCACGGGCCTGGGTTTGTCGATTTCCCGTGACTTGGCAGCACTGTTGGGAGGCTACATTAACGTCGCCAGCCAACCGGGGCAGGGCAGTACCTTTACCCTGGTGCTACCGGAGCAGTATGTAGAGCGGGACGAGGACGCGGCCGCGGTCGAGCCGGTACGCAATCCATTGCCCGTCGCGCCGGCTCCTTCACCGCCCCGGGTCTCGCCATTGTCTGTGGTCGACGAACCGCAGATTCCGCGCTTTGCCGATGACCGCGACAAGGCGCCGTTCACCACCCGCTGTATTCTAGTGGTGGAAGATGAACCCAACTTCGCACGCATTCTCTTCGATCTGGCGCATGAACTGGGCTACCACTGTCTGGTGGCCCATGGCGCGGATGAAGGCTACAACCTCGCGGAGCAATACACTCCCGATGCGATCCTGCTGGACATGCGGCTGCCGGACCATTCCGGCTTGACGGTGTTGCAGCGTCTCAAGGAGCACGCCGGTACCCGCCATATTCCGGTGCATGTGATCTCTGTCGAGGACCGCGTCGAAGCGGCCATGCACATGGGCGCCATCGGTTACGCGGTAAAGCCCACCACCCGCGAAGAGCTCAAGGACGTGTTTGCGCGCCTGGAGGCCAAACTCACGCAGAAGGTCAAGCGTGTATTGCTGGTGGAGGACGATGACTTACAACGCGACAGCATTGCGCGCCTGATCGGTGACGAGGATATCGAGATCACCGCTGTCGGTTTCGCCCATGAGGCCCTCGAGCTGCTGCGCACCACGGTCTACGACTGCATGATCATCGACCTCAAGCTGCCGGACATGTTGGGTAACGAGCTGCTCAAGCGCATGGCCACCGAGGATATCTGCTCGTTCCCACCGGTCATTGTGTATACCGGGCGCAACTTGACCCGGGACGAAGAAGCGGAGCTGCGTAAATATTCGCGTTCGATCATCATCAAGGGCGCTCGCTCTCCAGAGCGCCTGCTGGACGAGGTCACACTCTTTCTGCACAAAGTCGAATCCCAGCTGTCCCATGAACGCCAGAAGATGCTCAAGACAGCGCGCAGCCGCGACAAGGTCTTCGAGGGGCGCAAGATATTGTTGGTCGATGACGATGTGCGCAACATTTTCGCGCTCACCAGTGCGCTTGAACAAAAGGGCGCACTTGTCGTCATCGGCCGCAATGGGCGCGAAGCAATCGATAAGCTCAATGAAGTCGACGATATCGACCTGGTGCTGATGGACGTGATGATGCCGGAGATGGATGGCTATGAGGCAACTGCCTTGATCCGCCAGGACCCGCGCTGGCGCAAACTGCCGATCATCGCGGTGACGGCCAAGGCCATGAAGGACGACCAGGAGCGTTGCCTGCAGGCCGGTTCCAATGATTACCTGGCCAAGCCTATCGACCTTGATCGCCTGTTTTCCCTGATTCGGGTGTGGCTCCCCAAGATGGAACGTATTTAATTGGAACGAAGCACTGACATCGAGCTGCGCTTGCTGATTGAGGCGATTTACCTCAAATACAGCTATGACTTTCGCGACTACTCCGGCGCGTCGATCAAGCGCCGTGTGGCCCACGCCTTGACCCAGTTCGACTGCAAGACCATCTCGGCCTTGCAGGAGCGGGTACTGCATGACGCCTCGGCATTCCTGCAGCTGTTGCAGTTCCTGACCATTCCCGTCAGCGAAATGTTTCGCGATCCCTCGCACTTCCTGGCCATCCGCCAGGAAGTGGTGCCGCTGCTCAAGACCTATCCGTCGATCAAAATCTGGATCGCCGGCTGCAGTACCGGGGAAGAGGTGTATTCCATGGCCATTCTGCTGCGGGAGGAAGGCTTACTGGAGCGTACGATCATCTACGCCACCGACATCAACCCCAGCTCTCTGGAAAAAGCCAAGCAAGGTATCTTCTCCCTCGAGAGTATCCGTGCCTACACCCACAACTATCAGCAGGCTGGCGGGCAGCGCTCGTTTGCCGATTACTACACTGCCGCCTACGATTACGCAATCTTCGATAAAACCCTGCGCGAAAATATCACGTTCGCTGATCACAGCCTGGCGACCGACAGCGTGTTTTCTGAAACTCAATTGATTTCATGTCGTAACGTACTGATATATTTCAATAAAAAGTTGCAGAATAGAACCTTTGGGTTGTTTCACGAGTCGCTGTGTCACCGTGGCTTCCTGGTACTGGGCAGCAAGGAAACTCTCGACTTCTCGAGTTACAGCAAGCAGTTCGAGCCTTTGGTCAAACAAGAACGGATCTATCGAAAACTATGAGCGACGTCTGCGCCAGCGAGCTGCGATTGCCCGGGATCCAGGCCGTCGTCATCGGTGCTTCCGCGGGTGGGGTCGAGGCGTTGCTGAATATTTTTGCTGCGTTGCCGACGGGATTTGCCCTGCCGATCATCGTGGTCCTGCATTTGCCGGATGAACGCCGCAGCCAATTGTCGGAAGTCTTCGGGCACCGAGTGTCAGTGCCGGTCCGGGAAGCGCAGGACAAAGAGCTGATCAAGCCCGGGACCTTGTATTTTGCAGGCCCTGGATATCATTTGTCGGTGGAGCAGGACCGCAGTTTGTCATTGAGCCAGGAAGACCGTGTGCATCATTCGCGTCCCGCCATTGATTACCTGTTCACCTCGGCGGCCGATACCTATGGCAGCGGCCTGCTGGCGATATTGCTGACCGGCGCCAATCAGGACGGTGCCGAAGGCTTGGCCCACGTCAAACAGAGCGGCGGCACCACGGTGGTACAGGACCCGAGCGAGGCGCGGATTTCAGTCATGCCCCTGGCGGCCCTGGCCTTGCACACTCCCGACCATATTCTTACCTTGAGCCGCATTGCGGTATTGCTGGCTTCGCTGGAATTTTCCCCATGTTAAGTACTGTCCAGGCCAAGCTGCTGATCGTCGATGATCTGCCGGAAAACCTGCTGGCCCTTGAAGCGCTGATCAAACGCGAGGATCGCCTGGTCTATAAGGCACTGAATGCCGACGAGGCGTTGTCGTTGTTGCTTGAGCATGAGTTTGCGATGGCCATTCTTGACGTGCAGATGCCCGGCATGAACGGTTTTGAACTGGCCGAAATGATGCGCGGCACGGAAAAGACCAAGAACATTCCCATCGTGTTTGTCAGCGCCGCCGGCCGCGAGTTGAACTATGCCTTCAAAGGCTATGAGAGTGGGGCGGTGGACTTCCTGCACAAACCGTTGGATATCCACGCGGTCAAGAGCAAGGTCAATGTCTTCGTCGAGTTGTATCGCCAGCGCGAGGCCATGAAGCTGCAAGTCGAGGCGCTTGAGCAAAGCCGTCGCGAACAGGAAACCCTGCTGACCAGGCTGCAGGCGACCCAGGCGCAACTCGAGCAGGCGGTGCGCATGCGTGATGACTTCATGTCCATCGTCGCCCACGAAGTGCGCACGCCGCTGAATGGACTGATCCTTGAAACCCAGTTGCGCAAGATGCATCTGGCCCGTGACAACGCCAGTGCCTTCACCCTGGACAAAATGCGCGCCATGGTCGATCGCGACGAGCGGCAGATCCAGAGCCTGACGCGCTTGATCGAAGACATGCTCGACGTGTCGCGTATCCGTACCGGCAAGTTGTCAATTCGCCCCACGCGTTTCGACCTGTCCCTGTTGGTGCGCAACCTGTTGGAAAACTTCGCCCCCCAAGTGGCGGCGGCCGGTTCATCGATAGACTTGCTGGCTGAGCAGCCGGTGGTGGGGAATTGGGATGAGTTCAGGATTGAGCAGGTGGTGTCCAACCTGTTGACCAACGCCTTGCGTTACGGCGCCAAAAGCCCGGTGGACGTGCGCGTGTACGCCGAACACGGTGAGGCACGGATCGAGGTGCGCGATCGCGGGATTGGTATCAGCGAAGAAAACCAGAAGCGGATCTTTCAACAGTTCGAGCGGGTCTCGGCCAGCCATGCCGTTGCTGGGCTGGGGTTGGGGCTGTTCATTTCCGAGCAGATCATTGCCGCCCACGGCGGAACTATTGAGGTCGAAAGCCGGGTAGGCGAGGGCGCCTTGTTTCGGGTGTGCCTGCCCCTTGAGGCAGACGCGTGAAATCAGACGTATATTCAACGCAACCTCTGCGTGACCTTATGGTCGTATCTGCAGCTATCGACCGAGCAAAGGCTTCCCATGAGTGAAGATGCGCAAGATGTTGTACTGATCGTCGAAGATGACGAATCGATTATGTTTGTGTTGGGTGAATACCTGGCTGGCCTGGGCTATCGGGTACTAAAAGCCATTAATGGCGAGCAGGCGTTCGAAATTCTTGCCAGCAAACCGCACCTGGACTTGATGGTCACCGACTACCGGTTGCCTGGAGGCATTTCCGGGGTGCAGATCGCCGAGCCCGCGCTGTTGCTGCGACCGGAACTGAAGGTCATCTTTATCAGCGGTTATCCGCAAGAGATTCTGGACTGCAACAGCCCGATCACCCGCAACGCGCCGATCCTGGCCAAGCCGTTTGATCTGGATACGTTGCAAGAGCATATTCAGCGATTGCTGGCTTAAGAGCGCTGTGTTGAACCTGTATTTCCGGGAGCCGGACACTTGTCTGTGTTGGCGTATCCACACAACTTCCACAAACCGACGAATTCTCCTGTGGCGAGCGGGCTCGCCCCGCGTTGGGCTGCGAAGCAGCCCCAAAACCTGCCGCTACGGAGTATCTGATACACCGCATTCGGCTTACTGTGACTGCTTCGCAGCCCAACGCGGGGCAAGCCCGCTCGCCACAACCGCTCTATCTGCTTGGATTTAAGCGTGTGTAGATACCTATGCTGTGTCGGAGGAGGATCGATGGTCAGCAGCGGCCACACGACCTCCTCAACGTTGCTGAATCATCTCTCGTACTTTCGCGGTCAATAAATCAAACGTGAAGGGCTTGGTAATCAACTGCATGCCAGGATCCAGGAAACCGCCGCGCGCTGCCGCGTGTTCGGCATATCCGGTGATGAACAACACCCGCAGCTCCGGCCTGACCTGGCGCCCGATCTCTGCCAACTGACGACCATTCATGCCTGGCAGGCCCACGTCGCTGATCAACAGGTCAATTCGCTGGCTGGACTGGATGATCGGCAGCGCACTGTCGGCGTCGGGGGCTTCGACAAAGGCGTAGCCCAATTCGCTCAGTACCTGGCTTACCAACACCCTGACCGCAGGGTCGTCTTCGACGATCAGCACGGTCTCGCCGGTATTGGCGTAGGGGAGCAAGGCCGGGTCCGGCAGGTCAGCCCCCACCGCTTCGCCGACAAAACGCGGCAGGAACAGGCTGACGGTGGTGCCTTCACCAACCACACTGTGAATGCACACATGACCACGGGACTGGCGAGCGAAACCGTAGATCATCGACAGGCCGAGGCCGGTGCCTTGGCCGATGGGTTTGGTAGTAAAAAACGGATCAAACGCTCGGCGGACAACGCTTTCGGGCATTCCGCAGCCGGTGTCGCTGACACTCAGTTCCACGTAATCACCCGACTGGAGCGTCCCGTAGGCGGCGGCAAAGACGCTGTCCAAATGGCGATTGCTGGTTTCCACCACCAGTTTACCGCCGGTGGGCATGGCATCCCGGGCGTTGAGCACAAGGTTGAGCAGGGCACTTTCCAGTTGATTGGGGTCCGCCTCGGCAGTCCATAACTGCTCGTTCAGGCGCATGTCCAGGGTGGTACTTTCATTGAGGCTGCGTTGCAGCAGCTCGCCCATGGATGACACCAGGTTGTTGATCTGCACTGGTTTGGCGTCGAGCGATTGCCGACGGGAAAATGCCAGCAGGCGGTGGGTCAGGCTGGCCGCGCGGTTGGCTGAAGTCACACCGAGGTCGATCAGGCTGTCGAGGTCTTCGAAACGACCTCGGGCCAAGCGTCGGCGCAACAGTTCCAGGCTACCGATAATGCCGGTGAGCATGTTGTTGAAGTCATGGGCGATACCGCCGGTCAATTGACCCACGGCTTCCATTTTCTGCGATTGGCGCAAGGCCTCTTCGTTGTTGCGCAACTGGGCGGTGCGCTCTTCAACCTGCTGCTCGAGCGTTTCAAGGGTTCGATGCAGGCGCAATTCGCTTTGGCTCAGATCGATCAAGCGATCCCGCGCTTCATATTGCCGACGTCGTCCGCGCAACGCTGTGGACACCAGGCTGATCAAGGTAATCGGATGGAAGGGACGCTCGAGCAGCGTGATGTTGCCCAATAGCGCACTCAGTTGTGAAGAGTTGGCCTGTTCGCCCCCGCCATGCTGGGTCATCAATACAATCGGCAGGTCCGACCAGGCCGGCTGCTGCTGCAAGTAATCGAGCAGCGGTTGCAAGTCGGCGCCGCGCAAGGCTTCGGCGGCAATGATCAACAGGCCGGCACCTTGCTCCAGCTCCTCGCAGAGCATGGGCAGGTGATTGGCGGTTATTCCGCTGAAACCCGCCTCGTTGAGCATTTGCAGAGCCAGAGTGCTGTCGCGTCCCAGAGGCGCGAGAATGATCGCGCGTTCGTGGATGCCGGGCAAATCACTCACAATCGCGGATCCTTGAGCAGCGGATTGTCGGTGCCCATATACGTCGGCACACCCCGCAGTACACCATGGAAAGCATCCAGTGGTTCGCCGACGGTCATGCCCTGGCTGCCGATGCGGTATTCGCGAATGGTCGTCTCATGGCTGCCGGTACGTTTCTTGATGATTGAAATAGCCCGGCGTACCTGGCCCAGCGCTTCGAAGTAACGCAGCAGGATCACGGTATCGGCCAGATAGGTGATATCCACCGGCGCCTGCATGTTGTCGCCTACCAGGCCATGCTGAGCGACTGTCATGAAGGTCGCGGCACCTTGGCGGTTAAGGTACAGCAGCAATTCATGCATATGCAGGATCAGCGCGTTCTCTTCGGGCATGGCCGCCTGGTAGCCATTGATGCTGTCGATGATCACCGTCTTGATCCCACGATCGTCGACGCACCGGCGCACGCGGTGGGAGAACTCGCCGGGCGACAGTTCAGCGGCGTCGACCTGTTCGATGAACAGATTGCCGGTCTGCTGCAACATCTCCAGATCGATGTCCATTTTCTTCATGCGGTCGAACAGTAGACCCAGGTCTTCATCGAAGATAAACAGCGCGGCCTTCTCGCCACGGGCGACGGCAGCTGCGGCGAAGATCAGCGAAATCAGCGATTTGCCAGTGCCGGCCGGGCCGAGGATCAGGGAACTGGAGCCGCTCTCGATACCGCCGCCCAACAATGCATCCAGCTCGCCTATGCCACTGCTCAAGGTCTGTCGCTGGTAACCGCTACGATGTTCAGCCGCCACCAGTCGGGGGAACACATGCACGCCGCCACTCATGATGGTGAAATCATGAAAGCCGCCACGGTATTTCTGACCCCGGTACTTGACCACCCGTACCCGACGGCGCTCAGCGCCGTAGTTGGGGTTCAGCTCCTCCAGGCGAATCACCCCGTGGGCCACACTGTGCACCGTCTTGTCGAGAGCTTCGGTGGTCAGGTCGTCGAGCATCAGCACCGTCGCTTTGTAACGTACGAAGTAATGCTTGATCGCCAGAATCTGTCTTCGATAGCGCAACGAACTTTGCGCCAGAAGGCGGATTTCCGAAAGGCTGTCGATCACCACCCGCGACGGCTTGACGCGCTCCACCACCTCGAAAATCTGTCGGGTGGCTTCGCCCAGCTCCAGGTCCGAGGAGTACAGCAGGCTTTGCTGGTGCTCGGCATTGAGCAGGTTTTCCGGCGGGGTCAATTCAAAGATATGGATGTTTTCATCCAGGTCCCAGCCGTGGGACTTCGCTCCCTGGCGCAATTCGTGTTCGGTTTCCGACAGGGTGATGTACAGCGAGCGTTCGCCGGCCTTGGCCCCGTTCTGCAGAAACTGCAGGGCTACGGTGGTTTTACCGGTGCCTGGCTCGCCTTCAAGCAGGAACAAATGGCTCCGCAAAAGCCCGCCGCAGAGGATATCGTCGAGTCCTTCGATACCGGTTGCCGCTTTTGCTGTGAAGAGCGCGTTGGATGTAGACAAGGAGTGCCCTCGGTCACTTACAAGTTGGCGGCGTAGCCCAATCGGATGCGCCATATTTACTTGACCGTGGCACTTTATGACGGTTCCACATTTTCTCGCCGTTGTGCGAGCCGGGTCGCAGTTTTCAGCGGTTTGAACGTGGGTCTACAGGCCTTGTTGCAGCGCTGGATCATCGGGGTTTTGCTGTTCCAATTGGGCTAACAACACCTGGACGTTTTGCAACTGACCGCTTTCCTTCCAGTAATGGACCAGCAGCACGCGTGCCTTGCGATTCTGTGGGTGACGTTGGACGATTTCTTCCAACTGTCGCTGGGCGGCCTCCAGTTCCTTTTGGGCGTACAGGGTGGTGGCCAGGTCGTAGCGCAAATCCTGATTGTCGGGTTCAAGCTCTACGGCCTTGGACAGCCCGAGGAGAGCGTATTCGCGCTCACCGTGGTTCAGCAGCCACATCCCCAAGGCGTGTTGCAGGTAAGCCGACTCCGGGTGCGCTCGCAGTTGGTTGGCCAGTAATTGGCGCGAGTCATCGACTTTGCCTTGCTTATCCAGCAGCTCGATCTGTGCCACAACGGCTGGCAGGTTGTCCGGTTCCAGGCGCAGAGCCTGTTGCAATGCACTCTGAGCCTCGGTCAGGCGAGCGTTGTGAATGTACAAGCGTGCCAGTTGAATCCAGCCCTCGGACGTTTCGGGCTGGCTCTTGAGTTGCTTTTCGAATTCGTCGAGCACGCGCTGTAACGGGCCAAAATAAAGGCCCACTGCGTCGGGTGAAAGCCCGAGCAACGCGTTGGCAGCCGCGAACCGTACGCTTTGTTCGGGATCCTCCAGTAATGGCCCCAGCAGTAGGGTCCGCTGGCCACTGGGCACCAGCCCGACAATGCTGCGAATGGCCGCCTGGCGTACCAGTGGCGCGTTATTGATGAGGTCTTTGTCCGCCAGTTTCAGCGCCTGGGGACTGGGGTAGTTGGGCAGCTCGGCGTGCAGCGCGACCCGCCGGGTCGGCGACAAGTCCTGGCGCGCCAGTTGTTGATAGAGGACGCGCGCAGCTCCCGGTTCGCCATGCCGAGCCTGCTTCAACGCCTTGGAGTAGCCATGGGCAATGGTCTGGGGCACGACTTCCGGGGAAGTGCCCGTGAAATACCAGGAGATCAGTACGGTAAACAACAGGATGCACAAGCCGACGATGGCGTAACGGCGAGATTTTGACATGCAGGCGTCCGGAAGCTAGGCAACTATTGCAAGGCCAACAGCTTCGGTCAGGCCACTTCGCGTGTCAAACCCACATTGGGACACTCTGTAGTCAATGACCCTCTGAGCACTAGCTTGCGACCTTCCACCAACACCAGCCCTTGCAAGCCGGCGTGCACCATTGGCCAAACCAGTCAGTCATGTTGAAGGCTTTGACCATTGTTCGCAGTCCGCTCTGGAGCGACTATTTCCCCGGTTTACGTAGCCCGTCCTCAAAACAAAAAGACACAGGGATTTGAAGCGATGCGTGATTATTCGACTGCAATTACCCAATTCAACTATCAGCAAACCGTCGACGCCGCGCTGGCCGGCAACCTGCAAGGACTCAATGCCTGCGTCGAATGCTGCGATCGACATGTATTGCCGGGTCGTATTGCGTTGTTTTGGGAGGGCAAGGATGGCAGCAGCGCCACGTTCACCTTCAGTGAGCTGCAGGACCAGGCCGCGCGCTTTGCCAATTTCCTCCTGGCCCGCGGCGTCAAGCGCGGCGACAAGGTGGCAGGCCTGCTGCCGCGTACTGCGGAACTGCTGGTAGTGGTGTTCGCCACCTGGCGCATCGGTGCGGTTTATCAGCCGTTGTTCACCGCATTTGGCCCGAAGGCCATCGAGCATCGCCTGAACAGCTCGGGGGCGGCGCTGGTGGTCACAGATACCGTCAACCGCACCAAACTCCTCGAAGTTGCCGATTGCCCGACGATTGTCACCGTCTCGGGTCCCAAGGGCGAGGGCATTGTCCGGGGCGATTACAGCTTCTGGGCCGAACTGCCGAATTACTCCAACCAGTGCGAGCCGGTGCTGCTGGGGGCCGATGATCCTTTTCTGTTGATGTTCACTTCGGGCACCACCGGCCCCTCGAAAGCGCTGTCGGTGCCGCTCAAGGCCATCGTCGCGTTCCAGAGCTACACCCGTGATGCGGTGGACCTGCGCCCCGAAGATGCATTCTGGAACGTGGCCGATCCAGGCTGGGCCTATGGCATCTACTTCGGCGTGACCGGGCCGCTCGCCATGGGGCACCCAATCACCTTCTACGACGGGCCGTTCACCCTGGAAAGCACTTGTCGCATCATCAATAAATACGCAATCACCAACCTTACAGGTTCGCCAACGGCCTATCGCCTGTTGATTGCCGGCGGTGAGCAGTTCGCCCGCTCGGTCAAGGGCAAATTGCGCATCGTCAGCAGCGCTGGCGAACCGTTGAACCCGGAAGTGATCCGCTGGTTCGCCGATAACCTGGGCGTCACCATCCATGACCACTACGGCCAGACTGAGCTGGGCATGGTCTTGTGTAATCACCACGGCCTGGATCATCCGGTGCATGTGGGCTCCGCCGGATTTGCCTCGCCGGGCCACCGCATTGTGGTGCTTGACGACGACTGTCAAGAGCTGCCGGCCGGCCAGCCCGGGATCCTCGCCATCGACCGCGAGCAGTCGCCGATGTGCTGGTTCGCCGGCTACGAAGGGGTCAAGACCAAGGCGTTCGTCGGCAAGTACTACCTCAGCGGCGACACCGTGGAGTTGAACACCGATGGCAGCATCAGTTTCGTCGGGCGCAGCGATGATGTGATCACCACGTCGGGTTATCGGGTCGGTCCGTTTGACGTGGAAAGTGCCCTGGTGGAGCACCCCGCGGTGGTCGAAGCAGCCGTCGTCGGCAAGCCGGACGCGCAGCGGACCGAACTGGTCAAGGCATTCGTGGTGATCCACGGGCAATACCGCGCCGACCCGGCGCTCGCCGAAGAGCTGCGCCAGCATGTGCGCAACCGTCTGGCGGCACATACCTACCCACGGGAAATCGAATTTGTCAGCGACCTGCCCAAGACACCGAGTGGCAAGTTGCAGCGTTTTATCTTGCGTAACCAGGAAATTGCCAAGGTCCAGGCCGCGCTTGCCGCCACCACCACGGTTTGATCCTACTTTCAAGGAAACAGTGATGCAGATTGAGAACAAGGTTTTTCTGGTCAGCGGCGGAGCATCGGGCCTCGGTGCCGCGACCGCCGAAATGCTGGTGTCCGCAGGTGCCAGGGTGATGCTGGTGGATCTGAATGCCGACGCGGTTGCCGCGCAGGCCAGCAAGTTGGGTGAACAGGCGCGGAGCGTGGTGGCGGATATCAGCCAGGAAGCTGCCGCTGAGGCAGCGGTGCAGGCGACTGTTGCGGCGTTTGGCGGTTTACATGGGCTGATCAACTGCGCAGGCGTGGTGCGGGGCGAGAAGATCCTTGGCAAAAATGGTCCGCATGCCTTGGCCAGCTTCGCTCAAGTCATCAACGTCAACCTGATCGGCAGCTTCAACCTGCTGCGTCTCGCCGCTGCCGCTATCGCCGAAAGTGACGCCAACGCCGACGGTGAACGCGGGGTGATCATCAACACTGCGTCGGTCGCCGCCTTCGATGGTCAGATCGGCCAGGCCGCGTACGCCGCCTCCAAGGGTGCGATTGCCAGTCTGACATTGCCCGCCGCCCGGGAACTGGCGCGTTTCGGCATACGAGTGATGACCATCGCCCCTGGTATCTTCGAAACCCCGATGATGGCTGGAATGACCCCGCAAGTCCGCGAATCGCTGTCCGCCGGTGTGCCGTTCCCGCCGCGCCTTGGCAAACCCGCCGAATACGCGGCGCTGGCACGTCATATCATTGAAAACAGCATGCTCAATGGTGAGGTGATCCGTCTCGACGGCGCCTTGCGCATGGCGCCGAAGTAAGGAGGATTTATCATGACTCAGAACCACGATCCGATTGTCATCGTCAGTGCCGTGCGTACCCCAATGGGCGGTTTTCAGGGCGAGTTGTCGGGCCTGACCGCGCCCCAATTGGGCGCCGCGGCAATTCGCGCCGCGGTCGAGCGCGCCGGTATTGCCAGTGATGCGGTGGATGAGGTGCTGTTCGGCTGCGTATTGCCGGCCGGACTCGGCCAGGCGCCCGCACGCCAGGCGGCATTGGGTGCCGGGCTGGATAAATCGACCCGCTGCACCACCCTCAACAAAATGTGCGGTTCGGGCATGCAAGCGACGATCCTTGCCCATGATTTGCTGCTGGCTGGCAGCGTCGACGCCGTGATCGCTGGAGGCATGGAGAGCATGTCGAATGCGCCTTATCTGTTAGATCGTGCCCGCGGCGGCTACCGCATGGGACATGGCCGGGTGCTTGACCATATGTTTCTCGACGGCCTGGAAGACGCCTATGACAAGGGCCGATTGATGGGCACTTTTGCCGAGGACTGCGCCGAACGGAACGGCTTCAGCCGTGAAGCACAGGACGCCTTTGCGATTGCTTCACTGACCCGCGCCCAGCAGGCGATCAAAGAGGGCAGCTTCAGCGCCGAGATCGTCCCGGTGCAGGTCACCGTCGGCAAGGAGCAGAAAACCGTCACCCACGACGAGCAACCGCCCAAGGCCAGGCTGGACAAGATCGCCAGTCTGAAACCGGCGTTCCGCGAGGGCGGGACCGTCACGGCGGCCAACTCCAGCTCGATCTCCGACGGTGCGGCGGCGTTGCTGTTGATGCGTCAGTCCGAGGCGCAGAAGCGCGGCCTCAAGCCGCTGGCGGTGATTCACGGACATGCCGCGTTTGCCGATGAGCCGGGCCTGTTCCCGGTGGCGCCGGTGGGCGCGATTCGCAAACTGTTGAGCAAGACTGCTTGGCAGTTGGACGATGTGGACCTGTTCGAGATCAATGAAGCCTTCGCGGTGGTCAGCCTGGTGACCATGAGCAAGCTGGAGATCGCGCATGACAAGGTCAACATCCACGGCGGCGCTTGCGCCCTCGGACATCCGATCGGCGCGTCCGGCGCACGGATTCTGGTGACGCTGCTTTCGGCCCTGCGCCAGAAAGGCCTCAAGCGTGGTGTGGCGGCCATCTGCATCGGCGGCGGTGAAGCGACGGCCATGGCCGTTGAATGCCTGTACTAGGCTCTTTTTCAGAGGCAGCTTATGCTCCCCAATGACGAACAACTGCAAATCAGCGAAGCGGCGCGGCAATTTGCTCAGGAACGGCTCAAACCGTTCGCTGCCGAATGGGATCGCGATCACCGGTTTCCCAAGGAGGCCGTGGCTGAAATGGCTGGGCTGGGTTTCTTTGGCATGCTGGTCCCGGAGCAATGGGGCGGCTGCGACACCGGCTACCTGGCCTATGCCATGGCCTTGGAAGAAGTTGCTGCGGGCGATGGCGCCTGTTCGACCATCATGAGCGTGCACAACTCGGTGGGCTGTGTGCCGATCCTCACCTTCGGCAACGATTCGCAAAAAGAGCAGTTCCTCAAACCCTTGGCCAGCGGCGCGATGCTCGGTGCTTTCGCGCTGACCGAACCTCAGGCCGGCTCCGACGCCAGCAGCCTGAAAACTCGCGCGCGTCTTGCGGGCGATCACTATGTACTCAATGGTTGCAAACAGTTCATCACCTCGGGGCAAAACGCCGGGATCGTGATTGTGTTTGCCGTGACCGATCCAACCGCTGGCAAGCGCGGGATCAGCGCCTTTATCGTGCCGACCGATTCGCCGGGCTACACGGTGGCGCGGGTTGAAGACAAGCTCGGCCAGCACGCTTCTGATACCTGCCAGATTCTGTTTGAGGACGTCAAAGTGCCCCTCGCCAACCGTTTGGGCGAGGAGGGCGAAGGTTACCGGATTGCCCTGGCCAATCTGGAAGGTGGTCGCGTGGGGATCGCTTCGCAATCGGTGGGCATGGCCCGTGCGGCGTTCGAAGCTGCCCGTGATTACGCCCGTGAACGCGAGAGCTTCGGCAAAGCCCTGATCGAGCACCAGGCCGTGGCGTTTCGTCTTGCCGACATGGCCACCCAGATCGCCGTTGCCCGGCAGATGGTGCATTACGCCGCTGCCCTTCGCGACAGCGGCCAGCCCGCGCTGGTGGAAGCCTCGATGGCCAAGCTGTTTGCCTCGGAAATGGCCGAAAAAGTCTGTTCTGCCGCCTTGCAAACCCTCGGCGGTTACGGTTACCTGAGCGACTTCCCGTTGGAGCGGATCTACCGCGATGTGCGGGTCTGTCAGATTTATGAAGGCGCCAGCGATATTCAACGCATGGTCATTTCGCGCAATCTTTGAAGAGGAACGCATCGATGAGTTACGACACCATTTTGCTGGAAGTTCAGGGCCGCGTCGGGCTGATCACCCTGAACCGCCCTGAGGCGCTGAACGCCTTGAACGCGCAACTGGTCCGCGAAGTCAACCAGGCCCTGGACAGCCTGGAAGCCAATCCCGAGATCGGTTGCGTGGTGTTGACCGGCTCAAAAAAAGCCTTTGCGGCCGGCGCGGACATCAAGGAAATGGCCGAACTGACCTACCCGCAGATCTACCTGGACGACCTGTTCAGCGACAGTGATCGCGTGGCCAACCGCCGCAAGCCGATCATTGCCGCTGTCAACGGTTTCGCCCTGGGCGGTGGCTGTGAACTGGCGCTGATGTGCGATTTCATCCTGGCTGGCGATAACGCCAAGTTCGGCCAGCCGGAAGTCAACCTTGGCGTGCTGCCGGGCATGGGCGGCACTCAGCGTCTGACGCGTGCGGTGGGCAAGGCCAAGGCCATGGAAATGTGTCTGACCGGACGCTTTATCGATGCGGTGGAGGCTGAGCGGTGTGGCATCGTCGCGCGGATCGTACCCTCGGATGAGCTGTTGGAAGAAGCGCTGAAAGTTGCCGCGTTGATCGCCAGCAAGTCGGTGCCCATCAGCATGATGGTCAAGGAAAGTGTGAACCGGGCCTTTGAAGTCAGTCTGTCCGAAGGCGTGCGCTTTGAGCGTCGAGTGTTCCATGCGGCCTTTGCCACACAGGATCAGAAGGAAGGCATGGCGGCTTTCGTGGCCAAGCGCGCGCCAGCGTTCAAGGACCAATAAGCGGTTTCGACAGGCTTGGGGAGCGGCGGTGTGATTCGACGGCGCATCGCGCCTTCCCCGCGGGCCTGAGATTCAATCGGTTGCAAGACATGCCAAAGCTTTTCATCGCCTGTAACATAAGACCCCACCCGTTCAGGCCATTCCGCATTCGGACAGGAGCCTGGCAGGGCTGTTGGCACACAGTGAATACATTTTTACAGGTTCAGGAATCCGTCATGACCCAGAAACAACGCTTGATTTACTCGATTCTGATTTCCCTGGTGGTCCTGGGAACGATGTTTGGCCTGTCCTATCTGCAGAACATCGGCGCCATCAGTGAGAAAACCTTCCAGTACATCGCGATTGCCGTGGCGGTGATCGTGGTGGTGATCAACGGCATCATGCGCCGTAAGGTCAAGCCCAACCTCTGAGTCAGATGTCAGCGGCGAGTACCTTGGCGGCGTCTTCATGAAGGCTATAGCTCTTGTCGCTGTTGAGGGTGAGCAAGCCCTCGCTGCACAGGCGCTTGAGCACTTCGCGCACGCTGAGAAACGACAACGGGATACCCAGTTCCAGCAAGTGGCTGTGTACACCCCGTACGCCCAGTGAACGGCCGTTATCGGCGGCGCTGAGCAGGGCGTCGATGACTTTCAGGCGAATCAGGCTGGTGCGCAGCCCGAAACATTTGAGCAAGTGTCGGATGCGTTGGTTGCCTTGATGCTCGGGAGCCTTGGCGAAGGCGCGGTTTGCCGAGCCGAAAGCGGCGTCATGTGCCATAGCGTGACCGTCCGTGGGCAGTTGCGGGTTGTACATGCAAAAACTCCTTATCAGAGCCTGATCAGGAAAATGATGATGCTCTTTGTTACTAAGACGTATGAGCAGCGCAAATCATGAAGGGCAATGCGTATAAAATTTGTCAGTAACAGCCTTGGCACCTTTCGGATCCCAGGGAACAACCTCGCAGTCCCTAAATTAATCGGTTTTTTTACGTCTTTAAGGATGGGCTGGCATTTGCGAGTCGGCTCCGCCTTGGGCGTTTAATGTGGCTTGATGATGGGGTCTGCGTGATTATTTCCAACGGGTTGTCCAGGGTTTGCGTGACGGGTGTGTTGCTTGGCTTGAGTCTGTCAGCGTGTGTCCGGCAAGCGAATGAAGGCCAGGTGGACAAGACGGCGGCCGATATCCGCCGTACCGGTTTTGGCATCCCGCATATCCGTGCCAGCGATGAGCGCGGCCTCGGCTATGGCATTGGTTATGCCTACGCTCAGGACAACCTGTGCCTGCTGGCCAATGAAGTGGTCACAGTGAACGGCGAGCGTGCCAAGTATTTCGGGGCGCAGCAGTCGACCCTGGAGGAGCGCGACAATCTCACCAGCGACGTGTTTTTTACCTGGCTCAATACGCCTGAGGCTGTCGCGACGTTCTGGAGCGCGCAGTCTGCGCAGATGCAACAGCGCATTGAAGGGTATGTGGCCGGATACAACCGTTATCTGAAAGAGCGCACTGCCCAAGGACTGCCGGCGCAATGTCAGGGTGACTGGGTGCGGCCGATCAACCCGCAGGACTTGGTCAAACTGACCCGGCGTCTGCTGGTGGAAGGTGGCGTCGGACAATTCGCCGAGGCGCTGGTGGGAGCGACGCCGCCGCAATTGGGGGCGGTTACGCAGCCTGACGCCCGGGCCTTCGAGGTGGCGGCGCAGCATCAGCAACGTTTTGCCCTGGATCGCGGCAGTAATGCACTGGCGGT
The DNA here is from genome assembly GCF_900106045.1 of Pseudomonas mucidolens. NCBI lineage: Bacteria > Pseudomonadati > Pseudomonadota > Gammaproteobacteria > Pseudomonadales > Pseudomonadaceae > Pseudomonas > Pseudomonas mucidolens. Next base: position 2,413,898 of record NZ_LT629802.1, on the reverse strand, counting down.
GGGAGGCGAGCGTTCGTTCAACGGGCGCGGCATGTTATTGGCCAACCCGCACTTTCCATGGTTCGGTGGCATGCGTTTTTATCAGATGCACCTGACGATCCCGGGTCAGCTGGATGTGATGGGCGCCGCGTTACCCGGGCTGCCGGTGGTCAATATCGGCTTCAACCAGCATGTAGCCTGGACCCACACCGTGGACACTTCCAAGCATTTCACCGTCTATCGCCTGACCCTCGACCCGAAGGATCCGACCCGTTATCTGGTGGATGGCAAATCGATCCCGATGCACAAAACCCAGGTCACGGTGCAGGTGAAGGGCGCGGACGGCAACAGCGCCGCGCAGTCCCATACGGTGTACAGCTCGCAGTTCGGTCCGGTGGTGCAATGGCCGGGCAAGCTTGACTGGGACGCTCAATACGCGTTCAGCCTGCGCGACGCCAACCTGGGCAATGACCGTGTATTGCAACAATGGTACGCGATGAACCGCGCCGCCAGTCTTGAGGAACTGCAAGCCTCGGTCCATACACTGCAAGGAATCCCTTGGGTCAATACCGTGGCGGCGGATGATCGCGGGCAGAGCCTGTACATGAATCTTTCGGTAGTGCCCAACGTCAGCGCTGAAAAGCTTGAACAGTGCAGCGATCCACGTGCCGGCCTGGAGATAATCATGCTCGACGGCGCCCACAGCGCGTGTGCCTGGGACATCGACCCGCGTGCGGCCCAACCGGGGATTTTCTCGGCGCAACAGCTGCCGCAGCTGGCGCGCAAGGATTTCGTACAACATTCCAATGATTCGGCCTGGATGGTGAATCCGCAGGCGCCGTTGACCGGTTTTTCTCCGCTGATCAGTCAGGAACAACGCGCATTGGGGGCGCGTGCGCGTTTTGCCTTGCAGCGTTTGCGGGACTTGGCTGAACAGCCGATTACGGTTGCCGACCTGCAGAATATGGTCATGGATAATCAGGTGTACCTGGCCAGTCAGGTCATGCCGGATCTCCTGAAGTTCTGTGAGGCCAACCACGATGTGGGCTTGAAGCCCGTCTGCGTCAGCCTCCAGGCCTGGGATCAGAAAGCCAACCTCGACAGCGGGTTGGGCCTGGTGCATTTCATCAACCTGCACAAGCAACTGCGGGCCGTACCGCAACTGTGGCGCGTCGCGTTCGACCCCGCGCAGCCACAAACAACCCCGCGCGGCCTGGCCATTGAGCGAGCGCCGGTGGCCAAGGCGTTGCGCGAGGCCATGTTGGCCTCGGCGGCGCAGGTTGCGCAGATGGGACTCAAGGACGGCGCGCGTTGGGGCGATATCCAGGTAGCGGGCAACACGCCGATCCATGGCGGTCCGCAGGAACTGGGGATCTACAACGCGATGCAAAGCGTGCCGAGGGCCGATGGCAAGCGCGAAGTGGTCAGCGGCAGCAGTTATCTGCAGATCGTCACGTTTGATGATTCGGGACCCAAGGCGCAAGGCGTGCTTGCGTTCTCGTTGTCCAGCGACCCGGCGTCACCGTACTCGCAGGACCAGACCCGAGCGTTTTCCGAGAAGAGGCTCAGTCCGCTGCCCTTTACCGAACAACAGATCACCGCAGATCCGCAGTATCGGGTGCAGGTGATCAGCGAAAAGTAACGCAGCGACGAGGGGGGCGTTTAGTTCCTGGCAAGCAGTTCTTCTACTGCGGCAAAAGCCCGGTCATGCCGCGCCTGCCAATCTCCGCCAATCACCCGGAACGGCTGTCGATGGCGTTCCAGCCAGTCCTGGCTGGCCGCAAAGAACGCCTGGCGATCGGCCAGTTCGGGCTGGCAACGCTGCCCGTCCGCGGTCCAGCCGATCCCTTCGGGGGACAGCAACAGATGCAGGTCGTAGTGGCGTGCGAGCAGTTCCCTGTCCAGCCATGACGGGGCGTCGCCAAACAGCGTCAGGCTCCACAGCTTATTGGTCAGCAGATTTGTGTCGAGGATCAACAGTTGCGGCGCTTGCGCGCGACCGGCATCTTCCCAGGCCAGTTGGCCACGGGCGATGTCGGGGATATCCGCCAGGGTGGTATCGCGCTGGAAGTGGTCGATGAAATAGCGCACGTACTCACCCACCAGCACCGCACCGAAATGCGCTTGCAACTGTTCGGCCAGCCAGCTTTTACCACTGGACTCGGGGCCGGCCATCACCAGCACCTTCATGCGCGCAGCGCCGGGTCGGCGCGCCACTCACGCCAGCCTTGCACCGCGATCACCGTAAACAGGGCGTAGAGCGCAGCGGTGAGATAAAGGCCTTTGTAGAGGAACAGGCCGACAAAAATCACATCGACGACAATCCATAGCGGCCAGCACTGCAGGCGTTTTTGTGCCATCCACATTTGTGCCACCAGGCTGAAACCGGTCAGCGCCGCGTCGAGCCAGGGTTGTGCGGCGTCGGTCCAGTGCGCCATGGCAGCGCCCAGTAACAAGCTGCCCAGGGCCCCGACTCCGAGACTCAACAATATGGATTGCACGCCGAGACGGGTGACTTTTCGGCCCTGTTTGACCTCGCCAGCGCGTGTCCACTGCCACCAGCCGTAGAGTTGCAGCCCGGCGTAGACCACTTGCAAGAGCATGTCCGAATACAGCTTCACCTCGAAGAAGACCCAGGTGTAAAGCAATACCATGACCAGACCGATGGGCCAGCACCAGGGGTTTTGCTTGACCGTCAACCAGACGGCGGTCACCCCCAGCACGGCGGCAAACAGTTCAAGCCCGGACATGGAATTCCTTGGAAGAGTCGAAGAGGAGGGCGATTGTAACCAACCGCCCGGGCAAAATCTTGCAACGATCAGTCGATCAAACCTTGAACTGGCGCAACAAGCCGTTCAACTCTTCGCTCAAGTCTTTCAAATGGCCGCTGGCCGCGCTCGATTGTTCCGCCGCCAGCGCCGTGCTGTGGGACAGTCCGGCCGCCTGGGTGACGTTCTGATTGATGTCTTCGACCACGTGCGCCTGTTGCAGGGTAGCGCTGGCAATCGAGGCGTTGAGGCCGTTGAGGTTGCGCAGGGCCTGACCGATGGCGGTGAGGCTGGCACCGGCCTGGCCTGCTTGCTCGATGGTCAGTTGCGAGGCTTGATGGCTGTCGCTGATGACTTTGACCGCCGCTTCGGAGTGGCCTTGCAGGCGTTCAATCATGCCCTGGATTTGCGCGGTGGACTTTTGTGTGCGCTGGGCCAGCAACCGCACTTCGTCCGCGACCACCGCAAAACCACGGCCTTGTTCACCGGCGCGGGCCGCTTCGATGGCCGCGTTGAGCGCCAGCAGGTTGGTCTGGTCGGCGATCGAGCGGATCACTTCAAGTACGCCGCCAATCTGGGTGCTCTCGGTGGACAGGGTGCGCATCACGTCGACCGCCTGATTGATGGTGCTGGACAGTGAGTCAATCTGTTGCAGGCTGCCATCGATGTTGATCTGGCCTTGTTCGGCCTGAGCCTGGGCATCGCGCATTTCACTGGCCGCATGTTCTGCATTTTTAGCCACATCCTGCACGCCGTAGGTCACTTCATTGATGGCAGTGGCGACCAGCTCCATCTGCTGGGACTGCTGCTGGCTGCGGTCATGGGCCTGGCTGGCGTTGTTGCCCAACTCCGTCGACGACTGGCCCAGGGCGTTGGCGCACGTCTGCAACTGGCCGACCACCTGGCGCAATTTGGCGGTGAAGCTGTTGAAGTGCCGGGACAGTTCGGTGACTTCGTCCTGGCCGTGGGTGTCGAGGCTGCGGGTCAGGTCGCTTTCGCCGCTGGCGATATTGGCCATGGCATTCACTGCGTCCTGCAACGGGCGCACGATGCTGCGGGCGATCAGCACCACCAGCAACGTCATGATCAGGGCAATACCGAGGCCAATGATGCAGGCTTTCCACATCTGGACCCGGAACTCTGCCTGCACATCATCAACGTAGACGCCGGAGCCGATAATCCAGCCCCAAGGCTTGAACAACTGGATATAGGAGGTTTTTGCCACGGGCGCATCCGCGCCGGGTTTGGGCCAGCGGTAGTTGACCATGCCAGCGCCCTTGGCCTGGGCCAGGCTGACAAACTCATTGAACACCGCAAAACCGTCCGGGTCGCGAATGGACGAGAGATTCTTGCCATCCAGCTTGGGATTGGCCGGGTGCATGATCATCACTGGCGTCATGTCGTTGATCCAGAAGTAATCATCGACGTCATAACGCAGCCCGCGCACGACGCTCAAGGCTTGCTGCTGAGCCGCTTCACGGGTCAGTACGCCGGTGGTTTCGAGATTGTGATAAAAATTCAGGATTCCGCCGGCGGTTTCTACCACATGCTGGGTCTGCTGACTTTTGGCCTGGTAGAGGTCGTTGTGAATCTGCTTGAGCATCAGCAAACCCAGGGTGAGCAACATCAGCACCGCGACTATCAAGATCAACCAAAGGCGTCGGCTGATCGACATATTGCGCAAACTGTTCATAGTCTTGTCACTCCGCGTTCTTATTTTTTTTGGCGTTGCCCGGACTGGCCAGTGATAACGCGAGGCGAAAAACGGGCTTGTCTGATAGGCTTTCGGCCCGGAATCAAAAAACCTGAGTCCTGCCTGATTTTTCACGGAATTTTTTGCAGTTCAGCCTTGATCCTGCGCGCTGGAAACTGAGCGTGCTCAGCGTTAGTGAACATAGAAAAAATATCAACCAGGCATGCTGACGCATGACCTTTTGGGGGAATAATGGATTTTTGGACCGCCTTTCAGGCATTGATACTTGGCATTGTCGAAGGGTTGACGGAGTTTTTGCCGATCTCCAGTACCGGTCACCAGATCATCGTTGCCGACTTGCTCGACTTCGGTGGCGAACGCGCCATGGCATTCAACATCATCATCCAGTTAGGCGCCATTTTGGCGGTGGTCTGGGAGTTTCGACGCAAGATCATTGACGTTGTGCTTGGGTTGCCCACCCAACGCAACGCGCAGCGGTTCACCGGCAACCTGCTGATCGCCTTTATGCCTGCGGTAGTGTTGGGGGTGATTTTTGCCGACCTGATCCACGAGTACCTGTTTAACCCGATCACCGTGGCTACAGCGCTGGTGGTGGGCGGTGTGATCATGTTGTGGGCCGAGCGCCGCGAGCATGAAGTGCATGCCGAAAGCGTGGATGAGATCACCTGGAAAGACGCCTTGAAAGTGGGCTTCGCTCAATGCCTGGCGATGATTCCGGGGACTTCCCGTTCCGGGTCGACCATCATTGGCGGCCTGTTGTTCGGCCTGTCGCGCAAGACCGCCACGGAGTTCTCGTTCTTCCTGGCCATGCCGACCATGGTCGGCGCGGCGGTGTACTCCGGCTACAAGTACCGGGATCTGTTCCAGCCGGCCGATCTGCCGGTGTTTGCGGTCGGCTTTGTGACCTCGTTCATTTTTGCGATGATCGCGGTCCGAGGCTTGCTCAAGTTTATCGCCAGTCACAGCTACGCCGCTTTTGCCTGGTATCGCATCGCGTTCGGTTTGTTGATCCTGGCCACCTGGCAGTTCGGGTGGATTGACTGGACAGCGGTCAAAGCCTGATGAACAAGCACCACAACGCTATCCAGCATCCGCGCTTCAAGGTCTTGATGTTTCTGTTGCTGTGCGCCGTGCCACTGTTCGGCGCGGCGTGGCTTGGGTTTCGCGGGGGCTCGCTGATTCCGCTGGCAGCTTATGGGCTGGTCAGCGTGGTCACGTTTTTCCTCTATTGGAGCGACAAGCGTAAGGCCCAAGGTGGCAGCTGGCGTACGCCGGAGAAAATCCTCCACGCCCTGGAACTGGCCGGCGGCTGGCCGGGTGCGCTGGTCGCCCAACAAGTGTTTCGCCACAAGACCCGCAAAGTCGCTTATCAGGCGGTATTCTGGTTGATCGTGTTGCTGCACCAGGTGTTCTGGATCGATCAACTGTTCCTGGGGGCCACGCTGTTCTCATGGTTCTAGCTTGAGTCCAATCTGCGTGCGTTTGGGCAGTTTGCTCACTACCAGTTGGTGGGAGCGCTGCAACAAACCGCGCAGCTCTTCACCGCCCAGCGGGTAGGGCGTTTGCATGATGATCCACTGCGCTCGCGCCAGGTAGGGAGCGGGGTGGATCCCTGGGCGATCGACATGACCGAGAAACAATTCCTTGTCGACCTTGAACGCCAGTGACTCGCCCCGCAGATTCTGCAGGGCGAACATCTTGTTCCCCGCGATCGAGAACACCCGCACGCCGCCCCACTTATAGTCCTCGCGCGCCCCGGGCAAGCCCAGGCAGAAGTGCGCGACGTCTGCTTCGGTCATCTTCCTGTCACTCATAACGGTCGGTCTCCGCAGTTTTCAAAGGCGTGCGCCATGAAATCAATCCAGGCACGTATCGCCGGCGATACACCGCGCCGGTGAGGGTACACCGCTTGCAGCCAACCGCCGGGCAGCGACCAGTCCGGTAACAACTGCACCAGTCGGCCACTTTGCAGTTCCTGCTCGCAATACATCATCGGCAGCATGGTAAAGCCCAGCCCGGCGAGTACGCAGGCTTTGCGCACCAGAAAATCTTCGGTGCCCAGACGTGCCTCCATCACCCGATCATGGCTGTTGCCCCCGGGATCAAGTATGCGCAGGTGGACCATGCGGTCGGCTTCCAGTGCACCGAGCACGGGCAGTTGCTTCAGGTCGTCCAGGGTCGCGATCTGTCGAGCACGCACCAGTTCCGGGCTCGCCACCAGCGCGGTGCGGGCCTGCCGCAGGCGTCGAGTCACCAGCAGTGGATCCTCGTCGCCCAATTCCCGTACCCGCAACGCGACATCGATGCCTTCGGCCACCAGGTCGACACGGCGATTGATCAGCATCATCTCCAATTGCACCAACGGGTACGTAGCGAGAAACTCCGGGACCATTGTCGGCAGGATTTCGTGCGCCAGACCCACCGGGCAACTGACACGCAATCGGCCGCGTGGCTCACTGGACATGTTGACGACCGCTTCGTCAGCCATCTCCGCCTCCAGCAACATCGCCTGACAGTGCCCGAGGTAGCGCTCGCCGACGGCCGTCAGGGTCAGTTGACGGGTCGTTCGTTGCAATAAGCGGGCGTCCAAGCGTTCTTCCAGCTCGGCAATCCGTCGCGACAGCCGCGACTTGGGCACGCCAAGCAGGCGCCCGGCGGCCGCGAAACCACCGGCTTCCACCACCTTGGCAAAATAATAAAGGTCATTAAGGTCTTGCATGGATCGGCCTATTGTCCTGTCAGTGGGACGAACTATCGCATTTTAATGGGCTAATCGGCTATTCGTTTGATCTATAGGATGGCCTGCATTCGATCGCCGGTGGCGATCCTCACTCGGAGATCCCACATGAAACTTTTGCATATTGATTCCAGTATCTTGGGCGACAACTCGGCGTCCCGTCAGTTGAGCGCGCAAGTGGTCAAGGCCTGGCAAGCGGCCGAGCCGGGGGTGGAGGTGACTTACCGTGACCTGGCCAGTGAAGGGATCAGCCACTTTTCCGGCGTCACCCTGGGTGCGTTGGGGACTGCCGCCGAGTTGCGTGACGCGGTGCAGAAGCACGAAGCTGACCTGAGCGCCTCGACCCTGGCTGAATTCCTCACCGCTGACGCCGTGGTGCTGGCCGCGCCAATGTACAACTTCACCATTCCGACCCAGCTTAAAGCCTGGATCGACCGCATCGCCGTTGCCGGCCAAACCTTTCGCTACACCGAAGCCGGTCCGCAAGGCCTGTGCGGCAACAAGAAAGTCATCGTGGTTTCCACCGCAGGTGGACTGCACGTTGGCCAGCCGTCCGGTGTGGCCCACGAGGATTACTTGAAATTGCTGTTGGGCTTTATTGGTATCACCGATATTGAGTTTGTCCGTGCCCAAGGCCTGGCTTACGGTGAGGAAGCGCGCAACAAGGCCCTGAACGATGCCAGCGCGATGATCAGCGATCAGCTATTCGCTGCTGCATAAGCACCGCGTAAATTTCGCCGCGACTCGATCAGTCTGGGTCGAGACGTCAGAGCTCTGTATTCGGGGGCCTGAAAGGTGCCGCAGTACCGCGATGCTGTTGCCTGATACCGTTTTTGTGGCGAGGGGGCTCGTCCCCCGTTGGGCTGCGCAGCAGCCCCAATCGCTATACACCGCATGACTCCAGAAAAAACTCAGCGACCGCTTTCAGGGCCGCTGCGCAGCCCAACGGGGGACGAGCCCCCTCGCCACGGGACGGTGTTCGGCACGCGACTTTCTTAACTGAACGGCATGACGGGAGTACCGGGCTTTTTGTTTAAGCGGGAGCGTCAGGTATCGCTGCCGCAATCCCGGTCACATCCTAGGTCTGTCGACCGACGCGAGGATGCACACGGCCGATCACTGGGCCCGCCGCTTGAGCAACAGGGTCAGACCCAAGCCGCTCACCGAGAGCAGCGCGGCGCAAAAGAAAATCCACGCATATCCCAGGTTCCGCGCCACCGCTCCCATCAGCGGTCCGGCGATTGCCAGCGCTAAGTCAAAAAATACCGCATACGCACTTAACCCCGCGCCACGACTGCTGTTGGGCACTTGTTTGATCGCCTCGACGCCTAGCGCCGGATAGACCAGCGACAGGCCGAATCCGGTCAGGCCCGCGCCGATCAGCGCAACGCTGGTGGACGGGGCCAGCCACAACAGCACCAGCCCAAGGGTTTCGAGACTCATGCAGGCGATCGCCGCGTGGAATCCACCGAAGCGGTTGATGCTGGAGATAAACAGCAGTCGCGCGAGGATAAAGCAGAGGCCGAATACCGTCAGGCACCAGGCGGCGCCAGCCCAGCCGCGGCTCAGGTAGAACAAGGTAATGAAAGTAGTCAGGGTGCCGTAACCGATGGAGGCCAGGCACAGACTTGTGCCAAACGGGGCTATGCGCCCGAAAACCGCCCAGAAGGGCAGGCGCTGACCGCGTACCACTGGCACCGAGGGTTTTTTGCGAATTAACAGCAAACCAAGGGCCGCGAGCAGTGTGAGGGCGAGACCAAGGCTGGGGTAACCGTAGCGCGTGACCATCACCACCCCGAGCGGCGCGGCGATGGCAATGGCGCCGTAGGAGGCGATGCCATTCCAGGAAATCGAGCGCGCCGTGTGCTCGGCACCGACTTGACCCATGCACCAACTGATGGTGCCGACGCCGATCAAGCCTTGGGCAACACCGAGCAGCACCCGTCCAATGATGAGGATACCCAGGCTCAGGTTCGGCAGGTCTTGCAGCAAGGTGGCCAGGAAGGTCAGCACGCCGCTGATGAGGATGCCACTCAGCCCGAGCACAATCGCACGCTTGGTGCCGACACTGTCCGACATGCGCCCAGCCATGGGCCGACTGAGCAAGGTGGCCAGGTATTGCGAGCCAATGGTTACACCGGCCACCACCGCGCTGAAACCCAATTGCTCATGGACATAACCCGGAATCACCGCAATCGGCAGACCGATGCAGATAAAGGCGATGAAGGTATAGAAGACGATAGAGACGATTTGCAGGGTAACTGACAGGGAGCTGGGGGCGACTGGCATGGCGGCTCGTTCGCGGGCGGGCGGTGAACACATCATGGCAAGGGCGAGGCAGAAAAGGAAGCAGGCTAACTATCTAGGCGAGCTGCTTTGATAGAGAGGGTCCCGTATCGCAGGCGGGTATGAAAGTGACCCATGGCAAACTCCCGTAGCAGTTGTCGAGCCTTGGCGAGGCTACGTCGACCGCTAACGCAGCCTCGCCAAGGCTCGACAGCTTCTACAGGGCTAAGCTCAAGACGCTGATTTGTCCCAGTAGAAACGCAAAAAGCCCCGTCACATCAGACGTAATGCCGTTCAGTTAAGCACATAGAGGCCACTGTAGGAGCGAGGGGGGCGCCTAGCCCTTGCTCGCGAAAAACGTTAACGATAACGCGTGTTTCCTGAATAAACGCGGCATCTATAAGTTCTTCGCGAGCAAGCTCGCTCCTACAAAAACCTTAACTGAACGGCATTACGTCACATCAGACGGGGCTTTTTGCTTGCGGCTTGCGGCTGCTTTTAAAACACCACACCCTGGCTGCGCAAGTAGTCGTCGTAGGTGCCGCTGAAGTCGATCACGCCACTTGGGCTCAGTTCGATAATGCGGGTGGCCAGGGACGATACGAACTCACGGTCATGGCTGACGAAGATCAGCGTGCCTGGGTAGTTTTCCAGCGCCAGGTTGAGGGCTTCGATGGATTCCATGTCCAAGTGGTTGGTCGGTTCGTCCATGATCAGCACGTTGGGCTTTTGCAGAATCAGTTTGCCGAACAACATGCGACCTTGCTCACCACCGGAGATGACCTTGACCGACTTGAGGATTTCATCGTTGGAGAACAGCATCCGACCCAAGGTGCCACGGATGACTTGCTCGCCCTGGGTCCACTGTCCCATCCAGTCGAACAGGCTGACGTCGTCTTCAAAATCATGGGCGTGGTCCTGGGCGTAATAACCCAGTTCCGCCGCGTCGGTCCACTTGACAGTACCGGCATCCGGCGTCAGTTCGTTGACCAGGGTACGCAGCAGCGTGGTCTTGCCGATACCGTTCGGACCGATGATCGCCACGCGCTCGCCGGCTTCAACGGTGAAGCTGAAGTCCTTGAACAGGGCCTTGCCATCAAAACCCTTGGCCATGCGCTCGACAATAACGGCCTGGCGGTGAAGCTTTTTGGTTTGCTCAAAGCGGATGAACGGGCTGACGCGGCTCGATGGCTTGACTTCCGCCAGTTGGATCTTGTCGATCTGCTTGGCGCGGGAGGTGGCCTGCTTGGCTTTCGAGGCGTTGGCCGAGAAGCGGCTGACAAAGGATTGCAGCTCGGAAATCTGTGCTTTCTTCTTGGCGTTGTCTGACAGCAGCTGCTCGCGGGACTGGGTCGCCACGGTCATGTATTCGTCGTAGTTGCCCGGGAACAGGCGCAGCTCACCATAGTCCAGGTCGGCCATATGGGTGCAGACACTGTTCAGGAAGTGACGGTCGTGAGAGATGATGATCATCAGGCTGTTACGCTGGGTCAGGATATTTTCCAGCCAGCGAATGGTGTTGATGTCCAGGTGGTTGGTCGGTTCGTCGAGCAGCAACACTTCCGGATCGGAAAACAGTGCCTGTGCCAGCAGCACCCGCAGTTTCCAGCCTGGCGATACTTCGCTCATCGGGCCGAAATGCTGTTCCAGGGGAATGCCCAGGCCCAGCAGCAGTTCACCTGCGCGGGATTCGGCGGTGTAGCCGTCCATCTCGGCGAATTCGGTTTCCAGCTCGGCGACGGCCATGCCGTCTTCTTCACTCATTTCCGGCAAGGAATAGATGCGATCGCGCTCGGCCTTGACCTTCCACAGCTCTTCGTGACCCATGATCACGGTGTCGATGACATTGAATTCTTCGTAGGCGAACTGATCCTGGCGCAGCTTGCCCAGACGCACGTTCGGTTCCAGCATGACTTGTCCACCGGACGGCTCCAGGTCGCCACCGAGGATTTTCATGAAGGTCGACTTGCCGCATCCGTTGGCACCGATCAAACCATAACGGTTACCGGCGCCGAACTTGACCGAAACGTTCTCAAAGAGTGGCTTGGCGCCGAACTGCATGGTGATGTTAGCTGTGGAGATCAATTACTTTACCTATCAATAGCTTGGGGTGCGCGTATTTGAGCCTGGAGCCTTTTGAACCAGGGCCAACGGGCATGCGTCGACAGCGACTGTGGGGCGTGGGATCCAGTCACTGAGCGGGAAATATGGGGTGCATGTTGGAATTTGGCGCGCATTGTCGCATATGTGAGGCGCGAGTTGTATGGCAGGGTGGGACCGTCTGGAAACCGGACGGGGATTGCTCAGTCGTAGGGGCTGAAAACTCTACAAAATTCACGAAGTTGTAGAGAAAACCTCGCGTTGATCAGCTTTTGCGCATTTTCTTCTTGTTAACAGTTGAACATATCATTGGCCTGACCTAAGTTTCTTGCGTTCGCCCTGCAGTAATGGCTCTTTACCGGTTCAAGGACGACGAGGCTGTTAGTGCAGGGCGAACGACTTTCGAAGCCTGCGTCCCGTTCGGACGTCAGGAGACATAATGGACAAACCCACCTGCGCCAATACCCGCATTCAAATTACGCCCAATATGAGCACCAGGTCGCGCAGTTGCCGATGTGCTGCACACTGACGGCGGTCAAACAATCGGCTTGAGTGACGCGCAGGCAAAAAAAAGGCCTGCTGGGGAAGCAGGCCAAGAGATTCACTTGAGGAGTAGCCTTCACCCTATAGCGGCAAAGGTGAAGGCTTCGTGAAAATCCTGTCGCAAATCTGCTTGCCCGATTAATCACTGTCTGCGGACAAACGTGCGCATGGTTTGTCCGGGACCGGTACTGAAATGGACGGGCCTCGGCATGCCTTCGTCAGCAGCGATAAACCTGAAGTAGCCACCATCCAAGATGTAGCTCGCCGGCAATCGCTTGCCGGCGTCGCTTCCCATCGAATCAATCCAGGTAATGCTCTTGGGTGTTGTACTGGCATCCAGGGTAAAGCTCCCCGCCAATAATACCTCGCCACTGGGTGCTGCGACCTGGAACCGGTCATCACGGATCGTGGTGACTGCGCCAGGCGCGCTGTGCGCGTCTGGAGGGTTGGTGATGCCACCTTCTTCCAGTTCGGTTTGTTCCCACTCACCTTGCAGGTTCTGAAAATCTTGATCGTCAGGGCAGGGCGCCAAGGGCGTCACGGAGAGCGACATATAAAGATCCTTCTTGGAAGAGATGGGGCAGCAATATCACCGGCCTGCGCCACTTCCGCAGGCGGCCGCTGAAATGCGTTTAAGAGTTATCTGAAAGAAAACCTGATTTTCGAGGTTTCCCCTTTTCCGACAGGCATTTAGCGCAATTTTGGCATATCGTAGGCGCAGTTCCACGTCGTCGGGGCTCACGAGCAGCCTAAACACGCTTCCCGTGAGGAAAAGGAAACATTTTTACGCCGTAGGGATTTTTCCAGCCGATAAGTGGTCCGATTACCGTTGGCTTGCGTGCATTTGCCGTGCCCGGGGCGTTGTCCCTGTATTTTCAATTAGTTACTCAGATTTACCGTGTACTGGACAAGCAGCGTCCACTACTTGAGGGTGTGCCCATTTTGAATAAAACTCCCCAGCTTCAATCTCATGTGGGATCGGACGAAATTGATTTGTTTGAACTGTTTCAATCCATCTGGCGGCAAAAGAAACTGGTCATCGGCTGTACGGTTTTTGTAGGTCTCCTGGGCGTAGGTTACGCATTACTGGCGCCCCGCGAATATCGAGTCAGCAGTGTGTTGCGCCCTGCAGCCATCAATGAGCTGGATGCTCTCAACCGGTCCGAAGTCTATAAACTGCCCCCCGCTGACGCGCTGATCAAAGTCGGCTCGCAACTGGATTCATACGACACCCGATTGAGCTTTTTCAAGGCCAACCAGGCGTTGTTCGAAGCGTTCCAGCAGCCAGGGCGCAGCCTTGAGCAAAGTTTCGAGGCCTTTAACCGGGACGCTATCAAGCTGACCTTGCCCGACCCGAAAAAAGCCGACTCCTTGAGCAGTTACATCCGCTTGGAGTTGGATTATCCCGCTGACATCGATGGGGTCGCGATCCTCAATGGCTTTGTTGACTACGCGATTGCCGCCGAACGGGCGCAAGTCGGTGCCGACCTGAAAGTGATCGTCAATAACCGGCTCGCTGAACTCAAAGGCAAGATTGACGCCGAGCGTTCCAATTACGAGACCGATAAAGAGTCAAAGATTGCCACGTTGCTGGAGAGCGACAAGCTCAAGCGTGCACAGCTCGAGGACGAACTCAAGGCCTTGCGCCTGCAGATGAAAATGGAGCGTTCCAACCGCTTGGCGGAGCTGAGCGAGGCGATTTCGATTGCCAAATCCATGGGCATCACACACCCGACAACCCCTTCGTCCATGGCGGATGCCGGGCGCGATAGTTCGAGCCAGGTGATGCGCACCGAGGTGAACAACCAAAAGATCCCGCTGTATTTCATGGGGACCGAGGCTCTTGAAGCCGAACGTATTGCCCTGCAGCATCGTACCAGTGATGACTTCACTAACAGCCGTATCGCTGAAATCGGCAAAGAGTTGCAGATGCTGCAGGTCAACCGTGAGGTCGAGGTGCTGAACAAGCGCGGCAACGAGGATATTTTCCTGCAGGATGTCGAGCCGTTGCGGGCGGAGATGGCGCGTCTGCGTGGCCTGAACATCGACATGAGTCACTTGAAGCTGGTGACGATCGACCGCCGTGCCCAGGAACCACTGAGCCCTGTCAAACCGAAAAAAGTCCTGGTGGTTGCGTTGAGCCTGGTGGCCGGATTGGTGCTCGGAGTACTGGCGGCATTGATTCGCCATTTCGTCCTGGCTCGGCATGCAACGCCGCCTTACTCACCGTTGGTGGATGACCGCTTCTCCCGGCGTGAACGCAAGGATGATGAACCGTTGGTCTGAGACGGCAAAGCTAAAACCTTCCCGGGCTGCGTCGCAGCCCGACACATCCGCCGTGGATATTTCGCGGCGGTTGAGTAACATAGTCGCTGAACACCTTTTCACAAATTTCGGTTAACCTTTGGTTACAAACTATGGCTAGAATAAAGGCCATTGGCCACGATCAGGACGGTGTTCAAGCCTGTCGTGTCGCCTGTTAACGAATTGTGATTTCAGGTGCTGCTTTTCAATTCGCGGTCTGTCGGGACCCGCAGGAGCAGCCTGTACTCTTCTGACATGTGACTAATTCCCTTGAAACTCATCATTGTTACTCTCTACGTTGCCTCGATTGCGTATGTCCATCTGCGTGGCCGGGTGAGGCATAAGCTGGGCCGCCAATTAAGTGACCATTCGACGTTCCTCGCGCCGGTCAATTGTTTCCTGTACCTGTTCTCCAAGCTGCCCGGTCGACCGTATTTGTCCCCCCGCGACTTTCCCGACCTGAGTCCCTTGGAGGAACATTGGGAAGAGATTCGCCTGGAGGGCCAGAACTTGATCCGAGCTGGCGCGATCAAGCGGTCCGAGCAATACGACGACGTGGGTTTCAACTCGTTTTTCAAGTCGGGCTGGAAGCGTTTTTACCTGAAGTGGTATGGCGACAGTCATCCGTCCGCCATGAAGTTATGCCCACGCACGACCGAGTTGGTGCAAGGCATTGGCTCGATCAAGGCGGCGATGTTCGCCGAGCTGCCGCCAGGCTCCAGGCTGGTTCGCCATCGTGATCCGTACGCCGGGTCCTATCGTTATCATCTGGGGCTGGACACGCCCAATGATCCGGGTTGTTACATCAACGTGGACGGCGAAAACTACCACTGGCGTGACGGCGAGGCGGTGATGTTCGATGAAACCTATATCCACTTTGCCGAAAACATGACCCAGCACAATCGCCTCATCTTGTTTTGCGATATCGAGCGCCCGATGAAGTATCGCTGGGCGGCTGCCTTCAATCGCTGGTTCAGTCGCACTGTCATGGCGGCGGCCGGCTCGCCCAATGATGCGGGCGACAAGACGGGCGGCTTGAATCGGGCCTTTGCGCGCTTGTACAAGATCCGTCTGCGCGGCAAAGCGCTGAAAAAGCGTAACCGCACGCGCTATTACCTGGAAAAATGGGCGATCTTTGCGCTGCTGGCGGCGGTTTTTGTGCTTATTTAAGCGCGTTTACGGAGCGCCTCAGTCTGGCGGATGCGCTCCCAGCTTCTCCCACATTTTCTGGCTGATTCGCTGTCGATTGGCGTAACCCGCCCATGGATCCTCCTGCAAACCCTGCAACCGTTGGTGCAGGTTGGCGATGTTCCATTGTTGCGCGCCGCGCAGCCCGTTCAACTCATCCCGGCTGACAGGCACAGACACCGGTAAGCCCGGTCGGGCCCGGACCGAGTAGGCCGCAACCGTACTGGCTCCGCGGCTATTGCGCAGGTAATCGATAAATATCTTCCCGACGCGATTTTTCGGCCCCGAGGTGGCGGTAAAGCGTTCCGGCAATTGCTTTGCCATGAACTGTGCGATGGCCTTGGTGAAAACCTTCAGCGTTTCCCAGCCATCTCTGCGTGCCAACGGGACGATGAAATGCAAGCCCTTGCCACCGCTGGTCTTGAGGTAGCTATCCAGGCCCAGTTCATCCAACACCGCTAAGGTCAATTGCGCGGCTTCCAGCATGCTTTTCCAGGGCAATGCCGGGTCCGGGTCGAGGTCGAGCACAAACAGATCCGGGGTCTCGATCTTGTTCGTCGTCGCGCCCCAGGTGTGCAGCTCGATCGTGCCCATCTGCACCGCGCCGGTCAGCGCCTCCACGCTGTTGATTTCCATCAGGCGTGCATGTCCGGGGTCCAGCGCCTGATCCAGCTGCTTGATATGGGGGATCGCCAGGCGCTCGGCGTGCTTCTGAAAAAACTGTTCACCTTCGACGCCTTCTGGCGCCCTCAGCAGCGAGACAGGACGGTTGCGCAGGTGCGGCAGGATCCACTCGCCGATGGCCTCGTAGAACCTCGCCAGTTGCTGCTTTTGCGTGCCACTTTGGGCATCAATGATCCGCGCCGGATGGGTGATTTTTACCCCGGCGACGTTAGCCTTGTCAGCATCCGCGATGTGCGGGGCAGCGGTTTTCGTGGCTTTCAAGGACTTGGCTGGACGCGGTAGCTCATGCACGATCTGCTCCACAGGTTTATCCGTACGCAGCCCGACAAAGGCCGCCTGGCGTACAACGCCTTCGCGGGTCCATTCGGCAAACTGTACCTCGGCGACCAATTGCGCTTCGATCCAGCGCACGCCGTGCCCCTGGACGCCGGACAAGGGCTTATCCAGCGCTGGCGACTCGCGCTCCAGAGGCTGCATTTTCGTGTATATGGATTTCAGCGCCGCCTGGTCGAACCCGGTTCCTACGCGTCCGGCGTAGACCAGGCCAACCTCATCATTGACCGCCAGCAACAACGCGCCAAAGCCGCTGCGCGACCCTTTTGGCTGGGTGTAGCCGATAATCACGAACTCCTGGCGCAGGCGACATTTGAGTTTGATCCAGTCCGGGCTGCGGCAAGAGTTGTAGGGACTGCCGGCGCGCTTGCCAATGACGCCTTCGAGGGAAAGGTCGCAGGCGCTTTCGAAAATATCTTGCTGATTGGCGGTGAAGGCTGTGGAGAAGCGCAGCAATTTGCTGTTGTTGCGTGCCATCGCCTCTTTCAGTGCGGCTCGACGTTTTTCCACCGGGTCGCCTCGCTGGTCGCGGCCTTCGAGGAAGGGCGTGTCGAACAGGTAATAGACGATGTCCAGGCTGCGACCGATATCAAACGCGTTCTGTAGTGCCTGAAAGTCTGGAAGGCCATCGGCATTCAGGCTGACTACTTCGCCATCCAGCCAACTGTCCTGGAGTTTCAGCGCCTCCAGGGCTTTGACCTGGCGGGGCAGGCGATCAGTCCAGTCATGGCCGTTGCGGGTGAACAGGCGCACTTGGCCGTTGCGAATACGGGCCAGGATCCGGTATCCGTCGAACTTGATTTCGTATATCCAATGGCCTGCGGGCGCCCTGTCTACCAAGGTGGCCAGTTGCGGCGCAAGGTGTTCGGGCAGAACGGTTTTCTTGCTGGTCTTCTTGCGCGCGCTGGTCGTGGCCTTTGCCCGCCCCACCGATGCGCCGCTCAAGACACTTTTGGGTTCGGCGGTGACGATATCGTAATCATCCGAGGCGCGTGCCTGCTGGTCATTTTCCTTGATCAGCAGCCATTGTTCCTTGTCACCGCTGCCCTTGAGCCGGGTACGGACCAACGTCCAGTCACCCGCGAGTTTTTCACCGATCAAGGTGAACTTGAGTTTGCCGGCGGTGTAGCTCTGCAGCGGATCGCCATGGGGTTGCCAGACGCCACGGTCCCACACAATCACGTCACCCGCACCGTATTGGCCGGCAGGGATGCTGCCTTCGAAGCCGCCGTAGCTTAACGGGTGATCTTCGACGTGCACCGCCAGGCGTTTCTGGCTCGGGTCCAGGCTTGGTCCCTTGGGCACCGCCCAGCTCTTGAGTACCCCGTCGAGTTCGAGGCGAAAATCATAGTGCAGGTTACGCGCGTCATGCTTCTGGATCACAAACGACAGGGCCGACGCCGAGGCTCGGCGCTTTGAAGCGGGCGCCGATTCGGAGGGCTCTGAGGTGATCTCGAAGTTACGCTTGCGTTGGTATTCACTCAGGGGCTTGGCCATGGCGGTTTCCTTGCAGGTTCCGGCTCAAGAAGCCTTGGTGGTTTTTTTGCGCGCCGCAGGTTTGGTCGTTTTTGACTTGGCGCTGCCCGTCGACTTGGCTCCGAGGCTGCGCTTGAGCAGCTCGGTCAGGTCGATCACGTCGGCTGACTTGCGTTCTTCTTTGCCTTCGTTCGATTCGATGTCTTCGATCTTGCCGGCCTTGGCCTTTTTTGCCACCAGCGCCATGATTTTGTCCTGGAAGCTGTCGCGGTAATCTTCTGGCCGCCAGTCGGCACTCATGTCCTCGACCAGACGCTTGGCCATATCCAGCTCGCCCTTGGTCAAGGTCGGCTGCGTCACATCGCTCTCCAGCTCCAGCTCGTCCAGGCCGCGAACCTCGGCGGGCCAGCGCAACATCACCAGCACCAGCGCGGATTCCAGCGGGACCAATGCGGCCAGGTGTTGTTTGGTGTGCAATACCACGTTCGCCAGGGCGACCTTGGCGGTTTTCTTCAAGGTTTCGCGCAGCAAGGCATAAACCTTGCCGCCGCGTTTGTCCGGCGCCAGAAAATACGGCGTATCGATGTTCTGCAACGGAATCTGGTCGCTGGCGACAAACGCGATGATTTCGATGGTTTGTGTGGATTTTGGATGGGCCGAGCGGATTTCGTCCTCACTCAGCACCACGTAGCGGCCTTTTTCGTAAGCCACACCCTTGACGATGTTGTCTTTAGTGACCTCCTTGCCGGTGGTTTTGTTGATGCGCTTGTAACCGACCGGGTCCATGCTGCGCTTGTCCAGCCAATCAAAATCCACACCCTGGGAGGATGTCGCCGAGACCAGCGAGACGGGGATGTGCACCAAGCCGAAACTGATCGCACCTTTCCATATGGCTCTTGGCATAGAAGTAGCTCCTGAAGGGATAGCGTGCTTAGGTGACCTGTCGGCCTTCAGAAAAGTTTCTACCATCGGCTGGCCGGCAACGCGGTCTCAGCGGCTCTGAAAAGCCGTGTTACACCTGATCGGAGACTATTTAGTGACCAAAACCGAACGCAGGGCGTAGCGTGCTATCGAAAGCAGGTCATCCTCGTATCCGAGAGGTTTTGTCATGAAGGTTCCTATGCGTAACCTTGCTGCGTTGACGTTCGGCCTGATGCTGAGTGCAATCACTCAGGCCCAAAACGCGCCCAGCAATAACAACCCGTACAACGGTCCGATTCACCGGGCCAATCCCAACAGCATGCAGGGTACACAGCC
Source organism: Pseudomonas mucidolens (assembly GCF_900106045.1). Taxonomy (NCBI): domain Bacteria; kingdom Pseudomonadati; phylum Pseudomonadota; class Gammaproteobacteria; order Pseudomonadales; family Pseudomonadaceae; genus Pseudomonas; species Pseudomonas mucidolens. The sequence goes on along the minus strand of NZ_LT629802.1, from coordinate 2,394,529 downwards.
CACTACGCCGATTTTGCGCGGCGGCACCTATACCGCGCCCGTTCCACGGCCGCCAACCTTGGAAAACGGCGGCATTGGCAATCGTTATCCGCAGCGTGATACAGCACCGGTGCGGCCATCCACCCAGCCTTCGCCTCCCACGCGCGACGCGAATGGCAATCGCCAGCCTTGAACGCTGTTACCGTTGAAAAACACAAGGAGCTCCACGGTATGTTTCTACGCAAAACTCTATTGGCGACCTTCTGCGCTGGCGCCTTGCTGCCCTTCGCACCTGCGGTGTCCGCCGCCGACACTCAGCAGTTTCCCAGCGAGCAGGGCAAGGTGACGGTGACGCCAGTTGCCGAAGGTTTGGAAAACCCTTGGGCGGTGGCATTTTTGCCGGATAACCAGGGTTTCCTGGTCACAGAACGGCCAGGCAATCTGCGGTTCATCAGTCCGGATGGCAAGCTTTCCGCGCCGCTGAACGGAGTGCCGCAAGTCTGGGCCAAAGGGCAGGGTGGTTTGCTGGATGTGGTGCTCTCGCCGGACTTCAAAGAGGACCGGATGGTTTATCTGTCCTACGCCGAAGGCGGCGGCAAAGGCGGCACTGCCGGTACCGCCGTGGGACGTGGTCGATTGACTGAAGACTTGAGTGGCCTGAAGGATTTTCAAGTCATCCTGCGTCAGGAACCGAAGCTGTCCACCGGCAATCATTTTGGTTCGCGGTTGGTGTTTGACCGCGACGGCTATCTGTTTGTGACCCTGGGGGAAAACAACGATCGCTCGACGGCCCAGGACCTGGACAAGTTGCAAGGCAAAGTCGTACGCATTTTCGCGGATGGTCGGGTGCCGGACGATAACCCCTTTGTCGGCCAGAAAGGCGCCAGGCCCGAGATCTGGTCCTACGGCCAGCGTAACCCTCAGGGCGCTGCGCTGAACCCTTGGACCGGCACCTTGTGGGAAAACGAACACGGCCCTCGCGGCGGTGACGAAATCAATATCATCGAGCGTGGGAAAAACTATGGCTGGCCGCTGGCGACCCATGGCATCAATTATTCCTTGCTACCGATTCCCGAAGCCGAGGGCAAGACCGTCGAGGGCACGGTAGGGCCGCATCATGTGTGGGAGAAGTCGCCGGCTATCAGTGGCATGGCGTTCTATGACGCCGACCGTTTCAAGCCCTGGCAGCACAATGTCTTTATCGGTGCCTTGGCCAGCCAAGAGTTGATTCGCCTGCAGTTCGAGGGCGACAAGGTGGTGCACGAGGAGCGTTTGCTGGCTGAGTTGAAGGCACGTATTCGCGATGTGCGACAGGGACCGGACGGTTATCTGTATGTGCTGACGGATGAGGAGAATGGGGTGTTGTATCGGGTTGGATTGAAACAGGATTGAAGGTGTTTAAGTCGCTGACATGCAGTGGACGGAAGAGCTGTTTTGATCTGCAGTGAATGGTTTTTTTGTGTTTTGTTTGTGAGCCGCCCCTCACCCTAACCCTCTCCCCTCTGGGGAGAGGGGACCGACCGCAGGATATTGGCGGTTTACGGCGACCTGAAAGGGCAGTTTTGAATCCATAATCACTACGGTTTTTCAAGTCGCGCATTTTCTCAGCACACTTCGCTCAGTTCCCTCTCCCCAGAGTGAGAGGTGACCGACCGCAGGATATTGACGGTTTACGGCGACCTGAAAGAGCAGCTTTGAATCCATAATCACTACGGTTTTTCAAGTCGCACATTTTCTCAGCACACTTCGCTCAGTTCCCTCTCCCCTCTGGGGCGGTCCGACGTTTCGGGAGGGTTAGGGTGAGGGGCGGTTCTCAAGGTTGCCAGGTATTTTGCCGCCAGCGCAGCATTTCCGGCTCCCGATGGCATCCCCTCAGGCCGCCTGAACATCTGGGCACCAAGTAATCATTACAACCCCAACTCGGACAGCCCCGGATGATCGTCCGGGCGCCGACCCAGGGGCCAGTGGAACTTCCGATCGCTGGCCTTGATCGGCAAATCGTTGATGCAAGCATGTCGGTTGGACATCAAACCATTCTCATCGAACTCCCAGTTCTCATTGCCATAGGAGCGGAACCAGTTGCCCGAATCGTCATGCCATTCGTAGGCGTAACGCACGGCAATGCGATTGCCAGTGAAGGCCCACAGCTCTTTGATCAAGCGGTAATCCAGCTCCTTGGCCCATTTGCGGGCAAGGAAAGCCCTGGCTTCGTCGCGGTTGCGGGCAAACTCAGTACGGTTGCGCCACGTCGTGTCGAGTGTGTAAGCCAGGGACACGCGTTGCGGGTCCCTGGAGTTCCAGCCGTCTTCGGCCAGACGAATCTTTTCAATCGCCGACTCTTGAGTGAACGGTGGAAGGGGTGGGCGAACTTCAGCATCGGATGACATGGCACGGCTCCTGAACGTTAAGGGGTGAACCTGGGTTATCGCAATCAATAGCGTTTAAAGCGCCAATAAAGTTCGCGCCATGGTTTGCGCAGTCTCAGCGGCGGTTGAATCTCCCATGACGAGGGCAACGGTAATGGCGCCATCGATCAGGATCAGCAGTTGCGCGGCCTGTTGTTGCGCCGCTACACAGCCATGCGCGTTACACAACTCAAGCACGTACTCGGACAGTTTCTGTTTGTGAGCCTTGGCCAGCAAACGCACCGGGTCTTGCGGGTCACCGGTTTCGCCACTGGTGTTGATGAACGCGCAGCCGCGAAAATCCTCGGAACCGAACCAGGTCTTGAGCGCGCTGAACAGTCCGAGCAGGCGTTCACCGCTGCTCTCGTTGCGTTCGACTTCGCTGCGTAGCCACTGCAGCCAGCGCGCATCGCGGCGCTGAAGGGCCGCGATGACCAACTCGTCCTTGTTGGCAAAGTAGCGATAAATACTTTTTCTGGAGACCCCGGCAGTTTTCACCAGAAGGTCCACACCGGTAGCCGCAATGCCACTTTTATAGATCAACTTTTCGGCAACATCCAAAATGATATCGCGGGTTTCATTGCTGTTGATTTCGTTCATGACTTAAAAGTAGAACGATCATTCTTCTTGGTCAAGCGATTATTTTGAACGGCCAACGGGAAGACCTGTGTCCGCCTATGGTGTAAGCTCGTGGGCTCTTCGGATTCGACCCATTGCGAGCCCTATGCCGTCGTTATTCAAACGTTCCCTGTTGCCCAAGCTGCGCGGTTTTCCTCTTGCCCCCGAGGCGATCGACGTGCTCTGCGGAGCCGCCGAGTTTCGCCGCTGCCTGCTGGAAAAAATTGCCCAAGCCACTCAGCGCATTTACATCGTTGCGTTGTATTTGCAACACGACGAGGCCGGCCAGGAGATATTCGATGCCCTGCACGCGGCCAAGGCCGCTCGTCCCGAACTGGATGTCGTGGTGGTGGTTGACTGGTTGCGCGCTCAGCGCGGCCTGATCGGTGCCGGTAAACAGCCGGGAAACAGCGCCTGGTATCAAGCCATGACCCACAGCCACGCCAGCAGTGTGCCGGTATACGGTGTGCCGGTGCAGACCCGTGAATTGTTTGGCGTGTTGCACCTCAAGGGATTCGTGATCGATGACAGCGTGCTGTACAGCGGCGCCAGCCTGAACAATGTGTATCTGCACAAGTTCGACAAGTACCGTTTCGACCGCTATCACCTGATTCACAACAAGCCGCTGGCCGACTCCATGCAGCATTTGGTGGAGCATGGGCTGGTCGCTTCGAAGGCCGTTCACCGCCTGGACCTGGCGAATCCGCCCAGCACACGCAGCTTGCGCAATGACATCGGTGATCTGCGCAGCCGTCTCAAACATGCGGCATATGACACCAGCAGCGGTCAGTTGCCCAATGGCGGGTTATCGGTCAGCCCGTTGCTCGGGGTTGGCAAAAACAATTCGCTGAGTCGGGTGATCTGTGAACTGATCGCCAGCGCCCAGTACCAGTTGACCATCTGTACACCGTATTTCAACCTGCCGTTGGCCGTCACCCGTGAAATCAATCGTGCCCTGGCACGTGGGGTGAAGATTGACATCGTCGTCGGTGACAAGACCGCCAACGATTTCTACATTCCGCCTAGCGAGCCGTTCAAGGTGATCGCTGCGCTGCCGTATCTCTATGAGATCAGCCTGCGCCGTTTTGCCAAACGGCATCAGCGGATGATCGATAGCGCTCAACTGAACCTGCATCTGTGGCGCGACGGGGATAACACCTACCACCTCAAGGGCATGTGGATTGACCAGTGCTATACCTTGCTCACCGGTAACAACCTCAACCCGCGGGCATTTCGCCTGGACTTGGAGAATGCCTTGCTGATTGACGATCCCAAGGGCGAATGGTTGGAACCGCGGGGCGCCGAGCTTGTGGAGATTTTCCGGCACGCCACGCGTATCGAGGGTTACCAGCAACTGCAGACGCTGGTGGATTACCCGGCAGCCGTCGGCAAGTTTCTGCGTCGGGTCAGCCGAGTGCGGATCGAGCGCTTGTTGTACCGGATCCTCTAGGATTCAGCGCGGTTGCCGGGGCGCGGGCCAGCAGGCGACGAGTAACAGCAGGGCCGCGGCCACCAGGTACGGCAGACGCGGTTCGATGGCATAGATCAGGGTCCCGACGAGTGGCCCGATGACCACCCCAAAACCCTGCGCAGCGCCCACCGAACCCGCCGTCGCGCCTTGTTCAGAGGCTTCTACGGCGTTGGCCGCAAGTGCCGCGAAGGACGGAAAAATCCAGCCCATCCCGGCTGCCGAGACAAAGAAGCACAGCCACAGGATCCACGCCGTGTCGGCGAACATGCTGCCGGCGAACCCCAGGCCCGAAACGATGGCGCCGACACGAATCATCCGCAGTGGCGACCACTCCAGTTTGCGCACCAGCAGTTGCGAGCAGATCAAGGCCAGGCCGACCATGGTCAGGGCGATCCCGGCTGTTTGGGCGGCATCGGCCGGATTCATTTTCAGACGGTCCAGGGCGAAGAAACCCACGGTGATCTGGGCAATCGATACACACAACATTGCGACAAACGCCACCACCAGCGGACGCCGCAAGCGTGGGTCCGAGAGGTTCACCGCCTTGGGCGGCTGTTTGAGATGCAGTTCCTGGCGTGGCAGTTGTTTCAGCAGCACCAGGAAGCCCGCCATCGGCAGCAGCGCCATTGCATAAAACGGCAGGCTCAGGCTGTACCGGGCCAGCAGCGCGGCAATCGCCGGCCCCAACACCAGGCCGCAAGCGTTGGCGGCACCCAGGGAAGCCATGGCTTTGGCGCGATGGCCGGGTTCGATATTGTCGGCAATCAGCGCATATCCACCCACCGGGATGGCCGCGTAGAACACCCCGATCAAGCCGCGCCCCAGCACCAGCCCGATAAACGCCAGCGTGGCCGAGGGCAGCAGCTCCAGCGAGGCATCGATAAACACGCAAAGAGCCCAGTAGGCCAAGGTGAAACCGCCTGTGCCGAGCAACAATACCCGGCGCCGACCAAGACGGTCGCTGGCCTGGCCCCAAGGCCGCGCCAGGAGCATCCAGATCACGCCCGACACCGTTACCGCCGCACCCGCCTGCCAGGTTGCCAGCCCGAGGACCCGGGCGATCGGACCGATCAGTGAGACGAACGCCATCATCGCCATGGTGCAGGCCATGTTGGCGATGAGCAGCGGACGCAAGTTGAACGAGGCCGGGGCGGTCAATGCAGCTTTGACCCCAGCGGTCGAATTGGACATGGGCAATCTTCCGTGAGTGAGTATCGCTTGAACGGTATAGATAAGACGACTAAACCGATAGCGAGATTAGCCGGACTGATGAGGATGTACAGCCGGCCGATACGCAATCGCGGGCGAAAGTCGCCCGCGATTATTGCCCGGATCGAGCCTGCTTGGATCAGTTCAAGCCCAGCTTGCCACGCAGGGTCGACAGGTCTTCGGCCAGGGTGTTGACCGGACCGATCAGCGCCTTGCGGTGGTTTTCCTTGACCTTGTCGTAGGTTTCAAAGCCGCCGTCGGTGGTTCTGTACTGGGCCAGGATGTTGTTTACGGTGGCGAAGTTCTTGTCGACCTTGGCCAGGAATACCTTGTCCTGTTGCTCGATCTGTCCACGGAACAGGTCGACGATTTTTTTCGCACCGTCGATATTGCCCTGGAAGTCGTACAGGTCGGTGTGGCTATAACGATCTTCCTCACCGGAGATCTTGGTGGCGGCCACTTCTTCCAACAACGCGGCGGCACCGCCGACGACCTTCTCCGGTGGGAAGGTCAGCTCGGCGACACGCTGTTGCAGGTCCTTGACGTCGTTGTTCAGACCGTCGGCCAGGGCATCCAGGCCTTGGGTGGTGTGTTCGGCGAACAGGCTGTATTCGAGGCGGTGGAAGCCGGTGAAGTCCTCGGCCTTGACGCCTTTTTCGTGATCATCGACACGAGAATCAATCGACGCATCAAGGTCGCTGAACAGCTCGGCGATCGGCTCGATCGTTTCATAGTGGACGCGGGTCGGTGCATACAGCTGCTTGGCGGTGGCCAGATCGCCCTGTTTCACTGCTTGGGTGAAGGCCTGGGTCTGCGTGACCAGTTCGTCGATCTGCTCGGTGACGTAGATCTTGTAGTCCGAGACCGGGCCGACCAGATCCAGTGGCGCCGGCGCGGCAAAGGCCGCCTGCGCAGCTACGGCCAGCAGCAACGATAACGCGAGAGGTGTTTTTTGCATGGGACGGTTTCCGTTGTGGTGTGTCAGGTCTTGGCGGTGGTTGGCGCTTGCGTGGCAGCCAGCAGCGTGCGGCCGACAAAATCCTGCGGCCCGGTGACGCCCGGCAAAGTGAAAAAATACCCGCCGCCTACCGGTTTGAGGTATTCCTCCAAAGGTTCGCCGTTGAGTCGGGTTTGCACACTGATGAAGCCTTTCTCCAGGTCAGCCTGGTAACAAATGAACAGCAGCCCCATGTCCAACTGACCGTTTTTGTTGACGCCGTTGGAGTAATTGAACGGCCGACGCAGGATCAGATTGGCCTGCGTTTGCGGGGTGCGCGGGTTGGCCAGGCGGATATGCGCATCGAGCTTGGTCAACTTGCCCTGCGGGTCCTTGCTGTAGTCGGGAACTTGGGTTTCCTGTTGACCGTCCATGGGCGCGCCGCTGGCCTTGATCCGGCCGATGATGCTTTCCTGCTCCTGCAGGGGCGTGCGGTCCCAGCGCTCGACGAAATTGCGGATGATCCGCACCGCCTGGTAGCTGCCATTGGCCGCCCAGGCGGGTTCGTCGCTGGCGGGCTGCACCCACACGATTTGCTCCATGGTTCGATGGTCATTGGAGTCCGGGTTGGCCGAGCCATCGCGAAAACCGAGAAAGTTGCGCGCGCTCTGGGCGGGTGTGCCGGGACGGGCAGGGGGCTGGGGCGGCACGCTGCCTTCCTGCTTCCAGCGCACCAGCAGGAGGTCTGGCAGGTTCTTCACGATGTCGCGCAGGGCGTGGATATTGGTGTCCGGGGTATTCGCGCAGAATTGCAGGCTCAGGTCGCCATGGCACTGCGCCGCCTCCAAGGCGTCGTTGGGAAAACCGACCATACGGCTCAGGCGCTTGGGCTTGGCGCTGGCCAGGCCGAAACGCTCATCGAACAGCGAATCGCCGACCGAAACGGTGATGGTCAGATTGTCCGGCGTCACCACCGGGCCAAGAATGCCCGAGTCGGTCGGCGGTAGTTTCGGATCCACCTGCGGCACGGCACCGCCGGTCATCAGAAAGCCGATGCGCTCGTTCAACGTGCGGAACAGCCGCTCCAGGTCTTCACGGTCGCTGGCCAACACATCGAAGGCCACCAGCATCCCGCAGGCCGGGCGCGGCGTGACGATGCCGCTTTGGTGCTTGCCATGGAAAGCATGATGGTCGCGGGTCTTATCGCTGCTCGGAGCGGTCGTGACCTGGGCGGCAGTGGCAGCCATCGCCGGACAACTCAGGCTGCTGCCGGCTAGCGCAGCGCCGGTGGCAGCCATTCCCAGCAGGACACGGCGCCGCTGGCGGTCAAATTGTGCTGAATCAGTCATCTGTCTAGTTGTCTTCACTTCAGGCCGGAAAGGTCAAGGGCGGGGTCGATTCCATCGAGTGCAACGGCCAGGGCCTTGGCCTTGTCGGCGATCTGCTTGCGCTGATCGACGGTAACGCTGTCATAGGGTCTGTAGTGGTTATCGGTTTTCAAGGCGTTGAGTTGGGCATCGAATCCGGCCATGGTGCTGTCGATCCCGGGTAACAGCTCGGCAGCCGACTTGCTCAGCAGCGCACGCATCAGGTCGACCACCTTGCGCGTCACTTCCAGGTTGGCGGCAAAGCCATTCAGGTCGATGTGGCTGTAGCGCTCTTCCTCGCCGCTGGCGGCACGCACGTCCGCGAGGTTATTGAGGTTGCGCACCAGGATGCTCACCAGTTGCTCCGGCGGCAGTGACTGGGCCAACAGCTGTTGCTTGAGACGGGTGACATCGGTGAGCAGGCGCTGCGCCATGGGCGTGAGATTGTCGAGGCTGCGTTGCTCGAACAGGCTGTATTCGAGGCGATGAAAGCCGGTGAAGGCCGGGTCTTGCTCACGCTTTTCAAAGTAATCGGCGCGGGCGTTGATTGCATTGTCCAATGGCGCCAGGCGCTGGGCGGCCGGGGCGAGACGCTGGTAGGCTTCGCGGGCGGGCAGGTACAGCGCTTGAGCCTGATTCAGGTCGCCGGCGGCAATCGCCTGTTCAAGCGCGGTGACGGCCTGGATCAACGCACTGCCTTGACGACTCAGATAGACGCGGAACTCGGACAATGGGCCGATAAAGGCGACCATCGAAGGCTTGGCTTTCGCCTGGGCCTCGGATTCGGCCGTGGGGGTCACCTGCAAGGTGCCGCGCGGGTTGCTCAACAAGCCGCAGGTGATGGCGTAGTTGCCGGGCAACAGGTTGGCGTTGATCACTTGGCTCAGGCCTGGCGCGATGTTTTCGCGTTCTTCAACCACCAGCACGCCATCGAGGATTTCCCATTCCACTGCCCGCTCCGAACGGTTGATGATGCGGAAGCTGGCCCGGCCCGCCGGTACCGTCAGGGTATTGGGCTCGCAGCGGTGGGCGTGGATGGTCACCGCGATCTCATTGTGGTTGACCTGACGCTTGGCGGCGGCCCGTTGTGAGGCGTAGTAGAACAGGCCTGCGGCTGTGATCATCACGACCGCCGAGCCGGCCACTGCCCAGCGCAGAGCGCGAGGAGGCGAAGACGGTTGAGGAGATTGAGTGGACAAGAGGCGTTCCTTACGGGTTGGCAACGGAAGAAGAAGGGCGCGGCGCGCAGGTGATGGGAGCCGCTGGAAGAAAGAACATCACCAGGGCGATCACCAGGTAGATCAGATAGGCGCCCAGGGTGCTGGCCGTCGGCGCATCCTGATAACCGAACATCCCCGCCAGTACCGAACCCAGCGACCCATCCATGGGCAGCGTGGCGCTGAAATCGAACAACACGGTTTGCCAGTGGTTCCAGACTCCCGCTTCGTGCAGGGCCTGTACCGAGTTGGCGAGGATGCCGGCGGCCACCACGAGAATGAACAGACCGGTCCAGCGAAAAAACGCACCGAGGTTCAGGCGCATGCTGCCGCTATAGATCAGGAACCCGACGATGATCGCCAGGATCAACCCGAGCAGAGCGCCTACGGGCGCGCCCAGACCGTCGCTTTGCTGGAATACCGCGAGCAGGAAGAACACGGTCTCCAGGCCTTCCCGAGCCACGGCGAAAAACACCATGGCGATCAGCGCGATGACCTGATGCCTGGAGCCGGTCAGCGCGTGATCGAGAGATTGGTGCAGGGAATGCTTGATGGACCGCGCCACCTTGCGCATCCAGAACACCATGGAGCTGAGAATGCCCACGGCCACCAGGCCGACGATGCCTTCGAACAGCTCTTGCTGTTTTTGCGGGAACTCGGCGCTGACAAGTTCCAGGCCGCCACCCACCAGCAACGCCAGGGCGGCGGCGAGAAACACCCCGATCCAGACCGCCGGCATCCACTGGCCGCGTCCGGTCTGTTGCAGGTAGCTGGCAATGATGCCAACGATCAGCGCCGCTTCAATCCCTTCGCGCAGCATGATTAGAAATGGAACGAGCATTCGACACCGCAGCTAATTAGATAGGGTGCTAAGTTGTAACATAATGATACTTATTCCTAAATGACATTTATTGGCGTTTGCTGAACGGCGGCTGAACGGAATCCATCTGCATCGCAGGGTGCTCGCGAAGAAAACCAATACACCGCAGCTGGCCGCGTTATCGCTGGCTTCCTTCGCAAGCAGGCTCGCTCCTACAATGGTCGACTTACACATGACAACAAAATTGAGCCTTCGCCAATGTCGGTAAAAGACACCATCTCCATTCACCTGGTACGTGAAGCCCTGTTGCAGAGCTGCGCGCCGGGTGCGGCGACCCAGGAAGCGTTGAGCAAGGTGGGTATTGCCCCGGCGCTGTTGGAACAACCCATGGCACGGGTTCCGGCCATGGCTTATGCACGGCTGTGGCGCTTGCTGGCACGACGCAGTGATGATGAGTTCTTCGGCATGGACCCGCGCAGGCTCAAGTCCGGCAGCCTGGCATTTCTCTGCCGCGCCTCGATGGCCCAGCCGACCCTGGCGGCGGCCCTTGAAACCGGACTGGAGTTTCTATCGTTGATGTTGGAACACATGCCGGCCCAGCTGGTGCGCCAGCAGAGCCTGGCGGAAATTGTACTGCTGGAACCGGAAACCGACCCCCGGCGCGCATTTACTTATTTTTGCTACTGGATGATCGTCCATGGCGTCGCTTGCTGGTTGGCAGGCCGACGCATTCCGATCCTGGCGATTGAATTGCGTTGCCCGCAACCGGCGTTTTGTGATGACTACCAGGTGATGTTTTCCGACAACCTGCGCTTTGATCGGCCACGCACGCGGATGATTTTCTCTGCCGATTGTCTTGATCTGCCGATCAAGCGCAGTCCTGAAGAACTCAAGCGCTTCCTGGCCCATGCACCGGCCAATATCCTGGTCAAATACCGTGACCCCGACAGCTTGGCCACCCGCATCAAGAAAGACTTGCGCCAGATGCCCGCCGACACCTGGCCCGAAACCGAGAGCCTGGCTAACCGCTTGTGCATGTCCGCTTCCACCTTGCGCCGCCGCCTGGCCGAGGAGGGCCAGACTTATCAGGGACTCAAGGACAGCGTGCGCAAGGAACTGGCGATTGTCTGGCTGGCCGAGGCCGAGATCAGCTTTGCCGATATCGCCAGCCGGTTGGGGTTTGCCGATGTGAGTTCGTTCTATAAGGCGTTTCGCAAATGGTCAGGCTCCAATCCTGGCCATTACCGCAGCCTGATTCTCAATGACCTCAGTTAACGGCAAAGTCGGCTGTCGCACCGGAAACATCCTATAGGTGGCGATAATGTAATCCATAAGCTGGAGGCACTTTTTCCGAGTTAAAGAGTGCCGAACATGCCATTGAATCGCCTTCACGCTGATTCCTTGAACGGGTATCGCCCCTCAGGCAATCTCGCGCCGCGTCGCTTGAGCAGCATCGGTGAAGAGGTGGTGACCGTACGCAACAGCGCACAACAACTCGCCGGTCATGCTGAGCTGGAGCAATTGCGCCAAGACATCAAGCACACCTCGGACGCCCTGCAACGCCATCAACTGCACGCCGATTATGAAGATGTACGCCAACATCCACTGAGCAACACGCAAAAGCTCAAGGACCTGTTGATGCGGGTCCGGATGGCCGGCTCCGGGCATCGGCCAGGACATGTTCCCAACCGCTCCATGCAACAGGCATGGGCGGCCGAAGAGCGGTTAGCGCAACTGAATCAGCGATACCTTCCACTGGCCAGGGCAGAAGCCTTGGCGCAGATGGGCGATCAATTGACGGCGGCGGAGCAGGCGCTCGAAGCGCTTCCGGCGGCCCTTGCGGCTGCACTCAAGCCTCAGGTCGAGCGCTTCAAGGAGCGTTATGAGGCGGCAAAATTCGGCTTGGCGATCACCGTCGGCAGGGACTTTGCGCAAGACGCCGCGCCTTTGATGCCGCTGTTCAACCTGGGTACCTATCTGGGGATTGAGCAAGCAGGTCAGGGCATCCGCGACGCCGTGCAGGCGGCACAGGATCTCTACAGCGGGGAAACGGCCAGCCGCCCCAGCCGCTTATATGAAAACCAGTCGAAGATGTTCGCCGAGGACCAACAACGGGCCAGGGCGGCCTGGGACGCACAGGTCGTCGACGCGCCGGCGCCAACCGCGCCCACCACGGCGGGTCCCACCTGGCTTCAACAGTTCAGCGCCGACGCCCGGGAATTGCTGCGGCGCATCGACCGCGCGCTGAGCCTGCCGGGTGCCGAGGGCGTGGAGCTGGAGGAAGTGGTGGTGCTGTTGCAAGACATGGTCGGCCAGGGACGTCACGTCGAGTCTGCCGGCCTACAGGCGCTGGGCAATGAGGTGTATCGCCCGACCACCGAAAGCATCGCGAACCCGGCGCTGACCGAGCAGCTGCAATCGATGGCTGGGGCCCTGCGCACGTGGCTGGTGCTGACAGGCGCGTTGGCGGCGCAACGGGTAGGCAACGCGGTTGAGCAACATCCGCTGCTGACTGTGGGCGCGCTTGCCGCGTACGGTGCCATCAGCACTGTCTACAGCAGTTGGTGCCTGCCCGCCGACGACGGCTTGATCGTTCCGTTTGCCAAACAGCCCGAGGTCCCATCGCAATTGACCAGCGAGCAGTTGCAAGTGCGGGTCGAGCGCGCGCTGGACGCGCCATGGCCGGGGCATCCGCATGAGACGTTCTATGATGCCCTGGCGGTGCTGGTGGACGACTCCGCGACCACGCCGACGCGGCGTCGGCGTGATGCCGAGCGCGAGACGCCGTCGTCTGTCGAGGTGCAAAAAGTGCTCGTCTGGCTGCATGCACCGAGTGCGGACGGTTGTTCGACGTTAGGTTCCGAGTTTCGCCGATACGCGCTCGTTCCGATTTCTGTAGCGGATGATCTACTCGCGGAGCAAGTGCTCAAGGCGCTGGCCGCACGTGTACGCGCCGAGGAGCACACTGCCGAGCGCCTGGCGGCGAAACTGGCGGCCCATACCGAGGCGCAGATCGAGCCGTTGCTCACGGAGTGGATGAGCACCTACAAACCGATCCTGCAACCCAGCGTGTTTATCGAGCAGCATATCGCGCAAGGCATCCAGGCTTTTCAGAACGCCACCGGCACCGCCAAGCACTGCACCTCGGATACCCCGATCCGAGTCGGATACCGCGAAATATTACCTGCCAACCCTAACCTGCAGATCCGGGCGCCGCAGATCCAGTATCAGACTTTCGCCCTGCGAGAAGTCGTCACGGGCACCTTCTGGCATGACATTCGCGCCAAACGCGGCCCGCTGGACGTGCGTTACACAGCGGTTTCCTACGAGCATCAGCGGCTGATCGACGCGCTACGGGCACAGGATCTGGCTGGCAAACTGGAGAAAAGCCTGGCTGAGTACCGAGCCGACCCGCGCAACAAACAGCGGGTGAGCCAGTTGTATCAGGGTCAGATCCAGCAACGTTGCCTCGAATACCTGAACCGCCACCCTGCGGATTCGGCGTTCTACGGCAATGTCACCGATTTCATGCTCGGCAAACACCAGGCCGCCGAGGTGACCTTTCACGGCGTCAGGCTCAACGGAGTGGTACTGATCCCGCAAGAGCAGGGCGGCCTGCTGTTCAGCGTCGACGACGAGCAGTACTTTCATATCGAGACCAAAAACGAAGTGTATGTGCACTACGGCCAGAGGAAATGGCAACCGGTGCCGGTGTACCCAGACAGCCCGGAGTTTCGTCAATGGGTCATGCAAAAGCTGCCGGTTTTCGAGCAGTTCAAGTACGCCGCTGACGCCAACGCATTTGCCGTGAAAAAGGAGGGATACCACAAACAGGCGCACCTGGGCATTCCCGAGAACGGCGGCAAGCTTTCCTTCCTGCCGCTGGCCTTTGAGCCGCGTGAAGATATGCGCGATCTCAGCGAGCAACTGTTCGACGGGTTCATGCAGCGCCTGAAGTCCGACATCGACAAGCTGGTGTTTACCGACGGCGAACGCCGCAGCCTGGATTTGCTCGACGTCTGCAAGGCGATCTTGCAACTCTATGCCACGGTCGGGGCCGTGGGCATGGGCGGCACGGGCGGGGTAATGCTGGGCGGCGTGTTAGGCGCCGCGGGGATGGGCGTCAGCCATGCCCAGGCGGCCATTTCCGATCGTCCTGACGAGGCTGCGCGCTACCAGCAGCAAGCCTCCGACTACACCAAGCAGGTGGTGCTCTCGGCCTTTCTGCTGGCGGCGGGCCCGGCGTTCAGGCCTGCCATGCTCGCCCGCGGCGGTTATCGCACGGTTGCCCATATCAAGCCGCTCTTGCAGCGCTATCACTGGCTCAAATACCAGGCGGGCCGGACGGCGGCGAAAATCTCCACGCAACTGCGCTGGGCGCAGCTCAACGATGCCGGTAAAACCCAGCAGTTGACCAAGGTGTTAGCCGGCACCGCGGATGCACGCGCGCTGGCGGGGTTGGTCGACGAGCGCACGCTCAATCAGGCGATTCGCAACAACCTGCTGCTCGATGGTCTGGGGCAGTCCAAGACGCGTTTTTCCTGGGGCCGATTTGCCTTCGAGCGGTTCAACGGCCAGCGACGCCTGGCCTCCGACCTGCGCCGGCTCAGAGAGGTCAACAGGCAGGTAGAGACGTTGTTCAAAACCCCACCTGTGGTGCCACGGCAAGTGATGTCCGGCGACCCCGCAGCGGCAGCGGCCGAATGGATAGTCGGCCGCAGCACCAGTAATACCCTGACGAGCGCGCAGGTGGAGCGGGTGTTGCGACAGTTTCGCCATGCCGACATCAATGATCCCAAGGTGATCGATGCGGTGCATGCCGCCCTGTATCAAGCCCCGGGCGGACAACTGCCGCGGTTCTTCCGTTCCAGCAGCGACCCGGTACATATGGGCTCGGATGTGGCGCGCGCGGGATTCGAGAAAATCATTCGCGGTTCGGCGCAGTCGGCGAACGCCGATCGTCTGTTTGCCACGATCAACCGTTATCACCCGTATGGCGATGGCAATGGGCGCACGGCGCGCGCGCTGTACGCCCTGGCGCGATTGCGCGAGGACGGCACGGCCTTCAAGGCGTTGACTGCCGAGGGGGAGAAGTTGCTGCTGGGTTTGCAGCACCCCGCAACACCGGGTGTCGCCCCGCTCATCAACGCCATCGGCGGGCGCGCCCAACGCTCGAGAATCGCGGTGTTCAGAAGCAGTGATCTGCCCAAGCGCAAAATCCCTACACCCAGGTTGCGGACTGAGCCGGTGAGAGTGATCGAGGCGCATCCATCCTACCGCTTGCCCGCCGAGATGCAGGACTATCTGGCGCTCTTGCAACGTGATCGAGCGATCGCGGCCGCCATCGCTGCGCCGGCGGGGAAATGCGCATCGCTGATGGAACCCGTGGCCCGGTTCATGAAAGCGCAGGGGATGACTGATATCAAATACCGCGGCATCTTTATGTTCAACAACATGGCCGAGGAAAAGTGGCTCAACCATTTTGTGGTCGTCGGGTCCAAGCAAGGCAAACCCTATGTGTTCGATCTGACGGCCACCCAGTTCGCCAACAAAGGCATGCCCGCGCTCGACAAACCGTTGATCTTGCCGGAGGCCGCCTGGGCCGATCTGTACCGCTCGGCCACCACCCGCAAGCTGATCAAATACAAGGACTTTTCCAGCAGTCAAAGGGCGGAGCAGGCGTTCAACCCGCAGCCTCCGGTGCAAAGCCCGACGACCTTTATCGAGGACGCAAAAATTCTCCACGCGCCCAGCTGGTACACCCAATTGAGCTAAGAAAAACCCCCGTTCAATCAGATTGAACGGAGGCTTTTTGTTGCAGCGGTGATGGGTGTCTGACACAACAGCCCATGTGCGGGACGGGCTTGTGTGGGAGCGGGCTCTACTTTGCTGCAAATCGGCGCAGACAAAAAAAGCCCCGTGACCGAATGGACCACGGGGCTAAAGATTGGCTGGATGCGACCAACCAAAGGAGCTCTTTTACCTCACTTGCTGCTGGCGACCACCGTATCCGGCTGCCAGCCACCACCCAGCGCCTTGTAGATCGCGACGATGCCGCGATACAGATCGACTTCGGCCTGGGCCTGGGTGTCTTCGGCGGCCAGGCGTTCGCGTTGGGCGTCCAGCAGTACCAGGAAATCCACGGTGCCTTCGCGGTAGCGAATCTGCGCCAGGTCGGCAGCGGCGCGACTCGACTCGCTCTGACGAATCAGCGAGATCAAGCGCTGTTGACGTTTGCTGTAGTCGCTGAAAGCGTTTTCCGATTCTTCCAGCGCCAGCAACACTTGCTGCTCATACGTTGCCAATGCGCCATCGGCCTCGGCATCCGCGCCGCGCAGGCGTGCCCGCACGCTGCCCAGGTCGAAGGCGGCCCAGGTAATGCTCGGGCCCAGCGCCCAGGCGCTAGCGGCGGATGAGCCGATCTGCGAACCGCGTCCGGCGGTAAAGCCGAGGAAGCCGCTGAGGCTGACCCGAGGAAACAGGTCGGCCTTGGCCACGCCGATGCGTGCGGTGGCGGCGGCCAGTTTGCGTTCGGCGCTGAGAATGTCCGGGCGTCGTTGCAGCAATTGTCCCGGATCCCCAATCGGCAACGCCTTGGCAATCGCCGGCAGGTTCGCCGGGCTCAGGTCCACGCTCAGCTTGTCCGGGCGCTGGCCGAGGAGGGTGGCGATGCGGTTGCGCTCGCGCACTTGCTCGGCTTGCAACTGCGGCACACTCGCCTCGACTGCGGCGAGGCGTGCGTCGGCGCGCACCACGTCGAGCTGATCACCGACACCGGCATCGCGCAGGCTTTCGGTAATGGTGCGCGAGTCCTGCTGGTTTTTCAGGTTGGCCAGGGCGATTTTTTCCCGCAGTTGCGCGCCCCGCAGTTGGCCGTAGGCATCCACCAATTCGGCAATCATTGTGACTTGCAATTGATAGAGGTCGGCTTCGGCGGCCTGTTGGTCGGCGTCGCTGGCCTCAAGGTTGCGCTGAATACGCCCGAACAGGTCCAGCTCCCAGGCCATGTCCAGGCCCAGGTCGTAGCGTTCGCTGTTGACCCGGCGGGTGGTCTGGCCGGGGATTTGTCCCTTGGCCAAATCACTGCTGGCGCGGCTGGTAATGGTCGGCATGGCGTCATTGCTGGCGTCATCGCGAATCGCTCGCGCGGCCCGCAGCCGAGCAAAGGCGACCCGTAAGTCCCGGTTGCCTTGCAGTGACTGAGTCACTAACTGGTTGAGCGTCGGGTCCTCGAACTGCTGCCACCAGATGCCTTCAAATTTTGCGTGGTCGTACTGTTTGGCGTCGGCGGCGGCCGTAATATTAGCCGCCTCCGGGGTTTGGGCCTGGTAGTCCGGGCCCACGGCACAAGCGCTCAGCGCCAGTACCAACAGGCTCGGGAGAAAGACTTTCACACTCATTGCTGTGTCTCCAGCTTCAGGGCCTTGGCCGCTTTGCGCGCTTCGCCGCGCTCGACATAACGACGGATCAGTACGTAGAACACGGGGGTCAGCAGTAGCCCGAAGAAGGTCACCCCGATCATCCCGGAGAACACTGCCACACCCATCGCATGCCGCATCTCGGCACCGGCGCCGCTGGAGAAGACCAAAGGCACGACACCCATGATGAACGCGAACGAGGTCATCAGGATCGGCCGCAGACGCAGGCGGCAGGCTTCCAGCACCGCTGCCAGCGGATCGAGACCTTCCTGCTGTTTATCCTTGGCAAACTCGACGATCAGGATCGCGTTCTTACAGGCAAGCCCCACCAGTACGATCAAGCCGATCTGGGTGAAGATGTTGTTGTCGCCGCCGGACAGAATCACCCCGGTGATCGCCGACAGCAAGGTCATCGGTACGATCAGGATCACCGCCAACGGCAGGCTCCAACTTTCGTATTGGGCGGCCAGTACCAGGAACGCCAGCAATACACAGAGCGGGAACACGAACAGCGCGGTATTGCCCGAGAGGATCTGCTGATAGGTCAGGTCGGTCCACTCGTAGGTCATGCCGTTGGGCAGCTCCTCTTTCAACAGTTTTTCAATCGCCGCCTCGGCTTGGCCGGAGCTGTAGCCCGGTGCCGCGTTGCCGTTGATTTCAGCGGTGATAAAGCCGTTGTAGTGCATCACGCGATCCGGCCCCGAGGTATCGCTGACCTTGATGAAGGTCGCCAACGGGATCATCTCGCCTTTGTTGTTGCGCACTTTCAATTGGCCGATCTGGTCTTCGTCGAGACGGAACTGCTGCTCTGCCTGCACGTTGACCTGATAGGTGCGACCGAAACGGTTGAAGTCGTTGGCATACAACGAGCCCAGGTAGATCTGCAGCGTGTCGAAAATGTCACTGATTGCCACGCCGTGGGTCTTGGCCTTGTCGCGGTCGATAGCGGCATCAACCTGCGGCACATTGACCGTGTAGCTGGTGAACAGACCAAACAGCTCCGGCACGTCATGGCTCTTGGTGATGACGTTCTGCACTTCTTTGTACAGCTCCTCGTAGCCCAGGTTGCCACGGTCTTCGACTTGCAGACGGAACCCGCCGATGGTGCCCAGGCCCTGTACCGGCGGCGGCGGGAAGATCGCCATGTAGGCTTCCTGGATATCGGCGTACTTGCCGTTCAAGGCACCGGCAATTGCACCTGCGGACAGGCTCGGATCCTTGCGCTCATCGAACGGCTTCAAGGTCACGAAGACGATGCCGCTGTTGGGGCTGTTGGTAAAGCCATTGATCGACAGG
Organism: Pseudomonas mucidolens; assembly: GCF_900106045.1. Classification (NCBI taxonomy): domain Bacteria; kingdom Pseudomonadati; phylum Pseudomonadota; class Gammaproteobacteria; order Pseudomonadales; family Pseudomonadaceae; genus Pseudomonas; species Pseudomonas mucidolens. Next base: position 2,375,792 of record NZ_LT629802.1, on the reverse strand, counting down.
CCGGGGAAGGCCACGGCGCTGTCCACGCCTGGCTGTTTCAAGGCGATGTCGGACATGCGTTTGATCACGTCCTCGGTGCGGTCCAGGCTGGCGGCGTCCGGCAGTTGGGCAAAGGCCACCAGGTATTGTTTGTCCTGGGCCGGGACGAAACCGGTCGGAGTATGGGCAAAACCGAACCAGGTCAGCACCATCAAGCCGGCGTACAGGAACAACGCAATGCCGCTGCCGCGAATTACCCGCCGCACGGTACTGACGTAGCCACCACTGGCGCGTTCGAAAAAACGGTTGAATGGACGGAACAACCAGGCTCCGAACAGCTTGTCGAGCACCTTGGAGAAACGGTCCTTCGGCGCGTCATGGCTGCGCAGCAGCACGGCGGCCAGGGCTGGCGACAAGGTCAGCGAGTTGAAGGCCGAGATCACCGTGGAAATCGCAATGGTCAAGGCGAACTGTTTGTAGAATTGCCCGGTCAGGCCGCTGATAAACGCGGCTGGGATAAACACCGCACACAGCACCAGCGCCGTGGCGATGATCGGGCCGGTCACTTCGCTCATGGCCTTTTCGGTGGCCGGGAACGGTTCCAGGCCCAGCTCGATATTGCGCTCGACGTTTTCCACCACCACGATGGCATCGTCCACCACGATACCGATGGCCAGTACCAGGCCGAACAGCGACAACGCGTTCAGCGAGAACCCGAACAAGTGCATCACTGCGAAGGTGCCGATCAACGATACCGGGACCGCCACCAACGGAATGATCGAGGCGCGCCAGGTTTGCAGGAACAGGATCACCACCAGTACCACCAGGATCAACGCTTCGAACAGCGTATGCACCACGGCCTCGATGGAGCCGCGCACAAAGATCGTCGGGTCATAGACGATGCTGAAGTCCATGCCTTCGGGGAAGCTTTTCTTCAACTCGGCCATCTTGTCGCGGACCTCGTTGGAGATCTCGATGGCATTGGAGCCAGGCCGCTGGAAAATCGGAATGGCCACCGCCGGCTGGTTATTCAGCAACGAACGCAGGGCGTATTGGCTGGAGCCCAGTTCGATCCGTGCGATGTCCTTGAGGCGGGTGATTTCACCGTTATCGCCAGCGCGAATAATGATGTTCTCGAACTCTTCCTCGGTGACCAGGCGGCCTTGGGTGTTGACCGACAACTGGAAGCTGGTGGCGCTCGGCGCGGGTGGCGCACCCAGGGCACCGGCGGCCACCTGACGGTTTTGCTCACGGATCGCAGTGACCACGTCGGTGGCGGTCAGGTTGCGTGAAGCGGTCTTGTTCGGGTCCAGCCAGACCCGCAGCGAGTAATCGCCCATGCCGAACAATTGCACATCCCCGACACCGCCCAGGCGCGCCAACTCATCCTTGATGTTGAGGATGGCGTAGTTGGACAGGTACAGCATGTCGTAGCGCTGATCCGGCGAGGTCAAGTGCACCACCATGGTCAAGTCCGGAGAGGCCTTGTCCACGGTGATGCCGATCCGCGTCACTTCTTCCGGCAGCTTGGGCTGGGTACGCGTCACGCGGTTCTGCACCTGGACCTGGGCGTTATCCAGGTCGGTACCCAGGGCGAAGGTGATGGTCAGAGTGATCTTGCCGTCGGCCGTCGACTGCGAGGACATGTAGAGCATGTTCTCGACGCCGGTGATGGCTTGTTCCAGTGGCGCGGCCACGGTCTCGCCGATGACCTTCGGGTTGGCGCCGGGGAAGTTGGCGCGTACCACCACGGTCGGCGGCACGACTTCCGGGTATTCACTGATCGGCAACTGGAACAGTGAAATCGCGCCGGCGATCAGGATCAACAGCGAAAGCACCGCTGCGAAGATCGGCCGGGAAATGAAGAACTTGGAAAAATTCATCTTGTGTGTAGTCCCTTAACCGCGCGGAGTCGCAGTGCTGACGAGCTTGGAGGCGGTTTTTTCCGGCGTCACTTGCTCCAGGTTGCTGGCCTCAAGTGCTCGTCGTTGTTGTGCCAAGGCCGCGAGAGTTTCCTTGCTGGCCATCGGGATGGTCTCAGGCGCCACCGATGATCCCGGACGCACCCGTTGCAGCCCCTTGACGACAACCGTGTCGTTCTTGTCAAGCCCGCTGCGCACGATGCGCAAGCCTTCGATCTTCGGGCCCAGCTCGACGGCGCGGTACTCAGCCTTGTTGTCGCCGTCCATGACCAATACAAACTTCTTGCCCAGGTCGGTACCGACGGCTTCATCGTTGATCAGCACCGCGGAATAGGTGCCGCTGCCCACCAGTTTCAGGCGTGCATACAGGCCCGGCGTGAAGCGTCCGTCGGTGTTGTCGAACACCGCGCGTCCACGGATGGTGCCGGTCGCCGGGTTGACCTGGTTGTCGACAAAGTCCATCTGGCCCAGGTGCGGGTTGCCGGTTTCGTTGGACAGGCCCAGGTACACCGGAGTGGTGGCGCCACGGCGACCCTGGCGGGCCAGTTCGCTGTACTTGAGGTACACGCGCTCGTCGGCGTCGAAGTAGGCATAGACCTTGTCGGTGGAGACCACGCTGGTCAGTTCGGTGACATCAGCAGTCACCAGGTTGCCGGCGGTGATATCGGCACGGCTGACGCGGCCGCTGATCGGCGCGGTGACGCGGGTGAAGCTCAGGTTCAGCTTGGCCAGGTCCAACTGCGCCTGGATCCCGGCGACAGCCGCGCGGGCTTCCTGGGCGGCGGTGGTGCGCGAGTCGGCCAATTCGGCGGAGATGGCGTTGCTCTGGCGCAGGCGTTCGCCGCGCTTGGCTTCGTTTTCACTGCGCGAAGCGGCGGCCCTGGTCTGTGCCAACTGGGCTTCGAGGCGACGCACTTCGGCCTGGAACGGGCGCGGGTCGATCTGGAACAGCAGGTCGCCTTTCTTGACCAGCGCGCCTTCGGTGAAGGCCACTTTATCGATCTGGCCGGACACGCGCGGGCGAATCTGTACGGTTTCCGGGGCCTCCAGGCGGCCGGTGAGCTCGTCCCATTCATTGACCGGTTGTTCCAGCACCTTGGCGACGCTGACTTTACTGGCTGGCATCGCCGCCGCTTGTTCCGGGGCCTTGCCGCACGCGCTCATCACCATCACCGCCAAAATGGCCAGTGGATAGCGTAAATGTTTGAGTGATTGTTCCATGAGGTGCATCCGCCAATATATTTGAGATGGGGCGGATCATGCTCGGTGACGTGCGCTCTCACGAATCGAATGAACCAAAGATAACTATCATTCGGAATGATATAAGCGCCCGCCAAGCCCCCTGGAATGGGGGTTTCGTTAGGGTGCTATCAATGTGATTGATGATAAACGACTGTCGCAAGCGCTACGGTGTGATTCGCTCATCATATCTGTCCGGAATCCAGTACAGATTAAGACGCTCTGTAGGACATAGATTTCTGTCGCTGAGGACGCTTCCTATGCGTCGCTGACGAGCCTGGCTGTGGGCTTGAGAGCGGGTCGCGTTTGTCGTCTTATTTCCAGTGCTCTGTTGGCGAACTGGAGAGAAACACGGATAAATAAAGGTATTTCATTGGCCTGGGTGACAAGATCACCTGCTGAACTCCACTCGACTGCGTGGCCAGACAACCTTGGGCGACCATCCGAAGTTGAAAACGGCGCTGGATATTTCCAGTAAAAGTCCGGTGCATCACTGGAACAAGGCCGCCGCGTGGGCACGTGGGCAGTCACCACTGCGCATACCTGCACGGCTCGAGCCCAGCGCGGCCGATCCTTCTCTGCCTTCCGAGGCCTGATCGAAACAATGTTGTCGTACAACTACTTGAGCTATGATTGCGGTTCATCCGCCACACCGAGATAACCGCTCTGATGGACCATCACAACGTCCACCCCCGCGTTCGCCACAAGCATCGTAGCCTGACTGAGGAGTTGGTCACCGAGCTGTCTCGACGTATTCATGACGGCGAACTGGCGTGCGCCACCAAGATGCCAACCGAGTCCGAAGTCATGGAGGAACACGGTGTCAGTCGCACGGTGGTGCGTGAGGCGATTTCACGTTTGCAGGCGGCCGGGCTGGTGGAAACCCGGCATGGCGTCGGCACCTTCGTGCGTGACGTGCCCGGGCCAAGCGGCTTTCGGATCGACCCTGGGAGTATTGTGACCCTGGGCGATGTACTGGCGGTTCTCGAGTTGCGCATCAGCCTGGAAGTGGAGGCGGCGGGCCTGGCCTGCGCACGTCGAACGGATGAGCAGTTGCAGGTGATGCGCGATTCGCTGGACGCCCTTAACTCCAGGGTGGTCAGCGTCGATTATGCCGTGGCCTCGGACTTCCGGTTCCACCAGCAGATCGCCCTGGCCACCGGCAATCGCTACTTCACCGACATCATGTTGCACCTTGGGGTCAGCATCATTCCGCGCACCCGGGTGCATTCGACTCGCTTGGTGAATGACAAAAAAGAGCCTTATCTGGAGCGCTTGAGCCGCGAGCACGAGGGTATCTACCAGGCCATCGCCCGACGTGATGCCGACGCCGCCCGTGCCGCCATGCGCCTGCATTTGTCGAATAGTCGTGAACGTATGCGACGCGCTTATGAGGCGGTGGACGAAGCGGCGAAGGACGCCTGATTCAGTCGCCAAACGGCCCGGCAGCGGTAAAGGCTCCGCCTTGAAACAAGCTGTCCGGAGCATCTGCCGCCGGTCTAGGCTGGCTTTCGATCTGCGCACGAAAGGCTTCTGAACTGTCTTGCGCGACAAACCCCAAGTGCTCGGCATGGCGGTTGTTCCACCACCGGTCACGATTGGCGGACACCCCATAGATCACGCTGTGACCGACATCACTGGCCAACAGTGCACGCTCCACCAAGCGGCCCAGGTCTGCATGGCTCAGCCAGGTCGCGAGCATCCGCAGGTTGTGCGGTTGCGGGAATGAGGAGCCGATGCGCAGACTGACGGTTTCGATGCCGTAACGATGAAAGTAAAAGGCCGCCAAGTCTTCGCCGTAGGACTTCGATAGCGCGTAGTAACCGTCTGGCCGGCGCGGTGCGTGTGCGTCCACTTCGACATCCTGGGAATAGAATCCGGTGACGTGGTTGGAGCTGGCGAAGACTACCCGCCGGATGCCGTGCTTGCGTGCGGCCTCATAAACATGAAAGGTGCCACGAATGTTCGCCTCGAGGATCTCCTCGAAGGCTCGCTCAACCGAAATGCCGCCCAGGTGGACAATCACATCGACATCTTTGGCCAAGGCGTGGACGCCGGCCTTGTCCGCCAAATTGCAGTTGATGACCTCGTCATGAGCCCCGCGACTCGGCGTCATGGGGCTGATGTCTGAGGAGCGGACGATCGCGGCGTGGGCCTGCAAGGTTTCCCTGAGAATTTGCCCCAGGCCGCCGGCGGCACCGGTGAGCAGGATGCGGTTAAAAGGTTTTTGCGGAGATGTCATGGTGGTTTTTTCCATTGCTCGGATTTTCGAGGGTGAGAAAGCCTGCGCCGGCCTGGCGCACGATGCGCGGTTGCCAGGCCGGCGGGAGGTTTACATAAAGTTGTACTGGACCCCAAGACGCCAGCGGGCCTGGCGGTCGTCGGTGGTGGAATTGACCTTGATATCGCCGATTTCCATGAACGGCACCCACTGTTTCGTCAGCTTGTATTTGACGGTCAGGTTCTGCTCGTAATCGCTTTTCTTGTTGTCGTAGCGAATGTAATCAGTCTTGAAGTAGATGTACTGATACTCATATGCCCACTTGCTGGCCGGCGTATAGCCGAGCCATCCCTCAAGGCGATTGGTGTTCTGGTTGTCCTTGGCGCGATCCGGCAACTCTTCGTTGATCTGGTCGCGATCCAGCTTCTTTGCGTCCCGCCGGTAGCGGGTGGCGACATAGAAAGCATCGTTGATCTTGTAGCTGTACTTGAGTCCGAACTTGTAGCTGGTGGAGTCCTTCGAACTGTCCATCTGGAACGCCGGGGTCAGCGTCGATTGCGGGCTGAGCTTGTAGTTGTAATTGACCGTGAGTTCGTGACCGTTGTTGATGATGTTGTCGTAAGCGACATCTTCGCGGTCACCGGCAGTGCGGTATTTCAGCTCGCCCTCAAACCCCAAGCCATTCTCCAGTCGATAGCTCAGCTTGACCCGGTCGGCATGGATGCTGTCGCTCTCGGTGAACTGGTGGCGGTAGTTGATGCTGGCGGAGTCGGCGCTGGCGCAGAAGGGCAGGCTAATGGCCGCGACGGTAACAAGCGTACGTAGAGTGCTGTTCATGAGGTCTTCTTTTATTGTTTTTGTTGGATGCGTGAGCGGGTGTGGCGATGCCGTTGTTGAGTTCGACTCTCATTTAACCTGCTAGAAATACGTTATCGTACAACAAGACGACATATCTATGATATTTGGCTATTTTGAAACAAATTGACACATATTCAAATGGAAGGCCTATGTTTTAATGCGGACTGCTAATATGGTGTTGTCTCTTTATGTGCTGTGTTTATGGGGGTTGTGGGTTTTTCATGGCTGGCTTATGGGTTTTTAATCGTGTCTTTTCAAATGTTGTACGATGACATATGATTATTTTCAGCAGCCGAAGCTCCTGTCACAAATCCAATAAACAGGCTAAAGACATCCATGAGAATCACAGCAGTCAACGTCCAGGTTTTTTCCTATCCGACCCGCCGCGCAGTGGACAGCGCCGGTCACGCGCATCCGGGTGACATCACCCAGGCCAAGATGGCTTTGCTGCGCATCCAGACCGAAGATGGCACTGAAGGCTTCGCGTTCGGCGCCCCAGAACTGATTCGTCCCTATGTGCTCGATGGTTTTGTGCGCAAGGTGCTGGTGGGGCAGAACGCCCATGACAGCGAAAGAATCTGGCATGACCTGGCGCACTGGCAGCGCGGCAGTGCCAGCCAATTGACCGATCGCGCGCTGGCGCTGGTCGAGCAGGCATTGTGGGACTGGGCCGGACGCAAGTTGGGCGTGCCGGTGCACAAGCTGATCGGTGGCTTCCGGGACAAGGTTCCGGCGTACGGTTCGACCATGTGTGGCGATGAACTGCCGGGTGGCCTGGCGACGCCGGAAGACTACGGGCGTTTTGCCGAAACCCTGGTCGAGCGGGGCTATAAGGCGATCAAGCTGCACACCTGGATGCCGCCGGTGTCGTTCGCGCCTAGTCCGCGCATTGATGTCAAAGCCTGTGCTGCTGTCCGTGAAGCTGTCGGCCCGGATATCGCGCTGATGCTTGACGGCTACCATTGGTACAGTCGCACCGACGCGCTGTATATCGGCCGCGAATTGGAGAAGCTGGACTTCGCCTGGTTCGAAGAACCGATGATGGAAGAGTCCGCAGAATCTTATGCCTGGTTGGCCAACCAGTTGGATATCCCGGTGCTAGGCCCGGAAACCCTGGCCGGCAAACACCTGAGTCGGGCCAGCTGGGTGAAGCACGACGTCTGCGATATTCTGCGCGCCGGCGTGGCCGGGGTTGGCGGGATTGCACCGTGCCTGAAGGTCGCGCACATGGCCGAATCCTTTGGCATGGATTGCGAAATCCATGGCAACGGCGCCGCCAACCTGGCGGTGGTTGGCGCGATCAAGAACTGCACCTGGTACGAGCGCGGGTTGCTGCATCCGTATCTGGATTACGACGAGGTGCCAGCGTACCTCAAGCGTCTGGTGGACCCGATGGACGAACACGGTTTCGTTCACTTGTCCGACCTGCCGGGCCTGGGCGAAGACATCGATTTCGACTTTATCGAGACCCATACCCTCAACAGTTTTTGATCTGAGCGCGGCCGGCCCGGTGAATGCCGGGACGTCCGAGAGCCCTATAAATATAAGAAAGGCACTCTCACCATGAATATTCTTCCTTCGCTCTGGGCGCAGGTCTTTGCGGTTACCCTGGCAGTCAGCAGCGTACCGCTTGCCTATGCTAAAACCCCGGCCGACCAACTGATCGTCGGCATGAGCATGATCAACCTGTTGTCCCTCGACCCGGCTGCCGCCACGGGCCTTGACGTGTCGGAGGTCAATGCCAATCTCTATGACATGCTGCTGGTGCAGGACGTCAAGCAGCCGGATCGTCTGCTGCCGGCCCTGGCCGAACGCTGGCAGGTCAGCGATGACCGCAAGACCCTGACCTTCAATCTGCGCTCGGGGGTGCAATTCCAGTCTGGCAACCCTTTGAGTGCCGAAGACGTGGCCTGGTCGCTGCAACGCGTGCTCAAACTCAATCTGGCGCTGGCCTCGACCTGGAAAGCCTACGGCTTCAGTGCCGACAATGTTGAGCGCTACATGCGCGCGACGGACGCCAATACCTTTGTCATCGAGCTGCCACGGCCAACAGATCCCTTGCTGGTACTCAATACCCTGGCGACGTCGCCCAGCGCCTTTATCCTCGACCGCAAGAAAGTCCTCGAACACCAGAAAAACAACGATATGGGCGCCGCCTGGTTGGTGACGCATGCCGCTGGCAGCGGTGCCTTTGTGCTCAACGACTGGCGGGCCAACGATGTGATTCTGATGAGCCGTTTCGACGGTTACTGGGGCGGTCCGGCCAAGCTCAAGCGAATTGTCATGCGCAACATGACCGAATCGCAGTCGTTGCGGTTGATGATCGAGCGTGGTGACCTGGATATCGCCAAGGGCATGTCGGCACCGGATATCCAAGCCCTGCAAGACAACCAGAAGGTCCGCACCCAGACCTTGCAGCGCGGCACGTTGTACTACGTGGCCTTGAGCGTAAAACAGCCGATGTTCGCCGACGCCCGGGTGCGCCAGGCGGTGCGTTCGTTGATCGATTACCAGGGCATCAACCAGACCGTGATGCCGCACTACGGCTTGATCAATCAACGACCGCTGCCCTTGGGCCTGGCCGCGCGCCTGCCGGATCCGGGTTACCGGCTGGACGTTGAGCAGGCGAAAAAACTGTTGGCCGACGCGGGTTACCCGAATGGCTTCAAGACCACCATTCGCGTGTTGAGCGAGCCGCCGTTTATCAATATCGCTTCCAACTTGCAGTCCACGCTGGCCCAGGCCGGCATCGAGGCGAGCATCATCACCGGCACCGGCAACCAGGTCTACGGCGCGATGCGTGAACGCAACTTCGACATCATTGTCGGGCGCGGCGGTGGCGGGGCGGAGCGCCATCCACATTCAAGCCTGCGCACTCTGGTGTACAACCCCGACAACCGCGACGCCGCCAAGTTGAGCAACTTCCAGGGCTGGCGTACCTCGTTCTACAGCCCCGAGTTGAATCAATTGATCGAGAGCGCCGAGGTCGAGCCCGATGCCAACAAACAGTTGGCCCAGTACCGCGAGATCCAGGAGCAACTTGACCAGCAGGTGGGGGCGATCCTGCCGGTTTCACAGATGACCGATACGGTGCTGGTCTACGGCGATGTGGCCGATTTCCAGGGCCACACGGCGGCGACCACACGCTACAAGGACGTCTACAAGAAGCGCTGAATCCCGCCGCTAAACCACGGGTATCACGTGCATCTCTGACTGATCTATCAGGAGCTCACTATGTTTGTTTCAACTGCCTCGGTGTTCGGGACCCGTGCCTCCAACACTGCCCGGCGTGCCGGTACGGTGCTGGTGACGTTGCTTGGCTTGCTGGCGCTGACCTTCGTCATTGGTCGGGTCATGCCGCTGGACCCCGTGCTGGCGGTGGTCGGGCCGGACGCGGACAGTTCCACCTATGACCAGGTCTATCGGGCGATGGGCCTGGACCAGCCGATCTGGACCCAGTTTGGTCTGTACCTCAATGACCTGCTGCACGGTGATTTCGGCAACGCGTTGTTGACCGGCCACCCGGTGCTCGAGGACATCCTGCGGGTATTCCCGGCGACCATCGAACTGGCGACGCTGGCGATTTTGTTCGGGATCGTGATCGGTTTGCCGCTGGGCGTCTGTGCCGCCAGTAACCAAGGGCGACTGGGTGACCACGTGGCTCGCGTCATCACCTTGTTCGGTTATTCCACGCCGATTTTCTGGCTGGGCATGATGGGCTTGCTGGTGTTCTACGCCTGGCTCGGCTGGGCCGGTGGCGCCGGGCGTATCGACCTGGCGTATGACGGCATGGTGCCGGAAGTCACCGGCCTGTTGCTGATCGACTCGACCCTGGCGCGGGATTGGGAGGCTTTTGCCAGCGCCTTGCGACATATCGTGTTGCCGGCGCTGATCCTGGGCTTGAACTCGGTGGCCTACATCAGCCGCATGACCCGCAGCTTCATGCTGGAGCAACTGTCCCAGGAATACATCATCACCGCCCGCGTCAAGGGGCTGTCCCGGCGCCAAGTGGTGTGGGGACATGCCTTTCGCAACATTCTCGTGCAACTGCTGACGGTGGTCGCGCTGGCCTACGGTTCCCTGCTTGAAGGCGCGGTGCTGATCGAGACGGTATTTGCCTGGCCAGGTTTCGGCCAGTACCTGACCAGCAGCCTGATGCTCGGCGACATGAACGCAGTGATGGGCTGTGTGCTGGTGATTGGCCTGATTTTCGTCGCGCTCAACCTGATCAGCGATGCCTTGTACAAGGTATTCGATCCGCGCACCCGTTAATCCTCGCCGGTTTGCGAAACGGTAAAACTATAAAAACAAGGATTTTTTCAATGAAGACCCCTTTCTCAACCCTGCACATGAGTCTGATGGCCGCTGTCCTGGCGTTGGCCCCGATGACTGCGGTGAACGCTAAAACTCCGTCCGACCAGTTGATCGTCGGCATGAGCATGGTCAATCTGTTCTCCATCGATCCGGCCAACGCCCCAGGCCTGGACGCTTCGGGCGTCAATGCCAATCTCTACGACACCCTGATCAAACGTGATAACAACAACCCGGAAAAACACCTGCCCCAGTTGGCCGAACGCTGGGATATCAGTGAAGACGGCAAGCAACTGACGTTCCATTTGCGCCAGGACGTGAAGTTCCACTCCGGCAATCCGCTGACCGCCGAGGATGTCGCTTGGTCGCTGTACCGGGTGATGAAGCTTAATTACGGCCTGGCCACGACCTGGAAAGCCTACGGCTATAACGTCGAGAATATCCAGGGGCTGATCCGCGCCACCGATACCCACACCTTGGTCATCGACCTGCCGCAGGTCATGGACCCATTGCTGCTCGTTGATTCGCTGGCAATTTCGCCAAGTGCCGTGGTGGTGGACCGCAAGACGGTCCTGGCGCATGAGAATAACGGTGATCTCGGTGCTGCCTGGCTGGTGACCAACGAAGCCGGCAGCGGTCCGTTCGTGCTGACCAAATGGAGCGCCAACGATTCGCTGCTGCTGACGCGTTTCGAGGGTTACTGGGCAGGTGCGGCCAAGCTCAAGCGCGTGGTAGTGCGGCACATGACCGAATCACAATCCTTGCGTCTGATGCTCGAGCGCGGCGACCTGGATCTGGCCTACGGCATGGCCGCCCCGGATATTCGCGCCATCGACGGTTCGGACAAGTTGCAGGTGCAATCCTTGCAACGCGGCACCATGTATTACGTGGCCATGAGCATGAAACAAGCGGAGTTTGCCAAGCCCAAGGTACGCGAGGCGGTGCGCAACCTGATCGATTACAAGGGCCTGGATCAGCAAGTGATGCCGTACTACGGCACGCTCAACCAGCAGCCGATGCAACTGGGCCTGGAAGCGCGCCTGCCGGATCCTGGCTATCACATGGATGTGCCCAAGGCGAAAGCGCTGCTGGCTGAAGCCGGCTATCCCGACGGCTTTACCACCACCATCCGAACCTTGTCCGAGCCGCCGTTCATTGATATCGCGGCACGCCTGCAATCGACGCTGGCTGAGGGCGGTATCAAGGCCAATATCGTCACCGGCACCGGCAACCAGGTGTATGGCGCGATGCGTGCGCGCAATTTTGAAATCATCGTGGCGCGTGGCGCCGAGCGCTATCCGCACCCGTATTTCAGCTTGCGCACCTTCGCCTACAACCCTGACAACAGCGATGACGCCGGCTTGCCGAACTTCCAAGGCTGGCGTGCGGCGTTCTTCAACCCGCAACTCAACGCCTTGATCGATAAGGCAGGACAGGAGCGCGACAGCGCCCAGCGCCTGGGCCTGTATCACCAGGCCCAGGAAATTTACGACGCGCAAGTCGGCCCAATCATGATGATCTCGCAAATGACCGACACTGTGGTCAGTGCCGCCGACGTCAAGGGTTTTGACGGCGATGACGCGCTGGCAACCCGTTACCTGGGCGTGCACAAACAACGCTGAATGCGACCTGGCGCGTCCATGGGCGCGCCGGGTGATTTCCATTTCAACCTGAGAACATGCCAATGATTGCCAACATGTCTTCTACCGAGTCCACCGCCAAGCGGCAGGCGGAACGCACACCCGGGTCCAGCTTCGATGCCTTGTGCAAGAACGGCCTGCGTGTGCTGCGTCATTTACTGCGTAACCCCATGACCCTGGCCGGGTTGCTGGTCGCGATGTTGTTGATCGTGGTGGCAGCGTTCGCGCCGTGGATCGCCACTCACGATCCCGTGGCACAGAACCTCGCCAACGCCTTGCAGGCGCCGGGCGCGGCCCATTGGTTCGGCACTGACGAATACGGCCGGGACATTTTCAGCCGGCTGGTCTACGGCTCGCGCATCACCCTGTACATCATTGCGCTGGTGACGGTGATTGTCGGACCCATCGGGCTGTTTATCGGCACCGTGTCCGGCTATTACGGCGGCATCGTCGATACGGTGTTCATGCGTCTGACCGACATCTTCATTTCGTTTCCCAGCCTGGTGTTGGCGCTGGCTTTCATTGCTGCCCTCGGCCCAGGACTGGAGCACGCGGTGGTTGCGATCGCCTTGACCTCCTGGCCGCCTATTGCGCGCCTGGCCCGGGCAGAAACCCTGTCTTTGCGCAACGCTGACTTTGTGGTCGCGGTGGAGCTGCAAGGGGCTTCGTCGTCGCGGATTATCCTGCGGCACATTGTGCCCATGTGCCTGTCGTCGGTGATTATCCGGCTGACCATGAACATGGCCGGCATCATCCTCACCGCCGCGGCGCTGGGCTTTCTTGGGCTGGGCGCCCAGGCACCGCTGCCGGAGTGGGGCGCGATGATTTCCACCGGGCGTCGCTACATGCTGGAGTGCTGGTGGCTGGTAGCCGTTCCGGGTGCCGCGATCATGCTGGTCAGCCTGGCATTCAACCTGTTGGGCGACGGCCTGCGGGACATTCTTGATCCGCGCAGCGAGTAACCGGAGGCTGTATGTCTGCCATTAAATTGAAGGTCGAAGGGCTTGATGTGCGCTTCGTCAACGGCCAGAAAGAAACCCATGCGGTACGTGACGTATCGTTCACCCTGGGGCGGGAAAAACTGGCGATTGTCGGCGAGTCCGGGTCGGGCAAATCGACGGTGGGACGCAGCTTGCTCAAGCTGCACCCTAACAGTGCCAAAATCAGCGCCAGGGCTATGCAGTTCGGTGAAGTCGATCTGCTGACGGCCAACGAAAAAGCCATGCAGAAAATTCGTGGCCAGCGCATCTCGATGATCATGCAAGACCCCAAATACTCGCTCAACCCGGTGGTCAAGGTCGGTGACCAGATCGCCGAGGCCTACCTGGCCCATCACAAAGCCAGTCGTCGCGAGGCCCGTGAGCGCGTCATGGAAATGCTCGAAAAGGTGCATATCCGCGATCCGCAGCGGGTCTACAACCTGTATCCCCATGAAGTCTCCGGCGGGATGGGGCAGCGCATCATGATCGCGATGATGGTGATCACCCAGCCCCAAGTGATCATCGCCGATGAACCGACCTCGGCCCTCGACGTCTCGGTGCGCCAACAGGTGTTGAGTGTGCTGGAGGAGTTGGTCGAGCAACAGGCGTTGGGGCTGATTTTTGTCAGTCACGACCTCAATCTGGTGCGCAATTACTGTGATCGCGTGTTGGTGATGTACGCCGGGCGGGTGGTCGAGTCCCTGGCTGCCTGTGATTTGCAGTACGCCGAACATCCCTATACCCGTGGCCTGCTGGCCGCGCTGCCGAGCATGGACAACCGCCGCGAGCGGCTGCCGGTGTTGCAGCGCGATCCGCTCTGGCTGACCTGCTGAGGAATTGACCATGTCCATGATTCAAGCGCATTCGCTGAACCTGAGTTTCGGCACTGGCCCGACGGCCAACCAGGTGCTGCACGATGTCAATCTCAGCGTGGCCGACGGCGAGTCCTTTGGCCTGGTGGGGGAGTCCGGTTCGGGCAAGACCACCGTGCTGCGTTGTCTGGCCGGCCAGTATCGGCACTGGAACGGCGAGTTGAGCATTGCCGGCTCGCCCTTGCAGCACAAGATTCCCAAAGCGCATTTTCGCCAGGTGCAAATGGTCTTCCAGGACCCGTATGGCTCGCTGCATCCGCGCCACACCATCGACACGGCCTTGCGTGAGCCGCTGATTATTCACGGGGTAGGGGACAAGGACGAGCGGATCAACGAAATCCTGCTCAAGGTCGGCCTGAACGACAGTTTCCGCTTCCGCTACCCGCACCAGTTGTCGGGCGGGCAGCGCCAGCGCGTGGCAATTGCCCGGGCGTTGATTCTCGAACCGCGCGTGCTGCTCCTGGACGAGCCAACGTCAGCCCTGGATGTATCGGTCCAGGCCGAGATTCTCAACTTGCTGGCTGACCTGCGCCAACGTGAAAAACTGACGTATCTGATGGTGACCCACGACCTTGGCGTGGTGACGCACCTGTGTGACCGGGTGGCGGTGATGCAGCAAGGCAAGATCGTCGAGTTGCTCGACAGCCAGGCGCTCAGCCAGAACTGCGCCAGCCATGCCTACACGCAGATGTTGGTGCAGGCCAGTCGAGACTTCAGTCGCGAGTCCCCGCGCCAAAGGGTCAACTGAAACAGATAAGGACAAGCCCCATCGCCACTGTCACCACCCACTGATTTGCTGCCTGAGGATGTCAAACATGCCCCATTGCATCATCGATTGTTCTGCGCCCCTGGCGAGCCGTGTCGGCGAGCAGACCCTACTGGCCACTGTGCATGATGCCCTCGACGGGTTTGGCCTGTTCAAACCGGGGGATCTCAAGGTGCGACTGAATGCCTTCGCGCATTACCGGTGCGGCGCGACCCAGGATGACTTTATCCACGTCGCGCTGTACCTGTTCGCTGGACGCAGCGCCGAGCAACAGCGCAGTCTCGCCACGGCCACCGTTGCCGCGCTGGTGGCCTTGCTGCCTGAGCTACAGGCGCTGTCCATGGACGTGCGGGAGATGCCGCGAGAAACCTTCGTCAACCGCAGCCAATACTTCGAGGAAGCCGGATTGACGGCGTAAAGCCGCCGGTGTGATTGCAGGCAAAAACAAGGAAAACACCATGCCGCATCCAACTACTGTTGTCTGCCAGGGTCTGGCGTTAGCGCTGGCGCTGGGTGCAAGTCTGCCCGCGTGGGCGCTGGACCCTCCGACCCAATTGCAAGTACCTACACTGGCGTTCGATGACCAGGCCATCATCCTGGTCTGGCAGAAGCCGGCCGATCATCGCCTAATCAAGGATTACCGGATCTACGCCAATGGCACGTTGCTGGGCAGCGCCACTGCCAACAACGATCAAGTGTCACCGGCAAAACCCTATATAGACTGGTTCTATGAGCAGGACACCGCCAATTTCCATTACCGCATCGGTATCCACAGTTACACCGCTCAAGGGCTGAAGCCCGATACCCAGTACCGCTTCACCGTGCGCTCGGTAGGGGCCGATGGTCGCGAGTCCGCCGACAGCATCGCGCTGGTGCAGCGCACCACCCGTCCGGCGCCAGTGTTCGACGTCAAACAGTACGGCGCCCTGGGCGATGGCAGTCACCTTGATACCCAGGCCATTCAAAGCACCATCGATGCGTGCGTGCCCGGCTGCAAAGTGCTGCTGCCCAAGGGCACCTATAAAAGCGGGGCGCTCTACCTCAAAAGCAACATGACCCTGGAAATTGCCGAGGGCGCGACGCTGCTGGGTTCCGAGCGTGCCGAAGACTATCCGCTGGCGGGCTACATTCAATACCCGTATTCCAGCACCGTGCGTCCGGCCTCGCTGATCAATGCCTTGCCGCGCGATCCGCGTAAACACCAGACGTTCGAGAACATCCGCATCGTCGGCAAGGGCGTGATCGACGGCAACGGCTGGAAGCGCCGGGCGGATACGGTGGACGAGCGCGGGCAAGCGCTGCCGTCGTACCTGCCCAGCGATAACACGCGCTATATGCAGGACGGCGTTCTGGCCAAGGCCCAGGTGGAGCAGGCGGTGGCTCGCGGCATGAACGTCAAGGATGCGTACGGGCAAATGCGTTCATCGCTGATTACCCTGCGTGATGTGAAAAACGTGTTCTACGGCGGCTTCACCGTGCTGAACCCGGCATTCCACGGGATCATGAACCTGGAGACCGAAAACGTCGTACTGGCCAACACCACGCACATGACTTACGACGCGAATAACGGTGACGGCATCGAGTTCGCCAACAGCAAGGGCGCGATGGTTTTCAATAATTTCTTTGACACCGGTGACGATTGCGTCAATTTCGCTGCAGGCACTGGCGCGGATGCGGTGCATCAGAAACCCCAGGAAGATGCCTGGATCTTCAACAATTACTTTCGCAAGGGCCACGGCATGGTGGTCGCTGGCAGCCATACCGGGGCCTGGATCCAGAACATCCTCGCTGAAGACAATGTCTCCGATGGCACGGATGCGGGACTGCGCATGAAGAGCACTCACTTCATGGACGGTGGCGCGCGCAATGTCACCTTCCGTGATTCGGCGCTCCGCAACACCGTCAAGCAAGCGTTCATTTTCACCCTCGACTACAACGATCCGAACGCCAAGCTCGACTACAAACGGTCCACGGTCGCCGGGCAGTTCAAGGACATTCATGTGAGCGATGTCAGCGTCGAAAATGCCCAGGGCGCGGCGATTGAAGTCAAGGGTGACAGCCGCCGGAACGCCTACCACCAAGGGCTGGTTTTCGAGCGCGTGCGCTTCAGTGGCCCGGCCAAGGCGCGGCTGGCTGGCCTCAAGGACTCACGCTTTGACAACGTGGTGTTCAGCGAGACCGACGGCGCCAATCCCTGGCAGGTGTCGGGCAGCCACGGTCTGACATTTGAGGATGTGCGGCCAGCGCCGTTGTAATGGAGTGGTCAACGGCCCGCTGATTACCCGGGCCGCTACCAGATGAGAGTTACTCGGCAGTCGAAGGCTTTTCCCACAGGTTGATGCCACCCTCTTGGGCGAACTGATCAATCTCGGCCAACTCCTCGGCGCTGAAGCCGAGGTTATCCAGTGCCGCGACGTTCTCGATAATCTGCTCCGGCCGGCTGGCACCGATCAGCGCGGAAGTCACGCGTGGATCACGCAGCGTCCAGGCCAGCGCCATTTGCGCAAGACTCTGGCCACGGCGCCGGGCGATTTCATTCAGGGCGCGCACGTGGGCGAGGTTTTCCCGGGACAAGTGCGCTGCTTGCAACGAACCGCCACCCGGACGATTGACCCGCGCATCCACCGGAATATCCTTGAGGTATTTGTCGGTCAACAAGCCCTGGGCCAGCGGGGTGAAGGCTATCACCCCCGCGCCGAGTTCATCGGTGGTGTCCAGCAGGTCTTTTTCCACCCAGCGGTTGAGCAGGTTGTAGGCTGGCTGATGGATCAGCAGCGGGACTTTCCATTCCTGCAGCAGGGCGGCGATTTCACGGGTTTTTACTCCGGAATAGGACGAGATACCGATGTACAGCGCTTTGCCTTGTTGCACGGCGGTGGCCAGTGCGCTGGCGGTTTCTTCCAGTGGCGTATCAGGGTCGAAGCGGTGCGAATAGAAGATGTCGACATAGTCCAGGCCCAGGCGTTGCAGGCTCTGGTCGAGACTGGCCAACACATATTTGCGCGACCCGCCACCCTGGCCGTAAGGCCCGGGCCACATATCCCAGCCGGCTTTGCTGGAGATGATCAGCTCATCGCGATAGGCCTTGAAATCTTCGCGCAGCAGACGCCCGAAATTCACCTCGGCGCTGCCGTAGGGCGGACCATAGTTGTTGGCCAGGTCGAAGTGGTTGATGCCTCGGTCGAATGCCGTGCGCAGCAGGGCGCGCTGGGTGTCGATCGGCGTGCTGTCACCGAAGTTGTGCCACAGGCCTAAAGATAGCGCTGGCAGTACCAGCCCACTGCGGCCCACGCGTCGGTAAGGGATCGAGTCGTAACGGTTTTCGGCGGCGGTGTAGGTCATGACATCCTCATTAATGTGGGTATGCATGGAGCGAGTTCGTGGTGGTCAAGGTTAGCATTCGTGTGGGCGGAGCTGGTTGAAGTCGTGGCTGACATCCTCAAAGACCCACTGCAGGTACAATATATAGATGTCGATCAACATCAAAATAATTGACGATTAAGATGACGACCATCATCATGATTCTGTAACCCCCGCGATCAGCACGTCGGCAATGATCAACGACAGTAGTGTCGTTAACTGGCACTGCGCCTTGCCTCAGCGAAACCACCATTGAGTGAGCAGAACCATGAAGGCATTTTTCATCGAACGCTATAAGGATACTGGCCGCATTGGTCAATTACCGCCTCCCGAAGTCGGCGGCGACGAGGTATTGATCCAGGTACACGCCGCGAGTATCAACGTGCTGGACTCCAAGATCAGAAGCGGCGAGTTCAAGCTGGTCCTGCCCTATGCTTTCCCTCTGGTATTGGGCAATGACCTGGCAGGCGTGGTCGTGCGGGCGGGCGCCAACGTTCGGCATTTCAAGCCCGGCGACGAAGTGTACGCGCGTGCGCAGGAAGCCCGCATCGGCACTTTCGCCGAGCTGGCGTGCGTGAAGGAAGAAGCGCTTGCGCTGAAACCCGAGAATCTGGACATGGTGCAGGCTGCCTCATTGCCCTTGGTCAGTCTGACCGCGTGGCAGGTATTGGTGCAGACCGCCAAGCTGAAAAAAGGCCAGAAAGTGTTGATTCATGCAGGATCCGGAGGCGTGGGAACGGTCGCTATCCAGCTCGCCAAGCACCTGGGCGCTTTTGTGGCCACCACCACCAGTACCCGGAACATCGAGTGGGTCAAGGCGTTGGGAGCCGACCTGGTAATCGACTACACGCAGCAGAACTTCGAAAATGTGCTGCAGGATTACGATGTCGTCTTGAACAGCCTTGGATCAGGCGTACTCGCCAACTCCCTCAAAGTCCTCAAGCCGGGTGGTCAGCTGATTTCCATTTCTGGCCCTCCAACACCACTGTTCGCGCAAGAGCAGCGGCTGTCCTGGGGGTTAACGCAAGTCATGCGCCTGCTGAGCTACGGCATTCGCAGCAAGGCGCGCAAACGCGCAATCGACTACAGTTTTGTTTTTATGCGGGCCAATGGCAGCCAGTTGCGTGAGATCACCGGCCTCGTCGAGTCCGGCGTGATTAAACCTGTGGTTGATCGCACCTTTACGCTGGAATCTACGGCAGAGGCACTGGCCTATGTCGACAAGGGCAGGGCAAAAGGTAAAGTAGTGATCAGCGTGATCCAGTGACGGGCCACGGGCAATGTCACGAATAACCTGAGGAGTAACCCAATGACACTTCCCAAAGCCTTGGCATTTGACGTCTTCGGCACGGTGGTTGACTGGCATTCGAGCATCGCCCGTGAAACCCGTGCATTCCTCTCCAGCTGCTTGCCATCGGTCGACCCCGCGACGTTTGCATTGCAATGGCGCGAGTTGTACCCACAAGCCATGAACGACTGCATCAGCGGCCAGCGTGGTTTCGTGGTGCTCGATACGCTGCACCACGAGACGTTGCAGAAAGTCTTGAAGGCCCACGGCGTGGATGTCGGGCAGATTGATCCTGCCCAATTGTGGCACGTTGCTCATGCCTGGCGCCGCCTGGACCCTTGGCCCGATGTTGCTGAAGGGCTGGCCCAACTGCGCCGCAGCTTTCCCGTGGTGACCTTGTCGAATGCCAATGTGCAGTTGATGATCGCGATGAACCGTTATAACGGCTTGCAGTGGGATGCGCTATTGGGCGCGGAGTTCGCGCAAACCTATAAGCCGGACCCGGTCGCCTATCTCACCACGGTCAAAGCGCTGGGGTTGGCGCCAGAGCAACTGTGCCTGGTCGCCTGTCATCACCGTGATCTTGCGGCAGCCAGGGCGTGTGGCTTGATGACCGCGTATGTTGATCGTCCGATGGAGTACGGCGGAGCTCCGGCGCCTGACGCTGGAGAGGCCCAGCAATGGGACTGGCAGGCCGAGAATTTCATTGAACTCGGACACGCGTTTCAGGCAGCACCGGGTATGTAAACTGATTACACCGCCTTTCCCGCATCACGCTGATCAACCCCCGCGTCTTACCCCCGCTGACATGCGCCTTCCCAGCGCATGCAGCTTTTTCCTTCCCCGCAACGATAAAAACCCTCGTTTCGCAAATCCCCGCCTGCCAACACAATCGCCTCGACACCACCCTTCGATAGCCGCAACCGCAGAACAACAAAAACACCACAACCCGAGTCGGCGCCACGCCGGCCTGAATTAAGCCCACTGCCGGAAGTGCACAGACATGCCCGTTGAAACAGTACAGATAGACACGCTCGTTGTAGGTGCCGGCCAGGCCGGCGTGGCCATGAGTGAGCACTTGAGCAGGCAAGGGGTGCCGCACCTCGTGCTGGAGCGCAATCGGATTGCCGAAGCCTGGCGCACGGCGCGTTGGGATTCCCTGGTGGCCAACGGCCCGGCCTGGCATGACCGTTTCCCTGGGTTGGAATTCGAGGGGCTGGCGCCCGATGCCTTCGCCGCGAAGGACCAGGTGGCGGATTATTTCGAAGCTTATGCCAGCAAGTTCAACGCGCCGATCCGCACAGGTGTAGAGGTCAAGAGCGTACAGCGTAATAGCGCTCGACCGGGCTTCACCGTGGAAACCTCCGAGGGCCGGATCGAAGCCTTGCATGTGGTGGTTGCCACCGGGCCATTCCAACGGCCAGTGATTCCGCCGATTGCGACCCAAATGGCGGGTGTTACGCAAATCCACTCCGCTGAATATCGCAACCCGCAACAGCTTTCCGAGGGCGCGGTACTGGTCGTGGGCGCCGGTTCGTCCGGGGTGCAGATCGCCGATGAATTGCAGCGTGCCGGCAAGCAGGTCTATCTCTCGGTGGGCGCCCATGACCGTCCGCCCCGGGCCTATCGCAAGCGTGATTTCTGCTGGTGGCTGGGGGTGCTTGGCGAGTGGGATGCCGAGGCGGTCCAGCCCGGCAAGGAGCACGTGACCATTGCCGTAAGCGGAGCGCGTGGTGGGCATACAGTGGATTTTCGGCGTCTGGCCCATGACGGCATCACGCTGGTGGGGCTGACCCAATCGTTCGACGCCGGCGTGGTGAGATTCGAGTCCAACCTGGCTGAAAACATTGCCCGTGGCGACGAGAACTATCTGGCGCTGCTGGACGCCGCCGATGCCTATATCGCGCGCAACGGCCTGGACTTGCCGCTCGAACCGCAAGCTCGCGAGTTGCTGCCTGACCCGCACTGCCTGACTCAACCGATCCTTGAACTGGATCTGGTCGCGGCCGGCGTGAGCACTGTCATCTGGGCCACCGGTTATTCAGTGGATTACAGCTGGCTGCAGGTCGACGCACTAGACGCTAACGGCAAGCCCCGGCATCAGCGCGGTGTATCCAGCGAGCCGGGCGTGTATTTCGTTGGCCTGCCGTGGCTGTCGCGGCGGGGCTCAGCGTTTATCTGGGGCGTCTGGCATGACGCTCGACACATCGCCGATCACATCGCCAAACAGCGTACCTATCTCGCTTATCGGGATGCCGGCGAGCGCCAATGCGAGCGCGACTCGCAACCTTCGAAGAACAACAGCCTGATGGGAGTCCGTTGATGCCTACTCACACACGCATCCGCATGTTCAACACCAAAGAAACCTACCCGAACCAGGCGCTGGACAACGACCTGTGCCAGGCCGTGCGCGCCGGCAACACTGTCTACGTGCGTGGCCAGGTCGGCACGGATTTCAGCGGCCAGCTGGTGGGACTGGGCGATCCGCGTGCCCAGGCCGAGCAGGCAATGCGCAACGTCAAGCAGTTGCTCGAGGAGGCCGGCAGCGACCTGAGTCATATCGTCAAGACCACCACTTACCTGGTCGACCCGCGCTACCGCGAGCCGGTCTACCAAGAGGTCGGTAAATGGCTCAAGGGGGTGTTCCCGATTTCCACCGGTCTGGTGGTCAGCGCGCTTGGCCAGCCGCAGTGGCTGATGGAAATCGATGTGATCGCGGTAATCCCCGAATAAGGAGTTGAGCATGACGTTTTCCATTGTCGGACGCTGCACCGAAACCGGTCAGCTAGGCATCGCAATCAGCTCCTCGAGCATCGCCGTCGGCGCCCGTTGCCCTTGGCTGCGCGCCGGTGTGGGGGCGGTAGCCAGCCAGAACATCACGCTGCCGGCCCTGGGCCCACAGATCCTGGATGAACTGGCCGCGGGACTGGTCGCGCCAAAAGCTATGGATCGCGCTCTGGCGCGCAACGGGTATAGCCAGTACCGCCAGGTAGCGGTGGTCGACGCCCACGGCAACACGGCGCTGTTCAGCGGCAGTCATGCTCTGGGCAACCACCACGCCTTGGCCGGAGAGCAGTGCGTGGCCGCCGGCAACCTGTTGGCCGATGTGGGGGTGATCGCGGCCATGGTCGCGGCATTCGAGTGCAGCGAAGGATGTCTAGCCGCGCGCCTGATGAAGGCGTTGCAGGCGGGGCAGGCGGCGGGCGGTGAAGCCGGGACGGTGCATTCGGCGGCCCTTTCGGTGGTCGGTGACCTGACATGGCCGATTGTCGATTTGCGGGTCGACTGGGCAGAGAAAAACCCGATTGGTGAACTGGAAAAACTCTGGCTCGCCTACCAGCCGCAGTTGCAGGATTACTTGACCCGCGCCCTGGATCCGACCCTGGCCCCCCGCTATGGAGTGCCGGGCGATGAATGAGCTGCGCAGCCGCGCACTGTTGGCCAGACTGGTGGGTTTTGCCACGGTCAGCCGCGAATCGAACCTGGCATTGATCGAATTCGTACGCGGTTATCTGCAAGACCTTGGGGTGGATTGCGAGTTGATCTACAACCCTGAACGGACCAAGGCCAACCTGCTGGCGAGCATCGGTCCGCCAGTGGCCGGCGGTGTGGTGTTGTCGGGGCATACCGACGTGGTGCCGGTGGAGGGACAGGCCTGGACGGTTGAGCCGTTTTGCCTCAGCGAAGCTCATGGCAAGTTGTTTGGTCGTGGCACGGCGGACATGAAGGGCTACCTGGCGTCGGTGCTGGCAGCGGTGCCGTTGTTCCTGGCCAGCCCGTTGCGCCGTCCGGTGCACCTGGCGTTTTCCTATGACGAGGAGGTCGGTTGCCTGGGCGTGCGCAGTCTGCTCGCGCTGTTGCCCCAGCGCATTCCCCAGCCGGCGCTGTGCCTGATCGGTGAACCGACCGGTCTCCAGCCGGTGTTGGGTCATAAGGGCAAATTGGCGATGCGCTGTCATGTCAAGGGAGTGGCCTGCCATTCGGCTTACGCACCTTACGGGGTGAACGCCATCGAGCAGGCCGCACGCCTGATCGGTCGCCTGGGCGAGATTGGCGCAGACCTCGCCGCGCCGTCGCTGCATGACGCGCGCTTCGACCCGGCGTATTCCACGGTCCAGGTCGGCGTGATTCAAGGCGGAACGGCGCTGAATATCGTGCCCGCCGATTGCCGTTTCGATTTCGAAGTGCGCGCCTTGCCGGACTTCACGGCACATAGCGTCGTCGCGCAATTACAGGACTATGCCGAGCAGGCGCTGTTGCCAGGCATGCGCACAGTACACGCCGACACGGCGATTCATTTTGAACAGCTCAGCGCCTACCCGGGCCTGGCCACCGCACCGGACAGCAATGCCGCGCGGCTGATTGCCCGGCTGTGTGGCAGTGATGCATTCGGCACGGTGGCGTTTGGCACCGAAGGTGGCCTGTTTCATCAGGCGGGCGTGCCGACGGTGGTCTGCGGTCCCGGCAGCATGGACCAGGGGCACAAACCCGACGAGTACGTGAGTGTTGAACAAATGGCGGCCTGCGACCGCTTGATGGATCGCCTGGCGATTCACCTCAGTGAACCCAACGACGTCTGACCCAAGGAATTTGCAGTGAACGATTTCAACCAGTGGAAAATCCGCGCCGCACAACTGCGCCTGCGCGACAGCGCACTGATCGATGGCGAGCCTCGGCAGGCGGCTGATGGCGCGCGTCTGGAGGTGGTCAACCCGGCCACCGGCAAGTGCCTGGCGAACGTGGTGGCCTGCGCTGAACCGGAAGTCGACCTCGCCGTGAGCAGCGCGCGCAAGGCTTTCGAACACGGCCCTTGGGCGCGCATGGCGCCCACCGAACGCAAGGCCGTGCTGTTACGCCTGTCGCAATTGATGCTGGCGCACCGCGAGGAATTGGCGCTGCTGGATTCCTTGAGCATGGGCAAGCCGGTGATGGACGCCTGGAACATCGATGTACCCGGCGCCGCCCATGTGTTCGCCTGGTATGGCGAAAGCCTGGACAAACTCTACGATCAGGTCGCGCCTTCGGCGGCAAATGTCCTGGCGACCATTACCCGGGTTCCGCTGGGAGTGATCGCGGCGGTGGTGCCATGGAACTTTCCGCTGGACATGGCCGCCTGGAAGCTCGCGCCAGCGCTGGCCGCGGGCAACAGCGTGGTGCTCAAGCCTGCCGAACAGTCACCGTTCTCGGCCCTGCGCCTGGCCGAACTGGCGCTGGAAGCGGGCTTGCCAGCGGGCGTACTGAATGTCGTGCCAGGGCTGGGTGAGCAGGCGGGGCGGGCGTTGGGCTTGCACCCGGATGTCGACTCACTGGTGTTCACCGGCTCCACCGAGGTTGGCAAATACTTCATGCAGTACTCCGCGCAATCGAACCTCAAGCAGGTTTGGCTGGAGTGCGGCGGCAAGAGTCCGAACCTGGTGTTTGCCGACTGTCAGGACCTGGATCTGGCTGCGGAAAAAGCCGCGTTCGGAATTTTCTTCAACCAGGGCGAAGTGTGCTCGGCCAATTCGCGACTGCTGGTGCAACGATCTATTCATGATGAGTTCGTCGAACGCCTGATCACTCAGGCGCGCCTGTGGCAGCCCGGTAATCCACTGGACCCGTCGAGCCGCGCCGGGGCGATTGTCGATGCCCGCCAGACTGCGCGGATCATGCATTACATCCAGCAGGCCAGCGCCGAAGGCGCGAGCCTGGTCTGTGGTGGCCGGCAGTTGAATGTCGATGGATCGAGCAACTTCATCGAACCGACGATTTTCACCCACGTGCATCCCGCGATGCAGTTGGCTCGCGAAGAGGTGTTCGGACCGGTCCTCGCGATCAGTGTGTTCGATGACGAAGAACAGGCGATTGCCATGGCTAACGAGCATATCTACGGCCTGGCGGCATCGCTGTGGACCGATGACCTGAACCGCGCCCACCGCGTTGCGCGACGACTGAACGCCGGCACGGTGTCGGTGAACACCGTGGATGCGCTGGACGTCACGGTGCCCTTTGGCGGCGGCAAGCAGTCGGGCTTCGGTCGCGATCTGTCACTGCATGCGTTCGACAAGTACACCCAACTCAAAACCACCTGGATCCAGTTGCGTAGCTGACGACGACTTCACAGGTTTCACCGGCAATCGATTTGTTCTCCCTTAAAACAAGAAAACGGAGCAACCGATGGACAGTTCCTCAAGCGTGCCGCTACAAAACGTTACTCCCACCTCAGTGGGCTCGCGCCGACGCCTCGGCTTGAGCGCCCTATTGGCGGTAGCCGTCGGCCTGGTGGTTTCCCAAGGCGTCATGGTGTTGATGCTGCAGGGTGTCGGGATCGCCGGCATGGGCTTTGTCATACCCCTGACCCTGGCGTGGCTGTTGGCGCTGAGTTACGCCTGTTCGTTCTCCGAACTGGCATTGATGATTCCTCGTGCCGGTAGCCTGAGCAGTTATACCGAAGTCGCGATCGGTCAGTTTCCGGCGATTCTGGCGACGTTCTCCGGTTACGTGGTAGTGGCGATGTTTGCCCTGTCGGCGGAATTGCTGCTGATGGAGTTCATCATCGACAAGGTCTATCCGCACGCGATGCCGCCGCTGAGCGTGGCGCTGGGCGTGCTGTGCCTGTTCACCGTACTCAACCTGTTCAATATCGACATTTTTTCGCGCCTGCAGACCGTGCTGGCGCTGGTTATGACGGTGATGTTGTTGGTGATGGGCCTCGGAGCGGTGACAAGCGAGGGCGCCGGCAGTATCTCGACGCTGGTGGCCACGTCCGGCTGGAATCCCCTGGGACTGGGGGTGATTGCATTGACCGCGATGGCTGTGTGGGGCTTTGTCGGCGCCGAGTTCGTTTGTCCGCTGGTGGAGGAAACCCGTCGCCCGGAGCGCAACATCCCGGCTTCGATGATGATCGGCCTGACGGTGATCTTCGTGATCATTTGCCTGTACTGCCTGGGCGCTCTATTGACCGTTCCGCAAGCGGAGCTGGCCAGCAACGGCCTGCCACATTATCTGTTCGCCACCACGGTATTTGGCGAGGCGGGACAGGTGTTTCTAGTGTCTGCCGCGATCACCGCGACCTGCAGCACGCTTAACAGCTCCCTCGCGGCGATTCCGCGCATGTTGCTGGGCATGGCCCGCAGCGGCCAGGCTTTCGGGGTGTTCAAGCTTCGAGGCAAGCGCAGCGGTGCACCGTGGGTTGCGGTGCTGTTCGTGGCAGCGGTTACCGGCCTGCCGCTGTTACTGATGCATGACAACCCGGACGCCATCAACCTGCTGTTGCTGGCTGCCGCCCTGGCCTGGCTGCTGGCCTACATCATCACCCACATCAATGTGATCGCCCTGCGCCGGCGTTATCCCAACGCGCATCGGCCGTTTCGTACGCCGTTCTACCCGTTGCCGCAGTTGTTCGGCATAGCCGGCATGCTCTTTGCCATCTGGCATGTATCCCCCAGCCCCGAAATGACTGTTCCGATCTTTGCCAGCGCCGGTGTGGTGCTGGGCATTGTCTCGCTGATTGCGGTGGTGTGGGTCAAGTGCGTCATGCGCAAACCGCTGTTCAAGCCCGAGCCGCTGGCGGCCGTACCGGGCACTTCTTCCGAAAAGATCAATAAGCAAGGAGACCTGCAATGAACGCATCACTCAAGGCAACTCGCAGCACCCGTGAGTATCAGGCGCTGGACGCGGCGCACCATATCCATGCGTTTCTCGACCAGAAGGCCCTCAACGCGGAAGGGCCTCGGGTAATCGTGCGCGGCGAGGGTTTGGCGTTGTGGGACAACGATGGCAAGCGTTACCTGGATGGGATGTCCGGCCTGTGGTGTACCAACCTGGGTTATGGCCGCCAGGACCTGGCCGCCGCGGCCAGCCGCCAGCTGGAACAGTTGCCGTACTACAACATGTTCTTCCACACCACCCATCCGGCGGTGGTGGAACTGTCGGAGTTGCTGTTCAGCCTGCTGCCGAATCACTACAGCCACGCCATCTACACCAACTCCGGCTCCGAGGCCAACGAGGTGCTGATTCGCACTGTGCGCCGCTACTGGCAGATCCTCGGTAAACCGCAGAAGAAAATAATGATCGGTCGCTGGAATGGCTACCACGGCTCGACCCTGGGCGCCTCGGCCCTCGGGGGCATGAAGTTCATGCATGAAATGGGCGGTGTGATTCCAGATGTGGCGCATATCGATGAACCGTACTGGTTCGCCCATGAAGGTGCCCTGACACCCGCCGAGTTCGGGCTGCGCGCCGCTCGGCAACTGGAGGAAAAAATTCTTCAGCTGGGCGCCGACAACGTCGCAGCGTTCGTCGCCGAACCGTTCCAGGGCGCTGGTGGCATGATCTTCCCGCCAGACAGCTACTGGCCTGAAATCCAGCGTATCTGCCGTCAGTATGACGTGCTGTTGTGCGCCGACGAAGTGATTGGCGGCTTCGGTCGTACCGGGGAGTGGTTCGCCCACGAATACTTCGGTTTTGAGCCCGATACTTTATCCATCGCCAAGGGCCTGACCAGCGGCTACATCCCCATGGGCGGGCTGATTCTGTCCAAACGCATGGCTGAGGTATTGGTGGAGCAGGGCGGAGTCTTCGCCCATGGCCTGACCTATTCCGGGCACCCGGTGGCTGCGGCGGTGGCGATTGCCAACCTCAAGGCGCTGCGCGACGAAGGCATTGTGGCGCAGGTCAAGGCCGACACCGGCCCGTACCTGCAGCGTTGCCTGCGCGAAGCCTTCGCCGACCATCCGCTGATCGGTGAAATCCAGGGCGTCGGGATGGTAGCAGCGTTGCAACTGGCCGAAGACAAAGATAGCCGCAAGCGCTTTGCCAATGAAAACGAGATGGCCTGGCAATGCCGCACCTTTGGTTTTGAGGAAGGCCTGATCATCCGCTCCACGTTGGGCCGGATGATCATGGCGCCGGCGTTGGTGGCCAGCCATGCCGACATCAATGAACTGGTCGATAAGACCCGTATTGCTGTAGATCGCACCGCCCGCGCTTACGGTCGCCTCTGAGTCCCGTCGCCGGCTCGTGCGGGCGAGTCGGCATTTCGAGGAACCGCTTCATGTCCAGATCCTTGCGTTGCACTGTTGCGTGTGCCCTGGTGCTGTTGAGTACCAACGCGTTGGCCGCGCCCCAAAACCTGACCGTGATTTCCTTCGGCGGCGCCACCAAGAAGGCCCAGGACAAGGCCTACTTTCAACCCTTTAACGCCAGCGGTGCGGGAAACATCGTGGCCGGCGAATACAACGGAGAACTTTCGAAGATCAAGGCCATGGTGTCGGCCGGGCACACCAGTTGGGACGTGGTCGAAGTCGAAAGCCCCGAGCTGTTGCGCGGGTGTGAGGAAGGGTTATTCGAGCGACTCAACCTGACCGCGCTGGGTAATGCGGCGAATTTTGTGCCGGGAACCCTCACCGAGTGCGGCGTGGCGACTTATGTCTGGTCGATGGTGCTGGCTTTTGACCAGCGCAAACTGGCCCAGGCGCCGAAGTCCTGGGCTGATTTCTGGAACGTTGCCAAGTACCCGGGCAAGCGCGGTCTGCGCAAGGGCGCCAAGTACACCTTGGAGATCGCCTTGCTGGCCGACGGTGTCAAGTCTGGTGAGTTATACAACGTGTTGAGCACACCGCAAGGCGTATCGCGGGCATTCGCCAAGCTGGACCAGATCAAGCAGGACATCCAGTGGTGGGAAGCGGGCGCGCAGCCGGCGCAGTGGCTGGTAGCGGGTGACGTGGTGATGAGTGCCGCCTATAACGGGCGCATCGCTTCAGCGCAGAAGGAAGGTGTGCCGCTGAGTATCGTCTGGTCGCAAAGCCTGTACGACCCGGAGTACTGGGCCGTGGTCAAGGGCACGCCTAACAAGGCCTTGGCTGAGCAGTTCATTGCCTTTGCCAGCCAGCCACAAGCGCAGAAAGTGTTCTCGGAAAACATCCCTTACGGCCCTGTGCATCGTGAAACCCTGGCCTTGTTGCCCGCGGCCGTACGTGATCAATTGCCCACCGCCGAGGCCAACCTGGCTGGAGCACGGGCGGTGGACGCCGAGTTCTGGGTTGACCATGGCGAGGAACTGGAGCAACGCTTTAACGCTTGGGCTGCTCGCTGACCAAACAGAACCTGTCGCAGATACCGGTGTGGTTCAAGACGGTATCTACGCGACAGGCTTCCAAGCGTTGTATTCAGACCAGCCATTGCTTGAATTGCTCTTTGCAGTAATCCACGAACAACTGCGCCGGTTTGGTCAGGTGCGTACGCTTGAGCCAGCCCGCCACCAGCGCCGAACCGGTCACGTCCTCGGCGATGTTGACGCACACCACTTGCTGCCCATCGTAGGTGCAGGTTGAATGCGGCTTCGTCACCAGCAGCGCAAAGCCGAACGCTTGCCCCACCATGCCACGCACCATCTCGATGGAGGGCGAGCTGAACACGATGTTCGGGGTCAGGCCCAGCTCCTCGAAGATACTCACGAAATACGTGCGACTGGGTTGCACGTCCAGCAGAATCATCGGCTCCAGCGCCAGATCGCGCAGCGACACTTCGGCCTGGCCGGCAAAACGATGCCCAGCCGGCAGCAATGCGTAAGGCCGCTGTGGCGCCATCAGCGCTTCGGTCTCGATGGTGCTGTCCAGATCGTGCTCATAGAAAATCGCCAGATCAAAACGTCCACCCGTCAGGCCTTGCACCAGTTCCTGTTGCTCGCCGTCCTGCAGGCGGATTTCCACTCCGGGGAAACGCTGGCGGAAACCTGCGATCAGCCGCGGCAGATAGAGCGGGGCGACCGTCTCGAAGCAACCGATATCGATCTGCCCGCTGACCACATCGTTATCGGCCAGGGCGTTCTGCTCGAACTCCCGGGCCATGCGCAGCAGTTCCTGGGCCTTGCGATAGAAGCGTGCGCCACCCGGCGTCAGCGAAACGCCCTGGGCATGATGGCGGATCAGTAACTGCACGCCGAAACTGTCTTCCAGTCCCTTGACGGCCGTGGCGATGGATGGTTGAGCGATATACAGCTTGCGGGATGCTTCAGCGACGCTGCCACATTCGACGGTGGTGACGAAATACTTCAACTGACGCAAGGAATAGGACGCCACTGCACACCTCGATCCGGATGGTTTTTTACCTACTTTACCTTGTGGCGTTGATAGCCGGGACGGGCGTCGCTACGGATTTTCCTGGGCAGTGGCGATATTAAAACTGGGTTTGAGCCGCCGAGATGCACTGCAAGCCTGCAATCCGTCTGCCGCTGCAGTTCAACCCGTTCGTCTTGAAGCTAATAAATAATGAACCCCGCCCGTGTATCCACAACCTAAAAGTACATAACTTGGAGGTGCACCATGCAAACCACTTATTTTTGGATCGGCTTGGCAGTTCTCCTGGTAGTGCTCGACCTGT
Source organism: Pseudomonas mucidolens (assembly GCF_900106045.1). Classification (NCBI taxonomy): domain Bacteria; kingdom Pseudomonadati; phylum Pseudomonadota; class Gammaproteobacteria; order Pseudomonadales; family Pseudomonadaceae; genus Pseudomonas; species Pseudomonas mucidolens. The sequence goes on along the minus strand of NZ_LT629802.1, from coordinate 2,344,995 downwards.
GGGTCATCAATAGCCTATGGCGAAGCGACAACACACGGGGAAGCAAAGCGCGGTGGACCGCGGTCGTCGTGTTATTGCCGTATGTCGGCGCGGCAATATGGGCCGTTGCCGGCCCGCGCGGTGTCACCAAGGGCCCGTCCTCGCCTGAACACAGTAAGGGCTGAGCCGGGAATCCGATATGAAGAGGCCAGGCCATAGCGACCTGCATAGCCGTGACTATCCAGTGCGTGAAGACATGGCATTGCAACGCAAAGTCTGGCGCTTCGAGCGATTGGGCTGGTATGTGCTGGTTGTGCTGATCGGGCTGACGTTGGCCGGGTTGTTCTCAAAGGGGCCCCTGAGTACCACGCACGCGCGCAGCGCTGATGGACAACTGCGGGTGGAATACCAACGGTTCGCGCGCAATGGTTCTTCCAGTGCGCTGGTGATTTATATGCAAGGTACAGCGCGAGCGCCCCTCGAGATCGAGATCAGCGGCGAGCTGCTACGCGGTTTCGATATCGAAATGCTGCAGCCTCAACCACTCAAGGCGAGTACTGCCGGTGAGGGCATGAGGTTGTGGGTGCTGAGCGACAACCACGGACGGGCGGTACTGCACGTGTCTTTGCGCAGCGATGGCGTGGGCAGTTTTGATACTCGGGTCTCGCTGGAAAAGGGGCCTGTAGTGCCCCTCTCTCAATTCATTTATCCCTAGGGGCAACTATGGATTCAGTCTTGCGTGCGGCCGCCATTTACCTGGTGTTGATGATCCTGTTCAAAATCGGCGGCAGGCGTTCCATGGCGGAACTCACCACCTTCGACCTGGTGTTGTTGATGGTCATCGGTGAAGCGACCCAGCAGGCGTTATTGGGCGATGATTTCTCCTTGATCAACGCGACTTTGGTCATCGTCACGCTGATCGCTATCGATATTGGCTGTTCGCTGGTCAAGCAGCGTTCGAAGTGGTTTTCGCGTCTGCTCGACGGTGGACCGACCGTATTGGTCGAACATGGGCAGGTGCTCTACAAACGCTTGAAACAGGCGCGAGTGGATGAAGACGACATTCTTGAAGCGGCCCGATCCGGCCAGGGCATTATTGAGATCAAACAGATCAAGTTCGGGATCCTTGAGCGCAACGGAAAAATTTCAATCATTCCTTATGAGTCTGCCGATGACTCCATTCGGGACACTCGCGAAAAATTGCCGGAAAAGAGCGTCGGAGAGGGGCTCACCGACGATCAGCGGGTTTCCAGGGAAGGTGAGGGCGAGCAGGCACCGAACGATAAAGGGGCGCGGGTGAGGCCGGGCCCGGAAGATGAAAATCGCTTGAAACCCTGACCATACCTGGCGCCACAGCTTGTTTTGCAAACCCTTGGTCAGGGTACGGCGCACGCCGATGGAATTATTTCGTAGCGGGTTGTTCTCTCGTATTAGAGGCACAAAAGACGTCCAGCGATAAGCACTGGCAGCCGTCGATTGCCCGAATAGGAACATGCCGCTGGAGCCTGCTATGTCTGCATTGCCTGATTGCATTTACTGCCGGTTTTCTTCATGTGTACCCGGCGTGTGCTTGCCTGCCGATAGTCATTGGCGGCGGTGCCGGGTGAACCATCAAAGGAGCGTCTCATGACCGTCTTCCAAGCCCTGCAAGGTGCATCTGGCCAGTTGCAGGATGAGGGGCCATTGCTCAGCGTGTACCAGCGCTTACTCACCGAGTCTGATCCTGAATCCATGCAACTGGCGGTGGATTTTCTGCAGGCGCAACTGGATCTGGTCGGTGACGCCGAGGCCATGCAATTGCCGGAATCCCCGGATCAGTTAATGAACTGGGTCGAACACAACTGCGCCGCGGTTGCGCAGGAGTATGCGCAGTACCTGCAGGGTCGGCAGCAAGGCAATGGCCGTCGTTATTTTCAAGGCAAAGCTCACGCGCTGTACTTCCTGCAATGCGTGGCGCCGACCAAGCAAGTGGATGGCGCTTGGCTCTACGGCGTCCTCGCGCACTGGCGCGATTACCGCTACGACGGACTCTTGACCACCTATCTGGAAGAACTCGGCGATGGCGAGCCGGCGCAGAACCATGTCGCGATCTATCAACGTCTGCTGGCCGAGCAAGGCTGCGAAGGCGATTTCGACTGGCAAGATCAACACTTCCACCAAGGCGCGCTGCAATTGGCGCTCGGCCAGGGCGCCCACGCCTATATGCCGGAAATCCTCGGCTACAACCTGGGTTATGAACAACTGCCGCTGCACCTGCTTATTTGCGCCTACGAGCTCAGGGAGCTGGGCATCGATCCCTACTATTTCAGCTTGCATGTGACCATCGATAACGCCAGCAGCGGGCATGCGCGTCGGGCTGTGCAGGCAGTTCTCGAGTTGATGCCTCGCGGCATGGACGCAGCGGACTATTGGCAGCGGGTAGGGCGCGGATATCGCTTGAATGACCTCGGGGTGAGCTCGACCGCGGTGATTCAGGCGTTTGATCTGGAACGCGAACTGGTGGCGATGCTTGAACGCAAGCGCCCCTTCGCTCAGCACATGCATTCCGATTATTGCCGCTTCGAAGGCAAGAGCGTCAATCAGTGGCTGGCGCAGCCCGGCCAGATGCGCGGGTTTTTGCAGGCGCTGCAGGACAAGGGCTGGATCAAACGGCACCAGAATCCGCAAGACAGCCGTTTCTGGCAATTGATCGAAGGCGCGGGCGCCGCGATGTTTGGTGTGTTCAGCGGTTACGAAAAACAGTTGCTGCGCGATTGGATTGCGGGGGATTGGCACGAGGTAAAAAGCGCTACTCGCCGCCGTCCGGTGCAGCAGGTTGCGCAGGACGACCTGCCGGACGATCCGGAAACCCGAGCCCTTCGCAAGGCTCTGGCGCGGCAACCGGTCGAACAGCAGTTGGCCCTTCTGTCACCGTGGCTGGGTCCTCATCGCCATCACCGTCCCGCCGGCCTGTTCGCCACCCGACGTTTTATTGAACTGCGCGCAGGCATGCGCTGACCGACAAGGAAACCCGTGCATGGTCGACTCAACCCTGTGTTCCCCGCTCCCTGTGTCATCGGCCCAGTCGCGTGCCGATCAGGCGCTACTGCACCTTGGCCGTCGGCTGCAGGCGGACGGATACCGCTTCATTACACCCACGCCCTTGACGCACCATCGGGTCAATGCGCGTACGCACAACACTTCAGCCCGTGACATGCGCGGGATTTTCGGCTGGTCGCGTCCCTTCGACGCTGATGTGTTCGAGGCGGCCGAGTGGCTGGAGCTGCAACAGAGCGGAATCATCGTCAAGGCGCACGGACGTTGGCACAGCACTGTGCGCTGGTCGACTCTGGGCCCACTGCTGCTGGCGCATTCGGCGTTTCCCACCGATGACGCCGATTCTGTATTTTTTGGCCCCGACACCTACCGCTTCGCCAGCGTGATTGAGGAGTGCCTGCGCCAGCGCTTCGCACCGATCCGCCGCGCGGTGGACATCGGCTGCGGTTCGGGCGCCGGAGCCTTGCTGGTGGCGCGTGGCCGACCTGAAGCCGAGGTGCTGGCGGTGGACATCAACCCGCGGGCGCTGCGCCTGAGCGCGGTCAATGCGCAATTGGCCGAGGTGCGCAATGTCAGTGTTTACCACAGTGATGTGCTCGACAGCGTCGACGGCCGCTTTGACCTGATTCTGGCCAACCCGCCCTACATGAAGGACGGCCAGCAGCGAGCCTACCGTCACGGCGGCGGGGCGCTGGGTGAAGCACTGTCGTTGCGCATCCTGCAAGAGGCGCTGCCACGCCTTGAGCGCGATGGCACCTTACTGCTCTACACCGGCGTGGCGATGGTCGATGGCCGCGATCCGTTCCTGGAGGCCGCCCGCAGCGTGTTGACCGACGACGCCTTTGGCTGGACCTATCGCGAACTGGACCCCGACGTGTTCGGCGAGGAGCTGGAAAAACCCGGCTACGAGCGCGTCGAGCGCATCGCCGCTGTAGCCCTGACCGTTACACGTCTGAACTGATCGTCCATGGACGGTTTGCAGCGCTTCGGCATTGAAGAAGAGTATTTCATCACTGATCTGCTTAGCCGGAGCATGGTTGCCGAACCGTCCGCGCGAGTGCTGCAAGCCTGTCGCGCGGCGATTGGCGAAGGCTTTGCCTATGAAATGTTCCAGGGCCAGATTGAAGTGGCGTCACCGGTGTTCGACCAAGCCGCACAAGCCGTCGCTTATCTTGGCCGGGTGCGCCGTGACCTGAGCCAGGCGCTTGCCGAGTTCGGCCTGGGGTTTATCTGCAGCGGTACACATCCACTGGCCGACTGGCAGGCACAACGCGCTACGGACCAACCCCATGCCCAGCAGTTGTTCGAGGATTTTGCCCTCGTCGCGCAGCGCAGCGTGCTCAGCGGCCTGCACGTGCATGCGGAAATTGCGCCGGGTATCGACCGGATCGCGGTGATGAACGAGTTGTTGCCCTGGCTGCCGATGCTGCTGGCCTTGAGCGTTTCTTCGCCGTTGTGGCGGGGCCAGCCGAGCGGTTATTGCAGCTATCGGCAGACGGCCTGTGACGAATGGCCACGCATGGGCGTGCCCGAGTATCTGCCGGATGAGCGCAGCTTTCAGCATTACTTGGACGTGCTGAAACGCAGCGGCGCGGTAGCCAAGGATGCGAACATTTGGTGGGGCTGCCGTCCTTCGTCAAAGTACCCGACGCTGGAGCTGCGCATGACCGACGCCTGCCCCCGGCTGACGGACGCCCTGGTCCTGGCGGGGCTGTTTCGAGTGATGATCAGGCATGCGTGCCGGTTGCCGAGCCCCGGTAATCAATACAGCCTCGAGCACCATTGGTTGTTCAAGGAAAATCGTCTTCAAGCCCGGCGTTGGGGTTCCCATGGACGCTTCGTGCTGGCGCCCGATACGGCGGCGATTTCGCTCCAACAATGGCTGGCGTTGGCGGAGCAAAGGTTCGGTGAAACTGCTCGTGCATTGGGCGAGGAGGGTGTCTTTGCCCAGGCCCGGCAGTTGCTGCACGACGGAACCAGCGCCGAGCGTCAATTACGCTGTTTCGCGGCAGGCACCGCGCCTGCCCATGAGCGTTCGCAGGCGGTGGTTGACCTGCTGCTGGCAGAGAGTGGCGCCGGCTGAGGATCACTTGGGTTTTGAACTTTTCTACAGACCAAGCTTTCTTTACAGGAATCGAGTAGAAACAGGCTGCTTCGTGCAGGGAGAATGATCATGTCGGTTGTCGCTACCACCATCGATTACCTTAAACACCCTCGACTGGTACTCACGACTGCTGAGTCGTGTACCGCCGGGAACCGATTGTCTTGCCTGGGCCTTTCGTACCGGGCGAGGCTGCAGTGTATTCAGTCGAAAGGAACGCTGCATGGGGGGCGTGAGCACGTTCAACTCTCCGCGGCTATGCATGCCTTGCAGTGGTTGCCGCATTTTCACCAGCGTGCGATGGCGGGTGAACAGGGTTAGCCGGTCTTCGAGTTCAGCGAGGACCTCCGTACATGGGGAATATTCTTGGGTCCTGAAATCGCAAGGTAATTACCTGCGTACCTCAATTTTTTTAAAACGCTCAAAGCAAGCGTTCAATGGCAGAATCGCCTTAACTTGATCGTTTTGGAAACCACCATGCTGCGTGCATTTGAACGAAGGCTCGACCCTTTTCCCCCTGACCAGGCGCCACCGCCACCCGCCGGCCTGGTGCAATTCCTGTGGGCCTGCACGCGGGGCGCCCGTGGTTACATCCTTGCGCTGGCGCTACTCAGTGCCGGTGTATCGATTTACGAAGCCTGGCTGTTTGCCTTTCTCGGGCAGGTCGTTGACCTGCTTTCGACCTGGCAGGCTGGCGGGGATGCGGCGGCGCAGGAAAGTCGCGTGTTGTGGGGCATGGGCATCGTAATGGTGGCCAGTGTCGGGCTGGTGGCGTTGCGCACCATGGTGCAGCACCAAATATTGGCGATCAACTTGCCATTGCGGCTGCGCTGGGACTTCCATCGCCTGATGTTGCGGCAGAGTCTTTCGTTCTTTTCCGATGAGTTTTCCGGCCGAGTCACTACCAAGGTGATGCAGACGGCGCTAGCCGTGCGCGACGTGCTATTCACGTTTATCGAGATCGCCCCCGGAATCGGGGTGTATTTCGTCGCGATCATCGCACTGGCCGGCGGCTTCGCTTTGAAACTGATGCTGCCTTTCATTGCCTGGATCGTGTTGTTCGGGCTGGCCATGCTGTACTTCGTGCCTCGTCTGGGGAAGGTCGGGCAGGAACAAGCCAATGCGCGGTCGATGATGACCGGACGTATCTCGGACGCCTACACCAACATCACTACGGTGAAGCTGTTCTCGCACTCCAATCGTGAGGCGCACTTCGCACGTGCGGCGATGGAGGATTTCAAGCAAACCGGCTTTCGCCAGATGCGCCTGGTCAGCCAGTTCGAGATCGTCAACCAGGCGTTGGTGGTGGCGTTGATCATGGCAGCGGGTGGTTATGCTCTGTGGCTATGGCATCAGGGTGAGGTCGGTGCGGGTGCCGTGGCGGCAATCACGGCCATGGCGTTGCGTATCAACGGCATGTCGCACTGGATCATGTGGCAAATGACCTCGCTGTTCGAGAACATCGGCACCGTACAGGATGGCATGGCGACACTGACCCAGGGCACCAAGGTGCAGGATGCGCCGGACGCGGGCCTGTTGGTGACCTCGGGCGGCGCGGTAACCTTCGATAATGTGAGCTTCAATTACAATGGCGAACGTCAGGTCCTCGATGGCCTGAGCCTGAACATCCGCCCGGGTGAAAAAATCGGCCTGGTTGGCCGCTCGGGCGCCGGCAAATCCACACTTATCAATCTGCTGCTGCGCTTCTATGACGTAAACAGCGGGGAGATTCGCATCGATGGCCAAAATATCGCTCAAGTGACGCAAGAGAGTCTGCGCAGCTCCATCGGCATGGTCACGCAGGATACCTCCCTGCTGCACCGTTCAATTCGCGATAACATCGCTTACGGTCGTCCCGATGCGACCGATGCGCAAATCCGCAGCGCCGCGGCCAATGCCCAGGCCGATGAGTTCATCAACCAACTGAGCGACCGGCAAGGTCACACTGGCTACGACACCCTCGTGGGTGAGCGCGGCATCAAACTGTCGGGCGGCCAGCGCCAACGCGTCGCAATTGCCCGGGTGATGCTCAAGAACGCTCCGATCCTGCTTCTTGATGAAGCGACCAGCGCGCTGGATTCGGAAGTCGAAGTCGCTATTCAGGAAAACCTCGATGAAATGATGCAGGGCAAGACGGTGATCGCCATCGCCCATCGGCTGTCTACGATTGCGGCCATGGACCGGCTCATCGTGATGGACGAAGGACGCATTATTGAACAGGGTACCCACGCCGAATTGCTTGGAAAAAACGGCGTCTATGCGCAGTTGTGGCAGCATCAAAGCGGTGGATTCCTGGGCGAGGACAAGGGAGTGCTCGAGGTTATGGATCAGGCGTGAAACCCACTACGGGGTAGGCCCGACTAGTTGTTTTTGTGGCTGTTTTGAAAGTGGGTCGCAAGTTGTCAAGCACCTTTGAGATGAGTAAGCTGAACCCATGAACCAGCCATCAATACCATCGTCCGGCCTGCGTGGTCCTGCGGATCATGACATTCGAGACCAGATTATCGCGGCGGCCAACGAGCATTTCAGTCAATACGGTTACGCTAAAACCACGGTTTCTGATTTGGCAAAGGCCATCGGGTTCTCCAAGGCGTATATCTACAAATTCTTTGATTCCAAGCAGGCGATCGGTGAGGCCATCTGTACCCATTGCCTCGCCGAGATCACTTCGGCTGTGGAGCAGGCTATCAATGTAGAGGGTATCTCGCCGACGGAGCGCTTTCGACGCTTGGTCAAAACGTTAGTCAGCACCGGCGTGAACCTGTTTTTCAATGAGCGGAAACTCTACGATATAGCGGCCTTTTCCGCCTCGGAGCATTGGTTGAGTTCGCAAGTCTATGACGCGAAAATCAAAAGCTTTGTGCTGCAAATCGTGCGGGAGGGGCGTGAGGCAGGTGAGTTCGAACGCAAGACACCGCTGGACGAAACCGTAGAGTCAATACACTTCGCCTTGCGGCCATTCGTCAATCCTTTGCTATTACAGTACAGCCTTGACTTCGTCGAAGAGGCCCCGGCGCTTACCGCCAACCTCATCTTGCGTAGCCTCATGCCTTGAGTGGCTGCTGACGACGGCAAGTCGTGCCCAACTGCGAGTCATCGAATGACCACGGGGCGGGTTTCTGGGGGTTGCCAGCCACCACCGAGCGCTCTGAATGCCGCGATCGCTGCCCGTGCCGAGTCCGTTCGCGCTTGCGCTCGGGCATCCGATGCCTGCAGCAGCGTCTCGTCGGCATTCAGGACATCGATCAAGCTGGCGGTGCCTTTCTGATAAGCAATAAACGACGATTGGCGAGCCTGGGTCAGAGACGCTTCTCCCCTGGAGAGGGTAGTGACCTGGCTTTCGCGATTTGCCATGGCGGAGAAAGCGTTCTCGACATCCTCGGTGGCGCGTAACACCGACTGACGGTAAGCGGCAAGGGCTTCGGCTTCCTGGCCCTTGGCTTGCTCGATTTGCGCGTTGATGCGGGCAAAATCGAAGAATCGCCAGCGCAGGCCCAGGACGCCCGCCGTCTGGCTGGCGCCGCTGCTGAAAAGGTTACTGCTGGATACGGCCGTGGCACTCCCTAGCAATGCACTGAGGGAGAATTGCGGATAATACTCTGCGATTGCTTCCCCGATGCGCGCGTTCGAGGCCTCCAGGCGGCGCTCGGCCGCAATGATATCTGGCCGGCGGCGCAGCAGATCGGCAGGCGAGCCCATAGCCGTTATCTGTGGCGCGATGGGAATGCCTTGCGCATTGGCCAGTTGCGCACGGTGGGTACCTGGCGGCGTACCGAGCATCACATCCAGTGCGTTCATGGCGGCATCCAGTCCCATTCGCAGGGCCGGCACTGTTGCCTGGACCTGCGCCAGCGAACCCTCTGTCTGGCGAACCTGATAGTCGGCTGCAAGACCCTTGCTATAGAGCAATTGGACTTTCTCCAACAGGTCCTGTTGGGTTTTGACTTGTCGTTTCGCAATGACCAGCCGGGTCTGCAATCCGCGCGCAGTGACGTAAATATCGGCGGTTTGGGCTGCAACGGCCAACCGCGTGGCGCTGGCCCCTGCTTCGCTGGCCTGGTACTCGGCCCGTGCGGCCTCGCGTCCGCGTCGCAGTCCGCCAAAGAGGTCCACCTCCCAGCTGGCATCGAGGTTGAGCTCGTAGGCGTTTCCGTGCCGATCATAGCCGGGCGTTGAATTCAGCACCTGGCCAAGTGGCGTTTCAATTGACTGGTAGGCGCGTGTGGCTTGGCCGCTGACGTTACCTGAGGGCAGCAAGGCGGCATTTGCCGCACCCAGGCTTGCCCGTGCCTGCGCGACCCGCGCCGAAGCTTGAGCCAGGTCCAGGTTCTGCTCAAGCGCCCGGGTGATGAAGCGGCTTAGGGCTGGATCACCAAAGCCCTCCCACCAGGCTACCAAGTCGGCTGGCGTCGCTGCGGACCGTTGTCCCACAGAAGGCTGGCCCAAGTAACGAGCCGAAAGCGGAGCGTCCGGACGATGGTAGTCCGGACCGACCGCACAACCAGCCATCAAGCTGGCGCTCACCAAAAGAGCTGCGGGGCGCAGGGAAGGCATTGGAGTTCCTTGAAACGAACCTGAGTTGTGACCATATTACTTATTGGTCACACTCTGTCAATTGACGTTCATACGTTACGGTTAAAGATGACTGCGGATGTGCAAGTATACCGAAGGCGTATGGGCGAATCATAGCTCCTCGATTTGTGCTGTGGGGCGCATCAGTTATGTGACTGTTGACAGTAATGGTCACGAGCATGAGAATATGACTTCCATCATATTATTGAGTAGGGAACCTATGCTCCTGCTTCGACCTGTCATCATCGCCGGTTGCTTGTTGCCTCTCGTCCTGACGGCGTGTGGTGACTCTTCTATTGTGAAAGACCCGCGCACGCTTGCCCCCTTGGTGCGGGTCTCGGCAGTTCAGGATTCCTCCGACACCTTGCGTGCTTTCACCGGTGTGGTGGCGGCTCGGGTCCAGAGTGACCTGGGTTTCCGGGTCTCGGGCAAGGTCCTCGAGCGCCTGGTGGATGCCGGCCAGACGGTTAAACGCGGTCAAGCGTTGATGCGCCTAGATCCCGTTGATCTGGGGTTGCAGGCGCGAGCACAGCAAGAGGCGGTCGCAGCCGCCAAGGCCCGAGCCAAACAGACCGCAGATGACGAGGCGCGCTACCGTGACCTGGTGGCCGTCGGCGCTATTTCCGCCTCCGGCTACGACCAGATCAAAGCCGCAGCCGATACCGCGCAGGCGCAACTCAACGCCGCGCAAGCCCAGGCTGATGTGGCTCGTAACGCGACGGGCTATGCCGTGCTGCTGGCCGACGCTGATGGCGTAGTAATGGAGACGCTCGTTGAGCCCGGGCAAGTGGTTAGCCCTGGGCAGGTCGTGGTTCGACTGGCGCGGGCCGGGCAACGCGAGGCCATCGTACAACTGCCCGAGACGCTAAGACCTGCGGTAGGGACCACCGCGCAGGCGACGCTTTATGGCGACACCTCGGGTGCGGTCACCGCGAAGCTGAGGCTGCTTTCCGACTCGGCGGATCGCGTGACACGCACCTTTGAGGCGCGCTATGTGCTTGCGGGTGTGTTGGCGAATGCGCCGCTGGGATCGACCGTCACCCTGCGGATCGGCGAAAGCGGGACCCGGCGGCAGGTGCTGCAAGTGCCAATCGCTGCAGTGTATGACCCGGGCAACGGAGCTGGTGTGTGGGTCATTACCGGCGAGCCTGCGAAAGTCACCTGGCGACCCATCCAGGTCCTGGGCTTGAGCGACGACGGCGCGCGCGTCGCTGGCGATCTCAAGGTGGGTGAGCGGATTGTCGGGCTAGGCGCGCATTTGCTACGCGATGGCGAGGAGGTGAGGCTGGCTCAAAACGGTGATGTGAAGGTTGCCGGGGGCGATCAATGAGCCTCAATTTATCAGCGCTCGCCGTTCGCGAGCGTTCTATCACCGTGTTTCTGATCTTCCTGATCGCGGTCGCGGGCACCCTGGCGTTCTTCCAGCTTGGGCGCGCCGAGGATCCTCCGTTTACGGTCAAGCAATTGACCGTCATCACCGCATGGCCGGGCGCGACGGCCCAGGAGATGCAGGATCAGGTCGCCGAGCCACTGGAAAAACGCCTGCAAGAACTGAAATGGTATGACCGCACGGAGACCTACACCCGTCCCGGTCTCGCGTTCACCATGGTGTCGCTGGTCGATCGCACGCCACCCTCACAAGTGCAGGAGGAGTTCTATCAAGCGCGCAAGAAGCTCGACGATGAGGCCGCGAAGTTGCCAGCGGGTGTCATCGGGCCGATGGTCAACGACGAGTTTTCCGACGTGACCTTTGCATTGTTTGCGCTGAAAGCCAAAGGCGAGCCGCAGCGATTGCTGGTGCGAGATGCCGAAGCGCTGCGCCAGCGTCTATTACACGTGGCAGGCGTGAAGAAGGTCAACATCATCGGTGAGCAGGCCGAGCGCATCTTTGTGTCTTTCTCCCATGATCGGCTGGCCACTTTGGGTGTCTCGCCCCAGGATTTTTTTGCTGCGCTGAACGGCCAGAACCTGCTGACACCCGCCGGCTCTATCGAAACCAACGGTCCACAGGTCGTGCTGCGGATGGACGGTGCCTTCGATAAGTTGGAAAAAATCCGCGATACGCCCCTGGCGATACAGGGGCGGACGCTGAAGCTGTCGGACGTGGCGACGGTAGAGCGCGGCTACGAAGATCCGGCCACTTTCCTCGTGCGCAATGACGGCGAAGAGGCTCTGTTGCTGGGGATCGTGATGCGTGAGGGATGGAACGGGCTGGACCTGGGCAAGGCATTGGACGCCGAGACCAGCAAAATCAATCAAGGCATGCCGCTGGGCATGACGCTGACCAAGGTCACCGATCAATCGGTGAATATCGACTCGGCTGTCGGCGAGTTCATGGTCAAGTTCTTCGTCGCGTTGCTGGTGGTGATGCTTGTCTGTTTTCTCAGCATGGGCTGGCGGGTCGGTGTGGTGGTCGCGGCGGCGGTGCCGTTGACGCTGGCCGTGGTGTTTGTGGTCATGGCGGCCACCGGCAAGAACTTCGACCGCATTACCCTCGGCTCGCTGATCCTGGCGCTCGGGTTGCTGGTGGACGACGCGATCATCGCCATCGAGATGATGGTGGTGAAAATGGAGGAGGGCTACGACCGGATCAAAGCCTGCGCGTATGCGTGGAGCCATACCGCCGCCCCGATGCTGTCCGGAACGCTGGTAACGGCGATCGGTTTCATGCCCAACGGCTTCGCTCAATCCACCGCTGGTGAATACACCAGCAACATGTTCTGGATCGTCGGCATTGCCCTGATTGCCTCGTGGGTGGTCGCGGTGGCCTTCACTCCTTATCTGGGTGTGAAGCTGTTGCCGGACATCAAGCAGGTCGAGGGCGGTCACACCGCCATCTACAACACCTCGCATTACAACCGTTTTCGCCAGGTCCTGACGCGTGTCATTGCGCATAAATGGTGGGTGGCCGGTACCGTGATCGTGACGTTTGTGGTGGCGATTCTCGGCATGGGGCTGGTCAAGAAGCAGTTCTTCCCGACCTCGGACCGTCCGGAGGTGCTGGTCGAAGTGCAAATGCCCTATGGCACGTCTATCGAACAGACCAGCGCCACCACCGCCAGGGTCGAGGCCTGGCTGCAAAAGCAGGAAGAGGCAAAAATTGTCACCGCCTACGTCGGCCAAGGCGCGCCGCGCTTCTACCTGGCGATGGCGCCGGAACTCCCTGATCCATCGTTCGCCAAGATAGTGGTACTGACGGACAGCCAGGAGGCCCGTGAAACCCTCAAGTTCCGCCTTCGCGAAGCGGTCGCCGAAGGGCTCGCCCCGGAGGCGCGGGTGCGGGTGACCCAGTTGGTGTTTGGTCCTTATTCGCCATTTCCGGTTGCCTATCGGGTAATGGGGCCTGATCCGTCAACGTTGCGCGAAATTGCCGATCAGGTACGAGATGTCATGCAGGCTAGCCCGATGATGCGCACCGTCAATACCGACTGGGGCCCGCTGACGCCGGCGCTGCATTTAAATTTGGATCAGGATCGCTTGCAGGCGGTGGGCCTGACCTCGAATGCCGTCGCCCAGCAATTGCAGTTCCTGCTCACGGGGGTGGCGATCACCGCGGTTCGCGAGGACATCCGTTCGGTGCAAGTGGTCGGTCGTGCTGCCGGAGACATCCGTCTGGATCCGGCCAAGATACAAGGCTTTACGCTGGTGGGCGCGGCGGGGCAGCGTATCCCGCTGTCGCAGATCGGTGAGGTCGATGTGCGCATGGAGGACCCGATCCTGCGGCGGCGTGATCGCACGCCGACGATAACCGTACGTGGCGACATCGCTGAAAACTTGCAGCCACCGGATGTGTCGAGCGTGATCAGCAAGCAACTGCAGCCGGTCATTGACAGTCTCCCAGACGGCTATCGGATCGAGCAGGCCGGAGCCATCGAGGAGTCGGGCAAGGCCGGCAAGGCGATCGTGCCGCTGGTCCCGATCATGGTGGCGCTGACGCTGTTGATCATCATCGTCCAGGTACGTTCGATCTCGGCCATGATCATGGTGTTCTTCACCGCGCCGCTGGGATTGATTGGCGTGGTACCGACCTTGCTGATATTCCAGCAGCCATTCGGCATCAACGCGCTGGTCGGCCTGATCGCACTCTCGGGCATTCTGATGCGCAACACGCTGATTTTGATCGGGCAGATTCATCACAACACGCAAGAAGGGCTGGACCCGTTCCATGCGGTGATCGAGGCCACGGTACAGCGGGCGCGCCCGGTGCTGCTGACGGCGCTGGCGGCCATCCTCGCATTCATCCCGCTGACGCACTCGGTGTTCTGGGGGACGTTGGCCTACACGCTGATCGGCGGCACGTTCGTCGGCACCATCATGACGCTGGTGTTCCTGCCGGCGATGTATTCCATCTGGTTCAAGATCCGTCCCGACCAACAGGCTCGAACTGAAACAGCGGGGCTGGCGTAAGCCAGGCAAGCGCTGCTGTTAGTGGATGTTGATTGAGACATGAAGAGGTTCTTATGATTATTCCCCAAGCTCCAAAGCGAATTGTCGTCACCGGTGTCGGCATCGTCAGCCCACTGGGCTGCACGGTTGAAGAGGTTTGGCAGCGGTTGCTGGCTGGACGCTCTGGCATTCGTCACCTGCCCGAGGATATTACTCAGGGCACGGGTGTTGCTGTGGGTGGCCAGGTGCCATCGCTGGAAGAGGACGCCACGGCGGGGTATGAGCCGGAGCGCTTCATATCGACCAAGGATCGCAAGAAGATGGACCGCTTCATCGAGTTTGCACTGGTGGCCGCCGATGAAGCCCTGGCGCAAGCGGATTGGCATCCGACTGATGCCGTCGACCAGGAACGCACCGCGACGATCATTTCCTCCGGTGTGGGCGGCTTTGGCGCGATTGCCGATGCTGTTCGCACCACCGATGCCCGTGGTCCGCGGCGCTTGTCGCCGTTCAGCGCGCCGGCCTTTCTCGCCAATATGGCGGCCGGGCACGTTTCCATCCGCCACGGGTTCAAAGGACCTCTCGGCGCCCCGGTCACGGCCTGTGCCGCCGGAGTGCAGGCCATCGGCGATGCCGCGAGGCTCATCGGAAGTGGTGAGGCGGATATCGCTATATGTGGTGGCAGCGAAGCCGCGATAGACCGTGTGACCCTGGGGTGTTTTGCTGCAGCCCGGGCGTTATCCACGGGTTTTGCCGAACACCCGCAGCAGGCTTCACGTCCCTTCGATCGTGATCGCGACGGCTTTGTCATGTCCGAAGGTGCTGGGTTGCTGGTTATCGAATCTTTGGAGCACGCTCTGGCGCGCGGGGCAAAACCCTTGGCGGAGTTGGTCGGTTATGGCACCAGTGCCGATGCCTATCACCTGACGGCAGGCCCGGAAGACGGCAACGGCGCCCGGCGGGCCATGGAGCAGGCGCTGCGCCAGGCCAATGTCAGTCCCGCCGATGTGCAGCATATCAATGCCCACGCCACGTCCACCCAGGTCGGCGACAGTGGGGAGCTGGCGGCGATTGGCTCGGTGTTCGGGCGTGATTCCGGCGTGGCGATCACCTCGACCAAATCCGCCACTGGGCATCTTCTGGGGGCGGCCGGAGGTATTGAAGCCATCTTTACGGTATTGGCGCTTCGTGACCAGGTGGTGCCCCCCACGTTGAATCTGCTCAATCCCGACGAGGCGGCTGACGGGCTTGATTTGGTCGGCCTCAAGTCACGGAAGATGCCAATTACCCACGCGCTCTCAAATGGGTTCGGGTTCGGCGGGGTTAACGCCAGCGTTCTGTTTCGCCGCTGGATCTGACGTTCCTGCAGTACTGGGCTAGCGATAGAGAAGGAACGTAGCGTTTGAGCCTGTGGCACCCGAAGGTCAGGCATCTGAAGTCCGCATCCCGCTGGAGCAACTGGCACGTCGACGTGCAGGAAGTGCTTCAAGCAGATCCTGACGAAATCCAGTATGGCTCTGGGTGGCTTTCAGTGTGCAATAATTGGAGGTAGACGTCTGAAAAGATCGATGGCGAACACTGAAGGTTCGCCATCTAGGAGATTAAACTGCCGTGAGCATATCTGATGGCCAGCGGCCGCTATTTGAGACTGCCTCTAGACATAACTCCACATCACTTACCTGCCAACACACAAAGAAGCCTCCGCCACAAAGCTTTGGGTGTTTGAACTTCCATATTCGCTCGCTTTTCTGACTAAGCCTGGGAACTGACTCACCTAATCGAATGATGGTGAAAAAGCCAGCCGGCGTCGGTTGCCTGTCGATAACCTCGCTGGATTGATGCTCAAACCTTTCGAGCAGATTTAGAAGTGCTTTTAACTCAAGCGATTCGAGTTGCATCGAATTTGCCTCCTGACGAGCCATTAGTGGTTCGACGAAGTGTCATCATCTGTTTATTATTTTCTTTTTTAGCGTCAATTCAGAATTTACTTGCCATACATATCGAACTTGAAATAGCGATTCTGAATCTTTTTGTACTCACCATTTTCCCGGATTGCTGCCAAGGCGCTGTTAAATCGCCCGGCCAGGGCTATGTCACCCTTACGCACCGCGATACCGACGCCATCACCAAAATATTTCGGGTCTCTCAGTGGGCCTCCTGCAAATGCGAAGCCCTTGCCGCTGGGTGTGTCGAGGAACCCCATTTGAACAGCAACATCGTCTCCCTGGACAGCTTCGAGACGGCCTGCGATCAAATCTAGGTAGGCCTCATTGAGCGACGTGTAACGAATAACCTGAGCGCCCGCTGGGGCGAGAACTTCGGTAGCAAAGCGGTCATGGATCCCCGCACGTTGCACTCCAACCCTCTTACCTGACAAGCCCGAAAAGTTTGTACCCACGTCGCTGCCCTCGAGCATTACCAAGCGGCCAGCTGCTTGGTAATAGCGATTGGTGAAGTCGACTGATTTCTTCCGCTCCTCACTGATGGTCAAGGAGGAAATGATTGCGTCTACCTTCCTCACCTTCAGAGAGGGGATCAACCCATCGAATTCCTGCTCCACCCACTGGCACTTCAGCTGCATCTGCAGGCACAAGGCATTGCCGATGTCGTAATCAAATCCGACAATTTCGCCTTTGTCAGTCTTTGAGGCGAATGGGGGATAAGCTGCCTCAATACCAATTTTAAGGGTGTCCGCGGCGCTGGAGTGAGCGGCCATCAGAAGGGCTAGGACTGAGCTGGAAAACAGAACGGGCAGCTTTTTTATTTTCATGATTTCGCTCCGGGCAAGGTCAAGCGCGCTCAGGGTGGGCGCGCGAGTTGGGTATGGCGAGAGAATTAGCCTTTCATGGATGCCAGAGCACAACTGGAGATCTGGGCATCCTGTACAGCCACACCAGTCAGGTCGACCAGCGTAATCTGATCATCGTTGTCGCGACCTTTGGCTCGACCAGCCAGCAACGCACCAAGCTCAGCCAACTGCTCTTCACGAATCAGCCCTGCCTTAAGTGCGTGCGAGATTTCACCGTACTGGCTGCACTGATAGATGGAGTCCACAATGATGCGATCAGCGCGAGCGACCAGAGCGGGATCCAGCTCTTGCTTGCCAGCGGCATCAGCGCCCACGGCAGTAATGTGTGTCCCTGGTTGAATCCACTCACTCTTGAGCAGAGGTTCGCGCGAAGGTGTAACGCAGATGATCAGATTTGCGGACCGTGCGACGTTTTCCAGGTTACGAGTGGTTTGCACCTCATAGCCGAGATCACTCGCAAAGGCCTTATAGGCCTCAAGCTCTACGTCGTTGCGACCCCACACCACCACCTTGCGGCAATCGGTGACAGCATGAAGCTGCTCCAGGTGCATCCGTGCCTGCATGCCGGTACCTACGATGCCGATTGCCGTTACTTCGCGCGGAGCCAACAAACGGGCAGCGATTCGCCCCGCGAGCGCTGTGCGAATACACGTCAACCAGCCTTCGTCCTGCAGTAACGCTAGTGGTTGCCCTGTGGTAGCGGACAACACCATCATCAGTCCATCGTTGCTCTCCAAGCCTTTGCTCGGATTGTCGTAGAAGCCTGTCGATATCTTCACGGTGAAGGTATCACTGCCTTTAACGTAAGCCGATTTAACGCAGCAATCGCCATTAGCCTCTATAAACGAAAAAGCTTGAACTGGCGGTACTTGCACCTCGCCGTTGGAGAACGCGACGAAGCCTTCCTCCAAGCGGTTTACGGCGAGATTCAGATCAAGTTGGGAGATGATCTGTTGCTTGTTGAACACCTTCATTGAACGGCTCCGAGGAATTTTTCGAGGATGATGTTGCGACCGCAAATGACCACGGCAACACGCTTGCCACGGTATTCCTGCGCGAGTTTCTTCATGCTGGCCACGGCAACGCCAGCTGCGCCTTCGATGATCCAGCGTTCACAGCTTGCGACATCGCGCATTGCCGCTTTGATTTCATCTTCACTAACCAGCACTGTGCGCGTTAACAAGGCTTGGCAGAGTGGGAAGGTAATGCTGCCTGGTTCAATACCGCCGGCAGTGCCATCGGAAATGGTCTCGTCTTCCTCCATCTCGATAATCTCGCCGGCTTCGAGAGAGCGCTGCATGGTCGGTGCATTTGCTGGCCAGCAACCGATGATTTCGATGTTTGGATTGAGAGCTTTCAATGCAGCGCCAATCCCTGAAATCATCCCACCGCCACCGACTGCCACGAACACCGCGTCAAGGTCAGGGGCCTGCTCGAACAATTCGACACCGATCGTGCCTTGGCCAGCGATGATTTGTGGATCGTTATAAGGTGAAACGAAAGGTTTGCCCTGAGCGGCAGCTTGGCGCGCAGCCTCCAACTCCACGCTCAAAGGGTCGAGATCCAGACTGACGACATCTGCGCCCAGGGCACGAATGGCATCCAGCTTGTATGCGGATGCAGAAGTGGTGGTGTAGACGGTAACCGGAACACCCAAAACCTTGCCGGCGAGAGCCAAGCCTTGCCCATGATTGCCTGAAGAGGCGGTGAGCACTCCCAACTGACGCTGTGCTTCAGGGAGAAGACGGATTTTGTTGCTGGCGCCTCGAAACTTGAATGAGCCTGTATGTTGCAGGTGTTCGCATTTCAGATAGACCTCGCATTCGGTCATGGCTGAAAGTCGTGCGCTGTAAATTAGAGGCGTTACAGCTACCGCAGGTCGCAATGCTTTGTGTGCTTCGCATATCGAGTCGTACAAAGACGACAAGCTGGTTTGATCAACCGACATTTCAAAATTCCTTCATAAGTCAGAAGTGATTGAGTAGTTGGCCCGCCCGGCGATTGGGCAGGGGTTCAGTGCCCGCGAGTAGTGCTACTCGCTGACCTGCTCGAACCAGTTTGAACAGAGGTTGAACCACGATCACCCCGTCTACATCACTGAAGATAGGCAGTCGAGGCGTGCCAATTGCGCTGTCGAGTGGGACGATTTCCCCGATTAACTCTCCTTTTGAAACGGCTTCCCCGACTCGTTTTTTCCAGACGAGCAGACCATGGCCGGGAGACGGCAAATGGCTTGCACCTTCCAGCGGATAAACCTGCGGAATGCATTTCGCCTCGATTGGGGCATCAAGCCGAATTAGCCCCTCTTCAGCGAGAAAATCCAAAATGCCTAGAGCATCTTCGTGAGCAAGTTGATCATCGACATCTGCCTGCCCACGCAACTCGATACTCGCTGCGAATGGGCGTGCTTCTTTGCTGAGGAGTTCGTTCTTGATGAGCCAGTCCCACGGACGATTACATGATTCATCAAACGGTTGACCGCCAGCTGACTCCTCAAGAAAAACTATCTCGATGTTCATGCACTCGGCCAGCTTAAGCGCTTGGTCACGCGGGCCCTGATTTGCGTAGAGGTGCAGGACGCCGGCAGTGTCGCAATGGAGATCCAACACAACATCATGCTGCAGCGCTTCACCCAATAACGTCTGACGCAGAGCACTAACCGTATCGGTCGGCGACAGTGCTCCAACGGCGTTCATCAGGCGCTGCTTAGGGGGCAGTTTTTGGCAGGTGGAATCATTGAGCTGTGCATCCAGGAGAGGCAGCAGATCTGGGAAGTTACGGTTGAAATTTTCGCCGTTTGCCAGATTGAAGCGACCAGCCCAGAACCCAAAAACGTTTTGGGTCATGCCAACTGGATTGGCAAAAGGGCACAACACTATTCGACCTAGAATTTTGTTCTGTTTATGCAGCGTCACTAACATTTTCTTCAGGTGCTGCACGACCAACAAACCAGGGTGCTCGTCAGCGTGCAGTCCTGCCTGAATATAGGCACTGCGCGAGCTCCCCTTCCCAGTGAACTCATGTGTGTACAAATGCAGCGGGGCGCCCGGACTGAGTGGCGGTAAATCAGTGAAGCGAGTCTGGATCGACATGGGAAAGCCATCACAATATGTAGAATATTTATCTACAATAGACTCGTAATCTCCATGTGGCAATCATAAAAATCGAGTCAGCCCTGATCAAAAAAGCATCATGAAAATTCTCGAATGGGGTTTTGATGGCTCTAGATAAGGGCTGACAGCGATACATGACGAATATTTCTGTATGGAAAAAATCCCTCATGGACATTATTCTTATGCGTCAGAGAGCATTGTGTGCGTCCGGCTTGTGTTCTCTTTCTCTTTAGGTCAGTTACTAGCACCTGCCTTGATTGCCTGTCTGCGGTACATCAAACGGGGGTTGACCAGCAATTTCTTAATACGTCCATGATGCGTTTGGAGTGATATACCACTCGACAGGTGCCAGGGCGTACCTCAGCTTTTATAGAAGGTGGTTAAGTCCGGATTACAAACTGCCGAATTTGATTAGATGTGCAAGTTCTTGGCCGCAAGCAATCGTAAATATAAGTTTTGGATAACTACAGGTGTACTCGACCGAAAGCGACGGCGACAAAGAAAGATTGATAGACAGAAAATATACACGCACGCATCGCTGGACGGCGAGCGACTGCTGAATATTTCCAAAGACTTAGGAGGCGTACTGGAGCGAACGGTTATGTCGATTGTTTAATGGTTTTTTACACGTCAAAGCCTCTTTCGAGGCGCTTGAGCTTGGTTTGCAGATGCGTTCTATATTAGCTGATTCGCACCTCGATTAATTTCTCAGCTGTTTCAAATACTTATATACGGTGGCGCGCCCCATGTTCAGAACATTGGCGACATAATCAGCACCGCTGCGTCCCTTAAACGCCCCCTCAGCAAATAACGCCTCGACCAAAGCACGTTTATCCTTGGTGTTAAGAGTGCGCAACGACAAATTTTTATCTTGTAACCACGCATGAAGAAATGTATTTATTCGCTCTTGCCAATCATCCTTGAACAGTGCGTCGGGTTGCGGTATTAGGCGGCTGACTTTGAAGAAATCAGCCAGTGCAAGGTGAGCTTGCTCAAGAACGGAGAAATTTAAATTAATGCACAGCAGATATTCGGCCTTACCATCCTGATCACAGAGAACGCTGGTAATAGAGCGGATTTTTTGCCCATTCCAATTGATTTTCTCATAAGGCCCTATGCTGCTCGCATTGCTAAAATCACCTAACTCTTCGTCTAGTGCTGAATCATCGCCCAGTTTTCGTTTGGAAAAGTTGTTCGCTATGTGGACAACGGTCTGACTTTTTACATGATGAACAATGACTTCTGCATTTGGGAAAAGCAGCGTAGCGATGCTGTCCGCAACCACTTTGTAGTTTTCAATATTCTTCATTAGCTAATGACTGATTTTTGGAGATTGATGGGGCGCTGGATCAGCGCAGAGCTATCGATCAATGCGTGGCATATTTGTCCATGGTGGACTGAGTGCCCATGTTTTTCAAGAAGGTGGTGTGCTGAAGAATGCTTCAACTGCGAACCTCTGGGCAGCGCGAGGCTGAGAAACCACACCTGACCAGGCATGGCTGCTTCGGTCACGACGAGTTCTTTCGGCGGTCTGGTTGCGTGTGCAGGGTGCGAGCGGCGTGGAAGGCCTTGCTCTGCAGACTGCCGCTCAGCGCCTGACTCCTCGCAAAATGACCGCACTGGGGTTCAAGTCGAGCCACACAACCGAGATTGCGGAGTCAGATATGTCAGGTAAATTCGCTGATCAGGTTGCCGTCGTTACCGGCGCATCCACCGGATCGGGTTTGCGATTGCGCAGGGCTTGATTGCCGAGGGCGCCAGGCGCGTTTACATCACCGGGCGCTCGGCAGCCAAGCTCGAGGCGGCGGTGGCCAAGCTTGGCGATAGAGCGGTCGCGGTCATTTCCGATGTCGCCCGCCAGGCTGATCTCGATAAGCTCAAGGCGACGATTGAGGCGCGCAACGATCAGTTGGACTCAGTGTTTGCCAACGCGGGTATCTGTGAAAAGAACCCGCTGGGCGAGACCTCCGAGGCGGCTTATTTCAACCTGTTCGACATTAACGTGAAGGGGGGCTTTTTTACCGTTCAGACGTTAATGCCGCGGTTGAAAAATGGTGCTTCGATCGTTCTGACGGCCTCTATCTGCTCCAGCAATGGCATGGAAGGACTGAGCCTCTACAACGCATCCACGGCCGCAGTACGGTCCTTCGCCAGGACTTGGGCCAACGAACTCAAAGGTCGCAAGATTCGAGCGAATGTCCTGAGCCCTGGCTTCACCCGCACGCCTCTAATGGATAACGGCTTGAAGATGAGCGAAAGCGAGATTGCCGCGCTGCGCCAACACGTCGAGCAGATCACTCCGCTGGGGTATATGGCCCAACCAGAAGAAATCGCCTCGTCGGCGCTGTTCCTTGCATCTGCCGATGCGAAATATGTCAACGGTGTGGAGCTGATGGTCGACGGCGGCCTGTCGCAGATCTGAACACGGGCTCAACCGTAGCGCAGCCCTCGTAGAGGGTTGCCTTTGTCGCTTTTGCGAAGTCTCAGCAGGGGAAACCCCATCATGAACATTGAAGAACTGACTACGCGACTGCAAGCACTGGAAAGTCGCGCCGCCATCGAGTCGCTGATCAGCACCTACGCCAATGCGTTCGACCGTATTGACGTGTCGCTTCTGAGTGGAATCTGGCACGAAGAATCGACACTGGATCTACCGGGTTTTGGCAAGGCCGATAACCGTGATGAAATTATCGTGATGGCGCAAAACAGCTGGCGCCAGATGCCACATATGCACCACTGGATGGCCAACCCGCTGATTGAAATCGAGGGTGACAGCGCGGTGGGTACGGTGGCTGCAGATTGCCTGTTCCATGACCTTGAAAAAGGTCCGGTTCAAGTCAGCGGGTTGTACCACGACAGGTTTGAACGTCGCGACGGAAAATGGGCGTTTCTGTCACGTCGTTTTGAACTGCATTTCCTGACACCGTTGAAAGATTGGGCACCCGTAGCGGGCGATGAAAAGTACCCAGTGAGCCAACATCAGCGCCTGAGTACGCTTTCAAGGGATGACATGTTTGCATAATGTTCAGTGAGCGGCGCGAACCACAAGCGCTGCCCGCTGATGTCGTTCAAGCTGCAGGGAATGACAGCGAAAAACGGATAATCCCGGGCTTTGGCTGTTCGACACGCACGTGACCTTCATGCAGTTGCATGATTGCCACGACGATGGCGAGGCCAAGGCCGTAGGAGTCAGAGTTCTGGTGGCGAGACGCATCGCCGCGGTAAAAGCGGTCGAAGAGTTTGCCCAAGGTTTCGTTACTCAGCACGGGCCCTTGGTTCTCCACCTCAATCCGGGCACCGTTGTGGGTTTCCATTATCCGCATCAAAATCTCGGTGCCTTCGTGGGCGTAGCGAATCGCATTTGCTACCAGGTTGCTCAAGGCTCTGCGCAGCAGCAAGGGGTCAGCGAGCACGTTGCCATCGCCTGTTATCTGGAAGGTCATTTGCCGCTCTTCAGCCAAGCCTTCAAAATATTCAGCAATGCGCTGTGATTCGTCATGCAGCGACAGTTTTTGGCGCTCCACCACTGCTTGCGTTTCATCGGCGCGCGCAAGGAACAGAATGCTTTCGACGATACGGGAGATCCGTTCGAGCTCCTCAAGATTCGAAGCGATGAGTGCCTGATAGTCATCCTCGCTGCGGCGCTGGCGAAGGGCGACCTGGCAATGCCCCATCAGCGATCCCACCGGCGTGCGAATTTCATGGGCAAGGTCGGCGGAAAATTGCGTCAACCGCTGATAACCCTGGGAAAGGCGATCGAGCATCGCGTTGTAGGCATCACTCAGCTGTTGCAGTTCAACCGGCGTATCAGCGCTGTCCATGCGGCTGTGGAGACGCTCGGGCGTGATGGCTGCGGCATGTGCGGCCATTCTGCGCAACGGGCGCAGCCCTCGACGCAGTACCAGGTAACCCAACAACGCTGTCGCTAGAAAGGCCAGCGCAACGGCCAGGTAGATACGTTCGCGATACGCTGCGAGCATAGCCATTTCCTTGCCCATGAGGTGCGCGGCCGTCAGTCGGACTTCGCGCCCACCCGATGTTGTGACGACGGTAGCGGCGCGCAGCATTGTTCCCGAGTCGGTCACGCCGCTGCGCAGGTCACTGACGCTCAGCTTTGTATCCTGGCCGATGACGGGCAGTTCAGGCAACGTAACGTTCAGTGGATTTACGTGGATTACCGGTTGCTGTCCGGGCTCTTCAATGATGAAGATGTCGTCTTCGCTGTCGAGCATGTTCTTGAAAATCTGCGGGCTGTCGCGCAGTTTCTCGATGGCGAGTTCGTAGTGCAACAGCTTACGAAAGTGCTCCAGACGGCCCATGACCGCATGATCGCTGTATACCAATACCGAGGCTTTCATCGTCTGATACAGATAAAAGCCCGCACCGGCCACGGCCAGCATCGCTACCATGGAAAACGCCACGGTCGATCGCAGGGTCAGAGAGGGTTGGCGTCGGGACCGCATGGCCTCACCTCGCAGACATAGCCGATACCGCGAATGGTATGGATCAGTTTGTTCGAATAGGGCTGGTCGACCTTGCTGCGCAGGCGCTTGACCGCTACGTCCACCACGTTGGTATCGCTGTCGAAATTCATGTCCCAGACTTCCGAAGCGATCTGTGTCCTGGACAGCACATCGCCTGCCCGGCGCAGAAACAGATGCAGCAGGGCGAACTCCTTGTTGGTCAGCACGATTACTTGCTGTTGGCGTGTAACGCGGCGCCGCACCAGGTCCAGCTCCAGGTCTGCGAGGTGGAAATGGTCGGCTTCGCGTACGACACCGCGACGCAAAATGGTGCGGATGCGTAACAGCAGTTCGGTAAACGAAAAAGGTTTGACCAGGTAATCATCGGCGCCCAGTTCCAGGCCGCGAATGCGGTCATGCAATTGGTCGCGCGCGGTGAGGAACAGCACGGGTACGTCTTGTCTGGCGCGCAAGAGCTCAATGATCTGAAATCCGTCAATCCCGGGCAACATCACATCCAGCACGATCAGGTCGTAGGTTGTATGCAAGGCCATGTGCAGGCCGTCGGCACCATGCTGGGTCCAGTCGACGTTGTAACCGGATTCGCCGAGCCCCTTTTTGAGGTACTCACCTGTTTTGGTGTCATCTTCGATCAGCAGGATATGCATCGTGAGGTGCGCTCGGGTCTCTTCATGACGGGATTCAGCCCGCGACATCGGTTTCTCGGCTGTGCAGTGTAACGAGATGAGGCGGCGCAGTTGGTTACATTTCTGTCATTCATTGGAATGGGCTGGCGAATGACAAAAATGTCATTCGGCGGTCATCGTGACGTCCCGGTCTGCGGTCGAGGATGGCGGCACATCAACCCATGAGGAATCGTCGCCATGCAACTCAAAAACGCCTTGTCCACCACGTTCGGTTTGTTGATGCTCAGTGCTGCTGTCATTGCTACCGCGGCTGACATGCCGGTGATCAAACCGCTGCGTGGCACGGTGGAAAGCGTCAGCAACAATACTCTGACATTCACTGTCCGCTCCGGCGCCCAGCAGACTATCGGACTGACTGACAAGACCGGTATCAACCGAGTATCGAAGGCCAATATCGACTCGATCAAATCCGACAGCTTCATTGGCTCGGCGGCCATCCCGCAGGCCAACGGAACATTGAAGGCGCTGGAGGTGACGGTTTTTGACGCCAGCCTGAAGGGCAGCGGCGAAGGTCATTATGGCTGGCAGAACGCGGATGGCAGCACAGGCACCATGACCAACGGTACCGTGGGAAAACTGTCCAAAGCTGACGGCCGCACATTGACCGTCAACTACAAGGGTGGCGAGAAACAAATCGTCGTACCGGACGATGTGCCAATCGCCTACGTCGAGCCAGGCAAAGCCGATGAACTGGTCAAAGGTACGAAAATTGTCGTGTTCCCCGCCGCAGATGGAACCACCGCGCGCGGCATTGCGGTTGGCAAGGATGGCTTCCGACCACCGATGTAATCACCTGAAAAGGCAGGGGCGCTGCCGTTTGGCAACGCTCCGCTACATGGATGGTTTCGAGGGCAAACACGTGAGACAGAAAAAGCTTCATCCCTGGCCGGTTCGCCTCACCCACGGGCTCAACGCCGCCTGCATGGTCTGCATGTTTATGAGCGGTTGGGCCATTTACAACGCCTCGCCACTGTTCGGCTTCAGGTTTCCAGTGTCGGTAACCGTGGGTGGGTGGCTGGGTGGGGCGCTGGCCTGGCATTTCGCATTCATGTGGCTGCTGCTGATCAACGGCGCAATCTATGTGCTGTATGGGGTCGTCAGTCGCCATTTCAAACGTGAGTTGCTGCCCATTGGTCTTGCCGCGTTGAAGCGTGATTTGACGGATGCTTTGCGCTTTCGGCTCGTGCATGAAAAGGGTGTCTATAACGCAGTGCAGCGCCTTATGTACTGGATGGTGCTGGCGGCAGGCGCACTCGTCGTCATTTCGGGCGTGGCGATCTGGAAACCCATTCAACTTCAAGAGCTGGTCGCGCTACTGGGCGGTTATGACGTCGCTCGCTACGTACATTTTGCGGCGATGGCGATGATTGCTGCATTCGTCGTGATTCATCTTGGGTTGGTAATGCTGGTACCCAAAACCCTGATGCCAATGATTACAGGTGGTGCGCGGTCGCTTGATATCAGGAGAAATGGCCATGATTGAATCCAAAAAAGGAACTGTTCAGCGCGTCAGGCTTGAACCTGCGCAACAGCTTGAGTTGGAGAATATCCAGCGCCGCCATTTCCTTCGTGCCGGCTTGACCGTGGGCGCGATGTCGATGCTGACCGGCTGCAACCTGCAGGACGGCGATCAGGTCGACAAGGTCCTGTGGGCCATGTCGCGCTGGAACGATAGGGTCCAGGCATGGCTGTTCAGCGGACAGAAACTGGCGCCGACCTTCAGCAGGGCGCAGATCACCACGCCATTTCCGTTTAACGCATTCTATAGCCAGGACGACATCCCTGAAGTGGACTTGGCAAGTTACTCGCTCGCCGTCTCCGGCCGGGTCAGGAACAAGGCTCCATGGACACTCGAAAGCTTGCGCAACCTGCCGCTACGTAGCGATATCACCCGGCTGATCTGTGTTGAAGGCTGGAGCGCCATTGGGCAGTGGGGGGGCGTACCTCTCAAAAGCTTTCTGGAACGCATCGGGGCCGACACCACAGCGAAATTTGTCGGGTTCAAATGTGCTGATCATTACTACTCCAGCCTGGACATGCCGACGGCCTTGCACCCGCAGACACTGCTGGCGCTGGATTACGGTGACGTTGCGTTGCCGCCCGAGTACGGCTATCCGCTGAGGGTTCGAGTACCCACCAAATTGGGCTTCAAAAACCCCAAGCATGTTGTCGAGATTTTCGTGAGCAACGACAACCCGGGCGGGTATTGGGAAGACCAAGGATACAACTGGTTCAGCGGGATCTGATGAGGCGAAGAAACTGAACTGTAAACGGACGATTGAAGACAGGTTGCGTTAGCGCGATTCCTTTCTGTTTGTACACCGTCACGCCACCAACACTGGCGAGACTCACGACACCAGGCGAGATATGAGGCGTTCCTATGACAGGTATATCTGCGGTACCGCCAGCTTCATCAATGTTGCCGACTTCAGAAAACAAGTTGCGGACAACGACTCATGGGGCAGATTTCCAATCCCAATTGCAGGCTCAGTCCACGTCGCCTGTACAACCGTCGGATACAACCCGCGCTCGGGAGCTATCGGATTCGACTATCAACCTGTCGCGCCGACCGGAGATGCAGGTAATGCTTCAATTGTTGGCATGGCGCAAGAACGCCGAAAGCGCTCCCAGCAGAGCAGGCCGATCAGTACCAGGTACGCGAGCCAGTGGCCTTGATATTGCGGACTTCAACTTCCCTGATCTAGAAGTTTTGAATAGCAGTGAGGTTATTAAACATGCCCACGGAAATGAGGAGGGCAGATGGTCCTGCTTAAAGTCCGTTGATGAGCGGACCGTATGTACTCTCAATGGCGAAGAAAGTGAATTCTCCTCTGGCGTTATCTGCGAAGGGGGATTGAACGCGTTCGTCACTGCAATGGCTCTTTCCCCGATAGTCCTCACCTGGTTACCGATTGAGATTGTAAGAGCACCACTACGGTCGCCTGGCATACGGATTATTCGCCGTCGCAAGCCCTCTTCAGCCGAGAGCCACCTTCTCGACAGGTCAATTTCAGAGTAAGGGGGTTAAACGGGCGGATCTCGATAGTTCTTTCGCCGCGGGGCTAGTATTTCTATGGAGAAAGCAGCTACGCCAATGCTCGCCTTTATTTATTAGTGGTCTGTCGTTCGCTTACTGGCCGGGGTTTCTGGAGTGGCGAGTGCGGTTTTATGAGGCAGGGTTGACCAGTGACCCGAGTGGACGCCGCGCTGGCACGTGAGTTAGCGTTCGTATCCGTTTATATTTTGGGCTCCACAACCATGACTGATCGTCAGATCATTGTTCCGGATGGCATGAGATTGCTCTGCGAGCACGCGGGTTATGCACCCGCTGTAAAGGTAGGATATCGGTCGGCCAGTTCACTTTGACGGTGTCGCGCGGATGCAGAATTTCAACGCTGATATTCGCAGTTCCTTGCGCCACCGATTGCATAGGCACCGGATAATAGAGGTTGAAGTGCGATGCTGTTCTGCGTTTGCACCCGAATCCAATTGTGGACGAGGTTCGCGTTGAGGTGATGGCTGAGGGCGACGCTGGCAATCGAGGCTCCGGGCTGGACACACGCTTGAATGATTTGGAACAAGAACGGCGTGTTGGCAGCATGAGATACCCGATTAAAAGGCTAGAACTGGTGCCCACCTAAATTTAAGTGCACACCATGTCCTGGCTTGTCGGGCTTGGGTAGATGACTTGGCCGGACGCAGACACGTTTTGGGTAAACCGATTTTTTCAACAGAATCGGCCAATAGTGGACGTTCGAAGTAGGGTAAAGAAATCCGTCCCCTTTCTCCGTAGACTGAAAAGGTACGGCGTTCCCAAGCCTACTGGCGACGGGCCAGACAGGATTGTTTGAAGCTCAGTGTGATGACACGAAGGGCGAGGGGGTTGTCGGTGCCGGCAACGCATACGTCTGCTTCATCCACGCCACCTCCGCTATCGGTGTGCGTCCGAAGAGGCGTTTGAAATCGCGGCTAAATTGCGAAGCACTTTCATAACCCACCAGAAATGCCGACTTGGCCGCCGTCAGGTGGTTACGCAGCATCAGTAATCGCGCTTGATGCAACCGCGTCGACTTGAGGTACTGCATAGGCGAGGAATCAGTCACCTTGCGAAAATGTAGATGAAAGTTAGGCACGCTCATCTGCGCTTCCTGGGCCAGGATTTCTACATCCAGATGCTCGTGGTAACAGCGGTGGATTTTGTGAATGGCGCGCGTTACCTTGCCGAACTGACCCTGCTGGGCGATGGCCGCGCGTAGGGTGCCGCCTTGTTCGCCGGTGAGGATGCGGTAGTAAAGTTCGCGCAACATCGCCGGGCCGAGGATTTGCGCGTCGGTGCGGTCGCCCATGATTTCTAGAAAACGCAAGGTCGACTGGCGCAGCGGTTCGTCCATGAACGAGGCGTACATGCCCATAGGCTGAGCCACGCTGATGTTCCGTACCTCATCTACCTGCTGAATCAGCTCGCCGGCCAGATTGAAATCCAGACGTATGTACACCGCCAGCATTGGCTCCGCCTCGCTAGCGTCGGTCTCCATTGTAAAAGGCACTGGCACTGACACCACCAGATAATACTGGGCGTCATAGATGTAAACTTCATCACCCAGATAGCCGCGTTTCTGCCCCTGACAGAGGATGACGATACCCGGTTCATATAAAACCGGCGTGCGCATCAGCGGCCGGTTGGAACGCAGAAAACGCACATCATCCAGCGGACTCAGGTTGTAACCCTCCAGCGGTGCAAGCTGGCCCATCAACTGCACCATACGCGCTGTGCTCGGGTGCTTAGGTTTCGGCATCGATTGCACGTTCTCCACTTTTATGCTCAGCCGTCCGTAGAACAGCTAAGCGCTTCCCATTGCTCAATACTCTCCGCCGTTCGGTGCAGCTTGTCACGCACCAGAGCCAGGGCGTCGCTGCCCAGCAGCAGTTGAGCCGGCGGGTTCGGGCTGGCGATAATAGTCATCATGGCGCGTGCGGCTTTCTGCGGGTCGCCCAGTTGATGGCCGCTTTTTTCCTCACGGGCTTTTCGCACCGGGTCGAAAGTCGCATCGTAGTCACTGATGCTGCGCGGCGTACGCTGCATCGAACGACCTGCCCAGTCCGTTCGGAAAGACCCCGGCGCCACGGCCGTAACAAAAATATTGAAGGGGGCAAGTTCCTTGTTCAACGCGTCAGAGATGCCCTCCAGCGCAAATTTGCTGCCGCAGTAGTAAGCAATGCCTGGCATGGTGATATAGCCACCCATGGAGGTGATATTGAGGATATGCCCCGCGCGCCGCTGGCGAAAATACGGCACAAACGCCTTGGTTATCGCCACCGCACCGAATACATTGACGTCGAACTGACGGCGCATTTCCGCCAACGACGACTCCTCGAAAATCCCTTCGTGGCCATAACCCGCGTTGTTAACCAGCACATCCACCGGGCCATACTGGTCCTCAACAGCGGCGATCACGGCGTCGATGGCATTAAAGTGGGTAACGTCCAGCACCACACCATGGGCTCTCTCAGGCAAGAGCGCCTGGAAAGTTGCCAGAGAGGATTCGCTGCGAACAGTGCCGATCACTCGATGGCCCTGAGCGAAAGCTTCCTTAGCCAGGGCCTGGCCAAAGCCGCTACTAACGCCGGTGATAAAAATGGTTTTTTCTGCACTCATGGGGCGCACTCCTGAATATATAAGGTGAGGCCATGCTAGGGCGGAGAGTGGTTGGGGACTATGCCTGATTGGATTTTAGTATTGCCTGATCCTATCGGAGTGCTCGGTGAGCAACCTGAAATCTGGTGGTAAAAAACGAGACCAAAGGAAGAAAGGCGACGGACTTATTTACCCTGTTCTAATGTGTGCTTCGGGTCGAAAGTCGTCTTTCGGTAACGCCATCGTGTAGTGGCCTATGAAACCGGACACCCATTTAGGCGAGAATGCTCGCCAGACCGAGGTATCAGGTGAGATTGGCGATGGCGAAGCCATGATTCTTGCCGTCGTGGCTGGCACTGGTCTGTGCCAGATGCCGTGCTAGAACAAATTGATGGCGATTTCGGGCAAAGGCAACGGGACTGGCAGGCTGGGAAGTGAATGGGTCTCCATGGCCTATGAAAAGCTAGAAATGATCAGCTAAACAGCCTATCCGGCGACACCTAAAGACTCTCAGGGTCGCCAAAAAACATTTTGACTTGGCTCTAGGGTGGTAGTTACAGCCTGAAAAAATCGAATTATGCCCCCAGGTTTGCCCCCATTTGCACCGGATGGGTGAGCGATCGCGAATGGCGATTCCTGATAAACACCAGCGTGGCTTTGGCTGGCTTTCAGTGTAATTCCACATTTGATCTTGAAGGAGGGCCAGAACTCAATCGTCAAGAGGCCGGCTATCAGCGAGGCTAACCGGTAAATCCGAATTGGCTGACGGTCATGGATCTTTTCTAGCCGGTTATCCGATCCTCAAATTGATTAGCGTCTGGTGGCGCTCGTTTCCCCTAGGATCCTCCCGGCATCTTGTGCAGGAGGAAGTCCAAATACCCGTGAATAATCCCTGCTGAATTGTGTCGCACTTTCATAGCCGACCTCGAAGGCAGCTGCCATGACACTCTTGGCGTGGGCCACCATCAGTGTTCTAGCCTGGAGCAGGCGAACCCGTTTTTGATACTGCAAAGGACTCAGGCTGGTGACTGCCTTGAAGTGGCGATGAAACGCCGAGACGCTCATTGAAGCTCGTTGCGCCAAGCGTTCCACCCCAATGGGTTGCGCGAAGTCACGGCGGATCCACTGGATCGCCATGTTGATTCGGGCCATCGCCGTATCGGGCGCTGCAATCTCGCGCAGCATCCAGCCATGGGGACCCTGGAGCACACGGAAGATGATTTCCCGTTCATAAACCGGGGCCAGGGCTGCGATGGCGTCCGGATCGCCCATCAATCGCAACATTCGCACCCAAGCATCCATCAGATCGGTCGTGACTGGAGCAACGGAGAATCCGAGAGTGTTTTCAACGTTGCTGGCAGGTTTGGGCAGGTCTGCAAACAGCGTTGTCAGCACTGTCGGGTCCAGCGTCAGGCTCACTGCCAAGTAAGGTTCTCCCGATTCGCTTGGATGAACAGACCCCACTGCTGGCAAATCAATGGACATGACGAAATAGGTCGCAGGGTCATACCGAAGCGTCCGATCCCCCACGCTCATGCTTTTACTGCCTTGCAGGATCACATTGATCATCGGGTCATAGACCGCCGCCAGCATGTGTTCGGGGATCTTGCCCTTGACCATGGCCACGCGGGGAATGCCCGTTTCGGTGCGGCGATTTTCAGCCTTGGCCGCGAGCGCCCTGAGTTCATTCAGTTGATTGTCCATGCTGGGCATGCTGACGGCAGAACGCTGCGCCATGCAAGCGAAAAGCAGAAACAGGCAGGTTTCAAGTAGAAACGAGTACGACCCTGGCGACCGTGATGATTACTGTGGGGCCACCTATAAGCCACAGAGGAACATAAAATGAGCGTCATCGTCATTACCGGCGGTAGTCGTGGAATCGGTGCCAGTGCAGCCGAGCACATTGCTCGGCGCGGTATGGGTGTCATCCTGACCTACAACGCTGATTCCCAGGCCGCCGCCTCAGTCGTAAAACGCATCGAGCGCGTCGGTGGCAAGGCTGTCGCCCTCAAGCTCGACGTGTCTAATGTTGGCAGCTTCGAAGCGTTTCGCGAGTCAGTGGTACTGACCTTACGGGACACCTGGAACGCCACCCTGCTAAGTGGCCTGGTCAACAATGCCGGGTACGGCCTGTTCAATCCCTTGGCAACTGTCACCGAGGCGCAGTTCGACGGCCTGTTCAACGTGCACCTCAAGGGGCCGTTTTTTCTCACTCAAACCCTACTGCCGCTGCTCGCGCAAAATGCCAGTATCGTCAACCTGACCAGTGCCACTACCCGCGTCGCCACCGCTGGCGTGGCGCCCTATGCTGCCTTCAAAGGCGGGCTCGAGGTGCTCACCCGTTACATGGCCAAAGAATTCGGCGATCGGCGCATACGGGCCAACGCGGTATCACCCGGCGCCATCCGCACCGACTTGGGCGGGGGGCTAAACGCTGAGTTCGAGGCGAAGCTGGCGGCGCAAACAGCGCTCGGCCGGGTCGGCGAGCCGGAAGACGTCGCGCGCGTCATTGCCATGTTGCTGTCAGAAGAGGGCGCCTGGATCAATGCCCAGACGGTCGAAGTGGCCGGTGGCTACAACATCTGAATACATGAGGGTTTCGCCATGCTGGATCATATCTTTTTGTCCGTGAGCGATATAGCACGGTCTATCCGTTTCTACGAAGCTGCCCTGGCCCCACTGGGTATCACCGCGCGCCTGGACTACGATGGCAAGGACGGTCCACCGGGTCATCCTGACCTGAAAGGCTTCGGTGCCAATGGCCGGATGTTTTTCTGGTTGCGTGAGGGCGTTGTGGGTGGGCGCGCGGTACATGTTGGTTTTGTCGCAAGCAGCCAGGCTGAAGTTGATGCCGCTTATACCGCTGCCCTGCATCAGGGTGCGGTGGACAACGGCCCACCTGGGGCACGCTTGCATTACGACCCCGATTACTACGCGGCCAATGTGCTGGACCCGGATGGGTACAGCCTCGAATTCGTCTACAAGAAATGGCAGCACGTCCAATGAGTACGCTACTGATCTACGGAGCTACAGGCTATACCGGTCGGATGGCTGCTGAGCGAGCAAAAGCGCTCGGTCTGGATTTCGAAATCGCCGGGCGTAATGCCAAGCGTCTCGAATCGCTCGCAGCGCAATTGGACGTGCCTTATCGGGTGTTTGATACCCATGATGCCGAAGGCTCTTTATCTGGCATCTCAGTATTGCTGAACTTCGCCGGGCCGTTTGCACGAACGGCCGAGCCGTTGATGCACGCCTGTATCAAAGTCGGCACGCACTATCTGGACATCACTGCCGAGATCAATATTTACCGCATGGCCGAGGGGCTGGGCGCTGAAGCGGCAGCTAACCACGTCATGCTGTTGCCGGGTGTCGGCTGGGATGTCGTTCCTACCGATTCGCTGGCGGTGCATGTTGCCAAGCGTGCAGTAAAACCGGTTGCGCTGAGTATCGCGCTTCAGGTCCCCGGTTCGATGTCTCGCGGGTCTGCGATGAGCGTCAGCGAAATCCTCGGCGCAGGCGTGCTCGCCAGGGTTGATGGCGAACTGGTTGCAACACCGGACGCCGCGCCGCGGCTCTTTGATTTTGGCCAGGGACCGGTCCTCTGTGCGCCGTTGTCATTCGGCGATCTGGTGACGGGCTGGCATTCGACCGGCATCCGCAACATTGCGATGTTCGTGCATATCACGGGCGAAGCGTTTCCCGAAGGTGATCTGTCGCAGTTGCCTGATGGTCCCACACCCGAGCAAAGGGCTGCTCATCGCGCGCGGGCAGTGGTTGAGGTCACCGGGACTGATGGCGCAATCGCGCGCTCGGTGATTGACACCGTCAACGGCTATTCCTTTACGCCGCTGGCGGCGATAGAAGCTGCGCGGCGAGTAATGAACGGTGAGCAGCAGCCGGGTTTTGCAACGCCGGCCAACGTGTTTGGTGGTGGATTTGCCCAGAGTATTGCCGGCACGGTGATCACCGACTTCTGAGGTGAGTGTTGGCTGTTCAAGAGGCTGTTATACATGCTGGGTTGGGGCGGGCGTCCTGAATCTGGCCGCGTCCCGTGCCGGAGGCAGACCGAACAGGCGTGAATACTCCCGGTTGAATTGGGAGGCGCTTTCGTAGCCTACGGCATAAGCGATGGACGTCGCGTCCAGCGTATCGAACAGCAGCAGCCAGCGCGCCCTTAGCAAGCGCAGGCGCTTCTGGTACTGAATCGGTGTCATGGCGGTCACGGATTTAAAGTGCCGATAGAAGGCGGCAACGCTCATGTCTGACATTTGCGCCAGTGGCTCGACGCGAAAAGGCTCTGCGTAATGCTCCCGGATCCACTGGGTAACCCGGCGGATCTGCGTCATTCGGCCATCAGGTCGTGCAACGTCGCGCAGAATATTACCCAGTGGTCCTTGTAGCGCGCGCAACAAAATTTCGCGTTCGATCATCGGCGCCAGTATCGCGACCTCATTTGGGCGATCCATGAGTCGCATCATGCGTAACCATGCATCCATCATTTCAGCGGGCGCGTACACGCCCTCAAAACAAGCGTTTTGCGCCGCCCTCGGCGCCTTGCCCTCGTCCATCAGCAACGTAGCGATTACATCGGGATCCAGGGTCAGGCTGACGGCAAGATAAGGCTGATCCAGGGTGTCGGCGTGTACCTGGCCCGTCGCGGGCACATCGACGGGCACCAGAAAATAGGTGCCCTCGGTGTATCTGGAAACGTCCGCGCCGATCGACAGGGTCTTGGTGCCTTGGAGCACCAGATGCAACATCGGCTGATAGACCTGATCCGCACAGGCCTCTGCCCGGACCATGGCCACGCGGGGTAATCCGGTTTCGGTCCACTTGTCTTGTGCGCGCATCACGATGCTGCGCAGTTCTGCCAGTGATTTTTTCATGCCTGCCACCGTGAGCTAAATCCAGGTGCGTGGCAAGCCAGCTGAGAAGAATAGGCAAGGATGAGCGAATAACCGGCAAACGTCTGATCGTTCAATCGCTGAATATTGATGACACGCGGCTCGTTGCACCAGCGGTCATGCAAGCCCCGACTGCAAGCAAGCCTCATATCACGTCATATCAAAGGTCAGTTTATGAAACTCGAAGGAAAAATAGCGGTGGTCACGGGTGCGTCCAAAGGCATAGGCGCCGGGATCGCCAAGGCTTTGGCCGCAGAGGGCGCAACAGTCATCGTCAACTACGCCTCCAGCAAGTCCGACGCGGAGGCAGTCGTTGCGCAGATCGCAGAGCGTGGCGGTCGCGCTTTTGCTGTCCAGGCAGACATGAGCCTGGCAACAGATGTGGTGCGACTGTTCGAAACGATCCGGATTGAGTATGGCACCCTGGATGTGCTGGTTAACAATGCCGGTGTCGCGGTGTTCCAGATGATCGATGACCTGACTGAAGAAGCCTTCCACAAGCAGTTCAACCTGAACGTGTTGGGCTACCTTCTGGCTGTACGCGAGGCCGTCAAGCTGTTGGGGCCGACAGGCAGCATCATCAATATCAGTTCGATTCTCAGCACCGATCCCTACCTGGCTTCGAGTGTTTACTCGGCGACCAAGGGCGCGGTCGATACCTTCACCTTTGCACTGGCCAGGGAGCTGGGCGCGCGTGGCATCCGGGTCAACTCGATCCTGCCAGGGCACACGAACACGCCGGCGACTGACGGAAATTTTGCCGGTGAATTTGGTGAAAAGCTCATCGCGGGCACTCCGCTAGGTCGCTTCGGTGAGCCGGAAGATATCGCACCCTTGGCCGTGTTTCTGGCATCGCAGGATTCGCATTGGGTGACAGGTGAATCCATCCGGGCTTCAGGCGGTGTTCGTGGTGTGGGCTACTGACCCCACTGAACCAACCAAACACACGCCCCCGTTACCATTGAGCAACGGGGGCGTGCTTGTAACTGGGCGAATCAGACTTGGGCCATGCCGCCGTCTGCAAAAATTTCGGCGCCATTGACGAAGCTTGAGTCGTCACTGCCGAGGAACAGCGCGGCTTTGGCGATTTCATCGGCTTCACCGACTCGCCCCATCGGGACGAGGGTGCCGAGGTGGTCAAGCATACCTTGCTGATGTGCAGGATCATCACCTGCATAGGCCAACAGTGCAGGCGTGTGGACGGGCCCCGGGCTCAGTACATTGACCCGAATGCCTGTGCCTTTGAGGTCAAGAATCCAGCTACGCGCCAGGTTGCGAACCGCCGCCTTGGATGCAGCATAAACGCTGAACGCAGCGGTGCCTGCGATGCTGGCGCTTGACCCCGCCAGGATCACGGATGAGCCTGAGACCAGGAGTGGCAGCGCTTTCTGGACGGTAAAAATCAGCGCTTTGACGTTCAATCCGAACGTGTCGTCGACCTGCTGCTCGGTGATCTGACCCAGGGGCAGCAGCGTGCCGCCCCCTGCGTTCGCATACAGCACATCAATACGGCCTGCCTCGGTCTTGATCCGTTCGAATACGTGATCAAGGTCTGCAATCAGCGTCGAGTCAGCCTGGATACACGTCACGTTGCCGCCGATTTCATCCTGTGCTGTCTTTAATGCGTGGAGGGTGCGCCCGGTGATGTAGACACGCGCGCCTTGCGCTGCAAACAGTTTGGCGGTGGCCAGGCCGATGCCGCTGGTAGCGCCAGTGATGAGTGCGATTTTGTCGTCGAGTCTGTCGGAGATCATTGTTCCCAGCGCCTAAAGAGCCTGACCTGAAGGGTTCAGGTCAGCAACTGAAGGCGAGTCTAGAGCGGGGTGATCGACCTCAGAAGCCCGCCGGGGTGGAGTCTCAATCCACGCGCATGGATAATCGATCTACACTGTGCTGAATGCGCTGTCCAGCGCTTCAATTTTTAAAATTCTCCTTGCTGAACAGCTCTACTGCCCAGTCAATAAAAACGCGCAATTTTGCACTGGGATGACGCGCTGCCGGGTAGACCAGTTGGAGCGGATGGGAAGGCGGGGTCCATTCCTTCAGGATCGGCACCAGGCGTCCGGCAGCGATATGCGCACGCGCACTAAAACTGAAAATTTGCCCGATACCCATCCCGGTCAGTACCGCTTCGGTCAGGGCCGTGCTCTCGCTCACGCTGATGCCAGGCTGGCCATTCACTTCGTATCTCTCACTGTCTTTGGCGAAGTGAAGAGGCAGCGTCTTACCCGTGTTTGAAAAAAAATAGCGAATCGTACGGTGGTTCTGCTCAAGCTCCTGTGGATGGGCAGGAGAACCAAAAGAAGATAGATAATCAGGTGTGGCACAAGTGACGAAGTCCGCGTTGCAGAGATGGCGTGCGATCAGCGAGCTGTCTGGTAACGCGCCGCCGCGAATCACGCAGTCGACGCCATCGCCGATGAGATCGGCAGGACGATCACTGACTCCGAGCATCAGTTCCAGGTCAGGATAGCGCGCGCGAAATTGCGCAAGCGCCGGGATGATCACCAGGTTGGCCAGTGATGAACCTATGTCCACACGAAGTCGGCCATGGGGGCTCGCTCGCGTTTGCCGAGCGGTGAGATCCATCTCGTCCAGGCCCGCCAGCAGATTCAAGGCTTGCTCCCTGTAGACTTCACCTGCCTGTGTGATGGTGAATGAACGGGTGCTGCGCTCGACCAGCTTGGTACCCAGGTGCTGTTCCAGATCCTGGAGCAGTTTACTGACGGAGGAGCGGGGTATGTTCAGCGAATCGGCGGCTTTCGCAAATGAGCGAGCGTCCGCAATTCGGATGAAGACCCGTATGGCGAGAAGTTGATCCAAGGCTGCGCTCCATGAAGGGGGGGAGGGTCGAAATTAACCTGACGGTTAACGCTGCGTTGCCTCAATCTTTCGTATCAAAGGCCGTTTGGCGTCTATGAGCGTTGTTCAAGCCGACGAATGCCCGGAGTCGAAGCTTTTTGGAAGATGCGCAGTACTGAGTGGCTCAGAAGTCTGCGGTGGCTCGTGTTCTGCCAATACCAGAGAAATTGCTTTGCTGGCAACTTGGGCTACTTCCATCAAGCGTTTTCGAGACAGGCCACTGCATGCTGCGGCGGATAGGCCCCGCAGGGTAATCAGCACGTAGTCGGCCAGCGTCTGCGCGGCTTGCGGGCAAACCTGGTCGAGATAACGACGGATCGTCTGAATCGCGGCATCACCCAATGTCTCTGCCATCTTTCGGGCAATCGGGTCGTCCGCCCGCATGCCCTCGGTGATCAAGCATCCACGCAAGGTTTTATCTCGTCCGTATTGCGTCGCAGCGCTAACCAACAGGGCAGTCAGCGCTTGAGCAGGAGCTCGATCCGGCGCCAGAAGTCTGTCTAAAGGAAGCGCGCTTTCACCGGCGTAACGACGCATCGCCCGCTCGAAGAGCTCTGCCTTGCTACCGTAGGCGGCATAAAAGCTCGGGGGTTTGATGTTCATGGCATTGGTCAGATCGGACAGGCTCACGGCGTCAAAACCGTGTTGATGAAACAATGCCTGAGCGATGGCTATCCCTTGCTCGCGGTCGAAGGCGGGACGGCGCTGCCGGTTGTTTTCGTTCATGGTCATCTCGCTGAGTCGATACGGCGACTGTAGCGACCGCTACAACGTATATCAATCGCCGCGTGCAGGTCTTTTTATATAGTGGTCGCTAAAAAACTTGTGGGTGGGCGCAAATCTATATAGTGTTCGCTACATAAATTCCTGGAGGTGTTTCTCATGCTGTTCAACAATAAAGTCGTTTTGGTAACCGGTGGCTCTTCGGGCCTTGGCTTCGCGATTGCAGAAGCGTTCGTCAACCAAGGTGCCACTTTGATCATAACCGGGCGTCGCCAGGCCCAACTCGACGATGCCGTGAGCCGCCTCGGTGCAAACGCGTCTACCGTATGCGCAGACATTTCGGACCCCGCCGACCTTGACGCGCTATTCGGTCACATACAGACGGTCCATGGCCGTATTGACGTGCTGATTGCCAACGCTGGGACAGGTGCAGTCGAGCCCTTGGGAGCAATCACCGTCGCAGGCTTCGATAAGCTGTTCACAACCAACGTCAAGGGCACGATTTTCACGGTGCAGGGTGCGCTACCTTTAATGGCCAAGGGGAGCAGTATCGTCATCATTGGCTCGACCGCATCCATCAATCCTGGCCCCGGCCTCGGTGTCTACGGGGCTACCAAGGCAGCGCTACGGGCGCTGGTGCGCAGCTGGATCCTGGATATCAAGGGCTCTGGCGTTCGCATCAACCTGCTCAGCCCAGGCCCGGTGAACACCCAATCTCTGCGCGATGTACTGGGCGAGAACGCACAGCAGATCATCGATGTTCTCAGCGAGAAGAGCACGCTTGGTCGTATCGGTCAGGCCCACGAGATCGGCCAGGCCGCGCTGTTCCTTGCAAGTGATGCGTCGAGCTACGTCAATGGCGCCGAACTGTTCGCCGATGGTGGTGCATCTCAGGTCTAGGCGGGTACGGAGCAGACCTCCCCTGTCGTTAAAAAGCTGTATTTGCTGCCGATGAATCGGCCATCAAGGAGTTACCTAATGAGCGACTTTACTGGTTCGGCAATAGATCATATGGGCATCGCTGTTTCGGACACCTCGTATTCTCAAGCCTTCTACGAACCAGTGCTCAGGCCGTTAGGGATTACCCTGGTGATGAGTATCGAGGCGAATCCGACAGGGCTGAAGCCTCGACGGCTGGGGTTTGGTTCTGGAGGAAAGCCTTTCTTCTGGTTGCATGACGCGTCTGTCGCCAGTCACGGGGTGCATATAGCACTGATCGCCCCAAGTCGTGAGTCGGTTGATGCTTTCCACGCGGCCGGCATTGCTGCCGGCGGGCGGGACAATGGGCCGCCGGGCATCAGGCCGCACTACCACGCCGATTACTACGCCGCTTATGTGCTGACACCTGATGGCGTGAATTTGGAAGCCGTTTGCCAAGTGGCCTCTTGATCGAGGTTCACATCAGGTCCATTCCAGATGCCAGGGGGGCAGCCTCAATTTTTAGAAGCGGCATCGGCTACCAGCGGCAGCACCTCCGTCGCTGCGCGAAAGCGTCAATTACTGCGTTTGAGGATCGAACTGTTTGTCTCGGATAAATAGCGCCGAAACACGCCGCAAATAAAGTAAGCCGAGCTCATCACTAGAAAGAGCGACAAGCGCTAAACGAACTGCAATACGTTGCTTACTTCTTTACGCGGTTTCTGGGGCCAGTTGGCCACACCCGGGTAGCCAACCGTGATCAACATCACCGGCACTTCTTCATCCGACAGCCCAAACTCCTTGGCCACTGCAACTTGATCGAACCCGATCATCGGCGTCGAAACCAGGCCTTGGCCCTTGGCGGCCAACATCAGGGTCATCGCGGCTAGTGAGCCAGAGCGGATGGCTTCGTCGCGCTGCAATTGAGCGTTTTCCTTGTACATGCCTTGAGCCGCGCCCACCCACATGTCATAGACGGACTGGTCAATGATTCCGGCATCCAGGGTCGGCTTCAATGCATCGGGCAAAGTTAGATGCGGGTTCAGGGTGCCGCAGACAATAAACGTCACAGCGGCGTCCACGACCTTTTGCTGACCGAATGCCAATGGCAACAAGCGCGCCTTGGCTTGGATGCTGTCTACGGCTAGGAACTTCCAGTTTTGCAGGTTGAAGGCGGACGGAGCGTGCGTAGCCAAGTCGACCAACGCGGTGATCTGAGCGATCGTCAGTGAACGTTCAGTGTCGTAGCTGTTGGCGGAGACGCGAGACTTAATAACTTCAGCGATAGCGGACATGGTGATCTCTGTGCGGGATAAGGATAGGCAGGGCACGTTAGTCACTGTTGAACCTGCGCTTGTTTCAATTCAGCGGCTGAAACCGTCGAATGGGGTCATGTAAACGGCGCCGAACGGGTCCAGGCGCTTGCGGATTTCAGCGTCGGGGGTGCCGTAGACCACCAGGCAAGTGACGGTGCACAACTCCAGGAAACGCTGGCCGAAAGGCGCAAACGTGGTGTCGACGTGGCTTACCACGGCATCGACGTTATAACGCTCAAGGATGTGCACGGTACTGTTGTCTTCGTTGACGCTGTATTCGTAAACCAGTGTGCCCGGCTCAGCCTTGGTGGCAGCAACGATTGTGGCGATCAGTGCTTTGAATTCAGCGAACTCTGTGGGTTTTACCGCAAGTGAGAACAGGCAGGAAATATGGGGATGCATGGTGGCGGTCTCCGGCAGATGGATGACAAAAACCTGCACGGCAGCATCACTGGATTAGCTGATGCATGCGGTGCAGGTCGGGGCG
This sequence comes from Pseudomonas mucidolens, assembly GCF_900106045.1. Taxonomy (NCBI): domain Bacteria; kingdom Pseudomonadati; phylum Pseudomonadota; class Gammaproteobacteria; order Pseudomonadales; family Pseudomonadaceae; genus Pseudomonas; species Pseudomonas mucidolens. Next base: position 2,302,984 of record NZ_LT629802.1, on the reverse strand, counting down.
TCAGGATTTTTCGGGGGCTTGGGCGAATAGCTTGCCAGCGCCGGCCCAATCCGATGCGGCTACGTCTTCGAAAATCACGTAAATGTGACTGGCATCGGTACCGGTGTGTTTAACGATGCTTTCGGTGATGTCGGCTGCAACAGCGGATTTCTGCGCATGCTCCTTACCTTCGAACCAGCTCACACGTACGACGGGCATGATGTATTCCTTCTAGGACATTGATATGGGGAGGTGCGCGAAGTGCACCGTTGCCTTGCTGGAATCCATCGTACTGTTGAATACGGTGGCGATAAACGGCCTGAAGCTATAATCTGGATAGACTTAAATTCTACAATGGTGGGCGCAGCATGGTACCTATCGACTCCTTTCAGGGCGTCATCACCTTCGTTGTGGCGGCGCGCTCGTCCAGTTTTACCCAGGCAGCAGATCGCTTGGGACTGTCAAAATCTGCCGTAGGCAAGGCCATTGCGCGTTTGGAAGAGCGTTTGGGCACGCAGTTGTTTCATCGCACGACGCGACGGATATCTCTCACCGCCGATGGTGAGGCCTACTTCGTCGCGTGCTCCACGGCCTTGGAGGAAATCGGCACCGCTGAAAGCGGGCTGGGGCCAGGTGGTGGTGAACCTTCTGGCCGTTTGCGGGTTGATATCCCGGTGGCCTTCGGACGGCGGGTCGTCGCCCCACTGCTGTTTGAGATCGCCAATAAATACCCGGCGCTGCAATTGAGCCTGACGTTTTCCGATCATCTGGTGGACCCGTTCGAAGAGGGTATCGATTTGTTGGTACGGTTCGGCGAACTGCAGGACACCAGCGGCCTGGTAGCGCGACGATTGACCCGCCAACGCTGGGCCGTCTGCGCCTCCCCTGACTACCTTGCGCGCTTCGGCACCCCGCAAACCCTGGAAGAGCTGACCCAGCATCGTTGCATCGTCGGCCATCGACGCGGCCAGCCGCTGGCATGGCGAGTGATGCAGGCGGGTCAGACCGTCCGTTACGCCCCTCCTTCAACGCATCAGATCGGCGATGGCGAAGTCATGATTCTTGCCGCCGTGGCTGGCGCCGGCCTGTGCCAGATGCCGCGCAGCCTGTTCCAGAATGACATCGAGGCCGGCAGGCTGGTCGAGGTGTTGCAAGCCTATGAGCCCGAAGCGGTTGATGTGCATGCGGTCTGGCCGAAGGTGTCGCACCTGCGTCCCAAGGTCCGCTATGTGGTCGATGAGTTGGTCAAGTTGTGTTCGCATTGGCAGTAAACGCTGTACACGCAGTCATTCGTTGAACAGATCGAACATCAGTTGTCCGAACCATTTATTTCCGGGTCCGGTTGTATTTGCTCGGCCAGAATAAGTTGATGGCGATTTTGGGAAGCAACGGAACTGGAGGGCTGGGAGGTGAATGGATCTCCATGCCCATAAAAAGCCAGAAATGATCAGTTAAACAGCCTGTCCAACGACGCCTAAAGACTCTCAGGCAAGCCGAAAAACATTTTGACTTGGCTCTAGGACGGCGGTTTCAGGATGGAATTTTGATGCTATGCCCCCAATTTTGCCCCCGGTCGCAGCGGGTGCGCCGGCGATCGCGACTGGCGATTTCTGACACGGACCAGGGTGGCCGTCAGCGGCCTTCAGTGTACGCCAGTCTCGGCTTGTTCGGAGCATGCCTGATGATTGGTTGCCCAGGGCAGGGCGTCAAGCGCACTTTAGGACCGTACAGCGTCCTTGCGCATCTATCATTTTCAACTTGATCGCTGCTCGGCAAACCCAGGCGGCTGGTCTACGTGAGCCGTAGCTAGGCGCGCTGTGCGTCGCGCTCGTGACAGTGATGGCACCGGCTACGACTGCCACGACAGCCATGCCGGTTGAGTGAGAATGAATCAGGCCATGCTTGGACTACGGCTCGTCACGCGGATGGCCACGGCCTTGGTGATCGTGCCTTCTGACTCGCTACATTCCGAGTTGGTCGAGCCGCGTGCAGACGGTATGGAGTCGCATCATTTTGCCGGACACCCCTTCGCTCGCGCTCGACAACCTAGCGGGCACTGATCCGGCTGGTTACGCTGGCCTTGAGGATGGTGTCGATTGGCACTGGGATCGCATCTTTGCAGGTGCCGCGTTGACGACATTGCTGGGTGTCGGCGCGGAGTTGGCTGCACCGGAGAATCGCCAAAACGGGGATCGCGTCATCATCGCAGGGCGTGACAGCATGCAGGACAGCGTGAATGAGGTCGGGCAGGAGATGACCCGACGCAACCTCAACATCCAGCCAACGCTAACTGAGCGTCCCAGATTGCCGGTCCGCGTCATCGTCAATCGCGATCTGATTCTGGGGCCGTATCAGCCTCTGTTCTTCGATCGGGGGATATCAAGATGAGCACATCGCGCAAGCTGCGGCTGGGGCCGCTCCCCAAGACCGAGAGCGTCAAGCCGACCATCATGTGCCCAGCGAGATTGAAAGCCGACTTGGACCGCTATGCGGCATTACACGGTCAAGCGTATGGCGAGACCGCCGATGCAGCGACTCTCATTCCGTACATGCTGGAGGCCTTTATGGCAGGGGACAGAGGATTTAAGAAGGGCGACCCGAAATAGCCGCGTAGGACACACTAGGCTTACGGTCCCACAATGCGCATTCGGGGATCCTGAAGCCTGGATCGAGCGCGAGGGACCGGTTCAACTTGGCTAGGGAACAGTCCTCAAGGGCGGCTGGACTGTTAGCCGAGCCGGCCATGGCGTTCGAGTATTCGCATCAAAATGCTGTTCGCATGACTGAAGTTCTCGCGCTGATCGCGAAGCTCATAGGCCCATTTTTCGCCGTGGAAGAGATTGTTGCGTAGGCGCCAGACGATCATCAGAAGAGCTAACATTCGGTCGCGTGGGGGGTCGTTCACCCCTTCAACAACCTCCTGAACGAGACTAAGGTGGTCTGAGGGCCGGAGTTTCAGGTGAGGGAAATGGTGAGTCAATTCACCGTCGGCATAGTAACGATTCCGAAAATAGGCAAGCTCCCCCTCGTAGAGCTCAGCTCCTAGCGTTCTGTCCAAAGTCCAGGCATCGATTCGATCGCGGATGCGATCAGTCCGGGCGTGGTTCTCCATGATCTGTGCCTCGAAAAGACTCCAAAGAAAGGCGAAGTCGAATATGACGCGGCGATCAAGATCTGGTAGGCGCCGAAAGCTGGGGGCTCGGGCTTCAAGCCATTGTTCACTTGCACTAAGTTCCTTGTCAGTCATGGCTCAGTCGTCCAAGTATTCGTTGCGTGGGTCCAAGTTCGAAAAGTCCGTTAGCGTGTCGCAGTTCAGACAGTGGTACATCTGTGATGCATCTTGAAAGTGCATGCCGCACAGGCAGCCGCAGTAGGGGCAGCATTCATAGATCTCAAGGTCGCCCCATTCCCATACCCCAAGATACTCCGGCACAGCGTCACGGTCATAGCCAATGACCTGGAACGCATCAGCGTTCTTGGCGACAAATCCGTCTAGGCCAGCGCGCATGAGAATGGGCAAGATCTCTGCAGGCTCGATTGCGAACCACTCGCCGCGCACATGGGTCGACTCGAAGTGCTGATGAAGCTGGCGTTCAAGCTGAAAGGCATCGGCTACTTCGATCCATCCGAGCAGTTTCAGATCAAGAGGGTTACCGGTCTGGAGATTGCGCTTACGCTCCTCGATGTTCTTCGCCACCCCGATCTTGATAGGAGAGCATCCGTTTTCATCTTCGCCAATGAAGTAGACCGGCAAGTTACTTCCCCTAGGCCTTCAACCGAGCCGGTCGAGCAGCATTTCGACCATTTCTTTGTTCGAGTAGGCGACAATGTCGAGCGGAAGGTTTTCCTGCCGCATAAGCGCGATTAGGACACAGGCCGTGAAAGCCCAGAATGATGAATCGGCTGGCAGAGTGTAGCCACGGATCATTGCTGTCAGCCGTTCGGTGATCGGTGGATATTCGCTATTGCCCCAACGTGCATGGGGCGGCGTCATCGCATGAACGATGACGGCGGCGAGCGTGATGCCCATCGCACGCTTGTTCTGGACCTGGGCGAAATCGTGTCCGTGTACCTTCGCATAGGCGGCGAGCTCGCTTGTCATGAAAGTTCGGGCATAGGTGTCGCAGGCGATTTCCTCTTCAGGTCGCGTAGAGGGCGCGCGTTTATCGGCGCAGAACATGACGTGCTGGAATTCGTGTAGCAGGGCGAAGGCCAAGGCGAGCGCAACAAGGTCGAATGCCGCCATGTGCTGAATGTTGCCCAGGCCATCACGGTCGGCGCTCGGCAGGGGGATGTCCACCGGCCAGGATACGTCTGAGGTCTGTTCGGCTGTGATGAGCGACTGGGCGGCGGCGATGCGCTGCTTGTAGTCGAATTCATATTGGCCGCGTTCTTCATCGACACTGAGGGCTTGGTCGAGCGGTAACCCGTTGGATGTCGCGACAACTAAGGCTGGTGCGTACACCTCGATGGCCCGCCACGAGCTGAAGCCAAGCAGCCAGAACAAGTCGATCGTCTTAGTGTCGAACTGGATACGTTTCCCGTTGGCATTCATCGTCACGCCCTTTCTACTTGGCGCGACCTCGACGGCATGGCCGTATTGGCTCCAAAGACCGCTGATTTCATCGGCTCGTTCGGGCACGGCGCCGCGGAGGAGATATAGGATGATCGTCCGATCAGATGGCTCATTCGTCATTGTCGTTGTCTATTCTGTGCTCGTGGGGGGCAGGTGGTTGGCGACGGTCACGCGGCTTGCTCGTCACAGCGGGTTTGCCGTCCATCTGTAGATGAGTGATCGATGAGATGACTGAGTTCGCCCAAATCGTGCTGCATTCGATGTCGCCATCGCGTTCAAACCAGTGGGTCGCGCCGGGGATGAGATCAAACGGGATGGGATGTGTTGCCAATGGGTTGTGAAACACTTCCAGTTCCTGACACCAAGCTTCGCCCCACGGCCAGAGTGCTTGGTATTCGGTACTGTCGACGGCAAGGTTGAAATCGATAGGCTCTAATGCGCCCGGAGCTCGGTCGAAGAGAATGCCGCGCCTGATCATCGTCAGCCCGGGCGGTCGCCATCCTGCCAAGAAACCCATGCGGTTGAATTTGGCGAGCGTTGCAGAATTACTGAAGATGACGGCCGAGAGGTGTGCGAAATTTGGGTCGCGGAAGAGCCCAGCAGGAATGCTGTGTTGGCCCGTCAGATTTGCGATCGGCACTCCAATCGCGCGACGATCAGTGCCATCGCCGGTGACGTCCGCGCGTAAGCCGTAAAGGTAGGTGGGAAGAGCCTCGCGGCTCCAAACCATGGAGCCGAAATCATGGAAGTCGGCGATCGCTAAGGCGAACGGCTGTCCTTTTACATGGTCCAGTTCATGATAGTTGCGCTGGAGCTTGCCGCGCAGCGTCTTTGCGAATCGTTCCGCCGGGTTGCCTGTGAGCCGTTCAATGCGATCCTTTGGGGCATGAACCCATTTCCCGATGCCGCCGGCGCGTGGAAGCTTGGAGTTTGCTGTAACTGCCTCAATCCAGCATGCGTTACCTTCCTTCTCGATCAAGAAGTCGGGAGAGACATGGTTTTGTCGGACGTTCAAACCCTGCTCACGAAAGCAGCTGAAAAGGTAGAGCTCGAACAGACGGGACGCGAAGTTGTTGGTTTGAAAATCCGAGACGAAATTGGCGTCGGGGTTGGGAAGCGCGAGGTAGCATTCGCCGACCGCCATGAGCGCCGGCAGATGGTTGATCGTGGTTGTCAGCAGCTGGAACTCTGGAGACGTCCCACGCGGCCCCGGTTTCAGCAAATGCGGGCGACGCCTGACTCCTGGCGGCAATGGTTCCGGTGGATCACTGGCACGCATAGCGACGGTGAGTCGGTCTAGTGCAGCCTCGGGTGTGGAGTAGGGCCCGCTTTCATCTACTTTAATCCAACAGTGGTCGATGCGGCGGCGCATGGCCAGATATGTGAAAGCTCCTGTGTCCGGATCAAGAAGAATGCAGCCGGTTACGCCACCAGTTCCGGCCTGATAGGCACTGAAAATATGTGCGGGGTCGAAATTGGGACCGTGTTCGAGCGACAGGGCATAGAGCTCGAATTGGCGCTGGCTGATTAAGGTGAAAAGTCGAGTTTCGCCGGTTGCGGACATGGTCGGCCTCTTAGCCCTGTATGTAGCAGATGCGCGAATTCAAGTTCCTCTTCACAAGGACTCCGTTGCGGCAAGGATGTCGGTGGACTCCCAGTTGTCGATCTGGCGGATGGTCACGAACTCACGGTCCCAGACGCCCCAATTCACGGTCAATGGTGCCTGTGCCAGGGGATTGTGAACATAGGTGATTGGCCGAACCTGACGCGAGAGGTTGCCAAGGCCAACCCGTGACCAGATCACGCCAGAGATATCTGCGAAGCGCTCGTCAAGAAATGCCGAGCGCGGGATCGGATTCCGTTCTCGGTGGATCAAGGGAGAGACGTGAAAGCCTTCTTCGATGACATCGCCTGTATCGCGATCGATAGTGAGGAAAGCATCGCCGATGGGGAACAGCGTCGTCATGATGAGTGGTAAGGGATGTTCGGGGACATAGATGCCGAAGCGGCTGGCGCTGATCGCGACGATGCGAGCGTCTTCCGGGGCGATCACGCCCTGTTCGATATAGCGGCTGATCTTCCTTGCTTTGGTCCAGAATGCCCCGGAGGTCCGAAGTTGCGCTTGACGGATCGGCGCAGCAATAAGGCCACCGCCCTCATTGATCGGCACAGGACGCACAATCCGTTCTGGTCCCGCAGCGCCTCCGTCTGGAGCTATAGCTTCGATCCAGATACGGCGATTCTCTTCAAGCACGCATAGGTCGGGCTGGCCGCCTTTGCGCTGACGGTCGGCGACGGGCAACAATGTGCGCCCCGCCTCAAGAAGTGTGCAACCCAGATACATCTCCCAGAAGCGTCCATCCACGTCACGTGCGAATCCCTGGCGGAAGTCTGGATCGGCATAGGGCTCGTAGTGGGTCCACATCTCTTGCAGTGTGACGCGAAGCTGCTGCTCAACCGGGCTTTCGGCGGCCTTCAGGTTCTCGAACCCCAGATCGAGATTGGAACCGTCAACATCGAATAGGTCGCTCATTGTCTGATTGTTTCCATATGCAAAATATTCTTTTCTCGTGAGAGTATTATTAGGTATGTGTGCGTCTCAAGGACGACGCTAATGGCCACAGTGGTCAGGCGTCGATCCAAGAGAGACAGCGCGCTCTGGATTGTCCTGCGCCTGATATCCTAGTAACAGTTTGGCTGGTTCGGTTGAACCTAGCAGAACATGTGGTCGCTAAGGTACAGCGGTTGCTTGAGGTGCTTTTACGATAGGGTGACGGGCTGGCTGCACTGGGTGCAACCGTAGGACTGAACAAATCGATTGTCGAGCTGACCGGCTTTGATCCTGCCGAGGTAGCAGCCGACGGTTGGCTGGCCTATCCGGCGCTCGATCGGTTGGCTCAGGTGGCATCGTTGAACATGGCTCAGCAGATGTTCCTCGCCCGCTGCAAAGGCTTGCACGAGGTGTGGCAGCGCATTCCCAACGGATACTCAAGTTATTGTTGGAGCGGGCTGGATGTCCGACGGGGACCGTCAGGGACCTGGGAAGCCTTCGGCTGTTGCAGGCACTGTTGAACATTCTAGAAGGACTGAATGCTCAGGATGAGGCAAACGATACCTTCGCCTCAGCCAGGGAGCCTGTGGATTGGAGCGATCGCAATGAGTCCATGGCCTCCTTGTTCTTGAATAACGATCTCAGAATCGCCGATGCGCACGAGGACGTTGATCGCTGCTTGGCGACACTGCAAGAGCTTGGATTCGATACCGTAAACGTCCATGCAGGCTACGGACGAGCACTTGATTTCATCTTAGATGGTGTTATCAATGCTTTGGGGGTAATGGCCTCGGCTATCGAGAAGCTGTTTAGGGGCAGCTGAGGGGGCTGATGGAGCAGGGGGGGGGGCGGCTTAAGCTGTCTCCTGTATGCACGTAAGACGGCCAGATCGTTTCAGCAGCGATGCTGAAGGACATCTGACAAATGACATGGAAAGACTGGCTTACTCAGCAAAGCCAATTAACGCGAGGACAGCAAAGATGCTCGATAACGCCGAATTCTTCAAGAAAGAAGAACAGCAGTCACACTCTTTCGTATATTTTGATCAAGGCCCACCCTATTGCGAGCTAGGATGGAAAAAATATAGACAATTCAATAGCCTGATAAATGAGTGGCTCCAGGATTTTGGGAAAGTACATGGCGTAAAGGTCTATGTATATGAGTACGAGTTAATTTTCGTTGAGGGTGCATTTTTATGGGGCTTCAGCTTTCTTGAATCGGACTGTAAAAAAAGAGACGAATTAACCAATCTCCTATTAAGTGGGGTGATGAAAATTATAGACTCATTCCCCAGCATGAAAGGAAGGAGCATACTAAATAATCATAGCAAAAACTTTTCACTACACCCCGACCTGGCAATGCACTATACCGGCTTGGTTTTAAATGCTGAGTATTCACTAGAAGCTTCATACCGGCCACCAAAAGAAAAATCATATGAAAAAGACGACATCGATCTTGATATATTCAAGAGGCCGATATCTGTAGTTGAATTCAAGAGATTAATACAGGAGCACCTGTCTATAAGTTCAAGTAGCGATTTGAGCTACATCCATGCGCCAGATGGGTTTTTCTCAAACAAATATCGGGCAAATAAATACCTAAGAGAAGAGTTTTTGCCTGTCAATTATTTTTTGATGAAGAGGTCGATACCAGATCATGCCATTCTTGAACTTGGCACAGAAAAAGAGAATTTCGATGCTAAAATCACTGATGATGAAAATAACCAAGAAATAATAATAGAGGTCACTCTGGGGTGCCCGAAAAACGATTATCTTTTGCACTCGCTAGCTAGCGAGACGCACGACGGCACATTTCCACTAAAGACAATGGCGTACCTGAAGCAGGAAACCGATACTCTTGCCGCCAGAGTTACAAAAGCCATCGAAGATAAACACGATAAAAACTATCAAGACAAACGCATCTTAATGGTAGTTGTGCCAAGCGAATACACCTACCAGGGCGAGGAGTACATAATCGAAGAAGTCATTGATGAAGTGCGCGATTCTGTAAAATTAAAGAAAGGAAATTTTACGGAGATAATCATGCTGTGCGGAAAGAAATTCTTCACCCTTTTCTGAAATTAATTCATGAAAATCCTGGAGAAAATTTCTAGCATTGGCAGCGCACCGACCTCATGGTCAAAGACAGTTGAATCAACAGATCAGCAGGCTCTTTGGCGCACTTTGATCAAAGAGTCGTTCTTCCAACTGCAACGGGACATTGACGTTCTGCAGAGGTGGCAGGAAGACACCAAAAGCCGCCAGCTCAAAGAAAGGCGCAAACGCGCCCGATCCTTAACACTAGGTCGAGCGCGCGCTCAGAATGCGCTATACATCCGAAGGCGAATCATTTCAGGGACAGAACATGACTACCGTCTATATTGATGAAAGCGGCCACAGCGGGGACATGATCAACAGCGGCACGCAGCATCCAGCCATGGGGACCTTGAAGAACACGATACAGAATCTCACGTTCGTAGTAGGGGGCAAGGGGCGCGATGTCCTCGGGCCGGTTCATAAAGCGCAATAACTGTACCCAAGCATCCATCAAGTCGGTCGTGACAGGAGCTACCGAGAAGCCCGCATTCTTGTCGTATTGCTCGCTGAGTTTTGGAAGATCGGCCAATAAGGTTGCTAGTACTATCGGATCGAGTGTCAGGCTGACAGCGAGGTAAGGCTCTCCATTGGTACTGGTATACTTGGCCTTCCGCCGGCAACTCAATGGACATCACAAAATACGTCGATCGTAGCGCAGCGTATGGTCTGCGAAGCTGTCTCGTTTTGGTGCGAATGCAGGGTTGTCCAAATGAATCAGGGCGGTTTGAAGATAGATGCCGCGACTCACCCGGTAGGCGTACGAAACCGACAGGTTGCTGGACGCATCGGCGTAATCCAGGTTTGCCGCTGACGCATTGCGCATTGCGCATTGCGCATTGCGCCTTGCGTACTTGCTTGTGCCTTCCATACGATGGCTTTCGCAATAGCTTATAGCTAAGCCGCATTTACGATGCTGAGCGTGACCAGCTCTAAAGTTGGCGCCACTTAATCGTAGGCGAACTGGTCAATCAACCCCAGACGTGGAACGTGGGTGTTTGGCCGTAGTAGAGCGCCGGGAGCAATGACTGCGTTTGCTCCAATTTTGCAGCCGTCACCGACTAAGGCACCGAATTTTTTTACTCCCGTCACGATCACATTGTCACCATGGCGGATTTTGATATCTGCACCATCCAGTTCATTACGGTAATTGGCAATTATTGCACCTGCTTCAATATTCACGCCCTCGCCGATCAATGAGTCGCCGACAAAGTTGAAGTGTGCCAGCTTGCTTCCACCGAGCATGAAGCTGCTTTTCATTTCGCAGCTTGGCCCAACGATGCAATTGCTGCCGAGGTAAACGCCTCCACGTAGGTAAGCTCCCGCCGCCACAAATGATCCTTCGCCGATGATAATCGGGCCTTTCAGCACAGCCCCTTGCTCCACAACGGCGCTTTCGTGGATGGCACAGTCTCCATGGCGCCGATAACCCGCACCAAGACCTGCCAGCAAGGCCAAAATTTGGTTTTCGCAGTCTTGAGAAACAAGCCAAGCGGCAGGGGGCACCAAGCCTAGCAATGGCCACCGAGTAATAAACATACTGATCTCAACTAGCTTCATAGAAATTCCTCCGGTATGGGTAATGTGCGGGTAGATCCACGCGGCTGACGCTAAGGGAGTCTCCCGAAATTCACGTGCAGGCCATGCCTGGGCTTTGCTGAGCTGAGTAGATGACTTCACCGGACGGATACGCTTCGCGTCACCCACCCAAGGCAGTAGCCGTATGCGGTAGTTCCCCATGTACGGAGCTGTGCAGGGGCAGGTAACTGCCATCCCAACCGCGACCACATATTAGAAGCAGGAGCCGTATTCGATAGTTCGGCATATGCGGATTTGTGCGAGGAACTGCAGATAACAGCCGCACCAGCCGCAAACAGCAAAATGTCCATGTGCTAGCACTTAACGTCCACACTAGGGTTAGAATGCACATATAATACAGCAAAGATTGGCTGCCAAAATATCGAATCCCACCCTAATCGCTTGATTTTAAACATTTTCTATATAAATTGGTATGTATGGTAATGATGGTTTTCGACGTATTTGGAAAAACACTAGGCATTCAGAAAACGCAAAGCGAGTGGTATGTCTTTTATCTTGACCAAAGTACAGGGAAGCGCTCACGAGCTGTGGAAGTGGTCATTCCTGACTTTATTCATGAGGATGAAATTGCAGGGTGGCTGGACGATATTTACCATGAATCTGCAAGCGCTACGAGGCCGTGCGTGGTAAGGATCAAATAAGCCTCGTGTGACTGGAGTGTTGCTATTGAGATTGTAGCGGCATGCCCACTATGTACAGCTGACACAATGCGAACGGGATAAGAATGTTTCTAAGCGCTGCAAAGCCACGGGTAAGCAAGCTCTATGGATATCTACGTCTTATACTCTATTGATTGGTTAGCCTGAACATGCTGCCCTGAAAAATATCAGCAACGGCTGTCTTATCGGCGTCTTGGAGAGCTGAGTGTTAAGAGTGGCACTGTTGTGTATAGCTCTCAGGGCTCTCTGCGGACGGGGTTGATCAAGTCTGTCAGTGACCTAAAGATGTCGCGAATTTCTTGAGCGACCGCGTGCGTCGCGATGGGGTTGGCGGTTTTCCTGTTGAGCAAAAGCGCCCTGTCTGTCAGCAGACCTTTGATCGGAGTGATCCGTATGGTTTCACGCAGCGCCATCTGGCGCGCGGCACTCAATGGCAGGATTGCCGAACCGATACCGCGCAGGACGAGGTTAAGTTGTGCTGACAGGGTGGCGGCCTCGGCCACGACATGCAGTTGTACGCCGGCCGCTCGCGCTATGTCTTCCAGGTGGCTTCGCCGGGCGTTGGGGAGCGGGGTCAACACCAGTGGCATGGATAATATCCGGTCTATCGGTATAGTCGGGCCGAAGGGCATCCCCTGATCCAACGTCACGAGATAATCCTGCTCCTTCATCAAGAGCTCAACCTCACACTGGTAAGTGGATCGCTCACCAGCCACGCTCGCGACCGACAGATCCAAAGATCCATTTTCCACGCTCTCGATCAGGCCGGTCGCGCCCTCTTGACAGATAATACGCACGCCAGGGTGTCTGGCTTGAGTCGACTCAACAAGGGTGCTCAAAAGCGTGTCCGCGAAGGCTGACGGCAAACCTAGCCGGACCTCGCCTGTTGCCGGTAAATTTCGAGGGCAGAGCAGATCCTGTAGCGCATGGATACGCGTCAGAATTTCTCGCGCCTCCTTGAACAACAGCAAGCCCTGCGCCGTAGGCGTGACACCGGAAGCGGTGCGAGAAAGAAGCTGCACCCCAAAGGCATTTTCCAAAGACTGGATTTGTCGTGTGAGTGCGGGCTGGGCGATATTCAGGTCTTTCGAGGCGCGTCGAAATCCGCCTGCCTCAACGACCTTAACGAAGTAGTGAAGCTTCCTGAAGTCCATTGTTTGTTCCGGAACCGTCGACGGTAAAGTTGATGATCGTGCATCGGCACCCTCAGGGCGTCCAGCAAAAAACTGCCCGGATCGGGGCGTTCTATTCGAAAGCGGGCGCCGTTCGGCGGGGGCTCACAAGGTCCAGGGCGGCATCCATAGGCCTTCGGTGATGCCGTCTCGGTATCGCTGCTTCTCAAAAGGTATTATTCGGGCCCTTCCATAGCCACTACACTTTTTCATCGACGCATACCTGGAGCGATTTCCAGGTTTAAATCCCTGCATTGATTATCCGGCTATGGAGATAAAAGCATGCAAACCCAAGCGTTTACCGATCTGGAAGGCCGGCTGCGTACAGTGGAAGACAAACTCGCCATTTACGAGCTGATCGCTTCCCATCCGCCAAGTGCCGATACAGGGCATGCCGACTACACGTTGTCGGTGTATCAGGAGGACGGCGTGTTCGATCGCGGTCCGACACTGGATGGCGCTCACGGCGCAAAGGAAATCGCCGCCTTCATCCAACGGCCCGAACATGAAGCTGCCATCCGTGGCGGACTCGCTCATTTTACCGGCCTGCCGCTCATCGATCTGCGCGCAGATCAGGCCATTGTCACGTCGTATCTGATGATCGTGCATTTGGATCACCAAGGCCTCGAACGCGACCTGCCCAATCATGGTACTTCCACCGGATACCGCATTCACCGCGCGGTCGTAAATCGCTGGCAGTTAGTCCGGCGGGATAATCGTTGGACAATCGTGCGACGCACACTGTTGCCAGTAAACGGGTCAGACATCCAGCGCGAGTTACTGCGTGGCGCATTGGATGAGCTCTACTTTTCGCACCCTGAAAAATCACAATAAAACGGGTCAAGCTCCGTTGACGAAAGCCGCTGAAAATTGCATTTGTCCCCAAAAGTTGTTGGATGTCCTGGAAGCCGTAGGCATTCCAGGATGTGCGTCGTGACGATGGGGTGTTCAACGGTATGGGCTGGGTCAGGCTAGGTGGTCGGCAAAGGTCGTAGCGAAGCGGCATCAGCAACAGGGGCGACGTCTCCTCTTGGGCTGAATTTTGCGGTTATTGCCAAGCAGGTTGCCGCCAACACGGCCATTGGTGCGCCGACGCCCGCCATCGCATAACCCAGCATGCCTTCACCTCCCAGAAGCCCGCTGAGTGCAGCGACCGCGGGTGCTGACAGGCTGCTGCCGATTGCTCCCGCAATGATGTAAAGGCCGAACGCTCGCCCCCGCAGTTCATTGGGAATAAGGAAGTTGATGGCGATCACGGGTACGACGATAGCGACAGCAGCGGCCAGTTGAAAAACAGTCAGTGTGACGGCGAAAAGCGTGACGCTAGACATTATTGCCATGGCGGAGGCGGGCGCACATATCAGCGCGCTTATGGCTGCCGGAATCATGACCGCGCGATAGCCACCATTGCGCTGTGCCCAACTCACCAGTTTTCCCGATGCAGCCACGCCGATGCCGCCTGAACCGAGTATTACCGCGGCATACCATCCGGCAAAGTCGCCTGGTTGCTGGTGGTATAGACGCATGAGAGCAGGCGCCGCCCAGGTTGCAATGTTGGTGGACATGCCTGTCAGTAGTCCGACACCGGCAAGCAGAGGAACGAGAAAGCTACGGTACGCCCAGAGCTCCTGCCACGTACCACCGCCTTGTTCGCGCGCCTCCATACGCTGTGGCTCGCGCATCAATAAGATCAATCCTATGATCGGTAGCGCGACAATTGCGGCGAGTGCGAAAACTGCGCGCCAAGGTGTCAGCCCTCCCAGGCCGTTGGGATCGATAGCATAGATCTTGCTGAGCGCATCAAAGCCCAATCCGCCGACCAGGACAGCAGCCGCTCCGCCGAGGATGCTGCCCAATGGGTAGGTTGTTGTCGCGGAAGCGCGTCGTTCAGGCGCAAAGTAGTCGCCGAAAAGCGAGAGGGCTGCGGGAAGCGAGGCGGCTGTTGCGGCGCCCATCAGCGCCTTGGCCAGCGCCAAGGTCCAGAAGCCGGTCGCGAACGCTGCCAGGCCGAGCGAGGCACACCACAACACCATCGCCAGGAGCAAAAGTCTTACCCGGCTCGTCTTGTCAACCAATAACCCCATAGGCAGGCTCAACAGGCCGTAGGCCAGGGAATAGCTTGTAGTGTTCGCGATGCCCGCTTGTAGGTCGGTAAGGCCCAAATCCAGTTTGATGGGTTCCAGCAACAGAGCGACGATCCCGGCGTCCATCGCCAAGAGGAGGGCGATCAGTCCGAGGACGTATTGCGCATAGCGCGCGCGTCCCAGGCTCGGATATTCGTTTGCGAAGGTGGGGGGAGGAAGGGGAAGGTCGGTCATGGTGCTTCTCATGCAGGTTAATGGGCGCGGACGCCAGGCCGCTGGATCAATAAGCAGCGCTGCCACCAACAAGGCGCAATCGCTTGTAAGGTCACTGGATCAGGTCCCGTCTCAACGATCATTGATAACCAGCTCAACGCCTCGTTTCGTGCTCCAATTCGTACAACGAGCATGCCCCTGGCCCTCGGGGGTGAGGGCAAGGTGCGTGGGCACCGGCTTTAGCTTGCGATCCAGGGCTTGTGCATGACTAGAAGAATATGGACAACTTCTTGTACATCGGAAACAATCTGGCCACTCAGGAGTGAGCGCTCACTTCGATAAAAAATGGGGTGGGGTCGTGGACTACGCGAAAAAGATGGACGCTCCGGTTCTTGAGCTCCGCATGGGCTTCCTGCTCCTTCCGGACTTCACGCTGCTCGCGCTCACAGGGTTTCTTGAAGCGCTGCGCATCTCGGGTGATGAGCTTGACCTCAGCCGTAACCTCTTTTGTCAGTGGGAGATCATGGCACCGACTGGGCGCGCGATTCGGTCGAGCTGCGGCCTTACCGTTTTGCCGAGCGCTACGCTCCAGCCGCCCGAAGGTTTCGATTACATCGTCGTGGTCGGCGGCAAGCTGCAAAGTCATCAGCGTACTGATCCCGCGATCATCAGCTATATACGGGCCGCTGCCGGATCGGTGCCACTGATAGGCGCCTGTACGGGCAGTTTCATGCTGGCGCGGCTAGGCGCGATGCAAGGCCGACGTGCTTGCGTTCACCAATTCCACGTTGCGCAGTTCCAATCTGAATTTCCCGATATCGTCGTGGAGTCCGACCGCCTCTTTACGATCGACGGTCCACGACTCACGTGTCCGGGTGGCGCCAGTGCTTTTGACCTCGCGATTCATCTGATCCAGCGGCACTGCGGACGAGAACGGGCACTGAGAACGGTCTCAATGCTGCTGTTTGATGAGGTGAGGGCAAGCAATCATCCGCAGGCACGCGCGGCGCTGGACCTGAGTGCGCCGGTGCGCGATCCCCTGGTGCGAAGGGCGCTCTTGATCATGCAGCAGAACCTGGGCCGCCCGGTCACAATCCACAGCATCGCCGAGAAGTTGAGCACAAACGTGCGGCGCCTCACGCGCGGCTTTGACGCCGAACTCGCCATGCCGCCTTCCCAAACCTACCGGCAAATTCGTCTCGAGCGCGCCATGTGGTTGATCGAACACACCCTCAAAAGTATGTCCGAGATTGCTTATGAATGCGGTTTTGCCGACGCATCCCATTTCTCGCGAACGTTTCGCGAGGTTTTCAACACCTCGCCCAGTGATGTGCGTAGTGATTTGCGGGCGAGAGCCACGGAGCCGCTCCCTGCAGGCACCTTTATGTCCAAGCTTGCCCCCAACTGAGGGCCTCGTCAGTGCAATCTAAATGCTTCATGTCCGGCCAGGCGCGCCCACGGCTTTGGCCCGCCACTGCGTCCTTGAATGCATCATTGAAGTAATGTTCATACATCCATGACCGTTGCCGTGAAGGGTTGTTCATCTGATCGGGTGACGGTTTCGGTGGCGAAAACAGACCAGTCCTTGTTTCCAAGCCCCCGAGCAACTGCTGCCGTCATTTTCGATCGCACGGCGTCGGCAGCCGGTAACGCCAAATCTTTGAGGCGAGCTGCATCGATTGCCAGGTTGATGTCCTTGAGCCCCAGAGACAGTTTGAAGCCCGGTTCAAATGTGCCTGCGACGATGTTCTGCCCATATCGTTGATAGCTGGGGGAGGCGAACAGGGTTTGCGTCATGAGTTCGATGAAAACGGCAGGACTCAATCCGTAACGCTCGGCGAGCACACTGGCCTCGCCCAGCGACTGGATAGCCTGGGTGATCATCATGTTACCGGCGATTTTCGCAATGCACGCCTGGTCGGGTTGATCGCCCAGAAACCAGGTCTTTTTCCCCAACAGGTCAAAGATCGGCTGGACAGTCGCAATGGCCGCCTGCGAACCGGCTGCCAGGATATTCAACTCACCTCTGGCTGCCACCGCAGGCACACCAAACACCGGCGCGGCGATCAGTGCGATACCAGCGTCGTGATGAGCCGTTTGTAGCGCTTTCATAAGCAACGGCGACAGCGTTGACATGACAATGTGGATGCAGCGTTTATCTGCCTTGCCGAGGGCCTGAGGAGACAGCAGCACCTCTCGTACGGCGCGATCGTCGGCAAGCAGGCTGATTACAACAGCTTCCTGGAAGGCCGCTGCCGGGGATTCGAGAGGTCGCACACCTTCCAGATCCGCCATTGCTTCACGGCTACGGTTCCAGGCAGAAACATGATGGCCAGCCTTGATGAGTAACGGAATGATGGCTTTGCCCATGCTTCCCGTTCCGATAAAGCCGATATTCATAGAGGTCCTCGCTTTGCTCGTTGAGCGAACATGTAGGCCGTTGAGTATGTCGGCAGGGGGATTGCTACGGGAGTGTCATTGTTGCACTCTCATCGTTCATTTTTGTACGAGGTGGGGCATGGACTGGAGTGACATGCGGGTCTTCCTGGCGATTGCCCGCAGCGGTTCTTTGGGCGGCGCGGCCAAACAGTTGGGTATCAGCCACCCGACAGTAGGGCGGCGCTTGCAGGTGCTTGAAAAGGGCTGCGGGCAGGTCTTTTTTCTTCGGACTGCCCAAGGGTTGGTACTGACTGACAGCGGTGAAAAGATCCTCAACCTCGCGCAAGAAATGGAACACAGTGCGCTGGCTATCGAGCGGCGCCTGGCGGGTGACAGTGCTCAGCCTGAAGGTTTGTTGCGGATTTCATCCGCGGACTGGTTTGCCTGTTACGTCCTGGCCCCGGTCCTGAGCGAGTTGGCGACACGCTACCCTTTGATCGTCCCTGAGGTTATTGCAGGGCATCGGTTATTCGATCTTTCTCGTCGCGATGCGGACATTGCCTTTCGCATCGTGCCCTTCACAGAACCGGATATCGTTCACCGCAAGCTCACAACCCTCAGTTACGGCCTGTATTCGGCCATTGGATTCCCTGCGCCAAAGCCCCAGGGTGAAGGCCTGGGTTTGATCACCATGAACATCGCCCAGGCTCACTACCCCGATGTGCACTGGCTGCAGCAGCGTTATCCGCTTGCCCGAACCGTGTTCACCAGCAGCAGCCGCACGGTTCAGGCCCAGATGTGCGCGCAAGGCCTCGGCGTGGCCGTGCTGCCGCGCCCACTTGGCGATCAGTTAACCGCCCTCAAGTTGATTGATCCGGACGAGCCGCCACCGGGGCGCGATATCTGGATGGGGTATCACCAGGATATGCGGCAGATGGACAGGCTGCGCGCGCTAGCCGACCTTGCGTCCAACATGCTCGGCTCCCAGTGAAGGCGAGTCTGGCGTACTCAGCTCGGGCGTATCGTTGACGCTTTCAGTGCCAGCGCAGGCTGTCGCGCCAGAGTGACGCTTAGCCAGGCGCCCAGGGCAAGGCACGCGGCGATACACAATAGGGACACGGTGAAGGCGTGGGTGATGGCCGCCGGGTCTGTGTGCGTGCCTAGCAGGGTATAGAACACGCCGCCGATCAGCGCGACGCTTAGCGACGTACTTATTTGCAGCGTGGAACTGGTGATGCCTGCAATCATGCCGGAATACGCCGGTGCCACGCGCCCTGTGACCATGCGCATCAATGTCGGCATGGCGAGGCCTTGCCCAAAGCCGATCACGAAGAGGATCACGGCGAGTAGCAGCGACGGCGGAGCGGCGCTGATCGGTGTCGCCAGTACCAGCCAGGTCAGGGCCAGGAAGCCGACGACCTCCAATCCCATGCCCACGGAATTAACGTAGTCGCCAAGCAGGCGCTTGCCATGGGCAGTCGACAACGGCCCAAGCAGAAACCCCATGCCGAATGGCAGGAAGATCAGGCCTGCGCTGAGTGCGGACGCATTCAGCGCGCCCTGCAGATAAATCGAAAGCAACAGGAAAAACACACCGATCGAGTAAAAGGACAGCGCAACCAGCAACGCTCGGCCCAATCCCGGTGCCTGCAGGACGGCTGGGTTGAGCAATGGTGCGCCACCGGCCTGGTGTAGACGGGTTTCGTATCGCCAGAACAGCCAGGCCAGCAATGGCACGGCAGCCATTGAAAGCCATGCCCACAAAGGCCAGCCCGCCTCGCGCCCTTCGATCAATGGCACGATCAATGCGCCCAGCGTCACCATCGACAGTGCCGTTCCGCCCAGATCCAGCTTGCTCGCGTGCCGTGCACGCGTTTCCTTCAGCACGGGAATGCCAAACAGAATGACCAGCAGTGCAATCGGCAGATTCACCAGAAAAATCGCCCGCCACCCCAGGCCTATCAGATTGAGCGAAATCAAGATTCCGCCCAGAGCCTGACCGACTACCGACGCCAGGCCAAAGACAGCGCCATAGAGGCTGAGCGCCAAGGGCTTTTCCGATTCCGGGAATATTGCCTGCACTGAAGCGAGCGCTTGAGGCGCCATCACGGCGGCTGTGACGCCTTGCAATGCCCGGCCACTGATCAACACCCAAGGCGAGGCCGCAATCCCGCACAACAGCGACGCTGTCGCGAACCCGACCAGGCCGAGGAAAAACATCCGCCCGCGACCGTAAAGATCACCGAGTCGCCCGCCGGTGATCAGCGTGACGGCATAGAGCGTGGCGTATGACGAAATGACGAGCTGTTCGGCAGAAGAAACGGTGTCGAGCTCCTCTTGAATCGACGGCAGCGCGACATTGACGATGAAGAAATCCAGCGGTGGCAAAAACGCGCCGACCAACAGGATTGCGAACATAAACCAGCGCCGCCGTTCGACTGGCGTGACTTCGATCTGAGACATAAGGAGAGTCCTGTATGAAACTGTACGGTTCTAAATTTATTAAGGCTTGAATATCAATCCAGGAGACACATCGCGCATTTGACCAAGGCAATCATGTCTGCCTTGCATGCGCCTGTTTTTCCGAGCACTCGCATGGCCTCGATCTGGCAAACCAGAAAATGCGCCACCGCTCGTTTCTTCACTGTGCTGAACCGATCGGTTCCAATGTAAACGACTCGTCCTCAGCTTTCGCCGCACAAAAATGTACATCCACCGTTCATTTATGGCAGTGCCGCCAGCGCGGAATGACTCCCACAATGGCGCCACTTTCACTTCATATGATCCACACCATCCACCACCGAGGAGTCAGGAATGTCGGGTAAATTCAGCAATCAAGTTGCGGTTGTGACGGGCGCATCCACCGGAATCGGATTCGCGATTGCGCAAGCGTTGCTTGTCGAAGGGGCCAAACGCGTTTACATCACCGGACGTTCGGCAGGCACACTGGAGGCCGCGGTGGCCAAGCTCGGCGACAAAGCCGTGGCGGTCCTCTCAGACGTCTCATCTCAAGTCGATCTAGATAAGTTAAAGGCGACCATCGAAGCCCGGCACGATCAATTGGATGCGGTATTTGCAAATGCCGGCATCTGCGAGAAAAACCCGTTGGGCGAGACCACCGAGGCCACGTACTACAACGTGTTCGACGTGAACGTGAAGGGCGTCTTCTTTACTGTTCAGACCCTCTTGCCATTGATGAAAGACGGCTCGTCAGTTGTGTTGACCGCCTCAATCTGCTCCAGCAACGGCATGGAAGGGCTGAGCCTGTACAACGCCTCCAAAGCTGCGGTGCGCTCCTTCGCACGCACTTGGGCCAACGAA
Source organism: Pseudomonas mucidolens (assembly GCF_900106045.1). Lineage (NCBI taxonomy): Bacteria > Pseudomonadati > Pseudomonadota > Gammaproteobacteria > Pseudomonadales > Pseudomonadaceae > Pseudomonas > Pseudomonas mucidolens. The sequence continues at coordinate 2,282,358 of NZ_LT629802.1, read as the reverse complement.
CTCAAAGGCCGCAAGATCCGCGCGAATGTGTTGAGCCCCGGCTTCACCCGCACCCCTCTGATGGACAACGGCTTGAAAATGAGTGCGGGCGAGATCGAGGCGCTCCGTCAGCACGTCGAACAGATCACGCCACTGGGCTACATGGCTCAACCTGAAGAAATAGCCACCGCGGCCCTGTTTCTGGCGTCCGCCGATGCCAAGTATGTCAACGGCGTGGAGCTGATGGTCGACGGAGGCCTTTCGCAAATCTAAAGGTGCTCGCGCTGATTTTTCAGGCATCAGCCAACCCAATTCTCCTGACTCATCCGGTTGCGGACTTGGCGGGTAGATACGAGAAAGGGCCCAAGGCAGAGTAGCTATTTTCGGCTAGAACACTGCTTTGGGCCTGATTCACGAGACTGCGCTGGCGCTTCGATGCTCATCGTCGAGATGATTCCGTAAGTAAAGCGCTTGAACACGACACCCTGCTGACTACCACTCACATTGACTTGGGCGTTGAGCCAATGCGCCTGGCTGAAAAGCATACCTATAACCGCGTCTGTCGCCATGGAGAGCATGAGCGGTTGTGAGGAGCCGGTCTTGACCAGGTCTTTTATGATGTCTGAAAGAATCTGGGTGTACTCGCTCTTCAGGTCGCTGAATTCTTTTGCCTGTTCCCCCGCCAGATTGATGTATTCGCGAGACAGCAGGATGGTGCGGTTCACCGAATGTTGCTTGAAACCCAAAAGCGTATCGATAAAGCAGTCCAGCCTGTCTCGGGCCTGGGCTTTGCGGCGTAAGTTCAGACGCGTGCGATAGAGCAGCTCACTGACGGCATCTTCCACGAGCTCGTACAGCAACGACTGCTTACTCTCAATGTGGTGGTAAAGCGAACCTGGCTTTACGCCAACGTAAGTTGCCAGGTCTCGCAAGCTGACCGCCTGGAAACCGTGAAGAGCAAAGAGCTCGCATGCACCTTCCAGGATTCGATCGCGAGCGCTTTTCACGTCGAGCGCTGTCATGGTCACCACCTATGGTTGTTGGGGACAGTGGGTGGAGGGAGGCGCTCCGATCAGGTGGCTTGGTAGCCACCTGGTCGGATGTCATGCATTGAAGTCGCAGGTACAACCAGCGACGACCAAGGACGAGGGTTTAGAACACCAGAACCAGGGTGGTATAGGCGTTCAAAGAGCTGTCTCGTTTTGGTGCGAACGTAGGGTTGTCCAAATGAATCAGGGCGGTTTGAAGATAGATGCCGCGACTCACCCGGTAGGCGTACGAAACCGACAGGCTGGTGGACGCATCGGCGTAATCCAGGTTTGCCGCTGACGCATTGCGCCTTGCGTACTTGCTGTATTGGTTCTTCGATGCGCCGATGGCGAACAGGTCATACGGACGCGATTCAAACGGCGCCAGGCTGTAAAGCGAGCCGCCGAAAGCACCCGGCAAGTAGTTGACGTTTTCCGAGCCCTTGTTGACATAGGCGTTCACGTACCAGCCTTTGTAAGGCAGTGCCGAGTTCGGTTGTGTCAACTGCAGGTCACCTACGATGTAGGCCCCGTGGTTATTGGATTTCTGGTCTGGCTCGTCCAGCCGGGTGTACTCGGAGTTGTTATACACAACGCCGCCACGCAGCCAGATTTTCTTTTGGTTGGGGCCTGCTTCGATTCGATAACCAACCTCGTCAATGGCGACAGCCCTGGCGTTTTTAGTATTGAATTTCAGCCCCGAGCGATTGTCATCCGAATCAGGAAACAAGCCTTCAGGGCTGATGCTTCGCGCCACGCCGAAGTGGTTGTAAAAACGCTTGTCTTCGGAGTAGAGACGAACATCGAACGCCGGTGATGGTTTGAAGCCCTGGGCGCCGGTTTGAGCCAGCAGTCCACTGCTTGGGCCAAGCGTCGATGCGGCAATGTTGTTGCCCAGGAGAGTGCCGTAGAACTGGCCTGCCAGACTGAAGTAACCAAACTGCACAATCACCCGGTCATCATAAAAGGGCAGGCGTGCGGACAGCTGACTGATAAAGCCCTCGCGAAGACCATCGCCACGGAAGCTGCTGTAGGCGAGGGAGGCACCGAGGGTAAACAAGGAACCCTCGGGAAGCCCGTATCGCCCCAGGTCGTGGTTGACCAAAAGGCTGCCGGTCGACGTCGAAGAGAGCCGCTGTCCGCTGTACACCTGCGTCTCGCGATCGTGACTCTTGATATCGTAAGTGAGGCCTGTGGTCAGGATGAGCTGTGAACTCCACCCCGCGTTATACATCGACTCGCGAAACCCTCCCAGCTCCGGGAATATAGATTCGCAGTTGGAGGGGAAGGGTGACTCGGAGCCGGTGTAGTTGTATTTGTCGTATTTCAGACATGCAGGCGCTTCAGCAGCGACTACGGCTTCGGTGGTTTTGTCTTCACTGGCGTTCGCACTCGACCCGATGAACACGAGAGAAATCAACAAGGCATTGGCGATGCGCAGGCCTGGCGATTGCCAGCTTGCGGGTGCCTTGGCTTTGATGAGTGAGTTGATTTTTTGCGCTCCGAATTTTTTTAAGTCGAAGGGTAAATGCGCGATGACATTGTTCATCTGATTTCCTTTCTTTTTTTTGTGTTGGGTTGTAGGTACGCTGCCGTGAAACAGCACTCACACTCGGAAGAACCTGTAGCAGGGTCGGTGAAGCTGACCCTTTTGGAGCAGTCCACCGGAGCGCAACGGCCCCGGCGAACATGTGGGCGAATGACCAATTCGTCCTCATACAGTCGACGACATCAGCCTGCCCGCACCGCCGCCGTCACAACAATTTCCACTTTGATTTCCGGCATCGCCAAGCGCGCTTCCACCGTCGCCCGCGGCGGTGCATGGCCGGCTGGAACCCATTCGTCCCAGGCAGCGTTCATCTGCGCAAAGTCGGATATATCAGCCAGGAAAATCTCGGCTCGCAGGATGTGTGTCTTGTCCGTGCCGACGCGCACCAGCAACGCATCGATTGCGTTCAGCACTTGGGTTGTCTGGCCATGCACGTCCGCACTCATGTCGGAGGGGATCTGGCCGGCAAGGTAGGCGACGCCGTTATGGGTGGCGATCTGGGAGATGCGCGGGCCGACGTCGAAGCGTTGAAGGTTGCTCATAGCGGTTCTCTCGGTGAATGAATTGTTGTCGAATCTGTGAAGCACCCACAGCAAAGCCGGCCCGGCCCCGCGGGGAGGGCGGCTTGATTACGGTTCTCTTGTGGCGGACTGTTTAGTCGTGCCAGATCTGCTCGGCCAGTCGCAGCCAATTGCCGCCGAACACAGCGCTCAGTTCAGCGTCGGCCATTCCCCGCCTGCTTAACTCCGTCGCCAAATCTGGAAGCGCCGCCGGAGCCATCATCTGCATGCCCGCGCCGTAACCAAGGTGGGGCGGGAACTTGTCGGGGTTCGCGGCGAGGTACTCATCGATTTCATCGCTGTCGTGCATGAAATCCAGTCCGATGCCGACATGCTCGACGCCGACCAGTTCGGCCACATACATGACGTGCCGCGCTACATTGGCCGGCGACGCGTCGTTACCGCCCAGGAACAGGCCGATCCCATTGATGCCGATCACGCCGCCGCGTGCGGCGCAGGCGCGGATTAGTTCGTCGGGAATGTTGCGCGGATGCTCGTATAACGCGCGCGGGTTCGAGTGCGAGAAAATCAATGGCGCAGGCGATGCATCGATCGCCTCACGCGCCGTGCGGTAGCCCGTATGCGAGCAGCAACCGATCATGCCGACACGTGCCATTTCCTCCAGCATCGAGCGACCGAACGCGCTCAGGCCGGGATCGTCATCCTGGCAACCGCCGCCGGCGCGATTGTTCTGGTTGTAGGCCAGCAGCATCCAGCGCACGCCGAGGTCGCGGTACAGTTCGATCAGGCTGAGCTGGTCGCCGATCGCGTTGGCGCCTTCGATGTCGAACCCCACGGCCAGTTGTCTGGCGGCCCGTGCTGCGTGGATATCCGCGACCGATCGGATCAACCGGTAGTGCTCGGGGCGCGCTGCGAGCCAGGCGCGAAACGTGGCGAGCATGCGCAGGTGCGACTCGATCGAGTCGTCGCCGAAGCCGACGTTGAGCATCACCACGTCGGTACCGCTGAGGCGATGCCATTCAAGCTGATCGAGGAAACCTACGTCGTGCGGACGCAAGGGCATGCACGCATGGTTGTCCCACACCAGCATCGAGGACAGCGGCGAAGAGGTGTTTTGTGAAGGCGCTTTCATCGTCAGTCTCTCCGTACGAATGGCAAATGTCGCGTGCGCATGGTGTGGATGAAAAAGCCCGTGACGCGGCCGTCCTTGCGTTCGACGTTGAGTACCCCGCGCAGGGACAGGACGGCGATCGACGACACCAGGCCGAAAACCTCGGCACTGAAGGCTTCGAGCGGCAGCACCGAGACCGCGTGGGCGCCGTAGACATACAGATTGAGGGCATTGCCGTCGAAACGGATCTCGGCGTCCGCGCCAAGATCGGTGGCGTGATAGCGCCCGACCAGGGCCGCGCCCACTTCCGCCAGCGACGGTGCGACAGCCGGGAGGCGTTCGAATGTCGAGGTGTTCCCGGCCTCGCTGAACTGGAGCGTGGTCGGTGCTTCCACGATGCCTGCCAATTGCGCGACGGGCAGGCTCAACGGGCCCGCAGCCAGCTCCTGGAAACCGATGCGCAGTGTATCGCCAGCATCTGTCAGGGGGATTGCCGGGCTGTTCAGGAACGCCAAACCCAGCTTGCCGCCCACCTCATTGAAGCCAATCACATGGCCAGTGCGCTTGGCGTGGTAGCGGGTGCCCGGCAGCGGGCGGAAGCGTTCTGCCGCGGCCTTCTCTGTGCGAGGGCCGAGCGCTTCGCCGAGCATCGCGTCGACGATTTGATTGGCGAGTTCGATAGGATTCGCCATTGCGCCGTTGGTCATAATGATCACGTCGAGTTCGTGGCTCGGCACGGTCAGCATCTGCGACGAACCACCGATCACGCCGCCGGCATGATGGATGATGTCGAGGCCACGGTAATCGTGCCGCATCAGCCCGAGGGCATAAGGCGCAGTGCTGCCGTCGTTCAGTCGCGAAAGTGTCTTCATTTGCGCCCAGGTGGCTTCGCTGCCGACTGTCTTGGTACCGCGCAGGTGGGCGAGCCATCGCAGCATGTCGTCCAGCGTCGAGATGATTGCGCCTTCGCCGAGCAGCTCTTCGCTGGGGAAGATTCCACGCGTCCAACTGCCGTCGGGTTTGGGCAGATGCAGCGTCGCCATGCCACGGTGGATCTCCAGGTCGCTCGGTACCGAGGCGGTGTCCACCATGCTCAACGGCGCGAAAATCCGCTCATGCATGAATTGTTCGAAGGAAATGCCGCTGATTCGCGCGACGACAAGGGACAGCAGGTGATAACCGCCATTGCAGTACAGGCTGGATTCGCCCGGTGCGAAGTTGGCGGCCGTCTGGCGCAGCAGTGTTGTCAGCGCAGTGCCTTTCGGTTGCATTGCCATGCCACTGGCGATGAATTCCAGGTCGAGATGGCAACGATAGCCACCGGTATGCGACATCAACTGACGCAAGCTTGGCTCGCCGTGCAGTGGGGGGAGTTCGGGGAGATAACGGCGCACGCTGGCATCGGGATCGACCTTGCCTTCCTCGGCGAGCAGCAGTACGGCCAGGCACGTGAAATGCTTGCTGGTCGAGCCGATACGCATACGTGTCCAGGGTGTGTTGGCGACACCCAGTTCTACGCTGGCCAGGCCAAAGGCTCGGCGGTACAGGGTATTGCCATGCTGCGCGACGCCGACGACCAGGCCCGGCGCATCGCTGCGGTTGAATGCCTGGAAGAGGTCGTCCAGTGCGCGAACGCCGGTCTTGCCTGCGTTGGTGTGGTCGGGGGAATCTGCAATGTTCATGAGAATCCTTGTGAGCAGCGACTTTTTTACTTTTTCTGTTGTCACAGCCTAGCAACAAAGTTTCTGTATCGGAATATAAATTTCCATACGAGTGTTTCATGTGATGCGTTTTACTTGGGGGAATGGAATGTGCCTGCTACAGTGCGCACCATGAAAATCACCGACTCCATCCCGAAAATGACTGATACACATACAGATAATCGCAACAGCAACCCCGGTGCAACCATCCGCGCATTGCGTCGCAGTGCGGACATGACCCTTGCACAACTGAGCGCAAAGACCGGTCTGGCTGCCTCGGCCTTGTCGAAGCTGGAGGCTGGCCACATATCGCCTTCTTTCGACAAGCTCGCGGCGATCAGCCGTGGCCTGGACGTCGATATGACGGAGCTGCTGGGCAGCCCGCCCCAGGCGCCCGCTCCGGCGCCCATCAGTATTGGCCGCCGGGTCGTGTTGCGCGCAGGCGAGGGCCAGCACGTGGAAACCCGCAGCTACAGCCAGACTTATCTTGCCACGGAACTGCTGCACAAAAAGATGACACCGATGGTCGTCGAAGTGCATGCGCGCACCATGGATGAGTTCCTGGCGGAGTTCGGTGACTTCATCCGCCATCCGGGCGAGGAGTTCGTGTACATCATCGAGGGTGAAGTGGAGTTCTGTACCGACCTCTACGCGCCAATACGTCTGTGCGCGGGCGACTCGCTGTACTTTGACAGCGAGATGGGGCACGCCTATCTCAAGGCCAGCGACGTGCCTTGCCGCATCGTAGCGGCGGCTGCGCCGCGGGGTAGTGTGGAACCGGTGATCGACACCTTTGTTTCAATGTCCGAGAAGGGTACCGCTGCAGCCGAGGGGCAGCCGAGCGATGCCAGCCCGCGACGCTCACCACGAGCGAAGTAAGGCTCAGTTGTTATGGAAAATAAATTTCCCTTTTGGCATTTTTATTTCGTATAGTCGACCTTTAGCAATCTTCTAGAGGTGGCAGTAAATGAGTCAAGTCAGGGAAGTTGATTTCGTCGTAATCGGCGCCGGCATCGCCGGCGCTTCAGCGGCGGCCCATCTGGCCGCGCGGGGCTCGGTGCTCCTGTTCGAGACCGAGGACCATCCCGGCTATCACTCCACCGGCCGCTCCGCCGCGCTCTTCTCGGAAATCTACGGCAACGCCGTTGTGCGTTGCCTCACCCGCGCCAGCCGCCGCTTCCTGTTCGAACCGCCCGCCGGGTTTGCGCCGGGGCCGTTGGTGACGCCACGAGACACGCTGTTTTTCGGCACGCGCGACCAACTGGACCTGCTGGAGCGTTTCCGCCTTGATCCCGATGTAGCGAGCAGAACGGTGATACTGACGCCAGAGCAGGCGCAAGAACGTGTGCCTGCATTCCGCGCGGGCTACCTGGGCGGCGCTGTGCTGGAAACCGGCTCGGCGGATATCGACGTCGACGCGCTGCATCAAGGTTTCCTGCGTCAGGCGCGTGCGCAGGGTACGGAAATCTTGACCGCCTCGCGCATTGAAACGCTCTCCTATAGTGAAGGCACCTGGCTGGTAAATACCCACAGCGGCAGTTATCGCGCGCCGGTGGTGGTCAACGCGGCAGGTGCATGGGGCGACGAGGTGGCGCGCAGTGCCGGCGTCGCACCGCTCGGCCTGCAACCCAAGCGTCGCACGGCAGCGCTGGTCAATGTGCCAGCTGGCCTGGACGCCACACATTGGCCTGCGTCGGTGGCGATCGATGAGCAGTTTTATTTCAAGCCGGATGCCGGCCTGCTGCTGATCTCGCCTGCCGACGAAACTGATTCACCGCCATGCGATGCGCAGCCGGAGGAACTCGATGTGGCCATCGCCGTGGACCGCTTCGAACAAGCGACGGGCGCGCAGGTTCGTCGGGTCATGAACAGTTGGGCAGGGCTGCGGGTGTTCAGCCAGGACCGTACGCCGGTCGCCGGCTTCGACCCCGTCGCAAAGGGCTTCTTCTGGCTGGTCGGGCAGGGCGGCTACGGCATACAGACCGCCGCGGCGCTGGGGCGCTTGACGGCTGCACTTTGCGCCGACGGCAAGCTGTCGAAAGACCTCATCGACTTCGGTCTTGAGGAGCACATGCTCTCGCCTGCGCGTTTCAGTGCCTACAACAATAATTAACCTGAAAAGGACATGGTCATGACCCACGATTTCGCTACCGTCATCGGCGACCTCACCAGAAGCGGTGAAGTCACCGGCGCATCCTTCGCTTATTGGGACGGCGAGCAACTGCACAGCGCCGTTGGTGGCTTGCGCAACAGCGTGACCGGTGACCCGGTGACGCTCGACACGCTGATGCACATCGGCTCGATCACCAAGGTGCTGAACGCCACGCTCTTCATGCAGTTGGTCGACGACGGGCTGATCAGTCTCGATGATCCCGTGGCCAAGCATCTGCCTGAGTTGCGCCTGGGTGATCCACAGGCGCTGCCCAGGATTACTTGCCGGATGCTCATCAACCACACCAACGGCATCGACTATGACTGCCCGGCCTATCTCGGTTTTGACGAGCAGCGCATCGTCGATGCAATTGAGGACTGCGCGTCCAAGTTACAGTTGCATCCGCCGGGCGAGGCCACGGCCTATTCGAATGTTGGCACCGTCATCGCTGGCTACATCGCCCAGAAGCTTCGCGGAGAGAGTTGGTACAGCCTGATCAAGTCGCGGATTTTCGAGCCACTGGGCCTTGAACATTCGTTGGCGGATATTACCGAGCTGCCCCGGTTCCGCGTCAGTGTCGGCGATCAGGTCGATACAGCAGGCAAGCTGGTTCAAAGCACTCGGCCATTCCTGCCGCTGAGCTTTGCCCCGGCGGGCGCCACGGTGATGATGACTGGCGCCGACCTGGTGAATTTCGCCCGGGCGCTGATCAATGGCGGCATTGGCGTGAACGGTACGCGTATTTTGTCCCAAGCCAGCGCGTCGCTTATGGCTCAGGAGACGACTGGATTTATCTCGCCTCATAACTGGCGTGTGGGCCTCGGCTGGATGATCCTGGAGGGCGGCGTGCTGTTTCACGGCGGTGGCGGTCCGGGTGTCAATTCTGCGCTCTACGCGCATCCCGAAAGTGGCAAGGCGTTCGCGCTGCTGACCAACTGTTCCAAGTACGGTGCTTTCGATGCGACGCTCGTCGACCCGATCCTGGAAAGCTGGGGTTCGACGGCCGCACCTCTGACCCCCATCGAAGGAGACTTCGACACTGCGCCTTATGAAGGCAGTTTCGAGAATCAGCTTTTCCGATTCGATATCTACCGCGAAGGCGACCAACTGTGCGCCAGGATGGTTGCACGCCAGGATGTCTATGAAACCGACAATGCCCAGGCCCCGGCCTTCCTGTTGAAGCGGGCCGGCGAGCATCTGTTTCAGATGAGCATGGGCGGTGTGGCGCATCCGTTCCCGCTGGCGTTCGTCAATCCTGATGCGAGCGGGAAGATGCAACGCCTGGGCGCGATGGTGAGGATTTTCAATCGCGTGGTTTGAAACGGCCGCTCGCCCTCGAGGGCGGGTTTTAAACGGCGCGATGCCAATCGCACTTGAACCTTGTGTTTCGGGAAAGATGATGCAGAACGATTTTCGCGGCCATCGGTCGTTCATTGAAGCGCAACAACTGACAAGCGCATGGTTGCGTCCCGGCAGTGGCGAGGCCTCCAGCCTGAGCCAACTGATGGCGAGCCCCGACGGCGCCACTGCGGTCGCTACGGCGGTGGTGTGCGAGGCGCTCCAGGGCCAGCCCTCGACGCGCATCGCGCTGGTCGACCTTGCTACGGGGAATATTGAGCTTCTCACCCGGGGACTGGGTTCGGATAGCAGCCCCAAATGGTCGCCGGACGGCAGTTCGATCGCGTTCCTGTCGGATCGCGAGCAGGCTCACGTGAATCGCCTGCATATTCTCGGCATCGACACCGGTGCCGAGCATGCCGGCCCACAGGTTGACGGTTTTGTGGAGTCGCTGGAATGGTCGGCTGACGGCAGGTTCGTGCTGCTCTGCACGGCGGGCTTTGGCTCCGACCTGGCAGGCGCGCAGGGGGCGGTTGCGGTCAGTCTCGAGCGTGACGCCGAGGCGCAAGCGGACTGGGCGCCGACTGTCGAGGGCGCGCCTGAGGCGTCTCCCTGGCGCAGTGCATGGGTGTATGACGTCGGTACACACCGTGTGCGGCGGGTCACTTTGCCTGGTATCAACGTCTGGCAGGCCAGTTGGGCAGGGCCTGATCACATCGTTGCGATATGCTCGGATCAGCCGGAGGAGACGCGGTGGTACACCGCTGATGTGCGCCTTATAGCCGTCGAAAACGGTGATTTTCGTACCCTGTTCAAGCCCGATGACCAGCTCAACTGTGTGGTTGCATCACCGTCGGGCGACACGGTGGCCGTGATCGAAGCGGTTTGCAGTGATCGCAACCTCGTGGCCGGTGATCTGCGCTTGATCGATGTCGCAAGTGGCGAGGTGACCAGCGCGGCGACGCTCGATGCCGATGTCACTCAGTTGATCTGGCGTGATGAGGACACGCTGCTCTTTGGCGCGGGCCAGGGGCCGGATTATGTCGCCGGGCTGTTCGATCGGCAGACGGGTGCGGCCCGCGAGTTGTGGCGCGACAGCCGGCGCCAGCCGAGCGGTATGATTTTTCCCGAGATCGCGCCGTTGGGTCGTCAAGCTGCGGATTTTCTCTGTCTCGTTGAAGCGTTTTCGGCAGCGCCGACCCTGGTCGCGTACGAGGGCGGTGCAGAGCGTGCCATCCGCACCGTTGGCGCTCCGGAGGTCGATGCGCGTGTACAGGCGCTCGGCGTTTCGGCGCGCGACTTCACCTGGACGGCGCCAGATGGGCTAGCGCTGCATGGCTGGCTCATCACGCCAAAAGGGGCCGGCCCGCATCCGCTCATCATGCACGTCCATGGCGGCCCGGTATGGTACGTGCGCCCGCAATACCTTGGCCGTTCGGCGCTGCTGCAGATGGCGCTTGCCGCCGGCTATGCCTTGTTCCTGCCCAACCCACGTGGATCCAGCGGGCGCGGTCAGAAGTTTGCGCGCAAGGTCTTCGGCGACATGGGCGGGCGCGATACCTACGATTATCTGTCGGGGTTGGATGCGCTCGAATCCCAGGGCGTGATCGATCGTGCGCGAATCGGTGTCATGGGTACCAGTTATGGCGGCTACATCACCTCCTGGCTCATTACCCAGGACCGGCGCTTTGCCGCGGCCGTGCCGATAGCGCCGGTCACTCACTGGGTCAGCCAGCACTTGACCTGCAATGTGCCGACCTTCTGCGAGCTGTTTCTCAGCGACAAGTTGGGCGACCCGCTGGGTCAGTATTTCACCCGCAGCCCCATCCACTATGCCGAGCGGGTGAGGACACCCACACTCCACATCTGCGGCGCGCTCGACAAAATCACCCCTGCGGGCCAGGCGCTGGAGTTTCATAAGGCCTTGCAGGGCAGTACCGATGTGGAGACTGTGCTGCTGACCTATCCACACGAAGGCCATGGCATCCGAAGCATGCCGGCGATCTTCGACTTTACCGCGCGAGTGATGGCGTGGTTTGAAAAACACATGCCCGGTCGCACTCCGGACAGGCTGTAGCTCGCGCTTGTTACCAGGTTCCTACTGGTTGGTAGGCTAGCCATTGACGCATGCGCACTATCCGTAGGTGTGCGCCTGCATCACGGCCTGTCCAGACCAGGCTCCAAAACGTGGAACAGGAAGATTGAAAATCGGGACCTAGGCCGGATGCTTGAGCGAAAACCGGCGCATCGCTATCAGGACGGGCAGGAAATTGCGGCCCGCATCCGATAATTGATATTCAACCCTGAGGGGCTTCTCGCCGAAGTCGATACGCTCGATCAGCCCGTCTTCGGCCAGTTCGCGCAGATGCGCGGTCAGCATCTTCTGGGAAATGCCTGGCAGGTCGCGTTTCAGCTGCAGGGTGCGCAGGGATGGGTCGGCATAGAGCCTGAAGAGAATCGGCAGTTTCCAGCGTCCCTGGATCATCCGAACCACACGCGAGACATGCGCTACCGAGCCCTCGGGGCCGAGGCAGATCTCTCGTTCGTCTTCGCCGATGGGCACATAAAAGTGCGTACTGGTCTGATCGGTCATCTCACTCTACCTTGCGAAAACAACGAGGATTAGTCAGGAGGTGGTACGTGGATCTGCAATTGGGCGCAAAAACGGCACTGATTACCGGCAGCAGCAAAGGTATTGGTGAAGCCATCGCCAGGAAACTTGCGCTGGAAAACGCCGTGGTCATTGTCCATGGCCGTGACAGGATGCAGGCCGAGAAAGTCGCGGGCGACATCATTATGCGCGGTGGCCGCGCGCATGTGGTAGTGGGCGACCTTACCGACGATGAGCAAGTCCGGCAGATGATCGATTCGGCACACGAGCTTGCCGGCTCCATTGATATTCTGATCAATAACGCGGGCGGCTCCGGTGGCCTCAAGGAGGATTGGGACACAACGCGCCCTCAGTCGTGGCAGGCCGCCTATGATCGGAATGTGCTCGCGGCGGTGCGCGTCAGCACGGCGCTGCTGCCGGCGATGCGTGCGGCGCACTGGGGGCGGGTCATCAGTATTTCCAGCCTGGCAGCCACGATGGCACCGCCGTCGGCGCCGGATTACTCGGCGTGCAAGGCGGCGATGAACGCCATGACGCTGTCCATGGCCAAGGCCGTTGCGGCCGATGGCATCACGGTTAATGCGGTGTCACCCGGAACCATTCACAGTGCGGCGCTCGATGCGCGTTTTCGTGATGTCGCCGAAGAGCGTGGTGTGGCGAGCAGAGATGCGCCGTGGGAGGCGATAGAGCGTGCCGTGCTGCCGATGTTCGCCCAGGTGCCCGTGGGCCGGGTGGGGCGCCTGGACGAGATCGCTGCCGCCGTGGCGTTCCTTGCCAGCCCGGTTGCCGGGTACATCACCGGCATGAACCTGCGGGTCGATGGAGGGCTTTCGCCGGTTCTGTGAGCACTGCGAAGCGCCCGGGTTGCCTGGAGGGTTGGCACGGCTTAGGCTTTGCTGCTATTCAGGGGGAGCCGGACAGCATGGTCATCAATAAAAAGATAAACAGCGCTTCAGTGCAGATGCGTTCGTTGCATCCGCTGGATACTGCCCTGGAATTGCTGCATTTCGGTTTTCGCGGCCTGACGGTCAAGGCTGACCAGTTCCTGGCCACCCATGCGCTGTCGCGTGTCCATCATCGCGTGCTTTACATTATTGCCCGGGCGGACGAGATCAATGTCGGCGACCTGGCGCTGACCCTGGGGGTCAGCAAACAGGCCTTGCATCGTCCCTTGAAGCACCTGTTCGAGCAGCAATTGGTGCAATACACCCGAGCGCCGGAGCGGCATCGCTTCAAATTGCTCGCGCTGACGGAGCAGGGCGGTGCCGTCGAGGCGGCGGCCACCGAGCTGGAGCGTCAGGTCCTGCGCCAAGCCCTCGATTGCGTGAAACCGAAAGGGCAGGACGCATGGACCACCGTCATGACGGCACTCGCGGATAACCTGAACGAGCCGCTCAAGTGATGCGTTCGCGCACCATGATGCACTTGGCGAGCGGTTGCAGGAGCGCTTCGGTCGCTTCGTCCGGTGACACCACGGTCGGGCTCACCAGCAGGGGATCACACTGCCCGCTCCCGATAAGGTCGAGCACTTTGGGGATGTGCGGGCGGACATTGCAGACACCCACCGACAGCGTCACGTCACGCAGGTACATGCCGAAAAGCGGGATCACCGGATCTTCGAAGATAATGCCGATGCATGAGCAATGCCCGCCCGGCGCCAGCGCCAGCAAGCCTCGATGCAGTGCCCGGGGATCGCGTGTGGCCGACACCACGACGTCGTAGCGCTCATCGAGCACCGATTCCAGCTCCACGCTGGCGCCGCTGCGTGACGCGAGGTCTCGCCGGTAATCATTGTCATCCAGGTAGTCCACGCTCGCGGCGCCAGCTGCGACGGCCATTTGCACTGCCAGCACACCCAGACTTTCCGTGCCACCCACTACCAGCACCCGCGCATCCTCCCTGGCACTGATCGGGCGGCTGGTGGCCACCCAGGCGTCGGTGAGGTTGTCGCTGGCGCTGGCCGCCGCCAACGGGTTGATGCCGGGAGGCAGGGGCACCAGCATCGCGTCGGCGAACGGCACGTCGACCACCTCGGAAAACAGCCCGCCCCAGTCGCCGCCAGCCGGCACGCCGTAAGCCGCGTGGCGTGGCACCGACGTGCAGGCGGTAGCGCGTCCGGCGTGGCACTGCTTGCACGTTCCGCAGGCGATTTTCCAGGGGACGCATACCAGGTCGCCCCGTCGCACGGATGTCACGGCGTCGCCCACCTGTAGCACCTCTGCCACGCATTCGTGGCCAAGCGCAAACGGTGGCTTGAACGGCGTGACACCGGCGATCAAGCGCCGGTCCAGATCACATGAGGCGGAAGCAATCGGGCGGACCAGCGCGCTGCGGGGGCCGGAAAGCCTCGGCGTCGGCGCCTCCACCCACACCAACTGGCCAGGGCCTTGCACGGTGAGTGCTTTCATCGCTCAGCCTCCCACGACGAATGTCGTCGTGGCTTTGGCGAACAGCTTGCCGTGCTCATCCACCACCTGAGCGTCGCATATCGCCAGGCTTCGGGTACGCTCCACCACCCAGCCGTCTACCCGGTAGGTGTGGCCGGCGCGCAGCGGTCGCACGTACTTGACGTTGAGATCCACGGTGGAATGCGGGGTGCTGATGTCCAGGGTCGAGAACAACGCCAGCGCAGCAGCGCCGTCAAGACAGGTGGCGGCGAAACCGCCATGCACCGCTCCCGCCGGGTTCAGATGGCGGTCGTCGGGGCAGGCTTGGAGCGTGATCCTCCCGGTACTCACATCAACGGCTGTGAGGCCCATGGTTATACCGATGGAAGGGTTTGGGACCTCTGCGCGAATCAGCGCACGCAATGCCTGGAGACCGGTAGCTTCGGGTTCGCTCATAGGTATCTTCCTGCTGTGGTCGGGCCGCTGGGCGTGGTACGCCGAGCCGTCCTTCGGGAATTATTGGTGAGGTGCGTCGGGGATGTCATGGGTGCGTCGCAACACACGCTAAACGTTGCGGCCTTTTCAAGTCAATAGTGTTGATGTGTGAATGTGCAGGGCGTGCAAGCTATCCCGTTGCGGGGTTTGCCGTGCGCAAAAATACTTCAGTAACCCGGGTATTCATCGGCAGTTCTTTTCAGGCCTGGGGCTTGAGTTCTTGCGCCGTCACTTTGTAAAACCTACCTTCTGGATGGTAGCTGATTGCCGTAAGGTCTGATAGGTTAGGCGTCGAACAAATCAACGCGATGTTTGGGGCCGGCCATGGAAAAAGCACCAACACAGATCATTCTGCAAGACGCCTGCGAGAGAGCTGCAGGTTACTTGCAGGGCATCAAGTTCCGTCCGATTCTGGCTTCATCCAGGGCCGTGCAGCGACTCGAAGAACTGCGCCACGGCTTGCCGTACAAAGGTGTCGATGCGCTGGAGGTCGTGCGCCAGTTGGATGAAATTGGTTCGCCTGCAACGGTCGCGACAGCTGGCGGACGCTATTTTGGTTTGGTGATTGGCGGCGCGTTGCCGGTGACCGTGGCGGCCAATTGGTTGGCCACCGCGTGGGACCAGAATGCGTGCTTTCGCTGGACTTCTCCGATAGCGGCAACCCTTGAGGATGTGTCGTTGCTCTGGCTGCGCGAGTTGTTTGGCCTGCCGCCGGAAACAGCGGGGGCCTTTGTCAGTGGTGCGTCGATGGCAAGCTTCAGCGCACTGGCTGCCGCGCGTCACGCGCTATTGGCGCGCCAGGGTTGGGATGTGGAAGCCCTGGGACTGTATGGAGCGCCACAATTGCGCGTGGTGGTCAGTGAAGAAATTCACGTCACCGTCCTGAAAGCCCTCGCGCTACTGGGGCTGGGGCGCGAGTGCGTTATCCGCGTTCCCACCGATAAACGTGGAAGGTTGCAAGTCGATCAGATGCCAACGCTGGATGACCGTACGATCGTCTGCATCCAGGCCGGAAATGTGAACACCGGTGATTTCGACCCGGCAGCCGAGGTGTGCCGGCTCGCCAGGGCCGCGGGTGCCTGGGTGCATGTGGACGGTGCCTTGGGGCTCTGGGCGCTGGCCAACCCGGCCTTGAGTGTGCTCACCGATGGTTTCGCCGAGGCCGACTCCTGGGCGACCGACGGGCACAAATGGCTTAACGTGCCCTATGACAGTGGGATTGTGTTGGTTCGCCAGGCGGCCTATCTACGGGCCGCGATGTCGATGAGTGCTGCTTATCTGGCCGGCGGGGTGGAAGGCGACCGCGAGCCTTCCCACTACACGCCTGAATCGTCCAGGCGGGCACGGGGTGTAGAAATATGGGCTGCACTCCTGCATCTGGGACGCGACGGCCTCGTAGCATTGGTTGCGCAATATTGTCGGCAGGCCTTGCAGTTCGCCCAGGGGCTTGCGGCGTATGGCTATGAAATACTCAATGAAGTGGTGCTCAACCAAGTGCTGGTCTCATTCGGCTCGGCGCGGACCACCCTCGCCGTGATCGAGGCTATCCAGGCCGAGGGTGTGTGCTGGTGTGGCGGCACGGTTTGGCAGGGGCGAACGGCGATGCGTATCAGCGTGGCCAACCTGGCGACGACGGAGTTGGACGTCGAACTCAGCCTTCAGGCGATTGATCGGGCCGTCGAAAAGGTACGGCTGGATTCGGTGCATTCAGACGGCCTTGGGCAGCGCAAGCCCGGCTATCGCACAGAGGCTGATCAGCGCCCTGGGAAAAACAACGAAAATCGAATGGTTCCAGGCTCAGGCTGCTCCACACTCACTTCACCGCCATGCAGTTGCATGATCGCAGTGACGATCGCGAGGCCAAGGCCGTATGAGTCGGAGCTTTGATGGCGGGATGCATCGCCACGGTAGAAACGGTCGAACAGCTTGCGCAGGGTGTCTTCGGCCAGCACGGGGCCGTGGTTTTCCACATCGATGCGGCAACCTGTCCCATTCGCCGCCACGCGCATCAGCACCTCACTGCCTTCGTCGGCATAGCGAATGGCGTTGGCAACCAAGTTGCTCAATGCACGGCGCAGCAGTAAGGGATCGGCGTGGGTCATGCCTGTGCCGACAGCCCGGAGAGTGATCTGGCGCTCCTCTGCCAGGCCCTCGAAGTAATCGGAGATGCGCTGTATTTCGTCGTGCAGGGCCAGGTGCTGTCGCTCCACCACGGCCTGCGATTCGTCAGCGCGGGCGAGGAACAAGATGCTCTCGACAATTCGGGAAATGCGCTCCAGCTCGCCCAGGTTTGACGCCAGCAGCGCCTGGTACTCGTCCGGGGTGCGAGACTGACGCAGCGCCACCTGGAAGTGGCCCATCAACGAACCGATCGGCGTGCGGATTTCGTGGGCCAGGTCGGCGGAAAACTGCACCAGGCGCTGGTAACCGTTGGCGAGGCGATCGAGCATGGCGTTGTAGGCGTCACTCAGTTGCTGCAACTCGACCGGGGTGTCGGCACTGCTCATGCGGCTGTCCAGCCGTTGCGGCGTGATATTGGCCGCATGGGCCGCCATTTTGCGTAAGGGACGCAGGCCGCGCCGCAGCAGGATATAGCCGAGCAGCGCCGTGGCCAGAAATGCCAGGCTCACCGCCAGGTAGATGCGTTCGCGAAAGGCCTCGAGCATGGCCATTTCCTTGGCCATCAAGTGCGCGGCGGTGAGCTGTACGGTGCGTCCGCCGGACGTGGTCTGCACGGTGGCGGCGCGCAGCGGCACATCCGCGTCGGTCATGCCGCTGCGCAAGTCATCCACGCGCAGCGTCGCGTCCGGTTTGATCACGGGCAGCTCCGGCACGATCACGCCCAACGGGTTGACGTTGATCACGGACGCCTGGCCCGGCTCGCCGATGATGAAGATGTCATCTTCGCTGTCGAGCATGTTCTTGAAGATCTCGGGGCTGGCGCGCAGTTTGTCCAGGGCGAGCTCGTAGTGCAGCAGCTTGCGAAAGTGCTCCAGGCGCCCCATCACCGCGTGATCGGTGTTCATCAGCACCGAGGCGCGCATGGAGGCGTACAGGTAAAAGCCGGCACCGGCCACGGCAAGCATGGCGACCAGCGAGAAGGCCAGCGTCGAACGCAGGGTCAGGGATGGCTGGCGTCGGGGCCACATGACCGCACCTCGCACACGTAACCGATGCCGCGCACCGTATGGATCAGTTTGACCGGGTAGGGCGAGTCGACCTTGCTGCGCAGGCGCTTGACGGCGACGTCTACCACGTTGGTGTCGCTGTCGAAGTTCATGTCCCAGACTTCCGAGGCAATCTGTGCCCGGGACAGCACATCGCCTTCTCGACGCAGGAACAGATGCAGCAAGGCGAACTCCTTGTTGGTCAGGATGATCACCTGCTGCTGGCGGGTGACCCGACGGCGGACCAGGTCAAGCTCCAGGTCGGCGAGGTGGAAGTGATCGATTTCCCGCACCACGCCGCGCCGCAGAATAGTACGAATGCGCAGCAAGAGTTCGGTAAAGGAAAAGGGTTTGACCAGATAGTCGTCAGCCCCCAGCTCCAGCCCGCGAATGCGGTCTTGCAATTGGTCGCGGGCCGTCAGGAACAGCACCGGAACGTCCTGCCGGGCGCGCAGCAGTTCGATGATCTGGAAGCCATCGATGCCGGGAAGCATCACGTCCAGCACGATCAGGTCATACGCCGTTTCCAGGGCCATGTGCAGGCCATCGGCGCCGTGTTGGGTCCAGTCGACATTATAGCCGGACTCGCCCAGCCCCTTCTTCAGGTACTCGCCGGTTCGGGTGTCATCTTCGATCAGCAAAATATGCATTCAGGGGCGCTTACTGCAAAGGGTAGGGATCGGCGCGTTCCGGGCCGAATGTGAAAAGAAGTTTAACCAGCTATGGGCGGGGCGGGGGTTACATTTTTGTCATTCGCGGGGCGGGGCGGCTTATGACAAAAATGTCATCTGCTGGTCATCGTGGGGGACCGGCTCGGGTTGGAGGATCAAGGCACTTCAACCAGTGAGGAATCTTCAGATGAAGCTCAAGAATGCGCTGTCCACTACCTTTGGTTTGCTCATGGTCGGTGCTGCCGCCGTCGCAAGTGCAGCCGATATGCCGGTGATCAAGCCGTTACGGGGTGTGGTCGAAAGCGTTGCCAATAACACCCTGACCTTTACCTCGCGTACCGGTGCCCACCAGACCATCGGCCTGACCGACAAGACCGGTATTGTCCGGGTGTCCAAGGCGGATATCGAGTCGATCAAGGCCGACAGCTTTGTCGGTTCGGCGGCCACGCCGCAGGCGGATGGTACGCTCAAGGCGCTGGAAGTCACCGTATTCGAGTCCAGCCTCAAGGGCAGCGGTGAAGGCCACTACGGGTGGCAGAACGCAGATGGCTCTACCGGCACCATGACCAATGGCACCGTGGGCAAGCTCTCCAACACCAATGGCCGCACCCTCACCGTCAATTACAAGGGCGGCGAGAAGCAGTTGGTGGTGCCGACTGATGTGCCGATTGCGTACGTCGAACCCGGCAAGGCCGACGAATTGGTCAAGGGCGCCAAGATTGTCGTGTTCCCGGCGCAAGATGGCAGCGCACGTGGTGTAGCGGTCGGTAAAGACGGCTTCCAGCCGCCGATGTAAAACGGCACAGCTGTGGCAGCCGGGCCCGCGTGGCCCCGCTGCTATCGCCTGGCTTCTACGGGAGGAAGCAGCATGAAAAAAGCGCGTATCCATGCCTGGCCTGTGCGTCTCACCCATTGGGTCAATGCCGTTTGCATGGTGTGCATGTTCATGAGCGGATGGGCGATCTATAACGCCTCGCCGCTGTTTGCATTCAGGTTTCCCGCGCAATTGACCGTGGGCGGCTGGTTGGGTGGTTCGCTTGCCTGGCACTTTGCATTTATGTGGTTGTTAGTGATCAACGGCCTCGTCTATGTGCTCTATAGCCTGGTCAGCCGGCATTTCCAGCGCGACTTCCTGCCGGTCACCGTCCAGGCGGTCAAGCGTGATTTGAACGACGCCCTGCATTTTCGGTTGGCCCATGAGAAGGGTGTATACAACGCCGTACAGCGCTTGATGTACGGCTTGGTTTTGGTCGCTGGGGCGTTGGTGGTGGTGTCGGGCGTGGCGATCTGGAAGCCCATCCAACTGCAAGCGTTGGTTGCGCTGATGGGGGGCTACGACCGTGCACGCTATGTGCATTTTGCCGCGATGTCGGCCATCGGTGCGTTTGTTGTCGTGCACTTGGCGCTGGTATTGCTGGTGCCGAAAACCTTGTTGCCCATGATCACGGGGGGCGTTCGGTCGAATGAAAAGGGGAAGCTCGAGCATGAATGAGCCCAAGAAACGCGCGGTCCAGCGTATCCGGCTTGAGCCGGCCCAGCAACTTCAACTGGAAAGTATCCAGCGCCGGCATTTCCTGCGTGGCGGCTTGACGGTTGGGGCCATGGCCATGCTGAGCGGGTGCAATTTGCAGGACGGCGACCAGGTGGACAAGGTGTTGTGGGCCATGTCGCGCTGGAACGATCGGGTCCAGGCCTGGCTGTTCAGCGGGCAGAAACTGGCGCCGACGTTCAGCAAGGCGCAAATGACCACGCCCTTTCCCTTTAATGCGTTCTATGGCGAGGACGACATTCCCGAGGTCGACCTGTCGAGCTATTCGCTGGCCGTGTCCGGGCTGGTTCGCGATAAGGCGCCGTGGACGCTGGAAGGTCTGCGCAAGCTGCCGCAGCGAACCGACATCACGCGCTTGATCTGTGTGGAGGGATGGAGCGCTATCGGACAATGGGGAGGCGTGCCGCTCAAGACTTTTCTGGAGCATGTCGGCGCCGATATTACCGCCAAGTATGTGGGCTTCAAGTGTGCCGACCGCTATTACTCCAGCCTGGACATGCCGACTGCCCTGCATCCGCAAACACTGTTGGCGTTGGATTATGGTGAAGTCGCGCTGCCGCCGGAGTATGGATATCCGCTGCGCATCCGCGTGCCCACCAAGCTAGGCTTCAAGAACCCCAAGCATGTCGTCGAGGTGTTTGTGGGCAATAACAACCCGGGGGGCTACTGGGAAGATCAGGGCTACAATTGGTTCAGCGGCATCTGAAAGCTTGACGCCAAACCGACTGGAAGATAGATTTTTCCAATGAATAATCCTTCCAGTACCTTCAATGAAATTCTTGATTGCGCGCGCGCCCTCATCATCGGGGGTGGGTACAACGGTTTCAGTTACGCTGATATCTCCGAGTTCGTGGGCATTCGCAAGGCAAGCATCCACCATCATTTCCCCACCAAGGTAGACCTCGTCCGCACCCTGGTTGAGCGTTATCGCGAAGAGGCCGAGGCTGGGATCGCGGCGCTGGAGCGTTATCACTCGGATCCGGCAGACCAATTGCGTGCCTATATCGGGTATTGGCTGGGCTGTGTCGGTGATGTGACCAAGGGCTATTGTGTGTGTGCCCTGCTTGCCACCCAGATTCCGGTGTTGCCTCAAGATATAGTGCTGGAAGTGCGCGCCCATTTTCTCGCGCTTTCGGCCTGGATAACGTCCGTGCTTGAGCGGGGGGCAAAACAGGGGGCATTCGCATTATCGAGTGATGCGTGCTCCGAAGCAGAAACGTTCATGGCCACCGTGCACGGCGCCATGCTTTCGGCGCGAGCCTACGGCGATCCTAAAATGTTCGGCGTCATCACCGGACCTTTGCTGGACCGGCTTGTTATTCAAAAAGATTGAAATCCGGGGTCGCGGGGTTGCGCTTGTGCGAAGGCTGCACCCGTGGCGGCGTTGGGGCCCGAACCACGGCAGTCGGTATCCAGGTGAGAACACTCGCGGGCTGCGCCAAGGCCGTGAGGGACGCAGGCACGACGCATTCGAAAGGAACACCGACGATGTAGGCATTCCTGCATGTATTGGCGTGCCCGACATCCGGTCGAGGCGGGTTATTGGTCGTCTGGCATTGCTCCTTGAGCAGCGCAGGAAAATCTCCGGCAACGGCGCTCACCTGCGCACAACTTCCAGGGTCTGCGCTCTTTGGAAACCCAAAAGGTGCGGGCGGCAGGGCGGGAATGCTGGTCATGACAGATCCTCGTGGCGTTGCTTGGATTTAACTGTCTACTAGTTGGAAGGTGATTTCAAATTTTTGTGTCAGGCCCCGTGAGTATTCCTCGGGAATGAATCGCAGGAGGGCAGGTGTCATGCCGGTAGAAACACTGGAAAAACAGTTGAATTTTCTGCGGGAAATCGATCGCTTGAAGTCGGTGATACGGCAATCTCCGCTGCTGGACAGCAGCCGAAAAGAGAACTCGGCCGAGCATTCCTGGCACCTGGCAATGTATGCCTTGATCTTGAGTGAGTACGCCAACGGTCCCGTGAATACAGCGCGCGTCATTCAAATGTTGATGCTGCACGACATCGTCGAGATCGATGTGGGCGATTTTCCCATTCACGGCGGTGCCTCGAGCGAGGTGCAGGCGGAGCTGGAGGACACGGCCGCGCAACGCCTGTTTGGTTTGCTGCCGCAGCCCCAGAATGACGCGTTCCTCAGCCTGTGGCGAGAGTTCGAAGACGCGAAGACCGACGATGCGGCGTTCGCCAAGGCGCTCGATCGTTTCCAGCCGTTGCTCATCAATGTCTTTACCGGCGGCGGCACGTGGAAAGAGAGCGGTGTTTTACTTGACCAAGTCATGTCGCGCTATGGCCCGCTGATTGAACGGGGCGCTCCGCAGTTGTGGGCGGTGTGCGAACGTTGGGTCGCCGAGCACTTTTCAAGATAAGTATCGTCGTCGCTCACCTCACTGCGGCGTGAAATGATTGCAGGCGACGTTGACGAATTCCTCGGCTAACGCCGAGCGTGCTGCCCCACGCAGCCAAACGATCCCGACTTGTCTGAAGGGCAGGGCGCCCCAGGCGTTCGAGCAACTTGGAGCAATTGGGCTGCTCTCCTGTTTGACCTACGTACCACGCGAGCCAATCTTCCTGTTCGCCGGCACCAGACGCTATGCCCCATCGTTTCACCAGCTCCATGGTGAGGTCGGTATTCCCGCCGAGCGTGATACCCCCGAGCCAAGAAGCACTGCGTAGACGCCTTTGTTTTCAAACATTGAAAACGCGATTTGGGTTGTTGAATCACTGATGGCAGCAGTCATGCACATTCCTAAATTTCAGCGGGGAGGTGAGGTTTCTGCGCGACCATCGGCTTATCTAAAAGTAGTCAGATCCGCGTCGGTCGGTGGCAGCGACGGTGGCAGGTGACGACTTGCTGCATCTCCAGCCAATCGAACTATTTGCGGTGCAAGATAAGCCCATGATAGTCGGCGCTGATGCGATTTTGACCCAGGTTGCTGATTTTGACTGACCCACACGCTGCCTCCGAAATCACCCGCAAGGTAATCATTTCTTGAGTACTCGGGTGGGCCAATGAGTTCCGGTAGCCGGCGTTAAAAATCACATCAGCGCCAAAAACTATGGAATCTTGATACCCAACGCATTCAGCGATGGTGTATCCATCCGGCCATTCACGGTCAACCCACTGTCCATCTGAAAGGCCATCAACGCACCACGTGTCGTCTTGCCCATCACCCCATCAATGGTGCCTTGGTAATACTGGCGCACCATCAGCGCGGTCTGCACACGGGTGACCAGGTTGCTTTTCTGCTCATTTGTCGCGCGGCTCTTAGAAGTGCTCGAACTTGTCCCGCTGGTAGTGCCAGACGACTGATAAAGGCTGTTGCTGCTTGGGGTGCTGCTCGAAGCACTCGGCGCGCTGTAGCTTCGGGTGCTGGTAGCGGGGGGGCTGTAGTAGCGAGGTGCGCTATAGCCACCCGAGCCGCTGTAGTGAGAACTGTGGGAACTGTGGGACCGGTGAGAACTGTGCGAGCGATGTGCCGCATAGATGTTGACGGTGTCTGGCGCATTGAGCGTATCGGCAAATACCGGGGGCTGTAGCTTGTCGTTGGGTTGCCAGTTCGCATCGGCGAGCGACAGATGGCCCGCCTGTGCCAGGGTGGTACCTGCCATTGGCAGCAAGCTGATCCCACTGATCAGGACTTTCCAGCGGTCGAGCAATTTCACTAAGCACTCCTTGCATAGGCGCTAAAGGCCTCGGTCGATAGTAGTTGTACGCCGCGGCTCTGCCAGCGGTCGGTGTGGGATTTGAAGAAGCCAGAGCAATGTTTGACGGCAGCGCATTGCTGGCAGGTGTCGATGAACAGGTTCTTCCAGTCCGAGATGCTCTGGCGGGCGAAACGCGAGAGGTGGGCCGGGATCAGGCACAGGGGCAAGTTGTAGATCGAAACCGGCACTCCGCGGTTGAACAAGAAATACACGGCCTGGCTCAACGACTCCTGATAGTCCAGCGGGTCAATCCACAGTTCTTCGTAGTTCTTCCTGGCCAGGCCGGTACTTTCGATACCCATCAGCGCAACATGCCGCACGAAGGGCAAGTTCCTGAACACGTAGTGGGCGAGCTCTGGCAAGCGTGGCGTGGTCAGGCGATTGAGCACCACGCGTATCTCGATGATCTGGTTGGCGCGCGCCAGGTTGTAAAGACCTAGCAGGGTTTCGCTAAACGCGCCGGGAGCCTGCACCACATGGTCATGGTCTTCGGCATTATCGGCATACAGCGGGATACCCCAGCTCAACTGAGGGTGGCCGATGGCAGAGAGCGCTGCGATCCAGCTCGGGTGTTGGAGCAGACGCCCGTTGCTGAGCACATGAATGGATTTTTGCGGTAAAACGGCTTTGCACTTGGCCAGGATTTCGAGCAGGCCGTCGCGATAAAGCGTTGGTTCTCCGCCGCTGATTCCCAGATTTTCCTCGCCCGGGTCCATCAGGTCGATCAGCCGTAGGTTCTCCTCGATGTGCCAACGGTCATCGATATCTTTGGGCGGCTGCGAGCACATCAAACAGAGGCTGTTGCAACGATCGGTCATGAACAGCAGGTTGCTGTCCGAGCCTCGTCGATAGAGCACTCGCACCAAAGCGTTGCCTGGTGTGATGGCAATGACATCCCCGGGCTGCACGACATCCGCATCTTTGGGTGTGTGCAGGTGTAGCTGCGCGCTGTCGAAGTCGCCGATCAATGGCTCCGGGATCAGGAATCCACCCACTGGTAATGAGAGCAGATGCGGGTTCCGTAGCCGTTCTTCGTTTGGCAGCCAAAGCAGCAGGTCACCGAACTCAGCGCTTCCGGCACAAACAGCCAGGCCTTGTTCGATGAACTCATCCAGAGTGATGACCTTGAGCAGTTTCGGCTCATTCAGATGATGGATTTCGAAGTGGGTATCTTTGCGCAGCATCGCCATCAGCCCCTGTAACCCGTGAACCGGACATCGTTGTAAGAGCGCCTGTTCAACCAAGACAGCAGCACCCTCTGCACGTTGTCGTCGCCATCGCGAAGCAGGCCGAAAAGATGCTTCAGCAACCCCATGTTCTTTTTGCAGAAGCTGCTGAACACTCGGTGTCCGATCGGGTCAGCTTGGCGGGCATAGTGTTCGATAGGGTCGGCACCACAGTACGGGACAAGTGCGCAGTCGGAGCAGCCCGGCAGCGCCTCTGCTACACCACTGGCGAGCAACGCATTCACAACGGGCGATGCGAGTAATTCAGACAAGGGTTGGTGTACGGTGCCGAGCCTAAAGCCTTCTTCACCCATCTCGAGCAACATTCGGGCTTCGTCCGATGGATAGACGTAACCGTCGTAGTTGTAAACCAGCGCCGCAGTGCCTGCGCCAGCAGGGGAACGGAGGTCTACATAGCCGGAGGAGAAGGGTGTCAGGATATTCTTCAGCAACAGGCTCGTATAACTCTCTGAGAGGTATACGCCCTGTTTGTTGATATGCAGCAAATAGGCCAGTGCCTTCTTGTAGAAGGCCAGGTATCGCTCAATAGGGTAATCAAGTCGATGGGCACTCTTGGTGGCAAACCCATAAGGGCTCAGAGGTCGAAGCGAGATGCTGGAGAAGCCCTGGCTTACATACTCATCGATGATCGCTTCAGGCTGTTCGAGGCTTCTTGAAGTCAGCGTGGTCAACGCGGAAACTGCATCATGGCCAAGGCGCTCACGGACCCACTGGATGCCTTTTACAGTGCGCTCGTAGGAGTCTCGTGACGGGGTAGGGCGGTTGGCATTGTGCAAGGGTGCCGGGCCATCGAGCGAGGTCGAAAACTGGATGCGATATTCTTCTGCGAAGTCGAGTATTTCCTCCGTCAGGTGGTGCAGTGTAGTGGTGATGACGAACTGGATATCCCGTTGTTTGACCACGTTCCGCTCGACGACCCATTCGACAATCTGGCGGACGCGCTCGAAGGCCAGAAGCGGCTCGCCACCCTGAAACTCCACAGTCAGGGCGGGAGCATTGGATTCGAACAGGCGATCGACTGCCGCCTGTGCATCCGTTTCCGACAGGTCGTGGCCGGATCCTCCCAGAGGGGCCCGCGACACCTGGCAGTACTGGCAGGTGTGGTTGCAGCGCAATGTAACCACGAACAAGTGCAGTGCAGGGCCCTGGAAGAGAAAGTCCTTGCGGCTGCGATACTGCGCGGCCATTTCCGGGGACGGGTCGTGGCGGCCTGGTTCATAGATGAAGTGGCGGGCCAGCAGGTCCTTGTAGAAAGGCGTACTTGCTTGAACGTCGAAGTAACTGAGGGCTCGTAATTGCGCGTCGTTCACGTGCATGTACTCGCCGGTATCGGAGGTGAGCAGGATGTCACGGTCATGTCCCGTGTTCATGCGCATGAATCGAAAAGGCAGCAAGCGGTAGTGCTTGGAATCTGTCGCAATTAGTGTCACTGCGAAATCCCACATCCAGCGAGCGCGGCTCGAGCCAGTACTACGCGCAACCCTGTTGTTTCGCGGTTGATATGGTCGCGTAGGGCGAAGTCGTTCAGATGCTGGAGGATCAGCGAGTGCGCCTGCTCCGGGGAAAGCGCTAGCCTAACTTCAGCGGGGCGGGCCGTGAGGCTTATCTGATTGGCTTCAATACCGACCTGGATCGCGACAGTGTCGGCCAGGGAGTAAGCGACGCGTTGCACCACACTGAGCGGGTAGGCTGCGCTGTCGAGTTTCAGCGTGACTGGCCATGTCATCGGAACCGGTCCTTCAAATCCGTTGGGAACGTGTGGATTTTGCCGGTTTCCAAGGCATTATGCCATCATCATTTTTTACATTTGCACGCATTTGTTCAGCGTGGTGGGTGGTGCGTTCACTAGGGCTCGGTCATTGATATGGGTAGGGGCGAGGATCCACATCTCCCTTAGTGCATCCATCCTCATCAACAGCCCACCGGCCCAAGGCTGGGGGCATTCTTTTAAAACAATCCCAAGCATGCGCTCAGATGTGCCCCCAATGTAGCAATCCACCGGAAGTGAATGGAGCTCCATGGTTTGTGGAAAGGCAGAAATGATCAGCCGAACAGCCTGCCAGACAACGCCTAAAGACTCTCAGGATCGCCAAAAAACATCTGAATCCGCGACCGCAACCAACGCTCCCCTGGATCATTGTCCTGGGAACCACGCCAGGCCATATGCAGCTCAAAGGTGCGCACCACCGGCAAGGGTGGGTCTTCGGCGCGCAGGCCGCCGGCGGCGGTCAGGGCTTCGGCGGTGTAGTCCGGGACGGTGGCGAGGATGTCGGTGCCTGCCAGTAGTGTCCCCAGCCCGTTGAACTGCGGGACGGCCAGTACTACATGGCGTTTGCGGTCGAGCTTTTCCAGTTCTTCATCGATGAATCCGCTCAGGTCGCCGGCAAACGAGACCAGCGCATGGGGACGGGCGCAGAAATCGTCCAGGCTCAGGGCGCCGGGCACGCTGTCGGCACGCAGCAGTTTGGGCAGGCTGCGACGCAGGACCTTGCGCTTGGCATTGGCCGGCAGGTCGGTGGTGTAGCTGACACCGATGGATATTTCCCCGGAAGCCAGCAGGCTTGGCATCAAGATGTAGTTGACGCGACGTATGACTAGCACGATGCCCGGCGCTTCGGCGCGCAGGCGTTTGAGCAACTGGGGCAGCAGGGCGAATTCCACATCGTCGGAAAGGCCGATGCGAAACACCGCGGTGCTGGTGGCCGGGTCGAACTCGGCGGCGCGGCTGACCGCCGTGGAAATCGAATCCAGGGCCGGCGAGAGCAGTGCGAAGATTTCCACCGCCCGCGCGGAAGGCTCCATGCTGCGTCCGGTACGCACGAACAACGGGTCATCGAACAGCCCGCGCAGGCGTGACAGCGCGGCGCTGATGGCCGGTTGGCCGAGGAACAATTTCTCGGCGGCGCGGGTCACACTGCGTTCATGCATCAAGGTTTCGAATACGATCAACAGATTGAGGTCGACACGTCGCAGGTCGTTACGGTTCATCTTGTGTCCCAGGCGGCGTCAGCAAACTTGACGAGAGTGGCCACATAAGAACGTTGGCCAACGTGAATCTTACGGGGAAAGGCTGGTACTCTGCACAGGATTATTCAATTTTCCTACGTGGCCTGAGGTGTTTTCCTAAGGTGCGAATCAATGACAGACATGTCGACTATTAATGGTGACCGGTGGTCTTGCCCGGAAAGCCCAGATAGAGTTCATGGTATTAGAGGTTATTTTGGCGAGGTTTGCGATGTCCCGCACGATTCGTTTTCACAAGTTTGGTCCGGCCGAGGTGCTCAAATGCGAAGAGCATGAGGCCACGTTGCCTGCACCGGGCGAAGTGCAGGTGCGTGTCGAAGCGATTGGCATCAGCTGGTATGACATTTTATGGCGCCAGAACCTGGCATCGTCCCACGCCCGCCTGCCGTCCGGCCTTGGCCATGAGATGGCCGGGGTGGTGGTAGCCCTTGGCGACGGCGTGGATGACTTGGCGGTGGGCGATAAAGTGGCCAGTTTTCCGGCCGAGAGCCCCAACGATTACCCGGTGTATGGCGAACAGATCGTCCTGCCCCGTTCGGCCCTGACCCGATACCCTGAGGTGTTGAGTCCGATCGAGGCCAGCGTGCATTACACGCCGCTGTTGATTGCCTATTTTGCGTACATGGATTTGGCGCGGGTCAAGCCTGGGCAATTCGCCTTGGTGACTGACGCCAGCCACTGCGCCGGCCCTTCCTTTGTGCAACTGGGCAAGGCCTTGGGTGTCAGGGTGATTGCCGCAACCAAGGACAGCGCGGAACGTGAGTACTTGCTGTCCCTCGGGGCGGAAAAGGTCATCGTCACTGAAGAGCAGGACCTGCTGATGCAAATCAACAAGTTCACTGACAATCGCGGCGTTGACGTGGTTTTTGACGGTTTGGGTGGGCCGCAGATGTCGCTGCTGGGCGATGTCCTGGCTCCTCGTGGCAGCCTGGTGCTTTACGGTCTGCAGGGCGGTAACCAAACCCCGTTCCCGGCGTGTGCGGCGTTCCAGAAGAACATTCAGTTCTTCGTGCACTGCATCGGCAACTTCACCGGCAAACCGGAGCTGGGCATCATCCAGGACCAGGTGGCTTTGCAGCGGGCCTTGCGTGATATCAACCAGTTGACCGCCGACCGTGTGCTGGTGCCGCTGAAAACCACGGTGTTTCCGTTCAGCCAGTTCGTTGAAGCTCATCGTTATATGGACGAATGCCCATGCCGTGAGCGGGTTGCGTTGCAGATCGAGCTGGCTTGATCTGTAGGAGCGTTCGCAAACGGGTATGTTTCTTGGACTGCCCATGTGGCAAATACGCCATTTAGAAGGACTCTATCTACTTGTGAGCCGAGATATTATCTCGGCTCTCACTCTCCCAAACGTGCTCTTGACGCCGCCGCCGCCCTGAATTTCAGGCGGCGGCGTTTTGCATGGGCGCAAGTTTTGACCGTTGAATAACTATCTGCACTGGTTTTTCCACGGGCTCTGTATCTTTTAATCATTATTCAAGTACCGATAATTACCCGATCGCTGTCATCTCAGACGCAGAGCAATGATGGGTGGAGTCGCGTGTCCACCCATAAATCCACTGTAACTAGCGCGCACCTACAAAAGTCGATGCCAAGGGGTGTTTCGTTCGGCGCTTCGAGAGCCGAGGGTGATCTTTTGTATTTGGTTTTATATGCGTCGGAATGTTCTTTGTTTTCTGAACTAAGGATAAGTAGGACGCTGTAGGAGTATTCCTAGGGTTGCGAGAGATGGCTGGAAGGCTACAGGATAGGCACCTTTATCCTCGTTTCGTTGAAAACATCGTCGGACATTCTAACTATCGTCTTGTTAAGCGGTGCTTACATTTGGGGAATTATCCGTGTCGCAAAAAAAG
The DNA here is from genome assembly GCF_900106045.1 of Pseudomonas mucidolens. Lineage (NCBI taxonomy): Bacteria > Pseudomonadati > Pseudomonadota > Gammaproteobacteria > Pseudomonadales > Pseudomonadaceae > Pseudomonas > Pseudomonas mucidolens. The sequence continues at coordinate 2,252,261 of NZ_LT629802.1, read as the reverse complement.
ACATCACCTCTGCATACGCAATAAGTCCGCTAAACGTACAGGTACGTTTAGCGGAAATGGATCGTCAATCTCAGGTAGTAAAACTATGAGCGCTATTCACGAACAAGCCATGAACTATGTCTATCAACAAGTTTTGCAGCGGTTGCTGGGAAAATTTTCCCGGGCAGAACGGACAGCGCTTCAATTATTGGTTCAGCGGGTGATTGTTGCGGCAGGCGGTATTGATCAAATAGGCGACTATAAAGTATTGATCGCCCATGGTGGTGGCAAAGGAAGTAGCTGCGCCCTGGCTTTTCTTAGAGCTGCTCAGTTGACCATCGCCGGCCGTGCGCCGAAGAGTTTCCAACTGCGAGTCGCGACCTTGCGACATGCTGGCATGACACAAACCACCCTGGATAACATCCAGCGTGGTTACAGTGCGTTGTTTTTTCATGATGACCCCAGGGTCGAATTGTTGATGGTGGAAAATCAGGAGGTGCTGCCATTCAATCATTTGCGCCTGGTGTCCACTGCTGGCCAGTACGCCAGTCGACGCAACATGCTGATGATCGGTCATGTGACTGGTGGCGATATACGCGCCAGTCTGCACAACGACGGCTATTTATCTGTTGGGGATTTCTACCGGCGCATCACTTCCTGGAAAGGCGGGGTGCATGCCTTGCTCAGCGGCGATCCCTCGTGCAAGCAAAATCGATACCTTGGGTGGTTGACGAAAACCACAAGAGCTGCGAAGAGCAGGGAGCGAGCCCGCCGGCCATTGACGCTCAACGCGTTATTCACGGACATGGACGAGCGTAGTGCGATGTATTACCGCGATATTTACGGTGATCAGAGCGCGTTGGCGCACGACTCATCATCCAAGCATGATCATCGCCCCCTTGCCTATATCGGTGTAGCTGATCTGCTGACCGAAACCAACGCCGACTTTACCTGGTTGCTGAACGACTTCATGGGGCACAGGCTTGATGAATTTGCCTTTCAATTCAGCAATCACGCCTACGCCAACCCGCTCTTGATGGCGCACTTGCATGGCCTGCAAGCCGAGGTGTTGTTGGAGCTGGACTACCATCAGGGAGCCACGGGTTTTGTTCAGCGGGCTACGGCCTTCATGCGTCGCCAACAGATCCCTGAACTGTTGCGGGCCCAGGCCGGAACCCGGGAGGGGCGAATGCTGGCGGCTACTTATGCGCGAGAGTTCTTCAGCCTGGAAGAAAGCCAGTTGGTGTGCATGTTGTTTTCACCCTTTGTTCAGCAAGGTCAAAAACTCGAAGCTTTCTTGCGCCGTTGCCATCCCGGTATGTTGGTGGCGTTACCCGAGGTGCATAAGGCACTCCAGGGTAAGCCTTGCGCGGATTTGATCCAGCATTGGATTGTCGATACCAGCGGTCTACCTCTGGAACTTTTGCAGCACCTCTATCGCACTCAACCGGCGGCAAGCGCGTCGTGTCCTCCTGCCGACCCACCCATGGGGCAAGGACGCTAAGGGATTGTTGCTCAGACATAAACGCTCATGAGGTCTGGCAAGCAGGCAGACTTCGCCTATCAGGCGGTCTATCGCTACATGATCAACCTGATCAATGAGGTCAGTCCTGATGCACGGATCAAGTTACCTTCCCTGCGGCATTTGGCAGAGCGTTTGAATGTATCGATTTCGACCATTCAATACGCTTACTCGTTGTTGGAAAAGGAGGGCAGGGTCTACTCGGTGGCCAAGTCGGGCTACTACGCCTTGCCTGCCCCCACAAGTACGCCGTGGAGCCCCGGTGGTGATTTGCTGGAGCGTCTCTATGCCGGTACCAGAAGGCCCGGGATGCGGGTGCTCAGCGCTGATGAACCGGCGCTGCTACTGCCGCTGGATGCAGCCTTGTTGCAACTGGAACGCGAGGTGGTACGCCAATATCCGCGTCCACTGGAACCTTATTTCCAACCGTGCGGTATCTGGGAGTTGCGTGCGGCGATTGCGGCACGTTACACCCAGTCACCGACGCGCTACTGGCAGGCAGATGACGTTTATATCGGTGCCGACTTGCGCGGCGTTCTGGAAATCCTGATTGAGGCGCTTGGTCTCAAGGGAGCAGGCGTACTGGTGGAGTCACCCTGTGACTGGATCATTCTGCGCCTGCTGCAAGACGCCGGCGTGCGCGTGATCGAGGCTCCCTGTAATGAGAGCGGCAGCCTGGACCTGATGCGCCTGGAGCACCTGCTGCATACCGAAACGGTGCAACTGGCATTGCTCTCGTCGACGGCCAGCTTGCCACCGCAGGAACGCGTGCACGCAGCGCGGTTGCTGGAGCGCTATGGCTGTTGGGTACTGGAAAATGACGTCCACGGCGAACTGGAGTACGAACCACCCACCTGCCATCTGCGGAATTTGGTGAACCCCGATCGGTTACTGGTGTTTTCCACCTTTGAGAAAATCATTGGGCCAGAGGCGCCTTACGGATATTTGCTATCACGCCACTTGAGCGCTCCTTTGCAGCGCCAGTTCGTGTTGCGGGCGTTTCGTTTATCGTCGATTCGCCAGCGCGCCATTGCCCGGCTCTATCAGAATGGCCGTCTTGACCAGCACGTGCAGGCATTGCGTGCATTGCTCAAGATGCATGCGACTTCAATGAATACGCACCTGAGGCAGCACTTGGGAGACCGTGTGAGCTATCGCATGCCACAGGCTGGGGCCACCTTTTGGCTGCGCTCCACACAGGCTGTCGATATGCGCCGGGTATTCCAGCACATGTTGGCCCAGCAGGTGGTGATTGCCCCGGGAGAGTTGTTCAGTGTCAGCGGACTCTACCGGCAACACCTGCGGTTGAGTCATACCTTCAGTGGTCATCTTCCCCTTGAACAGGTGATGGAAACGTTGGCTCAAGCGCTCAGGCAGGGGCAGATCAGCTAAACCGAGCTGCATAGGATTTATCGCAACTTATTACGGAATAGATAACATCTAGTTGTGGGATATATAACATCGCGCCGTGGTCGAACTCTCAGTAAACTGCATTTCTTTTACGAATCCTTCTTTTCAGAGGTTTTTGCATGACTCTCAGTCCTTTTGCGGGCAAGCCAGCGCCAGCTCAGTTGTTGGTGGACATCCCGCGACTGGTGACGGCCTATTACACTGGTCAGCCTGATGCAGCGATCTCCACCCAGCGTGTGGCCTTTGGAACTTCAGGGCACCGTGGCAGCTCCTTTGACTTGAGTTTCAATGAATGGCACGTGTTGGCAATCAGCCAGGCCATTTGCCTGTACCGTGCGGCCCAAGGCATCAATGGCCCGCTGTTTGTTGGCCTGGACACCCACGCGCTGTCGACCCCGGCCGGTGCCAGTGCCCTGGAAGTGCTGGCTGCCAACGGGGTCCACGTGATGCTCGCGCAGGGTGATGAATACACTCCGACACCAGCGATTTCCCACGCCATCATCTGCTACAACCGTGGGCGTACCAGCGGTCTGGCGGACGGTATTGTGATTACCCCGTCGCACAACCCGCCCCAGAGTGGCGGTTATAAGTACAACCCGCCAAACGGTGGCCCGGCAGACACACATGTCACCAAATGGGTCGAAGCTAAGGCCAACGAGCTGCTTGGCGCGAGACTCGCGGGGGTCAAGCGCATGACCCACGCACAGGCGTTGAAAGCCGACACCACTCATCGCCATGACTACCTCAACAATTATGTCTCGGACCTGATCAACGTCATCGACATGGACGCCATTCGCGGCGCGGACCTGCGTCTGGGCGTTGATCCGCTGGGCGGAGCGGGGGTGCGCTATTGGTCGGCGATTGCCGAGCATTACCGTCTTAATCTGGAGGTGGTGAACACCGAGGTCGACGCTACCTTCCGCTTCATGAGCGTCGACTGGGACGGGCAGATTCGCATGGACCCTTCGTCCAGTCACGCCATGCAAGGCCTGATCGGACTCAAGGAACGTTTCGACGTCGCGTTTGCCTGCGACCCGGACCATGATCGCCACGGCATTGTCACGCCATCCGGTGGGCTGTTGGCGCCGAATAACTACCTGGCGGTGTGCATCGATTACCTGTTTCAGAATCGGCCTGATTGGCGCGCCGATGCCGCGGTGGGCAAAACCGTGGTCAGCAGTGGCCTGATCGATCGGGTCGCTGCACGTATCGGCCGCAGACTTTACGAAGTGCCGGTGGGCTTCAAGTGGTTTGCCGACGGGCTGTTCGAAGGATCCCTGGGTTTTGGTGGCGAAGAAAGCGCCGGCGCCTCGTTCCTGCGCAAGGACGGCAGCGTCTGGAGTACCGACAAGGATGGCTTGATCCCGGCGCTGCTGGCTGCGGAAATGACCTCGCGCAAAGGCCAGGATCCGAGCCAGATCTATCGCGGTCTGACGGATGCCCTGGGTGAGCCGTTTGCCATCCGTGTCGATGCCAAGGCGACGCCTGCGCAGAAGGCCTTGTTGGGCAAGCTGGCGCCGGAGCAGGTCACCTCCACGCAATTGGCCGGGGAGAGCATTCAGCAGATCCTCAGCCATGCACCGGGTAACGATCAGGCGATCGGCGGGCTGAAGGTCATGACCGAAAACGGCTGGTTTGCCGCGCGACCATCGGGCACCGAAGACATCTACAAGATCTATGCCGAGAGCTTTATCGGCGAGGATCACCTCAAGCGTCTGGTGGAAGAAGCTCAAGTGTTGGTGGATGGCGCAATCGCCGCTGAATAACTCCGCCCAGGCTCGGTACGAAACTGTGGCGGGGAGCTTGTCGCCTCGCCACAGGGTGGCCCTCGACCTATACAAAACCTAGACCACATCTTCACTTCATCGCCTAACTGCATGAACCCAAAGCAATTGGCTGGTACTGGCGGAAGATTCCGGCGACCATAGTGCTCCTTGTCCGAGCCCAAACATCGCAGGAGTCCGCGTGCCGCAACACCCCCCCGATCTGCCTCCCGAATTGCGGCCTTTGGCCGATATGCCGCTATTGAAACGACTCGCCGCGCGCTTGTTCGGACACGGCTTGACGCGCTTGCGCGCCCAGCACCGTTTTTCCTGGTTGCACGGCCAGGCCGACGGCTTTCGCAGTGGCCATGAGGCGGGCGTGGAATATGGCTATCGGGAAGGCAAGGCGGATGGCATCGAGGAGGGGCGCCAAGTCCTGTTGATTCGAGACTTTCGATCCGACGAGCACCGCGCGCCGATTATCGACGCCAGTCTGTTCGACGACTGGCGTCTGCCGCTGACCGCCGAGTTGAAGAAGCGCATCAAAGCCGATGTGGCGCGTTTGCTGCCGGCCCGCTCGCAGCCGAGTGCGGCGCAGTGGAAGATGATCTTCAGCGACACGCCCTCGACCTCGGTCATCGCCGGGGCCGGTGCAGGCAAATCGACCTCTTTGGTCCTGCGTATTCTGCTGCTCACCCATTACCTGGGTTTTGAACTGAGCTCAATGACGGTGGTGACCTTCACCCGTGAGTCGCGCAAGGACTTCATCAACAAGCTCATGGAAATTCTCAGCCTGTGGGGGCAACCTCTTGGTTTGAAAGAAGCACAAGCGGTGGTGCGCACCTTTCATTCGCGCATCCTGCCAATGGTGCGCAGTCTGCCGGGTTTCGAGCGTCTGCAAGCCTTTGAGAATCTCAGTGCGCGCAAGGGCCCAGGCGATGATGAGGGTGACAGCAACCCGTTTGAACTGCGTATCAATGATGTCCAGCGCCAGCAGCTCAACGCGTGCTATCACCGACTGTACGCTCGCCATGCACGCTTTCGCGAGCTGATCGCGCCTCTGGCGCGCCACGCCCTGCAACTCAAGGAGCTGGAGCGCGACCATCCCGATGTGCAGAAACGCGTGGCGGTGACCGAACTTGCGGCCAAGCGTGACGAAGACCTGTGCGATGTGGTCGAAGACCTGTGGTTCCGTGCCGGTGCGTGGCCGATCAAGGGCATTGAGCCCAACCGCCAGACGGTTGAAATCAACGGTGCGCAATTCCATTGCCATGGTTACATCGCCGAATTGGGCGCGTGGGTTGTGCTGGGCTTTGACCCTCGTGAAAATCCGCAAATGGTTCGTCCCGGGGCCAAGCTCTCGGTGCGCGCAGAGTGCGCGGTTAAGCGCACACTCTTTCAAGCTTTCTGTCGCAAGCCTTTGATATGGCTGGATAGTTACGAGGAATCAAAGCGCGTATCAAGCAGCCTGGCGGAGGACGCCACAGCCGGGCCTGGCTTCGATTACAAGGTCAAGGGCGAACTGGCTTCGTCGCCGTTGCTGGATTGTTTTGTCACCGCTGCGGGGTTTATCGAAAATCTCGGCCTGGACGTCACGAACGCCGTAGGCCAAATGAGTTTTGCCGAGGACGATCCGGACCGTTCGTTCTTCGAGGCCCTGAGTATTTTCTGGAAAGCCCTGGAAGATCACCTGCTGGACCAGTCGCCGCCGATCATGACGTATAACCGGATGTTCTCGTTGTTCGGCGAAAATACTCCAGAAAACCTCAAGCTGCTCGACGATGCATTACTGCGGCCGATGTCGCACCTGATGATCGATGAGTTCCAGGATGTCTCGCCACAGATCGTCTCGTGGATCCGCGCCAGCCTGCGCGAAATCCGCAGCCGCGGACCGGCGATGCATGTGGGGCGGGGCGCGCAGCATTCGTCGCTGTTGTGTGTCGGAGATGATTGGCAATCGATTTATGGCTGGCGCGGCAGTTCGCCCAAGTACTTCATGGAGTTCAACAAGGAGTTCCCGTCGCCAGCTACCACGCGGGTCATGCTGGGTGAAAACTACCGCAGTCATCAACACATCATCGATGCTGCCGAACACATCGTTAAATCCGCTCCGGCGATCACGGGCAAGAAGGCCAAGGCCAGCGGAAACGCAAAGACGTTGGTGCCAGTCGCCGTGCGAGATCGGGATGATGCAGGGCTGGCGCAACAGCTACTGACGCACTATAACAATGGCCAATCCGTGTTGATGCTCTATCGAAGAAGTAGTGATAAGTATTTGATTGGACAGTATATTCAGTCTGTAGTTAATCTTGATTCTAGCTTGCCGCCCGCAGCGCGACGCTTGAAGCAGCTGACCTATCACAGCGCCAAGGGCCTGCAGGCCGATGCGGTATTCCTATTGGGGGATTGCCAGCATTTGACCCGTTCGCCCTACAAGAATCAGGTTTACCGCATGGCGGGCCTTGGCAAGGATGCGGACGCCGAACCTTATGACAGTGCCCAACGCGACGAAGCCTTGCGCCTGGCGTATGTGGGCATCACTCGAGCGGTGAGTCATTGCTACTGGTATGTCGAAAGGCAAGAAGCCGGTGTCAAAGGGCACAAGGCGTCTGACCGTATTGCTGGGAACAGGCCGTTCTTTGACGATCAGCGTGGCGTGAAGGGGGAGTGAAGGAAATAGGAGCGAGCCCGCAAGTTCGCTCCTACAGCGACAGCATTCAGGCCCGCAGCAACAGAGGAGGTATAAAGGACTCGAGTTCGTCCTCGATTGCCTCGATGATCCGCTCGACGTCGCTTGCGTTCATCACCGTGGCGCAGGGAATGCCGGCGATGGCGATCAGGGTCGCGCCGCTTTCCCGGTCAAACAATCGTGCGACCATGCTGGCTGGAGCATCCATGTGCCCTTCAAAACCTATTGGATGAAAATGCCAGCGCATCAGCTGGCATGCATTTGGGAATGTCACCTTGTTCATATGCCCTCCTTGATCATTGAGCGCTTCCTTTAGCTCGCGGCAAGGGTGCCAAGCCTATCTATGATCCTGGCCGTTGAAGGTTAAAAGTAGCACTCATTCGCAGCCCTTATCAGGATTTTCCTATCCGTTCGGCAGTTCTTTCCGATTAATTTGAAGTACGTCATGTCCTACCTGAATTTTGGCAAAAGGCCATTAGCGCGCCATCGCTAGGTCGGCATTGAAGCGGTTGGCAACGTTGGGCGAGTGACTCAGGCATTGGGCCGCAAGGGGTTGGCTTTGTAGAGGCAGCGTGGTTGGACGTAGCCTCGCTTGAGGCGCTGCGCCGGACGGCCTGGCACAGCCACATCAACATAACATCGCATAGATAACGCCTGATCGGGTAGCTGTCATTAATAATAAAATATTTAGCCGATGATATTAATGACACGGTGGCACTTTGCGAGTGAGCTCCACTCAATATATTGGATCCGGCTCAGTTCAAAGTGTGAGTGCTTTAGCATTTAAGTGTTTAGCAGTATTTAATATTTAAATAGAGGTTTGTCCTGGCGCAGGCTAATCCCAAGGATTGGATCGGCTTATTCACCAATGTTTGCGGGCGTTATTCGCTTTTTGCACTTTTTAGTGCAAAAAAATGCTGGACGGCTGATTTAAAATTGTGTCAGTTTTCTTTCGCCTTCATAAGAGGCGAGTGATAGGACGATCTCGCCAGAGCGCGTCGCTATCGGACAAAAACTGTTCCACTTGCAAACAAGGAAGTACGTTTATGTCGAAAGTTAAAGAAAAAGCTATTGTGTCGGCGGCTCAAGCAAGTACCGCTTATGCGCAGATTGATAGCTTTAGCCATTTGTATGACCGCGGCGGCAATCTCACGGTCAATGGCAAACCGTCCTTTTCCGTCGATCAGGCAGCTGAGCATTTACTGCGCGATAACGCGGCGTATCGGGATGTCGATGGTAACGGCAGGATTGATCTTACCTACACCTTCCTGACCTCGGCCTCATCGGCGACCATGAACAAACATGGCATTTCCGGATTCAGCCAGTTCAGTAACCTGCAAAAAGGCCAGGCGGTGCTCGCCATGCAGTCCTGGGCCGATGTGGCCAATGTAACCTTCACCGAGCGAGCCTATGGCGGTGACGCGCACATGACCTTTGGCAACTACAGCGGGGGGCAGGACGGCGCGGCGGCCTTTGCCTACCTGCCGGGTACCGATGAGCAGTACAACATGAGTGGCCTGGACGGCTCGTCCTGGTACTTGACCAACAGAAGCTACACGGCCAACGTCAATCCCGGGCTCAATAACTACGGCCGCCAGACCCTGACCCATGAGATCGGCCATACCCTGGGCCTGGCTCACCCTGGCGATTACAACGCCGGGACCGGTAACCCTTCCTACTACGACGCGGACTATGGACAGGACACGCGCGGCTACAGCCTCATGAGTTACTGGAGTGAAAGCAACACCAACCAGAACTTCACCAAGGGTGGGGTAGAAGCCTACGCTTCCGGGCCGCTGATTGACGATATCGCCGCAATCCAGAAGCTTTACGGCGCCAACTACAACACCCGCGCCGGCGACACCACCTACGGTTTCAACTCCAACACCGGGCGTGATTTCCTCAGTGCCAATTCGAACGCCGACAAACTGGTGTTCTCGGTATGGGACGGTGGCGGCAATGACACTCTGGATTTCTCCGGTTTTACCCAGAACCAGAAAATCAACCTCAATGAGACCTCGCTCTCTGATGTGGGCGGCTTGGTGGGCAACGTTTCCATTGCTCAGGGCGTGACGGTCGAAAATGCCTTTGGTGGTGCCGGCAATGACCTGCTGATCGGTAACGCTGCGGCCAATGTCCTCAAGGGCGGCGCCGGCAACGATCTGATCTACGGCGGCGGCGGTGCTGACAAGCTGTGGGGTGGGGCGGGGGCGGACACCTTTGTGTTCGGTGCCAGTTCGGACTCCAAACCCGGCGCGGCTGATCAGATCCTCGATTTCATCTCGGGATCGGACAAGATCGACCTGACCGGAATCACCCACGGTAACGGCTTGCACTTCGTCAATGCCTTCACCGGCGCGGCCGGCGATGCAGTGCTCAGTTATGCCTCGGGCACCAACCTGGGCACCTTGGCGGTGGACTTCTCCGGGCACGGCGTGGCGGACTTCCTCGTTACCACTGTCGGCCAGGCGGCGTTCAGCGACATCGTGGCTTGATCCAGGCCTGAGGAGAGCAGCGCCCCGGCGCTGCTCTCTCCTTGCAACAACCCCGTAAACGGGTAATGGTGATGAACAACTATCGCAATGCAATCGCCTGTCTGATTCAGGCGTTGCTCGTGTCGGCAGGAGCCAACGCAATGGCAAGCAGTCTTGTTTTACCCAACGCCGCAGAATTGGCCGGGCATTGGCAATTGCATCGGCAAGAGCAGATCTGCGCACTGGACCTGATTGCCGATTCCAACGCACTGGGTGGGGATGTCGATTGCGCCGAACAGTGGTTGGGGGATAAACCCATTACTTGGTCGCCGACACCGGACGGTATATGGTTGATGAATGCCGAAGGCACTGGCATTATCCATTTGAATCGCCTTAAAGTGGGTGAATATAAAGGTCGCAGCCGTTCAGGTGCTGAACTTTTATTGCAGCAGGCACCTTGAATATATAAAACGGCTATATCGTTGTAGTCGGTGACCAGAGAGTCACTTTAAGTATAAGTCGGTCAGTATTAAGCAACTGTGGTAGTTGTCCGCCCATTATTTGGGCGTTCGGCAGGCTATTGTGTGCATTCAGCTTAGGGATGATTAAGCAACATGGCGAAGACCACTCCCGCTGCACCTTTGTTCAAGGCGCTTGGTGAATATAAAAGCATTCTGATCAGCGTCGGTTTTTTCACCGCACTGATCAATCTGCTGATGCTGGTGCCCTCTATCTACATGCTGCAAGTTTACGATCGAGTGCTGTCGTCGCAGAACGAAACCACGCTGGTGATGTTGACGCTGATGGTGGTGGGCTTCTTTGCGTTTATCGGCGCACTGGAAGTGGTGCGCAGTTTCATCGTGATCCGCATCGGCAGCCAGTTGGAGCGTCGTTTCAACCTCAAGGTCTACAAGGCCGCGTTCGAGCGCAATCTGCAACGCGGCGAGGGACATGCCGGGCAATCCCTGGGGGACTTGACCCATATACGGCAGTTTCTCACCGGGCCCGCGCTGTTCGCGTTTTTTGATGCGCCGTGGTTTCCGATCTATCTGGCGGTGATTTTCTTGTTCAACGTCTGGCTCGGCGTACTGGCCAGCGCGGGCGCGGTGTTGTTGATCGGCCTGGCGTGTCTGAACGAGTACCTGACCAGGAACCCCTTGCGCGAAGCCGGTGGCTATTCCCAGCAGTCGACGCAATTGGCCACCAGTCATCTGCACAACGCCGAAACCATCCAGGCCATGGGCATGCTGGGGGCGCTGCGCAATCGCTGGTTTGCGGTGCATTCGCGGTTTCTCGGCCTGCAGAACCAGGCCAGTGACACCGGTTCAGTGATCAGTTCCCTGAGCAAATCCCTGCGCCTGTGCCTGCAATCGCTGGTATTGGGGTTGGGGGCCTTGTTGGTGATCAAGGGCCAAATGACCGCCGGGATGATGATTGCCGGCACGATCCTGATGGGGCGGGTGCTCAGCCCTATCGATCAGTTGATCGCGGTGTGGAAACAGTGGAGTTCCGCCAAGCTCGCCTATCAACGCCTGGATGGTCTGTTGCAGGAGTTCCCGCCAGAAGCCGAGGCCATGGCGTTGCCGGCGCCGCAGGGCCAAGTGAGTTTCGAACAGGTCAGCGCGGGGCCGCCCGGTCGGCGGGCTGCGACCTTGCATCAGGTCAGCTTTAACCTGGCGTCGGGCGAAGTGCTCGGCGTGCTGGGTGCTTCCGGTTCCGGCAAGTCGACCCTCGCGCGGGTGCTGGTGGGCGTGTGGCCGACACTGGCTGGCACGGTGCGCCTGGACGGTGCGGATATTCATCGTTGGGACCGCGACGAACTGGGGCCGCACATCGGCTATTTGCCGCAGGACATCGAACTGTTCAGCGGCAGCATCGCCGACAACATCGCGCGCTTTCGCGAGGCCGACCCCGAACTCGTAGTGCGGGCCGCGCAACAAGCTGGTGTGCATGAGCTGATCCTGCGCCTGCCCCAGGGCTACGACACGGTGTTGGGGGACGATGGCAGCGGCCTGTCCGGAGGCCAGAAACAACGCGTCGCCCTGGCGCGCGCGCTGTACGGCGGGCCACGCCTGATCGTGCTCGATGAACCTAACTCCAACCTCGACACCGTCGGCGAGGCCGCGTTGGCCAGCGCCATCATGCAAATGAAGGCCCAGGGCAGCAGCGTGATTCTGGTGACACACCGCTCTTCAGCGCTGGCCCAGGCCGACAAGTTGCTGGTGCTCAACGAAGGTCGCCTGCAGGCGTTTGGCCCCAGTCAGGACGTCTTGCGAGCGTTGTCCGGCCAGCAGGAACCGCCCCGCGAGAAAGCCGGTGTCAGCCTGAGTCGTCAGTATCAAGCCGCAAGGAATCCAGGCCAATGAGCGTCGATAGTCGCCTTCAACTCGACTCGGTTCGCCCCGAACGTGATGCACGCTTCTTTGCCCGGATGGGCTGGCTGTTGAGCGTGGTCGGCGCTGGTGGGTTTTTCCTGTGGGCCAGCCTCGCCCCGCTGGACCAGGGGGTTGCCGTGCAGGGCACGGTGGTGGTGTCCGGCAAGCGCAAAGCGGTACAAACCCTGAGCCCCGGTGTGGTCAGCCGGATCCTGGTGCGTGAAGGCGAGGTGGTGAAGCAAGGCCAGCCCTTGTTTCGACTCGACCAGACGCAAAGCCAGGCAGATGTCCATTCGCTGCAAGCCCAGTACCGCATGGCCTGGGCCAGCGTCGCGCGCTGGCAGAGCGAGCGCGATAACCTGCCGGATGTCACCTTTCCAGTCGAACTGAGCAGCAACCCCGATCCGGCACTGGCGCTGGTGCTTGAAGGCCAGCGCCAACTGTTCAGCAGTCGCCGCCAGGCCTTTGCCCGCGAACAGGCGGGGATTCGCGCCAGTATCGAGGGCGCCAATGCTCAGCTCAGCGGCATGCGCCGTGCCCGCAGTGATTTGCACGCCCAGGCACAATCCCTGCGCGATCAGTTGAACAACCTGCAACCCTTGGCTGACAACGGCTACATCCCGCGCAATCGCTTGCTCGAGTACCAGCGCCAGCTGTCCCAAGTGCAACAGGATCTGGCGCAGAACAGCGGCGAAAGCGGGCGCATCGAACAAAGCATCCTCGAATCCCGCCTGAAGTTGCAGCAGCACAGTGAGGAGTACCAGAAGGAAGTGCGCAGTCAGTTGGCCGATGCGCAACTGCGCAGCCTGACCCTGGAGCAGCAACTGACGTCAGCCGGCTTCGATCTGCAGCACAGCGAAATCAACGCTCCGGCGGACGGTATTGCAGTCAACCTCAGTGTTCACACCGAGGGTGCGGTGGTGCGTGCCGGTGAAACCCTGCTGGAAATCGTGCCCCAGGGCACGCGCCTCGAAGTGGAAGGGCATCTGCCGGTCAATCTGGTGGATAAGGTCGGCACCCATCTGCCGGTGGACATTCTTTTCACTGCCTTCAACCAGAGCCGCACGCCACGGGTGCCAGGGGAGGTGAGCCTGATTTCCGCGGACCAGATGCTCGACGAGAAAACCGGCGCGCCGTATTACGTGCTGCGCACCGCGGTCAGTGACGAAGCCCTGGAGAAACTCCATGGGCTGGTGATCAAGCCAGGGATGCCAGCCGAAATGTTTGTGCGTACTGGCGAGCGTTCGCTGCTCAATTACTTGTTCAAGCCGCTGCTGGATCGTGCCGGCTCCGCATTGACCGAGGAGTGAGCATGGCTTTCAGGTATTCAAGACAGCTGCTCACGGCCTTGCTGCTGGGATGCGGCAGCGCCGAGGCGGCCATGGGGCCGTTCGATGTCTACGAACAAGCCCTGCGTAACGACCCGGTGTTCCTCGGTGCCGTCAAGGAGCGTGACGCCGGCCTGGAAAACCGCCTGATTGGCCGTGCCGGGCTATTGCCCAGGCTGTCGTACAACTACAACAAGGGCCGCAATAACTCCCAGGCCACCTTGCCCGATGGGCGTGGGGGCAATTATCACGACGATCGCAACTACAACAGCTACGGCTCGACGTTCACCCTGCAACAACCGTTGTTCGACTACGAAGCCTATGCCAACTACCGCAAGGGCGTGGCCCAGGCGCTGTTTGCCGACGAGAGTTTTCGCGACAAGAGCCAGGCGCTGCTGGTGCGCGTGCTGACGTATTACACCGAGGCGCTGTTCGCCCAGGATCAGATCGATATTGCGCGGGCCAAGAAAAACGCCTTTGAGCAGCAATTCCAGCAGAACCGGCATCTGTTCGAGCAAGGCGAGGGCACGCGTACCGATATTCTTGAAGCGGAATCACGCTATGAACTGGCTATCGCCGAGGAAATCCAGGCGCTCGATGAACAGGATGCTGCCCTCAGGGAGTTGGGCGCGTTGCTCGGTGTACGCAGTGTCGATATCGCCGACCTGGCGCCGCTGAACGAGGATTTTGCCGCCTTTACCCTGACGCCGGCCAACTATGACACCTGGCACGAGCTGGCAATCACCAACAACCCGACACTGGCCTCCCAGCGCCAGGCCGTGGAAATCGCACGCCAGGAAGTGGCGCGCAACCGTGCCGGGCATTTGCCGACGGTCACGGCCTACGCCAGCTCGCGACAACAGGAATCCGACAGCGGTAATACCTACAACCAGCGCTACGACACCAACACCATCGGTATCGAGGTCAGCATGCCGCTGTATGCCGGAGGTGGCGTATCAGCGTCCACTCGCCAGGCCAGCCGTGCAATGGAGCAGGCCGAATATGAGCTGGAAGGCAAGACCCGCGAGACCCTGATCGAACTGCGACGTCAGTTCAGCGCTTGCCTGTCGGGCGTGAGCAAGCTGCGCGCCTATCAGAAAGCCCTGGCTTCGGCCGAAGCGCTGGTGGTCTCGACCAAGCACAGCATCCTTGGGGGCGAGCGGGTCAATCTCGACGCCCTCAACGCCGAGCAGCAGTTGTACAGCACCCGTCGCGACCTGGCCCGGGCCCGTTACGACTACCTGATGGCCTGGACCAAATTGCATTACTACGCCGGCAACTTGCGCGACACCGACCTGGCCAAGGTGGACGAGGCTTTTGGCCGTGCGCAGCGTTAATGGCTGGCTGGATGCCAGCTGCTACGCCGGGGGGTGTAGATGCCCACAAGAACAACAAACGCGACAAAACTAAGGAAGGTAACCGTGAACGCAAAACGACGAGGGTTTCAATCCGCCATCCCAACAGGCCCGGGCTACCCGCTCAAGGCTTTGAGCGGCGTGCCATACGGCGCGTTGCTGTGTTGCCTGGCCAGCCTGGGAACCGCCCAGGCCGCACCCTACGTGGAAACCGGCAAACTGGGCGATGTCGCCAGTTGGCGCAGCGATGAGTTCAAGGCCGATTGGGGATTGGGCGCGGTGAATGCCGACGCGGCCTACGCCGCCGGCTATACCGGTAAGGGCGTGAAGCTGGGGATTTTCGATCAGCCGGTCTACGCCCAGCACCCGGAGTTCGCCAGCCCCGGCAAAGTAGTGACGCTCGTCACTGAAGGCATCCGCCAATACACCGACCCCTACATTCCGGTGAAGGCCGGCGATGCGTTTCGCTACGACGGCACGCCGTCCCTGGGATCCAACGGCAAGCTGGGTAACCACGGCACACACGTCGGGGGAATTGCAGCGGGCAACCGTGACGGTGGGCCGATGCATGGCGTGGCCTTCGATGCGCAGATCATCACGGCTGAAAACGGTGATCCGGGGCCGGAAGACGGGATCATCCTCGGCAACGATGGCGCGGTGTACAAGGCCGGTTGGGATGCCTTGGTGACCAGCGGCGCGAGGATCATCAATAACAGTTGGGGCATCGGCATCGGTGATCAGTACGCCAAGGGCGGGCGGGATCCGGCATTCCCCAATTTCACGGTGGTTGAAGCCCAGGCGCAGTTCGATAACATTCGGCCGATCCTCGGCACCCATGCCGGCGGCGCTTATCAAGGCGCTATCGATGCCGCCCGCAGCGGTGTGCTGACGATTTTTGCTGCCGGTAACGACTACAACCGCAACAACCCCGATGCCATTTCGGGCCTGGCGTATTTTGTGCCGGAAATCGCCCCCAACTGGCTTTCGGTAGCAGCCTTGCAGCAGAACCCGGACACCGCCAGCAGCGACCCGTATGTGATCAGCACTTTTTCGTCGCGCTGTGGCTACGCCGCAAGCTTCTGCGTGGCGGCGCCGGGGACGAAAATCTACAGCTCGGTGATCAACGGCACGTCCCTGGAAAACCTCACCACGGATTACGCAAACTTCAACGGCACTTCTATGGCCGCGCCGCATGTTGCCGGGAGTGCCGCGGTGCTGATGGAGCGCTTTCCATACATGAGTGGCGAGCAGATTTCGACGCTGCTGAAAACTACCGCCACCGACCTCGGCGCGCCGGGCATCGACGCATTGTACGGCTGGGGCATGATCAACCTGGGCAAGGCGGTAAACGGACCTGGAATGTTGGTCACCGCAGAGGATATTCCGTTCGAGTTGCGTATCGACGGTGCCTATGGCAGCGGCCAGTTCGTCGCGGACTTGCCAGGGATTGGCGCCGTGGTCGACGCGGACAAACCGACCCAACGCCGGTGTACCGATGTGCACTGCGCACTGGATGTGTGGAGCAATGATATTTCCGGTCACGGCGGCCTGACCAAGCAGGGCATCGGTGCGCTGGTGTTGAGCGGCACCAACACCTACAGCGGGCCGACCCTGGTCAACCAGGGTCTGTTGGCGGTCACGGGTTCGCTGACCTCGGCGGTCACGGTCGGCAACAGCGGCGTGCTCGGCGGTTCCGGGACGGTGGGTTCGTTGATCGCGAGCAGTGGCGGCACGGTGGCGCCGGGAAACTCCATCGGCACCTTGAACGTGGCCGGGGATGTGCGTTTCGATGCCGGTTCCACGTATGCGGTGGAGCTGTCGGACAGCGCCAGCGACCGAATCGTGGCTGGTGGCACGGCCACGCTCAACGGCGGCAACGTGACCCTGGCGCTGGAAAACAGCGCGACGCTGCTCAGCCAGAGCGAAGCGCACAGCCTGATCGGTCGCCAATACAACATTCTGCAGGCCGCTGGTGGCATCACGGGCAGCTTCGGCGCCGTGTTGCCCAACTATCTGTTTCTCGGTGGCACGCTCAACTATGCGGCCAATGGCGTGCAGTTGGACGTCGGGCGCAACGCCAACAGTTTCGCCAGTATCGCGACCACCCACAACCAGCGCTCCGTGGCGGCTGCCGCCGAGCAATTGGGGGCCGGTAATGGCGTCTATGAAAGCCTGCTGCTGGCCCCCGACGCGGCCTCGGCCCAAGGGGCATTTCAACAGTTGAGCGGGGAAATCTACCCGGCCCTGGAAACCGCGCTGATCAATGACAGCCGCTACCTGCGCGAAGCGGTGGGCGAGCGCTTGCAGCAAGGTGAAATGGGCACGACCACTCAAACCATCGACAGCCGTGGCAACGTGTGGGTCAAGGCGCTGGGGGCCTGGGGCAAGACCGATAGCCGCAGCGATACGGCGGGCTACACCACGTCCATCGGCGGCATGCTGGCAGGCGTCGACGGCGCGCTGGACGAGGACACGCGCCTGGGCCTGGTGGTCGGTTATAGCGACACCTCGCTGAACATGGGCAGTGGCACGCACTCCCGCGCAGCGGTGGACAGTTACCATTTCGGCGCTTATGCCGGGCATGAGATCGGCGCCTGGCGCTTGAGCGGCGGGGCCAGCTACAGCTGGCATCGCGCCGATGTAAAACGCGACCTGCAGTACGGCAACGTGTCCGGCAAGCAGAAAGCCAAAGTCGACGCCGGCACGACTCAAGTGTTCACCGAAGCAGCCTACCGTGTGAATCTGCAACCACTGGCGCTTGAGCCTTTCGCCAACCTGGCCTACATCCATCTGGCTACCGACGGTTTCAGCGAGAAGGGCGACGCTGCCGCATTGCGAAGTGGTGATGACACCCGCGATCTGGTCCTGAGTACGCTGGGCGTGCGGGCGTTGAAGACCTTCAATCTCACGGATCATCAACAACTGGATGTTTCCGGCACCTTGGGCTGGCAGCACAACCTCAGCTCGACCGACGCCGAGCAACACCTGGCCTTTGCCTCTGGCGGCAGTTCCTTCGCGGTAGAAAGTGCGCCGATGGTGCGCGATGCGGCCGTCGTGGGCGCTCGAGTCAGCCTGGCGCTGACCAAGGACGCACGGGTGAACGTTGACTACAACGGACTGCTGGCCAGCAAGGAGAAGACCCATGGAGTGGGCTTGAGCCTGGATTGGGCGTTCTGATGCCCGATTTTTAGTACACGAAGGACAATGTGGGAGCCGGTGCTCCCACATTCAGCACATTCCAACCGTTTTAGCTTTCTCGACAATTCCAACAAAAGAGAGGCAATACCATGGGTGTCTATGACTACAAAAACCTCGCAACCGAGGACTCCAAAGCACTGTTCGCCGATGCCATGGCGATCACGTTGTATTCCTATCACAACCTGGACAATGGCTTTGCCGAGGGCTATCAGCAACACGGCATGGGCATCGGGTTGCCTGCCACCCTGGTACAGGCGCTGCTTGGCAGCACTGACTCGCAAGGCGTGATCCCGGGAATTCCCTGGAACCCCGACTCGGAAAAAGCCGCCCTGGAAGCGGTGCAAAAGGCCGGCTGGACGCCGATCAGCGCCAGCACCCTTGATTACGCGGGGAAGGTCGACGCTCGGGGCACATTTTTTGGCGAGAAGCCGGGCTACACCAGCGCTCAGGTGGAGGTTCTGGACAAGTACGACGATGCCGGCAAACTACTGGAAATCGGTATCGCGTTTCGGGGGACCTCGGGCCCTAGGGAAACCCTGATCACGGATTCCATTGGCGACGTGATCAGCGATCTGTTGGCGGCCTTCGGTCCACAGGACTATGCAAAGAACTACTCGGGTGAAGCCTTCGGCACCTTGCTTGGCAAGGTTGCCGAATATGCCAGTGCCCAGGGACTGAGCGGCCAGGACGTACTGGTCAGCGGCCATAGCCTGGGTGGTCTCGCCGTGAACAGCATGGCGGACCTGAGCGACAGCACCTGGTCAGGGTTCTACCTGGATGCCAACTACGTGGCCTATGCCTCACCGACCCAAAGTGCCGGCGACAAGGTGTTGAACATCGGTTATGAAAACGACCCGGTGTTTCGTGTCCTTGACGGCTCATCCTTCACTCTATCGTCCCTTGGCGTACACGATCAGGGGCATGCGTCCAGCGCGGATAACATCGTCAGTTTCAACGATCACTACGCTTCGTCATTGTGGAACGCACTGCCGTTTTCCATCGCCAACCTGGCGACCTGGGTCTCGCATTTGCCCACCGGCTACGGTGATGGCATGACGCGCATTCTTGAGTCCGGGTTCTATGACCTGACCACGCGTGACTCGACCATCATCGTTGCCAACCTGTCCGACCCGGCCCGAGCCACTACTTGGGTGCAGGACCTCAACCGCAACGCCGAGACTCATCAGGGCAGCACATTCATCATCGGCAGCGACGCTAGCGACCTGATCCAGGGCGGCAAGGGCAACGATTATCTGGAAGGGCGCGCGGGCAACGACACCTTCCGCGACAGCGGCGGCTACAACATGCTGCTCGGGGGTTCGGGCTTCAACACCCTGGACATCCAGCAGTCGTTGAAAGGCGTCGAGGTTGCCAATGACGGTGCCGGCACTCTGTACCTCCGTGACGACCATGGCGGCATCAGCGTGACCCGTGATATAGGCGCGTTGGTGAGCAAGGAAAGCAGCCTGTTTTTCTTCTCCAAGCATGTGACCCACACCGTCACGGATCAAGGCTTGCGGGCGGGCAGCGACCTCACCGCCTATGCCTCGTCGGTCAAGGGCGATGCCAGCGACAACCTGCTCAAGGCCAACGATAGCGGGCAATGGTTGTTTGGCCTGGAGGGCAATGATCATCTGATCGGTGGCAAAGGCAACGATGTGTTGGTCGGCGGTGGCGGCAATGACTTGCTGCAAGTGAGTGGCGGTGGCAATACCTTGCTGTTCGACGGGCACTTTGGCCAGGACCGAGTTGTCGGCTACCAATCGACGGACACCTTGGTGTTCATGGGAGTAGACGGGGTGAACGGGCAGTACGACTACCTTGAGCATGCCAAGACGGTGGGGAGCGATACGGTGCTGAGTTTTGGCGCCGATTCGGTGACCCTGGTGGGGGTAGGGCTGGATAGCCTGTCGGCAGACGCCATTATCCTCGCGTGATACGCAGCGGGCTGAATTATCGAAGGGCAGAAGCTTCGCTGATTCGGCCCGCTGTCAGGTGAGTGGTTTACTTTTCCTTGATCACGGTCGCGACATCCGCAGCCTTGACCCGTACTCGCTTGCCGGCGATATCGGTGAATTCGTAGAAACCGTCCGGGGTCTTGGCGTTCGGCGTGTCCTTGGTCAAGTACTGGGTACCGTTCTGTAACGTCACGACGGTGGGTGTCGAGCAACCGGCCAACACCAGAAAAGTGAGTGCAACCAGCGGCAGCCCCAAGTGCTTCATGTTCATTTACCCTTACCTTCACTCTTCAAAAGTCCGTGCCTTAGCGGCGTCGGACCGTAAATGTTACGCCATTCCCCTGCATCTGATCACTTTTCTGCAAAAAGTTGCGTGAGCCACTGATCTATTACTGATTGCAACGGCGGGCCATGAACGGCAATCTGTATGCATAAACAGTGTTCGATCAAGTGCCTGCAATGTCCAATCCCCTGCAAGATCCTTTCTATTACCTGCATAACTTCCGCCAAGTGCTCGATTGGCTCGGGCAACGCTATGCCGATTTGCTGGATCGCGAGGAACGACATTTCATTGAGCAATTCGATCGCTTGCCGCAAGCCTCCCAGGCCTTGCTGGTGCGTATGGTCATGCGTAAAGGTCGGCACTTTCGCGCCAACAAGCTGGATTATGTCGAGATCGGCTCGACCTGCGCGGCGATCGCGCCCTTGCTGGAACAGGGCTGGGTGGACAGGCAGGGCTTGCTGACGTTTAGCGAGCTGTTTGGGTTGCTGCACAAAGGTGAAGTGCTTGCGGCTTTCAAACCCTGGATCGAGCAGCCCCGGGGCAAGAAGGCCGATTGGCTACCGATGCTGGCAGCGCAGTTCCCGGAGACCCGGAGCTTCCAGCAATGGTCTCCGCAGATCGCGGAGCCGCTCTACAGCCTGACGGTCATGGACCTCTGCGATCGCCTGCGCCTGATGTTCTTCGGCAATCTGTACCAGGACTGGTCGGAATTCGTGCTGGCGGACCTGGGCATCTATACCTACGAAAAAGTCGAGTTCTGCGCCGAGTCCCGTGGCTTGCGCAGCCGCGACGATGTCTACGGATTTCTGTTCCTTCACCAATGCCAGCAGGCCCTTGAGGCCGGCGCCGCACTGGAAAGCGTGCTGGAACAAATCGCCACCCTGAACACCGATAACCCGTGGCTGGAAAAGCGTCGGGCCAAGCTGTTGTTTCAACTCGGTCAACAGTGCGAGCGGCGCGCCGAGCTGGCCTTGGCCGAGGTGATTTATCGGCGTTGCGCGCATCCCGGTGCACGGGCGCGATTGATCCGGGTACTGGAGCGCCGGGATAACATTGGCGCGGCGATGGCGCTGGCGGTGCAGGCACAAACCGCCCCCCACAGTGCGGCCGAGCAGCAGCATCTGTTGCGGGTTCTGCCACGGCTGCGACGCAAGCTGGGCGAGCCGGCATTGCCCAAGCCAACGCCACGGGAGATTCTGCGCCTGGATCTGGAACTGCCATTTCCGCAACCGCTGGCGGCGGTGGAGTATTGCGTCCAGACGCACCTGAACGATGAAGCGGCGCCGGTGCATTACGTCGAGAACAGCCTGATCAATTCGCTGTTTGGGCTGTTGTGCTGGCCGGCGATTTTCGCGCCGTTGCCGGGCGCGTTTTTCCATCCGTTCCAGCGGGGTCCGGTGGACCTGCACAGCGAAGACTTTCATCAACGCCGTGCCGAACTGTTCGCTGCCTGCCTGGATGAACTGCAGGACGAGCGCTACAAAACCACCATTCGCCAACGTTACTTCGACAAATGGGGGATCCAGTCACCGTTCGTGTTCTGGGGCGCGCTGAACGAAGAACTGCTCGACCAGGCCCTTGACTGCCTGCCCGCCGAGCACTTGCGACAGTGGTTCGCCCGTCTGTTGCTGGATATCCGCGCCAATCGCAGCGGGATGCCGGACCTGATCCAGTTCTGGCCGGCGCAAAAGACCTATCGCATGATCGAAGTCAAAGGCTCTGGCGACCGCTTGCAAGACAACCAACTGCGCTGGCTGGAGTTTTGTGGCGAGCATCAGATGCCGGTCACGGTCTGTTATGTGCGGTGGGCGGAGCAGGGGGCTTGAGCTACACCGTCGCGGTTCGTGCATTGTGTGAGTTCACCGCCAAGGTCGGTGACCTCGACTTGCGTTTCACGCCGTCTCCCAGCGCCCAGGAGGGGATTGTCGGCCACCGCACCGTGGCCTCCCGACGTAGCGCCCATTACCAGAACGAAGTGGCGCTGGAGGGTAACTATCAACAGTTGACTGTCAGGGGCCGCGCGGATGGTTATGACCCTGACCGCAATCAATTGGAGGAGGTCAAGACCTACCGTGGCGACCTTGAGGCCCAACCCGTCAATCATCGGCAATTGCACTGGGCACAGGTCAAGGTGTATGGCTGGTTGATGTGCCAGAAGCTGGGCCTTGCCGAGGTTGTCCTGGCGTTGGTGTATTTCGACATCGTCAGTGAGCGTGAAACCCTGGTCCGCCAGACCTGCCAGGCCGCTGAGCTGGAACAGTTTTTCAACCGCCAATGCGCGTTGTTTCTCGGCTGGGCCGAGCAGCAAATGCAGCGGCGCCAGGCCCGAGATGCCGCGGCCCGGGTTCTGGGGTTTCCCCACCACGATTTTCGACCCGGCCAGCGCGTCCTTGCCGAGTCGGTGTACAAGGCGGTCAGCACTGGGCGCTGCCTGATGGCGCAGGCGCCCACCGGCATCGGTAAAACCCTCGGTACGATTTTTCCCCTGCTCAAGGCCCTGGCGCCCCAGCAGTTGGACAAGGTGTTCTTTCTCACGGCGAAAACCCCCGGCCGCAAGCTGGCGCTGGATGCCGTGCAAGTGCTGTTCGACAGCAGCCCGGATTTGACGCTGCGGGTCCTGGAACTGGTGGCCCGGGATAAAGCCTGTGAACATCTCGACAAGGCGTGTCACGGTGATTCCTGTCCATTGGCCAAAGGTTTCTATGATCGCCTGCCGGCGGCGCGGGAAGCCGCGGCCAAAGTGCGCCTGCTGGATCAGCGCCAGCTGCGGGAAGTGGCCCTGGACCACCAGGTGTGCCCGTATTACCTGAGCCAGGAAATGGCGCGCTGGGCCGATATGGTGGTCGCCGACTACAACTATTATTTTGATTTCGGCGCGCTGCTGTTTGGTTTGGCCCAGCTCAACCAGTGGCGTGTCGCGGTGCTGGTGGATGAAGCGCATAACCTGGTGGAGCGTGGTCGTTCGATGTACAGCGCCGAGCTGGATCAGTACACCCTCAAGGCTTTGCGTACCACGGCGCCTGAGCCTTTGAAAAAATCTTTGCAGCGTCTGAACCGCGAATGGAATGCGCTGCACAAGGAGCAGCTTGCACCGTATCAGGCGTATGCCGCCAAACCGGAAAAGTTGCTGCAGGCACTGGCGTTATGCACCCGCGCCATGGGAGAGTATTTCAATGACCATCCACAGGCGCTGGGCGGTGATCTGCAACGTTTCTACTTCGATGCGCTGCAGTTTTCCAAGGTGGCGGAGCTGTTCAACGAGCAGTTCATCTTTGACATCACCCAGCGCGAACCGCTTGCCAAGCGCGCCCTGTCACGACTGTGCCTACGCAATGTGGTGCCCGCCGAATTTCTTCGACCACGGCTGACGGCAGCCCGTAGCAGCGTGTTGTTTTCCGCGACCTTGAGCCCTAGGCATTACTACACCGACTTGCTCGGTTTACCGGCCAATACCGCGTGGATTGACGTCGAATCGCCGTTCCAGGCGCAACAGTTGCACGTGTGCATCGTCGAGCGGATTTCCACCCGCTTTGTTCATCGCCAGGCTTCCCTGGCACCCATCGTCGAGTTGATCGCCGAACAGTTCCAGCGTCAGCCGGGCAATTACCTGGCGTTTTTCAGCAGCTTCGATTACTTGCAACAAGTGGCGCAGCTGTTGGCCGAACGCTATCCCCACATCGCGCTGTGGCAGCAAGCGCGCGGGATGGCTGAAACCGAACGCCAGGCCTTTCTCGATCAGTTCACCCAGAACAGCCAGGGCGTAGGCTTCGCGGTGTTGGGCGGAGTGTTTGGTGAAGGCATCGACTTGCCGGGCGCGCGCCTGATCGGCGCGTTCATCGCCACCCTGGGGCTGGCGCAGTTGAACCCGATCAATGAACAGATGAAGCAGCGCATGGCGGCGATTTTTGGCGCCGGGTATGACTATACCTACCTGTATCCCGGGATCCAGAAGGTCGTACAGGCGGCGGGCCGGGTGATTCGCACCCAACAGGACCAGGGTACGGTGATGCTGATCGATGATCGCTTCGCCGAGCCCAAGGTCAGGCAGTTGTTGCCGCGCTGGTGGTCGCTGAGTTGACGCGTGAGAGGCGCCATTCCCGGCATCAATGATGCTGGCGAAGGCTGCAGGGGTGCGTCAGTCTCAGGTCTGTCCCGTCCCCTCATCTACACAATTTTGCCTTAACGCTTAAATCCCTGTGGATAGGGCTGTTGTGTGGCGAACGGGCTTGTCGGAACGCCGCATCGCCCGTGTTGGGCTGCGAAGCAGCCACGGAGTATCTGATACACCGCATTCGGGTAACTGGGGCTGCTTCGCAGCCCAACGCGGGGCAAGCCCGCTCGCCACAAGGAAATAAGTTGTGTAGATGCCTATGCCTCAAGGAGCCGAGTGATGTATACCCCCGAACAACAGACGATCCAAGTCAACGGCATTCAACTGAGCCTGCACATCACAGGTCCCGAGTGCGGCCCACCCGTCTGGCTGCTCCATGGTTTCCCTGAGTGCTGGCATTCCTGGCGTGAGCAGATACCGGCGCTGGTGGCGGCTGGATACCGGGTATTTGCCCCGCAAATGCGCGGTTACGGGCGCAGCAGCGCACCGGCCGGGATTGCCGACTATGACCTGCTGACCCTGTGCGCGGATATCCAGGCTGGCATGGATTTTTTCGGCCATCGCCAGGTATCGATGGTCGGCCATGACTGGGGCGCGGTGGTGGCCTGGCATCTTGCATTGTTGGAGCCGGCGCGTGTCGCGGCATTGGTGACGATGTCAGTACCGTTTGCCGGTCGCGCACGCAGGCCGGTGATCGAGATAATGCGCGAGCTGAATGCTGATCGGTTCAACTACATCCTGTATTTCCAGGAGCCGGGTGTGGCGGAAAAGGAACTGGACGCTGATGTCGAGCGCACTTTGCGGCTGTTCATGCAGGATCAGGATGTGTTTCTGCAGAAAAAGCCCGCCACGGCCAAGTTGTTCGACGACGTGGTGCAACCCGCTGCCTTGCCCCATTGGTGCAGTCAGCAAGATTTGCAGATTTACCTGCAGACGTTTGCTGAAGGCTTTCGCGGGCCGTTGAACTGGTACCGTAATTTTGAGCGCAATTGGCAGCGCACCGAGTTCCTCGCCGGCAGAAAAGTCCTGCAACCGACGCTGTTCCTGATCGGTGACCGGGATCCGGTGGGCGTGTTTGAAGCCCATACCCTCAAACGCATGCCTGAGGTGGTGCCGAGACTGGAATCCCACGTACTGGCGGATTGTGGGCACTGGATTCAGGTTGAACAGGCGCAGCAGGTCAACACACTGTTGCTCGACTTTCTCATGAGAACACCGTCCTGAACCGCGCCCAGGTTCGACAGTTTCGGGGCGAGGACGGTAGGAGCGAGCTTGCTCGCGAAGAACTCAAAGGCGCCGTGTTTATCCAGAATGCACGCGTTATCGTTGACATTCTTCGCGAGCACGCTCGCTCCTACAAGGGGGCGCTTCGAACTCGGTACCCTTGAACTGCTTGTCGCCCACCCGTGCCCGTCTTAAACCACTTCCAGGTAAGAACTGCGAATTGCTCCTGTCGTCATCTGTGGCAGGCTGGACCTTGCAGGAAGCCGCCTGATTCACCCGGCATGCTCAACGCCGGTGCGTGGGAGTCGCAATGAGTGCTCCAGGACGGTGCGAATGATCCACTTGAACTAAGGGCAGCGCCGGCTCTTCTAAAACAAACAAGTACTGTGAGGATCACCTTTTGTGCCTAGGATCATTCGCCCGCAAGACCCGGAATCGGCGCTGAGCGACCACGATGAATGCAACGCCAGGATATTTGGTTCGCCCAAGGACCGACTGGATTTCTATCGTCGGGAAATCCAATACGAAACCAGTATTCTGGCTAACCGCACCGACGCCTATCTCACGGCGCAATCGTTTCTGGTGATTGCCTTTGTATCCGGTATGGGCAATCTCAATCCGGAGTGGAGCAAACTGTTCACGTTGGTGGTGCCGCTGTTTCTGGCGCTGCTTGGGGTGCTCAGTTCACTCAACGCCTGGCCGGGTATTCGGGCGGCCTACGACATTATTGATCACTGGCACTTCAAACAAAGCGAGTTGCTGCGCAGCGAGCCGATGATGGGCCTGGCCTACGATGAATCACCGTTGTTCAGCGAAATGGAATCGACCCACAAGGGTTACCGCAAGTCACTGTTGTTTTCAGTACGCACGCCCTGGTTGTTCATGGTGTTCTGGATTGTGCTTGGGGCGTTTTCGTTTTATATCCAGGTGGACAACCCCGGTGCGTGACCACTGATCAGCCGCGGACAATTTGAAGGAACTTCATCCTGGCCGACAAGACCTTAACTTTACGCATAGACGTATTGATGAACCGGTAAAGAGGTAGAGATGAACGCGACCGACGACCCAGATCCACAAGTCAGCGACAGGAACGATCCGGCCATTGACGGTGGTCGTGAGGATGTCCCGGCGGCCGACACCGGCGCGGCGGCCCCCAAGGACCGCAAACCGCCAGCGGACCCGGTCGCCAAGGAGAATGAGTTCAGTCCTGACTTCAAGCCGGAACCCGAACCCAAGCCCGAAACAGATGCCGACATCGATACTCAGGGCGGCTAGAGGAGGCGAGCATGCACACTCCGCCAGAAGAGGAACCCATCAATGACCCCGGCAACGAAGATCCGGGTTCGCTGATGGACGACGCCGAGGTACCGCTTACCGCTCCGGAGGAGCCCGAGCCTTGAGCCTTCGAGTGCAGGTTATTCGGCCAACGGCGGTAACCGGCGTTTGACCGGAGTTTTCTTGACGATGGCGGTGTTGGTTTCGGCGTAGCCATTGAGTCGGTCGAGCAGCGTATCCAATTGATCCATGGTACGCACATGCAAGCGTGCGATAAAACAGTCGTCGCCGGTGACCTTGTCGCACTCGGTAAATTCCGGGATCGCCTGGATCTGACGCTCCACTTCCTGCAGTTGGCCGGGGAGGGGGCGGATCCGAACAATGGCTTGCAGCAGATAGCCAAAGTGTTTTGGATCGATATTGACCGTGTAGCCTTTCAACACCCCGCGTTCTTCCAGGCGTCGTAGTCGTTCGCTGACGCTGGGCGAGGACAGTCCGGTGATGCCCGCCAGGGTTTTCAGCGAACGTCGCGAATCTTCCATCAAGGCCGCAATCAGTTGCTGGTCGATAAGATCAATCATGCCTGTCTCCTGAAGTGAATTCGCCTTTTTGCCTAACAAGAAAAGGTCATGACCGACCTTTGCCTTTTTTAGGCGCTGGAGCCTGTGTGACGCAGATTGCCATAATTTAGCCTCATTCGAGGAGCACAAACTATGGACAAATCCATGCGTCGCGGAACGTGGGAAATGATTGTCGCCATGCTGATCTCAGGCACGATCGGCTGGTTTGTACTGGTATCAGGCGTGCCGGTGATCGAGGTGGTGTTCTGGCGCTGCGTTATCGGCGCCTTAGCGCTGTTACTGGTGTGCTGGCTGCTGGGGTATTTGCGGGTCGACTTGTTGAGCTATTCGACACTCGGGTGGGCGATGCTCAGTGGGGTCGCCATCGTGGGCAATTGGCTGCTGCTGTTCGCCTCCTATGCCAAGGCGTCCATTGCTATCAGCACAGCGGTTTATAACGTCCAGCCGTTCATGCTGGTCATGCTCGCGGCACTGTTTCTCGGTGAAAAGATCACCGTGCAGAAGCTCGCATGGCTGAGCGTGGCCTTTCTGGGGATGCTGATGATCGTTACGGCTCATGGCGAGCAGCAAACCGGCGGCGAGCAATACCTGCTCGGGATCGCACTGGCGATGGGCGCGGCCTTTTTGTACGCGATCGCTGCGCTGATTATCAAACGGTTGAAGGCGGTGCCACCGCACCTGATGGCGTTGATCCAGGTGACTACCGGAGCCGTGCTGCTGGCACCGCTGGTCTCGTGGCAGAGTTTGTCGGCGTCCTTCGAGGCCTGGGCTGCCTTGTTGACACTGGGGGTGGTACATACCGGATTGATGTATGTGTTGCTCTACGGTGCGATACAGAAATTACCCACCGCCATGACCGGCGCGCTGTCATTCATTTACCCGATCGCGGCGATTCTGGTCGACTGGATTGCCTACGGGCATCGTTTGGGCTGGGCACAATGGCTGGGTGTGGCGGCGATTCTGTTGGCTGCGGCGGGGTTGCAGCGTGGATGGTGGTGGCGCCTCAAGCCCGATCGCCGGGCCCAGGGCGTATGACTTCGTCTTCAACCACCGAATACCGTCCGGCCCGGGTATTACGTAGCTGTCGAGCCTCGCCAAGACTCGACAGCTACGAGTGGCTCACGGCTAGTGCGCGCCGCGAGGAATGGTCTTGAGCAAGTCGGCCGGGCTGATGTGACCCACTACTTGCTGTACGCCACTGCCCGGTTGCGGCAGATCGAGGATGTGGCCCTTGATCTTGCCAATCACGTGCATCTCGCAGGGTTTGCAGTCGAACTTCAGGGTCAGCACTTCGTCACCCTGAATCAGCTGCATCGGTGCGACTTTGGTACGTACGCCGGTGACGCCTTTCGCCTGTTTGGGGCACAGGTTGAAGGAGAAACGCAGGCAATGCTTGGTGATCATCACCGGTACTTCGCCGGTTTCCTCATGGGCCTCGTAGGCCGCATCGATCAGTTTGACCCCATGGCGGTGATAAAAGTCGCGGGCCTTCTGGTTGTAGACGTTGGCCAGGAACGACAAGTGTGACTCCGGATAGACCGGCGGCGGAGTGGTTTCAGCCTTGCGCCCGCCACGAGGATGCGCCTTGACTCGCGCGACGCTCAGCGCTTCGATCACGTCGCGGCGCAACGCCTTGAGCTGCGAGTTGGGGATGAAATAGGCCTGCGGCGCATCCAGTTCGATCGCGGTAGCGTGATACTGGGTGGTGCCCAGTTGGCCAAGCAGATCCTGCAACTGCTCCAGGGCCTGTTGCGGTTTGTTGGCGATCCCAAATGGGCCAGGCAGGGTGGTGCTGACGCTCACGCCCTCTTCGCTGGTGGCGCTCAACTCCAGGCGATCCTCCCGCAGACGGGCGAGCCAGGAAAGGCTGATCCGACGTTCGGCCGAGGTCTTGAGCAGCGCTTGCTGCCAGTTATGGTCCAGGTTGCGATTCAGCGGATGGCTCGGCTTGAGGTTATACAACCCGCCCGGCATCTCGTTGGGTTCGACGCGATAGCGGTAGCGTTTTTCACCGTCCTCTTCGAACTCACCCTTGGCTTCGGCGATGTTCGCGCGAAAGCCGACCACTTCACGCTTGACCAGCACATTCAGGCCATCGCCGTTGGACAGTGGCTCGTGGGTGACGACTTGCATGTCGCGCTTGCCAACTTTCTCCACCACGCCGACCGGTAAACCGGTGAACGTCGGCGTATCGAAGGCACCAATGTCGATCTTGCGGTCACTGACAAAGTAATCGGTACTGCCTCGGTGGAAGGTTTTTTCCGGATCAGGCAGGAAAAAATGCGCGGTGCGGCCGCTGGAAGCACGGGCCAGGTCTGGGCGATCCTCAAGGATTTCGTCCAGGCGCTGACGATAATAGGCCGTGATGTTCTTGACGTAGCCCATGTCCTTGTAGCGGCCCTCGATCTTGAACGAGCGCACGCCGGCGTCCACCAGGGCGCGCAGGTTGGCGCTCTGGTTGTTGTCTTTCATCGACAGCAAGTGTTTTTCGAACGCGACTACACGACCCTGGTCATCCTTGAGGGTGTAGGGCAGGCGGCAGGCCTGTGAGCAATCGCCACGGTTGGCACTGCGGCCGTTCTGCGCGTGGGAAATATTGCACTGGCCGGAAAACGCCACGCACAGCGCGCCGTGGATGAAAAACTCGATGGCGGCATCGGTTTCATCGGCAATCGCGCGGATTTCCTGCAGGTTCAGCTCGCGGGCCAGCACCAGTTGGGAGAACCCGGCCTGGTCGAGGAACTTGGCCCGGGCCAGGGTGCGGATATCGGTCTGGGTACTGGCGTGCAGCTCGATGGGCGGAATATCCAGCTCCATCACCCCCAGGTCCTGGACGATCAGCGCATCGACACCCGCATCGTAGAGCTGGTGGATCAGCTTGCGGGCCGGTTCCAGCTCGTTGTCGTGCAGGATCGTGTTGATGGTGGTGAAGACCCGGGCGTGGTAGCGCCGGGCGAACTCCACCAATTGCGCGATATCGCTGACTTCGTTGCAGGCGTTGTGGCGCGCGCCAAAGCTCGGGCCACCGATGTAAACGGCATCGGCGCCATGAAGAATAGCCTCGCGCGCGATGGCGACATCGCGGGCAGGGCTGAGCAATTCAAGATGATGCTTGGGCAAGGACATAGTTTTTTTAGTCAGGCTTGTCACGGTCGAGGCGCGCATTGTAGCCGTGAATGGCTTGACCGGCACCCGCTGGATGCCCAATGGCGGTCCAAGACCCCGAGTCCGCCTGAAAAAACCGCTGAGCTTATCCCTTCAAGCTTAGCCCTTGGCCGCCATCGCCGTGACTTCGACACGCATGCCCTCGACCGCCAGCGCCGCCACGCCAACTGCCGCGCGTACGGGCCAGGGTTTGGCGAAGAAGCGTTTGTAGACTTCGTTAAAGGCCGCGCGGTCAGCCATGTCGGTCAGATAAATGGTCAGGTGCATCACCCGGTCCAGGGAGCTGCCGGCGCGTTCAAGGGCAACCTTGAGGGCTTGCAGGGTGCATTCGCTTTGCAGGGTGATATCACCCAGTTCCAGGCTGCCATCGGCACGCGTGGGGATCTGCGTGGAGACAAGAATGCCGTTGAAGCCGATGACGTCGGAAGAAATGGAATCCGGGTCGAGGTCTGGAGTGAAGCTTAGGTCTTGATTGGCCATGACGGTCTACTGAGGTGGGTTGAAGGGGAGAAGCGTACAACCTTTCATTAGGGGTTAGCGATTGTCGTCTGAAGTCTCGGGGGAGGGTGCAACGTATACGGTGCGCGACGGGAGCGCAAAGCTGACGCCCAATTCGTTGCAGGCATCGATTATCCGCAGGTTGATCTCCTGCTGGACGTCCATATAAATGTTGTAGCTGGGGTCGAGCACGATATAAACGGTTTCGAACTCCAGCGCGCTGTCACCAAAACTGCGGAAATGGCATCGATCAAACCGAGCCATTTTCTGCTGCCGGATGATCTGCTCAATCCGTTGCGCAACGTCCTTTATTTGTTGTGGCGTACACGCATAGGTCAACCGAATCTCGAACACGATCCGGCGCTCTTGTAGGCGCTTATAGTTTTGTATGGTGCTGCCGATCATGTTGGCGTTGGCCATGACGATCTGTTCGCCGCCCAGGCTGCGTATCCGGGTGGTTTTCAAGCCGACATGCTCTACGGTACCGGAGAGTGAGCCGACCACAATGAAGTCACCCACTTCGAAGGGCTTGTCCACCGCAATCGACAGCGAAGCGAAGACGTCGCCCAGAATGTTTTGCACGGCTAGGGCAATCGCGATGCCGCCGACGCCAAGACTGGCGACGAAAGCGGTGATGTTCACGCCGACATTAGACAGCATGGCCAGCACCACTACGACCCACAGGAATACTTTCGCACCCCACAGGCTCAGCGTTGCCAGGGCGCTTCCCTGGTAGGTTTCAGTGGTGCTGTGCCGGCGAAAATAGCGAGACAGTGCCAGCGTCACAGCCCGGCTCACCCATAACCCGACCTGCAAGGCCGCCACCACGAACCACAGGCTGCCGACGCGCTCCAACCAGCGTTCGGGCAGGTCCAGCACGCCAACACCAATCAGTATCGATGCCAGCAGTAAAAGCGTATTGCTGGTGCCTGAAAGGACCTCAGCCGCGATATGACTTATAGGGGCTTTGGGTAACGCTGAGGTTTTTCGAAGCTTCTTCAGGAAAAAACTAATTGCAGCCCTGGCCAGAATGAAGCTGAGCGTTGCCGCTGAAGCAGCGAATATCCAGTTGGCTAGCGATATCCCCAAAAACTCATGAACGACGAAAAAATTCAAAAAACCCTGAAACATATGACCCTCAGTTTGATCCGCGAGATGAAACCCTTAGCGTGGATACCTCTCGCAAGGTGAAGAGCGTGAGGTGCGACGTGACGCACACGGTGCGGGTATCGATAAGCGACCCGTCAGGGTTAGAGGAGGTAATGCACAGCACGTTCACTTAAATAGCGTGATCAATCATCGTCGGCTGTTGAGTGGCGGTGTCGGTCAGCCGGAGAAAAGCGCTGACCATCTGTCACCGAACAGGGCGATGGCCAAGCCTGCCAGGATCACCATCGACCCGCCCAACTTGACGGCAGACACCGTTCTCTCAAGTGCCCCCATCGGTCCAAAATGATCGATGACCAACGACGAAGTTGCTGTTGGGACAATTGGCATTGATGCTCGTATGCACCTTGCTGGCCGTGCGAGTGGCTATTGGTCCGCTTACGCGTTTGGCCAACGCAGGAGGAGGTTTCGTGCCCGAGCACCTATGCGATCGCCGTTTGAGCAGGGCCAAAGAGTGGAGTATCCGAACCATTTCTTAACGAAGCCTGAAAGTGACAGAAGGAAATTCCACGACTGATCTTCAAACTGCCAGGGCAGGGGACACGGTCGGTTTGCCCCCCGACCGGATCGAGACGGCCGAACGATTTGACCGTCGCTCATCACATTCAAGAGGCACCTACTGAGCCGCGACAACCCCGTAAACCATTATGGAAATATCGATGACTTGCATTGGCTGATGTTGGCGCTGTTTGTCGGCGTGTATGCGTGCGCCGAAATTAACGGATTCATGCCCCGAAGCCGCGACGAGCGAGGCCTGCTTATGGGGTTGCATGGAGTGTTCGGCGCGAGCATTAGCCTATGATTTTCAGAGGACTTGATCTATAGCGCATGTCCAAAAAGGGAATTTCTCCTATTTTTTAGTCACCACGGGGATCGGATCAAAAACGCAACCCCAACCACTGGGAATGGCGGCCCTGTAACATCAGTCCCCCCTAAGACAATTATGAATGTCTCATTAATGCGATGCGCAGTGGATATCTCTACGATGCACTATTTGCAACGCCAAGCCCGGCAGCATTTCTAACATAACACCTGATTTAACTTATGGGCGATGTCATATGTTTATAAGTCGCTCGCGGGTCTGCCACTACTGGCTAAATGCTAGTGAAATGAATGCGGCGATCATTCAGGCACCAGGCTCAAAGAGTAAGTAAGGGGCTAGTATTGTGATTGCTTTCCTGCTCTTGGGAAGTTTCATACACGTTCTAGAGATTCTATGGCTGTGCGATGAGCCAGGAGAGTGCGAATATTTCCACAGCTCTCCTACTGAACAAAGAGAGCCAAAATTAACCTGAAAGGAAATGGCCTCTATAAAAAATTGATCGCTTTGCGCTGCTTATTAAATGTAACAACTCGTATTTTATTCGTTTCAAAAAATAATCTCTCTTAAAAGGTTGTGCCTATGAAATTTTCAATAAAAACGGCTGCGATTTCCTTCGCTCTGTTGGCTGGCTCTATCTCTGTTGCAAACGCGGCGGGACAAGGTGAAGGGCGGGTAAACTTTCTAGGGTCGATTCACGATGGGGCATGTTCTATCTCGCCTGAAACTGTAGACCAATCTGTAAACCTGGGTGCGATTTCCAAGAAAAAACTGGAAGACGGTGGTCGCACTGAGGGAGAGGAATTCAGGATCGAGCTGGAAGGTTGTGATGTGGCAGCGCTCACTGACAAGACGGTGACGGCCACCTTTACCGGAACCTCGGACCCAATGATTCCCGGCTCGTTGGCGCTGGCGGGCGCGGCTAGCGGGGCCGGTATCTTTATGGAACACGGTGGCGAAACCGTCGAGCTGGGTAAGCCGACGAATCCGCAACTTATTCAAGATGGTAATAACACCATGATTTTCAGTGCCTATGTACAAGGTGCTGCTGCGGGAACTGTCCCTGTGGTAAGTGGTGCATTCACCGCGGTCACCAACTTCACTTTGGCTTATCAGTGATGTTTGCCCCTACGGCTTTGGCTGTAGGGGTAATACTTATGGGTGGTAAAAGTGAAAATGTCTACTCGATTCACAGTCGCCGCTTCAATGATGATGTTTTTTTCTACTTTCAGTTTTGTGCAAGCGTCTGACCAGGGTGAGGGCGTGGTCCGCTTAGGGGGAGAAATTGTTGAATCTGCCTGCGGATTAGATGCGGCAACTGCTGATCAAACTATCGAGATGGCTCCCGAGCCAATCGGCCGGCTACTGCGAAGTGCCGAAGGTAAACCTCATCCCTTCCAGTTGCGCTTGGTTGATTGCAGTTTAAGTCGTCCTGATCCATTGCGTCCTGGCCAGAGTTTGCCTGATTGGCAACACCTGCAAGTTACGTTTGACGGCGAACGTGATAGAGGGGGGCGTTCGTTTGCCACCTTTGGTAGTTCCCAAGGTGTCGCGCTGCATATCGTGGATGCCTTCGGCCAAGAAAGCACGCCTGGAGAACCAATGCCTCTACACCCTGTAACGGATGGAGACATAACACTCCACTACACGCTTCGCCTAATCGGTAATGGGCGCCCCTTAGTTGCAGGGGCTCACAGTGCTGCAGTGCGGTTCAAACTGAATTATTACTGAACATTGATGGGTTGATTTAATGTTGAATGCGTCGACTGTCAAAAATGTGCTGCGCACCGGCTTGTTAGGAGGGTTGATGTCATCGGGAGGAGGCGCCTTGGGCGTCGAGAATATTCAGTTTAATACTGATGTTCTTGATCTGAATGATCGCATCAATATCGACCTGTCCCAATTTGCACGCAGTGGATTTATCCTGCCCGGCACTTATCCAATGGTTCTTAAGATCAATGGCCAGGCATTGCGTGAGTACGCGGTGGCATTTTATCCACCTGAAGACGACCCCAAGGCTAGTGAGGCATGCCTGACCTCCGAGATAGTGAAGCAGTTCGGCTTGAAAGAAGACGGCGGCGCCCAGCTCGCTTGGTGGAGGGGAGGGCAGTGTCTGGTTATTGAGAGTCTGCCGGGCATGTCGGCGAGTGGTGACCTCGCTTCCGCGGCGCTGAATGTCAACATTCCTCAAGCCTATTTGGAATACAGCGCCATTAACTGGGATCCTCCATCGCGCTGGGATGACGGGGAGCCGGGACTGTTGATTGACTATAATATGACGGTGCTATCAAGTTCCCAAAAGTACAAAGGGACCAGCAATGGGCTCAGCGGCAACGGCACCGTCGGGGCCAATGCCGGTGCCTGGCGCCTGCGCGCAGACTGGCAGGCGAGAATCGAGGGCAGGAACGCGTCCAATCAGCAGCAGAGAATGACGTGGAGTCGTTATTACGCTTATCGCGCCATTCCCTCGCTCAGGGCAAAACTGGTAGTCGGCGAGGATTACCTGTATTCGGACCTATTTGATAGTTTTCGCTTCACCGGGGCGTCGCTCAACTCTGATCAGAGTCAGTTGCCGCCAAACTTGCGGGGCTACGCGCCGGAAGTCGTCGGTGTGGCCAAGACCAACGCAAGGGTCATCATCAGCCAGCAAGGCCGAGTACTGTATGAAACGCTGGTCGCAGCGGGTCCCTTTCGCATTCAGGACCTCAATGATGCTGTGAGCGGTTCGCTAGACGTTCGGGTAGAGGAACAAGATGGTTCGGTTCATACGTTCCAGGTCGAAACCGCCGGTATTCCTTACCTGACACGTCCCGGAGAAGTGCGTTACAAGCTGTCCACCGGGCGTCCGTCCAACCTGCGGTATGGCAGCGACGGTGATGTGTTTGGCAGTGGCGAGTTTTCCTGGGGCATCAGCAATGGCTGGTCGCTGTTTGGCGGAGCCATAGGAGATAACAATTACCGGGCGCTCTCGATCGGGGTAGGCCGTGACCTGCTTGCGTTCGGCGCGGTGTCTATGGATGCGACCCAGTCACACACGAGTTTGTCGGGTGAGAAACTCTCCGGCAAGTCTTATCGAATCCAATACTCCAAGAATTTTGACGAATACGACAGTCAGGTGAGTTTCGCGGGTTATCGGTTTTCCGAAAAAAACTTTTTGAGCATGAGCGAATACCTGGACGCTCGCTATTACGGTTTGTACGAAAACTTCGAAGGCACTAATCAATACGACGAATACGGAAATCGTCGGGGCCCCGTCGGCGGCAACAAGGCCGCCTATACCGCGAACTTTAACAAGCAGTTTCGTGACCTTGGGGCGTCCATTTATTTGACTTACCACAGACAAACCTATTGGAACCGCCCGGACGCGCAACGTTGGAACGTGGCGGTATCACGCTACTTCACGCTGGGGTCAGTCAAAAACATGAGCATGTCGTTAAATATGTACCACAGCCAAGAATATCAACACAAAGATAACGGAGTAACACTGTCGGTCAGTTTACCGCTGGGACGCAGCGGCACGCTGACGGTGGGAGCCGATAGGGCCCAAGGCAAGAACGGTTTTTCAACCCGTTACAGCGATCGTTTCGATGACCGTAACAGTTACCAGTTAAGCGCGAGTGATACGTCTACCAGCGCTTACCTGAGTCATACCGGTGACCACGCCGACATCGATCTCAGCGCCAGCACCCAAGGGGGTGATTACAGCAGCCTCAGTCTATCTGCTCGTGGTGGGGGCACTGTCACAGCCCAAGGTGGAGCATTCCATCGCAGCGGCGTCACGGGGGGGACCCGCTTGATGTTGGATACGGGTGGCGTGGCTGGTGTGCCGGTGCGTGGATATGGTGCGCCCACCCAAAGTAACGCGTTTGGCAAGGCAGTCATTTCCGATATCAGCAGCTATCAACGGAGCGCCGCCACAGTTGATCTGGAGAGCTTGCCTGCGAATGTCGAAGCGACTCAGTCGGTGACGCAACTGACATTGACCGAAGGTGCTATTGGTTATCGCACGTTGGACATCATTTCAGGCGAGAAGGCCATGGCTGTATTGCGCCTGCCAGATGGTACTTCACCGCCGTTTGGCGCAACTGTGAAGAACGAGAAACAGCAAGACACCGGCATTGTGAATGACGGCGGCAGTGTCTATCTAAGCGGTATTCACGCCGGCGAGCAGATGACCGTCAGTTGGGGCGGCGCCGAGCAGTGCACCCTGACGCTACCGATGAATCTGCCGACTGATGGGTTGACCGATACCCTGCAATTATCCTGCCTGATGGTAGGCGTTAATCATTCCCGGCCAGCACCGCTGACGGAAAAGTCTACCGATACGGAGAATACATCCTCATGAAGTTGAATTTAATACCCTTAGCCCTTTCTCTGCTGGCGCTGGGTTTAAGCCACAGCCAAAGTGTTAATGCGGCGATTGGGTTGGATCGCACTCGGGTGGTTTTTGATGGCGGCAAAGATGCCGCTAGCGTCAATATCACCAACAATAACACTCAGTTACCTTACTTGGCCCAAGGTTGGATTGAGGATGAGCAAGGTAAAAAAATTACCACGCCTTTGATCGTGCTCCCACCCGTCCAGCGGTTGGAACCCGGCAAGCAAAGCCAGATAAAAGTCCAGGCGCTGCCGGCGGCCAAGTTGCTCCCTCAGGACCGTGAGACGGTCTACTACTTCAATCTGAGAGAGATTCCTCCGCGCAGCGAAAAAGCCAATACCCTGCAGATAGCCCTGCAAACTCGAATCAAGTTGTTTTACCGGCCAGCTTCCATCATGCCGAGTCAGCAAGAGATCGCCAATCCCTGGCAGGAAAAGCTCACCCTTGCTCGGGAGGGCGACCGCTATACGGTCAATAACCCGAGTCCCTACTACGTGACGCTGGTCGATGCGCGCAGCAGCAAGGACGGCAAGACCATCAAAGGCTTCGAACCGCTGATGGTACCGCCCAAAGGCATGCTGACGCTGGGGCCTAGTGCTACAGCGCTTGGCACGACGCCGTACTTGACCTACGTGAATGATTACGGCGGCCGCCCGGTCTTGGCGTTCACCTGCAGTGGAAGCACCTGCAAAGTGAATCTGGATGCCAAGCCGAATAAATGATGACGGGTACCATCCGCCGGAGAACGTTATGAGTACGTATGGCATCAGAGGCCTGAGTGGCCTGTTACTGACCTTGGGGGCAGCGTATACCCTGGCGGCCGATGATATTGAAGGCCAGCATGGCATGCTGAATATCACAGGGTCCATCTATGAAACACCGTGCGGCATCAAGATGGCCTCACTGCACCAGACGGTTGATTTAGGTGTGATCTCTGCGGGTAAGTTGCAGCACCCAGGCGATCAGGCCGATCCGATAGCGTTTCAGCTGAACTTCCAGGATTGCCAGCGGCCGGCCGGTAGCATCCGGAGTGAACGAAGGGGAAACCTGACCTGGAGTGCGTATCAGCCGGTGCTATCGGTTGCCTTTCTCGCGCCCGCCGATGCCGATGATCCCCGGCTGGCCAAGGTACAAGGCGTTACGGGAATGGGTCTGCGCTTGACTGACCCATTAGGGCGTGACGTACAGCTTGGCACGCGGGGTGAGCCCTTGTTCTTGACCTTGGGCGGAAGCTCCGAAACTTGGACGGTTCAGCCCACGCGCACCGCTGCCCCCTTGAGTAGCGGGTCGTTCCGGGCGGTAGTGGGTTTCAGGCTCAACTATGAGTGAGGAAGCAATGATGGCGAAGTTAACTGGCTCGCGCGCGCTGCTAATTTGTGGCGGCCTGTTGTGGGCTGCCGGTCAGAGTGCCCACGCTGCAAACAGTCTCACGATCAGGGGGGGTTATCGTGGTTCCTCCGGCGTGCGTTATTAACGGTGGCGGCACCACTGAGGTGCCGTTCGGGGATGATCTGCTAACGACCCGGGTTGACGGGGTGAACTATCGGCGTGGAGTACCTTACACTGTCCTTTGCACGGCTCCTCCCACCAATGCCATGACCCTGGAACTCCAGGGTATGGGCGCTTCTTTTGATGACGACGTGCTGGCGACAACCGGAAAATCGGACCTGGGCGTAAAGTTATTCATTAATGGCGTTGATTGGCCACTCAACACACCAGTGCGTTTCACCTATCCAAGTCTTCCAGTCGTGCAGGCGGTGCCCGTCAAACGCGCCGGGAGCACACTGACTAGCGGGGCGTTTTCTGCGGCCGGTACTCTGGTCGTCAAGTGGCAATGAAGAGGATAACGCAATGACAGT
This sequence comes from Pseudomonas mucidolens, assembly GCF_900106045.1. Taxonomy (NCBI): domain Bacteria; kingdom Pseudomonadati; phylum Pseudomonadota; class Gammaproteobacteria; order Pseudomonadales; family Pseudomonadaceae; genus Pseudomonas; species Pseudomonas mucidolens. The sequence goes on along the minus strand of NZ_LT629802.1, from coordinate 2,212,849 downwards.
CTGGCCACAGCGAGCACTGCTCGCCTTGTGCATCATCAGCCTCAGCAGTGGTGTATCGGCGAGCAATCTTACTTTCAGCGGCACGCTGAATGAGCCTCCATCCTGCACCATTGATAATGGCAGCTCGATCGAAATCGATTTTGATGAGGTTGAGATAAAGAAAATCGATGGCGTGAATTACCGAACAAGAGTGCCTTACGTTATTAGATGCGGTCCTGACACGTTACCGTGGGAACTCAAGCTGAGTGTCAACGGAACGGCAACGACCTTTGAGTCTTCAGCGGTGCAGTCCAGTGAAACTGATTTGGGTATTCAGCTGTTGCAAAACAGTGTGCCTTTTCGACTGAACAGTCCGTTGATTATCAGCCTGTTGACCCCCCCATTGCTGGAAGCTGTACCCATCAAGAAGCCTGGCGCATCCCTTGAGCCTGGCGGGTTTACAGCGTCGGCAACGCTATTGGCCGAATATCAGTAAGGAATTCCCTTCATGCAGTATGAAATTGATAATACGGCTTGGCAACGCGTGGGATTGTTATTGTTTCTCACCTTTTTTCTGACGTCCAAAGGATATGCAGTGGATAACCTGAAGTTTAAGGGAAATCTGGTGGAAGGGGCCTGTAGTATTCGGCCTGGCGATGAAGACATATCACTTGAGTTCAGACAAATCACCAGTAAGTATCTTTACTTAAATACGCGAACTTTAGGCGAGCGCTTTGAGCTGCACCTGGAAGGTTGTGACACCGCTATAGCAGATTCGGTGACCATTATGTTTGACGGCACACCCAACATGCAGTTGCCAGGCTTGCTGGCGCTGGGGGCCGGCAGCGTGGCGTCAGGCGTTGGAATTGGGATAGAGACATTGCAAGGGAAACCGCTGCCGTTGGGTGAAGTCAGTGATGAGCAGTCTATTAGTGATGGCGCTAATGTGATTGAACTGCAGGCCTATGTACAGGGCGAACCGCAGGCTATTGCGGACCACACGATAGGGGCAGGGGTATTTAATGCCACTTCTACGTTTACTCTGGACTATCCGTAACAACGGCTGAGCTCCGGTTGCGTCTGCGTTACTTAGCTGCTGGCTTTAAACTCGATCACGATGGTAACCCTAGGCTGATCTTGGCCTTCGTCGGCGGGTGAAATTCAGTTAATCGCTTATTTAAGGCAGGGTACGGTTTTTGGTATCCGAGTTGCGATGCCAATACTTGAACCGGACCGCTTGGCGTTTCATAGTCAGCGCCTGCAGACAAAAGCCGTATACGACCACCTCTATAAAACATGCACTGATACCTATTACGAACGAGGCCGATATATGCGAAAGGCTATAACCGTAGCACTACTTCTAATGATGTCTACTGCCGCCCATAGCGCACGTTGCTGCGTCAATGGAAGTCAATGCAAAGGGCTAAGTGGTAGTGACACCTTCACGGCAAATGCCACAGTCAGGGCGACAGATGCCGGTAACACCATACGCATTGACGGCTATGAATTAAGTTGCCGTTTCAACCCATATTCTCCTGGCTGGCCAGGAACCTATGCTGATTTCTGGCGGACTTTAGCGCCTGTACTAACGCCTTCCCCGGTCTTTGCACCGTACAACACGGGACTAAGCATAAAAGGGACGGATCACCTATCCCCGATCTCGTCGGGAATCATTGTAGCGCGAATACCTAACCAGCAGGTATGGGTCAACCTTGAGACATATATGTTTGTGCGTAAACGAGGAACGCCGGGGGGGCCGATAAATATAAGGAGAGGAGACAGGCTGGGAGAAATACGCCTTCGTCAGACAAACAATTATGATGGAACCTCAAACACCATCATGCTCGCCCTTAAGGCCGGAAATGACCTTATAATCCAACCTTCGACGTGTACGATCAACGGGAACCGCGCCATCGAAGTAAATTTCAAGGATGTATCTTCGGATGCGCTCGGTTCCGACCCGATTACCAGTACCGTAAGGAATACTCAGCGGTTGACTTATACGTGTCCCGATCCCGGGGTTACCACCCCGATCACTATCACATTCAAGGGGACTCCGTCTGCGTTCGACCGACGGGTGCTCGCGACAAGTAATAATCTGGGCACCGGCATGACCAGAGCGGGAGCGTTAGTGGCCCCCGAGGGGCGATTTTTAACAAGTATCACTAACAGTACGGGAGGGGACGATGTGACATTCACTCTCGTTCGCAACCCCAAAACCCCTCCTGCATCAGGCGCTTTCACCGCCAGCGGCACCTTAGTAATGGGCGTACCTTGATCCACGCGCATTAGTCATGCTGGGCGGGGAGAGGAGGCAAGCTACAATCGAAAATCCTACATGTCAGCCTGTAGTGGCCTAATGAAACCGGACACCCATTCAAGAGTCCATCCAGGAGAACGAGATGATTGGCAACATTCGTCTCATACTCACACAGCGGGTCACGATTTGGCGCAGATGGCCGGGGCGCTGCACCAGACGGTTGCGCGTTTTAAGGTCTAAGTTGATCCGGTGGGTGGTTGTGTCGGGGCTCAGGACCAGCCCCAGAACTGCAACCACCAGCCAAACCCTACCAAGCCGATGGCGAGTAACAGCCAAGTGCTGGCAGCGCAGCGGCGAACCTGGGAAATGCCTTCGCGATCCAGCCGTTTCCATCCCAGCCACAGACTCCAGCCCATCGCGGCCAGTAACAAGCAGGCCCTGGCCGGTTGTACCCACTCCAGCAACAGCCCTTCATAGCGAAGCAATTTTACCGTTGTGGCCGACAGCCCGAGAAACAGTCCCGCACCACCCAAGGGCGTCAGTGTCAGCGCCAGGGGCCGATACAGTGCATGATCTTGCGCCAGTCGCGCTGTCAAGCGCAGAAGGGTCATCAACGTCGCGCCCAACATCATCGAGCTCAAACTCAGATAAAAGACGATGCTGAAACCGTCGAGCCAACTGAAGCTGTCGTTGAGCTGCGGGTAATGGGTGAGGAGCCACCAGGGCGCGTTGTCCTCCAGGGCCCAGAGCTGGTTGTGCTCGACCAGCCATTGGGCGAAGGTTTGTTTAAGGGCGACAAACCATGGGCTGACCGTCCACTGAAATGCACCCATGGCCAGGCCGATCACACCGAACAGCAATAAGCGCGCGTCCCACGGTGATAGCGTCTGTGCTGTTGCGTGAAGAACCTCTTGGTTACTGGAGCGAGCGATCAACTGAACAGCACCGCGTTGTCCGCTGCAGCGTCCGCAGGCATGACAGTCACTGGCGCCTTGCATGCGACGGATATCGAGCAAGGGCGCGCAGTTGGGTGGAGGCAGGCGTGGTGCGGAGTTTTCACTCCAGCGTTGTTCGTCGACCTGAAAATGTACGGGAGCCAGGCGGGCGAGCAGGGCGAAGACGCCGCTGACCGGGCACAGGTAACGACACCAGACCCGCTTGCCCCGGGCGAACAGCAACCCGACGACGACCGCCGCAACGGTCGAGCCGCCCAGAATCAACATCACTGCCTGGGCGTAATCATAGACGCTGATTAATTGGCCGTAGAGGGTCGTCAGGCAGAACGCCAGGGTTGGCCAGCCGCCCCAGCGCAGCCAGCGCGGCACACCCAAACCTTTTCCGTAATAACTGGCCCATTCGGTGAGTGAGCCTTCTGGACAGAGAACGCCGCACCAGAGTCGGCCGAACAACACGATTGACAGCAGCACGAATGGCCACCAAATGCCCCAGAACAAAAACTGCGCGAACAAGGTCAGGTTATCGAGCAGCCGTGCCTGGCTGTCCGGCAGCGGCAACACCGCCGGTACCACCAACAGCAACACGTAGACCGTTACGATGACCCACTGCACCGCACGGATGACGGATGCATGGTGACGCATGCCGTCACCCAGGCGCTGGAGCCATCGATTGCGTCGATTCAGTTCAGGCATGGGACGTTGTCCGGTGTACGGCGCCGTAGCCAGCCGCCGACGGTCAGCCAGTAACCGACCCACACCAGCAAAGTCAGGCCGCTGGGGGTTGATCGATAACCGGTAAAACCGGCCAGAAAACCACCCAATCCATAGCTGTCGCTCAACCCTGCGCTGCTGTCCCAAAGGGCTTCGCCAACGCTGCTGTAAACCATCTCCGGCAAATCCAGGGCCAGCAATTGGCCGCTGATTCGTTCGATACCGCTGATCAACAATGCCGCACCGAGCAGGAGCAAAACTGCTTCGCTGATCGCAAAGAATCGCTGCAATGAAATGAACCGGTGAGTGCTATGCAGTAGGCCGATGGTCAGCCCAGACAGCACCAGTCCCAATACGCCGCCCATGGCAAACAAGCCGAGTTGCGGACCTCGCAGCCGAGCACCGGCGCCATAGAGAAACACCACCGTTTCACTGCCTTCACGGCTGACGGCGAGCATGGCCAGCAACAACAACCCCACGCCGCCTCGCCGGGCCAGGTGACTGTCGGCGTGGCGGCGTAAATCGTGTTTGAGCCTACGTCCGTGGCGATGCATCCAACCGACCATTTGCACTATCAGCAAGCTGGCAACCAACGCCAGTGCGGCCTGGAACCATTCGCTGCCTGACCCGCTCATGGCGTCACCGGCAAACAGAATCAGCACAGCGAGCAGGCCCGAGAGCATCAACCCCAGCACCACACCTGCCCACAGGTATTTGAGCAGGCGACTCCCTTGGCTTTGCTGGCTGGCCCAGGCCTGGAGAATACCGATCACCAGCAGCGCCTCGACGCTTTCGCGCCAGACGATGAACATTGATTGATTCATTGAAACTCCATCATGACGAGGCTATTTCGCGAGGATGCCGCCTTCGGGCAATTGCGGATTGAACTCGTCGAAGAAGGGGTAGTGACCGGGCCTGAGGGGGTGAATAACCACGAATGTCGTCACCCCCGGAGACAGGACTTTTTCAACCCGCAACGGCGTGCTCTCGAACTCTGCCGGACCCTGGCCGATGTTTTTCAGGATGATTTTGAAGCGCTTTCCGGCCGGCACCTCAAGCAGGGCAGGGGTGAAGTGGCCATCGCGCAGGCTGAGTTCATAGCTCTGTAAATCGGCATAGGCCGTCAACGGCGCAACTGCTCCGGCCAGCATCAGCCAGGCAAAGTGCCGACGCTTCATTCAATAACCACCTTTTTTACCAATGCCGGCGTAGATGAACTCGTAGTGCAGTTCGCAGCGTTCGAACCACGGCGCAACACCGGTTTCCTTGTCGGTATGACGCCCGAGGGATCCATGACCGCTGGGCGGCAGGACGGTGAAGGTCAGCTGATATTTGCCCGGACCTAGCAGCTTCACATTGTCGCCGTAGTGCGGGCCGTCATTGGCGACCATGGCGTGGAAATCACCGCTGAGTTCCGGGTCGCTGCCATGTTTTTTCAGGTTGAAAGAGACGTTGAGGTAGGGCACGAAACTGCCTTCCTGGAAGCCCTGCCGATTGTCCGCAGTGGCCCGAATGTCAGCTTCCAGATGTACATCGGAATCCGCGGTGGCCCGCATCATCCCGGCAGGCTCCATCTCGATCGGCTGTAAATACACCGCCCCGACTTCCAGCCCAGGGCACAACTGTGGCTCACCGATCGGGTATTCCTTGGCGTGAGCCAGCGGTGTGAGCAAGAGCAGGGCAAGCGAAAGCGACAAGGGGGTACGCATAATTTCTTCCTGGGCATTGGCGAGTAGGAGCCCGAGTCTAGGAAGCTTTGGTGCGAACAATAATGATTGTTATCAAGTTTCGAGCAATTAAACCGATGGCTCATCACGTTGGCGAAATCGCTGGGCGCGCTCGACGCTGTTGATCATCTGTTCGGCTGCGTGAATGGTCAACGGATGCTGAATAAAACCGGGTCTGGGGGAAATGTAGGTGGCCATTTCCCGGGCAACGGCGAGCTGGTGTTCGGAGCCTTCGGCCAGCAGGGCGATGACCAGGTTCTCCAGGGCAATCACTCGGACACGCAGATGAACCAGTTCGGCGTTCGTCAAGGTTGGAGGAGCGGCAAAAACTTCGTCATCGAGCGAGGTTGCGGCGTTTTGATTGTCCCAGGTCGACAGGGTTGGATGGTCACTAGGGAAAGGATTTTTATTGAGCATGAGAAACGTCTCCAAGTTTATTCAGCCGTTAGCTTAGCCCCGGGATTGCGAAAGAGGGACCCGCCCGATGTCGATGACGCGGAGTTTATTCCCTTGCCGAAAGGGCTTCCGTTGCCCTGAGGAGGAATCCGGCCCTGTCTTGGATCATCGACTTCGTTTGCTGGGCGACGATCCAAGCAGCGTTTTAGGCGAGTCGGATCGGCTCTTAATGACGGCAGTTGATTTTCGTATTGACATATCGGTAAATCCAGATACGATTGTGTTATGGAAGTGATCGAAATATTTAAAGCCCTCTCGAATCCTACACGCCTTCAAATCTTGAAAGGCTTGAAGGATCCCGCAAAAAACTTCCCTCCTCAGGATGAAGGGGACGTTCTCACGGTGGGGGTCTGCGTCAGTAGTATTCAAGAAGGCATCGGGCTGTCGCAGTCGACGGTGTCCGGCTATCTGGCCACTCTGCAACGAGTCGGTCTGGTCGAAGTCAGGCGCATTGGTCAGTGGACTTACTACAAGCGCAATGAAGCAAACATCAGTGCACTTGCCGAGATCCTTAAGAAGGAATTGTAATTTTTTGCTGCAGGACATCTAGATATTCAGATATTCCTTTTTATGGATTCGAAGATTCATAAATGAGAGCGATGATACTTAAATCATTTGGCGGCCCGGGTTGATTCGAACTCTTCGACGCCCCCAAGCCCGTGCCGCGTTCAAGACAAGTTCGGTGCGGGTATCCGTTCTCGATTTCCATCCCGCCCCTTGATTCTCAACCCCACATCGAGATTGCACCGCAGGCCCCTCATGCCTTTTTTCGAAACCTATGCTTTTCATCTTAAAGATGCTTCGCACGACGACTATTGCCGCCCCGCTGATTTTTTTGCTTGCGATACGTTAATCGAGCAGGAAGAGTTTGAGGAGCCAGGCGTCCCACACGCCACTGAACTCCGCGCACGTGCAAATGCTGCTCCTCGCCCTTCAAGCAGGGCGACAGTAGGCATTAAAAAGTGACGTTCTACCCAATGCGCAATTGCACGAACTTAACAGCTCAATTACATCGCCCCGAACCAGCATCCTTCGGCAGTAGCATTGTAGGGCGGGGTGTGTCGCAAGAAGGGGAAGCATTGAGAGAGTCTTGATGGGGCTTTTGAGGCGAGTACCGGCGCCTCATAGGCAGCGACGGCAAGCGCGGTAGGATTGTCGGCTTTGGGGTTTGGGAGCAACGGAACAGAAAGTGCACTTAAGCTCGGATACCCTGGTTTCGCGACCTACCCACAGACTTACCCGGACTGATTTTTCACGGAGCGGCCGTCGGTTCAGGTGCGAAATATTTCGTATGGCTTTTCAGAAATGCCCTGCAGCGCACCTGAAAGCCTTGCAATAGGATGTTCAGCTGACTAAAAAGGAGCGTCATGTATGGCTAACCACGGTTATATGACCCTCACCGGTAAGGCTCAAGGACTGATTTCGGCGGGTTGTTCAACCCAAGACTCTATTGGTAATAAGTGTCAGACCGGGCATGTCGACGAAATCATAGTGCTGTCTTACACCCACAATATGGTCAACATCGGAAATATTGATAAGCCAACACATAGTCCAATCATTATCACCAAAAACGTTGATAAAGCCTCGCCGCTACTCGCTCAAGCACTCTCAACTAGAGAGGAAATAAACTGCACAATTGGTTTTTATCGAGTGTCTTCTTTTGGCATGCAGGAAAAATTCTATTCAGTATCGATCAATGGCGGAATTATTGCCGATCTGACACTTGAGATGCCTCATGCCATTTTGCAAAGCGACGCAGAACCTCAAGAGCACCTTGCTATTCTCACGTGGACCCACCACGCTGCTGGTACCAGCGGATATAGCACGTGGGGAAATAACGAATGAAACCAACAAGCGAAAGTTGCATACCTGGTAGCTGTGATTATTGGATGGTTAGCCAAGCCGCCGCAAAGCTGGGTAGTCAAGCCAGCACATTAGGCGCTAGACATATTAAAGATGGAACGCTGCGCTTGCAATTCAACAGAGAGGTTTCTTATTACGCCAGAGGCATTGTTAATGACGTTTCTCAGGGTAATAAAAGCGCTGAGCAGGGATTAAAGAGCTAAAGGATGAGCAAAACAGTCTACTCAGTCAGGCAAGAGACGTTGCCTTACGAGGAGCAAGCGTTATCTCGGGAACGCTTCAGTTTGCTGCGGGCGCTGGGATTTGCTACGCCTCCGTGGGCACACTTTGCCTTTTCGCCGGAGCGCCCATGATGCTCAATGGAGCTAATAATATCTATGAAAATGGGCGCAACCTTTTCGAGAACCGTACCGATACCGTAGGGCCAGTAAGAACAGGTTATCGCGCCGTTTCTGAAATGCTGGGGAAAGGTAATTGTGAAGCCGATGTGGCCTATGGAATGGTTGACTTGAGTTCGTCAGCCTACGGCATAGGCAGAATGGTATTAAAACCCGATGCTTGGCGTTTTTTTAGATACGTAAATACGGATTATGTTAGAGGATATCAACAAGCTACGCGAGGAGGCTTTATCTTCGATAGATTGATGGGCAGTGCGACTGCAAAAACCATGTATGGCGCGTGCTACCCTTCTAATGAGTAACTTTATTTTTTGTTTCATCTTCGTGCTGATAACGGTGCTTCTGTACTGGCCTTCCTACTGGGCATACTTCGCGTTTTCAGGTCGAAATTTTTCCCCCTTTAAATTTTGGGGAGTTGGTATCTACAACGTACTATTCGGCTCTATTCACGTTTTGTATGTGCAAGACAGCACGCTACCATTTATGGGGCACGTAGATAACTCCGTAATGGGCTGGCTATCCCTTGTTATGATATTTGTCTATGCGTTTACCCTTCCAGCTAATTGGGAACGGAAACGCTGGTTTTTCCGAAAGTAAATTCACACCGAATCAATACCCATCCAGAAGGCCTTCAAAGATGCCTTCTGGTTATCCTCACAGGTCATCGTCTGGATTCCGCAGTGACCGCAGCTCACCACGGGCGACTTCTTCCGGAACGGCGAAGGAGTACCGTCTTAACATATTGATGTGCTCGAAGATCAGCGGCGACAGTCGAACCAGATCCTCGTCCTGCACCGGATAGCCGTGCTGCTTTAGCTGCTCGTGAGCGGTAGGGCAGGTTGGCAGGACGGGCAGTCATTTTACCAAGTGGTATCGGGCCAGTGAGCACGAACGTCAGTTGGCCCGATGAGTCCTTGCACTGTGAAAGCCTTAGAAAGCAGGATCACCTGTAGCGAAAGCCGCTCCCTCAATGTGATAGACCTGCGGTTCTTCCGAGAAGTATTCCTCCAGGCCGAGCATGAACACTCGATGGTCTTCACTCGCTTCGAAGCCCGGCGTGTGATCCTCCAGTGAAGCCCAGCGCACGATCAGGTTGAATTGCTCCGGGGTTTCGATCCCTGCGGCCAGCATGTGCCCGCCGTAACCTTTTGCGCGGGTGAGCAAAGGGGCGACCTCGGCAAATGCACGTTGAAACTTTTCAACGCGGTCTTTGTGAATCGGTAGCACAGCGATTTCATAAATCATGGCGTTCCTCGACAATGACTTGAACAGAAGTACCCACTTACGGGATCAGCGACGGCTCGACGGCAATCACGATCTTGCCTTGAAGCCCGTTGTTCGGTGTCTCCAGCTTTGCATGGGCTTGCCCAAGGTCGGCCAGTGAATACACGTCGCCCACGTGCGGGCGCAGCTGACCGCGTTCTACCAGCGCGCTCAACTCATCGAGCTTGCCGCGGTTTTGGCGGGTGAAAACGAAGTGATAACTCGCGTTCTTGCCCCAGGCCTGAACCAGGTTCTGCGGCTGGGCGATGTCCACAATCGAGACCACGCGGCCCAATTGAGCGAGCACGTCGGGACTGCGCGTCAACGTGTTGCCGCCGATGGTGTCGAACACCACATCGACTCCGCGGCCATCCGTTTCCCGATTGATGACGTCGACGTAATCCTCTTTTTCGTAGTCGATGACCACATCGGCCCCCATGCCTCGAGCGAACTCAAAATTTGCTTCGCGCACGGTGGTGAAGACCCGGGCGCCAATGGCTTTTGCCACCTGGATCGCGATATGACCTACGCCACCCGCGCCGCCGTGGATCAGAATGCTTTCCCCGACTCTGAGCACTGCACGCCCAGTCAGTGCTTCCCACACCGTGCCACCCACCAGAGTCAAGCTGGCCGCCTCAAGATGACTCAGGGATGCCGGCTTCTTACCGATAATGCTTTCGTCCGCCACGTGGTACTCGGCATAACTTCCTGGGCCGTCAAATATTTGCGGGGTGTACCAGACTTCGTCGCCGGGCGCGAAAGCCGTCACACCCGGCCCGACTTCTTCGACAACGCCCGAGACGTCGTGACCGGTAATCGCCGGCAGTGGCACCAGGTCGGCATAATCGCCGCGTCGGACCTGATAATCCAAAGGATTGATGGAGGTGGCGTGCACCTTGACCAAGACTTCTCCCGAGCCCGGCACTGGTTTGGGCACCTCGCTAAGTTCGAACGATTCCGGGCCACCGAAGGACTTGAGTATCATCGCTTTCATAAAAAATCCTCACATCTATAAAAAGGCATATCGAGATATATCGATATATTGGGTGAAAAATTACAGCTCTTTTCACTATGATCTCGGCAGGCACACCTTCATCCTGCGCAGGGAAGTTCTTCACCGGGTCCTTCAAGCCTTTCAAGATTTCAAGGCGTGTAGGGTTTGAGAGGGCTCTGAACATTTCGATCAATTCCATAACACGATCATATCTAGATTTATCGATATGTCAATACATGAGTCGGCCGCCGGTATTTAGCACCTGCCGACTCTGTACCAGATGGCGCTATTACTTCAGCACCATCAGCCTTGGTTACCCCCGTACTCACTCGACAGGCGCGCAAATTCGCCGTTCCGCTGCCAATGCAATCAATGCCCAGGTCGATGACTTCATAACTCGCGCCGTTTTCCTATGCTTCGAATACCCGCAAATCGAGAGTTCAGAGCACAGCTTTCACCTGCAAACCGAGCACCAGCGCATTGTCGATGTCTTGTCCGGAAAACGCGCCCGGTTCGATGATGTATTGCACATTCGGGCGCAGCGTCAGCCAAGGCGTTGCTTGATAGCCGTAGCCAAGCTCGATCAGTTGTTCGGCACTGTCCAGGTTCGGGGACATTGTGCCATTGGCGAGCGCAGCGTTTTGCTGCATCTCCCGGCTGCGCGGGTTAGGTACCGCCCGGCCATAGCCCAGAGCGACGGTGTCCCGCGGGCGACCTTCGAAGGGTTTGTACAGAACCACGCCTGTGCCGTACCACTTGCTGAACGGTGAAGCCGCTTCGCTGGCCGACGAGTATTGACCGAAGGCGTGCAGGCTGCGACCCTCGGACGATTGCGAACTCCACACGGCCTGATCAATCAGCAGGTAATGACCGCCGCGACCGGACACTTCTTTATCGCTGCCGATGCGATCCACGTTGGAACTGTCGTAGTAATAGCCAACCTTATACTCGCCGGGCAAGGCCCCCGCGTGTTTGTAAACCAGTTCGATTGGCACCACGGTACCCGTTGTGTGCTTGGGTCCCAAATGCCAGGCGCGACTGGAGTTGCCGTTGCTCTCAGGGTCGACATTAAAGGCCGCCACTCGCAGCTGCCACGAGGACGACAGGTCGTACTTTACCCGCACGCCCAGGTGGGCGTTGGGGTAGTTAGTCCAGCCACTACCGCCGGACATGTTCAGCGGATGGCCGCAAAAACCAGCATTCATGAAGTTGCAGAGAATGCCACTGTCCAGGCCACCGAGGTCATTGCCCATGGCCATGTAACCCAGTTTCACGTTGAGCGCCGGGGTGAACAAAGTGCGCTCATAACTCAGTTCGGTCAGACGCGTGTAAAGACCGCCGTAGTTTTCCTGAATAGGCAGACGGTTGCCGACCAGATCCTCGGAGGCGCTGTTGCCGCGCCGGTCGTTGATGGTCAACTGAACCTTGCCGGCATTGTCCAAGCCATACAGTTTGCTCAGGTCGAACTGGACGCCGAGTTTGATGTTCTGCGAGTAACGGGTCGAACGGTGCAGACCGCCATCGGCGTTGTAAGCAGTTTCGCCGCTGTAATCGCCGGTGAATTTGATGCCACTCTGATCCATCTGGTGGCGCAGACCACCCCAATCACCGGTCAGGGTATTTCGGGTCAAAAGGTTCGGATCGGTATCGGCGAAGGCGGGCAGGGCGGTGCTGCAGGTGAGGCCTAGCAGCAAGCCGTTGAGCCAGCCTGCAGGAGAAAAGCGAACAGCTAAAAACATGTGAGTCTTCCTGCTGGAATCTGAATGGTTTCGCAAAGCGGCGCGGCACCCGCAGGTGCCGCGCACAGAGAGATTGCCCCCCAGTGAGGCGGGCACAGCGGTTTACGGCAAGGCGTAAGCGATCACGTAGTCGCCACGATCAGTCGACTGGCGCGCACCACCGGCAGTGATGACGATGTACTGCTTGCCGGTCTTCGGCGAAACGTAAGTCATCGGGCCGCCCTGACTGCCGACTGGCAGGCGCGACTTCCAGATTTCTTCGCCATTACCGCTATTGAAGGCGCGCAGGTAGAAGTCCTGAGTGCCGGCGATGAAGATCAAGCCACCTTGAGTCGACAGGGTGCCACCGAGGGTCGGCAGACCGATTTTGATCGGCAGGTGCATGCGGATACCCAGCGGCCCTGTGTCTTCCACGGTGCCGACTGGAACTTGCCAGGCGACTTTCTGCGTTTTCATGTCGATGGCAGTCAGCGTGCCGAACGGTGGGGCCTGGCAAGGAATGCCGGCCACCGACAGGAAGCGGTTTTTGTTTACCGCATAAGGCGTGCCTTTGAGCGGCACGGCGCCCATGCCGGTGTTCAGCGATTCACCACCGGACGCGGCTTGGCCCTTGTTCTGCGAGGGGATCATCTGAATCCACAGGCCCAGGCGCATGTCATTGACAAAGATGAAACCGTGCACCGGGTCGGTGGAAATGCTGCCCCAGTTCATGCCGCCCAGCGAGCCCGGGAAGCTCAGGGATTTATCGGTGCCGGGCGCGGTGTACAAGCCGTCGTAGCGCATGCTTTTGAAGTCGATGCGGCAAAGTAACTGGTCGTACGGCGTGGCGCCCCACATGTCGGATTCGGTCAGTTGCTGCGCACCGATCTGCGGCATGCCCAGCGATTTCGGCTGGGTTGGCGAGTACGGTTCGTTGGGGATGTTTGCGGCTTTGACCGGCACTTCTTTAACCTCGGTCAGCGGTTTGCCGGTGGCACGGTCGAGCACGTAAATCTGCCCGGCCTTGGTACCTATGACCAGCGCCGGAATGCTTTTACCGTCCTTGGTGAAGTCGATCAGGCTCGGCTGCATCGGCAGATCGAAGTCCCAAAGGTCATTGTGAACGGTCTGGAACACCCACTTTTCTTCACCGCTGTTGGCGTCCAGCGCGAGAATCGAAGCGCCGTAGGTGTGATCGAGTTTGCTGCGCTCCACGCCATAGATGTCGGTCGAGGAACTGCCCATCGGCAGGAATACGGTATTGGTCGCCGCGTCGTAAGACATTGGCGCCCAACTGTTCGGCGTGCTGCGCACATAGGTGCTGCCGTCTGCCGGCGCCTGTTTATCCTGCGGATTGCCCGGGTCGAAGGCCCAACGCATGGCGCCGGTGATGACGTCAAAGCCGCGAATCACACCACCCGGCATGTCGCTCTGCACGTTGTCGGCCACACGACCGCCAACCACCACGGTGGTGCCGGCCATCAACGGGGCGGAGGACAACTGATAGTAGCTGTCCGGGACATCACCCAGACCGGCCTTGAGATCCACCTGACCGTTGTTGCCAAAACCCTGGCAGAACTCGCCAGTGTCGGCATCCACGGCAATCAGACGGGCATCAATGGTGTTGGTCAGCAAACGACGCTGGCAGTTGGCGACAGGTGCGGCTTGAGCCTCTGCGACTGGTGAGCTGGCTGGCTTGGCAACGGCCGCCATGGCGTCGAAATAAGCCATGCCGCGGCATCGCTGCCAGACTTTCGACTGCGCGTTGATCGGGTTTTTCCATAGCTCCTTGCCACTGTCGGCATCGAGCGCGATCAAGTTGTTGTGCGGCGTGCAGATGAACACCTTGTTACCGACTTGCAATGGGGTGAGCTGGTCTTCGGCGCCGTTGCCATCACTTTCGGCGACGTCACCCGTGTGATAAGTCCAGGCCACTTTCAGCTTGTCGACGTTGCCGCGATTGATTTGATCCAGTGCGGCGAAGCGGCTGCCACCTTCGGTATTGCCGTAGTGAGCCCAGTCCTTTTGCGCTTTGTCCGGCTCGACCGGCGTCAGTCCTGGGCCTGTGCCGGTCGCGGCGACTGTCGGGTGTGCAACGAACATATTTCCGGCGGCGACCGCCAGCCCAATCGCCAGTACTGCAGCGATGCCATAGGCGCCACGGCCCGGTACGCCACCGTTGGCACGCTTGAGCAGCGGATAGACCAATGTCACCGCCAGGCCGATCGCGCTGAACATGAACAGGCGCGAGAACACCGGCCAGAACACCAGGCCCGCGTCGCTGATGGCCCAAATGGCTGTACCCACCAAAAACGCAGCAAACAGCCAGGCACCTGCCGGTTTGAAACGCGCGATCAGCAGACCGGAAATGGCCATGACCAGACCACCTGTCAAGAAGTACCAGGAACCTCCCAGGCTGATCAATTTCACGCCGCCTGCAGCCAGTGCCAAGCCGAGCAGGGCGATGATCACGCCCAGCCCGACCAGAATGAATTTCGATACACCCGAGAGGCGTTGACCCTGCGTCATGTTGAATGTCCCGTTGAGATAATGCGCGCATTATATAGGTGACTAACTATCTAGTTAAATTGTAAATTCAGAATCAAGCGTACTCCGCTGCTTTTCTGCGCCTGACCGAAGACGCGCACGCGCCAGGGATTTTGCAGAGTCTGTTGAAACGCCTAAAAAGTCTCTTTTTTGTCAGGCGATAGATGAGTATTGACAGTTATAGACCAAGGCGCAGAAGTGCGAATCGGAGAATCAGCTTGGAACCACCGACAATTAACCGACGAATGGTTAGAGGCACCGCTGTTCGGCTACGCAACTTGCGATCCCGGACGACCCGACCAACCTCGGTGAAATATCCGTAAGCGGCCATGCTGCCGCGGGTGATGAATCAGGGAAGAGGGCGAGTTGATTTATCCAGCCTGTGCCAGGGTCGTAGTCGACTTGAATTTGTTGGGCTGCATCGTCGGCAGTCCGCTGTCAGTTCAGGAATGCAAGGGCCGACAGGCTTCTTCCAGGACGGCGCGTACAGCCTGGCACAGATCATCGGCCCCGGGCGTCTGGCGAAAGTTTCGGACATGTTGTTGGAGGGCGGCGAAAGCAGTCCCTTCGATGACCTTTGCCAGGCTGAGCATCGGGTCTGGCTGGATGTAATGCGGGTGGTCAGGTGCCAGGTGGAGGCCATTGAGATTCTGGTAGTCGGCGTCGATCCAGGCGTACAGGTGATGGTCGAAGTGCTCGGCAAAGCGATAGCGACCGAAGTCCATGATCTGCAGCTGCAGTGGATCGGCGCTGGACTGTCCGGCCAGTTGCACATTGACGCCGTCGATCACCAGTGGCTTGCCTTGGTTGTTCGCCAGTAGCTGTTCCAGTGTCTTGATCACCTGGTTGCTGACCTTGAGTGCTGCGCCGTCGCGTTGCACCTGCAGTTTCCCGTCCTCCTGGCTGACCTGAAAACGCACCGCGCCACAGGTGCTGGCAGTCAGGCCATAACGCCTGAGCAGCAGTTCGGTCTGCATCAAGGCGCCCGCCAGTTCGGCCCCTTGCCAGTAACGTTGCCACTGACAGCGTGGGCGGGTGCAAGGTCGGCGCAATAACAGCACTGCGGGTTCAGGTGGCCGACCGTCATGCCACAAGGCATCGAAGCCCAGGTCAATAACGGCATAGGTCGGCAGCGGTGTGATTGCTTCTTTTGCATGCGTCATGGCCGCCAATACCAGGTGCTCCATCAGCACTTCATGCATGGCTTCGGCCAGGGTCAGCAAACCGTTGGAATGAGGGAGCACGGGGGCTTCATCCGGTGGTACGCCGATGCCCTTGACGTCGAAGAGCACCTGGTCGCTGGAGGGCGAGCACAGCACCGCGGCCCTGCCATAACGGGGCGGACGCCAGGCTGGCACGCGGCGGCCGTCGAGGGCAATAGGCGTGTTGATGCCGTGCGCTGCGGCTTGGCTGCTGGAGATAAAGGCCGCATTGTGCAGCAGCCAACGGTCGATCTCGGCGTGCCCGGTCGTGTCTGCGCACGCTCCCCAGAGAGCGCCTAAGTCGGCCCGAATCGCTGCATAGTTGGCGAACAGGACCCGGGCATTGGCCACCCCCAGCAGTTGTTCTTCGAGCAAGGCCTGGCCACTGTCGGCGTAGTTCGCGAGGCGCTGCACCCTTGGGCCGATGGTGAAGGGCTGGGCCAGGTCATGGACGGGTGAATTCATCGAAGGTCTCCGGCCCAGGCCGCCAGATGCTGTGGATGATCGAGGGCGGCCTGGGGATCGAGTAATATCCAGTTGCGGTGCAGATCCAAAGTGGGCTTCGGCCCTTCGGCCACCTCTGTACGAGTGCCAAGCATGGGTAATTCCCGCAATGCACGGGCGGCCGGGGCACAGACGCCGAGGAGATCGGCATAAGGGCTGTAGCGAAGGTGTTCGAACACCCGGGCATCGCGGGTGCGGATCGGGATGAACTGCCAGCTCGGCGCCAACGCGTCTTGGCTGACCCAAGGGTCCAAGCCATATTGACGCAGCCGTACCAATAACTCGGGTACCTGCTGCCGTAGCCGTTGGGTTCGCGCCTGAGCCGTTGCGACGGCCTGCATCAGGGCGGGCAGGGCGTGGATCGATAAGGGCGGGCTCGACGCCGGGCGTGGCCGAGAGCGTTGGCCTGGCGACCACACATCGATATCGGCATCCATCGGGATGTCACCGAACAGTGCGCCACCGCCGCCGATATCCAGCGGTTTCCCGCTTCCCAGGGAGGTCACCACCCGTGAAGCGCCAGGGCGATTGAGATCCCAGGCGCCGGCGCTGTCTTCGATGATTGGCATCTGGGGCCCTAGTTGTCGACGCAGGGCCGGGATATCACAAGGCAAACCGTATTGATGAACGGCGATCACCGCATCCAGGCTGCTCTCATGACTTTCCAGGGCGGCGCCGCTGAGCAGTAACTCGGCACCGTTTTCGATGATGACCGGCACTGCGCCGGTATTGAGGACAGCCGCCACCACCTGATGGCAGGTCGCCGCCGGAACCGCCACCCGCCAATCGGCCGTGGCGCCCAATTGCCGTAGCGCCAGTTCCAGGGCGGCGGTGCCGCTGCCCACCAAGGCACCGTGACGGCGCGCGTAAAACTGTGCGAGCCAGGACGAGCACGGGAGCCTGTCGGCTTCCCGTGCCCGCCACTGGCCATTGGCAGGGCCTGGGGTTACTTGCATTTGTCCATGGCGCAGGCAGTCAAGGCTTCGATCTTGCACTTGTCCTCGGCGCAGGCAGTCAGGGCTTCGATCTTGCACTTGTCCTCGGCGCAGGCAGTCAGGGCTTCGATCTTGCACTTGTCCTCGGCACAAGCAGTCAAGGCTTCGACTTTGCACTTGTCCATGGCACACGCGGTCAGGGCTTCGGCCCGAGGCCCGCCAATGCGCCAACTGGTGAACTTGCTTTGCGGCAGTGTCGCACGCTTGACCACATCCAGGTGCAAGGTGCGGGCATCGTGATCGTTGCACTCAAGGAGAATCTCGTCCTCGGCAACCGCGAAGTGATCATGCAGCAGGCAGAGTCCGAAGCGATCCAGGTTGCCATGGCGCTCCAGTAGCTCATGCAGGTCATTGATGAATTGCACGTCAGACGCCCCCAGTGGCATAGCTTCGGCAAAGGAGGGATTGGTATGTCCGTTCATAAGGTGTACTCCAATATGTTTGAGTTAAGGCTTGTCAATGTCATCAACCGTGCGCGGTGCATTTTCGTCTCATAGACCTCCTTGTCCCGGGGGAACCTTGCTGGCCGATACCCAAAGATTTTCGATGCTCAGCAACGGCGGCTGGTTGTCCGAGGCCAGTGCACCTTGTGCCAATTGGGTCGGGTCGTCGGCGCTGAACGCGCGCAGAGTCAGGTCGATCCGGGCGTTGCCTTGGACCGTGACTTGCTCGGCCTGGCGCCAGCGATCGATGGCCTGGCTGAACGAGTTGGTGAAGGCGGGCGGGCTGTTCAGCGAAGTGGCCACCGGCAACATCAGCGCCGCCGGCAGCACGGTGCGCGCGACGACCCCCTGGCCGGCGATGTCGTAGCTGTAGCGCCCCTCCATGCCCACCTGCACCGTGGTGCCGTTGCTGCCCGAACCCAGGGCTGCAAAAAACACCTCCAGGTAATCGTCGAGGCTGGCATTCGCCACGGGCAGGGTGTCCAGGGAGAAACTGCCCTGGGTGATGTGGGGGCTGATGCTGTCGACAAAGCGCACGATCGGGGTGCAGAAGCGGAACAGCGGGTTTGTCTGCAGGGTGCCGATGTCCGCGGCAGGGAACAGGATGCGGTTGCGCTCCACCGACAGCGAAGCCCAGGCGTCCTGATGGTCGAACACATTGAGGGCCGGCAGGCTGGTGCGGCGCTCGTTGACCAGCAGCGCTTGCTCGTAATCGAGCCATTTGACCGGCAGGACGCCCTTGAGCTGATAGCGGTAGGCGATCAACCCGGGGTTGTCCGGATCGACGACGCTCACCGCCTCGTATTGCGCCGGATCTATTTCCACCCGTGGGGCCGGCAGGCTGACCTCGCCCAATTGCGCCAGGGTGGCGCTGATTTGGCCGGTGCCTGGATCGTAGATGGCCGCCACATCGTTGATGGTCACGTCCAGCAGCAGGGTCTCGGCCACTTCTTGCCCATCGATCGTCACCGGTGCGAGTACCTGGCTGAAGGCACAGGTCAAGGCCTGGGGATGCACAAACGCGGTTTTGCTCAGGATCGGACTGGCCCACGCATGGTAGGCATCGGTGACCTCCTGGACGATGTATACGAAGGCTTCCACTGCATGCTGAGCCTCAGCGATTTGCAGCTCGGCTGGCTGGCCGACATCGATCCCGGTGAGGCTCTGTTGCATGGCCACTTCAATGCTCGGGTAAACGGTGACGAACTGGGCCAATGCGGTGACCAGGCGTTTTCCGGTACTGCGCAACGCGCCGTTGAGCGTTGGAGTGTTCAGGGCTATGGCGACGTTGAGGCTGTCCTGGGCGGTACCGCGAAACAGCGATTCGAAAGCGTAGGTCCACTTGCTCAGGTCCGAGGCACTTTGTGGCGGCTGTGCCCAGGCTGTGGCTGTCTGGCCCTGGATCGTCGGCGGTTCAGGCAAGGCCCGCAGCAGTACCGGCAGGTTCATGGTCTGCCCCCCGGCCAAGGGGATTCGCAACGGCCCGGAGATCAGGGAAATCCAGTTCGATTGGGTGTAGCCGCTGATCCCTGGGACGCCGCGCATATCGTGTTCCAGGTGACTGATCTGCAACTCCAGCTCCAGCGGCACATAGCTCCTTGCTGCCTCGTTGCGGGAATTGAACACAAACGCCAGGGCGCTTTCGCCGGGCGATGCCTGCAAGCCGATGCGGCCGCTGCCAAAGGCGTAGTTGTCGTTCCCGGTGCCCGGCGTGGACTGACTGGAGCCTGAAGCGGTCGGTTGGCCGTACAACGACAACGTTTGGTCGGTTGCGCCGCCTTGCACGGAAAAGCCGACGATGGCCGTGGTGCTATAGGCCGAGTACAACTGGTTGAGCAAGGTCTGGCGCAGTTTTTTACCCGCCGCGGCCCGGGTCGCTCCGTCTTGCGGACCTGCCGACAGCACCGGTTCTATGGTGGACGCGATATCGTCAGCCAGGGTCTGCTTGGCACTGAGGATCTTGCCGAGATTGCCGTCCTTGAGCGGGTCCTTGCTGCCAAGCAAGGTGTCGAGCAGGAACACCGAGGGGGCATAGGTCGGTGACAGGAAGCCGTCGATGGCCTTCAGGGCCGTCTCGAACCACAGGTTCTGGTCGACGCCGGTGAGGTTGAGTGTCGCCAGGTCATTGCCAGGGAACGGCTGGTCCGGCCGGTAGGTGGGGGAGATCTGCACGCTGTCCGAGGTCAGGCTGTTGGCGATCGGTCGGGCCGCGAAGTAGCCCGGGGCCGGATCGATGCGATAGCGAATGCCAACCGCGTCATCCTGCAGGGCGAAACGGGTGGCCCACAGGGTCTGGTTGCGTCCGTCCGGTGTGCTGCCGGGGTCTGCGGTGCCGCTGCCGAGCCTTGTCAACCAGGCGCCGGAGCGCTGGAACAGCGCCTCAAAGGCCGTGGCGAACAAGCTGTAGCCACTGGTGCTGGCCGTCAGTGGGTCGGGGACTGGCAGCAGAGTGCTGGTCACCGCCACACCGCCCTCCAGGCCGGCGACATCCGGCGCGACCAGGGTCGAGACCCGACGCAGGCTGAGGGTCAGACTCAAGGGCAGGATCGAACCGGGCGCGAGGCTGTCGATATCCACTGCAAGGCTCAGGCGCACCGTGGCCGGCGGTGTTGCACTGGCGCCCTGGACCACTTGCCCGAGGTACAGAATCACCCCGTTGATGTAGTCCAGCAACGGTTGCGACTGACTGTCGTCGAGCCGGCTCAGTGGCTGGGCGAACAGGCTGTTGACCAGCTCCACGCTGACGGCGCGGCCCTGGCACCAGGGCAGGTTCAAGCCCTGGTAGGACTGGTTCAACTGGTAGTAAATCAGGCTGAACATTTCCAGGTCCTTGCCGGCCTGGACTTTGATATCGCCGCCGCTGGCCGGGTCGTAGCTGGAGGTGTCCAGGCTCAGGCTGATGACCAGTTGCGCTCCACCGGTAGTGGCTTCATAGGTGTAGAAGCTGCGGGTATTGGGCCAGGCCGACAGGGCAATCAGGCGATCGTTGTAGCGTAACGGCAGCGGTGGATGGTTGAGGCTGCCACTGTAGCCGGCCGGCGGCTGCTGGAGGGGCGTCACGGTGATGTTGCCGAAGATGTCCAGCCAGGAGAGCTTGACCTGGGCGAAGCTACCCACGCCTCGATAGGGGTTGTCGGAGGCGGCCGGCAGGCCTGGGTTCGTGGGCTGCGGGGCGGCGTTGCTGGTGGCGCGCCGGGCCAGGCCAAGGGTTTGCTGATAGGTGTACTGGCTGTCGTCGGCCAGGGCATTGAGGGTCTCGCGTCGGCTCTGCGGGTTGCGCATGGCCTGGCGATGGATTTGCGCCTCGAGTTCATCCGACCCGCTGTCCGGCCGCTGCGGACCGAAGGGCAGGGCCAGGTCGCTGGCGCTGAACCAGGGCGAGCCGTCGATGCCGGCGGACAGCACCGAGTAAAGGTTGTACAGGTAGGCATTGGCATAGCCGTCCGGGTCCACGCTCGGTGAGTCCACCGGTGGCGGGTTGTCGCGCAGGACACTGAAGGCGGCATTGCCTTGGTTGAACACCGCTTGCAAATCGAAGGTCCGGGTATCGAGGGTCAATGTACTGCCGCTGACCAGCAGCCCGGGAACCCGCTCGGCGCCGACCGCCAGCGCATCGAGATCAAGATCGTAGTAGTCGGCCAGCGATTGCAGGCTGTTGCCCGGTGCAAGACTGCCGTCGACGAGATAGACCAGTGCCGGGATGAACAGCGCCACGGTGCTGGTGGCGCTGACGCCGGGGTTGAGGGCCGCGATCTGCGCGGCGGTGATCGGTTGCAATGCCCCCACCGAGTAGTAGCGGGCCAGGTTGTCGAGGATGGCTGCGGGTTGGCCATTGCCGGCGGTGGAGTCGGCCGGTGTCACCAGGTGAATGATGCCGTCGATCGGCACTTGTGCGTGGGGGGCCAGTGTCGCGCCCGGATTGAGTTCGGCAATGCGTCCGGAGCCGATACCATAGAACGTCGCCAGGCTTTCCAGGCTGTCAATGGTGCGGGTCGGCTGGCTGGGGTTGGTGGTGCTGGCCGAGCGCAATGTCGTGTGGCTGCCTTGCTGGATCACCGTATCGGTCGTGACAAAGGCGTTGATGAAGTTGCACAGGCGGCCTTGCAGGGCCTCCCTCGGGTAGGTCACCACCAGGGTCAGGGTCGCCGTGCCGCTGTCGTCGAAAATTCCATCGGGCAACCCGCTGCCGGCGATCACGTCGTAATAGCTCAGGTAGTAGCCGCCCGAACGGACGGTGGATAGTTCCCAGAGCAGCTTCACCACTTCCTGGGGGGGATTGAGGATGCCGCGCGGCCCGGCGTCGTCGTCCATGCGCGCGTCCATCAAATCGGGCGGCGGGTTGGTTTCGGTCGACAGGTTGGTCTGGGTCAGGAACGCGAGGAAGTCGCTCTGGGCCTGACTCAGCAGGTTGCTGGCCTTGGCGTTGCCTTGGGGCATCAGCAGGAACTGGCCGCTGATGATTGACGTACCCAACTCGTCGACTGCGCTCAACAGGCGTTCCAGCAACTGCGCATCGGTGGCCGAAGGGCCCAGTAGTTGGTAGGTATAGGACAAGCTGCTACCACTGCTGGCGATGACGCCGGGCTCGGCCTGGGGCAGCCGCTTGATGGTGAAGTCGACCCGGGTCGCGTAGCTGTAGGAGGCTATTTCGCGGTGGGTGGTTTCCAGGGTCGCGGGGTCGGTTGAAACTTCGCAAGGGGTGAAGGCCGGCAGGTAGGGCAGTTGCTGCGAGAGATCGGGCAGTTGCGGGGCGAGACTGCCCACCCGCTGATTGATCAGGCGGACCAGGCCATCCGGCAGGGACCAGAGCATGGGTTGTACGCTGGGGGCTTCTTCAGTCGAGGCACGCAGCCCCGGCTGGCAAAGGTCACGCAACTGCTGGAGGTCGGCGGTCGACCACAGCGAAACGCTTTTCACCGCATAGTCTTTCGGGTTGCGGGCCACCGTCGGCAGCAGGCTGATGCTCGGTGCCGGCTGGAACTTGCCTTGTTGTGCGTAGGCCAGCACCACGGACAGGTTGCTGTAGGCCTGGTTCAGGTTCATCGAACCGCTGCTGCCGCCGGCGATCTGCACGAAGGACAAGTCGACGCCATGACTGGTGGCCGCCCGGCTCAAGCTGATGGGGAAGTCGGTGCCGGGCGCCTGGTCGGTTGGCGTGGGGAACTGCTGGCCGGTCAGTTGATAGAGGCCATAGGCGCTCTGGTTGTTTGGGTAGAGGAATTGCGCACTCAGGCTCAGGCCGTCCATGCCCGCCGGGTTCGACGGCAGGCGCAGGCCATAGGCCAGGAAGCGCGAAAGCATACCTGCCAATTGGGCCAGTTGATCGGTGCCCACGACCACGCTCCATAGGTCCTCGGTAAAGAGGCTATTGAGGGCTGTCAGGGTGATCTGCGGCGTGGCGAATAACGGCTCGACACTGAAGTTGCCGGACAGCGGGTCGCTGAACAGCGCCATGGCACTCACGCCAAAGCGCACACCGCTGCTGTTCAGGCTGTCGCCGGCGGCGGTCTGGTACGCCAGGGGCGGCAGCAGCAACGGTTGGCCGGGCAACAGCAGGCCGGCCATGTCGTAGAGCGCGCTGTCCTGGGCCAGTACTGGCAGGTCGACACCCAAGGCCCTGGCCAGGCTGTTGAAGGTTTCCCCTGGGCCTGTGGTGTATTGGTGAATGTCGTTGCCCACCAACAGGCTGATGAGTTGATTGGCAGCGATCACCGTCGAGTTGCCATTGGCCAGGATCAATCCCGGCGCGGTGGTCGTCCAACGTGCCGGTACGGCGCTGTCGGACCACGCCCGTGCGACGGTGACCAGGGTGTCGCTGCTTTGCAGGGTATAGGCGGGCAGCGGGATGTCCAGGGTCAACCCAACGGTCAAGGCGACCTCGGCGTTGGGCCGGACAATATCGTCCAGGGTCAGGCTGTTGCCACGAGCGTCATTGGTCCATTGCAGGATCTGCTCGATGGAGTTGCCGTGGGCGGTGGCATAGGCATAGTCGTCAAAGGCATTGAGGGCGACCTGCAACAGCTGTCGGCCGATGACCATGAAGGCATCGGTAAAAATCACGGCGGCCATGGATTCGTTGTCATCGCCTGCGGCCCGCAGTGGCGGCGCGCGATTGTCGTCCTTGGCCGTGACTACGGCCGCCAGTTCCTTGAACAACTGCGCGACGTTGCTGCGGTAGGTGCTGTTGGTGCCCACGTACTGGAGAAAATCCAGGGTTGCACTGCCGGCGTTCGCCAGGGGAACATCCAGGGACAGGCCGTCGAAGACCGGGAACAGCACCGAGCCGGCTTCCAGCACTTGCTTGATCTGTGCCTGGTTGGTGGCGTCGGGCAACGTGATGCTGACGTCGAAGGACGACAGGAACGTCAACAACTCGCTGATGCCGAACGGCGGGTTGGCCAAGTCGGCGAGGCGTTCGATATCCACTTCCAGCAGCGCCTTGTCCACCAAGGTGCCGAGGATGTCGGCCAGGGAGTCCTGGTCGCTGCTGGCTGAACCCAGGGTGCCGATCAGCCACGGCAGGTAATCGGCGCACAGGCGCTCGAAACTGCTGGTGTTATCCGCCTGCCGTGTCTGTTGAGTCGGGGACGGTGCGTCCATGGTCAACAGGAACACGAAAGCACCTTGCTGGCCGCTGTAGCTGGTCACGCCCTCGTTGCACATCACGGTGAATTGCGGTGTTGCGTACAGGTTCAATACCGGCTTGGTTGCACTGCGCGGCACCGACATTGCCTTGGGCACGGCGGCCCGGCGTTGGCTGGCGAGTTGCAGGTGCCGGGCCTGGCGAGCCAGCAACTGGGTTGGCTCGGCCCAGGGTGCCGGGCCGCTGTTGAGGGCATTGATCTCGAAGCGTGCCGAGACGTCGGCATGGAATGAAAAACTGATGCTGAAACTGAACAGCCCCAGGTCGATCTTGACCTTGACGCTGACTTCCACTGTGGCTCGGGCGGCAATGGGAATGGGCTTGTAGCTTTCGTAGGTCAGGGAGAGCGACAAGGTGATGCGCACATTGACCGCCGCCGAGATAATGGCGAAATCGATGCTGCCGTAGAGCAGGCCGATGACCCCGACCGTGCCCTGGATCTTGAAGTAGTAGTCGTCCTGGACGCTGCTGTTGGCCGTGACCAGCGCGGTGGCCGGGCGATAGGCGTGGAAGGCGGCGATGGTGCCTTCCAGGATGCCGAACACCGTCAGGGCGAAGCCGGCCTTGAGCGGCCCCTTGACGAAGTTGTAGCCCAGCCCGAGTTGCAGGCCCAGGCCGAAGACGATTACCGGGTCGAAGGTGCCCTGAGTGGTCTTCGGTACCTGGGTCGCGGTGACCGACGACAGCTTGCCCAGATAGAAACCACCGGCGCCCAGCACGGGTACTCCGTAGACGATCGCGGAAATCGAGAACGAGCGAGTGAAGTCGAGGTTGTAGGGGAAGCCGATGTCGATGAAGAAGTCGCCGTTGGTGTAGATCTTGACGCCGATCTCCGGCAGCACGATCGACACCGCGCCGAAATTCAGGTTGCGGATGCTGTCGGGAAAGGTCCATTCGATCTGGTACACGCCCACATCATCGGTGATTTTCTTGTAGAGGATGTCGAGTACCAAATTGCCCAGCGCCTTGGCTTTCTCCCCGGCCAGGGCAAGACGCAGGCCGTAGAGGTTGGGGTCGTTGAACACCAGCATCAGATCGACGGTCCAGTCCTTGCCGGTCTTGAGCAGCAACAGTTGTCCGGCGATCAGCCAGTCGCTGTTGCGGTTGTAGTACGGCGTGCCCTTGGTACCGCTGTCGCCAGGGTTCAGCGGGTTGCTGGAACCGGTTGTCGAAGGCACCTTCTTCAAGGCGTCGATCACCGCTTTGGTGTTGGCGAAGCTGTCGTAGCCACTGATGGCCACACGTTGGCCGAGCACCAGCAACGGCAGGCTGAAGTAGTCCGTGCCCTGACCCGGAACCGAAGGCAGCTTGTCCACGGGGTGGCCCTTCTGCGGATCCAGCAGGTTGCTCCAGTCCTGTTGTTCCTGGGGATTGTTGCCTTTGAACACTGAGGAACCGTCGATGCCCAGGGTGATTTTGTCGACGCCATCGACCTTCTTGCGTTCGAACACCAGGCCGTCGATGCTCATGAAACCCAGGTCGATCTTGCTCGCCAGGGTGTATTTGGCGGCGATGGTCGGCGTGCTGCCGTTGCTGGTTTCCAGGCTGATGATCAGCGACAGGCCGTCGAGGGAAATCTGGTTGAGCGCGTCCCAGGGTGAGTCGAGAGTGAAGTAGGGGTCGCCCAGGGACTGCATGAGCTTCTGGATCAGACGCCCCAGGCTCCAGTTTTTCAACGTGAAGGTCAGGGTCTTCTTGTCGACCTGGTAAATCGCCGTCAGGCCTTCCCAGGACAGGCTCAACTGGGCGTTGCTGCCCTGATTGTCGGGGGCGAAGCTGTAGCCCAGCAGCACGCTGTCGTTGAGGAAACTGAAATCCCATAGCGTGGTGGCGCTGCCACTGTATTGCTGTTGGGCGGGTTTGCTGGCGTCATAGCTCAGACTCAGGGTGGCCAGGGTGTCGACGCTGAAGGCCTGGCCCAGGTTGAAGGTCCAGCGCAGGCTACCGGCGACGGTGTAGCGGTCGATCGGGGTGGCGCCGGTGGCGAGACTGGCGTCGACCTCAAGGGTGTTGACCAGCAGGGTGCCGGGCAGGAAATCCGGGAATGTGAAGGCGCCACCGAAGCTGAGGAATTGGCTGACCAGTTGCTGCACATCCACCGGTTGCGCCAGTCGTGCGGCCACTTTCCAGGTGGCTGGAGTCTGGGTGCCGTCATAGTCGACGTTGGCGTTGGCGAAGTACGGCCCGATGCCAACCAGTCCGCCGATGCCCGCCTGGTAAGTGGTGACCGGAGGGGTATTGGCGACACCGCTGGCGCTGGTGGGGGTGGTGGCCTTGATATAGAGCTGGCCGTCGGTGACCGAGAGTATGGGTTGGCCGCCGAGCGTGAATAGGTTCAGGTCCAGCTCGAAGCCGGCATTGAAGGCGTAGCTCTTGGCGCCGACGTCAAGGCTCAGGCCGACATCGGACAGCGAGGCATCGACAAAACCCTTGGGAATGCGGATCAAGTCCAGGGTGAGCATGGCAATCATGTCGTTGAGATTGGCTGTGCCGTCGAAGCGTGCGAGCAACTGGAGGTCGGAGTTGAACTGGACGAAGAACAGGCCATTTTCTGCGGCGGTCTTGCCTTTGAACACCTCGGGTAGCAACAGGAACTGAGTCTGGAACAAAAAGCTCTGGGTACTGCCCTTGGGCAGAAAGTTGATGCCCCACACCAGTTCGAAATCGGTGATGCCGAAAACCAGCTTGTTGGTCGGGTCCTGCAAGGGAACCCAAGGGTGCTCGACATTGATCACCGTCGGGTCGGCGCCCAGGGTCACACTGGCACTGCTCAGGGCCAGGCTGGGGCTGGTGACGCCGCTGAGGCTGAGGCTACGCAGGCCGATCCCTGACAGGAACTGCTGCAGTACCGGTGGCGTTCCGGTGAAAAAGCTGCCGTTGTTGTCCAGCAGGCCGATGATCGTGGCCGGCGTCAGCAGGGCGCTGCCGTCGTCGCTGTGACCGAGGTAGAAATTGAAAGCGCTGCCGTTGTTGATCTGGGCCAAGGCACGCATCTGGTAGTCGACGGATTGACCTTGTTGGTCAGTCAGGCTCAGGTCCAGGCCAAAATACAGGCTGACTTGCTGATCGTAGAAGGCCTCCGCCGGGTCGTCGCCATCCTGTAGCTCCGGTGGGCCGATGATCAACCCGAAAACCGGCGCGTCGACACTCAGGTACAACAGTTTCAAGGCGCTGTCCGGGCCGAGGAAAGGCGCCCGCAGGGTGGTGGTCGGCATGAAGATGTCGACCCCGTCGACCTTGGCGAAATCCATGCTGCCGGTAAAGGGCAGGGCGAGGGTCGGAAACCCCAGGTTTTGCACCACCGCGACGGCGTTGCTGAGCTGGGTGGGTGGCGTCAGGTTGGCGGCAAAGCCCTGGCAGGCGCCCAGGCTGTCATTGAAGGTGAACACCGCGTTGCTGATCCCGGCCCACTTGAAGGGGATCCCGGTAGCAAAAGTCGACAGATCGGACCAGGTCCAACTGGCCGGCGTGGTGACGATCTCCAGGCTCAGGCTCTGCGCGCCGACGCTGCCCCGCAGGCCGAAGGTCAGCACCAGCCCCTGCTTGACGTCCTGTTGCAGAAAACGCGCACTGACTCCGGTGACCTTGAACGTTTGGCTGGCAGGGTTCAGCGGTTGCACGCTTTGCGCTGTCAGGCTTATCGACAACCCGGCGACAGTCGACTGGAAGGCCGCCTTGAGGTCGCTGTCCAGGCGGGCGGAAACGCTGACGCTGGCGTCCGCCAGGCCTGCGATCAGGTAGTCACGGGTGAGGAGAATCGGCGCGCCAGCATCGCGAGTCAGTGCCGCGGCGAGATTGCTCAGTGGGTTGTTGGCCATCTGTCTTCTCCTTGATTCAGACCGTCACGAACAGAGCCAGGTGATCGCTGGTAGAGCGGATGTGCCCCATGTTTCTCCAACCACGGAAACGTTGTCGGTCGCCCGCGACAAATGCCTGTGCCGGTGACGGCGGCCAGCCAAGCGGTGGGGCCTGGAAATCGCTGGCGATCGCCACCACGCCCATGGGCGCCCCGCCAGGCGTGGGGTTGACCACATTCAATGGCATGCCGACTACGGTGTTGGCGATGGTGAAGTTCCCGGCAGCACCGCCGCGCACCAGGATGTTGTCGATCGAATACAGGTTGCTGCTGTTTGAAGAGCCGATGTAGCGGTAGCCCGGATAAGGCACGCCCCCCACGTTGGTCGACCAGAAGATCGTCGAGTTCTTGCTCTTCAGGTGGGTGGCGAAATAGCCCATGTAGGCATCCAGGGCCGGAGGCGGGGCCGCGGCCGGTGGTTGCAGTTGCAGGGCATAGCCCAGGCCGGTGAGCGGGGCGTAGCGCAGTGGATCATTGCCGTTCTGGCTTAGCAGGTTGACATTGAAATCACCGGTGATGACCCGGGTTTCCAGCGCGCCCAGGGCGGCACTGATGTCGCGCACGTTAGCCAGGCCGTTGAGGTAGGCATTGGCCGCCACATACTGCGGCGGCGAATGGATGGCGAACAGCGTGAGGTTACGCTGCACCACCACGGGCGGACCGTCGACAGTTTCACAGAACGTCACCATGTAGGGCTGGCGCAGGCCGCCATAATTGATTGGTGCACCGAGGTTGTCGACGAAATCGACTCGCGCCGCGCACTGGCTCTCAATCGGGTTGCCGGGGTTCAGGGCGGTAGGGGGAATAGCGCGACCGGCGACGGTAAAACAGCTATTGGTCTGCAGCAGCGGGTAGTTGCCGGCGGCGGGCGCGGGCAATACGGTCGGGTTGAAACTGATGCCATTGCCCGCCGGTGACCAGGCGTTGGGACCGGTGAACAGGCGTCTGCCGGCCGCCACGCCACCGCCCGCCGGGATCACCGGTTTGTAGAACACCGCGACGCCCTCGGCTCGCCCGGCCTGGCCAACCACCAACGGCGGTACCAGGTTCCAGGCAAGGCCGGTCAGGTTGCGAATGCGCAATAGCAGTTCGACACAGCCTTGCCAGCCGCCGGTGGGAGAAATCAGCGAGCCTGGACCGTTGCTCGGGCCGCTGGCGGTCTCCACCACCACGAAGATGTCCGGGTTGAAGGCGGTGATGTGGGCGAGGATCAGCGCCAGTCGATCGGCCGCGCTCAGGTCGGGAATGGGCGCTCCGGCGCGGTTCCGTTTGGTGGTCAGGGGACGAATCTTGTTATAGCCGAAGCTCTCGATGTTCCAGTACAGGACGCGAGTCATGAGGCGATCTCCGATGGCCCGGTCAGTGCCGGATGCGTGGACGTGTCCGACGCCAGGGCCAGCAGGCGCTCGGTTTCGCTGTCCGGATCTTTGACGTAGGCGGCATACCAGCCCAGGCTGCCGGAGGACTGAGGGTCGCCAAACAGGAAAAACTGCAGGGTCGCACCCGGTGGCAACTTGGCGATGCCGAGAATCTTGATACCTATATCGGTCAGTTGCAGGTTGAAGAATTTCGCTTCGGGATCGGGCTGCCCGGGGATGGTCTGGTAGAGCAGTTTGATCGGTCCGGTGGAGACCTTGATGATCCCCTGCAGGGAGAACACGCTGGCGGATGGCGCCGCGCCGGGCAGGCTCAAGCCAACGAAGAGCATTGGGTTGGCATCGGTGCTTTTGCTGCCGGGCGACCAGGCGACCAGCAGGTCGGACTCGAAACCGGTGCCCGAGACCAGGGCGCCGGGCGATCCCATGGTGACCTTGTAGACAATGCCCGACCAGGCTCCGGACATGGCTTTGAGCGCCAGGTTCTGCGGCAGGACCGGAAGAAAACCATAGTCCGCGGGTTTTTTCTGTTCTGGCGCCTGGATGAACTGCTTGAGCTGCAGGGTAAAACCCTTGTACAGGCTTTTTCCGCGAACCTGGCTGGTGACCGGATCGAATCCCAGGTTGTCGGGGTTGAAGTTGAAGCCCACCGCATTCGGCGTGGCGCTGGGAAAGCTCATGCCGATTTGTAGGTTGGTATAAGCCAGGCCCTGGTTGCTCGGGCTGCCGTCGTCGCTACCAAACGACAACAGGTCGAATGACCCGGCGGAGGTCTTGAGCAGGGCGAAATCCAGCTTGCCCCACAGCAGAAAACGACTGGCGGTGGTAACGCCGCCATCCGGGCTGCCCAGGGTGTTGAACTGGATGCGATTGACCGATGCGGCGGGTAGCACGTTGCTGTCCAGGTTGAACAGGTAGCTCTGGCTTTGCTCGAACACATAGGTGGTGGTGTCGTTTTGTTGCAGGGCACTGCCGTCGAGCACCATGGCATTCACGGCGCTGGGTTGGTCGGCGCGCAACGTGGCCTGGATCGGTGAACCGAACAGGCGGTCCAGGCTCAACTGGATACGACTGTTGAAGGTCACCAGCCTGGACTGGCGAAACAATGCCTGGAGCTGGAGAACGCTGAAGGCATAACCTTCGGCCGTGGGCAGGGCGATCGGCATGTCGGCATCTGCGCCGTTGGTCTGGGCCTGTTCATAAGCCGGGTTCTGGTAGTCGATCAGTCCGAACAGGTTGGAAATGCCCTGGATATCCAGGGTGTCGTCCTGATGACTGATGCGACTGACGCTGGCACCGAAGTGGTGGGCGAGAAAGCGACTGTAATCGATGCCGGCGGCGATCCCGGCCAGTTGCTCGGGGAGACTGTCCAAGGGCAGGTCGGCGTTGAGCACCATGAAGCCATTCCAGTCGGGATCGTTGACCTGGGCGACGAAGTCCGCATAGAGGCTGTCGGGTGTGGCGGCGGCCTTGAGCTCGGCGGCGCCGATGAAGTCTTGCAGCCATTGGGACAGGCCGGTGTAGGCCAGGGTTTCCAGGCTCGGCACCAAGTCTGCGGTTTTCGAAAATGTCTCGGGCATGGTCCAGCGGTTGGGGTTGTCGATGCGGTCCTTCAGGCTGCCGCTGCAATACTTCATGATCAGTACGTTGCGATAGCTGGTGGTTTGCACACCGACACCGATATTGGCGATGAAGCGCCAATCGGCGATCTCCATCTGGTTGCTGAACGTCGCGCTCTGGGTGAAAAACGGTTGCCGGTTAACGCCGACGAGGAACAGTTGATTGGTTTGCAGGGCCTCGTGTAACTCGTTGGTGGGCTGCTCGAAGGCAAAATCCAGCAAACTCTCGGCAGATTTAGAGCGTGCCAAGAGTA
The DNA here is from genome assembly GCF_900106045.1 of Pseudomonas mucidolens. Classification (NCBI taxonomy): domain Bacteria; kingdom Pseudomonadati; phylum Pseudomonadota; class Gammaproteobacteria; order Pseudomonadales; family Pseudomonadaceae; genus Pseudomonas; species Pseudomonas mucidolens. Next base: position 2,181,085 of record NZ_LT629802.1, on the reverse strand, counting down.
CTTTTCGGTAGCCGACACCGTCCGGATCGAGGTCCACCAGTAAGCCTTGCGGTGTCGTCGCCCGATCAGGTTTTTCCGTCGTGGCAGTCAGGGCCCGTTGCAGGCGTTTGAGCCGTACGGCCTGTTTGCCCGGCAGGGTGGCGGCGCTGATCAGGCTCTTGCGCGAGGCGGCGAGAATTTCGCTTTCGAATTGGGTCAGGTTGACGCTCGTGGTACTGGTCATGCCGGCATAAGGCACCAGGGGGAAGGCGAAGCCGGGGTCCTGTGGGAGCGGTGTACGGGGAGCGGTCGGCGTCAGCAGCACAGTGTCGCCATCGGTCGCGGCCTGGCCATAAAGCGGGCTACCGTCGGGCTGAGCGCTGTAGGCCGGGGTAGAGGCACCGGCAATCAGGTTGCTCCAGGAGGTCCGGTAGTGGTCGGTCAGCAGGGCCGTGACCGCGCCACTGGTGGGCGAGACCAGGCTGCTGGTCTGGAACGGAAAGACCGATGCATACGCCGATTGCGCGGCGAACAGGCGCATGCGGTCATTGTCGGTGGGGCTGACCGCGGGATTGTAGTTGGTGAAGCTCAGCCACTCGGTACCGAAGATGCCACACAACAGATTTTGCCCGGCGGTGGCTGCGGGCACGGTCGGCAGACTCAAGCCATAGTCGCCGCTCAGGGTCAGGCTGTAGCTAGCACCGTCGTCGCAGAACACCAGGCTGGCCGCGTGAGGCAGGGGCCAACCGTTGGCGTCGAGGCCATTGAGCGGGACCAGACTGATAGGGTTGCCGGCGGTGCTGCGCCATTGACTGGGCAGCAAGGTGCTGCCGGAAGCGGCGAAGGTCAGGCCGGTGCGGATCAGCCCGGCGGCCAGTTGTGGCGCACTGATGTTTTGGTTCAGCGGGTCCAGCGGGTCGAGGACACCGCCCATGTTCAACTTGGCCGGCATGCCGACCGGGTTGAATACCGGGTAATTGAGCACGTTGTTACCGTTCCCGGTATTGACCACATAGGCGAAGCCGGTCTGGAAATACCGCAGCGCAGGCGCCGAACTGTAGGTCAAGGCATAGGCCAGGCTTCCGGCCTGGCTACCGTCCAGCGGTACATAGGCCAACGGCTGCTGCGCAGGCGTCAGTTGCAGACCGCTGTCGGCCTGCAGTTTGTCGTTGAAGCCCATGCTGATACCGATGTTGCCAGACTTCAGGCGCAACGCATTGAAGTCTGCGTCGTATTTGACGAAGGTGCCGAAGTTGAGGAAGAAAGTCAGGCGATCGCCGAGTTGCACGTTGAGGTTGTTCTGCACCTGGCAAGGTGTCTGCAGGCTGATGCGCAACCCATAGTCGTCGAAGCGCTTGGGCGCTGGCAGCCTGCTTCCAGGCAACCAGAGCAGCGCCCGACCGACGAAGTTTCGCTGTTCGACGGCAAACAGGAAGTCGTACAGCGCGGCGACGAACCCCGAAGGATCGCTGCGCAGGCTCACCGGCTCGCTGGGGGCGAACAGGTAATGGCCGGCATTTTTGTCGAACGCATCGGCAGGGCTCAGGCTGGCCGGCAAGCTGGCAGGCGGGGTGCCTTGGGGCATGACGTAGCCACGCCAGCCATAGCCACTGTCATCGGGCAGGGCATAGGCCGCGCTGTTGGCGATTTGTTGATAGTCGGATGGGGCGGCGCGGCTGGTCATGTCTATCCCCTGCAATTATCGGCACGGCCACGAATCCACGACCAGTCGGCGATGCTGCCGGCATAGTGGTTGGGCGGGTTATGGCCGGACTGGAAAGTGCCATCGAGGCTGAGCTGCCCTCGCTGTTCCTGGGTGGCGGGACGAAACGACAAGGCCCCGCCCTGGATACTCACCGGCCCGACGCTGGATTTGCGCAGGGTCACGGGGGTGGCGGTGGCCATGACGGTGTAGCGGTCGATCAGGTTCGTGGCGTAGTAGAAACTCACTTGGGCCGTCAACGCGTTGCTGCTGTCGGGTTTGTAGGGGTCGAGCAGTTCCACGGTCACTTGCAGGTCCGGCAGCAAGGGTTGGTGGTAGCGGGCGATCACGCTGGTGGTCGGGCTTTGCCAGCGGATCAGGTCGCCGCGGTAGACTTGCGTGCTGTCCTTGCTGCCGTCGTGTGTGCCCTCGATATTGAAGTCGGCGAGCACGTGCGATGTGTTCGGCGGGGCACAGAAAAATGCCCCCAGGCTGCCCCGTACCCGTTGGCCATCGCTGGCCAGGTCAAAGGTGGCAGTGGGTGTTTCGGCCGTCATGCTCAACCCGGTCAGGCCTGCGCTGCCCATGGACAGTTCTGCGTTCACCCGCGCCTCGCGGCTATCGACGATCAGCACGAACAACACCGGACCGACCTGGCGGCTGACGTTCATGCCGGGCAGCAGTATCGGCCCGGGCAGGCAGGGTGCCGGGATCGCCGCAGAGGAGGAAGAAGAGGGTGCAAGGTCGGCGCAACCCGATATCGAGGATGTACGCTCGGCGTTGGAAAAGGTATGCCTGTACCCGTCAGGCGAAGCCGTTGGCGCAGATCTGCCGGTAGCGAGTACCCACAGTATTGTTGCCAGAATCGCGCCCAGTGTTACCCAGAAAACCCGGGTATAAAGCATCCGATGCTTTGTCACGCGAGGGTACCGTCCATGTCCCGTACTGCGTTAAATGAAGCCGGCGTATGGTGTCCGCGTCCGCCGGCTTCAAGGATGGGTTCTGCTTACAGAGCCCGTGTGGATCAGGAAAGGCTGAATGTACCGATGTTGGTGCCGTTGAAAGGCGTCTCGGAACCGCTGTCGACGATGCTGCCAGTAAACAGGATGCTGAACGCCGAACCGACGTTTTGCAGCGTCACCTTGGCGCCAGCCCGCAGGATTACCGGTCCGGCAGAGGCGTCGGCAGAGAGCGTTTGCGTTGAGGCAGTGTTGTTGACCTGGGTAGCCCACAGCAGGTTGTTCTGGTAGCTGAACGTGATCTTGGTGGTCTCGTTGGGATCACCGTTGTAAGTGGTCACGGAGTTGCAGTTGATGGTCAGGGGGGTGGTGACGGTATTTACCGAAGTGAAGGCGGTCATTTTGAATATCCTTTTCGTGTGTTGGTCATGACTCAGGGAGCTGAATCCAGTGAGAGTCTAGGCGCGCTTCTTCGCCTGTAAAGGACGGTCTTGAACTTGATGAGGCGCATTTTTCGGTAAAATTTTGCGGCCGAAACAGGGCATTGTTGAGCTGCAAGTTTCTGTAATTAAACGGGTTTTTATTCGTAAATAAGATGAGGCACATTGCTTCTAATAGCGTTTTGTTATCACTCTTAGGTCGAAATAGTCATTCGATCAAGCCTTAGGACAGGCCTGTGCGAAAAAGCGGCATCGGCTGTGCAGGGGGAATGCAGATTGCTCAAACGATCGTCGATCAGGATGTTGTGGTATCCGCTGCGCGCCTCAACCTTGTAGACCTAGCGAAGCTACGCCACCAGAGCGGTCGGGGCCCAGATGTGTCTGCGATGCTGGGGGCAGTCCAGCTGTCGCGGCGGGTGTCCATTGGAGGGGCGGCGCTCGATCCAAACGCTGCTTTAGGTGTAGGCGCACATAGCAAAATTTCGGCGTGAGACGTTGATCTAGCAGGGATATATACGCACGTTAATCAACGTTCGAGGAAAACATTACGTTGTTGCCGATCATAAATAGAGCATGAGTTGAAGTCATACCTCTATGACTTTTAATGGTTACAGCCGCTCGAACTTCCAGTGTTAAAAAATCGCAAACAAGCTCATCAACAAAACCATAGAGCGTTTGCACCCATGCCTGTTTTCAAGACTCCTTCCCCCTCAATTACCCGCAGCGCTCTCCCGTTTCATCAACGGCCACCCGAGCGAGAAGGCTCGTGTGTCCGTGATTATTCGCAAATCACTGGAGCGTAACGACTAATGAAAAAACTCGATCTGTACATCGGCGAAGGCTTCGAAGGCCCAGGCGTGAACGCCGCCCACATCAACATTCTGATTGGCCCGCGCAACGGCCCGGCGGGGCAGGCCTTCGCCATCAGCCTTGCGTCGCCAAGCCAGGGCCACTGTCCCTTCATGGTGATCGCTCAGCCGAATATTCCGGTGAAGCCGATGACCCTCTACGTCAACAAAGCCGCGATCGGTAGCGATCTGCATGGCAACGCCACGTGGGGCGCGTCCCAGGCTGGCATCGCCAAGGCGGTACTCGAAGCCTTGCTCGACGGGACCTTGCCGCCCGAGGCCGAAGACGAGTGGGCCATCGTCACTGCCAACTGGGTCAACCCGGCGTGCGATGACCTCGATGCGGTCTACCAAAACAATTACAACGCCTGCCGAACAGCGATCCGCGCGGCGCTGACCGGCCAACCGTACACCGCGCAATTGGCGGATGTGGTCGGTCACATCAGCAACCCTTTCTACACGCCAAAAGCCTGAGGTTCGCGCCATGCAATTCGTTCGTTTGGGCAACTCCGGCCTGCAAGTCTCCCGCCTGTGCCTGGGCACCATGAATATGGGCACCCCGGACTGGAAACCGTGGATTTTCGATGAAAAGCAAAGCGAGCCGATCGTCGCTCATGCGCTGGACAACGGGGTGAATTTCATCGACCTCGCCGACTTCTACTCTGCTGGTGTCGGCGAAGAAGTCGTGGGGCGCATCGTCAAACGCTTGGCGCGCCGCGAAGACCTGGTGATCACCACCAAAGTCGGTTACGGCACCCGCAGCGGCATCAATGCCAGCGGTCATTCGCGCAAGCACATCATGGACAGCATCGACGCTTCACTGAAGCGCTTGAACATGGAGTACGTCGATGTGTTCATGCTGCATTACTTCGACGTGAACACCCCGGTCGAAGAAACCATGAGTGCCATGAACGACATCGTGCGCGCCGGCAAGGCCCGCTACATCGGCGTGTCGACCATGCTCACCGGGCAACTGGCGAAAATCCTCATGGCGTGCGAACGCAATGGCTGGGTCAAGCCGATCAACATGCAGCTGCAACTGAACTGCGCGTACCGCGAAGAAGAGCGCGAGATGATGCCGTTCTGTCGTGACCAGGGCCTCGGTGTGTCGGTATTCAGCCCGCTGGCTCGCGGCTTGCTGACCGGCGATGTGCAATCGACGCGCAACCAAACCGACTTTTTCACCCAGCAAATGTACAGCGACGAAGCCTCGTTCGAGATTGCCCATTCCGTCCAGCGTGTCGCCCTAGCGCGCGGTGTGCCCAATGCGCAGATCGCCCAGGCGTGGGTCGCCAACCATCCCGGCGTCGATTGCATGCTGGTCGGCGCCGACACCACCGCGCAATTCGACAGTGCGCTGGCTGCCCTGGAAACCCGGCTCGACGCTGAAGAACTGCATGAACTGGAACGCAATTACACCCCTTGCGACGTGATCAACGATTACACCGCAGGCAAACGCATTTTGCGTTCGGCCCGACCGGGTCTGGAACGCTTTCATCTGAAAGAGGCTGTGGCATGAGCGCACTGATCCGTAATGGTCATTACATTGATGGTCAATGGTCCAGCGGTGGTCCGACCTACCCGGTGGTCAACCCCGCCAACGGCGAGTTGATCGCCGATGTGCAAAAGGCCGGTGCGGTCGAGACCAACCTGGCCATCGACGCCGCCCATCGCGCCTTGCCGACCTGGCGCAAGCTCACAGCCAAGGAACGAAGCCAGAAGCTCAAGCGCTGGAGCGAACTGATGCTGAGCCATCAGCAAGATCTGGCCACGTTGCTCAGCCGCGAGCAGGGCAAGCCGCTGGCCGAAGCCATGGGCGAAGTGGTGTACGCCGCTAGTTTTCTCGAGTGGTTTGCCGAAGAGGCCAAGCGCGCCTATGGCGATGTGATCCCGAGTCACAAGGCCGATGCGCGGATTATCGTGATCAAGGAAGCCATCGGTGTGGTCGCCGCGATCACCCCGTGGAATTTCCCACTGGCGATGGTCACCCGCAAGGTCGGCCCGGCGCTGGCGGCGGGTTGCACGATGATTCTCAAGCCTTCGGAAGAGACGCCGTTATCGGCGTTTGCCCTGGCGGTGCTGGCGGAAAAGGCGGGCATTCCGGCCGGTGTGTTCAACATCGTTTCCGGTGACGCCGTGGCGATCGGCGGGGCGCTGCAGGCCTCTGGCATCGTGCGCAAACTGTCGTTCACCGGCTCCACGCGCACCGGCAAATTGCTGATGCGGCAGGCGGCCGACACGCTGAAGAAACTCTCCCTGGAGCTGGGCGGCAATGCGCCATTCATTGTCTTCGACGACGCTGATCTGGACGCTGCCGTCAAAGGCGCCATGGCGTCGAAGTACCGCAACACCGGGCAAACCTGCGTCTGTGTGAACCGCTTCTTCGTCCAGGAAGGCGTCTATGAAGCCTTCACCGGCAAGCTCGCCGAGGCTGTTGCGGCCATGCGCGTCGGCAGTGCGCTGGAGGGCGAAACCGAGCAAGGCCCGCTGATCAATGCCGCGGCGCTGAGAAAGGTTGAGTTGCACGTGGCTGACGCGCTGGAAAAGGGCGCCAAGCTGTTGTGCGGCGGCCGTCGGCATGCACTCGGCGGCACGTTTTATGAGCCGACCATTCTTGCCGATGCCAGCCGCGACATGCTGATCGCCCAGGACGAAACCTTCGGTCCTGTGGCCGCGTGCTTCCGTTTCAAAGACGAAGCCGAAGTGCTGCAACAAGCCAACGACACACCCTATGGTTTGTCGGCGTACTTCTACAGCCGCGACATCGGTCGGGTCTGGCGCATGGCCGAAGGCCTCGAAGCCGGCATGGTCGGGATTAACGAAGGAATCATTTCCACGGAAGTGGCGCCGTTCGGTGGCGTCAAGGAATCGGGGCTCGGCCGCGAGGGTTCCAAATATGGACTGGATGACTATCTGGAAATCAAATACCTGCTGATGGGCGGCTTGTAAAAGCATTGCCTGACCCTGTGGGAGCGAGCCTGCTCGCGAAGCGTTTTTATATTCAACATCGATGTTGATTGGTACACCGCATTCGCGAGCAGTCTCGCTTTCACACCAAACAAATCGATTTCATTTCTCCGTCAATAACAACAATTGGAGACTTAAATGTCCGTACAACCGGTAAAAATCGATGACCTGCCCATCGGGCCTTTCCACCTCAAAATAGCTGGATTGACCTTCGGCGCGCACTTTACCGACGGCTATATCCTCGGCCTGATCGGGATTGCCTTTACACTGCTAAGTCCACAGATGCAGCTCGATGCCTTCTGGCAAGGGCTGATAGGCGCATCGGCGCTGATAGGCCTGTTTCTCGGCAGCCTGTTCTTCGGCTGGATTTCCGACAAGGTCGGTCGGCAGAAAATCTTCCTGGTCAGCTTCGTGTTGATCACGCTCGCGTCAGTCATGCAGTTTTACGCCGAAACCGTCATGGGTCTGTTCCTTTGTCGGGTGCTGATCGGCATCGGGCTCGGTGGTGATTTCAGTGTCGGCCACGCCATGCTCGCCGAATTCGCGCCGAAGAAGCACCGAGGTGTGCTGCTCGGTTCATTCAGCGTGATCTGGACGTTTGGTTACGTCGCCGCCACCTTCGTTGGCACCGCCATGCTCAGCCTCGGCGATGACGCCTGGCGCTGGATGCTCGCCTCGTCAGCAATCCCGGCAGGTCTGATCCTGATCGCCCGCATCGGCACACCCGAGTCGCCGCGCTGGCTGGTCAATCAAGGCCGGATCGCGGAAGCGCGGGCCATTGTCAAAAAGCACCTGGGCGCCCACGTCGAGCTCGACGAAACGCCCGCCACCGAAACCCGCTCTGGCTACGCGGTGCTGTTCAGCCGTGAATACCGCAAGCGCACGGCGTTCAACTGCCTGTTCTTTGTTTGCATCGTGATGCCGTATTTCGCCATTTACACTTTTTTGCCTTCGATCCTGCAAAAACTCGGATTGGCGGAAGGTTTCGGTACTGAACTGATGCTCAACATGCTGCTGATCCTCGGCGCGTTGTTCCTGCTGGCGGTGCTGCCGAGCAGTGCGGCGTGGTTGATGGTGGCGGTGTTCGGGCTGTTCACCCTGGTGTTGTCGGCAGTGAGCAATCTGGTCGGGGTGTTTCCAGCCGAGAGTTTCCCGACAGACGTTCGCGCGAGCGGCATCGGGTTGGCGACCGCGGTGAGTCGTTTAGGGTCAGCCGTCAGCACCTTTCTACTGCCGATAAGCGTGGCGGGAATAGGGTTGAGCCCCACGATGGGCATTCTCGCGGCGATATTGGCACTGGGCGCGCTGCTGTCCTGGGCATGGGCGCCGGAGACCAAATCGTTGACACTGAGCCAGGCGTGCAAGGTGCAGAGTCCGGTGAAAGCGAGCGCAGAGGTAGCGGTGAACAACCCGGCGGTGATCTGAAGGATCGCCGGGATCAACCGTGAGAGCGAGCCTGCTCGCGAAGGTGGAGGCGCAGTCAATATTCACGTTGGCTGCACTGGCCTCTTCGCGAGCAGGCTCGTTCCCACAAGGAATACTGCTGTATCAGGGCTTGCTCACCAACCCCAGCCATTGCGTAAACAGGCGCACCTTCGACAAACCCTGTTTGTCCTTCGCCACTTCCAGCCAGTAGCCATACGGCCCGATGACTTCCATCGGCGTGATCGGTAACAAACTGCCGTTGGCCAGTTCCTTTTCGATCATCTGCCGGTCAATCACCGCCAATCCACCGCCCGCCAGTGCGGTGTGGATCACTTGATCCAATGTGCTGAATTCGAGCCCTTGTTCCGCATCGACATCATTACGACCCACGGCCGCCAGCCAATTTTCCCAGACCCTCAAGCGTTTGCCCTCGTGCAGAATGTGCAGCAATGGAAAGTGCCGTAGGTCAGGCGGCAGACCGTTCTCGAACAACTCCGCACTGGCCACGGCGATGTGCCGCTCCATCACCAGCAGCTGACTATTGCAATGGGTGGAGCCTTCAACGCCGAAGCGGATGTGGCAGTCGACATCGGCGAGGCTGTCGTGGTGAGCCTGATGGCTCACACTCAGGCTGATGTCCGGGTAGCGCTGACAGAACACGCGCAGGTGCGCGGACAACCAGCGCGTCGCCCAGGTCGGTGGCGCCAGAATGCGCAGTCGCTGGCGCAGATTGGGCACACGCACGGCTTGCAACGCGCGTTCGATATGGTCGAACGCCTGCGCCAGATGGGGGGAGAGGGCGAGGCCAGTTTCGGTCAGCGACAGGCCTTGAGGAGTGCGAATGAATAGCGCAGCGCCGAGATAGTCTTCAAGCTGCTTGATCTGACGGCTGACCGCGCCCTGAGTGACGTTCAGACCTAGCGCAGCCTGGCTGAAACTGCGATGCCGGGCGACCTCCTCGAAGACGCGCAGCATATTGAGCGAGGGCAGTTGTCGCATGTCGGACTCATTATTGTTTTGGGTATTGGAGTGTCCATCTGACTATTGGCAAAGAACGGATGCAAGTGTGGTCTGGGTGGACGCCATCGCGGGCACGGCCACTCCCACAGGTTCGGTGATTGCTGTGGGAGCGGGTTTGCCCGCGATGGCGTCCTTGCCGGCGACCAAAAGATCCGGTCAGAAGTAATACGCCACGTTCACATACACCTGATTTTCCCAATGATCGGTCCCGCCAGCCCCCAGGCTCTGGGCGTAACTGCTGCCACCGATGTACGGGTCATTCTTGCCGAACATCCACTCCGTCGCGACGTACAACTGACTGACCATGAAGGAACTGCCGAGGATCATCCGTTCCGAGGTCTTGAACGCCTTGGCGGATTTGTCGAAGGCGCTGTAGTTGGCGTACAGCTTGACCCCGCTGACCTGGTTGAACAGGTATTTGCCGGTGACGTCGTAGCTCAGGTCCGCGACGTACAGGTTGCCCCGACTGGCGACGTTATAGGTGCCGTCATAACCGCCCAGCGTGACCAGTTCGTCGGTGCCGGGATTGCGCGGCGACATCTGTTGTCGTGCCACTTGCAACTGCACGCCCCACGGCCCGTTCTTGCCCAGGTAATGCACAGCGACGGCGTTGCGCCGGCCGTCGTTGTTGGTGTCACGGTTTTCCAGCGATGAACTGAGCCCGGAGACGCCGACCTCCGATTTCCAGAGGCCCAGGTCCAGTGCCTTGGCGACCCGCAGCACCACGGTGTTGCGCTCCTGGTTGTCGCTGCCATCGGCGACGTAGCTGTCGGCTTCAGACACTACGCTGGAGAAGGTCACGCCGTTGGTGGTGCCTTTGCCTTGCCAGGCCGGACGCAGGTAGTAACCGGCCTGAATGTTCCAGTCGCCGCTTTGCTGGATGTACTTGACGCCAACCTGTTGCAGGTCTTCCAGGCCGATGACGTTACCCAGGGTTTCGTAAAAGGTGCTGCCGAAATAGGGCTGCAGGCCAAAGGGCACGGTGTTCAAGCCTACCTGCACTTGTTGCTCGGGGTTGAACTTGTAGCCCACCCACGCCAGTTTGGCGAACTGGATGTCGCCATAGTTCTTGGTGTACCGGTAGGGATAGGAGCGTCCGTAGAAACGGTATTGGGCCTCACCGATCCACGTGTCGGATGTGTATTTGGCGCTCAGCCAGAACGTGTCGAGACCGAAATTCTGGATGTTGCGGTCGGGGTCGTAGTCCCAGCGCCCGCGAATGGCGCCGCCAAGGTCAAGGTTGTCGGTGACTTGCACCGCCATGGCGGGCTCGGCAAAGATGCAGAACAAAGCGGCCAGGGACAATGTGAAGCGCGAGGTAGCAGGTAACGGCATGGGGCGGCTCTCGGTTATTTTTATTAGAGATGCCGTTCAGTCTTGCGATCAGCGCTGTCTTGAACAAACGATAAAAACTGACAGTGAACCTTCGCCAAATGCATGTTACTGGCTGAAACCTGTAGAACAATGTACCTCAAGCATGGGATGCTTGGCGCCCCAGCCCTTCATTCGAGAGCCCCTGATGAAACGCAAAATGCCCGGCCTCAACGCGCTCAAAGCCTTTGAAGTGGCCGGCAGCACGGGCAGCTTCACGCGCGCCGCAGAGTTGCTGAATGTCACCCAGAGCGCCGTCAGCCGCCAGGTGCGGCAGCTCGAGGAACAGCTCGACGAGACTTTGCTGGAGCGTCGTCATCACCATCTCGAATTGACCAGCGCCGGGCGGATCCTGCTGCGGGCGTTGCATCAATCGTTCGACAAGATCGAGCTGACGGTGCGCAGCATTCAGCAGAAAACCCACTCCAATCGCTTGCACCTCAACGCGCCGCCGACGTTCACCAATCGCTGGTTGATGCCCCGGCTCGGGCGCCTGCGCGAAAAGCACCCGGAACTGGAGTTGAGCATTACCACGCGTTTGCAGGACAGCCTGGCGGAAACCAGCACGCTCGATTGCGCGATCCGCTTCGGTGATGGCGAATGGGACGGGCTGGACAGCTCACTGCTGATTCAGGAGCGGCACATCGCCGTGTGCGCCCCAACCTTGTATGCCCGCGAGTTGAGCGAGCAGGGCATCGATCTCAATCGCCTGACATTGCTGCACGTGCTGGCGCGGGAAGACCAGCGTTACCTGACCTGGAAGCACTGGCTTGACGCGGCGAAGATCAGCGGCGTCGACACCCAGGGCGGTTATGAATTCGACCTGCTCGACTTGGCGATTCGCGCGGCGACCGATGGCCTCGGCATCACGATCGCGGACTGGCACATGGTCGCCCCGGAACTGTCCAGCGGACTGTTGACCCAGGTTCTGAACGTGCATGTCGAAGGGCATCAGTCCTACTGGCTGGTGACCCGGCCCGAGCAGATGCAGCTGCCGCAGTTGCAGGTCTTCAGCCAGTGGCTGCAGGAGGAAATATGGTTGGCGCAACGGCAACTTGAGCCTTCGACCGCAGCGGTCTGACCACCTTCACTGCCGCAGGGAACATCGGGGGTCTTCAGCAGTAATCTTCATTTTTCGAATGTTACAGCGCTTAATAAATCGTTTGTTCAACGCCCATCAGACGCCAAGACTGCGAGCACTGGATAAAAACAACGATGGGCGATGCACATGCGAATCGAGCGAAATTTTGTCAACGGTCACTTCACTGAACCTGCCAGCGACGCCATGATCGCCGTCTACAACCCGGCGACGGAACACCTGCTGGGACACGTTTCAGCGGCAACCGCCGCTGAAGCGACAGCCGCTGTCGAAGCCGCCGCTGCCGCGCAAAAAACCTGGGGTAAACTCACCAGCATCGAACGCGCTGATCACCTGCGTTCGTTCGCCGATGCCCTCGACACCTGCGCGGAACACATCGGCGCGGCGCTGGCTGCCGAATCCGGCAAGAGCGTTGCCGATGCCAGCAACGAAGCGCGCTACGCCGCGGATATCACCCGTTATCATGCGGAGTGGGCGCGGCGCATCGAGGGCGAGATCATCCCCAGCGACAGCCCTGACGAAAACCTGTTTCTGCACCGCGAGCCGATAGGCGTGGTGGCTTGCCTGATTCCATTCAACTATCCGGTCTACACCCTGTTGCGCAAAATCGCCCCGGCCTTGATTGCCGGCAATACCGTCGTGGTACGCCCGAGTAACAACACGCCGACCTCGGCCTTCGAGATCGCCAAGGCGGTTCAGTTGTCCGGTTTGCCCGCCGGCGTCATCAACATTCTGACCATGGACCATGCCACCGCCGCGGCGGTATGCACGCACCCATCGGTGGGTTTGATCACCCTGACCGGCAGTGTCAACGCCGGGCGCATCGTGCTCGACTATTGCAAAGCCAACATTGCCAAACCTTCGCTGGAACTGGGCGGCAAGACTCCGGCGATCATTGAAGCCGACGCGGATCTGGAGGCCGCCGCCAGCGCGATCGTCGCCTCCAAGACCACGCATTGCGGCCAGTTGTGCACCGCGGTCGAACGGGTCTACGTGCAGGAAAGCGTCTATGAGGCCTTTCTCGCCTTGCTCAAAAGCAAGATCAGCATGGTGAAGTTCGGCGATCGCGCGACCGACGCCAGCCTGATGGGCCCGCTGGTCAATGCCAGTTCGCGGCAGAACATCCACGCTATGGTCGAGCATGCAGTCGCGGCCGGAGCGGTACTCGAAACCGGCGGATTCATTCCCCAAGGCAAAGGGCATTTCTATCCCCCAACCTTACTCAGCGGCTGCCGGCAGGACATGGAAATCATCCAGGAAGAAATTTTCGGCCCGGTGCTGCCCGTGCTCAAGTACCGCGATATCGATGAAGCCCTGGCCATGGCCAACGATCATCAGTTCGGTCTGTCGTCAGTCCTCTATACCGAAAACTACCGCACCATAATGAAAGTCGCCAACGCCATCGAAGCCGGTGAGTTGTACGTCAATCGTACGCCTGCGGATCCCTACCAGGGTTTCCATGCCGGCTGGAAGCGCTCGGGCCTGGGCGGCGATGACGGCAAACACGGCATGCTCGAATTCACCCAGACCCGCCTGGTGGTCATGAAGTACTGATTCACCGCTGACACGTTTCGCGCTGCACCCATAAAAACAATTATCAGGGGCACCCGGCCCACCGGGTTGCCCGAGGTCCCCCAGATGTCCAAGCATGCCTCCAACGCTGCCGCTGTTCAGGGTTCGAACACGGCTTCAATAAGTCACAGTGACAAGGGAAGTCGCTATCTGCAGTTGATGCTGCTGGTACTCGCCGCCGGCGCGATCTACCCGATCCTTTACCTGCGTCAGGTCTACCAGACCACCATGCTCGAGGTGTTCCAGATCAACCACAGCGAGCTGGGTTATCTGTACTCGATGCTCGGCACGATTTTCCTCCTGAGTTATTTGCCCAGCGGCTGGCTGGCCGACCGCATTGCTCCGCGTTTTCTGATTTTCTTTTCGCTGGTTGCCACTGGCGTTCTGGGGCTTTGGTACTCGACGGCACCGTCGATGACAGGGTTGATGATCATCTTCGGTTGTTGGGGGCTGACCACCGGCCTGACCTTCTGGGCCTCGGTGCTCAAGCGCGTGAAAATGATCGCCCATCATACCGAGCAAGGCCGTTTCTTCGGCATCCTCGATGGCGGACGCGGGCTGGTTGAAGCCTTGCTGGCTACCGTCGCCCTCGGTCTTTTCGCCTTCGCTACCGAAACCCGTGGCGAATCCACCGCCGAAGGGTTCACACACGTGGTCTACCTCTACGCCTTCACCTGTATCGCCATCGGCTGTGTGCTGGTGCTGATCAAAGACCCGAAGTCCATGGAGGACACGGCGGCGGTAGAGCAGGGTAAATACAACCTGATCAGCGACCTGGCGACGCTGGTGAAAATCCCCGAGCTGTGGCTGGTGACGGCCATCGTGTTTTGCGGCTATCACATCTTCTGGGCCACTTACAGTTTCTCCGATTACCTGCAGGGCGGCGGCATGACCGCAGTCATGGCCGGCACCATCACCACCATTAAATTGTGGATGCGCCCGATCGGCGGCATCTGCGGTGGCTGGCTGGGTGACAAGTTCTCGAACATCTCGGTGTTGATCGTGGCGTTATTCCTGGCGACGTTGGCGATGGTTGGGCTGATTGTCTTTCCTGCACTCAACAGCATGGGGCTGCTGATTGGCACTGTGATCTTCATTGGCCTGATGACCTACGCCATTCGCGGCCTGTACTGGGCGATTCTCGACACTTGCCGTATTCCCCTGCGCATCACCGGCCTGGCGATCGGCATTGTCTCGGTGGTGGGTTACTTGCCCGACGCCTTCATTCCCTTGATCAACGGCTACCTGACCGAGCATTACCCCGGTGCCTATGGCTACAAGCTCTATTTCGGTTACATCGCCTGCGTCGGCCTGCTGGGAACCCTGGCGGCCCTGACCCTGCGCGCGCGAATCAAGCGTCAATCCTTGAACACGTCCACTTTGAACCCGACAGGTGCCTGAGATGAAAATCGTCGCCCTTGAAACCCACATCGTCGCCGTACCGCCCCCGCACATCGGCGGCATGTACTGGCTGTTCGTCAAGCTCAAGACCGATTGCGGCATCGAGGGCGTGGGCGAGATCTACGCCGCGACCTTTGGTCCTAAAGCCATGCTGCCGATCATCGAAGATGTGTTCGAGCGCTACCTGCTCAACCACGACCCCCACCACATCGAGCGCTTTTTCCGCCAGGCGTATTCGAGCGGTTTTACCCAGCGTCCGGACCTGACCATGATGGGTGTGGTCAGCGGCCTTGAAATGGCTTGCTGGGACATCATCGGCAAAGCGGCGAACAAGCCGGTGTACGAATTGCTTGGCGGTAAAGTCAACGAGCGCCTGCGGTCCTACACCTACCTGTATCCGGTCAACAGCCGTGGTGAATACGACTACGACGACCCCGACCTGGCCGCCGAATGCGCCATCGACAACATGAACAAGGGCTTCACCGCTGTGAAGTTCGACCCGGCCGGTCCCTACACCGCGTACTCCGGTCACCAGATTTCGCTAGAGGTGCTGGAACGCTGCGAAACCTTCTGCCGCAAGATTCGCGAAGCCGTTGGCGACAAGTGCGACCTGCTGTTCGGCACCCATGGGCAGATGGTGCCGTCTTCGGCTATCCGCCTGGCCAAGCGCCTGGAAAAATACGACCCGCTGTGGTTTGAAGAACCGGTGCCGCCAGGTCAGGAAGACGCCATGGCGCAAGTCGCGGCCAAGACCAGCATACCGATTGCCACGGGCGAGCGGCTGACCACCAAGTACGAATTCTTCAAGTTGCTGCAGGCGGGCGGCGCGTCGATTCTGCAAATGAACGTTGCCCGCTGTGGCGGCCTGCTGGAGGCAAAAAAGATCGCCAGCATGGCCGAGGCCTACTACGCACAGATCGCGCCGCATCTCTACAACGGGCCGATTGGCGCGGCCGCCAGTTTTCAGTTGGCCACCTGCACACCGAACTTCCTGATCCAGGAAAGCATCATGACTTGGGGTGGGTTCCACGCCGACATCCTGACCAAACCGCTTCAGTGGGAGGACGGCTACATCATTCCGTCCAGTGAACCTGGGCTTGGCGTTGAGTTGAACATGGACGTTGTGCGCCAGCATTCGCCTTATACCGGCGAGCGCCTGCACCTGCAGATGGCGTCCGCCCCGGCCGACGTCAAAGACACATCGCCGGCCCGAGGCTGACGAAGGGGCCGCTGCCACAGTGACGGCGTTACGTCCTGGGTGAACAGTACAGGGCGGTTTTTTTTGAACAACGACTTACGCGGTAACCGTGCATGACATACGACTACATCATCGCTGGCGCTGGCGCCGCAGGTTGCATCCTTGCCAACAGGCTCTCGGCGTCGGGCAAGTACTCGGTGCTGCTGCTGGAGGCGGGCGGCAAGGACAATTCGCTGTGGTTCAGGATCCCGGTCGGCTTCGCCAAAATGTATTACAACCCGACCTTCAACTGGATGTATTACAGTAAGCCGCAAAAGCAACTCAATGACCGCGAGATCTACGCGCCGCGCGGCAAAGTGCAGGGCGGCTCGGGCTCGATCAATGCCATGATCTACGTGCGTGGACAGGCCCATGACTTCGATGACTGGGCGGCCAATGGCAATGAGGGGTGGAGTTTCAAAGACGTCCTGCCGTATTTTCGCAAACTGGAAAATCACCCGTTGGGCGACACTGAATACCACGGTGGCAGCGGCCCGATCAGCATCACACCGATGAAGGGCCAGACACATCCGATCTGCGACGTGTTCCTCAAAGGCTGCGATGAACTCGGTTACCCGCACAGTGAAGACTTCAATGGACCTAAATTCGAAGGCTCGGGCCTCTACGACGTCAACACCAAGAACGGTCAGCGCTGTTCCAGCAGCTTTGCGCATTTGCACCCGGCACTTGGCCGGCCGAACCTCACGGTCGAGCACTACGCACTGGTAGATCGGGTGGTGTTCGAGGATGGCCGGGCGACCGGCGTGTGTGTCACCCAGCACGGTGTGGTGCACACGTTCACCGCGAGCAAGGAAGTCATCCTGTGCGCGGGTGCCGTGGACACGCCGAAACTCCTGCAATTGTCCGGCGTGGCTGATCAGGCCCTGTTGGCCCGACACAACATTGCGTTGGTCAAACACCTGCCGGCCGTCGGCAAGAATCTGCAAGACCACTTATGCGCCAGCTACTACTACAAGGCCAATATTCCGACGCTCAATGATCAACTGAGTTCGTTGTTCGGCCAGTTCAAACTGGGGCTCAAGTACCTGTTTACGCGCAAGGGCGCATTGGCCATGAGCGTGAATCAGGCTGGCGGATTCTTTCGCGGCAACGAACAGCAGGCCCACCCGAATCTGCAGCTCTATTTCAACCCGCTGTCTTACCAGATCCCGAAGAACAACAAGGCCAGCCTCAAGCCGGAGCCGTACTCAGGCTTTCTGCTGTGCTTCAACCCGTGCCGCCCGACCAGTCGCGGCACGATTGAAATTGCGTCAAAAAATCCGCGCGACGCCGCGCTGATCGACCCTAATTACCTGAGTACGCAAAAGGATATCGATGAAGTGATTCAGGGCAGTCGCCTGATGCGCAAGATCATGCAGGCGCCAGCATTGAAAAGTATCACTGTCGAAGAAGTGCTGCCGGGCCCGGCCGTCGACACCGATGAAAAGATGTTGCAGTATTTTCGTGAGAACAGCGGGTCGATCTATCACCTGTGCGGGTCGTGCTCGATGGGCTCGGACGAAGAGCATTCGGTCGTCGATAATCGTCTGAAAGTGCACGGCATCGATGGATTGCGGATCGTTGATGCATCCATTTTTCCAAACGTAACTTCCGGCAATACTCACGCTGCAGTATTGATGGTGGCGGAGAAGGGGGCCGACCTGATTCTGCAAGATGGCTGAGAGAAACTTTCAACCTGAGCGCCTGGGTTGCTCTGGCGGCCAGTTCGGTATCAGTCGCTGCCAAAGGCAGTTGTAGCGTGCTCGAGAACTTTTGCGTATTGAAAGGCTATAGCGCTCTGGAGACCATTGAGTCGGTCAATGGACTCAATGGAGACGGCTGAGAGTTTCGTGGGAAAAGTATCGAATTTCCGCAGTCGTGAGATCAGTGATTTGTGAAGCTTATCAACATATCTGACATGCGTTACTGGGGGGTAATGCTAATCACAAAGTACCCTTTACGATGATGCGTGCTGCGAACGCGCTAGGCGTGAGTGTCTATCGTCCAAATTTCCGAGGAATAGGGGAATCATCAGGTAAATATGATGGTGGAGTTCTTGAAACTCAGGACATCATAGATCTGACCAAACTGCTGCGCGAAAGGGAGGGGCGGCTACCCTTCATTTTGATGGGGTTTTCCTTTGGTGCCTTTATTGCTGCACGGGTAGAACAGGCCTTGACGCAGGAATCTCTACCCAGTCATGACGTCATTCTCTGTGGCCTTCCGAGTGGCGAGGTACCAGGCAAGCGACAATACGCAACCCCGGTAGTCAATGGAGCATGCTTGATACACGGGGAGTTGGACGAGAACGCTCCACTGTCGCAAGCTTTTCGGTGGGCTGAGCGGAGTAACGCGTCGATTAGAGTTGTACCTGGTGCGGATCATTTTTTCACTGGACGGCTGGATATGCTTGCAGCGTTGGTCTCGGAAAGGATCAGGTCAAAGATGTAAGCGTCACTGAGCTTATGAATGTGGTCAGCTTTTCAAGTTTAAAACAGGTCATATGCGCTCGGCTCTGCCTCTGCGAGCTGGGTACATAAGACCGGATACTTAAGAAAATCTCGTCTTTATCGATGAGCATTTGGATTAATTGGAGCCGTGGCGAGTATCCGCTGTGCACGGATTAACACTGGCGCGTCGACCATCTGCCCATCGATTTGAAAGGCGCCGCGACCGTGTGTGCTGGCATCAACGACCCGTTGTGCCCAAGCCATCATTTCCGCAGTCGGAGCCATTGCCCGATGGATCACTGAGATTTGCTTGGGGTGGATACACATAGCGCCAGCGAAGCCCATGTCATAGGCGTGGCAGATAGCTTCGTGCAAACCCTCGAAGTCATCGATGCTTGGGTAAACACCGTCCAGCGGCGCTAGCAATTTGGATTCCCGTGAATGGAGCAACAGATCAACGCGTGCTTGGTCGAGTACGAACTGAGCTGAGGGTGAGTCAATCTTGAGGTTCAGATCCAACCCATAATCCAATGCACCAAACGCCAATCGTTGAACGCACTGTCCTGCAGCAATTTCAGCGAGTTTTAAAATCCCGCGCGCACTTTCGATGATCGGCCATATCGGTTTGTCTATGACGGCAACCGCGGCGACCTGCGCCCCACTTTCGGCCTTCGGCAGCAAAACTCCGGCGACGCCCGATTGCTGCTGACAAAAGGCGATGTCAGCGGCATGTTCAGAGTGCTCCGGAGCATTAATACGCACCCAGACTGATGCTTGTGTTTCGGTTTGCAGAAATGCGACGAGATTATCCCTTGCCTGACGCTTGAGGGACTCTTCGACGGCGTCTTCAAAATCAACGATAACTACATCGGCACCCGCGGCCAATGCTTTGGAAAAACGTTCAGGGCGGCTGCCAGGCACAAAGAGTGCGGAACGAATGGTGGAACCGGACATGGAAGGCTTCCTTTTTTTGTCATTTAGCGGTTGGATTGCTTCATCGGCCTCTGTTACCAACTCGTTGGCGAGGTTTCATCGGACACACCGCGTCTGCCTTTTCGCCAACAAGTTGACTGCTAAAAGAGATCGTCGTAGAGCTGTTCTCAGATAACCCCAGCTGCCTGCAATCGCGCCTGATCGTCGTCAGAGAAGCCCAACTCAGCGAGTATGGCCGTGTTGTGTTCTCCCAACCCCGGCACCGAGTCCATGCGCGGGCTGAAGGACGTATTCCGCCCAGGTGGTAAGAGCGCGGGTAATCTGCCGGCGGGGCTATCGATTTCACGCCAGCTGTCGCGAGCTTTGAGTTGAGGGTGATCCCATACGCCTTGCATATCGTTGACCCGGGCGCTGGCGATTTGGGCGGTTTCCAATCTGGCCACCACCTCATCGACTGTCAGTTGTGAAAAACCCTGAACAATAATCCGGCGTAGCTCATCACGATTTGCAGACCGTTTGAAATTCGCCGAGAAGCGTTCATCAGTTGCCAGTTCTGAATCCAGCAGCACTTTTTCGCAGAACAGCGCCCATTCACGCTCGTTCTGCAACCCAAGCATCACGGTATCGCCTCCTTTGGTAGGGAAGGGGCCGTAAGGGTAAATCGTTGCATGTGACGCGCCTGCACGAGGCGGTGGCGCCGCTCCCTCGAACCCGTAGTACATCGGGTAACCCATCCACTCCACCAGGCTCTCGAGCATGCTCACATCAATGCGACTGCCAACCCCGGTTTTATCGCGCAGCATCAACGCGGACAAAATTCCGGTGTAGGCATACATGCCTGCAGCGATGTCAGCGATGGAGCAACCAGCCTTAGCCATCTCATCTTCACCCGGCCCGCCTGTGACAGAGAGAAACCCGCCCTCGCTTTGAATCAACAGGTCGTAGGCTTTTTTCTTCTCGTAGGGGCCGCCTTCGCCATAGCCTGAAATGTCACACACAATCAAGCGAGGAAAACGCTCCTGCAACGCTTCGAATGATAAGCCCATCCGCGCCGCGGCACCCGGTGCCAAGTTCTGAACCAGTACGTCGGCTTTTCCAAGAAGTCCCACAAGGATGTCTCCAGCCTCGTCCTGTTTCAGGTCAAGGGTAAGGCTTTCCTTGGAGCGATTGGCCCAGACAAAATGCGATGCCAGACCGTTTACCCGTTCATCATAGCCTCGGGCAAAGTCACCGCTGCCAGGGCGTTCGATCTTCACCACGCGAGCGCCAAGGTCGGCCAGTTGCCGGGTACAGAACGGTGCAGCAATCGCGTGTTCGAGGCTGATAACAGTGATGCCGTCCAGTGGACGCAAGTTATGCTGATTGGTCATTTTTTGTACCTCGGATGGTGCCACGCCTGTAGGAGCAGCCTTCGGTGGCCCGATCGATCTTCGGTCGGCCACCGCCTAGGGCAGCGCTTACATGGGCTGTCTTCTAATTCAGGTTGGTCAGGGATTTGGCATCGCGCAGCTGCCATACCTGTTCGATCAACGCGTTGCCCTGGTCGACTGTTCGCGCTCCGGAGAAGGCCAGGAGGCGCTGGAATTTGTCTTCCAGTTCAGGTCGAGACAGAGTGTTGCCTGGATCGCCCTTGGGTTCGTCAATGGCGGCTGACAGCGTGCGACCATCTGTAGTGGTGACGATTACTCGGCCCAGCCAACGAACTGGATAGGCGCCGTCAACTTCGCTGTCGAGTTCCATGCTGACCTTTTCGCGAAACGCGGCAACGGCGGGGTCGGTCAACGCCTGTTGCTCAAACTCGATAAGTTGCGCGCTTCCATGCACAGCGATTAAACCCAGCACGGCGCCCATCGAAAACTTGGCCTGATGCACGGTTTGTGGAACAACTACGCGACCTAGCACGTCGATGGCTGCTTGGTGAACCAGTGTTCTGACACTCGCGATTTGCTCGTGATGCAGGTCTTCGCGTTGCATCAGGTGCAGGAGGGCATCGGCCGCAGGATGGGTGTGACGGCAAGACGCGTGGAATTTGAACGAGGTTTCAGCCAACGCCCAACGCGAACCTAAGCGATCAGATAATTTTTCAGGGACAGAGTCACGGGACATTCCGGCGGCCATGCCTTGATCTCCCTCGAGAATATTACGTGCGCCGGTCAGACCATCGAGGGTCATATAGGCCGCGAGTAAACCATCCGCTGCTGCCTTAGCCGTGTGCAATTGCTTGGAGTCAGCGGCATCGCGCAAAAACTCCCACAGCCCGGCAGCTTGAGTCCCAGCGCTGCCCAGGACGTTGATAAATTTCTCTGTATCGAAATCAAGTAACTTACCAACGGCGACTGCAGCTGCCAGCGTGCCGACGGTGGCAGTGGTGTGAAACACCGTATAATGCGAACGGCCCAAGAACTCGCCAATGCGGATTCCCGCTTCATAACCGGCAACTGAGGCCAACAGCAGGTCACGTCCGGACTTACCCACGTCTTGAGCGGCTGCCAATACTGCGGGAAAAACCACTGTAGCCGGATGAAGCACCGAACTGTTGTGCAGATCGTCCTGCTCGACCAGATGCGACGACGCAGCGTTCACCAGAGCGGCGAAATACGCAGACGTTCCAAGGCCATTGACCAGGATTTTCGATGGGCCATCGCTTGGCCCCATACGCTGCGCATAGCGCTCGAACAGCGGAATCGGATGCGAGCCTTGACTGGCCAGTGCAGAGCCAAGCCAATCGAGAAACAGATCTTCCGTCCGGTCTAGAACAGCGCTGGGGATGTCGTCGTATTTCAGCTCGGCCAGAAAGCCGGCCAGGGCTTGGGTATGGCTCATTATCATGTCCTCAGAAGCTGCGTGGCAGTTCGAGCAAGTGCTCGGCGACGTACGAAAGAATCAGGTTGGTAGAGATCGGCGCCACTTGATAAAGGCGCGTTTCGCGGAACTTGCGCTCGACGTCATATTCGCAAGCAAACCCAAAGCCCCCGTGGGTTTGCAGGCAGGCATTAGCCGCTTTCCAGGAGGCTTTTGCCGCCAGATACTTGGCCATGTTGGCGCTTGCGCCGGCGTTGACACCGCTGTCGTATTCCTCACAAGCACGCCAGCGCATCAGGTCGGCGGCTTCAATTTCGATATGGGCTTCGGCGATGGGGAACTGCACGCCCTGGTTCTGTCCGATTGGACGACCAAACACGACGCGGTCGCGGGCATAAGCGCTGGCCTTTTCGATGAACCAGCGACCGTCACCAATGCACTCGGCGGCGATCAAGGTGCGCTCGGCGTTCAGGCCATCGAGGATGTACCTGAAGCCTTTGCCTTCTTCGCCAATCAAACTGCTGGCAGGAATCTCCAGGTTGTCGAAGAACAACTCGTTGGTCTCGTGGTTGACCATGTTGGCGATCGGTTGCACGGTGAGGCCATTACCAATGGCTTCACGCAGATCGACCAGGAAGATCGACATGCCTTCGGATTTCTTCTTCACTTCTGCCAATGGTGTGGTACGCGCAAGCAGGATCATCAGATCGGAATGCTGAATGCGCGAGATCCAAACCTTCTGCCCGTTGATCACATACTTGTCACCGCGCTTGATCGCAGTGGTCTTGATCTTGGTGGTATCGGTGCCGGTGGTGGGCTCGGTCACGCCCATGGATTGCAGGCGAAGTTCGCCACTGGCCAGTTTTGGCAGGTAGTAACTTTTCTGCGCCTCGCTGCCGTTACGCAGCAGTGTAAACATGTTGTACATCTGCCCGTGAACAGTGCCAGAGTTACCACCGCAGCGATTGACTTCTTCGAGAATCACCGACGCTTCTGCCAGCCCTAGACCCGATCCGCCGTATTCGGTCGGGATCATCGCTGCCAGCCAGCCAGCGTCGGTCAAAGCTTTGACGAAGGTTTCCGGGAAGCCTTTTTCTTCGTCGATTTTACGCCAGTAGGCGGCATCAAATTCGGTGCACAAGGCGCGCACGCCTTCGCGGATGGCATTCAGCTCTTCGTTGTCGTTCGGGTTCATCATTAGATTCTCATGGGGCAGGGCAGGAACACATTTTGAAAAAGGGGTGAAGGTGTTAGTCGAATAGGACTTCAGCGCTTTGAGCGATTCCGGCATGGTTACCGGCCCACAACTGCGCTTTGCCGGGCTCGATAATTCGCCCGCCCACATTGAAAGGCTGAGGTGCGATCAAAGGACGGACACCGCGATAGGAAAGGTGGCGAAGACGCGCATCGGGATTGGCACGTAAAAAAGCGCGTAGGTTCAGGGTAGCGATCATCGGCCCGTAGACTACCAGTCCGGCGTAACCTTCGGTTCCGGTGACATAGGGGTAGTCGTAGTGAATACGGTGGCCGTTGAAGGTCACAGCGGAGTAGCGAAAAAGCAGCGTAGGGGTGGGCTCGATGCTCTCATTCCAGTCACCCTCTTCAAGAGTATGGCCGCTACTTTCCTTGGGAGGATTCGGTTCGCGATAAACGATGTCCTGTTCTTCGCGGATCGCCAGACGACCGTCTTGGGAGTACTCATGGCGCACGGTGACAAATAACAGCGCGCCGGTGCGACCAATCTTTTCTTCGATATGGATGATGGTCGACAAGCGATCGGCATCAGCGCCAACTCGCAATGGCTCTATAAACTCGATACGACCACCGGCCCACATCCGATTGCGGTTATCCGCCGGGGGTAGGAATCCACCCCGTGCTGGGTGACCGTCTGTGCCGAGTCGAGACTCCGCGACTGGCTCTTGAAAGAAACACCACTGCCAAAGCGGCGGAAGGGCCGCGCCGGTAGCTGGAGTGTCTTCACCAAAGGTAGCGGCGATGCGCTTGATCAGGTTTCGGCTCAAGTGATCCTGAGCCTCTTCGGTGCGTCCTAGCCAAGTAGAAAAATCTGCAGCACCCATGCGGGATACCCTCGCCAGTTGTTGTTCTGAGAAGGATCATGCAAGGCGTTCGGTATTCTGAGAATTTGCATTTTCGTATACCAGCGTTCATGTATGCTGAACGCTCAGTGTTTTTCTGGAAACGATCATGCATTTCGATCTGGCTGACTTGCGCTTGTTTATTCACATTGGCGAATCACCTAGCCTTACCCAAGGTGCTCGTCGAGCGTTTTTGTCACCTGCGGCGGCCAGTGCCCGTATCAAAGCGTTGGAGAGCCAGCTCGATACACGTTTGTTGTACCGAGACAGCCGGGGCGTCGAGTTGACGCCCGCCGGACAACGCTTGCTGAAACATGCGCGACTGATTATGCGTCAGGTGGACTATCTGAAATGCGAGTTCACCACCAACGACGCGGACTCGGCCGGGCATATACGGATTTTTGCCAACACTACAGCGGTGACCGAATTTCTTCCGGAAGTGTTAGCAGGTTTTCTGGCGAAGCGGCCTGCGGTGACCGTTGACCTGCAAGAGCGTATGTCGCGAGATATCGTGCGAGGGGTATTAGACGGCAGCACTGATATGGGAATTATCGCAGGGCCGGTGGAGGCTACGGGGCTGCAGGTGATGCATTTCAGTACCGATCGGCTGGTATTGGTGGTGCCAGCGGGACATATGTTGGCTGGGCCGAAACCGGTGGAGTTGAAACAAACGCTGGCGTTCCAGCATATTGGTTTGCATGAAGGTACCACGCTGCTGAGCTTTCTTCGTGACCACGTGGAGCGGCTTGGACAGAACTTTTCTTTACGGATTCAGGTGTCGAGTTTCGAGGCGATCTGCCGGATGGTTGAGGCAGGGGTGGGGATCGGTATTATTCCCGAGTCCGCCGCGCTTCGGCACAGTCGTACCATGAGGCTTGAGATTGTTGAAATTGATGAGCCCTGGGCGATTCGCGAACGAAGTATTTTGGTCAGGGAGCTGGATGCGTTGCCGGGAGCTGTTCGGGCGTTGATTGCGACATTGATGCCTGAGAGTGTTGAGGAGGGAGGACTAACGCCGCCGGATCCATCGTGAATTAGTCACGTACGAAGCTTGTTACTGCAGGTTCCTGCGGGTTAGAGAATCAATTGTCAGCATCCATATGTTGATGAAGGGGTTGGCTGCCGGATCGATCTGGGCTAGCCGATCAGCCACAGCGAGATTCGTAGGAAAGGATCGAAGCTGATTTGGCGTCCAGTAAACGTAGGGAGGGAAAATCGGGAATGGGATGAACGGTCGAGTCATGACAGAACCAGGGATTGGACAGTTTATGAACATCTATGACATAACCTATGATTTAACATAATATACATTATGCGAACCGTCCTATACGGAGCTGGGGGGCTCTGGTGGTCAGATTTGAAGCCTGACGGCGCCTCCTGCTTTCAGCTTGGCGATGCTGATCACTGCGTGCTTGAATGCCGTCCGACAAACGTTGCCTCACCAATTGACGGAGAAATTGCATGTGGCTTTGCACAGAATGGAAAATCGACTGGGACGCTGTAGCTGCTGTCGCAACGGCTGCTGCTGCAATCATCGCACTTATTATCTGGAGCTTTGACAAGGCTCAAAGAAAACGTGAACGGGCCGCAAGCGCGAAGCTCCTAGCTCAGATCATGACAACTCCGGTTGGAGCTACCCAGATAGAAATCGCAAAATTCAGATGCTATGTGGTGCCTTCTGATAGCGACCAAACCTACTTACTGGACGTGCTAAATGATGAAAACGCCCGAAAAGATTTGGCTGCTCAAGCGTCGAAAATCACCATCGATCTACCATCTCAATTCTTAGATAAAGCTGACATCTTCAGCGAGACAGTCAACAACAGGCTTGCGAATGCATTCTCACAAGTGAACCGTCTAAAAAAGATGTCGAGCCTCCTAGCTGATCTACCAGACTCGGCGTTAGAAGAAGAAATTTCCCAGCACCTTATGGCGGTTCTCAACCAAATCAAAGAGGCGGAACAAGCCACTGCAGAAGCTTTCCAGGCTCTCTTAAAGGCCGGAAAATCCTCTTAAAGTTTAGGTCTGCCCTACTCCACTCTAATAGCTAAATAATATAGCTCTACTAAATGTCTGTTTAGTTGAGTTATCGCAGATAGATCCTTCGCGCAATGCCGTTAGCTCATGCCTGTCCAGCGTTTACGCTAACTCCCCTCATCCGCCTTCTTGTCTGTGGTGATGAGTGGCTCGATCCCCCAATCGCCGGGCACGCTCCAATCTTCTCCAAACAGCTCGGCCGGGTGCATCGTTCGTTCGGAGCCGTTGCCGCAAGCCAGGGATTTGCTCGGGCAATAGCGGTCGCATCCCCAGCAGATTCGTTCGGGGTGTTTCGGGTTGATGGGGAAGTTCTTGGCCATGCCGTTCTCCGATCATTGAGAAGCGTTTTTCCAACCTACACCCGCTGTGCAACGCCAGCCTTGATCGATATCAAGAGATCAGCGTCGAACGACTGCCCTCCTCCCCGCATGATCCTGGGTCGTTCAGCCGCGCAGCACGAACGTTGGAAACAACTCGCGCATGGCGGCCCAGGTTTCGGACAGCAAAGTCTGGACTGAAACGGTTGGCAACAGCGGATCAAGCATCCGTTCGGTGCGTACCAGTTGCACGGCAAAGCGCTTGACGCCCAGCTCGCTCAAGCGCCGCCCCAGGATCAACAAGCGTGCCGGATCAATAAGATGCCAATGCACGGTGGTGCGACATTCATAGTCGACGCCGCTGTTCAGCAGGTGCTCAAGGCTATGCCAGTTGGCGTTCCCGCTGCCTCCGACACGGGTGATGGCCTGGCAATCCTCGGGTAGCGCCTTGACGTCGAAACCGACCCAGTCAGCCCCGGTCAGCGCCCTGGCGAACGCGCCCGGCTTGATGCCGGCGCTGTGCAGGCCGATGCGAAAGCCCATCTCTCGCACCTCATCCATGGCGCCGGCCAGACCCTCCTGCAAGGTCGGCTCGCCACCGCTGAACACCACGGCATCCAGCAGGTCCTGACGCCGTTGCAAAAACGCCGTTACCCGCCGCCAATCCACTTCCTCCGTTCCGCGAGGCGGGATCAACTGCGGGTTATGGCAGTAGCGACAACGCCAGGCGCAACCCTGGCAAAACAACACGCACGCGAGTTGGCCCGGATAGTCGATAGTGGTCAGGGGCACCATGCCCCCAACCCGAAGCATTCGACTCATTGGCGCCCTGCCACTGCCGCACTTTCGGTGAAGTGGAGCCGTTCGCGGTGCTCCGACTGTTTGCCCGGATTGAATGCCGATACCGGACGGTGATACCCCATCACCCGGGTCCAGACTTCGCAGCGTTGACGTTGCGCCTGGGGCAGTGTTTGCGATGCATTCATGGTGAAGCTCCTTGGGATTGAGTGGATCGAAATCAATGGACGGTGTCGGATGTCTGTTCTTTCAACAGGAGAACCTCATCGCATTTGGGGCAGAACTCATGCTCGCCATCGAGGTAACCGTGCACCGGACAGATGGAGAACGTCGGGGTCACCGTCAGGTAGGGCAAGCGGAAACGTCCGAGGGCCTTGCGTACCAGTTGCTTGCAGGCCTGGGTCGAGGAAATCCGCTCGGCCATGTACAGATGCAGGACCGTGCCGCCGGTGTACTTGCATTGCAGCTCGTCTTGCAGCTCCAGCGCTTCGAAAGGATCTTCGGTATAGCCCACGGGCAATTGCGAGGAGTTGGTGTAGTACGGCGCCTGGGGATTGCCGGCCTGGAGAATCTCGGGGTAGCGCTTGAGGTCTTCCTTGGCGAAGCGGTAGGTGGTGCCCTCGGCCGGCGTCGCTTCGAGGTTATACAGGTGGCCGGTTTCTTCCTGGAATCGCAGTAAGGTGGCGCGCACATGATCGAGCATTTTCAGCGCAAATTGCCGGCCGGGCTCGGTGTGCATGCCCTCCTCGTCACCGCTGAAGTTGCGCAACATTTCATGCAGGCCGTTGAGCCCGATGGTCGAGAAGTGATTGCGCAAGGTTCCGAGGTAACGCTTGGTGTACGGGTACAATCCGGCATCCATGTGGCGCTGAATGACTTTGCGCTTGACCTCCAGGCTCTCCATCGCCAACTCCATCAGCGTGTCCAGGCGCTTGAGCAAACCGCTGGTGTCGCCCTTGAACACATAGCCCAGGCGTGCGCAGTTGATGGTCACCACGCCAAGTGATCCGGTCTGCTCTGCCGAACCGAACAAACCGCCGCCGCGCTTGAGCAACTCGCGCACATCCAACTGCAAGCGGCAGCACATCGATCGCACCTGGTTGGGCTGCATGTCTGAATTGAGGAAATTCTGGAAATACGGCAGGCCGTAACGCGCGGTCATCTCGAACAGACGGTCGGCGTTTTCACTGTCCCATGGAAAGTCATGGGTGATGTTGTAGGTCGGGATCGGAAAGGTGAACACTCGCCCTTTTGCATCCCCGGCCTGCATCACCTCGATATAGGCGCGGTTGATCAGGTCCATTTCGACTTGCAGGTCACCATAGGCAAACGGCATTTCCTCACCGCCGATGACGGGGATCTGCTCACACAGATCCTGCGGGCAAACCCAGTCGAACGTGAGGTTGGTGAACGGCGTCTGGGTGCCCCAGCGCGAAGGTACGTTGAGGTTGTAGATGAATTCCTGGAGCGCCTGGCGAACCTGCTCGAAGCCAAGCTGGTCCTTGCGTACATAGGGCGCCAGGTAGGTGCCGAACGAGCTGAACGCCTGGGCGCCGGCCCATTCGTTTTGCAGGGTGCCGAGGAAGTTCACCATTTGCCCCAGGGCGCTGCTCAAGTGTTTCGGCGGCCCGGCTTCGACACGCCCTGGCACACCATTCAACCCTTCGTGCAACAGGGTGCGCAACGACCAGCCGGCGCAATAACCGGCGAGCATGTCGAGGTCATGCACATGCAAATCGGCCTCGCGGTGGGCCTGGCCGATCGCTTCGCTGTAGACCTCATCGAGCCAGTAGTTGGCGGTCACCTTGCCCGATACATTCAACACCAGCCCGCCGAGGGAATAGCCTTGGTTGGCATTGGCCTGAACCCGCCAGTCTTCACGGTCCAGGTATTCGTTCATTGACGTGGCAACCTCGACCATGGTCCGGCGGTCGCGGCGCAAGCGTCCGTGCTGTTCGCGGTAGACGATGTAGGCACGCATGGCGAAGAAAAAACCCGCATCCATCAACACCCGTTCGACACGGTCCTGGATCTGCTCGACATGCAGCCTGGGCAACCCTGCCAGGCGCGCGAGTACCGCCTCGAGCAAGCGTTCGACATCAGCCTCGGTGTATTCGCCGGTTGCCTTGCCGGCAGCGATCAATGCCTGACGGATCTTGTCGGCATCGAAGGCAACCAGATCGCCATTGCGTTTATACAGACGGGTATATCCTGTTGCGATCAGCGTGCTCTGCATTTGGCCTCCAGATACTGCATATAGATTTTTATCAAAGTAAAAACACAACATGCAGTAAAGGCTACGGACAAAACGCGGTTCTGCAATTGACCGATATCAAGATTGGGCGGTGAAAAAAATGCCCTGAACACCAGCCAATAAAGTGCGTATCAACCGCCACTCATGTTCATGAATCTGACGATTTGCACCTCTGTGTCCGGGGTGAAATCGTGACGTAACGGTTTGCCCCGTAGCGCCTTTTGCACCGCACTGATCACCGGCTGGTCATCCAGCGGGTAACGCCGCAGCAATTGCCTTAAATCCAGCGCATCGTCTTGCCCCAGACATAACAGCAGCTTGCCTTCAACCGTCATTCGCACTCGATTGCAGCTGCCACAGAAGTTGTGGCTATTGGGTGAAATAAAACCGATCCGCGTCTCGGGATGCTGTTCCAGGCGCACATACCGTGCCGGTCCCCCGCTGTTTTCCGTGCTGTCGAGCAATGGATGGCTCTTCGCTATCAGCGCCCGCACTTCCTCACTGGAACAAAACGCTTCGCCCCGTGAACGGCCGACGTCACCCAAGGGCATTTCTTCGATAAAACTGATGTCGATGCGCTGGTCAATGGCGTATTGCACCAGCGCCGGAACTTCATCGAAGTTGCGCCCCTTCATCACCACGCAGTTGAGCTTGACCCGCTCGAACCCCGCGTTCCGCGCCGCTTCTATACCTCCGAGCACGTGCTCGAGATCGCCGTTGCGGGTGATTGCACGAAACTTCTGCGCATCCAGGCTATCGAGGCTGATGTTCATCCGCTTGACCCCCGCCTCCGCCAACGGTCCAGCCAAACGGCCCAATTGCGAGCCGTTGCTGGTCATCACCAGTTCGCGCAAACCGGGTAAGGCGGCGATGTCGCGGCACAGTCCGAGAATGCCGGGACGGATCAGCGGCTCGCCGCCAGTAAGGCGGATTTTGCGTACACCTTGGCCAACGAACAGCCTCGCCAAGCGCTGCAACTCCTCCAGCGTCAGCACCTGCTGGCGCGGCAGGAAGGTCATGTTTTTCGCCATGCAATACACACAGCGAAAATCACAACGGTCCGTCACCGACAGCCGCAGATAGTCGATCTGCCGTCCAAAACCATCCTGCAAGACAGCGTTCATCACACCTCCCCGTTTACCCCAGGACTCACTGCGCCAGCGGTGAGTCGGCGCCCTGCAAATGGATACCGCGAATATCCGCCGCACCGATCAAGGTTTGCAGGTATTGCACTAAGGCTTTTTGCCAGACGCCTTGCTGCAACTGCGTGCGGATCGCCGTCGACACCACTTCATAGGGCAATGGCATGCCTTCGATCCGTTGATCGACACTGACCACATGCCAGCCATATCGGCTTTCCAGCGGTTTACTGGCCAGCCCCGGTGTCAGGCTGAACAGCTGGCGCTCCAGTTCAGGCACGGTCTGGCCTTTACTGATCTGTCCTAAAGAACCGCCCTGAGCCTTGGACGGGCAGGCCGAATATTTAACCGCCAGTTCAGCAAAGCTGCCGGGAAACTCACCCAGGCGCTGCAGCAGGATTTGCGCCTGTTCGTGCGCCAGATCGCGGGCCTGGGTATCGTCCGGCGCGCACTCAAGCAGGATGTGCCGCACCGCCAGCAACGGTGCGCTGTGGAAACGTCCGCGATTGTTTTCGTAGTAACGGAGACAGGTTTGTTCGTCGCACTGCGGCACGTGCACCTCACGTTCGAGCAGCAGACGCGTGGCGGCCTCTTCTTCGTTCTCGCCCGCGCCGATCTCCATCGACACCCCAAGTTCGGTGATGCGCTGCTGCAACAGCTCGCGGATCACCAGCGCCCTGGCCGCCAGAAACACCGCCTCCTCGCGGCTTTCGGCGGGGTGATATTGCACCTCCTGTGCCATCGCCTCCGGAGTGATCAGCACCTCGTTGACACTGATGATCGGCCACTCTTGTTCGCTGCTGGCGATCAACTGCGCTGGGGCGTCAGCCGCCGCGGGTTCAGCCGGGAGGGCTGCAAACTGCGCCTCCACGACCGGAGTGATGTCCGGAACATCCTCGGCTTTTTTTGAAGAACCGCAGCCACCGCTGCCCCCATTACCGCCGCCACATCCACATCCACTTGACATGCGTGTCTCCTCAGAATTTCTGCCGAACGATTTGATAACGGCGTCCCAGGTACCAGATCGGTGCGCTGATCATGTGTACCAGACGGGTGAATGGGAACAGCACAAACAGGCTCAGGCCGAGGAACACGTGCAGCTTGTAGGTCAGCCCGACCGGGGCGATCGAGGCCGCCGCTTCCATCGGCCGCAACAGCACGGTGTTCTGCGCCCAGTCGGCAAGCATCACCATCACCGAACCATCCATGTGCCCGGTGGACGCCACGATGGTCAGCAGGCCGAGTAGCAGCTGCGCCAGCAGCACCAGCAGAATCAGGATGTCCGAAGGGTTGGAAGTGGCGCGGACCCGAGGGTCGCTCAGCCGCCGATTGATCAGCATCAGCAGGCCGATCAGGCACAACAGGCCGAAGAACCCGCCAGACACCATCGCCAGCAACTGCTTGTTCTCAGTGCTGATCACATGGTGATACACCGACGCGGGCGTCAGCAGCCCGACGAAATGCCCGGCCAGCACGAACAGCACACCCACGTGGAACAAGTTGCTCGCCACACGCATGCCGCGCGGGTTGAGCATCTGGCTCGAACCTGCCTTCCAGCTGTATTGCGACAGATCGAAGCGGGCCCAACTGCCGATCAGGCAGATCGCCAACGCGACATAGGGATAGATCCCGAACAACAACAGATCCCATTTAGACATTGCCTACCTCCTTGGCTGGCACGGCGGCCAGCCCTTCATGCTGAAAATCTACCCAATGCAACGGCACCGCGCTTTCTTCCCGGGCCTTGCCCGGTGCGCTTGGCAGCGCGCCGCAACGGTCTTGCTGCTCGGCCTGGAGAAAGTCCACGGCCTCCTCTTCCCAGATCTTGTCGAGGGCTTCGAGGGAGTCATCGCGTGGTTCCGCGGCGACCTGCGCGCGCAGCTCGGCCACTGCCTGATGGGGCTCGGCCCCGGCAATTTGCAGCAGCGCCCGGAAGCAACTGGCGTAGGCACTTTCACGCTCTTCCAGGCGCGCCGCGAGCAAGGCCAGCAGGTGTGAAACATCCGCAAGGCCCTCGCGGGCCTCGATGTCTTCGCGGGTGGACAGAAACTCCAGATAGAGCGGGATGTAGTCCGGCAGCTCCTTGACGCCGATGGCAAAACCGGCCTCTTCGTACTGCGCCATCATGTCGACCATGGCCTGGCCTCGATCGCGGGACTCGCCGTGTACATGCTCGAACAACAGCAGCGACAACGAGCGCCCCCGACCGAACAGCGCACCGTAGTGCTCCTGCCCGTCCATCAGGTCATTGGTGCAGATCAGCGCCATCAGCTCGAACAGCGCACCGCTCTGTTTCGGGCTGATTTCCCGGGACTGGATGATCGCCTGCTCCAGTTCGTCGCGACCGCTGATCAGCGTTTCGGTCGGGTAATCGAGCAGCAGCGAAATCACTTTGAGAATTTGCATGCTTAGTCCTCCCACAACTGGACGGTTTTCAGGATGTCGCGGCGGTTGGCTTTCTTGGCCCCGAACATGTTGGTGTCGGAACTGCCGCTGCAACCGCTGCCGAAACTGAAACCGCAACCGGAGCGTTCGGCAAAGGCGTCGCTCATGGCGTCTTCACGATGAGCGCTCGGTACGACAAAGCGGTCTTCATAGTTGGCGATCGCCAGGTAGCGATACATTTCTTCCACCTGCGCCACGCTCAAGCCGACATCCGCCAGCACTTGCATGTCCTGAACCCCGTCGACCTGCTCGGAGCGTTTGTAGGCGCGCATCGCCAGCAAACGTTTCAGCGCACGCTTCACCGGTTTTTCATCGCCCGCCGTCAGCAGGTTGGCCAGGTACTTCAATGGAATGCGCAGGCTGTCGACGTCGGGAATTACCCCGTTCATACCGACGGTGCCAGCAGTGGCGGCGTTCTGGATCGGCGACAGCGGCGGTACGTACCAGACCATCGGCAAGGTGCGGTATTCCGGGTGCAGTGGCAGCGCGAGCTTCCAGTCCACGGCCATCTTGTAGACCGGCGAACGCTGGGCGGAATCGATCACCGATTGCGGTACACCGTCTTGCAGGGCCTGGCGAATGACCGCCGGGTCGTTTGGATCGAGGAATATCTCCAGTTGTTTCTCGTACAGATCCTGTTCATCGGCGGTGCTCGCCACTTCGCTGATGCGATCGGCGTCATACAGCAGCACACCGAGGTAGCGGATACGCCCGACGCAGGTTTCGGCGCAAACGGTCGGCATCCCGGCCTCGATACGCGGGTAGCAGAAGATGCACTTCTCGGATTTGCCACTCTTCCAGTTGAAGTAGATTTTCTTGTAGGGGCAGCCGCTGATGCACATGCGCCAGCCCCGGCACTTTTCCTGGTCAATCAGGACGATGCCGTCTTCCTCGCGCTTGTAGATCGCCCCGCTTGGGCATGACGCCGCGCACGTCGGGTTGAGGCAGTGTTCGCACAGGCGCGGCAAATACATCATGAAGGTGTTTTCGTACTCGCCGTAAATGTCTGCCTGAATCTTGTCGAAGTTCTTGTCCTTGCGGCGCTTGGCGAATTCGGTGCCAAGGATTTCTTCCCAGTTCGGGCCCCACTCGATTTTTTCCATGCGCTTGCCGGACACTACCGAACGCGGCCGCGCGGTCGGTTGATGCTCGCCCAGGGGCGCGGTGTGCAGGTGCTGGTAATCGAAGTCGAACGGCTCGTAGTAATCGTCCAGGCTCGGCAGGTCGGGGTTGGCGAAGAGGTTGGCGAGCACGCGGAACTTGCCGCCGATGCGTGGGTTGATCGTGCCGTTGGCGTTGCGGATCCAGCCACCCTTCCATTTGTCCTGGTTTTCCCATTCTTTCGGGTAACCAATCCCGGGCTTGCTTTCGACGTTGTTGAACCACGCGTACTCCATGCCTTCGCGACTGGTCCAGACGTTTTTGCAAGTGATCGAACAGGTGTGGCAGCCGATGCACTTGTCCAGGTTCAGGACCATGCCGATTTGTGAGCGAATCTTCATCTCAGTTCTCCTCGATATCGGTCGGCAGTGGACGCGGCAGGTCATCGCCGCTGGAGCCATCGAGCCAGTCGACTTTGGCCATCTTGCGCACCACGACGAATTCATCGCGGTTGCAACCGACCGTGCCGTAATAGTTGAAACCGTAGGCCTGCTGGGCATACCCGCCGATCATGTGGGTCGGCTTGAGGACCACGCGGGTCACCGAGTTGTGGTGTCCGCCGCGGGTCTTGGTGGTTTCCGACCCCGGCACGTTCACGATGCGTTCCTGGGCGTGATACATCATCACCATGCCTTCCTTGACCCGCTGGCTGACCACCGCACGCGCGGTCAGGGCGCCGTTGACGTTGAAGCACTCGATCCAGTCGTTGTCCTCGATCCCGGCACGCTTGGCGTCGATTTCCGAGAGCCACACAATCGGTCCGCCACGGCTCAGGGTGAGCATCAGCAGGTTGTCGCTGTAGGTGCTGTGAATGCCCCACTTCTGGTGCGGGGTGATCCAGTTCAGGACGATCTCGGTTTCGCCATTGCTGCGTTTGCCCTTGACGCCTTCGATGGTGCGGGTGTTGACCGGAGGCCGGTAGCTCATCAACTGCTCGCCGAAGGCCTGCATCCACGAGTGATCCTGGTAGAACTGCTGGCGGCCGGTAATGGTGCGCCACGGGATGTTTTCGTGAACGTTGGTGTAGCCGGCGTTATAGCTCACGTGTTCGTCTTCAAGGCCGGACCAGGTCGGGCTGGAAATGATCTTGCGCGGCTGCGCCTGGATATCGCGAAAGCGTATGGCTTCGTGAGCCTTGGAGATGGCCAGGTGGCTGTGGTCGATCCCGGTGAACTCCGACAGCGCGGCCCAGGCCTTGAGCGCGACCTTGCCGTTGGTTTCCGGGGCCAGGGACAGAATCACCTCGGCCGCGTCGATAGCCGTGTCGATCTTTGGCCGACCCTGGCTGATACCGGCATCGCCTTCGTGGTGATTGAGCTCGCCGAGAAACTCGACTTCCTCGTCGGTGTTCCAGTTAATGCCCTTACCGCCATTGCCGAGTTTTTCCAGCATTGGGCCGAGGGATGTGAACTGCTTGTAGATGTTCGGATAGTCGCGCTCCACCACCGCCATGTTCGGCGCGTTCTTGCCCGGTTGTGGTGCCACGCCGGCACTTTTCCAATCGGTGCCGCCAAACGGCTGGGCCAGTTCGCCGACGCTGTCATGCATCAGCGGTACGGTGACCAGGTCTTTTTCGACCCCCAAGTGGCCGACCGACATGGCCGAGAAGGCCTTGGCGATGCCTTTGTAGATTTCCCAGTCGGAACGCGATTCCCACGCCGGATCAATCGCCGCCGACAGCGGGTGAATGAACGGGTGCATGTCCGAGGTGTTCATGTCGTCTTTTTCGTACCAGGTGGCGGTCGGCAAGACGATGTCGGAATACACGCAAGTCGACGACATGCGAAAGTCCAGTGTGGTCACCAGATCCAGCTTGCCGATGGCGCCATCCTCGACCCATTCGGCCTCGGTAGGTTTGCATTCGGTGCTGTGGCCGATGTCTTCGTTCATGACTCCGTTCTTGGTGCCGAGCAGGTACTTGAGCATGTACTCATGCCCTTTACCGGAAGAACCCAGCAGGTTGGAACGCCAGATAAACATGTTGCGCGGGAAGTTCACCGGGCTGTCCGGTTGCTCGCAGGCGAAGCGCAGGCTGCCGTCCTGCCAGGACTTGACCACGTAGTCCTTGGGGTCCATGCCGGCCGCTGCGGCGTCGCGGCAAATATGCAACGGGTTGGTGTTCAGTTGCGGTGCGCTGGGCAACCAGCCGGCGCGTTCGGCGCGGATGTTGTAGTCCAGCGCGTGTTCCGGGAATTGCGACTTGTCGGCCAGTGGCGAGAGCACGTCGTGCATGCTCATCTTTTCGTGGCGCCATTGCGAACTGTGCCCGTAGAAGAAGCTGGTGCCGTTCATCTGGCGTGGCGGACGGTTCCAGTCGAGGCCGAAGGCCAAAGGCAACCAGCCACATTGTGGACGCAGTTTTTCCTGGCCCACGTAGTGCGCCCAACCGCCACCGGTCTGGCCCACGCAACCGCAGAGCATGAGCATATTGATCAGCCCGCGGTAGTTCATGTCCATGTGGTACCAATGGTTCATCGCCGCGCCGACGATGATCATCGAGCGCCCCTTGGTCTTGTCGGCGTTGTCGGCAAACTCACGGGCAATCTGGATGGCTTTCTCGCGGCTGACGCCGGTGATCGCTTCCTGCCAGGCCGGGGTGCCCGGTACGCTGGCGTCGTCGTAATCCTTGGCTACGTTGCCGCCGCCCAGGCCACGGTCGATGGCCAGGTTCGCCGCCGACAGGTCAAATACCGTGGCGACCTTGGCCACGCTGCCGTCGGCCAGGGTCACGCTGTGCACCGGCACCCGGCGGAACTGCACGGCATCGCCCGCCACGTGCTGGAAATGCTCGTGGGCTTCGCCAGCAAAATACGGGAACGCCACTTCGGCGACGTCGTCGCCGATCAGGCTCAGCTTGAGGTCGATCGCGCGCCCTTCACCACCCTCCTTCGCCAGAATGTTCCACTTGCCCTTCTCGCCCCAGCGATAACCGATGGAACCTTGTGGCGAAACCAGCTCACCGCTCTCGTCGAGGGCGATGGTTTTCCATTCCGGATTATTGTCCTGGCCGAGGTTGCCGGTCAGGTCGCAAGCGCGCAGGAAGCGATCAGGTTGAAAGCCTGCGCCAGGCGCGGTACCGAGCATCGGCTTGAGCATTACCAGCACCGGCAAGTCGGTGAAACGCTTGGCGTATTCGGTGAAATACGCACTCGGCCTGTCCAGGTGAAATTCCTTGAAGATCACGTGGTTGAAGGCCTGGGCCAGCGCGGCGTCGGTGCCCTGCTTGGGGTTGAGCCACAGGTCGGTGAGCTTGGCCACTTCCGAATAGTCGGGGGTGATGGCCACGGTCTTGGTGCCCTTGTAGCGCACTTCGGTAAAGAAGTGCGCGTCCGGGGTGCGCGTCTGCGGGACGTTGGAACCCCAGGCGATGATGTAGTTGGAGTTGTACCAGTCGGCCGATTCCGGCACGTCGGTCTGCTCGCCCCAGACCATTGGCGAAGCCGGTGGCAGGTCGCAGTACCAGTCATAGAAGCTCAGGCACACCCCGCCGATCAATGACAGGTAACGCGAACCGGCCGCGTAGCTGACCATCGACATGGCCGGGATCGGCGAGAAGCCGACGATACGGTCCGGGCCGTACTGCTTGATGGTGTAGACGTTGGAGGCGGCGATGATTTCGTTGACTTCGTCCCAGTTGGAACGGATGAAACCGCCCATGCCGCGCTTGCTCTTGTAGGCGTCGGCCTTGACCTTGTCCTCGACGATACTGGCCCACGCTTCTACCGGCGACAGGGTCAAGCGCGCTTCGCGCCACAATTTGAGCAGTGGCTTGCGGATTTTCGGGTACTTGAGGCGGTTCGCGCTGTAGATGTACCAACTATAGCTGGCGCCACGCGGACAGCCACGCGGTTCATGGTTGGGCAGATCGTTGCGGGTGCGCGGGTAGTCGGTCTGTTGGGTTTCCCAGGTGATCAGGCCGTTTTTGACGTAGATTTTCCACGAGCAAGAGCCGGTGCAGTTCACCCCGTGGGTGGAGCGCACGATCTTGTCGTACTGCCAGCGCGAACGGTAGACGTTCTCCCAGTCGCGAGACTCTTTGCGGGTCTCTCCATGACCGTCGGAAAACTCGTTTTGCTTACGATTGAAGAACCGTAGTTGATCCAGTAAATGACTCACGTTGTAGTCCTCTCAGGCTTGCTGCGGGGTTCTGTGCCCCGCCCACGCAATGGTTGGATTCGGGGGCGTCTCAGCAGGGTGTCGCCGCGCCTTTGCGCGCGTACCACCACCAGGTCACGACGATGCAACTCAGGTAAAAACCGACAAACATGTAGAAGGCCATCTCCGGGCCGCCGGTCTGGGCCATCGAAGTGCCGAAGGATTTGGGGATGAAGAACGCACCGAAGGCGCCGATGGCCGAACTGAAGCCCAGGACCGCGGCCGACTCCTTGCCGGCAGCCTTGAGTGCCTGTTCGCGCACTGCCGGTGGTTTTCCGGCCGCGGCTTTTTCATGCAGGGTGCGGAAGATCACCGGAATCATCCGGAAGGTGGAACCGTTGCCGATACCGGTGGTGATGAACAGCAGCATGAACATCCCGAGGAAACCGTAGAAGTTGCCGCCTGAACCGTTTTGCGGCAGGAAGTGCAAGACGCCGAAGACCATCACGATCATCAGCACGAAGTTCCACAGGGTGACCTTCGCGCCGCCGAGCTTGTCGGCCAGCCATCCTCCCAATGGGCGCACCAGGGCGCCGACCAGCGGGCCGAGAAAGGCGAATTTCAAGGCAATGACATCCGGGAAGGAGGTTTTGATCAACAGCGGAAACGCGGCGGAGAAACCGATAAATGAACCGAATGTCGCCAGGTACAACCAGCACATCAGCCAGTTGTGCTTGCGTTTGAAGATGACTGCCTGCTCGCTGAACGACGCCCGGGCGCTGGACAGGTCATTCATGCCGAACCAGGCCAGCAGCGTCACCAGGACAATGAACGGTACCCAGATGAACCTGGCGTTCTGCAACCACAACTGATTGCCATCCGGCAGCACCTGCGGATTGCCGCCGATAAAGCCGAACACGCCGAAGGTGATCACCAGCGGCACACAGAATTGCATCACCGACACGCCCAGGTTGCCCAGTCCGGCATTGAGGCCCAGGGCTGTTCCCTGCTGGGACTTGGGATAAAAGAAGCTGATGTTGGACATGCTCGAAGCAAAGTTGCCGCCACCAAACCCACAGAGCAAGGCAATGAAGACGAACACGCCGTACGAGGTGCTGGTGTCCTGCACGGCAAAGCCCATCCAGATCGAGGGCAACAGCAGCGACGCGGTGCTCAGCGCGGTCCAGCGACGACCGCCGAAGATCGGCACCATGAAGGAGTAGAAAACGCGCAAGGTCGCGCCGGACAGTCCCGGCAACGCCGCGAGCCAGAACAACTGGTCGGTGCTGAAGGTGAAACCGATGGCGTTCAGGCGCACGATCACCGTGCTCCAGACCATCCACACCGCAAAGGCCAACAGCAGCGCGGGAATCGAGATCCACAAGTTACGCGTGGCGGTCTGTTTGCCGCTACTGCCCCAAAACGCGGGGTCCTCGGGGCGCCAGTCATGAATGACCGGGCCCTTGTCAGGCTTTTGTAGAACGGACATGTTCTTCTCCTTGGGCAATGCTGGAAATCGGGGTCGAGGTCCGCGGTGGCTTTTTACCGAGCAGCGGGTTTTTGCGCATTTCGCTGAAGTACATCCAGGTGAGGGAGACCCAGACCACGCCGTACATCAACATGAAGCAGGAAGAGCGCACGCCGGTGAGGTCCACCAGGGCACCAAACATGATCGGCAGCACGAAACCGCCCAAGCCACCGGCCAGACCGACGATGCCGGACACCGCGCCCATGTTTTGCGGGTAGTCATTGGCGATGTATTTGAAGACCGAGGCCTTGCCGAACGCGAAGGCAATGCCCATGACGAACAGCAGCACGGTGAACAGCACGGGATTGAGGCCGATGTGCAAGTCCAGCGGGCCGTTGATGGTCTGCACTTGCAATTGAGTTTGTGGGTACGAGAGCAGGAACAGGCAAATCCAGCTGACCCACAACACCCACCAGGTCACGCTTTGTGCGCCCCAGCGGTCCGACATCCAGCCGCCGACGGCACGCAGCACACCACCCGGCAGTGAGAAACACGCCGCCAGCAGCGCCGCGCTTTGCAGGCTGAAACCGTATTCCTGCACGTAGTACTTGGTCATCCACAGCGCCAGCGCCACGTAGCCGCCGAAGACAATCGAGTAGTACTGGCAGTAGCGCCACACCGCAGGATCTTTCAGCGAGTGCAGTTGCTCACGCAACGTGGCGCCCGAGGCACTGCGGTGGTCTTTGTTTTCGGCGCTGAGGAACCAGAACAACAGCGCGGTAATGAAGAGAATCGCGCTGAAGACTTTCGGCACCAGTTGCCAACTGCCAGCGGCGATCAATGCAGGCGCGAGAAACTTGGTCACGGCCGCACCGGCATTGCCGGCGCCGAAGATACCCATGGCGAAGCCCTGGTTCTCCTTGTCGAACCATTTGGCGACGTAGGCAATCCCCACCGAGAACGAGCCGCCGGCCAGGCCGACGAACAAGCCCAGGACCAGGAACTGCCAATAAGCGGTGGCGTGACTGATCAGGTACAGCGGCGCCACGCAGGACAGCATCAGCAGGAAGAACACACTGCGTCCGCCAAAACGGTCGGTCAACAATCCCAACGGCAGGCGCACCAGTGAACCCGTCAAGACCGGCGTGGCAGCCAACAGACCGAACTGAGTCTCGTTGAGTTGGAGCAGTTCTTTGATCGGTACCCCGAGCACGGCAAACAGCATCCAGACCATAAAACAGACAGTGAAGGCCAGGGTGCTCATGCCCAGCACCAAGCCTTGTCGTACACGGGGTTGGGTCACAATGCTCTCCAATCAGTTAGCCGTGGCGGCAGACTAGAGAGAGCAACCCCACAAAAACTTGATCCACGTCAACGAAGCCCCAGGGGGCATGGGCCTATGCTTGTGCTGTCTACCTCCAAGGAGGTAGGCCAAAAAAAGCCTGAAACCCTTTGTTTATCAGCGTATTAGCTTTTTCTGGCCAGCGTTCTGTCGACAGGGAAGCCTCGACAACTCTTTAGAGGTAGCGCGCCGAGGATCGGTGGCAAACCTCATTCTGGAGCTGTGCATGCTCTGCTTTCCTGTCTTTTGTACGGACCTACGCTGATGATTCGCTGGTTGCGCAGTTCCTTGCCCGCGCGCGCCGGGCTGGCGGTGATCCTGATCGCCGTGCTCGCCCTCGCCAGCTCGTTGAGCGCTGGCCTGATTGCCTGGTTCAGCCAGGGTGATGCCGCCGCCATCAACACCGCAGGCTCCGTGCGCATGGAGACCTACCACCTGAGCTGGAAACTCGCCACCGGTGCCGCCGGGGAAGAAATCAGCGACATCACCGACAGCCTGCAACGTCGACTCAACAGCCGGTCACTCAAGGCGGTGCTTGAAGATGGCCCGACTACCGCGCTGCAGCTCAGCTACGGGCAAATCCAGCAACAATGGAACGAGGCATTGCGTCCGGCCCTGGAGCGCGGCGATGCACAGGCCTTTCAGGCTCAAGCCCGGCCGTTCGTTGAACAACTGAACCAGTTCGTCAGCCTGCTGCAACGCCAGAGCGAACAGAAACAAGGCTGGCAACAGGTGATCCAGGGCATGGCGCTGTTTACCACGATGATTGTTCTGCTGCTTGGCTTGTACGAGTTGCAGTACGGTGTGGTCACGCCCCTTAAAGAGTTGGTGGATGCGACCCAGCGTTTTCGACGCGGGGATTTCAAGGCCCGGGTCAACCATCAGTCCCAGGATGAACTGGGCCAGTTGGCCACAAGCTTCAACGCGATGGCCGAGACGATTGAAGAGTCCCATCGCACCCTCGAGAGTCAGGTCCGGCAAAAGACCCTGAACCTGCAACAGGCCAACGCTGCCCTGGAGTTGCTGTATCAAAGCAGCCGCAGCCTGGCTACGCGCCTGGCAAATGCCGAAGGACTGGGTGAATTGATTCGGCGTTTCCAGCAACGTCTGCCTGGCCTGCGCCTGTCGCTGTGCCTGCAAGGCGAGACGCAGGCGCCGGCCCAGCAATTGATTGCCCTGCATGGCGCAAACATTCGTGAAGTGTGCGCCAGCAGCGATTGCGCCACGTGCCGCAGACACCACGATGCACCACCGCAGACATTCAGCATCAGCAATCAGGGCAGCGAACTGGGAGAACTCAAAGCGCACTTTATCGACGGCCACACCGCGCAAGCCTGGGAGACTCAGCTGATCCAGGCGCTGGCCAATCTGATCGGCACCTCGCTCTCGCTCAAGCGCCAACGGGAACAGGATCATCGCCTGCTACTGCTGGAAGAGCGCACCATCATCGCCCGCGAGCTGCATGATTCACTGGCCCAGGCCCTGTCTTATATGAAACTGCAGGTCAGCCGCATGCAGACCCTGATGCGCCGGGGTGAACCGGTGCAGACCCTGGAAACCGTCACCGCCGAATTGCGCGAGGGGCTGAACAATGCCTATCGCCAGTTGCGTGAATTGCTCACCACTTTTCGTTTGCAGATTCATGAGGCCGGGTTGGTGCAGGAACTCAAGGACACCGCCGAGGAGTTTTCCCGCCGCGGCGAGTTCCAGGTGCACTTGCACGTCGATGCGCTGGCTTTTCAACTCTCGGCCAGCGAGCAGATCCACATTTTGCAGATTACTCGCGAGGCACTCTCCAACTGCCTGCGCCATGCCCATGCGCAAAACGCCTGGCTGGAACTGCGCCAGGACGGTGAAACCGTGCGGCTCTCGGTCGAAGACGACGGACGCGGCTTCAGCGGCGATGTCGATCAGCGCGAACACCACGGCCTGAACATCATGGATGAACGAGCACGCAGCTTGCGCGGGCACCTGCAGATTTTTTCCAGGGCGCCGCAAGGCACCCGCATCCAGCTGGAATTCCACCCGGAGTTTCTCGGACAGCACACAGAAGGTAGCGTCACATGACTCCCTCCCCCCACCGTAGAATCCTGCTGGTCGACGACCATCCGATGATGCGTCGCGGCATCCGCCAGATGCTCGAACTCGAGGCTGACTTCCTGATCG
Source organism: Pseudomonas mucidolens (assembly GCF_900106045.1). NCBI lineage: Bacteria > Pseudomonadati > Pseudomonadota > Gammaproteobacteria > Pseudomonadales > Pseudomonadaceae > Pseudomonas > Pseudomonas mucidolens. The sequence continues at coordinate 2,137,562 of NZ_LT629802.1, read as the reverse complement.
TCGGCGAAGCCAATCATGGCGAAGAAGCGCTCAAGCTCATCGAGCCGCTACAACCGGATTTGGTGTTGCTCGACAACAACATGCCGCAGATGAATGGCATTGAAACCCTGCGCCGATTACGCGCGATGCACTACACCGGTAAAGTGCTGCTGTTCACGGTGTCCGATGCTGAAGATGATATTCGCGACGCCCTGCGCCTGGATGCCGACGGTTATCTGCTCAAGGATATGGAACCTGAACTGCTGATCCAGTACATCCGCGATGCCCTGGACGGCGCATTGGTCATCAGCCCCGGCCTGACCCAGGTCATGGCTCAGGCACTGCGTTCACCGCCGCGCCAGGCCGTGGTGGAGTTGACCGAACGCGAACGCCAGGTGTTAAAGACCATCGCTGGCGGCTTCAGCAACAAGGTTATCGGGCACAAGCTGGGCATCACCGAAGGGACGGTCAAGGTGCACGTCAAGAACCTGCTGCACAAGCTTGGCCTGCGCTCGCGGGTCGAGGCCGCCGTGTGGGCCATGGAACACCTGCGCAGTACCGGCTGACGGGCATGCCTCCTTGGAGGTAGGCCGGCAGAGGCATAGGTCAACCGGTCGGAGCTGTCTACTATAACCGTCAGCGGAGGTACGCCATGCTGACTCACCCTTCCATTGTTTTAACGTTGCGCGGTCATCATCTGTTCAGCCAGTTGCCGGAGAAAATCTTCGAGGAAGTCTGCGCGCTGGCCGTGCTCAAGCGCCTGCCTTGTCAGCGCACCCTCATGCACCAGGGCGACCCCGCCAAGCGCTTTTTCCTGCTGGTCAGCGGCCAGATCAAGTTGTACCGGCTGACGGGCGAAGGTCAGGAAAACCTGGTGGAAATCATCCAGCCCGGGCAAACCTTTGCCGAAGCCCTGCTGTTCAGCCAGGCCCGCCTGTACCCGGTGAGCGCCACCGCGTTGAAGGACAGTCTGCTCGTCAGCATCGAAGGCAACCATTATCGCAATGCGCTAGAGGACCAGCCGAAAGTCTGCCTGGCGATTCTGGCGAACATGAGCGTTCACTTGCACCTACGGCTGCGCGACATCGATACCTTGACCATGGCGAGCGCGAGCCGTCGGGTGATCAATTTTCTGTTCCAGGAGCGCCATCCGGTCACCGGCCAGATTGTCTTGCAGACCTCCAAGCGATTGGTGGCGTCAAAGCTGGGGATTCAGCCGGAAACCTTTTCGCGGATTTTGCATCGCCTGGTGGACAGCGGCCTGATCGCCATGGAGCGACGCCACATCAGCATCCTCGCCGAAGAGGAACTGGCGGCGTTCCAATAGGTTATGGCGAAGATTAATGGTCTGAAGGGGGCGGGTTAATAGCCATTGGCAACAGTGATCCCAGCTCCCACAATCGCGATCCCGGAGCTGCTGCCCAGCCGCGTGGCGCCGGCTTCAATCATTGCGACTGCCGTTGGGTAGTCACGCACTCCGCCCGAGGCCTTGACCCCGACGCCCTCGCCTACCACTTTGCGCATCAGCGCCACGTCCTCGAGCGTTGCTCCACGGTGGCTGAATCCGGTGGATGTTTTGACGAATGCCACCCCCAGGTCACGGCAGATTTCACAGGCCTGGATCTTCTGTTCATCGGTCAGCAGGCAGGTTTCCAGGATGACCTTCAAAGGCACGCTGCCGCAGGCCTGTTGCACCAACGCAATGTCGTCCCGCACCAGGTCCAGCAGAGCGTCTTTCAGCCAGCCGATATTGAGCACCATGTCGATCTCCCGTGCCCCAGCTTCGATGGCGCGCCGGGCTTCAAAAGCCTTGGTGTCGCTCAAGCCGGCGCCCAGCGGGAAGCCGACCACCGCGCAAATCACTACTGCAGCGTCGGTCAGGCAGGCCGCCGCATACGGCACCTGCGCCGAATTCAGGCACACCGAATAGAAGCCATGTTCCAAGGCTTCTTCACACAGCGTGCGAACTTGCTGCCGGGAAGCATCCGGTGCCAGCAGGGTGTGATCGATGTAGCTGGCCAATGCTGTGGGTTGAAGGTTCTTCATTTAGCGTGCCCTTGCCTGTATGTTGCCAATGATCATGCGTCACCGTACCGGGTGAGCACACAGATTCGTTACAATAATCACAATTAATGTTACTTATATAACATCATTAATCAAGCCCTGGAATGCCTGTGGACAGTAAAAAAGCCGAGCGACTCAAGCTTATCCAGCAAGCCCTGCAGGACCAGAGCGCCATTCACCTGCGGGAAATGGCGGCCCTGCTGGATGTTTCCGAGATGACCTTGCGCCGTGACCTGAACCACTTCAGTGAGCATCTGCGCCTTTTAGGCGGCTATATCACGCGCGTAGGCAGTGACGCTGGCGACTATCGTGTGGCCGATCAAGACACCCGGCATGTCGAAGAGAAACGCCGCATCGGCAAGCTCGCCGCACGCCTGATCCAGCCCGGTGACACGGTTTTTTTCGACTGCGGCACCACCACGCCGTTTGTGATTGATTTCCTCCCCGACGAGCTGGAATTCACCGCCGTGTGCAGCTCCCTGAACGTATTGCTCAAGCTGTACAACAAACCCAACTGCCACATCGTGATGTGTGGCGGCACCTTTCACCGCCAGAACCAAGTGTTTGAAAGCGGTGCCGAAAGCGCCATCCTCGATAGTGTGCGGCTGACCTGGGCCTTCGTCTCCGCCGCCGGGGTCAGCCAGGCGTTGGGCGTGACCTGCTTCAACTTCAATGAAGTCGAGGTCAAGCAAAAGGTCCTGCGCCAGGCCCGTCAGCGGGTGTTGCTGGCCGATTTCAGCAAGTTCGACACGGTGCGCACCGCTCACTTCGCCGCGCTGGAAGACTTCCAGTACGTGGTCAGCGACAAAAAAATCCCGCGCTTGTACCAGGACGCGATCAAGGCCAACGGCGCACAATTGCTGGTTTAGCCCGCTAATGCCAGGCGCTCCGGGACACTCAGGTAGCCAGTGGTCACGCTGAACGCGGTGCTGGCTCCGGCCGCCAGCGAGCGCAGATTGCCCTTGGCCTTCTCGGCGTTGTAACCCTCCGGCTCACAGGTGGCCGGCAAGACAAACGCCGCCACCTGTTGATCGGGGTTATGCAGGATCCAGCGTGCCGCATGCTCGAACTGTTCGGGCCGATAGCGCGTATAGAACGCGGTCCCGTCGGGGTGATCCAGCAGAAAATGGGCCTGGCCCTCGGCGTCCGTGCCCACCTCGTCGAAGAAAAACACAATCTCCGGGTCATACAGCGCCGGCTGTTCGAGCCTCGCCAACTGCGCCGGGTGCTCGGCCAGTTGCGCCATATAGGCGCTCCACGCCGGGGTCGGCTTGACATGGTCCGGCACACTGCTGCGCAAGCGCAGACGCTGCATGCCAAACGGTTCGACGAAACGGCCGCCCTCGACGTATGCGTAATTCATGTGGGCCATGTACATCAGGTCCATGGGCTTGCCGGCGAGATTGGTCACGTTCATGCCGATATCGAACAGCGCGCAACCCGTGCGCAGCGTCACGCTGGGTTGCGCCCGATAACGATCGCCGAAACCCTGGGCATATTCATATTCGCCGCCCAGGCGCAGGAAACCTGCACCGACCTCCAGCCAGGCGCTGTCCATTGCCGCGCACGGCATCTCTCCGTGCAAGGCGTGATCATCCGCGGGCGCCGGGCAGCCGTTACGCAGCAGGCCGCTGTGGAACATGAAGCAGCCGTAGGTGCCGATCACCGTTGGGCTCGGCCTGGGCTGGTCGAACAGGTTGCTCATGGTCAAGTCGCAACCGTCGAATACCGCCGACCAGATCATCTGCCCCTGATATGGCAACACCACCAGCCGGCCCCGGCTGTTTTCCAAGCTCAGGGCCAATACGCCGGACGGATAGGTCCAGGCGCTGACCTTGAAGTCCGCCGACTGCAACAGTAGCTTTTGCTGTTCGCCAAACAGCGCTCGATACAGCGGGATACGCGTATTCATGAGGCGACCGCCGTCGCGCCTGCGGGCATTGTGTGGGAATGACGCAGGCATTTGAGGGCATACATCACGATCACGATAAAGCACAGCAGCGGCACGCTATACGCCAACTGCATGTTGCCGCCCGTGGCATCCGACAGCAGCCCCTGGAAGATCGGAATCACCCCGCCGCCGACAATGCTCATCACCAACAGTGAGCCGCCCACGCCGGTGTCCTCACCCAAGCCGTCGATCGTCAGGCCGTAGATGGTTGGCCAGCACGGCCCGAGGAAAATGCTCACTCCGACCGCCGCGTACACCGCCGAGATATTCGGCACCAGGATGGTGTAGGCCAGCAACACGATGCACAGCACCCCGTAAATCGCCAGGACCCTGGCCGGGTGCAGCCGACGCATCAGCAGATTGGCGATCAACTTGCCGACAAAGTAGGCGGCGAAGGTGGTCAACAGGAACCAGGAAGCACTGCGCTCATTCATGCCGCCCATTTGCATCGCCAGGCGTATGGTGAAACTCCACACGCCGACCTGGGCGCCGACGTAGAGAAACTGCGCCAGTACGCCAAAGGTGAAACGCGGGTTACGCCACAACCGGCCGAGGCTTTGACCCAGGCTGCCGCGCTTGTGGTCGACTTTCTGGTTGCCCTTGCAGGCCGGGAAGCGCGTGATGGCGACCAGGATGAACATCAATATCAGCACCGCGATCATCCATTTATAGGGCAATAACGTCGACTGGATCATTTGCAGTTGTTGCACGGCCGCTTCTGACGCGCTCATTTGGGCCAGTTGTTCGGTGGTAGCGTCGGTCTCCTTGAACATCACGAAGCTGCCGACATACACCCCGGTCATCGCCCCGAACGGGTGGAAGGTCTGGGAGATATTCAGACGCCGGGTCCCGGTTTCCCGTGGGCCCATCAGCGTCGAGTAGGTATTACAGGCGGTTTCCAGGAACGACAGGCCCGCGGCGATCACAAAAAGCGCCAATAGAAACATGCCGTACTTGGCCGTGGAAGCCGCCGGAAAAAACAGCAGGCAACCCAGCATGTACAGCAACAGACCAATCAGGATGGTGCTTTTATAGCTGAACCGTCGCACCACCATCGCCGCCGGAATCGCCACGAAAAAGTAGCCCAGGTAAAACGCTGACTGCACGAATGCCGTCTGGAAATCGCTGAGCATGAACGCTTTCTTGAAATGCGCGATTAACACGTCATTCATGCTCGCCGCCGCGGCCCACAGCGCAAAAATGCTGCACAGCAGGATAAAGGCGAACCAGGGCGTGCGATTCAGGTAGAAGCCATCGGGTGTTTGTTGCAGCGCAGGTTTGTTCATTATTGTTCTCCGGGCTGGGTTGGGGTGTTACGACTGTTGCTGGAAACGCGCGAAGGTTTCGAGGTCGGGGTAAGACGTCTGTGTGCCGAGGCCCGTGACCGAGTGCGCGGAATAGGCCACGGCTTGTTGCATGGCTTGGCGAATGTCGCCGTCACGGCTCCAGTGCCGGACAAAGCAACCGATAAACGCATCCCCGGCGCCAGTGGTATCCCGGGCCTCTACGCACAGGCCGTCGACCTGGAACTCGCCCTCCTCGCCCACGTACAGCGCGCCGGCCTGGCCGAGGGTGACGATGACGTGGCGAATCCCGCTGGCCACCAGCGTGCGTGCGGCCGCGCGGGCCGCTTGCACCGAGTCGACGACCTGCCCGGTGATCAGGGCCAGCTCCGATTCGTTGGGGACCAGGAAATCCAGCTGCGCCAAGTGCTCAGCACTCAGGCCGGACAGGGCCGGGGCGGGATTGAGCAATACCGGGATGCCATGCTTGCGGCCAAACTCGATGGCGTAATAGACCGTGGCCAGGTTGATCTCAAGTTGCAGCACGATCAGCGAACAATCGCGCAGATCGGCGGTTGCGGCGTCGATATCGACCGGCAGCAAATGCGCGTTGGCGCCTTTGACAATCAGAATGCTGTTGTGGGAGTCCGCCTGGACGAAAATCGGCGCCACACCACTGGAAACGCCGGGCACCCGCTGCACATAGCGGGTGTCGATGCCGAAGCGCTGGAAATTGGCCAGGGTGTTGTCGGCGAACATGTCGTCACCGACTTTGCTCAGCATCAGCACGTCGCCGCCCAGCTTGGCCGCAGCCACCGCCTGATTGGCGCCCTTGCCGCCACAACCAAGGGCAAAGCCCGGCGCTTCAAGGGTTTCACCCTGGGCCGGCATGCGCTCGATGTAGGTGATCAGGTCCACCATATTGCTGCCGATGACTGCGATCTTGCTCATTGCTATCCACCTTGTTGCAGGCACGGCCGGACGGCTCGTGACGCTATTGTTTTGTTATTTAAATAACATTTTGTGTGAATACTCAATCTTTTTTTTGATGAAGGGAGCGCAAAACACCCGGAACACCATTCGTCGGAGTGAAGGGCAATCCTTTCCAACTATCGCTGCCGGGAAAATTACTAATTCCTAAACCCACTGTGATCGATGGAGACTTCAGATGACTGACTACCCACGCCCGCCCTTCCCCGCCCAGGCCCAGACCGTTCCCGGTTCGCAAAGGAAGATGGAGCCCTACCCGGACTGCGGCGAACAGAGTTATCGCGGGTCTGGACGGCTGGCAAACAAGATTGCGCTGATTACCGGCGCCGACAGCGGCATCGGGCGTGCGGTGGCTATTGCCTTTGCCCGCGAAGGCGCCGATGTGGCCATCGCCTACCTGGATGAACACGACGACGCGCGCGAGACCGCTCGCTGGGTGGAAGAAGCCGGCCGCCAGTGCTTGCTGCTGCCGGGGGATATCGCTGAAAAGGCCACGTGCCAGGCGCTTGTCGACAAGACCGTGGAGCAGTTTGGGCGTATCGACGTGCTGGTGAACAACGCGGCCTTTCAGATGAGTCACGAAACCTTCGAGGAAATTTCCGACGAGGAATGGGTCAAGACCTTCGATATCAACATCACCGCGATGTTTCGCATTTGCAAGGCCGCGCTGCCGCATATGAAAGCCGGAGGATCGATCATCAACACCAGTTCGGTGAATTCGGACATGCCCAAGCCAACGCTGTTGGCCTACGCGACCACCAAGGGCGCCATCGCCAACTTCACCGGCGGGCTGGCGCAGATGCTCGGCAGCAAGGGGATCCGGGTCAACAGCGTGGCGCCGGGACCGATCTGGACTCCGTTGATCGTTTCGACCATGCCGGATGAAGAGGTGCAGAACTTCGGCAGTCAGACGCCGCTGGGCCGTCCGGGACAACCGGTGGAGGTGGCGCCGATTTATGTGTTGCTGGCTTCGGATGAGGGCAGCTACATCTCGGGTGCGCGGTATTCGGTGACCGGCGGCAAGCCGATTCTTTAAGGGTTGGATCCGCCCCTCACCCTAGCCCTCTCCCAGAGGGAGAGGGAACTGAGCGAAGTGTGCGCAGAAAATCAGCGACTTGTAGCACCGCGTCGATTATGGATTTCAAGCGAGGTCCAAGTCGCTGTAACTCGCCAATATCCCCCAATCGTTGCGAACCGCGCGAAGTATGCCGAGAAAGTCAACGACCTGGGACGCTGTGCCCATTTTGGATTCCCGGCTGCAGGGCCAGGTCGATGTCACTCGCCAATATCCCCCAATCGGCCCCCTCTCCCTCCGGGAGAGGGCTGGGGTGAGGGCGGGATCCACGCCGATCCTGTGCGTCAAAGATCAAACCGATCCACTGCCCGTCGCCGCTCATTGTCATCGCGCACGTCATAACTGGCCGTGGTCTGGATATTGGTGTGATGCGCCAGCTTCTGCGCAATCGACAAATCATGTTCCTCGATTACTCGGGTAATAAACGAGCGGCGGAAATCATGCGGCATGATCTTCACGCCTACCTGCGCGCCACGCTGACGCGCGATGTAGTAGATCGCGTGCTTGGTGATGCGCTCGCGGGTGATGTGGCTGCCCCGACGAATGCGGTTGAACAGGAAGCTGTCGTCCACCTCGCCCTCTTTCAACTGTTCGCGGCGAAACGCCAGCCACGCCTCTAACTTGGCAAAGGCCCAGGCTGGAGCGTACTTGATCAGTTGCTTGTTGCCCTTGCCGATGACATTCAGGCTGCGCTCCTGGAAGTTGACCTGGGCCAGTTCGAGGTTGACCGACTCCGATTTACGCATCCCCGAGCCATACAGAATGCCAATCACCGCTGCATCACGCAGCCCTTGAGGACGCGGGTCGGCGGTGCAGACTTCCATCAATTCCCGAATCAGACTGCGCCGCAGGTTGCGACCTTGGCTCAAGCGCGTGCCCGGCGTGGCCTTGACCGAACGCATCTTCAACAGATGGTCCTGGCTGATCAAACTCATGCGCCAGGCTTCGTTCATCACCCCGCGCACAGCGTTGACGTAGAGTGATGAAGTGTTCGGCGCATAACCGTCTTCGCGCAAGACCGCCACCAACGCCATCACGTGTTCTGGCTGCAGCAGGTGCCAGTCGATGTCTTCCAGGTTTATTTCTTCGTAACCCAGGCGGTCGGCGGCGTCTTGCAGCACGTAGCGCATGGTCAATTGGCTGGAAGGCGCAAGGCGCGAAAGATAGAGCGTCAGGGGATTACGGGAAATCTCGGTCAAAATAGATCAGCCTTCGGATTAAATATCTGGACTAAGCCTCTGTTTAGCTTGGGTATTTGTTATTTAATGAGTCCCGAGTCTAGCGCAGGTCGGGCGTTCGTACCAAACCATGGCCGTTCCAGGGTGTCCTGCACGGTTTCGATAGATCCGTTGTCGCCCGGATGCGTAGCGGCGTACTCGGTCGCGATACGTCTAATTGTTGCGATAAATGACTTACGGATGAAGGCTACATAAAGAAGCGGTTCTCCTCCCTAGTGCTTATCTGAACACTTGCTGTCTGCCCGCCAAATAAACGGGTTTTTCATCGGCCTTTCATATTCGTTCGACATTTTTGCGCTTAATCTTCAACGTACGGCTTGAACATACATCACGATTGGCAGACTAACCCTTTGATTATACTTTACCTTTGACCACTCCAACGTTTACTCAAGACCCCGACGTCCGGCTCGCTCGCCAGTCATCGAGGCTGTCGAGAAATGGCGACACAGCGGTTGTTTTTTATTCGGGCGCTCGCACTTTCAATCATTGACGGTTGTCGTTTCCACGCGCCAAGTTGCTCTAACCCGAGGCATGAATCTTTGAAACCCTACCCTATTCATTGTGTGTCGATCGTTATCCCGGTCTACAACGAAGAACATAGCCTGCCCGAACTGTTGCGTCGCACTAGGGCGGCGTGCAAGCAGTTGGCGTATGAATACGAAATCATCCTGGTGGATGACGGCAGCCGCGACGGCTCGGCGCAATTGCTGGAAGACGCTGCGCTGGTGTCCGGGAGCCATGTGGTGGCGGTGATCCTCAACCGCAATTACGGGCAACATGCGGCAATCATGGCCGGTTTCGAGCAATGCCGGGGCGATGTGGTGATTACGCTTGACGCCGACCTGCAAAACCCACCTGAAGAGATCCCGCGCCTGGTGGAACAAGCTGCCCTGGGCTACGACGTGGTCGCCACGGTGCGCAACAACCGCCAGGACTCAGCCTTTCGCCGCTGGCCGTCGCGCTTGATCAATCTGGCAGTCCAGCGTTCCACGGGCGTGGCGATGAGTGACTACGGCTGCATGCTGCGCGCGTACCGGCGCACCATCGTCGACGCGATGCTGGCCTGTCGTGAACGCAGTACCTTTATTCCGATCCTCGCCAACGGCTTCGCCCGCCACACCACGGAAATTCCCGTGCATCATGCTGAACGGGAGCACGGCGAGTCTAAATACAGTGCCATGCGCCTGATCAGCCTGATGTTCGACCTGCTCACCTGCATGACCACCACACCGTTGCGATTGTTGAGCATTGTCGGCTTCAGCCTTGCCGCGCTGGGCATGCTCTTCGCTTTGTCACTGATTATCCTGCGCCTGGCCTTCGGCGCCGACTGGGCCGGTGACGGTCTGTTTGTGCTGTTCGCCGTGCTGTTTGTGTTCACCGGTGGTCAATTCATCGGCATGGGGCTGTTGGGCGAATACCTGGGGCGCACGTACAGCGATGTGCGCGCGCGCCCACGGTTCTTTATTGAAAAGGTGCTGCGTAACGATCCCGTCGCGCCCGCGCCGGTGGTCATCGTTGATGGCCTGCCCTCCTCGCGTACTTCCACTTCATCTGCCGATCAGGTTTCGTCATGAATCCCAACGTTGTTGTCTTTGCTTATCACGATATTGGCTGTGCCGGCATTGAAGCCCTGCTTGCCGCTGGCTATGACATTGCTGCCGTGTTCACCCATGCCGACGACCCCAAGGAAAACACCTTCTACGCTTCTGTAGCCCAACTGTGCGCGCGCAAGGGCATTGCGGTGCATGCGCCGGAAGATGCCAACCACCCGCTGTGGGTCGAGCGTGTTGCCAAGCTCAAGCCGGATTTCATTTTCTCGTTCTACTACCGCAACCTGTTGAGCGAGGCCCTATTGGCCACCGCGGGTAAAGGCGGGTTCAATCTGCATGGTTCGTTGCTGCCCAAATACCGCGGGCGCGCACCGGCGAACTGGGTGCTGGTCAACGGTGAGCGCGAAACCGGCGTGACGCTGCACCGTATGGTCCAGCGTGCCGATGCCGGGGCCATTGTGGCTCAGCAAAAGGTCGGCATCGAGCGCAGCGACACCGCCCTGAGCCTGCACGCCAAGTTGCGTGATGCCGCGCGTAGCCTGCTGAGCGACGCGCTGCCGCAACTGGCCAAGGGCACGTTGACGGAAACCGCCCAGGACGAGCGCCAGGCCAGCTGTTTCGGTCGTCGCACCGCCGCCGACGGCAAGCTGGAATGGAAAAAACCGGCTGAAGAACTGTTCAACCTGGTCCGTGCCGTGACCCAGCCTTACCCGGGCGCCTTTTGCGCGGTTGGCGAGCACAAGCTGATTGTCTGGAGCGCCGAAGTCGTCAAAGGTAACCACGGCCTGGCGCCGGGCCGTGTGATCAGCGTTGATCCACTGTGCATTGCGTGCGGTGAGGATTCCCTGCTCATCAAGTCCGGTCAGCGCGCTGATAACGGTCTGTACCTGGCCGGGCCGGCGCTGGCCGACGAGTTGGGGCTGGTGGAAGGTTCCATGCTGCGCGGCGCCGAGTCCGGCCGCAAGCCACGCCGTACCCGGGTGTTGATCCTGGGTGTGAACGGCTTTATCGGCAATCACCTGTCCGAACGCCTGCTGCGCGATGACCGCTACGAAGTCTACGGTCTGGACATCGGCTCCGACGCCATCGAGCGTCTGCGCAGCCACCCCCATTTCCACTATGTGGAAGGCGATATCAGCATTCACTCCGAGTGGATCGAGTACCACATCAAGAAATGTGACGTGATCCTGCCGCTGGTGGCCATCGCCACCCCTATCGAATACACCCGTAACCCGCTGCGCGTGTTCGAACTGGACTTCGAAGAAAACCTGAAGCTGGTGCGCTACTGCGTCAAATATGACAAGCGCGTGATCTTCCCCTCGACCTCCGAAGTCTATGGCATGTGCCAGGACCAGAATTTCGATGAAGACACCTCCAACCTGGTGGTCGGGCCGATCAACAAGCAGCGTTGGATCTATTCGGTCTCCAAGCAATTGCTCGACCGGGTGATCTGGGCCTACGGCGTCAAGGGCCTGAAATTCACCCTGTTTCGCCCCTTCAACTGGATGGGCCCGCGTCTGGATCGCCTGGATTCGGCGCGTATCGGCAGCTCCCGGGCCATCACCCAGCTGATCCTCAACCTGGTGGAAGGCACGCCGATCCGCCTGTTCGACGGTGGTGAACAGAAACGCTGTTTTACCGACATTGCCGATGGCATCGAGGCCCTGGCGCGGATCATTGATAACGAAAATGATGCGTGTGACGGTCAGATCATCAACATCGGCAACCCGGACAACGAAGCGAGCATCCGCCAGTTGGGCGAAGAGCTGCTGCGTCAGTTCGAAGCTCATCCACTGCGCGCCAACTTCCCACCGTTCGCCGGTTTCCGTGAGGTGGAAAGCAAGGCTTTCTACGGTAACGGCTACCAGGATGTGGCGCACCGCAAACCGAGTATCGCCAATGCCAAGCGCCTGCTGAACTGGGAACCCACGGTGCCAATGCACGAAACCATCGGCAACACCCTGGATTTTTTCCTGCGTGAAGCGATGCTGGAAATCGCTCAATCCACCGAAGAAGCTCGTTAATGAAGGCAGGTTTGCGCATAGACGTCGACACCTACCGGGGCACCCGTGAAGGTGTGCCGCGGTTGCTGGAGCTGCTGGATGAAGCCGGAATCAAGGCCACGTTCTTTTTCAGCGTCGGTCCGGACAACATGGGGCGTCACTTGTGGCGCCTGATGCGTCCACGGTTCCTGTGGAAGATGCTGCGCTCCAACGCGGCCGGGTTGTACGGCTGGGACATTCTGCTGGCGGGCACTGCGTGGCCAGGTAAGCCCATCGGTCGCGATCTGGGGCATCTGATGCGCCGGGCCAAGGCCGCTGGACACGAGGTTGGGCTGCACGCATGGGACCACCATGGCTGGCAAGCCAACGCCGGACGTTGGAGCGACGTCCAGTTGGTGGAGCAGATCCACCGCGGGGTCGAGACCTTGAGCGAGATCCTCGGCGAGCCGGTCGACTGTTCCGCCGCCGCCGGTTGGCGCGCGGACGAGCGTGTCGTGCAAGCCAAGCAAGCCTTCAACTTTCGTTACAACAGTGATTGCCGGGGTGATAGTCCGTTCCGTCCGATCCTCGCCGATGGCAGCGCCGGCACGCCACAGGTACCGGTCAATCTGCCGACCTTCGACGAAGTCGTCGGCCCGCGCGTGGCGGCCAGGGACTTCAACCGCTTCATTCTCGAGCGATTCACCGAATCGACATTCAACGTCTATACGATCCACGCAGAAGTGGAAGGGATTCTGATGGCCAATGATTTTCGCCAGTTGCTTGCCCAGGCCGGGCAGCGTGGCATTGAGTTTCAGCCTCTGGGTAATCTGTTGCCGGCGCAACCGGCAACCTTGCCCCAGGCGCACCTGACTCGCGGCGTGCTCAGCGGCCGCGAAGGTTGGCTGGGAGTGCAGAAGGCATGATTCGCCGTTGGGCCCTGCCCCTGCTCTTATTGGTCTTTGGTTTGTGCTATCTGGTGCCGATGGCGACTCATGGCTTGTGGATACCCGATGAAACCCGCTACGCGCAGATCAGCCAGGAAATGCTGCTGACCGGCAAATGGGCGTCCCCGCACTTTATGGGGATCCGCTATTTCGAGAAACCGGTGGCCGGGTACTGGATGATCGCCCTGGGCCAGGCGATTTTCGGCCAGAACCTGTTCGGCGTGCGTTTTGCTTCGGCGCTGGCGACAGGCCTGAGCATCCTGCTGGTTTATTTCATGTCCCGACGCTTGTGGAACGATCCGCGCAAGAGCTTGGCCAGCAGTCTGCTGTACATGAGTTTTGTCAGCATCGCCGCGTCGGGCGGCTATGCCAATCTCGATCCGCAGTTCACCTTCTGGGTCAACCTCAGCGTTGTGGCGTTGTGGCTGTGCTTTGACAGCAGCAGTCGGCGCGCCCGATTGGGGGCCTGGACCTTGCTCGGCCTGGCGTGTGCCATGGGGTTCATGACCAAGGGATTTCTGGCGTGGTTGCTGCCTATATTGATTGCCCTGCCCTATATGGTGTGGCAAAAGCGCACGCGCGAGCTGCTGACCCATGGCAGTGTAGCGATTGCGGTGGCGATTGTCGTCAGCCTGCCTTGGGCCTTGATGGTGCATGCCCAGGAACCGGATTACTGGCGCTTTTTTTTCTGGCATGAACACATCCAGCGGTTTGCCGGCGCGGATGCCCAACACGATGCAGCCTGGTGGTACTACTTGCCCTTGCTGGTGGCCTTCAGCCTGCCCTGGGTGGTGTTGCTGCCCGCGACCTTGAAACAGGCCTGGCAGGCAAGGCGTACGCCAAAAAGCGGTTTCCTGCTGTTGTGGCTGCTGATGCCGCTGGCGTTCTTCAGCCTGAGCAAGGGTAAGCTGCCGGCGTACATCCTGCCGTGCCTGTTACCGCTGGCACTGTTGATGGGGAACACGTTGGCCGAAAAACTGGCCGCAGCCCGTGGGCGTACATTGCAAGTCAACGGTTGGCTCAACCTGGTCCTCGGCGTACTGGGCTTGCTGGCCTTGGTCTACTTCCAGATAAAGAAGCCTTTGTATGACCTTCACGAGGAACTGCTGAGCCTGGTGCTGGTGGTTATTGTGCTGGTGGGCTGGATTCTATCCAACCTGTTGCAGGCCACACGTCCTCTGCGCCTGTGGGCTGCCCCGGCCATCGGCAGTTGGCTGCTGGTGGCGTTGGTCCCCGCGGCCCTGCCCCATTCGGTGGTGTACAACAAGACGCCGGACCAACTGATCATTGATCACGTTCCTGAGTTACAGCAGGCCTCGGCGTTGCTGAGCAACGACCTGGGGGCTGCTTCTGCCTTGTCCTGGCGTCTGGGGCGTCCGGAAATCACCTTGTACAACACCGTCGGCGAAGTGAAGTACGGTATCGCGTTTGCGGACACCGCTTATCGGCGCGTGGATATCCCGCAAGTCCTGAAGTGGCTGGCCAAGGCGCGCCAAAAAGGTTCGGTGGGCGTGGTGATGCGGGTCAAGGGCGACTACGCGCGCATGGAGCTGAATCTGTTGCCCAAGGATGCCAAGCGTTATGAACAAGGCAACATGGTCATCCTGATCTTCCCGCAGGCAGTGCCATGATCACCCTGCTTTTGCTGCTGGCCGCGTGCCTGTTGACCTGCCTGGGGCAGGTCTCGCAGAAATTTGCCGTCGACAGCTGGCGCGACCGGCCACACGGTTGGCGCACAAAAGTGGCTTCGCCCTGGCTGTGGTCGGCGCTGCTATGCCTTGGCCTGGGCCTGCTGGTATGGCTGCTGGTACTGCAACGCCTGGAGGTCGGCATCGCCTATCCGATGCTCAGCCTGAACTTTGTCCTGATCACCCTGGTGGCGCGTTTTGTCTTCCATGAGCCGGTGGATCGCCGCCACTGGTGGGGTGTCGCACTGGTCATCGCGGGCGTGGCATTGCTGGGGGCTGAAGTATGAGTCGGGTGCGCGGCTTTGCCCTGGCGCTGGGCAGCGTGACGTTGGTCAGCGCCGCCCAACTGGGCATGCGTTGGAGCATGACCCGCTTGCCGCTGCCCAGCCAATGGCTGAGCACCTTCAACAGCGGCGCTCTGGATCTCGCCGCGCTGGGCGTCGTGAGCCTGGCGATCTTCGCCTACGCTTTGTCGATGCTCTGCTGGCTGGGCGCCTTGCGGCATCTACCGCTTGGTCGTGCTTATTCACTGCTGAGCATCAGTTATGCCCTGGTGTATCTGCTGGCCGCCAGCCTGCCGGTTTTCAACGAGCACTTTTCAGTGTCCAGGACGTTGGGGGTGGCGTTGGTCATCTTCGGCGTCGTGATCATCAACTCCCGTCGCAGCAACGCTACAAGCACCAGGAATACCCCATGAAAATCAGCGTATTTGGTAGTGGTTATGTCGGCCTGGTACAGGCCACCGTACTGGCCGAGGTCGGCCACGATGTCATTTGCATGGACGTCGATGAAGACAAAGTACGCCTGTTGCAGCAAGGACACGTGAGCATTTTCGAGCCGGGACTCGCCAGCCTGGTCAAGGAAAACCTGGAGAGCGCTCGACTGACGTTCACCGCTGACGAAAAGCTTGCGGTGGAACATGGCGACGTGCTGTTTATCGCCGTCGGCACACCCTCGCACGAAGACGGCTCGGCTGACTTGAAATATGTTTTCTCGGTGGGCGATGCTGTGGCCCGTCACCGGGTTCAGCCGGTGATCCTGGTCGAGAAGTCCACCGTGCCGGTGGGTACCGGCGATACCCTGCGTGCGCATATCGAAGACGCCTTGCGTCTGTCCGGGCGCACCTTGACGTTCGATATCGTGTCCAACCCAGAGTTTCTCAAGGAAGGATCAGCGGTGGCCGACTGCCGTCGTCCGGACCGGATCATCATCGGCTGCGAACGTGAGGAGGTCCGCGATGTGATGCGTGATCTGTACGCGCCGTTCAACCGTAACCATGATCGCATTATCTTCATGGACCTGCGCAGCGCCGAACTGACCAAGTATGCCGCCAACTGCATGCTGGCGACCAAGATCAGCTTTATCAACCAGATCGCCGAACTGGCCGAACACTTGGGGGCGGATATCGAGTCGGTGCGTCTGGGCATCGGAGCCGACTCCCGAATCGGTTACCACTTCATCTACCCGGGCTGCGGTTATGGTGGCTCGTGTTTCCCCAAGGACATGCGCGCGCTGATTCACAGCGCTAAACAAGCGCATTGCTCCAGTGACTTGCTGGAGGCGGTGGAAGCCATCAACCAGCGCCAGAAAAGCAAATTGTTCGAGCGGGTCAAGGCGTTCTACAAGGGTGAGCTGCGCGGCAAGACATTTGCCTTGTGGGGCTTGGCGTTCAAGCCCAATACTGATGACATGCGCGACGCACCCAGTCGGGTGCTGATGGAATCGCTGTGGGCCGCAGGCGCCAACGTACGCGCCTTCGACCCGGAAGCCATGCAGGAAACCCAGCGCCTGTACGGCGATGATCCGCGCCTGATGTTGATGGGCACGCCGGAATCGACACTCGGCGGCTCCGACGCGTTGATCATCTGCACCGAGTGGCAGCAGTTCAAGGCGCCGGATTTTGACCTGCTGCAACAGCGCCTCAAAGCCCCGGTGATTTTCGACGGACGCAACCTTTATGACGCCGAGCGACTGGCACGCAAGGGGTTCCACTATTTCCCCATGGGCCGTGGCGCGTCGTGCACCTTGCCGATGCCGCAACAGCAATGGATACCGCGTTTGCTGGAAGCTTAGTCCCTTTGGCGTCCACCTTCAGTGACGCCGCAGGGGATTATCGAGAAGAGTCCTACGCCTGTATCAGTAACGGCCTGTATGAGCGCCCCTTCCGGCGTCTATAGGCCAGCGGTAAACTCACTGTGCACTGTGAGTTACTTAATTACCACCACCTGCATACTTTCGTTCAGCGGCTACAAACAGCTGAAAGCGACTCAAGCCGAGCTATCCAGGGCACATCTATTTTTCAGAGGAATACTCTTGTGTCTGATAAGCAATCGCGTGTCTCCGCATTCCCTGCAACCCTGTGTGGTGAGCGTGTGAATGTCGGTTATATACAGGTTCCCTCCCTGAATCGATTGATGGAGTTGCGCGATGCCCTCGTCGCGCTCAAGGGGCCGTTAGCCAATGACCCGCAGTTGCGGGAAAATGTACAGAAACTGCTGATCAATGCCGAGAATCACGAACGAGTGCTGGGCAAGGTCAGCGTGCCAGCCGGGCCACGGACACCGGTGGGGGAATGAAAGGATTGATCAAGCAAAATTAATGCACTTGACCTGCATTAATATGCATTGGAAATGAGCCAGTCAGGTCGGCACACTGCGTCGGTTCCTCCCCCAAATGCAGGAACATTCGAAGGGCTTTACGGGAAACCGAAAGGCCCTTTTTTTCGCCCGCTTTTTAGATTGGATGTTTTTGCAATGCTCGCTCGCTGGTTACCCGCTGCCATCAATACTCGTCCCGCCGAATGGAGCCGTGCCGCAATTGGCATGGCACTTGGCACCCTGTTCAGTATCTGGGTATGCGCCCAGGTGTTCGGTCCTGAGGTCGCTCTGCACTTGCTGGGTCCGTTGGGTGCATCGGCTGTGCTGTTGTTTGCCGTGTCATCGGGGGCTTTGGCCCAGCCGTGGTCGATTGTCGGCAGTTACTTGTGTGCCAGTGTGGTGGCCTTGCTGGTGGCCCGGGTGTTGGGGCGTTCCTTGGGCAGTGCTTGCCTCGCTGCGGGGATGGCGTTGATCCTGATGTGCTGGCTGCGTTGCCTGCACCCGCCATCCGGTGGCCTGGCAATGACCCTGGTGCTGGCCGATCCGGCGTCCATCGCCCTGGGTTGGCTGGAAGTCGGCCCCGTCATGCTCGGGGCTGGTACGTTACTGCTCACGGCACTGGCTTATAACAACCTGACCCGCACCCGTTATCCCAAGGGTGCCAGCGAACCCGCGCTGGTGCTGGAAACACGTCCCCGGGAAGTCGACCCGAAGATCACCGCGGTCGACCTGGAGCAAGCCCTGGCGCAGATGGAGCAGTTTTTCGACGTCACCCCGACTGAACTGGAACAACTGATCCATATCGCCGAAGACCATGCCCGCCGCCGCAGCATTGGCGAAGTCCTGGCGGAACGCGTGTAGAGCCAGGCTTCAGCGATCGCTCCACTGCATAAATGCAAAGACGACCTGCAGGATTCCGACTTGTAGCGGGCAAATTTGCACTGGTAGGATCCGGAGATGGTTCGTCCGCGAACATTTGGCTATAGAACAATAAAAGCAGGGAGTTACAGATGACTGCTCAGGCTCCATCACAGGCGACGCGCAGCGCCGAATCCGTTCAAGACGAGGTCCTCGCCGAAGTGCGCAACCACATCGGCCACCTCACCCTCAATCGTCCTGCCGGCCTCAATGCCCTCACCCTGGACATGGTTCGCAGCCTCACCGGGCATCTTCGCGCCTGGGCTGAGGATTCGCAGGTGCTTGCCGTGGTGCTGCGCGGCGCGGGCGAAAAGGCGTTCTGCGCCGGTGGCGATATCCGCTCGCTCTACGACAGTTTCAAAAATGGCGACACCCTGCACCAAGACTTTTTCGTCGAGGAGTATGCCCTTGACTTGTTGATTCATCATTACCGTAAACCCGTGCTTGCGCTGATGGACGGATTTGTTCTCGGTGGCGGCATGGGATTGGTCCAGGGCGCGGACCTGCGAGTGGTCACCGAGCGCAGCCGACTGGCGATGCCGGAAGTGGCCATTGGCTATTTCCCGGACGTGGGAGGCAGTTATTTCCTGTCGCGGATTCCCGGCGAGCTGGGCACCTACCTCGGCGTCACCGGGGTACAGATTCGTGCCGCCGACGCCTTGTATTGCGGGCTGGCCGACTGGTATCTGGACAGCGCCAAGCTCGCGCAACTGGACCAAAACCTCGATCGCCTGCAATGGCAGGACTCGCCTCTCAAGGATCTTCAGGGCGTCTTGGCCAAGCTCGGACAGCAGCAGTTACCTGATGCGCCGTTGGCTGTGTTGCGTCCGGCGATCGATCATTTCTTTGCGCTGCCCGATGTGCCGAGCATTGTCGAGCAACTGCAGGCGGTGACCGTGGCCGACAGCCATGAATGGGCGTTGAGCACCGCACAGTTGATGCAGACCCGCTCACCGCTGGCCATGGCTGTCACCCTCGACATGCTACGCCGTGGACGCCATCTGGCGTTGGAAGCGTGCTTTGCCCTGGAACTGCACCTGGACCGCCAGTGGTTCGCCCGTGGCGACCTGATCGAAGGCGTGCGTGCCCTGTTGATCGATAAGGACAAATCCCCACGCTGGAATCCGTCGAGCGTGCGGGCACTCAGTGCCGAGCACGTCGACAGCTTCTTCAGCGACTTCCAGTAAAACGGGAACTATGTAATGCAAGATATTGAATTTACAGAAGAACAAGTCATGATCCGCGACATGGCCCGTGACTTCGCCCGTGGCGAAATCGCGCCCCATGCCCAAGCCTGGGAAAAAGCCGGCTGGATCGACGATGCCTTGGTGGCAAAGATGGGCGAACTAGGCCTGCTGGGCATGGTAGTGCCGGAGGAATGGGGCGGCACCTATGTTGACTATGTTGCCTACGCGCTGGCGGTGGAAGAAATTTCCGCCGGTGATGGCGCCACGGGCGCATTGATGAGTATCCATAATTCAGTGGGTTGCGGCCCACTTCTCAACTACGGCACACAAGTGCAGAAAGAAACCTGGCTGGCCGAACTTGCCAGTGGCCAGGCCATCGGTTGCTTTTGCCTGACCGAACCCCAGGCGGGTTCCGAAGCCCATAACCTGCGGACTCGCGCCGAACTGCGCGACGGCCAGTGGGTGATCAACGGCGCCAAGCAGTTTGTCAGCAATGGCAAGCGGGCCAAATTGGCCATTGTGTTTGCCGTGACCGACCCCGAGTTGGGTAAAAAGGGGCTCTCCGCGTTCCTGGTACCGACCGACACACCGGGCTTCACCGTGGACCGCACCGAGCACAAAATGGGCATCCGCGCCTCGGACACCTGCGCCGTCACCCTCAATCAATGCACGGTACCCGAAGCCAACCTGTTGGGCGAACGCGGCAAAGGCCTGGCGATCGCCTTGTCCAACCTGGAAGGCGGCCGCATCGGGATTGCCGCGCAGGCGTTGGGTATCGCTCGCGCAGCCTTTGAAGCAGCGTTGGCCTATGCCCGTGACCGGGTGCAATTTGACAGGGCAATCATCGAGCACCAAAGCGTTGCCAACCTGTTGGCCGACATGCAGACCCGCCTGAATGCGGCACGCCTGCTGATCCTACATGCCGCACGTCTACGCAGTGCCGGCAAACCCTGCCTGTCGGAAGCCTCCCAGGCCAAGCTGTTCGCGTCCGAGATGGCTGAAAAAGTCTGTTCTTCAGCGATGCAGATCCATGGCGGATACGGCTACCTGGAGGATTACCCGGTTGAGCGCTATTACCGCGACGCACGCATCACCCAGATTTATGAAGGCACCAGCGAGATTCAGCGAATGGTGATCGCCAGGGAACTGCGGCACTATCAGCTGTAGGCGCTGCGGACTGACCTGAGCAAGGGCTGCCCAGTAGCCCTTGCTGACGCCGAAAACTCGCTACACGCCAGGCGTCTGGGCCTTGCCTGCGCTTGCCATTCGTCGTAACTGTCAATTCTGACAGCTAGACACTGTACCTGGTACTGACGTCTCCTTTGCCTTGCGTGCGCATACGTTCGCACCTAAGCGAATTTCCTCTGCAAGGAGCGTCCCCATGTCCTTTCCACTAACGCCTCAACTGTCTGACGGACAAGCGAATCAGCCTTCCTCCGGCCAGGCACCCGCCACACCCCAGGTATCTCGCCGGATCGAAGATCTGGATCCGCCCTACTCGGCTTACCCTGCCGTCGACCTGACAGCGGCCCTTTATCCTGAAGCCGGCATCTGGGGGATGGGCATACGCCACGTTGACTCGCACGCCCGTTGGGTCTTCGAGAAGTGGTTCAACTGGAATCTCAACGATTACTATGCCATCCACCTCAATGACCCGAACAATCCTGCAGCGGCGGATATCACCCAGGATGATCGCGCCCGTTATGAGCTGTTCGTTCCCAAAGAACATGTGCCCGAAGGCGAGATCAGCGTTTTCGGTCGACTCCTGCGGGTCGCTAGCAACCAGGAAAGCACCTCGCCCCCACAGATCTATTTGATCAAGAGCACCCGCCCTGGCGGGACCGATCGAGACCCTGGATGCGAGTGGCATACAGGGTTGGTCATGAACGTTGAAGGCTTTCCGGAAGGCGCCATCGTCAATCCGGAGAATACCCGTGACGGCGTATGGTGCTTGATCGAACGTTATGAACATGTGCGCAAGAACGACGTGATCGAACTGTCCTGGGACGGTATTTTCGTCCAGCACACCGTCAGTCCCGCTGAAGCCGCCGAGGCAGGTGCCATCCGGGTTTTTGTCAGCAAGGCGATTATTGATCAAGGCGGTCAACTCGGCGAACTGACTCTGCGTTTTCGCGTGCGGGACGTGGTGGGGAATTTTTCTGGAGAGAAGTATCAGTACTCCAAAGCCTATACGCTGAACAGTGAGCTGGATCCGAGCCTGCTGAGCCCGCCGATTTTCCTGATCGATGGGGCTGAATCCACCCAGGTCGACTTTGATGCCCAAGCTGAGTCGACGTTTGAAGTGCTCGCCTTGACACCTCGACAATTTCCCGCCCCGGTTCCCAGCTACAAAATCGCAGTGACCTTGTTTGCCACCCTGGCAGATGGCACACACCAGGCATTCCCGTTACCCGAGGTCATTGATGAAAACCTGGGGGTTACTTACGTGACGATTGCCCGCGAGACCATCGGGTCGTTGGTGGGTGGTTCATTTCGGGTCTCGTTCCAGTGGTTAAAGCCCGACAGCTCGGCATTATCCGGCAGTACCACGGTTACCGTCATCGGTACGCTGGTGTTGATGCCGGCTGTCACTGTGGCGCCCATTGAGCTCGGGATGATCGACCCCGACCATGACGTGACCGTCACCCTGCCTCATTACCAACCGCACAACAAGGACTGGCTCGAGACGCTCGTCATCGAGTACCGGCAACCGGGCGGCGGCAGTGAACTTTACACGCAGCCCCAATTGGCGGACGTTCAGGGCGGCATTCGGACGGTCACCAAAGAAACGTTGCAGCGCTTCAATGGGCTGGGCACGGTGTATTTTTACTACCAGGTCAACGACGGCGCAGCCCGTGATGTTGGGAGCGGGACCCTGGAGATTCGCAAATCGCAGGAGTTTGCAGCTCAGGTGGGCGAGCGAATCGCCGAAATGCCCGTGCCCATCCTGCAAGGCGTCCAGGGGAATAACATCAACCCGGCAGATGTCCCGGGGCCGAGTGTACTCTTGACGTTGCCCTATACCGGCACACTTACCGGGGATTTGATCCACTGGAACTGCATCGGCTCAGGCATTGACGGCTCGCTCAGTAACACCATTCAGATCAATGGAGGTACCGCAGGCCAGCCCTTGGTGTTTCCAGTTGATCGACTCATTCTGGACAACAACCTCAACGGCAGCCTGCGCATCAGCTACAGCCTGCAGCGAACCGAACCGTTGCTGACGCTGCGCTCGGAAGTGCTCAACCTGACAGTAGGCATCGGTGTGCAACTGGAGCGCCCCGTAGTCGAGGAAGCCCAACCGTCATCGGATCAGCTTGATCCATTGGCTGCACTCGACGGGGCCCATGTGAGGGTGCAGTACCAGCCGATGCTGGTGACCGATTAGATTCAAGTCGAGTGGTTGGCCGCCGACGGTATTGGCAGCATAACGGTTCCCGTGCAAGGGGAGCCTGCCACGGGCGTCGTATCGGCGCTGATTCCTGCGCGTGTCGTTGCCCAGGGGCTTCGTGCGGGCGGTAATCAAGTGAGTGTTCTGTATCACTTCACCCGCGGCACCTTTCGGTACGAATCCGAGACCGTGGTTCTGAACTTATTGCCGCTCACAGGCCTGCCCGCGCCCTTCATCGAAGGCATAGGCGATGAGCAAGATCTGGTGCTGTCTAATCTGCTGGAAGGTGCACGCACCCTGACCGCACCCTGGGATTTCATTCACCCTGACAGTCGTGTCTGGATGGAATATCGGGGGACGTTTGCCGATGACCAACCTTACAGCGAAATGACCTATACCTCCCACAGACTGGGGGAAGACGATGCGCAGTTCGGGTTACGACCTCCTGCGCCGATTGAGGCGTTACAACGACTGAAAAACGCTTCGCCGCTGACTATTCAGGTAACGGTAGGTTTCAGTGAAAGCCAGGATATTGCGTTTGCGGTTCCCTTCCCCACCCGAACCTACAACATTCGAGTTGATTACTTCAGCGACCTGACAGATTTCTTCGGTTACAACTGGAATGGGTGGGCTAACGTTGTCGATGGACGAGGGGCGCTTGTCGTGGAGGGGGCGGAAAATGTGGTTTGGCGGGCTTCAAAGAGCGCTTCCGACAACCTGGAGCCTGGGGTGCAAAAAAGCTATATCGATTTAAAGGCAAACACACAGTATGAAGTCAGCTTTTATTGCAAGACGACGGGCGATGCCTCTCAAACCACGGCCAAGATTGAATTTGCAGGCGTGATAGTCCCTAAATCGGTGACGCCTGACCGAAATTGGGAGAAGTTCAGCCACACCTTCACGACGCCGGCAACGCCTCCCATCCAAAGCCAGACCGCGAAAATTTCCTTCTCAATCAATAGGGATACGACCTT
Source organism: Pseudomonas mucidolens (assembly GCF_900106045.1). Lineage (NCBI taxonomy): Bacteria > Pseudomonadati > Pseudomonadota > Gammaproteobacteria > Pseudomonadales > Pseudomonadaceae > Pseudomonas > Pseudomonas mucidolens. Next base: position 2,113,748 of record NZ_LT629802.1, on the reverse strand, counting down.
CTTCATGGATAGAATCCAGGTTCGGGAGATACATTGAGCTCAAACGCAGCAATCCGGAGCGGTCTGACGGCCGCAGTGAGGCAAGCAGCGAACAGTTTGCCTCATTGGTAATATCACACCAGCCAAAGCCACGGTAAACAGCGACACGAAAATAACCCGCGATATACGCGGGTTATTTTTTCCTGTCGCCGGGTGAGGTGTATTATTTTGCGCTCGGATCGTAATGTTGATTATCCACATTGCCTCCCCATAGCACATAAGTGCCATCTGTTCGTCTTGCGGCGAAAGATGGGTCGATGGGCTCCGGTCTAGGCGGTGGCGGCGGTGGCGGCGGTGGAACGGGACGTGTCACGTATGGAAAACGCTTGATGGAATACAACTCCACCACACCACTGCGCAAGAATTCCGCTAGCTCAGGAGGAATCTCGCCCGCATCCTCCATTGCCAACGTTGCTCCCCATACAGAAACCGCTCCCTCGGTCCCGCCTTGAGTGGTAATGACCCCATAAGCGCCATTGGTGCAGTAAACGTCGCGAATCAGGCTGGCCATCAGTGTTTGATATAACGCCGTGTTCATCGTACCGCCATGAGTGGCATATCCCGTCAGCACAATCGACTTGGTTCGACCATCGTGATAACGGCCGAGCAGAAAAAAACTGACATCGTTTGCGTACAAGTTCAGATAGCCATCGTTAGTATTGACTCTGGAAGAGACGTTTCTGCGTCGTCTTTGCACGTTATTCTTATCACCCTTGCGGGGTGGGTAGCCGGGCGAGGGTTGGGCGGCCTGCAAGGCAGCTTTATATTCCCTTTTGGCTTTAGCCGGGAGCGGGGCGCCACCATAGAGAGGAGCCCCCCACGCTTGGGCTTGGCCACTTTCGTTGGCCATAATAAACGCCCACCGGGCAGCCTTGCAGATAACGATATTCCCTCTCGTCGCCAGCGCTTGGGCGCTGGCATGCATATCGCCCCCTTCAACCGCCCTGCCCCAGCTGACAGCCCGGCGTTTGTCACGGGTAATGGCACAAAATGCCGCGGTCGCGGCAATGACAGACTGTACGCCGCCGTCGTCGAGAATTCTTTGCAACCTGTCAGGTGGAATGGTACCCCCGCCTGTGGCTTGCCCCCACACGGCTATGTCCCCGAACTCATCTATTGCACAGAAGGAAACCGCCGACGCCACGATCCTCGTAATAAACATGTTATCCAGTTGTGCCCTGACATCCGCAGGAATGCTTCCGCCGTTGTTGGGCTGCCCCCACGCATAAACCTTGCCGCGTTCAGTTCGGACGGCAAATGCATCATCGGCGGTGTAGATCGCGGCGGGTGGGTCAAACCACAACGCTAGCTGGATATCGTCCGGAACCGTCGCGGCAGGATTATTTAATAGCCCAATGGCGCCAATCCTGTTCTCTCCGTCAGCAGGATTTTCGTAAATGAATGCAAACGCGCTTCGCGTGCTGTAGACCGACTTGACTCCCTGCAGAGGAGGCAGATTGGCCGGAACAGTATTACCCCAGCACAACAGTTGGTTGGAGGTGGCAACAGGTACAAGCGCGGCAAAGCTGACCTCTGAAGAAAACAGTTTTACCGCTTTGTTGTTTTTCAGGAAATTTATGATTTCAGGAGGGACCGGTAGCCCCCAGCCAGTTTGCCCCTCGAGATGAATATCGCCAGTAGGGGGATGAAGCAGTGCGAATACCCCGCCTGTGGAAACAAATATCCTGTCTGAAGGTTCAGGAATGTGGAAGGAAAAATTTCCGCGCTGCTTTAAATAGCACCATTCATTCTCCTCATCAGAGATACCTTGGAAACCTGAACTTATTAAATAGGCTTTCGAAAATACCTCGGGGCCCTGCTCGCCAACCGAGTTAACCGGAATGACAGAAAACTGCAATTGCTTATCAGCGTCGGCAGACTGGAGTTTAAAGTCGAGTTGCCCTTCATCCGTCAGCCGTTCGCCATTGATATGCCAATAGAACAGAGAGAGTCCCTCAGGATCACCTCCCTGGCTATCATAAGTGTAGAACCCGCGTACAGTCGAGCCCACATTGACGTCGCCCACTATTTCCACATCAAGGGCGACTGGGGCCAGGACTGAGGGAGCAGAGCTTTTGGTTTTTTTCATGTTTGTCATCTCTAGAGTGAGTTTCCTGCTGAAAACACAGTACGTATTTCCTGAAAGTCTGTGGGGTTCCATCCCATCAGACTTTCCTCACGTGTGATTCTGCACTAAGAAGAGGGGACGAATAACTCGTCAACCACATTAGTTCCACCACCCCATATGGCGTAACTACCATCGGCTCTTCTGGCTGCAAATGCCGAGGCGAGTCGTGAACTGGTCGGATAGGCCGGCGGCATAAATTTCATCGAGTAGAGCCCGCGCACGTCGTGCCGCAAATAGTCTGCCAGCTCCTCTGGAATTTCTCCGGCATCTTCGTTAGCGGTGCCCCCACCAAATGCGTTGACCGCGCCAGTGACGGAACCTTGAGTGCTGATGACCCCATAAGCGCCGTTAGTACAATATACAGCGGTTATTAAACTTGCCCTCAGTACTTGCCAGACATCGGTAGGAATAGTGCCGCCACCTGTCGGCTGCCCCCAACTGAATAATTCTTTGGTACTACCATCCGGCTCCTTTGCCACCATGAAAAAACTCGCATCATTGGCGTAAAAATTAATGGTTCCTCCATCAGGTAGTGTAATTTCAGATGGATTACTTCCAAGCATTGAGTCAGGCTCACAGATACATTGATGCAACGGCAGAGCCCTATTTCTCTCGTACCAACTTTCAACCTTCATTTCATTGAACAGCGTCTGGATACGTTGTTTTTGTCCACTCTGATCCAACACTTTGCCAGCATCATTTTCTTCTGCTGTACCATCTTCCAGTGTGCCGCCACCATAACCCGCCTGGCCCCAAGACTCGGACTCTCCGGCACTATTAACCATGCAAAACGCCCAAGCCGAGCCTCGACATAATAAAATATTGCCACGGGAGGCCAAATTCAGGGCCGCTTCACTCATTGTCCCGCCATAGTCTGCGCCCCCCCAGCTGATCGCTTTTCCCCGCTTTTTGGTGATAGCGCAAAAAGCATTGCGATTGGCGACTACCTGAACGACGCCATCTAGATCGAAGATTTGCTCAAGCTGTTCGGGTGGCAGGACCCCGCCTCCCACCGCGTCCCCCCAAACCACAGGGTGTTTTATCTCAGGATCCCCGTTGCCGTACGGTCCGATTGCGCAGAATGCACTTGCCGTGGCAACAATTTTTTCAACATTTATATTCTTTAAAGTAGTTTCAGCATCACCTATCACCCCACCGCCTGTAGCGCTTCCCCATGTATGAACACGGCCTTTAGATGTGAGTACCGCAAAAGCGTTTTCCGTTGCGTAGATTGCCCTAGGTGGGTCGAAGAATAAGGCTTGTTGAACTGTCGCCGGTACCAGGCCTCCATTCGCGGCATCGCCGATAGCGCCAATTTTATTACTTTCCTGTGGCGGACTGTCATAAATAAATGCAATGGCGGTACGGTTAGCATAGACAGATTTAACATTATTTAGATCAAGTTCTGGGGGGATATTGTTCATATTTTCGCCCCATAACAGCAGGCGCTTGGTGCTGCCTAAAACCGGAACTAACGCTGCGAAATCACGTTCGGTTGAAAACATTCGAGTGGCCGGGTTGTTTTTTAAGTACGTTTTAATTTCTTCCGGAGGCTCTCCGCCAAACGCCTTTAGGCCCTTGACATGGACGCTTTGCGTTGTGCCATCAGTGAGTGAAAATGCCGCAGCACTGGCAACGAAAACTCGATCTTTTGGATCGGGAGCGTAAAACGAGTACTGCCCTGTTTGTGACATAAAGCTATTACGATTTTCCTCTTCGGTAATATTCTGATAGCCGTTGAAAACATCAATTTCTAGAGAACATGTTTCTACCCCTGATTCACCACTGGCTGACATGGGCACAACGGCGAATCTGATTTTTGCGCCAGCCATGGCGGCAGTAATTGAAAAATCCAGTGAATCATTCGTAGTTAGATATTTTTTGCTGTTAATATACCAATGATATGTCGAACCTGATTCCGCTTGTGAGTGTTCATAAAAATAACTCCCCCGCACCGTACCTCCGGGCGTGGGCTCACCTATAATAGTCACATTCGTAGCGACAGGAGCTGCGCACATAATCTTGATTCCTTGAGTTGAGCCTTGCCAATCAAGACTCCTGCAAAACACCGCTTCCCTTTTATCAATTACGCTTAATCGTGCAGTGAAATCAGTGCGGGGATTTAGCATAAGTTCAATAGGGTATTAATAGTTGGCGCTGCAGAAGGACATGTGTCTACTGTCATATCTGACAGGTAGTGCCACCGTTTGTCTGTTTTTAACCGTTATATGATCCACGGTGGGAGGCCCGGCTGGTTGCCCTGACAGGCCGCAAGGTTCGCCAGAAAAGGCACCTGAAGCACTATCAGATTTAACCCGCTGCCATTGAATCGCCGGCGTGTGCGTCCGCGGCTCAATGCCTGGCTCAGCCCGCGTTACTTTCTTGTACGATCGTACCTAAAGCTCCTTGCTCCCAAGCCGATACTTCTATGAAGCTCTTAAAAAGCTGCGTCGATAATAAACGCTTCGCAAGGACCGTCCCATGCCCTCACTACGCTCCATTCAAGCTCGCTACACCTTGTTTCTCGTACTGTTCGTCCTGCTGTTATTCATCTTGACCGTGGTTGGCATCGGCCAACTTGTGGCCCCCAAGTTGCGTCACACCGAAGAACAGGTCGCCCTCAACCGCATTGCGGAAGTGGCCGAACAGATTCAGGGCGAATTGAACAAGGTCCAGTCTCAGCAACGTAGCATCACCCAGACCATCCCCCTGCTCGACAGCGATGCCATCGACAAGGTCCTGCCGGGGCTGGTGGACCAGTACGGCGAACAAAAGGTATTTGGTGGCGGCATCTGGCCCCTACCCGACCAGCGCACCCCGGGGCGCAATAAACACAGTACGTTCTGGCACCGTGATGCCTCGGGCAAGCTGATAGTCAACACTTTCTGGAACAGTGACGCGGCCCCCAACTATTACGACCAGACCTGGTACAAGGGTGGCCTGCAATCGCCTGCTGGCCAGTGCGCCTGGGCCGCGGCTTATAAGGATGACGCCAGCGCCCAGCCACGCACCAATTGCGCCATGGCCATTGCACGCGATGGCGTGCCTTACGGTGTCGCCACCATTGATGTGACGCTGGGATTCTTCAACGATCTGGTGGCCAGCAAGGAGAAAGACATCGGCGGGCAGATGCTGATCGTCGAGGGGGACGGCAAAATCATTAGCAACAGCTCGCGGATCAGCGGCCCGCAGGTGTTGAAAAACATCAGCGAACTGACGGCCACCTCGGCCTTTGCCGCGCAGGTCAGCGCTGGCCTGGCCCATCGTGATCAACCGTTGCAACGCAGTGAATTCGACAATCAGGGCGTAGCCAGCACGTTTTTCATGCGCCCCATTGAAGGTACGCCCTGGTTCCTGGCCACCGCCCTGCCCACCTCACTGATCACCGCCCAGCGCGATGATGTGCTGGGAACCCTGAGCTTGCTGCAAATCCCCATGGTCTTGTTGCTGGTGCTGCTGCAGGTCTACGCCATCCGTCAGTTAGTGCAGCGGATGAAAGCCCTGAAGACCAACATTGACGCGCTGTCTACGGGGGATGCTGACCTGACCCGACGGATCACCGTCCGCGCCGAAGATGAGCTGGGTGCCATTGGGCATTCAGTCAACCGTTTTATTATCTATCTGCAAAACATGATCGGTGAAGTGACCCAGGCCACGGGGGCCATGTCCTCGAGCCTGGCGCAATTGCAGCAGGCCTCGGTCCAGACCAATCAGATTCTGGTGCGCCACGCCTCGGAGACCGATCAGACCGTGACCGCTATCAACGAGATGAGCTCGACCGCGGATACGGTGGCTGAAAACGCCGCCGAGACGGCTGCCTTCACTCAGCGCGCCAATGAACACGCTGACCGTTCGCGGCTGGTGGTGGATGAGGCCTCGCGCAGTGTCGGAGCCTTGATCGGTGAAGTGTCCAGTGCCACCCAGACCGTGGAAAACATGCGCCAGGACGCCCAGCGCATCACTGAAACCCTGGACGTGATTGGCGCGATTGCTGGCCAGACCAACCTGTTGGCACTCAACGCAGCGATTGAAGCGGCGCGGGCCGGCGAGCAGGGACGTGGCTTTGCGGTGGTTGCCGATGAAGTGCGCGCCCTCGCCGCCCGGACCCAGGCCAGTACCTCGCAAATCAATGAAATGCTCGGCCGCCTGACGCTGGGGGTCAATTCTTCGGTGACCGCGATGGAAAACACCCAAGTCAGTTGTCAGTCGGCGGCGGACGCCACGGCGAGGGTCAATACGGGGCTGGATGAAATGGCCGGTTCGGTCAGTCACATCAATAACCTCAGTACCCAGATCGCCACCGCGGCCGAGCAACAAAGTGCAGTCACCGAAGAGATCAATCGCAGCATGGTGCAGATCCGACAGATGGTCGACGAGCTGGTCCAAAGCGGTCAAGCCGCCGCGCACAACACTCATACCCTGGTGCAGGCCAACAGCCAAGTGATCGCCCTGATGAGCCGCTTCAAGGTGCGCTGAAGATACCCGGCCGACTCCCGTGCGTTGTGCGGGAGTCGGTCTATCCTGAAAGTTCCTAGCCGTACAGGAGGTGTGTCATGAATTCAGTTGAGCACCCGGTTCGCCTTGAGCGGATCAGCCAGGAACGCTATATCCAGGCCCCTATAGAAGCCGTCTACGACTATGTGACCCAGCCGGATCGCTGGCAGGAGTGGCATCCGACGTCCTTGAGTGCCGATACCGGTACGACAGGCTCGCTGGCTGCTGGACAACGGTTCACCGAAATAATCGACTTGCTGGGCGTGCGTGTGCCCATGAGTCACCGGGTGCAAGTCGCGGTTGCGCCACGGGAGTTCCGGGTGGTGTTCACCTCGCTGGCCGTCGATGGCTGCATTCACTACCTGCTCCAGTCACAGGGCGGCGGCACTCTGTTCAAGCGGATTCTGACTTATGAGACCGAGTTGCAACTCACCAGCTTGCACGCGCGCATGATTGAACTATCGAATCAGGCGCTGGATCGTCTCAAACAGCGTCTGGAAACTTCCTGACCTGACACAATTGTCATCTCCACCTCAGTTTGCCGACAATCGCCCGAGGCTAAGCTGCAGGGATTTCGGGACTGTCCCACTTTCGTATGATTTCGAAACAAAACCTCCTCACCGATAACCCAAAAGCGCGGAGAATGCGTGCTCTCTGCAGTGTCCGTAATGGATGGAAACCTCTATGAAAAACCCTCTGCGCCTGACTTTCCTGTCAGCCCTGTTCATCAGCTCGCTGGCCCAGGCCGCCGACTTGATCGCTATTGATGTGCACCGTGATGCCAATTGCGGGTGCTGCAAGCAGTGGATCAGTCATTTGGAAAGCAACGGATTCAAGGTCAACGACCATGTTGAAGCAGACATGAGCCTGGTCAAGCAACGCCTGGGCGTTGTCCCGCGGCTGGCCTCCTGTCATACGGCGGTGATTGATGGCAAGTTCGTCGAAGGCCACGTTCCTGCCGACCAGGTAATGGCCCTGCGCAAACGCGATGACCTGCTAGGCATCGCCGCGCCCGGCATGCCGATGGGCTCACCCGGGATGGAAATGGACGGCATGAGTGAGGCTTATCAAGTCATTGGTTTGACCCGGGACGGCAAAGACGTCGTGGTGGCTGATTATCCGGCTCACTGATTGATGTGGGCCGGTTACGCGGGACTGTTTATCAGCGCTTTTGGCGCGGCAACCCTGTTGCCGTTGCAATCGGAGACGGTGCTGGTGGCCCTGCTGCTCAGTGGCGACTACTCACTGGGATGGTTGCTTGCGATCGCGACGCTGGGCAATGTCCTTGGTTCACTGGTCAATTGGCTGTTGGGCCGCTCCGTCGAGCACTTCAAGGAGCGCCGCTGGTTTCCCCTCAGTGCAACGCAATTGGAAAAGGCCCGCGGTCATTATCAGCGTTGGGGGCATTGGTCGTTATGGCTCAGTTGGATGCCCGTCATCGGCGACCCGCTCACATTGGTGGCTGGGGTGATGCGTGAACCGTTGTGGCGGTTTCTGCTGATCGTCAGTCTTGCCAAAGCCGCCCGTTATGCCGTGCTGGCCGTGTTGACCCTGCAGTGGGTCTAACCGGTTAATCCTCCCACACCGCCTTCAATCAACCCTCTCCGGAGACTTCCGATGCCTCTAGCTCGAACGTTTTACCTCACCGGCCTGCTGGCCACACTCGCCCTTCCCGCCCTCGCCGACACCGCAAACCCCACCTACGGCCCAGAGTTGCAAGGTTTCCAATACCCCTATCCGGTTGAGCATTTCAACTTTCAGTCCCAGGGCAAATCCTTGCAGATGGGTTATATGGATGTACCTGCCACGGGCAAAGCCAACGGCCGCAGCGTGGTGCTGATGCACGGCAAGAACTTCTGCGGCGCCACTTGGGACGCATCGATCAAGGCCTTGAGCGACGCTGGTTACCGTGTCATCACGCCTGACCAGATCGGTTTTTGCACCTCCAGCAAGCCCGATCATTATCAATATAGTTTCCAGCAACTGGCGCTTAACACGCACCAACTGCTGGAAAAACTCGGCATTCAAAAGGCCACGATTCTTGGCCATTCCACCGGCGGTATGCTCGCCACTCGCTACGCCCTGCTCTATCCAGACCAGACGGAACAACTGGTGATGGTCAACCCCATCGGCCTGGAAGACTGGAAAGCCCTCGGCGTGCCTTATCGCACCGTGGACCAGTGGTATGCGCGCGAGTTGAAGATGACGGCCGAAGGTGCGCGCAACTACCAGCGCAAGACTTACTACGCAGGCCGCTGGAAACCCGAGTACGAGCGCTGGATCGAGATGCTGGTGGGCATCAACAAAGGGCCTGGACAGAAACAGGTCGCGTGGAACTCGGCACTGATCTACGACATGATCTTCACCCAGCCGGTGTACTACGAGTTCAAGGATTTGCAGGTTCCGACCCTATTGCTGATTGGCACCAGTGATACCACCGCGATCAACAGCGACATTGCATCGCCGCAGGTCAAGGCGAAAGTTGGGCATTACGGCGTCTTGGGCAAGCAGGTGGCCAAGCTGATTCCCCATTCCACGCTGGTGGAATTCCCCGGTCTGGGCCATGCGCCACAGATGGAAGAGCCGGCGCTGTTCCACCAGACGTTGCTGCGAGAACTGCAAAAGCTCTAAAACTATAGCAGAGTGGCTGCTGAGCAGCCCAAGGACTGGCAAACCCTAAATGTAGGAGCGAGCGTGCTCGCGAAAAACTCATAGGCGCCGCGTTTATCCAGGAAGCACGCGCTATCGTTGAGGTTTTTCGCGAGCAAGCTCGCTCCTACATAACGATAAATCACTTCACATTAACTATGTAACCTGCTGTTTATAAACATATATTATCTCTTAATAAATCACTTTAACTGTTGCGCGCCAGTGCGGCGCACCCTTTTCGGGCACGGGTGTTGCGGTGCCCTGCGATCAGGCATCGACTTTCCAGCGGCGGAACCTGATAAAGAGCGCCGAAGCAGCGAGTCGAGCCCAAGCTCTCGCGTTTTGCGCTATCGCTTCCCTTTCAGCAAAATTTTTTTGTCCTACAAAAATTTCCCACACGCCTTACGGGGTCTAGCATCTGGCCTAGACTGCTGACCGATGGTTCTCCTTCAGAACAAAAACCCCGCAAAAAATCTAAACTTTCCACATCTGTCACAGGTCAGGTCTAGGGTGAGAAGCGCGCTGGTGTCCCACGTCGACGCCCGTCTATCCACTCAATTGATCACACCAGCACAACTGGCATAAGGCTTGCGGGTCTGTGTAGCGCTTGTACGTCTGGCCGCAGGATGCTGCCAATCTTCGCTGATGGCGTCAGGTCATCAGCTGAACAACACATGGGAGAGAATTATGATCAGTGCCGCTATAGATACTCAGGGAGAGCGTTTTAATCAGCCGGTGAGCGGGCCAACGTCGTTGGCTGAACTTTCCGGCACAACGCGGCCGGTATCGTCTCAAAAACCCAATCGTAAAAAAGTACTGTTTGTGACCTCGGAACTGGCCGACCTGGTGAAGACCGGTGGCCTGGGCGATGTCTCCGCCGCGCTGCCTCGCGCCATGGCCCATTTGCACGATGTGCGGGTGTTGATCCCCGGTTACCCGCAGGTGCTCGAGAGCGACAACCCCATTCATATCATCGGCGAGCTGGGTGGCCATGCCGCGCTGCCGCCTTGCAAGATCGGGCGCATGGACCTCAAGGACGGGCTGGTCATTTATGTCTTGATCTGCCCCGAGCTCTACGAGCGCGAAGGCACGCCTTACGGTGCGAATAATGGGCGTGACTGGCCGGACAACCATATCCGCTTCGCTCGCCTGGGCCTGGCTGCCGCCGATATCGCCGCCAATCTGGCGCACATCCACTGGCGCCCTGACCTGGTGCACGCCCATGACTGGCCCGCGGGCCTGGCACCCGCGTATATGCACTGGCGTGGTTCACGCACGCCGACGTTATTTACCATCCACAACCTCGCCTATCAGGGTGTGATCAGTCTGGCGTCGTGTCCGGAACTTGGCATTCCCGAGCATGCCTTGCAGCAGGAAGGCATGGAGTTCTACGGCAAGATGTCGTTCCTCAAGGCCGGCATGGCCTATTCCAGCCATATCACCACGGTCAGTGCCACCTATGCGCGTGAAATCACCACCCCCGAATTCGGTTGTGGCCTGGATGGTTTTCTCGCCAGCAAGACTCAGCAAGGTCTGCTCAGTGGCATTCCCAATGGCATAGATGAAAGCTGGGAATCGTCGACTGATCCACATCTGGAACACCCCTTCAACATTGGTGACTGGGAAGGCAAGGCCGTCAACGCCACCCAGGTGCGCGAGTTGTTTGGCCTTGAGCCCTCCACCGGCCCGCTGTTTGCCGTGGTGTCGCGCCTGGTGTACCAGAAAGGCCTGGACCTGACCGAGGCGGTGTCGAGTTATATCGTCGAAAACGGCGGTCAGATTGCGATCATCGGCCGTGGTGAGCCTGAAGAAGAGCAATCGATGCGCGCCCTGGCCCTGCGTTTCCCCGGCCGCATCGGCGTACGCATTGGCTTCAACGAAACCGATGCGCGTCGGATGTTCGCCGGCAGCGACTTTTTACTCATGCCGTCGCGCTACGAGCCTTGCGGCTTGAGCCAGATGTACGCCCAGCGTTTTGGTTCGCTGCCGGTGGCGCGCAACACCGGTGGCTTGGCTGACACCATCGAGGATGGCGTTACCGGCTTCCTGTTCGACGAATCCACGGTGTCCAGCTACAAAGCCGCCTTGTCCCGGGCGTTCAAGGTGTTCGCTTACCCCGGCCTGCTGAACGCCATGCGTTGCCGGGCCATGAGCGCACCGTTCAACTGGAGCCAGGCAGTCGAACCCTATGCCGAACTGTATGAACTCCTGGTAGCGAAAGCACAGGTAAAAACAGGAAAAAACTGACGAGGTCGCACTTAATGCCGTTACGGACTCTGGAAACATGGCCCCACGGCGCGAGGATCCTGGACGCGAAACATACCCGTTTCGCCTTGTGGGCGCCTGATGCATTTTATGTCAGCGTGGAATTGGAAGATGGAAGCTCGGCCGCCATGCTGTCCCGGGCGGATGGCTGGTTTGTTGTCGAATTACAGTGCCCGGCGGGCACTCGTTACCGCTACAACATCGATGGCGAACGCGATGTGCCAGACCCAGCATCGAGAGCGCAGGCTCTCGACGTGCATGGCTGGAGCCTGGTAGTCGACCCGCTCGCCTATCAATGGCGCCATCGCAACTGGCAAGGCCGTCCTTGGCATCAGGCGGTGATCTACGAACTGCATGTCGGTGCGCTGGGCGGTTACACCGAGGTTGAAAAACACCTGCCGCCCCTGGCTGAACTGGGTATCACCGCGATTGAACTGATGCCCCTGGCGCAGTTTCCCGGCGAACGGAATTGGGGCTACGACGGGGTCTTGCCCTATGCGCCGCAATCCACCTACGGCTCCCCCGAACAACTCAAACAACTGATCGATCGCGCCCATGAGCACGGCCTCGCCGTGATCCTCGATGTGGTCTACAACCACTTCGGCCCCGACGGCAATTACCTGGGCCAGTATGCCAAAGGTTTTTTCCGCGAAGACGTGCATACGCCCTGGGGGGCCGGGATCGACTTCGATCGCCGCGAGGTGCGCGACTTCTTCCTCGATAACGCGCTGATGTGGCTGCTTGAATACCGCTTCGACGGCCTGCGCCTGGATGCCGTGCATGCCATCGATAACCCCAACTTCCTCAAGGAGCTGGCACAGCGTGTGCGTCAGCAGATCGACCCTGCGCGCCATGTCTGGCTGGTGCTGGAGAACGAATTCAACCAAGCCAACCTGCTGGAGCAGGATTTCGACGCCCAGTGGAACGACGATGGCCACAATGCCCTGCACGTGCTGCTGACCGGCGAGACAGACGCCTATTACAGCGATTTTGCCGAAGACACCACCGCCAAGCTGGCGCGTTGCCTGAGCGAAGGCTTCATCTACCAGGGGCACGCCACGCGCCACGGCCACACGCGCGGCGAGCGCAGCGGGCATCTGCCGCCGAGTGCTTTCGTGCTGTTTTTGCAGAACCATGATCAGATCGGCAATCGCGCCCTGGGCGAGCGCCTGCACCAACTCTGCACGCCCGAGGCGCTCCGGGCGGCGACCGCCCTGCTACTGCTGTCGCCGATGATTCCCCTGATGTTCATGGGCGACGAAGTCAACGCTCGCGAACCTTTCCTGTTCTTCACCGATCACCACGGAGAACTGGCCGAGGCGGTGCGCGAAGGCCGGCGCAACGAGTTCGCCGAGTTTGCCGCATTTCAGGATGCCGAGCGACGCGAGCGAATTCCGGATCCCAACGCGGCGTCAACGTTCCACCAGTCGATACCGAGCTTTACCGAGAACCAGCACACCCGGCTCTACCGGCAACTGTTGAGCCTGCGCCAACGCCATATCGTGCCGCACTTGCCGGGCTGCGTGGCGCTGGGGGCGCAGGTACTGGGCCAGGGCGCAGTGTCGGCGCGCTGGCGCCTGGGCAATGGCGAGGTGTTGCAGATCGACCTGAACCTCAGCCCGGCCAGCTTCAAGCACCCGGCCGGCGCGCACATCCTGTTTGCCAGCGCTACCGACGACGCCTTACTCACGCCCTTCAGCGCCCGCGTCAGCCTGACGCCGGGCGACACCTCATCACCTGTTGGAGAGCACTCTTGAGCGACGCGCAATTGGAAATCCTGGCCAGCCGCGCCGGGCTGGCGGTTGATTGGATCGACGCCAACGGCCGTATGCAACATGTCAGTCCCGACGCTCTGCGCGCCGTGCTCAAAGGCCTGGGCCATCCCGCCGACAGCGATGAAGCCATCGCCGCCAGCCTGAAAGATCTGGAGCAAGTGCAGCAAGACAAGCACCTGCCACCCTTGCTCACCCTGGATGTCGGTATGTCTCTGGACCTGGCACGGTATTTCGCGCCGGGCACGCCTTGCCGGATCGACCTGGAAGATGGCAAGACCCGAACCCTGAAACTGAGCGCCGAGGCGGCGCTTGCGGGTGCTCTTCCCGTGGGGTACCACCTCGTACACATCGCCGAGCAACAGTTCACGCTAGCCGTGGCGCCGAGTCGTTGCTACAGCGTGGCCGACGCCGTTGACAGCCAGAACGCTCGCGCCTGGGGCCTGAGCGCCCAGTTATATGCCCTGCGCCGTAGCGGTGACGGCGGTTTCGGTGACACCCAGGCTCTTGAACAACTGGCCCGCGCGGCCGCTGAGCGTGGCGCCGATGCCCTGGCGATCAGCCCGATGCACGCGATGTTCAGCGCCGACGCCGAGCGCTACAGCCCTTACTCGCCCTCCAGTCGCCTGTTCCTTAACAGTCTGTATGCCTCGCCGGGTTGTATCCTCGGTGAACGCGCACTGCGCGACGCTATCCAAAGCAGTGGGTTGGCGGACGAGTTGCAAGAACTCGAACAACAAAGCCTGATCGACTGGCCTGCCGCGGCCAAGGCCAAGCAACGTCTGTTGCGTGCACTGTTCGATGACTTTCGCGCCGGGGAGCACCCGCAACACGCCGACTTCCTCAGTTTTCGCCAGGCCGGCGGTGAAGCCTTGGAAAACCACTGCCGCTTCGAAGCGATACAGGCCCAGCACGCCGCCAACGGCGAAAGCCTCGACTGGCGCGATTGGCCACAAGCCTGGCGCGACCCCGGCAGCCCGGAGTTGGCGCAGTTTGCCCGCGAGCATGCTGAAGAAATTGCCTTCTACGCCTTCAGCCAATGGCTGATCGCCCGCTGCCTGGAGCGCGCGCAACAAGCAGCGCGTGGCGGCGGTATGGGCGTCGGGTTGATTGCCGATCTGGCCGTCGGCGCGGATGGCGCCGGCAGTCAGGCCTGGAGCCGCCAGGATGAGTTGCTGGCTGAACTGACCGTGGGCGCGCCGCCGGACATTCTCAACCGTTCCGGGCAAGGCTGGGGGATTTCCGCGTTTTCCCCCGAAGGCCTCAAGCGCCATGGCTTTCGTGCCTTTATTGAAATGCTGCGGGCCAACTTCGCGCACGCCGGCGGCTTGCGCATCGACCATGTCATGGGTCTGCAGCGGCTGTGGGTGATTCCCAAGGACGCCTCGCCCAAGGACGGTGCCTATTTGTATTACCCGGTAGACGACCTGCTGCGGCTGTTGGCCCTGGAGTCCAGCCGTCACCAGGCCATCGTCCTCGGCGAGGACTTGGGCACCGTGCCCGATGGTCTGCGCGACAAGCTGATCGCCCGCTCGATACTCGGCATGCGCGTGTTGCTGTTCGAGCAGGATCATGCAGGCCAATTCACGCCGATCCTCGATTGGCCCGACAACGCCCTGGCCACCAGCAGCACCCATGATCTGCCGACGCTCAATGGCTGGTGGCACAGCCGTGACATCGACTGGAATATTCAACTCGGGCTCATCGATGCGCCGGCGGTCGAGCAGTGGAGCGAGCATCGCTTGCGTGAGCGCCAGGCCCTGCGCCAGGCCCTGAGCCAGGACCCGCAGAACTTCAGTGATGAAATACGCAACGAAACCGACCACATGATCGACGCCAGCGTGCGGTACCTGGGCCACACCCGTGCACCGCTGGTGCTGTTGCCCCTTGAAGATGCCCTGGGCATTGAAGAGCAAGCCAATCTGCCCGGCACCACCGACACCCATCCCAACTGGCGCCGGCGTTTGCCGGGCGAGGCCGCGAACGTGCTCGACGATGCAAACGCCGCCCGGCGTCTTGAGTTGCTGGCTGTCGCCCGCCAACAAGCCAGTGAGCGTGACCGATGAACGCAATACCTCTGCGCGCCACCCAGCGCCTGCAATTTCATCAAGGCTTTACCCTCGACGATGCGGTGCCGCTGGTGCCTTACTTCGCCGCGCTCGGCATCAGTCATGTGTACGCCTCGCCGCTGTTGCGCGCCCGCGCCGGCTCCATGCATGGCTACGATGTCGTCGATCCGACCACCGTCAACCCTGAACTGGGCGGCGAACCCGCGCTGCGCCGGCTGGTCGAGGCGCTGCGCCAGCACGACATGGGGCTGATCCTCGATATCGTCTCCAACCACATGGCCGTCGGTGGCAGCGACAATCCTTGGTGGCTGGACTTGCTGGAGTGGGGACGCCTGAGCCCCTACAGCGAGTTCTTCGATATTCAATGGCATTCACCCGACCCGCTGCTCAAAGGCCAATTGCTGATGCCTTTTCTGGGCAGCGATTACGGCGAGGCGTTGCAAAACGGCACCTTACCCCTGTGCTTCGATGCCCAGCACGGCAGTTTTTTTGTCGAACACTATGAACACCGCTTCCCGATCTGCCCCGGCGACTATGGCGACATCCTGCGCGCCGAGCCTTCTCTCAAAGACCTGGCCGACCGCTTCAGCGCCCTGGCCTATCAAACCGATGCCTATGCTCAGGCGCAGCCGCTGAAGCAAGCGTTGGCCGAGCAGGCCAGTGATCCGACGGTGCGCGGCGCTATCGATGCCAGCCTTGCACTGTTCGATTCGCGGCAACCCGAAGGTTTTGCGCGTTTGCATCAATTGCTGGAACAACAAAGCTATCGCCTGGCCAGCTGGCGTACAGCGGCGGATGACATCAACTGGCGACGCTTTTTCGACGTCAATGAGCTGGGCGGTCTGCGAGTCGAGCGAGCCGCGGTGTTCGAAGCGACCCATGGCAAGATCTTCCAATTGATCAGCGAAGGTTTGATCGATGGCTTGCGCATCGACCATATCGACGGCCTCGCCGATCCTCGCGGCTACTGTCGCAAGCTCCGGCGCCGGGTTGACGCGCTGTCGCCCCAGCGGCATCTGCCGATCTTCGTTGAAAAAATCCTCGGCGAAGGCGAAACGCTGCGTGAAGACTGGAGCGTGGACGGCACCACCGGCTACGAGTTCATGAACCAACTGTCGCTGTTGCAACATGATCCGCAGGGCTTTGAACCCTTGGCGCAACTCTGGTCCAGCCAGACCGAGCGCCCGTCGGCGTTTATCGAAGAGGCCTGGCTAGCCCGCCAGCAAATCCTCAACGGCTCCCTCGCG
This sequence comes from Pseudomonas mucidolens, assembly GCF_900106045.1. Taxonomy (NCBI): domain Bacteria; kingdom Pseudomonadati; phylum Pseudomonadota; class Gammaproteobacteria; order Pseudomonadales; family Pseudomonadaceae; genus Pseudomonas; species Pseudomonas mucidolens. Next base: position 2,097,085 of record NZ_LT629802.1, on the reverse strand, counting down.
GGTGACTTTGAAAGTGTCGCCCAGGCATTACTGCAAGTGGCCCGCGACGACGTGATGAGTCGCGACCTGACCCTGGGCGCGATTCGTCGCGCCTTGCAGGCGCTCATCGTGCATTTCCCGGTGTATCGCACCTATATCAGTGCCTTGGGCCGCAGCGAGCGCGACGACAGGTTTTTCCTGCAAGCCCTGGCCGGTGCCCGCGGCACCTTGAGCGAGGGCGACTGGCCGGTGCTCGATTGCCTGCAACGATGGCTCGGCGGCCAGCCTTGGCGCGAGCGTCCAGTGGGACGCGAACGCAAGATGCTCAAGCATGCGTGCGTGCGCTTCCAGCAACTGACCTCCCCGGCCGCCGCCAAGGCCGTGGAAGACACCGCGTTCTATCGCTCGGCGGTGTTGCTGTCGCGCAACGACGTGGGGTTCAACACCGAACAGTTCAGTGCGCCCCTGGCAGATTTTCACGCGGTTAATCAGCAACGCTTGCACACCTTCCCGGACAATCTGCTGGCCAGCGCCACCCACGACCACAAACGCGGTGAGGACAGCCGCGCGCGCCTGGCGGTGCTCAGCGAGTGTGCCAGCTGGTACGCCGAGCAAGTCACCCATTGGCGGAGCCTGGCAGCGCCCGTGCGCAGCGATCCGGCCGCGCCGTCGGCCGCTGATGAGCTGATTCTCTATCAGGTATTGCTGGGCAGTTGGCCGCTCGACCTGGATCTTGATGCCGACGCCGACGCCCGTGACGAGTATCACCAGCGACTCTGGCAATGGCAGCAAAAAGCCTTGCGCGAGGCCAAGTTGCACAGCAGTTGGAGCGCGCCCAACGAGGTTTACGAGCAAGCTGTCGAGGCGTTCCTCGCACGCTTGTTGCTCGACGACTCAGGGACGGCGCTGCGTACGGCGCTGGGACGTGCCGCCCACGCCATCGCACCCGCCGGCGCCCTGAACGGACTGGCGCAATCCTTGCTGCGGATCAGTGTGCCAGGCGTGCCGGACCTGTACCAGGGCGCCGAGTTCTGGGACTTGAGCCTGGTGGATCCCGACAACCGTCGGCCGGTGGACTTCAATGCCCGGCAACGTGCCTTGCAAGCGCCGGACGAAATTGAAGCGTTGCTTGAACATTGGCGTGACGGGCACCTCAAGCAGACCTTGATCAGCGAGGCATTGAACCTGCGCAAGACCCATTCGGCGCTGTTCGCCAAAGGCACTTATGAACCGCTCGAGGTGGTGGGCAAATACGCCGAGCGGGTCGTCGCCTTTTGCCGCGAATATCAGGGCAAGAGGCTGTTGGTGATAGTGCCGCGCTGGTCCCATGGATTGCTTGAAAACAACGCATACCCACGGATTGACGCGCAAGTCTGGGGCGATACCCGGATCCAACTGCCGTTCGCCCCCGCGATGCAAAACTGGAAGGGACTTTTGCAAACAGACGCAGTCACACCCAACAAGGAGCTAATGGTCAGTGCGGCCCTGGGCGTTGTCCCGGTGAATATCTTGATTAATCCTGATGACCAAAAAAGCTGAAATTTTCTGCGAGGAGCATTGCGATGAATACCGAAGACAAACGCATTCGTGAGTTCGCGTATCAGATCTGGGAGTCTGAAGGTAAACCTGAAGGCCACGAGGCCCGCCATTGGGAGATGGCGCGCAAGTTGGTAGAAGCCGAGGCGTTGGCACCGACCAAGCCTAAAGCTGCGGCCAAAGCCAAACCAAAGGCCAAGGCGAAACCAGCCGCCGCTGTGGCGGCAAAACCTGCAGAAGCCAAGAAACCCAGGGCGCCGCGTAAACCTTCCAACTGAACCTGACCTAGGCAGGGCCGCGCAAACTCTACCTCCCGTTCGGCAAGGTTCAAGACGTATTGACTGTTACCCCCCCGGATTCTTACCTGGCCCTTGGCCGGCACGGCCTCTTGGCCCGAAAAAATTGCAGGAGCAACACCATGAGCAAACCCGACAAAGCCCAACCGACGCCCGCCAGCGAGCCGTCGCGGATTCGTGAAGGTTTGCCCTTCCCTCTGGGCGCCACCTGGGATGGCCTGGGCGTCAACTTCGCGCTGTTCTCGGCCAACGCCACCAAAGTCGAGCTGTGTTTGTTCGATGACAGCGGTGAAATCGAGCTGGAACGTATCGAACTGCCCGAATACACCGATGAAACCTTCCACGGCTACCTGCCTGACGCCCATCCCGGCCTGATCTACGGGTATCGCGTCTACGGTCCTTACGATCCGGCCAACGGTCATCGCTTCAACCACAACAAATTGCTGATCGATCCCTACGCCAAACAACTGGTGGGCGAACTGAAGTGGTCTGAAGCGCTGTTCGGCTACACCATCGGCCACCCCGATGCCGACCTCAGTTTTGACGAACGCGACAGCGCACCCTTTGTGCCCAAGAGCAAAGTCATCGACCCTGCGCATACCTGGGGCAATGACCTGCCGGTACGCACGCCGTGGGATCGCACCATCATTTACGAAACGCATTTGCGTGGTATCAGCATGCGTCATCCTTCGGTGCCCGAAGCCGCACGCGGTACCTGCGCCGGACTGATGGAAGATGACGTGCTCAAGCACATTCGCCAGTTGGGCGTTTCGTCGGTCGAGTTGTTGCCGGTGCATGCCTTTGTCAACGACCAGCACCTGCTGGAAAAAGGCATGACCAACTATTGGGGCTACAACAGCATCGCCTTCTTCGCGCCTGATCCGCGTTATCTGGCCAGCGGCAAGATCGCCGAGTTCAAGGAGATGGTTGCGCACCTGCACGAGGCCAAGCTCGAGGTGATTCTGGACGTGGTCTACAACCACACCGCCGAGGGCAACGAGCAAGGTCCGACGCTGTCGATGCGCGGCATCGATAACGCCTCGTACTACCGGTTGATGCCCGACGACAAACGCTACTACATCAACGATTCCGGGACCGGCAATACCCTGGACCTGAGTCACCCGTGCGTGCTGCAAATGGTCACCGACTCCCTGCGTTACTGGGCCACCGAGATGCACGTCGACGGCTTCCGCTTTGATTTGGCGACCATTCTTGGCCGCTATCATGAGGGTTTCGACGAGCGTCACAGCTTCCTGGTCGCCTGCCGCCAGGACCCGATCCTGCGCCAGGTAAAAATGATCGCCGAGCCCTGGGACTGCGGCCCCGGTGGCTACCAAGTGGGCAAATTCCCACCGGGCTGGATGGAATGGAACGACCGATTCCGTGACACCGTGCGTGCGTTCTGGAAAGGCGACGACGGACAGTTGGCGGATTTTGCCGGGCGCATGACGGCGTCGGGAAATATGTTCAACCAGCGTGGGCGCCGTCCTTACAGTTCGGTGAACTTCATCACCGCCCATGATGGCTTCACCCTCCACGACCTGGTGTCCTACAACGACAAACACAACGAAGCCAACGACGAGAACAATCAGGACGGCAGCAACAACAACCTCTCGTGGAACTGCGGGGTTGAAGGACCTACCGATGATCCTGAAATCAACGCATTGCGCCTGCGCCAGATGCGCAATCTGTTCGCCACGCTGTTGCTGGCGCAAGGCACGCCGATGCTGGTGGCCGGCGATGAGTTCGCCCGTACCCAGCATGGCAACAACAATGCCTATTGCCAGGACAGTGAGATCGGTTGGGTCAATTGGGATCTGGATGAAGACGGCAAAGCCTTGCTGCAGTTCGTCAAACGTCTGATCAAGCTGCGTCAGGCTTACCCGATCCTGCGCCGTGGGCGTTTCCTTGTCGGCGATTACAACGAAGACATCGGCGTTAAAGATGTGACCTGGTTGGCGCCGGATGGCAACGAGATGGCCACCGAGCAATGGCATGACAGTCACGGTCGCTGCCTGGGCATGTTGCTTGACGGCCGCGCCCAGGAAACCGGGATCCGCCGCCCGGGTGCGGATGCCACGCTGTTGCTGGTGGTGAATGCACACCACGACGTCGTCAACTTCCGCCTGCCACCGGTTCCGGATGGCGGCTTCTGGACATGCCTGGTCGATATCAATCAAACGGCGGTGCGCGGCCAGGAACGCTTTGACTTTGATCACGAATATGCGGTGACCAACCGCTCGTTACTGTTGTTCGAGCTGCAACAGGAAGACGAGGTGTGAAATGGCGCTGCACGCATTTCTGCAGCTTGATCGCCAGGCACCTGTGGATGCCGAGGGCCTCGGGCAAACCCTGAGGGCGATGGCCCAGCAGCGGTTGGACCAGTTGCCGCTGCCCGGTGGCGGGCAAACGCTGCAGCGTTTCAACCAGTTGGCGCGCGTGGCGGGCCATGATCTTGGGCTGTGTAAGTTGTTTGAAGGGCACACCGATGCGCTCGCGATCATGGCGGAACTCGACAGCCCCGCTCCAGCTACTGGCAGTACGTGGGGCATGTGGGCGGCTGAACCACCCACGGAGCGGGTTCGAGTCACGCGTGTGGGTCAGCGCTGGGTGCTTGAGGGGTGCAAGGCCTGGTGTTCAGGCGCCGGCGTGGTCAGCCACGGTCTGCTAACCGCCTGGGATGAACGGGACCGCCAACAACTGATTGCCGTGCCAATGCACCAGGCAGGCGTCACGGTAACGGGTGAAGGCTGGGAAGCGGTCGGCATGGGCGCCACTGCCAGTGTGCAAGTGCGGTTTTGCAACGCCGATGGCGTGGCGGTGGGCGGCCCCGGCGACTACTTGCAACGCCCTGGCTTCTGGCACGGTGGGGTCGGCATAGCGGCCTGTTGGTATGGGGCGGCACGCTGTCTGGCAGAGGTCTTGCGCGAACACTGCGCGCGCCGTGAAGAACCCCATGCGCTGGCTCACCTGGGCGCTGTGGACGTGGCCTTGTCTGCCGCGGCCGCCGTGTTACGGAGCAGCGCTGAAGAGATTGACCGGCATCCGCAGGCCAATGCGCAGTTGCTGGCGCGGCGGGCAAGGGGCGTTGTGGAGGCGGCGGCGGACCAGGTTATCGGGCATGCGGGCCGCGCCTTGGGGGCTGGGCCTTATTGCAAGGATCGGCACTTCGCCCGCTTGATCGCGGATCTGCCAGTGTATCTGCGTCAAAGCCATGCCGAACGTGACTTGGCGGCCCTGGGTCAACAACTGATCAGCCAAACCAACCAGACGTGGGCACTATGAAAGCCAATCCGATTGTCGGCCAAGGTACCCCGCTACGCCTGTGGCAAGATTCCGCCAGGCTGGCCAGCCTGCCCGTGATCAGCGTCGCAGAGCTTGTGCCGGAAGGCAGCCGCGCGGTCATCATCGCGCCCCATCCCGACGATGAAGTACTCGGCTGTGGTGGCTTGCTGCAAGGCTTGGCCGCGCTGGACCGAACACTGCAATTGATTTCCGTGACCGATGGCAGCGCCAGTCATCCCGGCTCACGCCGTTGGCCGGTGCAACGCCTGAGCGTGATCCGCCCTCAAGAGTCGGCCCAGGCCCTGCACCGCCTGGGGTTGCCACTGCATAGCCTGAAATGGCTGCGCGCCGGTTTTGCCGACAGTCAGGTGGCGGCGCGGGAGGATGAGCTGGGTGAATTCATCCAGCGTCACCTCAAACCCGCTGATGTGGTGTTCACCACGTGGCGCGAGGATGGGCATTGCGACCATGAAGCCGTCGGACGCGCCAGCGCCAGGGCCGCCCTGGCGGTGGGCGCCAGGCTGGTCGAGCTGCCAGTATGGACCTGGCATTGGGCGACGCCCGAAGATCAACAGGTGCCCTGGCACCGCGCCCGCAAGATTGCACTGACAGCCGAAGCAATCGCTCGCAAGCGCCACGCCATGCATGCCTTCGCCAGTCAGTTGGAGGGCGATCCACTGATCGGTTTGCCTCCGGTATTGGCGCCCTACGTCATCGAACGTCTGTTGCAGCCTTTTGAAGTGGTTTTCCTATGAGTGTCGCGACCGCCTACTTCGACCATTTATTTACCGAGAGCGATGATCCTTGGGACTTCCGCCAGCGATGGTACGAGCAACGCAAGCGTGCACTGACCCTGGCGGTGCTGACACGCCCCCACTATGCCTCGATTTTCGAACCTGGCTGTGCCAATGGCGAACTGAGTGCAGCGCTGGCAACGCGTTGTGACCGGCTACTGTGCTGCGATACCGCAGCGGCAGCGGTGTCGTTGGCCGAATCGCGTTTGCAGGGGTTCCCCCACGCGCAGGTGCAACAACGGCGGTTGCCGGAAGAATGGCCTGCGGGCTCGTTTGAGCTGATCGTGCTCAGCGAGTGGTGCTATTACCTGGACCACGATGATCTGGGTGCAATGCTCGATCGCGCCCTGGCCTCTCTGACGGATGATGGCCAGGTATTGGCCTGTCACTGGCGCCCGTCTATCGAAGGCTGCCCGCTCAACGCTGAACAGGTTCATGGATTGCTGGAGCAGCGGCTAGATATGCCTCGTCAGGCGCAGATGCACGACAACGATTTTTTACTCGATCTGTGGGGTCGCCAAAGCGCCTCGGTCGCCACGCTGGAGGGCCTGCGATGATCGGCATTCTGATACCGGCACATAACGAAGAAGCGCTACTACCCGAATGCCTCAAAACGGCGATTATTGCGGCAAACCACCCAGCGTTGCTGGGGGAAGAGGTGCGGATCCTGGTCGTCCTCGACAGTTGTACGGATCGCAGTGCAGCCATCGCACAGGGCTATCAAGTAGAAAGTCTCACGGTACAGGCGCGCAATATCGGACAGGTGCGCGGCATCGGTGCCCGTCACTTGCTCAACCAAGGCGCGCGCTGGATTTCCTGTACGGATGCCGACAGTCGGGTTGCGCCTGACTGGCTGGTGGCGCAATTGGCGCTGGGGGTGGATGCGGTCTGTGGAACAGTCAACGTCGACGCCTGGAGCGAGGACTTTGATTGCAACGCGCAAATGCGCTACCAGCAAGCCTATCAAGCGTGTGACGATCACCGGCACATCCACGGTGCCAATCTGGGATTCAGCGCGAGTGCCTACCTGCGCGCAGGCGGTTTTGAACCCTTGGCTTGTCACGAGGACGTGCTGTTGGTACGGCAACTGGAGCGCAGTGGCGCGACGATTGCCTGGAGCCACGACCCTCAAGTAACGACCAGCGGTCGTCTGGAGTGCCGCGTTCAGGGTGGTTTTGGCGATTATTTGAAAAGTCTGACGCAGGTTTCCTGAGCACCGCCCGAGGCTGCTGGAGCGGATGCGCGAGCCCAGGACAGTGTTTTCGTGCAATACGAACTCACTCGTCCATAGCTGTCAGCCGCTACGAACGGTTACTAACGTGGTGAGGGGGCGCCTTTTTGTAGGAGCGAGCTTGCTCGCGAAAAACCTCAACGACACCACGTGCATTCAGGCTAAACGCGGTGCCTTCGAGTTCTTCGCGAGCAAGCTCGCTCCTACAATGTGTGGGGGACACCCCCCCAGCTATTGGGTATTCAAGCTTCTGGAGTCTCAGGTCGCAAGATCAGTACCCCCAGCGGTGGCAGGTTGAGAGACAGTGACACCGCTTGCCCATGGTTCGGCTCATCGACGGTAAATACCCCGCCACTATTGCCATAGTTGGAACCGGCATACGTATCGGCATCACTGTTGATCATCTCGCTCCAGCGACCGGCAAACGGTACGCCGACCTTGTAGGCTGCACGCGGCACCGGCGTAAAGTTGGCCACCACCAGCACCGGCCTGCCCTCCTTGCTCCAGCGCAGCCAGGCGTAAACGCTGTTGATCGCGTCGTCGCCGATCAACCACTGGAAGCCCTGCGGCGCATCATCTTGATCGTGCAACGCCGGCTCTTCGCGGTACAAGCGGTTAAGGTCACCCACCAGTTTCTGCACGCCCTGGTGTTCAGGGTATTGCAGCAAGTACCAATCCAACTGCTGGTCGTGATTCCACTCGCGCCATTGGCCGAACTCGCAGCCCATGAACAACAGTTTCTTGCCCGGATGCGTCCACATGAAACTCAGGTAGGCGCGCAGGTTGGCGAATTTCTGCCAACGGTCGCCGGGCATCTTGTCAATCAGCGAGTGCTTGCCATGCACCACTTCGTCGTGGGAAATCGGCAGGATGAAACGTTCTGACCAGGCATACACCAGGCCAAAGCTCAGTTCGCTGTGATGATGGGCACGGTACACCGGGTCTTGCTGCATGTAGTGCAGCGAATCGTGCATCCAGCCCATGTTCCACTTGTAGTTGAAGCCCAGACCGCCCTGCTGGGTACTTTGGCTGACGCCGGGCCAGGCGGTCGATTCCTCGGCAATCACCAGCGCGCCAGGCGCCTCCAGGGCGACCACGTCATTGAGATGACGCAGGAAGTCGATGGCTTCGAGGTTCTCCCGACCGCCGTGGCGATTGGGCACCCATTCGCCGGCCTTGCGCGAATAGTCGCGGTACAACATCGACGCCACGGCATCCACCCGCAGACCGTCAATGTGGAAGTGTTTCAACCAGTGCAACGCCGAAGCGAGCATGAACCCATGGACTTCGGTGCGTCCCAGGTTGTAGATCAGCGTATCCCAGTCCTGGTGAAAGCCTTCCAGCGGGTTGCCGTATTCGTACAGGGCGGTCCCGTCAAATTGCGCCAGGCCGTGGGTATCGGTGGGAAAATGCGCCGGTACCCAGTCGAGAATCACCCCGATGTCGGCCTGATGACAGGCGTTGACGAAGGCGGCAAAGTCATCCGACGAGCCATAGCGGGCGCTCGGGGCGAATTGCGACAGCAACTGATAGCCCCAGGAACCGCCGAAAGGGTGCTCCATGATCGGCATCAGCTCAATATGCGTGAAGCCCAACTGCTGTACATAGGGAATCAAGCGTTCAGCCAACTCCTGCCAACCATATTGCCGAGACACCTCGCCCGCCTCGTCGAGCTCGCACTGCCATGAACCGACGTGCAATTCATAGATCGACAATGGCGCACTGGATCGCTGGCGTTCGCCACGGGCCTGCATCCAGGCGTCGTCGTGCCAGTCGACGTGCATTGGCGCGGCGACTTTCGAGGCGGTGTCGGGTGGCAATTGGGTGGCCAGGGCCATGGGGTCGGCCTTGAGGGGCAGGATCCCATGGGCGCCGAGAATTTCGTATTTATACGCCGCCCCCGGTTGTAGGCGCGGAATAAAGATTTCCCATACCCCCGCCGGATGACGCAGGCGCATCGGATGACGGCGACCGTCCCAAATATTGAAATCGCCGACCACCGAGACGCGACGGGCATTCGGTGCCCATACGGCAAAGCGCACACCCTGGACGCCGTCGACATGGGTCACTTGTGCGCCCAGGCAACTGCTCAGGTCACGGTGATTGCCTTCGGCAAACAGGTAGAGGTCCATTTCCCCCAGCAGCAATTGGTTGAAGCTGTAGGGGTCTTCGGTAATCTGTTCGCCACCGGCCCACTGGATTTTCAACAAGTAATCCTGGCGCGTGGTGAAGTGCCCGGCAAACAGCCCCGGCGCCGACGTGGTGTCCAGGCGGCCGATCAGCTCGCCGCCATCACGGGCCAGCACTTCGACACTCAAGGCTTCCGGCAGGAAGGCGCGAATGAACTGGCCGCCCTGCTCGTCGTCGTGTGGCCCCAGAATCGAGAACGGATCAGGATGCTCGGCACGTACCAGCGCCTCTACGTCCTTGGGTGCCGGCATTGCGGTTAATGTTGGCTGCAGCGGTTCATTGTGCGTGAAACTCATGACGTTTTCCCTCTGCGTGCCGTTTTAGGTAGTGCTTTCAAGCCGCCAAGCAACCCGTGCAAACCCTGCAAGGGCACCGGCAGCCAGGCAGGACGATTCTCCGCTTCATAGGCCACCTCGTAGGCAGCCTTCTCCAGGCTGAACAACGCGAGTGCTGCGTCAGCCCCCTTCGCATCTTGCCAATCATGCGCCAGTGTAGCCGTAGCCTCTTGATACGCCTGGATAAATGCCTGGCGCGCTTCAGTCACGTAGCGGTCCGCTACCCGTTGCCGCGCGGCATCGGTTTCGGGCGAGTGATCCAGCCCTTGCCCCTGCACATTCAACGCCAGGGCCGCGGCGTAATCGAACGAACGCAGCACGCCCGTCACGTCTTTATACGGACTGTGTTTGCCACGGCGTTCGTGTAACGGACGCGCGGGTTCGCCTTCAAAGTCGATCAGATAAGCATCGCCCTTGACCACCAGGACCTGGCCCAGGTGCAAATCACCGTGCACGCGAATCCGCCAGCCGCCGATGGTAGCCTTGGCCAGCGCCTGGACGTGGCTGGCGATGGATTTTTTCTGCGCCAGCAAATCACTGACCAACACTTGGTCCGCCGGGTTCAACTCACTCTGATGCTGCTTGAGCAAGCGCAGGGCCTGGTCCAACTGAGTCCCGACCTGCTTGGCCAGGGCTTGACTATCCTTGACCGACGTTACCTCTGGCGCGAAGTCCGGGTCGTCGGTAGGCGCGGCCAGCACTTGGTGCATTTCGCCCAGGCGTTGCCCCAACATCGCAGCAAAATCCTGCAGTTCGCCGAGGGCGTTGTAGTGTTGTTCCTGTTCGGAAATCGCTTCCGCCAGTTCGTCGCGGATCGCCCGTTCCAGGTTGTTCTGGGTCCAGGCCCACGCGTCGCCCTGATTGCTCAGGTAGCCCTGGGCAATCATCAGCAAGTTGTCCTGTCCTTCGGCATCCCGGCGAATCACCGAGCCCAGCAGCGGCGAAATATGTGCGTAGCCGGCTGCGGTCAGGTAAGCGCTCATTTCCAGTTCCGGGTGCACGCCCGAGCTGATTTTGCGGATCAGCTTGAGCACCAGGCTTTCGCCGACCACCACCGAACTGTTGGACTGCTCCGCCGCCAGGTAACGTACCTCCAACTCCTCGGCCGGTAGCCGCTGGGCCAGTTGCGCGGTGGGTTCGAAGCGGATCTCGCCGTCGCTGGCGTGGAGCACGGTATTGGCCTGCATCGCCTGGATGACCGCACGCACAAAGCTATCGAGGCTGAAGGCGTCGGTGATCAACCCGACCTGCCGTACGCGTCGCACCCGCGCCAAGGCCAATTGTTGAGGCAGGGCACTGGTGAATTGGTCTTCACCGAGCAAACCGAACGGCAGTTGATAGCGGCTCACTTGCCCGCCGCTGCTGACCTCGATTTCACTGAACAGCACCGGATGCTGCGGATCGCCAAAGCGCACGCCATACGCGATGTGCACAGTGTCGATCGGCGAATCCTTGCCGGCAAACCAGCGGCGCTTGGGCAGCCATTGCGGCAACGAAGTCTGCTCCAGCGTCGTACGGCTTGGCGCTTCGAGCAATTCTTCGAGGCGCTTTTTCAGGACCAGTGTGGTGAAGTCCGGAATGCTCTGCGCAGGCTCCACGTGCCAGCTCGGCATCTGGTTTTCCGTGGCCAGCACGAACCAATAGAAGCCGTAAGGCGCCAGCGTCAGCAGGAAATTCAGCTGGCCGATGGGCGGGAAGGCATTGCCGCCGAGCATTTCCACCGGAACCATGCCGGCAAACGCTGACAGGTCCAGCTCGGCCGCCTGGGCGGTACGCGAGACGTTGGCTACGCAGAGGATGATTTCCTGTTTGCCATCGGCGCCGGTGTACTCACGGGTATACGCCAGAATCCGCCGATTGCTCGGCGACAGCATTTTCAGGCTGCCGCGCCCGAAGGCCTTGGATTGCTTGCGGATCGCCAACATGCGCCGCGTCCAGTTCAGCAGCGAGTGCGGGTCCTGGGCCTGAGTTTCGACATTGACCGACTGGTAGCCGTAGAGTGGGTCCATGATCGGCGGCAGTACCAGGCTGGCCGGGTCAGCGCGCGAGAACCCGCCGTTGCGGTCAATCGTCCACTGCATCGGTGTCCGCACGCCGTCGCGGTCGCCGAGATAAATGTTGTCACCCATGCCGATTTCGTCGCCGTAGTATAAGGTCGGCGTGCCCGGCATCGACAGCAGCAGGCTATTGAGCAGTTCGATACGGCGACGGTCGCGTTCCATCAACGGCGCCAGACGCCGGCGGATACCCAGGTTAATGCGTGCGCGGCGGTCGGCGGCGTAGTAGTTCCACAGATAGTCACGTTCCTTGTCGGTGACCATCTCCAGGGTCAACTCATCGTGGTTGCGCAGGAAGATCGCCCATTGGCAGTTAGCCGGGATTTCCGGGGTCTGGCGCAGGATGTCGGTGATCGGGAAGCGGTCTTCCTGGGCCAGGGCCATGTACATGCGCGGCATCAGCGGGAAGTGGAAGGCCATGTGGCATTCGTCGCCGTCATCGCCCTTTTTGTCTCCAAAATACAATTGCGTGTCTTCCGGCCACTGATTGGCTTCGGCCAGCAACATGCGGTCCGGATAGTTGGCGTCGATCTCGGCGCGGATTTGCTTGAGGACGTCGTGGGTTTCCGGCAGGTTTTCGTTGTTGGTGCCATCGCGTTCGATCAAGTACGGGATAGCGTCCAGGCGCAGGCCGTCGATGCCCATGTCCAACCAATAGCGCATTACCGACAACACGGCTTTCATCACTTGCGGGTTGTCGAAGTTCAGGTCCGGCTGGTGGGAATAGAAACGGTGCCAGAAGTATTGGCCGGCCACCGCATCCCAGGTCCAGTTGGATTTTTCCGTGTCGAGAAAGATGATCCGGGTTCCGTCGTATTTCTGGTCGTCGTCGGACCACACGTAGAAATCCCGCGCACTGGAACCGGGCTTGGCTTTGCGGGCGCGCTGGAACCAAGGATGCTGGTCGGAGGTGTGATTGATCACCAGCTCGGTGATGACCCGCAATCCGCGTTTATGCGCCTCGGCGATAAAACGCTTGGCATCGGCCATCGTCCCGTAATCGCTGTGTACGCCACGGTATTCGGCAATGTCGTAGCCATCGTCGCGCCGTGGTGAGGGATAGAACGGCAGCAACCAGATGGTGTTCACCCCGAGGTCGGCAATGTAATCGAGTTTGCTGATCAGCCCGGGGAAGTCACCGATGCCGTCGTTGTTGGAGTCGAAATAGGATTTGACATGAACTTGGTAGATCACCGCGTCCTTGTACCAGAGCGGGTCTTTGATAAAAGTGGCAGCCTTGGGCTTCTTCGCCATGGTTCAACTCCTGAAAAATTCTGAAAAACCGGTCTGAATAAACACGCCTGTCCCGCTATCTCGCAGCACCTGCGCCCGGTGTGATGGTCAGGACACCGTGATCCGCCAGATTCCGAATGGCTGGTTCCAGGGTTCGATACGCATGAACTGTGTTTTGCCATGCCACGTCCAGCGGTGGCCGTTCATCAAGTCTTCGCCCTGGGTCTGGGCGTCGTCCGGCAGGCCCAGCTCCCACAGCGGCAGTTCAAAGTGGGCTTCCTGGGCATTGAACGGATCAAGGCTCACGGCGACGAGAACGAAGTTGCTGCCGTCCTCGCTGCGCTTGCCGAAATACACAATGTTGTCGTTCCAGGCGTTGTAGAACGTGAGCCCCAGGTGCGTCTGCAGTGCAGGGTTTTGCCGGCGAATGCGGTTGAGTTGAGCGATTTGCGCAATGATGTTGCCGGGGATGCTGAAATCCCGTGGGCGGATCTCGTACTTTTCCGAGTCCAGGTACTCTTCCTTGCCCGGAACCGCTGCCGACTCGCACAATTCAAAGCCCGAGTACATGCCCCACAGCCCCGACCCCATGGTCGCCAGTGCGGCTCGAATCAGAAAGCCGGCGCGTCCGCACTGGTGCAGAAACCCCGGGTTGATGTCGGGCGTATTGACGAAAAAATTCGGTCGATAACATTCGCGCCATGGCGACTGGTTCAACTGTGTGAAGTATTCACTCAACTCGGCTTTGGTATTGCGCCAAGTGAAATAGGTATAGCTCTGGGAGTAACCGACCTTACCCAGGCGCGCCATCATCGCCGGCGTGGTAAAGGCTTCGGCCAGGAAGATCACTTCAGGGTGTTCGGCTCGCACATCACTGATCAACCATTGCCAGAACGGCAGCGGTTTGGTGTGGGGATTGTCGACGCGGAACGTCTTGACGCCCTCCTGCACCCAGCCCACGACGATGTCCCGCAGTTCCATCCACAGCCCCGGGATCGCATCGGCGGCGTAGAAGTCGACGTTGACAATGTCCTGGTATTTCTTCGGCGGGTTCTCGGCGTATTTGATCGTGCCGTCGGGACGCCAGTTGAACCAGCCAGGATGTTGTTTGAGCCACGGATGGTCCTGGGAGCATTGGATCGCAAAGTCCAGGGCGATTTCCAGGCCATGCTCCGCGGCGGCGGCAACCAGGCGCCGGAAGTCCTCACGGCTGCCCAGTTGCGCGTGAATCGCTTCGTGGCCGCCCTCCTCGCTGCCAATCGCGTACGGGCTGCCCGGATCATCGGGACCGGCGGTCAGGGAGTTGTTCTTGCCCTTGCGGTGGCTGCGGCCGATGGGGTGGATCGGCGGGAAGTACAGCACATCGAAGCCCATGTCACGGATCATCGGCAGACGCGAGTGCACATCGTTAAATGTGCCGTGGCGTGCAGGATCATCGGTGATCGAGCGGGGAAACAGCTCGTACCAGCTGGCAAACAGCGCTTGTCGGCGTTCCACATCAATCGGGTAAATCGGGCTGGTGCTCAGATAGGGGCGCAAGTCGGCCTGGGCCATCAGCTCTGCACTGTCTTCGTGCAGGAAACGTGCGACCTGCTCGGTCTCCAGCAACCCCGAGAGTTCCTGGTGCAACTGTATCAAGCGCTGATGCAGCTCGCCCTCGTTGCGTTCGGCCGCGTGCAGCACCTGATTGCGGCCTTCCTGCAGTTCCAGGCTGACCGGCACGCCGGCCGTGTGTTTTTTGCCCAATTCGTAGCAGAAGCTGGCGAACTGATCGATCCACGCCTCGATGCAATAATGATGAGGACCTTGTGCCTGCACGGTAAAGCTGCCGTCCCAGGCGTTGTTGCCCAATTCAGTCATGGTCACGCTGTGCCAGTGTTCTTCGCGGGCGGAGCGCCAGCGGATGCGTACCGCCAGTCGGTCGTGACCGTCGGCGAAGACGTTACTGGTGACATGAATGCGCTCGCCTTCCACCGCCTTCACCGCGAAGTCACCGCCGTCAATCACGGGCGTGGTGTCCTCAATGGCGATCCTGGGCAGCAACAACGCCTGCGATAGCGGCAAGGGTGAAGTTGAATCGTTCTGTTTGGTTAGTGCCTGTTGCAGTAATTCAGCAGTCATCGAGCATCACCTCTACGCCCCAAGGACGCTCTTTTGCTTGATCGTAATGGTGCATTGGCCCCGGCTGTTCCTGAGTCGGGTCGCTTAAGGTCCGAGCCCGTCCGTCGCCGGAAAGTTCAGGTGGATGTGCCGCCATCCAGCGGGAATCAATCAGCCATCGTCGTTGTCCACCGCTACAGCAAAGCATGAAGGAGGCCATACCGATGAATATCCCGATCCCGGCTGAAACCCCTGATCCCAATATAGACAAACCGACCTTGCCGCCGACCGAGCCTGAGCCGGTTCCTGAGCAGGAGCCGCCGGAGAACGAGCCGCCACCGGTGGAAGAGCCACCCGCCAGCATGCCGCCAGTGATTGTCTGAACGAACGATCAGGGCTTTTCGAAAATCCCTACGATCCTCGGCATTACGCTGAACACCACCAAGGCGAGTACCGTGCTCAGCACGGCTGTCGATTCCTTGCCGAGTCCCGCCGCTATTCCGATGGCGGCAGTCATCCATAATCCGGCAGCGGTGGTCAGCCCTTTTACGTCCTGTTCATGCTCTTCTGACCGGCCCTTGAGAATGGTCCCGGCTCCCAGAAAGCCGATCCCGGCAATCACGCCCTGCACCACGCGGCTCATCGCGTCTTCCTCGGCGCCGGACATCTGTGGCACCAGCACGAACAACGCCGCGCCCATCGCCACTAACATATGCGTACGTACCCCGGCGGCTTTGCCTTTGTGTTCGCGCTCAAAGCCCAGAACGCCGCCGAGCAGGGCCGCGATCAGCAGGCGCAGGGTAATTTGCGTCACGTGTTGCGCATTGCCGATATCGCTGAATTCGGTTTGCAGGGTTAGCCAGACTTCATGCCACCAGGCGTCCATGGTCCGTTCCTTCTCAAGGGGGGATAAAGGATGGACAGCGGCGACCGCCAGTCAGTTGCCCCGAACCATCATTGACCTGGCGGTCACTAACCTACAGGCCTACCCACAAGGAGAACGTCATGCCCGTACGCATCGAACATCAGACCTGTTACTTCAAGATCGACGATACCGGCCAGGAAACCAGCCGTGCGGCTAGTGCGGTAACGGTTGTCACTGACAGCGAGAAAGCTATGTCGGCGGTCGACCTCGACGGCCAGCGGGTTTACATCACCGAGGCTGAGGCCGACGCGTTGACAGTTGCCGGTGCGAGGGATGGACGCAAGCACCTGAAAGCCACCGACGGTGATTCGGTGATCTGATTGACCTGGATCAGCTCAGTTTAGAGGCGCTGGGTCCAGGCCCGCGCTACAAGGCGCACGAGGTGTAGCAGAACGTCGCAGGAGCGGCTCAGAACTCCATCTGATCCGCTTTTTATGGTTTTACCTGAGTCTGTTATGCAAACAGTGCGCCGCGCATAGTTCATCCGCCTGATGGAGGCTGATGAGCGAAAGACCATGAGCGATAGAATCCCCGTCCAGTTAGTAGAGACATTTGCGCCTGCCCATCCACAGAAGATGAAGGCCAAATCCACCGACAGCCTGATCCACACCCGCAGTTTCACGGGTCTGTTTCGCACCTTGCGCGTGAGCGGCGCGGGCTTTCTGTTCCTCGCCTTCTTCGGTACCGTATGGCTGAACTGGGGCGACCGCCAGGCGGTGTTATGGGACCTCGCTGAAAGCAAATTTCATATTTTTGGCGCGACCTTCTGGCCTCAGGATTTCATTTTGTTGTCGGCGCTGCTGATCATCTGTGCCTTTGGCCTGTTTGCGATCACGGTCTTTGCTGGCCGGGTGTGGTGCGGCTATACGTGCCCACAAAGCTCGTTTACCTGGCTGTTCATGTGGTGCGAGAAAGTCACTGAAGGCGAACGCAACCAGCGGATCAAGCTGCAGGCTGCGCCGTGGAACCTGAACAAGCTGTTCCGGCGTTCGGCCAAACATACGCTTTGGCTGGTCATCAGCGTGCTTACCGGGCTGACATTTGTCGGCTACTTCACGCCGATCCGGCCCCTGACCGAAGCATTGCTGAGCTGGCAAATCGGCGGTGCCAGCCTGTTCTGGGTGCTGTTTTTCAGCGGTGCCACCTACCTCAACGCCGGCTGGCTGCGCGAAGCGGTGTGCATGCACATGTGCCCGTATGCGCGGTTCCAGAGCGTGATGTTCGACAGGGACACCCTGACCATTTCCTACGACGCCGCCCGTGGCGAACGCCGTGGCCCGCGTAAACGCGACGTGAAGGCGGCCGATGCAGGCCTCGGTGACTGCATTGACTGCTACCTCTGCGTGCAGGTCTGCCCGACCGGCATCGACATTCGCGATGGCCTGCAGATGGAGTGCATCGGCTGCGCGGCCTGTATCGATGCCTGTGATTCAATCATGGACAAAATGGGCTACCCGCGCGGCCTGGTCAGCTACACCTCTGAACATCAACTGCAAGGTGGCAAGACTCATCTGCTACGGCCGCGACTGATCGGCTACAGTGCGGTGCTGCTGGTGATGATCGGCGCGTTGGTGGCGGCGCTGGTCGAACGTCCGATGGTTTCTCTGGACGTGACCAAGGATCGCGGGATGTTTCGCGAGAACAGCGACGGCTTGATCGAGAACATCTATAGCCTCAAGGTCATCAACAAAACCCAGCAGCGCCAGGATTATCGTCTGGAGCTGGTAGACGCCGATGGATTCCAGTTGCAAGGCAAGACCCGGATCAGCTTGGCGCCCGGCGAGATAACCGATGTACCCGTGTCGGTCGCGATGACAGCCGACAAACCGTCGAGCAGCTCGCAAACCATCAGTTTCAAGGTGACTGACGAAGATCAACCGGCTATCCACACCGTCGCCAACAGCCGCTTTGTAGCACCGCTGAATCGCTGAAGTAGCGTGCGTAAGCTGCGTGCGCAATTTGCGCTTGCTCGATGCGGTTCAAAACGCTATCAACGGCTTGATTTCCAACAGCAATCTATTGCACCAGGACCCCGATGAAACGCTACGAAAAATTTGCCGAAGACATCGCGCAACTGATCCGCTCCGGCGTCCTCGGCCCTGGCCAGCGGGTACCTTCGGTGCGTTATGCCAGCCAGACCTACTGCGTCAGTCCATCCACGGTGTTCCAGGCGTATTACCTGTTGGAGCGGCGTGGACTGATTCGCGCACGGCCGCGTTCGGGCTATTTCGTCAATGCCCATGCGCCGAGCCCGTTTTCCGAGCCGGTGGTGAGTAGCCAGGTGCATGACTCCACTGAAGTCGACGTCAGCGAACTGGTGTTTTCGGTGCTCGATTCGATCAAGGATCCGCAGACCGTACCGTTTGGCTCGGCGTTCCCCAGCCCGACGCTGTTTCCCTTGCAGCGTCTGGCCCGTTCCCTGGCCCGTACGAGTCGGGACATGGACCCGCGCATGGTGGTCACCGACATGTCGCCGGGCAACCCACAACTGAGGCGGCAAATTGCCTTGCGTTATATGGTCGGTGGGCTGATGTTGCCCATGGAAGAACTGCTGATCACCAATGGCGCCCTGGAAGCCCTGAATCTGTGCCTGCAAGCCGTGACTGAGCCGGGTGACCTGGTGGCCATCGAAGCCCCGGCGTTTTATGCCTGCCTGCAAGTGCTGGAGCGCTTGAAACTCAAGGCGGTGGAAATCCCGGTGCATCCCCGGGATGGCATTGACCTCAAGGTACTGGCGCAAAGCCTGCAGCGCTACCCGATCAAGGCCTGCTGGTGCATGACCAGCTTCCAGAATCCCATGGGCGCAACCATGCCCGAAGCCAAGAAGCAAGCGCTGGTAGAGCTGTTACGGGCTCATCAGGTGCCGCTGATCGAAGATGATGTGTATGCCGAGTTGTACTATGGTCAACAAGCGCCCAAGCCGGCCAAGGCCTTTGATACCGAAGGTCTGGTGATGCATTGTGGCTCCTTCGCCAAGAGCCTGGCGCCCGGCTACCGCGTGGGCTGGGTCGCGGCGGGACGCTATGCGACGAAGATCGAACGGCTGAAGTTGATGACCTCGTTATGCGCGTCAATGCCGGCCCAGGCGGCCATTGCCGACTACCTGCAACATGGCGGATACGATCGGCATCTGCGTAGACTGCGCGATGCCCTGGAAGAGCAACAACGCTCGATGCTGGCCGCCATTGCACGTTACTTTCCCGCGCAAACCCGGGTCAGCCAACCCGCCGGCGGGTACTTTTTGTGGCTGGAACCGCCGGAGCCAATCGACTCACTGAAACTCTTCCAGATGGCGCTGGCCCAAGGCATCAGCATCGCACCGGGGCCCATCTTCTCGCCGACCCAAAGGTTCAGGAACTGTATTCGCTTGAACTACGGCAGCCCCTGGGATGAAGCCAGTGAGCAGGCGATGGACACGCTGGGGCGTATCGTGCGGTCGTTCTAATGCGCCTCAGCGACCGCCGCCCAGATCGACAAAGGTCCCGGTGGAATAGGATGCCTTGTCCGACAACAACCAGATAATCGCCTCGGCCACTTCATCCGGGCGCCCTCCCCGCGCCATGGGAATGCCTGACTCCAGCTTGCTGACCCGCTCCGGGTCGCCGCTCAAGGCGTGAAAGTCAGTGAATATATAGCCAGGGCGCACTGCGTTCACACGAATGCCCTCGCCGGCCACCTCTTTCGACAGCCCGATGGTAAAGGTGTCCAGCGCGCCTTTGGACGCTGCATAGTCGACGTATTCACCCGGTGAACCGAGACGCGCCGCCACCGACGAGACATTGACGATGCTGCCGCCTTGTCCGCCATGCCTGGGCGACATGCGCAGGACGGCGTGCTTGGCACAGAGAATCGGGCCGAGGACGTTGGTTCTGATGATCTTCAGAATGCGCGACTCGGACATTTCATCGACCCGCGACTTATGGCCGACGGTGCCCGCATTGTTTACCAGCGCCGTGACTCGGCCCAATTCGCTATCGACACGCTGGAACAGGCTGATCACTTCATCTTCGATGCTGACATCGGCACGCACCGCGATGGCTTGTGCGCCAAGCGCACGCACGTGTTCCAGTACCTGGAGCGCGGCGTCTTCGTCAGACTGGAAATTGATACAGATGCGATAACCCTGGCGAGCCGCCAACAACGCAGTGGCGGCGCCGATCCCACGACTACCGCCGGTGATGATGACGACTTTGTCCATGGCTGTTGTCTCCTGTAGGACCTTGGAACCGTTGGATCCAAGAATACCCGCGACAGACCTGTTTTGCATGGACTCACATCAAGGAGTTGTCACGCCAGTTGGCGGCGGGCCGGACTGGTATTGCTCGACTCTGCTGAGGGGGGCGGGATGCGCGGTCAGTCGATAGCCACCGACGATCAACACGCGTCCGTCAGTCAGGCAAGCGGCGCTGTGGCCGTAGCTGCCATCGTTCAACTCGCCGGTCAGCAGCCATTGATTGGCGGATGAGATAAACACCTCGGCGCTGCGGCCGCTGCCCGGATTGCCCATGGAACTGTCGCCGACCAACAACACCTCGCCGCTCAACAGACGCGTAGCGCTGTGGCCTTTGCGAGGCAGGTTCATTTGCGTTGACGCCCAGGTGTCGGCGCCCGCGTCATAAATAAAGCCGGCGGCCTGGGCGATACCAAACGGTTCAACACTGCCGCCGGCGATCAATACACGTCCGTCCTCGAGTAAGGTCGCGGTGTGCTGCATGCGCGGCTGTGGCAGTGGACTGACTGCACGCCAGTGATCACTTGCGGGGTCATACATGCACACCTGAGTCAACGCGGCGCCTGTAGGCCCCGAGTAGCCGCCGACCACCAACACCTGCCCGGTGGCTAGCAGGGTCGCGGTGTGATCCATGCAATCTGTCGGTAGCGTCGTGGCCAGGCGCCACTTCCCGGTGGCCGGATCATAACGTTCTGCGCTGTCCTGCACCTGGCCACCGTTCGATTGCAGATTGTTGCCTCCCGCGACCAGCACTTCACCGCTAGCCAGCAGCGTAGTGCTATGGCTAAAGCGTGGAAACGTCATCTCATCGATCGATGTCCACTGGTCAATCGTCGGGCCATACAACAGCGCACTCCCGTATGAATGGCCGTTACCACTGCCGCCTACCGCCAACACTTGGCCTGATGCCAGCAGCGCCGCTCCACAGGCAGAGCGAGGCTCCGGCAGGGACGCCAGTTGCCGCCAAAGCCCGGTACGCTGATCGAACTGCTCCACGCCGGTCTTCGCACCGCGGCTAGGCAGCCAGGATTGCCAGGTCCTGGGGACAATCTGCTCGTGGAAGGCATCATAGAGCCGGTAGTCTTGCCGCACCGTTGCATCGCTGCCGCCGATCACCAGGAGTCTGCCGTGCGTCATCGCCACACTGCTGTGAAAAGCCCTGGGCTGATGCATGGCGTTAACCGCTATGAATTCCCCTGGATTCGTCGTCATCATGACCCTCGCCTTCGGGCTCTTACCCGTGCTTCTGCGCGACCGTGCAGATGTCAGGCTACAACGCCAGAGGCGTGGGTTCTACTGTCAGAATTAACAGGTCGATAACGCGATGATCAGCACCGCCAGTGCAGTTACCACGTTAACCCTGCCGGTCAAGCCAGGCTCAGGGTTGTTCGTCTGGCCGCATCTGTCCATCCCAACCGCCACCCAGTGCGGCGATCAGTTGCACACTCGCCACCAGCCGGGTTTGCAACAACGTCAGTACGGTACGTTCGTTGCTCAGCGCGGTGGTCTGGACATTGACTACATCGAGGTAGGCGATCATCCCGGCCTTGTATTGGTTTTGGGTCAGGCGCAGGGATTCACGGGCCGAATCCAGGGCTTCATTGCTGACAACCGCTTCGTCTTCCAGCACCTTGAGTTGGACCATGTAGTTTTCCACTTCACGGAAGCCGTCCAGCACCGTCTGGCGGTATTTGGCCACGGTTTCATCGTAGGACGCCTCGGCCCGGTCGACTTCGGCGGAGCGTTGGCCGCCATCGAACAGGGTCATGGCCAGTTTGGGCCCCACCGACCAGAAACGGTTGGGCAGACTGATCCAGTCGGTATAAGTGCTACTGGAGTAACCGCCGGCCAAACTCAGGGTCAGGTCCGGGTAGTAGGCGGTTTTGGCCACGCCGATGTTGGCGTTCGCGGCGATCACCGCGCGCTCTGCCGAGGCGATATCGGGGCGTCGTTCCAGCAGTTGCGATGGCAGGTTGGCCGGGATCTGCGGCAGCGTCGGAATGTCCTTGCGCACGGCCAGGTCGAAATGTGCTGGGGGGATGCCGATCAGCACGGCAATCGCGTTTTCCAATTGCGCGCGCTGCCAGATCAGATCGATCAGGCTGGCCTGGGTGCTTTTGAGCTGGGTCTGGGCCTGGGCCACCGCGTCCTTGCCGGCGACCCCCGCACGGTACTGGTTCTGCGTCATTTCCAGGGAACGCTGGTAAGCCTCGACGGTGGATTGCAGCAGGCGGGTCTGCTCGTCCATCACCCGTAATTGCAGATAGTTCTGGAGCAGTTCCGATTGCTGGCTCAAGCGCATCGCGGCAAGATCGGCGGCGCTGGCTTCGGCGCTGGCTTCACTGGCCTCTAGGCCTCTACGCAACTTACCCCAGATATCCGCTTCCCAACTGACACCCAGTTGGGCATTGAGGGTGTCACGAATACCACTGCTGGAACTGCTCAAGCTGGCATTGCTGCTGCCCGTGCCTTGGCTGGCGCGGGTTTTTCCGACACTCAGGTCAACGCTTGGATAGAACGCGCCACGGGAGCTGCGCGCCGTGGCCTGGGCCTGGCGATAGCGTGCTTCGGCCTGGGCGACGGTCTGGTTGGCATTGTTGAGCTTGTCCACCAGCTCGTTGAGCTGTGCGTCGCCGTATAGCTCCCACCAGGCACCCCGAGCCAAGGCGTCGCTGGGCGTGGCCTGGCGCCAGCCCTGGGCTTGTTTGTATTGCGCAGGCTCGCTCACCTGCGGACGTGTGTAGTCCGGTCCAACGGCGCAAGCACTGAGCAGAAGCCCGATAAGCACGATACCGGCTGTAGGAGCGAGCTTGGTTGCGAAGACCGCAAGGACGCCGTGTCGAGTCAGGCCGGCCGCGTTAGGGGGGAACGTTGAATCAGTCATAGCGGAGTGTCCAGAGCAGCGTCGGTACGCACACCGCGCCAGCCGTTGAAACGGTGGCGCAGGCGGTCGAGATAAAGGTAAACCACCGGGGTGGTGTAAAGCGTCAGGATCTGACTGAACACCAGCCCGCCGATGATCGTCAGGCCCAGGGGTTGGCGCATTTCCGCGCCTTCCGCGGTACTCAGCAGCAACGGCAAGGCACCGAGGATCGCGGCCAGGGTTGTCATCAGGATCGGCCGCAACCGCAGCAGGCAGGCGCTGCGAATCGACTCCAGCGGTTGCATGCCCTCCTTGCGCTCCAGCTGCAGCGCGAGGTCGATCATCAAGATGGCGTTTTTCTTCACCACGCCAATCAGCAGGAACAGTCCCAGCAGCGAGATCAGGCTGAACTCGCCGCCCAGCACGTAGATCGACAGCAATGCGCCGACGCCGGCCGAAGGCAGCGTCGAGAGAATTGTCAGCGGGTGGATATAGCTTTCATACAAGATCCCCAACACCAGATACACCGCCATCAGCGCTCCGAGGATCATGAACGGCTGGCTTTTCTGGGTGGCGGCGAACGCGTCGGCGGTACCGGCCATCTTGGCAATCACGTCCTCCGGCAAGCCGACCTTGGCAATGGCGCGCTCGATCGCGGCCATGCCCTGCTCCACCGTGACGCCGGGCGCCATGTCGAAGGCAATGTCTTCCGAGGCGAACTGTCCTTCGTGGCTGACGCGGTCGTCGGCCAGACTGTTTTCGTAGTGCGCGATGGTCGACAGCGGAATCCGCGCACCGTCTGCGGTAATCACCTGCACCTGCTTGAGGGTGATCGGGTCCTGAGCGTATTTCGGGTTGACCTCCATCACCACCTGATACTGGTTGAGGCTGTCGTAGATGGTGGAAATCTGCCGCTGGCTGTAGGCGTTGTTCAGCACCGAGGTGACCATATCCATGTCGACCCCAAGGCGTTTGGCCTGGTCGCGGTCGACCACCAGCGTCACTTGTTGCGCACCACGACCTTCACGGGCATCGATGGCAGTCAGTTCCGGTAGTTCACGCAGGGCGGCGACCACTTTCGGGTACCACAGGCGCAAAGCCGTCAGGTCACCGCTTTGCAGGATGTAGGAATACTGCGAAGAGGTCTGGTCGCGACTGCCGCCAAACTGCAGGTCCTGGTCGGCCATCAGCATCAAGCGGCCTCCGGGCACCAGCGGCACGTTCTTGCGCAGGCGTTCGATCACGGCCTGGGCGGACAGCTTGCGTTCCTTGATCGGCTTGAGGCGCACCAGCATCATCGCGTTGTTGGTGCCGCTGTTGCCGCCGATAAAGCCGGCCACACTTTCGACCGCAGGGTCTTGCAGCACGGCCTTGCGGAAGATTTCCATCTTCGGCTGCATGACCGTGAATGACAGCCCGTCATCACCGCGCACAAAACCGATCAGTTGCCCGGTGTCCTGCTGCGGCATGAAGGTTTTTGGCACCACCACATACAGCGCGACATTCACGCCGATGGTCAGCAACAGGCTGAGCAAGGTCAAGCGCTTGTGCTTGAGCACCCAGTCGAGACTGCGCGCATAACCGGCCACCATGCGGTCATTGACCTTCTGGCTCCAGCGCTGCAAACCGGTTTCCTGGCCTCTGACATGGGGCTTGAGCCAGCGAGCACAGAGCATTGGGGTCAGGGTCAGCGAGACTAACAACGACACAATGATCGCCGCCGCCAGGGTAATGGAGAACTCACGGAACAGACTGGTGACAATCCCACCCATAAACAGGATCGACAGAAATACCGCCACCAGTGACACGTTCATCGACAACAAGGTGAACCCGACTTCCTTGGCCCCCAGGTAAGCCGCTTTCATCGGCGGGATCCCGTCGTCGATATGCCGGGAAATGTTTTCCAGCACCACGATGGCATCGTCCACCACCAACCCGGTCGCGAGAATCAACGCCATTAGCGATAGGTTGTTCAGGGAAAAACCGTACAGGTACATGATGGCAAAGGTGCCCACCAGCGACACCGGCACCGCCAATGTGGGGATCAGTGAGGCGCGAAAGTTGCCGAGGAACAGGTACACCACCAGGATCACCAGGGCGACGGCGATCAACAGGGTCATTTCGGCTTCATGCAACGTGGCGGTGATGACCGGCGAACGGTCCATGGCCAGATTGAGCTTGACGCTGGACGGCAACACCGCCTGCAACGCCGGCAATTGGGCCTTGATCTGTTTGACGGTCTCGATGATGTTGGCGCCTGACTGGCGGTTAATCACCAGCAATACCGCCGAATCGTTGTTGAAAAAACCACTGTTGTAGCGATCTTCAACGCCGTCGGTGATCTTTGCCACGTCACTGAGGCGCAAGGCGGCGCCCTCCTGGTAACGGATCAGCAGCGGCTCATAGTCCTTGGCCTTTTCCAGTTGGTCATTGGCCTGGATCTGCCAATGGCGCTGACCATCCTCTACCGACCCCTTGGGTCGGCGCACGTTGGCATTCGCAATGGTGTCGCGCACGTCATCCAGGGCCACGCCATAGTGTTCCAGGGCCTTGGGTTCAAGCTGGACGCGCACCGCAGGCAAGGAGCTGCCGCCGATCTGCACTTCGCCCACGCCCGGCACCTGGGACAGGCTCTGGGACAAGATGGTCGAAGCCAGGTCGTAGAGCTGGCCCTTGGGCAACACATCCGAGGTCAGCGACAGCACCATGATCGGCGCCTGGGACGGGTTGATCTTCTTGTAGGTGGGCATGCTGCGCATGCCGCTGGGCAACAGGTTGCGCGAGGCGTTGATGGCCGCCTGCACTTCGCGCGCCGCGCCGTTGATATCGCGGTCGGAGTCGAAGGCCAGGATCACTCGCGTCGAACCCTGGCTGGAGGAACTGCTGAGGGTGGTGACACCGGCGATCGAGCCAAACGAGCGTTCCAGCGGCGTGGCCACGCTGGACGCCATGACCTCGGGACTGGCGCCGGGCAGGTTGGCGGACACCACGATCACTGGAAAGTCGATCTGTGGCAGAGGCGACACCGGCAGCAGATTGAAGCTGACGCCGCCCAGCAGCATGATCGCCAGGCTCAGCAGCATGGTCGCTACCGGCCGGCGTATGAACGGTCCGGACAGGTTCATCGCTCAACTGGCTCCAGCACTTGCGGGCTTTTACGCCAGCGGCGGCCAAGGCGATCGAAGTACAGGTAGATCACCGGGGTGGTAAACAGCGTCAGCACCTGGCTCAACAGCAAGCCGCCGACCATCACCAGGCCCAGCGGTTGACGCAGCTCGGCACCGGAACCGCTGGCGAGCATCAACGGGACTGCGCCAAACAGCGCGGCCAGGGTGGTCATCAGGATTGGCCTGAAGCGCAGCAAGGCGGCTTGATAGATCGCCGTCTGCGGATCCAGTCCCTGGTTGCGTTCGGCATCCAGGGCAAAGTCGATCATCATGATCGCGTTTTTTTTGACGATACCAATCAGCAGGATGATGCCGATGATAGCGATCATCCCCAGGTCATTGCCGCTGAGCAGTAACGCGAGCAACGCTCCCACCGCTGCCGAGGGCAAGGTCGAGAGAATGGTGATCGGGTGGATGTAGCTCTCGTAGAGCACGCCGAGCACGATGTACATGGTCACCACTGCCGCCAGGATCAGCAGCAAGGTGCTCGACAACGAAGCCTCGAATGCCTGGGCCGCGCCCTGGAACTGAGTCTGCACGCCCACCGGCATGCCGATGTCTTTCTGCGTCTGGTTGATCAGCTCCACACCGGTGCCCAGCGCCACGCCAGGCGCCAGGTTGAACGACATCATCACCGCCGGGAACTGGCCGATATGGGCAATCGCCAACTGCGCCTGGCGTTGTTCGACGTGC
The DNA here is from genome assembly GCF_900106045.1 of Pseudomonas mucidolens. Taxonomy (NCBI): domain Bacteria; kingdom Pseudomonadati; phylum Pseudomonadota; class Gammaproteobacteria; order Pseudomonadales; family Pseudomonadaceae; genus Pseudomonas; species Pseudomonas mucidolens. The sequence goes on along the minus strand of NZ_LT629802.1, from coordinate 2,070,170 downwards.
GCCAGGCTCGACAAGCGAACCTGCCCACCGTCGCTGGTCTTGACGTGAATCTGGTTCAGCGCCTCGGGTCCGAGGGTTTCCCCGGACTGGGCCTGCAACACCACACGGTATTGGCTGGCTTGGGTGTAAATGGTCGAAATCTGCCGTTGACCAAAGGCGTCATACAACGCGTCGGTAATGTTCGCCACCGACACGCCCAGGCGCGAGGCGGCGTCGCGGTCGATCACCATATACACCTGCAAGCCTTTATCCTGCAGGTCGCTGGCGACATCGGTGAGTTCCGGCAACTGGCTCAATGCCTGTACCAGCTTGCCGCTCCACAACGCCAGCGGCTCGGCATCCGGCGAAGACATGCTGAACTGGTACTGAGTACGGCTGACCCGGTCTTCAATGGTCAGGTCCTGCACCGGCTGCATGAACAGGCGAATGCCCACCAGCTTATCCACCGCCGGTTGCAAGCGACTGATCACCTCGGTGGCGCTCAAGTCCCGCTCCCCGTGTGGCTTGAGGTTGATCAGCAGGCGACCGCTATTGAGGGTGGCGTTGTCACCGTCCACGCCGATGTAGGACGACAGGCTTTCGACCGCCGGGTCTTCGAGAATGATCTTCGCCAGCGCTTGCTGACGCTGGCTCATCGCCGTAAAGGAGATCGACTGTGGCGCTTCGGAAATGCCCTGAATCACGCCGGTGTCCTGCACCGGGAAAAAGCCCTTGGGCACCACCATGTACAACACGACGGTCAGGCCCAGGGTGGCGATGGCCACCAACAGGGTCAACGGCTGGTGCTTGAGCACCCATTGCAACTGGCGACCGTACGCGGCAATCAGCCAGTCGATCCAGGCACCGCTGGCTTTGTAGAAGCGTCCCTGTTCTGCTGCCTTCGGCTCACGCTTGAGCAAGCGCGCGCACATCATCGGCGTCAGGGTCAACGAGACCACCAGGGAAATCAGGATCGCCACCGCCAGGGTGATGGCGAATTCGCGGAACAGCCGTCCCACCACATCGGCCATGAACAGCAGCGGAATCAGTACCGCGATCAACGACAGCGTCAGGGACACCAGGGTAAAGCCGATCTGCTTGGCGCCCTTGAGCGCCGCGGCCATTGGCGTCTCGCCTTCCTCGATATGGCGGGAAATGTTTTCCAACATGACGATGGCGTCATCCACCACAAACCCAGTGGCGATGGTCAAGGCCATCAGCGTCAGGTTGTTGATGGAGAAACCGGCCAGGTACATCACGCCAAAGGTGCCCACCAACGACAGCGGCACGGCAATCGAGGGGATGATCGTAGCACTGAAACGGCGCAGGAACAGGAACGTCACCATCACCACCAGGGCGATTGCGATCAGCAACTCGTGTTGCACGTCGGTGACCGAAGCGCGAATGGTCTGGGTACGGTCGGTGAGCACCGTCACATCCAGGCCGGCCGGCAGGTTGTCGGTAATACTGGGCAGCAACGCCTTGATGCGATCGACCACTTCAATCACGTTGGCCCCCGGCTGGCGCTGGATGTTCAGCAGCACCGCCTGATTTTCATTGGCCCAGGCCGCAAGGCGTTCATTCTCGGCGCCGCCGACGATCTGCGCGACATCCTTGAGGCGCAGCGGCGCGCCATTGTTGTAGGCGAGGATCAGTTCGGCGTACTGCTCGGGCGACACCAACTGGTCGTTGGCATCCAGCATCGAGACTCGGGTCGGCCCGTCGAAATTGCCCTTGGGCTGGTTGACGTTGGACGCGGCAATCAATGCCCGCACATCCGACAGGTTCAAACCGTTGGCCGCCAGCGCTTCGGGGTTGACCTTGATGCGTACCGCCTGACGCTGACCGCCGGCGATGCTGACCATGCCGACGCCACTGATCTGAGCGATTTTCTGCGCCATGCGCGTATCGACCAAGTCGTTGAGCTTGGGCAAGAGCATGGTCCTGGACGTGATCGCCAGGGTCAGTACGGGCGTGTCAGCCGGATTGACCTTGTTGTACACCGGCGGCGCCGGCAGGTCATTGGGCAAGAGATTGCTGGCGGCGTTGATGGCCGCCTGGACCTGCTGTTCGGCGACGTCCATGTTGACGTCCAGATTAAACCGCAGGGTCAACACCGACGCGCCGCCGGAACTGGTAGACGCCATCTGCGTCAAACCGGGCATTTGTCCGAACTGGCGTTCCAGGGGCGCGGTCACCGCACTGGTCATCACGTCCGGGCTGGCGCCGGGGTACAGGGTCATGACCCGAATGGTCGGATAGTCCACCTGCGGCAAGGCCGAGACCGGCAGCAGGCGATAGGCGATCAGGCCGGCCAGGACAATAGCCAGCATGCTCAGGGTGGTGGCGACGGGCCTGAGGATGAACAGCCGTGAGAGGTTCATGCGCTGGCCTTTTGCGCCTTGCTGGCCGCCGGGCTGCTGTCATCGCTGGTCGCGGGCTTGCCCTGCAGGTGTTGGGTCGGTGTGGTAGGAACTTCAGTACTGTCGTTGACCACTTCCACTTCGGTTCCATCCTTCAGGCGGTCGGTGCCTTCCAGCACGACGCGGTCGCCAGCGGCGAGGCCTTCTTTGATCACCGTGTTCTCGCCGTCGGTGTCCCCAATCACCAGTTGACGAATCTTGACCTTGTCGTCGCCATCCAGGGCGTAGACAAACGTACCGTTGTTACCGAACTGGATGGCCGCCGAGGGTGCCAGCACCACATTTTTCAAGGTGTCGGCCAACAGTCGCACGTTGACGAACTGATTGGGGAACAGCACTTGATCCTGGTTATCGAAGCGGGCCTTGAACTTCAAGGTACCGGTGGTGACGTCGATCTGGTTGTCCAGACTTTGCAGCACGCCGCGTGCTTGCAGTTTCACATCACCACGATCCCAGGCTTCCACCGGCAGCTTATTGCCACCGCGATAACGCGCGAGCACGGTCTGCAAGGCGGTTTCCGGCAGGGTAAACGCGACGCTGATCGGTTGAGTCTGGGTGATCACGGCCAGCGCGGTGGTGTCATTCGCCGCGACCAGGTTGCCGACGTCGATCTGACGCAGGCCTACGCGCCCGCTGATCGGTGCGCGGATGCGGGTGAATTCGAGGTTGAGTTTGGCGTCGTCGACCGCGCCCTGATTGGTCTTGACCGTGCCCTGGTACTGCATGACCAGCGCGGCGGCGGTGTCTAGTGTTTGTTTGGCGATACTGTCTTGTGCATACAGGCCGCGATAGCGCTCAAGGTCGACCTGGGCGTTTTTCAGTTGGGCCTGATTCTGCAGCAGTGTGCCTTGCGCCTGGAGCAAGGCATTCTGATAGCTGCGCGGATCAATTTCCGCCAGCAGATCGCCCGCCTTGACCATTTGCCCCTCCTCAAAGGCAATCTTGACCAACTCGCCCCCTACCCGGCTGCGCACATTGATGGTGTTCAATGCCGTCACCGTCCCCAAGGCCTTGTAATACACCGGGAAATCTCCCTGCACCGCAGGCGCTACACGCACCGGGACCGGGCCGGCAGCGCCGCCGAAACCCGGACGCATCATCCCGGTTTTGCTGGTGCGGTTCGCCGGGGCTTCTTTATCCTCGGCACCTGTGGGCCAGAACATCCAGCACAGGCCGGCAATAACCAACAGAACGAGCAGGCCAAAAAGCCAGCGGCGGGAGTTGCGGGGAGAGGATTGCATGGATTGATCAACCATTGGGGACAAGAGCTTCTTCTTCGGGAGGCTGAAAGATAAGCACTGGAGCGTTTTAAGAAAAGCGCCTTTACCGGCTATTTACTTTCGGACTTACACTTCTTCACTGACGACCCAACAGCTTCGGATCCTTGGGCTAAGCCGCTGAAGCGTAAATGAAAACGGCCTGGACTAGGCCAGGCCGCAATCATGCATCACACGTGTTACTGCAAAACGACAGTCACGGGCCTGGATGATTACTTCAGCACCGCCAGGGCCGCTTCATAGTTCGGCTCTTCGCCGATCTCCTTGACCAGCTCGCTGTGCAGCACGTTGTCATTTTCATCCAGCACTACCACGGCGCGAGCAGTCAGGCCTTTGAGTGGTCCATCGGCAACGGATACACCGTAGTCGACGGCGAACCCGGCGCTGCGGAAATCCGACAGGCTCTTGACGTTTTCCAGGCCTTCGGCACCGCAGAAGCGCGCCTGGGCAAATGGCAGGTCGGTGGAAATGCACAGCACGACGGTGTTGGCCAGGTCATTGGCCCGGGCGTTGAAGGTGCGAACCGAGGTGGCGCACGTCGGGGTGTCGACGCTTGGGAAGATGTTCAGCACTTTGCGCTTGCCGGCGAAAGAGGCCAGGGTTACGTCCGACAGATCGCCGGCGGTCAGGGAAAAGTCGGGAGCCTGCGTATCGGTTTGCGGCAACTGGCCTTCAACCTGGACAGGGTTACCACGGAGGGTGACTTGAGCCATGAAAGGAATCCTTATGTTGGGTTTAGTGAAACGAATTCGAGAGGCGGAAGTTAACCACAAAGCGGAGTGAGCACCTACGCCTGGACATAAATTGTCATGACGGCCACTGCTTCACAGCTGTGGTTTAATTGCGCGGTTTTCATCCTGCCCTTGAAGGAATCCGTCGTTGAAGAATCCACCTGTTACGCGCGTCCTGGTCATCGGTTATGTATGGCCGGAGCCACGGTCCTCAGCCGCAGGTGGGCATATGATGCAGATTCTCGAAACTTTTCTTACGCAAGATTGGGACATTACTTTCAGCAGCCCTGCCGCTATTGGCGAACACAAGGCCGACTTGGCCGCGCTCGGTATCCGCGAATGCAGCATCGAACTCAATAGCAGCAGTTTCGACGATTTTATTCGCGAGCTGGCCCCGGATATCGTGCTGTTCGACCGGTTCATGATGGAAGAACAATTTGGTTGGCGCGTGGAGAAGCACTGCCCGCAGGCGTTGCGCGTGCTGGAAACCTCTGACCTGCAGAGCTTGCGAGACGCGCGTCAGCAACGCCTCAAGGACTACTTGAAACAGCAACCGGATGCCGATGACTTCACGCCCCTGTTTGCCCCGGCGCTGGATGAAGAGTTCCAGTTGATGGCCGGGACCGACCTGGCCAAGCGCGAGATCGCGGCCATCTATCGTTGCGATATCAGCCTGATGATTTCCGACGTCGAGATCAGACTGCTCACCGAGCAGTTCCATGTGCCGCCCGCCCTGCTCCACTGGTGCCCGTTACTGATCGAGCCGCCCACGCGAGCCTTCGTGCCGTATGACGAACGGGCGCACTTTCTGAGTATCGGGAATTTCCGCCACGCGCCAAACTGGGATGCCGTGCTGTGGATGAAGAACAGTCTCTGGCCGCTGATTCGCCAGCGCTTGCCCGGCGCCCAATTGCATGTCTATGGCGCCTACACGCCGCCCAAGGCCACGGCGCTGCACAATCCTGCCCAAGGATTCCATGTGATGAACTGGGCCGAAGATGCCCTGCAAGTAATGACGGCGGCCAGGATCTGTCTGGCGCCATTGCGCTTTGGAGCCGGGATCAAGGGCAAACTGGCCGATGCCATGCTGTGTGGCACCCCGAATATCACCACGCCCATCGGTGCCGAAGGCATGACGGACGAGCAACCTTGGCCGGGGCTGATCGGCCAGAGCGCCAGCGTCCTGGCCGATGCCGCTGTGACCTTGTATCAAGACCGGCAAGCCTGGACCCAAGCCCAGGAAAACGGACGCCAGCTGCTTGCCGAGCGCTATGCGCCCGCGTTTCATGGGCCTGAATTGGTGCGACGCCTGACACAATGCCGTAGCGAACTGAGTCAACAGCGTCGCGCCAACTTCACCGGCAGCATGCTGCGCCACCATCTGCATAAAAGCACTCAGTACATGGCGCAGTGGATCGAGGCGAAAAACCGCACGCTTTAATCCCAAGCGCTGGCGAGGTGACGCGCAAGGGGGCATTATCGCTTGCGCGCCCCTGATAAAAGCGACGGCAAGATGACCCGAGCAGCGAGAATCACCGACCCTTCCTACGAGTTGATGGACGATCACAACGGTCTGTCCATCATCTATCGCCAGCACGGCTTCCCCTGCCCGCTGGTGCGCTGGCATTTCCATAAGGAATACGAACTGCACTTGATCGTCGCCAGCTCCGGCAAAGTGTTTATTGGTGACTACATCGGTAACTTCTACCCCGAAAGCCTGTTTCTCACCGGCCCCAACCTGCCCCATAACTGGATCAGCCAGGTGGCCGAGGATGAAGTAGTGCCCAAGCGCGACATGCTGGTGAACTTCACCGACGAGTTGTTCGACAGCGCAAATCCCGTGTTCAACGAGCTCAAAGCCCTGGCGCCGTTGCTGGAGCGGGCCAAGTACGGCATCGAGTTCCGTTGCAAGCACACCATCGCCCAGGCAATGACGTTGATGCAGCGCATCGAAGACGCCAGGGGCGTGGCGCGACTTGGGCATTTTCTGATCTTGCTGGAAGTGCTCAGCGCCTGCGAGGATTATCAGTTGCTGTCCGGCGTCACCACGCCGCAGCTGGCGGATGAACACAGCGTCGACCGCACCAACCGCGCGGTGGATTACATCTTCGCCCACTACGCCCGTGAACTGCCCTTGGAAGAGGTGGCGGATTACCTGGGCATGAAGCCCACCTATTTCTCCCGAGTATTCAAACAAGCGACCGGCCGGACGTTTATCGAGTTCGTCAATCGGCTGCGGATCAGCAAGTCCTGTGAGTTGCTGGCCGATGGCGACAAGGCCGTCACCGACGTGTGTTTTGAGTCTGGCTTCAACAATATCTCCAACTTCAATCGACGCTTTCAGCAGCTTAAAGGCATGACGCCTTCCCATTACCGGCGGCTGGCGGTGCAACGCCTGACCGAGCAAAACCTGGCCTGAACCTTACCGAGCAAGCGAGAAATGGCCTACGGGAGAGTTAGCACCTTACGCTTGCTGGGTGCAGTTCAAGATCGCGTACGAAGGAATCGATTCAGCTGTGGGTCCATGCAGTGCAAAAAAGTATCAGTCCAAGTGCTCCCAAGGATTTGTCACCGCGTGTTTAGAAGGCTGTAATCAACGCACACTCTTCCAGTCGTCAGGGAAGACACAACAACAATAACTGTCCTTCTGTCGCCGCCGGGCGCAGAAACGGAGTGCGCGATGAATTTCCCAGTAAAAGCACTGCTTGCCTGTACCTGCATGACCCTCAGCGCTGTCAGCCTTGGCGCGCAAACGTTGACCATTGCCACGGTCAACAACAGCGACATGATTCGCATGCAAAAGCTCTCGAAAACCTTCGAGGCCGAGCATCCCGAAATCAAGTTGAACTGGGTGGTACTCGAAGAAAATGTCCTGCGCCAGCGTCTGACCACCGACATCGCCACCCAAGGCGGACAGTTCGACGTGCTGACCATCGGCATGTACGAAGCCGCACTCTGGGGCGCCAAGGGTTGGCTGGAGCCGATGAAAGATCTGCCGGCGTCCTACGACCTGGAAGACGTCTTCCCCTCGGTACGTGACGGCCTTTCCGTCAAGGGCACGCTGTATGCCCTGCCGTTCTACGCCGAAAGCTCCATCACCTATTACCGCACGGACCTGTTCAAGGACGCGGGGCTGACAATGCCCGAGCATCCGACCTGGACGCAGATCGGCGAGTTCGCCGAGAAGCTGACTGACAAGAACAAGGAACAATACGGCCTATGCCTGCGGGGCAAGGCTGGCTGGGGCGAGAACATGGCGCTGATCACCACCTTGGCCAACGGCTTCGGTGCGCGCTGGTTCGATGAAAAGTGGCAACCGGAGTTCAACGGGCCTGAATGGAAGGACGCGCTGAATTTCTACGTCACCAACATGAAAAAATCCGGCCCACCGGGCGCCTCCAGCAATGGTTTCAACGAAAACCTGGCACTGTTCAACAGCGGCAAATGTGCAATTTGGGTCGACGCCAGCGTCGCCGGCTCGTTTGTCACCGACAAGACCCAGAGCAAGGTCGCCGAACATGTCGGTTTCACCTTCGCCCCACACGAAAAAACTGACAAGGGCACTTCCTGGATGTACTCCTGGTCGCTGGCAATTCCTGCCAGTTCCAAAGCCAAGGATGCCGCCAAGACCTTCAGCGCCTGGGCTACGTCCAAGGAATACAGCGCGCTGGTGGCCAAGACCGACGGTATCGCCAACGTGCCGCCGGGTACTCGCACTTCGACTTACAGCGAGGAGTACATGAAGGCCGCACCGTTCGCCAAGGTGACATTGGAGTCGCTGAAAGTCGCCGATCCGACTAAACCAACCCTTAAGCCGGTGCCGTATATCGGCATTCAGTTGGTGACCATTCCCGAGTTCCAGGCGATTGGCACGCAAGTCGGCAAGTTCTTCGCAGGCGCGCTGACCGGCCAGCAGTCGGTTGACCAGGCGTTGGCTGCGGCCCAGAACACCACCGAACGTGAAATGAAGCGGGCGGGCTATCCCAAGTAACCCTCAGTACTTGCAGGAACGAGCTTGCTCGCGAAGGTATTCCTCTGGCGCATAGCAGCGTCGAATGTACCTTTTTTCGCGAGCAAGCCGGCTCCTGCAAGGGTTTCGCGTACTCGTCTCTAACCGGTCTTGATCATCATGAATACCACCACTACCCAAGTGCTAACTGCTCCGGAAAAGGTGCGCAAAAGCCGCCTGAGCAACCCCGGCTGGTTCCTCGTCAGCCCTTCGGTGGCCTTGTTGCTGCTGTGGATGATCGTGCCGCTGGGCATGACCCTGTACTTCTCACTGATCCGCTACAACCTGCTGTATCCCGGCGAAAACCAGTTCGTGGGCCTGGAAAATTTCAGCTACTTCGTGACTGACTCCGGGTTTCTGCCGGGCGCGACCAATACCTTGTTGCTGGTGGGCAGCGTGCTGCTGATCAGCGTGGTACTGGGGGTGTTGATCAGCGCTCTGCTTGAGGCCAGCGAGTTTTTTGGTCGCGGACTGGTACGGGTGCTGTTGATTTCACCGTTTTTCGTCATGCCCACCGTCGGCGCGCTGATCTGGAAAAACCTGATTTTCCACCCGGTCTCCGGTGTGCTGGCGGCGGTTTGGAAGGTGTTTGGCGCCCAGCCGGTGGATTGGCTGGCGCACTATCCGTTGCTGTCGATCATCATCATTGTGTCCTGGCAGTGGCTGCCCTTCGCGATCCTGATCCTGATGACGGCCATGCAGTCTCTGGACCAGGAACAGAAAGAAGCCGCGCGCCTGGACGGTGCCGGGCCCATCGCAATCTTCTGGCACCTGACCCTGCCCCACCTGGCCCGGCCTATCGCAGTGGTGGTGATGATCGAGACCATTTTCCTGCTTTCGGTATTCGCGGAAATCTTCACCACCACCAATGGAGGCCCCGGCTACGCCTCGACCAACCTCGCCTACCTGATCTACAACCAGGCGCTGGTGCAATTCGATGTCGGCATGGCATCGGCCGGCGGCTTGATTGCCGTGGTCATTGCCAATATCGCGGCGATCATCCTTGTCCGGATGCTCGGCAAAAACCTGACTGACAAGCCTTGAGGCCCGCGCCATGACCCTTCAACAATCTCGTCGCCTGCAAAGCCTGCTGCTCGGCACCCTGGCCTGGGCCATCGCCATCGTGATTTTCTTCCCGATCTTCTGGATGGTGCTCACCAGCTTCAAGACCGAAATCGATGCATTTGCCACGCCACCGCAGTTCATCTTCACGCCGACGCTGGAGAACTACCTGCACATCAACGAGCGCAGCAACTACTTCAGCTTCGCCTGGAACTCGGTGGTGATTTCCTTCAGTGCCACGGCTTTGTGCCTGCTGATTGCGGTGCCGGCGGCCTACTCCATGGCGTTCTACGAAACCCAGCGTACCAAGGGCACGCTGTTGTGGATGCTGTCGACCAAGATGTTGCCGCCGGTGGGCGTGCTGATGCCGATCTATCTGCTGGCCAAGAGCATGGGCCTGCTGGATACGCGGATCGCGCTGATCATCATCTACACCCTGATCAACCTGCCGATTGTGGTCTGGATGATTTACACCTATTTCAAAGACATTCCCAAGGACATCCTCGAAGCCGCACGCCTGGACGGTGCAACCCTATGGCAGGAAATGGTTCGGGTGCTGCTGCCTATCGCCAAGGGCGGCCTGGCCTCCACGGTATTGCTGTCGCTGATCCTGTGTTGGAACGAGGCTTTCTGGTCGCTGAACCTGACCTCCTCCACGGCGGCGCCGCTGACCGCGCTGATCGCTTCCTACTCGAGTCCCGAAGGCTTGTTCTGGGCCAAATTATCCGCCGTGTCGACCCTGGCCTGTGCGCCGATCCTGATCTTTGGCTGGATCAGCCAGAAACAGCTGGTGCGTGGTTTGTCCTTCGGCGCCGTGAAATAACGCCACCTTATAAAAATTTCAATGTGGAGGCCCAGCATGGCCAACCTGAAAATCAACAATCTGCAAAAAGGCTTCGAAGGTTTTTCCATCATCAAGGGCATTGACCTGGAAGTGAACGATAAGGAATTCGTGGTGTTCGTCGGTCCGTCTGGCTGTGGCAAGTCCACGCTGTTGCGCCTGATCGCCGGCCTCGAAGAAGTCACTGAAGGCACCATCGAACTGGATGGCCGCGACATCACCGAAGTGCCGCCGGCCAAGCGCGACCTGGCGATGGTGTTCCAGACTTACGCCTTGTACCCGCACATGAGCGTGCGCAAGAACATGTCGTTTGCCCTCGACCTGGCGGGCGTCGACAAAAAACTGGTCGACAGCAAAGTCAGCGAAGCGGCGCGGATCCTCGAACTGGGCCCTTTGCTGGAGCGCAAGCCCAAGCAACTGTCCGGCGGCCAGCGCCGGCGCGTCGCCATCGGCCGCGCCATTGTGCGCAACCCGAAGATCTTCCTGTTCGACGAGCCGCTGTCCAACCTCGACGCGGCATTGCGGGTGCAGATGCGCCTGGAGCTGGCGCGCCTGCACAAAGAACTGCAAGCGACCATGATCTACGTGACCCACGACCAAGTGGAGGCCATGACCCTGGCCGACAAAGTGGTGGTGCTCAACAGCGGCCGCATCGAACAAGTCGGCTCGCCCCTGGAGCTGTACCACCAGCCGGCCAACCTGTTTGTCGCAGGCTTTCTGGGTACGCCGAAGATGGGCTTTCTCAAGGGCAAGGTCACGCGGCTTGAATCCCAGGGCTGCGAGGTGCAGTTGGACGCTGGCACGCTGATCAACTTGCCACTGAGCGGTTCCACCCTGAGCGTGGGCAGCGCGGTGACCCTGGGTATTCGTCCGGAGCACCTCGAAATCGCCGCTCCGGGTGATACCACCTTGACGGTTACCGCCGATGTCGGCGAGCGGCTGGGCAGCGACACCTTTTGCCACGTCATCACCGCCAGCGCTGAGCCACTGACCATGCGTATTCGTGGCGACATGGCCAGCCAGTACGGCGAAACCCTGAACCTGCACCTCGACCCGGCGCACTGCCATCTGTTTGATACTGATGGTGTTGCGGTCGCCCGTCCACTGCGCGCTGCCGCCTGATCTTGCGAGAATTGCCCGATGAAACTGAACACACAACATCTCACGCAACTGGCGCCCGAGGTCCAACTGCCACGCTATGCCATTGCTGATACCCGCCAAGGGATCGCGCATATCGGCGTCGGCGGTTTCCATCGTGCCCACCAGGCGTATTACACCGATGCGTTGATGAGCACCGGGAGTGATCTGGACTGGAGTATTTGTGGTGTTGGCCTGCGTGCCGAGGACCGCAAGGCACGAGACGACCTGGCAGGTCAGGATTATCTGTTTACCCTGTACGAATTGGGCGACTCCGATGACACCGAAGTACGGGTGATCGGCTCCATCAGCGACATGCTCCTGGCTGAAGACAGTGCCCAGGCGCTGATCGACAAGTTGGCCAGTCCCCAGATTCGCATCGTTTCGCTGACCATCACCGAAGGTGGCTACTGCATCGACGACAGCAACGGCGAATTCATGGCTCACCTGCCGCAGATCCAGTACGACCTCGCTCATCCCGACACGCCGACCACCGTATTCGGCTTTATCTGTGCCGCCCTGACCCAGCGCCGCGCGGCCGGCACGCCAGCGTTTACCGTCATGTCCTGCGATAACCTGCCGCACAACGGCGCCGTCACCCGCAAGGCCTTGTTGGCGTTCGCCGCGTTGCATAACGCCGATCTGCATGACTGGATCAAGGCCAACGTCAGCTTCCCCAACGCCATGGTCGATCGCATCACGCCCATGACCAGCACCGCGCATCGCCTGCAATTGCATGACAAACACGGTATCGACGATGCCTGGCCGGTGGTCTGCGAGCCCTTTGTGCAATGGGTGCTGGAAGACAATTTTGTGAATGGCCGTCCTGCCTGGGAAAAAGTTGGCGTGCAATTCACCGATGACGTTTCGCCCTATGAGGAGATGAAAATCGGCCTGCTCAACGGCAGCCACCTCGCCCTGACCTATTTGGGTTTTCTCAAGGGCTATCGTTTTGTCCACGAAACCATGAACGATCCATTGTTCGTGGCGTATATGCGCGCTTACATGGACCTCGACGTAACGCCGAACCTGGCGCCGGTGCCCGGTATCGACCTGACAGACTATAAACAAAGCCTGGTGCAGCGCTTCTCCAACCAGGCAATTGCCGACCAGTTGGAACGTGTCTGTTCTGATGGTTCGTCGAAGTTTCCAAAGTTCACCGTACCGACGATCAACCGCTTGATTGCCGATGGCCGCGAAACCGAACGGGCGGCGCTGGTCGTGGCGGCCTGGGCGTTGTACCTCAAAGGCGTGGATGAAAACGGTGTGAGCTACAAGATCCCTGACCCGCGTGCCGAGTTCTGTCAGGGACTGGTGGCCGATGAAGCGTTGATCAGCCAGCGGTTGCTGGGCGTGGAAGAGATTTTCGGGACGGCTATTCCCAACTCGCCCGGGTTTGTGGCAGCGTTTGAACGGTGCTACGTAAGTCTGCGGGATAAAGGCGTGGCCGAGACGCTGGAGCGAATGTTGGCTGAGATTGACTGAGCGAAGTGTGCTGATAAATATTGTGACCTGAAAGACCCTGTCGATTAGGGACGCCGAGGTCATCTTTCAGAACGATGTAAACACCCACATTCCCCCATCAGTCCTCTCGCCGTTTTAGGGAGAGCGTCAGGGGGCGACCTCAAAAGCTGAGCAAACTCACCATGACCCAGCAAAACCTCTACCTCGGCATTGACTGCGGCACCCAGGGCACCAAGGCGATCGTCCTCGACGCCGCGACTGGCAAGGTCCTCGGCCTTGGCGCCGCCAGCCACACGTTGATCAGCAGCGCCAATGGCCGGCGCGAGCAAGCCCCCCATGAGTGGCTCGACGCCTTCACCGAAGCCACCCATCGAGCCTTGCAACAGGCGGGCGTGGATGGTCAGGATATCCTCGCCATCGGCGTTTCCGGCCAACAGCACGGCCTGGTGCTACTGGATGATCAGGGCCAGGTGCTGCGCCCGGCCAAGCTCTGGTGCGACACCGAAACCAGCGCCGAAAACCACCGACTGCTGGATTACCTTGGCGGTGAAAGCGGTTCCCTGGAACGCCTCGGCGTTGCCATTGCTCCTGGCTACACCGTGTCCAAACTGTTATGGACCCTTGAGCAGCATCCCGCTGTCTTTGCGCGTATCGCGCATATTCTCTTGCCCCACGATTACCTCAACTATTGGCTGACGGGCCGCGCCTGCGCCGAGTATGGCGATGCGTCTGGCACCGGTTATTTCAATGTGCGGACCCGCGAATGGGACTTGCCGCTGTTGCGTCATATCGATGCCAGCGGACGCCTGGAAGCAGCGTTGCCACACTTGATCGAAGCTGATCAGGCGGTGGGCCGCATACTGCCGGCTATCGCCGAACACCTGGGCATCAACCCCAATGCACTCGTGTCCAGCGGTGGCGGCGACAACATGATGGGCGCAATCGGTACCGGTAATATCACCCCGGGTGTGATCACCATGAGTCTGGGGTCCTCGGGCACCATCTATGCCTGCGCCGATCAACCCAACGTCAGCGCGCAAGCTTCGGTGGCGACCTTTTGTTCATCCAGCGGTGGTTGGCTCCCGTTGATTTGCACGATGAACCTGACCAACGCCACCGGGGTGGTCCGTGAGTTGTTCGAGCTGGATCTGGCCGCGTTCAACACCTTGGTCGAGCAGTCGCCCATCGGCGCCGAAGGCGTCAGCATGTTGCCTTTCCTCAACGGCGAGCGCGTGCCTGCCCTGCCCCACGCCAGCGGCAGCCTGCATGGCTTGAACATGACCAACCTGAACCGCGCCAATCTGTGTCGCGCGGCGGTCGAAGGCACCACGTTCGGTTTGCGCTATGGCCTTGACCTGTTACGCCAGACCGGCCTGCAGAGCCACAGTATCCGCCTGATCGGCGGCGGCTCGAAGAGCCCCGTATGGCGGCAGATGGTTGCGGACATCATGAACACTGAAGTGATTTGTACTGAACAGAGCGAGGCGGCGGCGCTGGGCGCGGCGATACAGGCTGCCTGGTGCCAGTCCGGCGAAAGCCTGGAGGCACTGTGTACGCGCTGCGTCAGTCTCGATGCAGACAGCTCGACCCGACCCTCGGCAACCAGCGTCAGCGCCTATCAACAAGCCTATGAGCGCTATCAACAGCACGTGGCAACCCTTTAAGAGCGAATAACTATGTATCTGGTGTGTGGCGAAGCACTGTTCGATTTTTTCAGCGAAGACGATGCCGACGGGCAGGCCTCGAGGGTCAATTTCAAGGCGATTGCCGGCGGTTCGCCGTTTAACGTGGCGGTCGGTTTACGCCGGCTGGGGATTGAGGCCGGACTGTTCGGCGGACTTTCCAGCGATTATCTGGGGCAGCGGCTGCGCCAGGTGCTGCAGCAGGAAGGTGTGCGGGATAACTATCTGCAGGAGTTCTCAGCGCCCACCACACTGGCGATGGTCGCGGTGGGCGCCAACGGTTCGCCGCAATACAGTTTTCGTGGCGAAGGGTGTGCGGATCGACAATTACAGGTCGAGCACCTGCCCGTTCTCGGCGATGAGGTTCGCGGTCTGCACTTCGGTTCGTTTTCCCTGGTGGTGCAACCGATTGCCGACACACTCCTGACACTGATCCGTCGAGAAAGTGGCAAGCGCCTGATCAGCCTGGACCCCAACGTGCGCCTGAACCCGCAGCCGGACATCGCGTTGTGGCGCCAGCGGGTGACTGAACTGGTACGGCATGCCGATTTGATCAAGGTCAGCGATGAGGACCTGCACCTGCTCTACCCCGGCCAGTCCCCGGAAAGCGTGCTTGAGGGATGGTTGCAACACCGTTGCCAATTGATTTTCCTGACCCGTGGCGGTGATGGTGCAACCGTCTTCAGTCGCCAGCATGGCAGTTGGTCGGCCCCAGCGGTCAAGGTGGTCATGGCCGATACCGTCGGTGCCGGTGACACGTTCCAGGCGGCCTTGATTGCCTGGTTGACCGAGCATCAGCTGGATTCGGTCGAGGGCGTACAGCGTCTTGCCAGGGTTCAGATCGACGAGCTGCTGACGTTTGCCATTCGCGCCGCAGCCCTGACATGCAGCAAGACCGGGCCGGATTTGCCCTATCGCGCTCAACTGGATTGACTCCGCCGGAGTCGTCAGGGGGAACGCTACCTGACGGCCCTCGCGACCATTGCCCCCACCACGCCGCCCAGCACCGGAGCCAGCCAGAACAGCCAGAGTTGCGCCAGATACGCAGCCCCGGAAAATAGCGCCGGCCCGGTACTGCGCGCCGGGTTGACCGAGGCATTGGTGACTGGAATCGCGACTAAATGAATCAAGCTCAGTGTCAAGCCAATCGCAAGCGGAGCAAAACCTGCCGCCGCACCGGGCGCGGTGACACGCATGACAATAAACACGAAAAAGAACGTGACCACGGCTTCTACCACCAGCGCCGCCAGCAGGCTGTACTTTCCCGGGCTCAGTTCGCCATAACCATTGGCCGCGAAGGCACCTATTTCAAAGCCCGGCCGGCCGCTGGCGATCAACGCCAGCACCGCGGCGGCGACCGTCGCGCCAGCCAACTGGGCGATGATGTAGGGCAGCACATCAACCCCTGGTAGTCGTCGGCCGACCCACAAGCCAATGGTCACGGCCGGATTGAAGTGCGCGCCGCTGATACGGCCCACGGCATAGGACATGGTCAGCACAGCGAGACCAAACGCCAGGGCTACGCCGGTAAAACCGAGCCCCCGGTTCGGAATGACCGCCATCAGAATCGCGCTGCCGCAGCCGGCAAAGGTTAGCCAGAAAGTCCCAAGAAACTCTGCTGCAATTTTTTGTTGCAAGGTCAACTCTCCATACGCCGGCCATCAGAGCAGGCCAGGCGGCGACGTTAGCAACGGCGAGTGCCCTGTCAGTATCGGACTTTTCTGATTGAGGAGTGGCTGTATCGCCTTGATGGAGAGCCTCGATTACCCACGGTTGTCGGACGTCTGCCATTCGCCCGCTCATGAGCGAGCACCGGGACAATCACACAACCACAAGGTATCCTGCTCGGCTTCTGAAACGGCTGAAAGGATTCACCATGCAGTTGCGTTTTTACCCGCTTGCCCATTTTACAGCGGTGCTGTGCCTGGCCCTGGCACTGGTCTGGGGAGTTAGACCTGACTTACTGTTGTGGCTCTGGAGTGTCCAGTATTCCGAGGTCACCGGCCTGGTCGCGCGGCGCAATGCCATGTTGTTCCTGGCCATCGGCATCATGTTTTATCGCCTTCGCCATGCGTTACCCTCGCCGACACGAAACGCTGTGACCAGCGGTTTTATCACCGGATGCCTGGGGCTTGCGGCACTGGGAGTCATCGAGTGGCTCAATGGCCACGCAGGGCCCGGGATTTTATTGGCGGTGTTCACCGAAATAACACTGGGCCTGGCATTTATCCAGGCCCAGAAGTCGGGGGTCATTCAGCCCCAGACCTCACCCTGATTAATGAAACCGTGCTCCGACTCTGCGTGGGGCGGGAGCGTGGGCGTGCTTGAGGTCTTCGCGTAACTCGGTGATCAAGTTGCAGATCGCCCGACTGCTGTCGAGTTTATCGGCGCAAATACCCGTTACGGTCAGGTCTGTGCCGTCATCCTCATACACCTTGATTGTCAGCGAGGCATCCTGGGCCTTGATACATTCACAGCGTTTAGGCAGGAAACATCTTTCAATAATACTGCGCAGTTCCAGTTCCGAAAGCATGGCAAACCTCTCCTTTTTGAGACCACCAAAGTTCTTGTGTAAATGTTGATGCTGCTGGCAGGCGCTATAACCCGTCTGCCTGAGACGCCTTGCCGACCTTGGCGGACGCTCTCAATTCTTCAGCCTACTCTCTGGAACCGACCGCGTTGGACTCTTTTCTCATAAGCAACTGCGGTACCGGTATCAAGTGGCTTGACGCACCCCAGCCCACCACCTGAGCAGCCACGCGCTCGGCCACGTGCCGCAAGCTGTCAAAGTTGATATTGGCCCCGGAGTTGATCGCGACCAGCGTCTGCCGTCTGGCCTGGCTACGTGCTACATAGGCACGAACGCCAGCAACAGCGAGGGCGCCGGAAGGTTCGGTAATCGAGCGGGTATCGTCGTAGATCAACTTGATGGCGCTGCACAACTCATCGTTGCTGACAGTGATCACCTCATCCACATGCCGCCGACAAATCTCAAAACCGTAGGCACCGATCTGCGCGACGGCGGTGCCATCGGCGAAAGTATCGACACTGGGTAACACCACCCGTTCCCCGGCCTGCAAGGCTGCCAGCAGGCAACTGGAACCTTCGGGCTCCACACCAATGATGCGCACCTCGGGACGCAGGTATTTGACGTAAGCCGCGATACCGGCGATCAAGCCTCCGCCACCGACCGGTACAAAGATCGCGTCCAGCGCGCCCTGTTGCTGACGCAATACTTCCATGCCCACCGTACCCTGCCCGGCAATGACACGCGGGTCGTCGAACGGCGAAACAAAGGTGCCGCCCGACTGTTCTGCCAACTGCAACGCGTGGGCCAGGGCGAAGGGAAAACTTGCGCCGTGCAGCACCGTTTCGGCGCCTCGAGAGCGCACGCCCAGCACTTTCAGCGCAGGCGTCGTACTCGGCATGACAATCGTGGCCTTGATTCCCAGTTCATGCGCCGCCAGTGCCACGCCTTGGGCATGATTACCCGCCGAAGCGGTGATCACACCTCGTCGGCGTTGCGCGTCGTCCAGTTGCACCAACGTGTTGTAGGCACCACGGATCTTGAAGGAAAAAGTCGGCTGCAAGTCTTCGCGCTTGAGCAGGATCTGATTGCCAAGCAACGCCGACAACGCCGGCGCGGCCTGCAATGGGGTACGCACCGCCAAGTCATAAACCGGCGCGGCAAGAATCATTTTGACGTAGCGCTCGAGCAGATGCTGATCGGCAGTGTGGCGTTGACGGGTATTCATCGGTGTCTCCTGGGATGATGCCGAGCCCGGAAGACGGAAAAACAAAACCCGCCTTCAAGGCGGGTTTGGGTACAGCCAAGCGCTATCCCGCCAAATGAGGAATGGCGGTAATAATGCTTGGCTGGAAAGCAAAGGTTTGAACGGTCATGAGGCAAAATTAACCAGCGATACGTGGCAAGTCAATCGCAACCGCTACGGCTGCAGGCAACAACCGGCTTTACGGGCGACATATGAAACGTATACGATTCATATATTCAACTAAACAGTGAAACGCATGGGCATTGTCAAGATCAGCGATCAACTGCATGAACAACTCCGTCTGGCCAGCGCCACTATGGATCGTTCCATCAACGCCCAGGCCGAGTTCTGGATCAAGATCGGTCTCTTGGCCGAACTCAATCCACACCTGGCCTACAACGACCTGATCAACAAGTTGCTGTTGGACAAAACCGACCTGATCCGGGGGCGCAGCCGTTGATCAAGAGCGCCGAAGACCTCGTCCTGATGCGCGAAGCCGGCCGTTTGTTGGCGCAAGTGTTCACGATGCTCGACAGTACCGTCAGTGCCGGGCAGTCAACCCTGGAACTGGACCGCGCCGTCGAAGCCTTTATCCGTAACGAGCTGCAATCGCGCCCCGCCAGTCTCGGACAATATGATTATCCGTTCTCGATCAACACCTCCATCAACGAGGTGGTCTGCCATGGCATGCCGGACGCCAAGGCGGTGTTGAAAGACGGTGATATCGTCAACATCGATATCACGCTGGAGAAAGGCGGTTTTATTGCCGATTCGAGCAAGATGTACCTGATCGGGAGCGTCTCGCCCAAAGCCCGGCGCCTGGTAGAAAAGACCTTCGAGGCGATGTGGGCCGGGATCCAGCAGGTCAAGCCCGGTGCCCGCCTGGGGGATATTGGGCATGCCATCCAGAGCCATGCGCAGGCCAATGGCTACAGCGTGGTACGGGAGTACTGCGGCCACGGGATCGGGCGCGAAATGCACGAGGAACCGCAAATTCTGCATGTCGGCCGGCCCGGTACGGGCATGCTATTGCGTGAAGGCATGGTGTTCACGATTGAGCCGATGTTGAATCAGGGCAGCGCCAAGGTCCGCAGCCTGAAAGACGGCTGGACCGTGGTGACCCGCGACAACAGCTTGTCTGCACAGTGGGAGCACACGGTGGCGGTGACCACCGATGGCTATGAAGTGCTGACCCTGCAAGCATCAGCGAAATAACGCACATCACAACAGTCGCCGTAACATCTGGTTATAGGTAAGCTATCGGTCCTTCGCGCAGCCCTTTCTGCGCCTCGCCGAAAAATAAGTCGCCTACATGCCTTTTGAACTCAGTGTTGACCTCACCACCCTGGCCATTCTGGTCGTTGTTGCCTTCGTCGCCGGTTTTATCGATGCCATCGCCGGCGGAGGCGGTTTGTTGACCACCCCGGCCCTGCTGACCGCCGGCATGCCGCCGCATATGGTGCTGGGCACCAATAAGCTGAGTTCGACCTTCGGTTCGGCCACCGCCAGTTTCACCTTCTACCGGCGCAAGCTGTTCCATCCGCGGCAATGGGTGCACGCCATCGTCGGCACCTTGGTTGGCGCCCTGGCCGGGGCCATCGTGGCCCACTACCTGCCGGCCGAGTGGCTGAACAAGATGTTGCCGGTGATTATTTTTGGCTGCGGGCTGTACCTGTTGTTTGGCGGGACGCCCAAGGCGCCGCTGGATGCCGATGCGCCGATCAAGAAGAAATGGCAGTCGACCCAAGGTTTCGGGCTGGGCTTCTACGACGGTGTGGCGGGGCCTGGCACGGGCGCATTCTGGACCGTCAGCACACTGTTGATGTACCCCGTTGACCTGGTCAAGGCCAGCGGCGTGGCGCGCAGCATGAACTTCGTCAGCAACGCGGCGGCGCTGTCGGTGTTTATCTTCAACGGTTCGGTCGACTGGATTGTCGGCTTGTGCATGGGCGTTTCGGTGATGGTGGGCGCGTTTTTTGGCGCTCGCAGCGCGATCAGCGGCGGCGCCAAGTTCATTCGCCCGGTGTTTATCACGGTAGTGCTGGGCCTGACGATACGCCTAGCCTGGCAACACTGGTACAGCGTGGCCTAGACGCCGCGCTACATACAGATCGATCAGGTAGCGCGCAATCGAGCGTGATGCCGGCAACGGCGGCAGGTGGTGGATGTTGAACCACTGCGCGTCTTCGATCTCGTCGGCCTGGGGCACGATATCGCCACCCGCGTATTCGGCGTGAAACCCCAGCATCATCGAATGTGGAAACGGCCAGCATTGGCTGCCCACGTACTGGATATTTTGCACCTCCACCTGCACCTCCTCGCGCACCTCGCGAATCAGGCAGTCTTCGGCGGACTCCCCAGGCTCGGCAAATCCCGCCAGGGTACTGTAGACCCCGGTCACGAAGCGCGGCGAGCGTGCGAGCAGTATCTCGTCGCCGCGGGTAATCAGCACAATCATGCTCGGTGAAATACGCGAGTAGCTGCGCAAGTCGCAGGCCTGGCAAAACATTGCCCGCTCACGGGGAATCTGCACCATGGCCTGGCCGCAACTGCCACAAAAACGATGTTCGCGCGCCCAGGTGCCGATTTGCGCGGCATACCCCAGCACGCTGTACAGTTTGTGCTCGTCCTGCAGCATGAAGCCGCGCAAGCCCTGCCAGCGACAACCCTGTACATCGCTGGCACGGTTCAGCTCCAGCAGATACACCGGTTCGCCATCCAGGTAGCCGATACCGTGCTCGGCCATTACCGAAAGGTCCTGGCGCTTGAGCCACTCCCTGGGGAACAGCGGCCCATTGTCATCGAGTAAAAAACCTTCGCGGCTGCGAGCCACGGCCCAGCCACCTTGGGCCTCGTTATCCAGTAGCGTCGTGGTCATCCAGCCTGGGGTCATGTTCGATCAATCCACAAATTCGGGTTTCTGCTTGCTCATATGGGCCGCGATGGCCACACGCAGGTCGTTGGATTGCAACATAGCTGCGTTCCAGGTGGCAACGTATTCCAGACCGTCATTGATCGTATGGTCACGCATGTAGCTGATCATCGCCTTGGTGCCGGTCACGGCAATCGGCGATTTGGCGGCGATCTGCGCGGCGATCTCCAACACCCCGGCCAGCAGGCTTTCGTGGTCGGCAAAGGTGCGGTTGACCAAGCCGATGCTGCGCGCTTCTTCGGCACCGAAAGTACGCCCGGTGTAGGCCAGCTCGCGCAACATGCCATCGCCGATGATACGTGGCAGGCGTTGCAGGGTGCCCACATCGGCGGCCATGCCAATGTCGATTTCCTTGATCGAGAATTGCGCGTCGGCGGCGGCATAGCGCATGTCACACGCGCTGATCAGGTCGATGGCACCGCCGATGCAGCAGCCCTGGATCGCTGCCAGTACCGGTTTGCGACAGTTGTCGACGGCATTGAAAGAGGCTTGCAGTTGCAGGATCTTGCGGCGCAGTAGTCGCGCGTTGCGCCCCACATCCTGGCCAAACTCATTGGCCACCGAGGCCAGCATCATCAGGTCGATGCCGGAAGAAAAATGTTTGCCGGCGCCACTGAGGACCACCGCCCGCACCGCGTCGGTGTCTTCGATCCATTGGAAGATATCAATGATTTCGCTCCAGAACGCCGCGTTCATGGCGTTGATCTTTTCCGGGCGATTGATCTGCACATGGGCGACGTTGCCGTGGAGTTCGACGACAAAGGCTTGGTATTCGGACATGGCAGTGATCCTTGACTGGCGACTGATAAGGGCCGAACTATACCAAGGGAGTGCAATGCGGGGTAAGGCTGCGCTTGTGCCAAAGCCGGGACTGGAGTGAGCTGTAGGTCTTCGACACGCTACAGCTTCTGGCTCGGCAACCACAACCGAAACCGCGCGCCACCCAGCGGCGAGGCCTGTGCCATCAAGGTTCCACCCTGCGCCTCCAGCGCGCGCCGACTGATCGCCAGGCCCAGGCCAAAGCCGCCGGTGGAACGGTCACGGCTGCGATCCAGCCGGTAGAATGGCTCGAAAATCCGCTCACGCTGGTCCTCCGGGATCCCGATACCGTCGTCATCGACCCAGATCTCACACCCCTTGGCACACACCCTGACGCCCACCTGAATCCGTCGCTCGCAATAACGCGTGGCATTGCGCAGCAGGTTTTGCAGGGCTCGGGCGGTCAGGCGTGGATCGAGGGTGAAGCGCTCCACAGTACAGTCCAGCGCCACGTCGATGACGATTTCGGGGTTTTCCAGCTCATCGTCGACGCTGCCTAAAACGCTGTCGATAAACTCATCCAGCACCACTTCCACTTGCTCGGGCAGTTGCGCCGGATTTTGCAGGCGACTGTAAGACAGCAACTCCAGCACCAGATCATCCAGCTCGCGAATATGCGCAATCAACCCTTGCAGGCGTTCGCGGCTGGCCACCGGCAGGTCTTCGGACAGCGCCAGGGCCAGGCCGAAGTCCAGGCGCGTCAACGGCGTGCGCAGTTCATGGGACACCGCGTTGAGCAGGTCTCGCTGCTGGTTGAGTAACTGTTCGATGTCGTTGGCCATGGTGTCGAACACCGCCGCCAGGCTGCCGATGTTGGAACTGGGCGGAATCTGTGTGCGCGCATCCAGGTTGCCACGCCCCAACTGCGCGGCTGTCATCTTGAGCCGCTCCAGGTCACGCCAGTGGGGCCTGAGCCAGACCAACAGACAGGCCAGCAACGCCGCGCCAATCAGCACGTTCATGCTCCAGTACAACAGGTTCATGTCCAGCGGGTCAGGCGGGATGGTCAGTTTCACCACCCACTGCGCGTCGAGCGGCGAACTGACTTCTTCCATCCAGCCCCACTCCCCCCAGGCGGATCACGGATTTGCCCTGCGCCAGCAACTGTTCCTCGGCCGGGGTATAGCCGGCCTCCTGGCGATGCAACAACTGCACCTTCAACGGCGCGAAATCCTCGATCAACTGGTCAGTGACCTGTGGCCACTGTTCCACCGCAACGCTGTGATACTGCTTGACGATCAGCGCCTGCAAGCCACGGGATTGTTCGATGTTGTAGTCCATGTAGCGATGCTGGAAGACCTCGATGATGCCCTTGGGAATCAGGAAGGTTGCCGCGCTGTAGGTGACAATGGTCAACAGATAGAGACGAAAAAGGACTCGGAACATGCTGTCAGCATTCCCACTCGGAGCGGCTGAACAGGTAGCCCTTGCCCCAGACCGTCTTGATTTTGCGCGCCTCGCCGGCATGGTCGTCGAACTTGCGGCGCAACTTGGAAATGGCCACATCCACCGAGCGATCGGTGCCATTGAACTCGATGCCGCGCAGGCGCTGCAGGATCTGGTCGCGGCTGAGGACTTCGCCGGCGTGGCGCGCCAGGACCACCAGCAGATTATATTCGCCGCTGGACAACTCCACGGGCTGGCCGCGCCAACTGACGGCACGCTCTGACAGGTCGATGCACAGGTTGCCGACCACAATCTGGTCGTTGGCCACCTGGGGGTCGGTGAGGCTGCTGCGCCGCAGCAAGGTTCGCACCCGTGCCAGCAGCACCCGCGGCTCGCAGGGTTTGGTCACGTAGTCGTCGGCGCCCATTTCCAGGCCCAGCACCTGATCGTGACTGTCATCACGCGCCGTGAGCATCAGGATCGGCAGGCACGCCGAGTCGGCCCGCAGCAACCGGCACACTTGCAGGCCGTCGAGGCCCGGCAACATCAGGTCAAGGATCACCAGGTCCGGCGGGTTCAGCCTGGCGCGCTCCCGCACGTGATCGCCGCGACTGAGCACACTGACCTGATAGCCGTTGCGCTCCAGGTAACTGGCAATCAACTCGGAAAGTGCGGCGTCGTCTTCGACCAGGAGGATGTTGGGCATGGTGTTTCCAAAGAGTGCGGTTTCGGGGTGTAACCGTTTGGCGGCTGGTAAGGATATACGCCCATGCGCCGGCGTGGGTCGCACCTTACATTTATTCACATACCCGCTACACAGCTTCACAGCAGGCGAAGGTGGGCGCCCGTAGGATGCACCAGTCAATATTGGGATATGAGCATGTCGAAGAATCTGTTTGCGCCGTTTTGCCTGCTGGCACTGACATTGGCCTTGAGTGCGTGTGACAACTCGGCAGGTGACGCGGCGGAAACGCCGCGGGTCAAAGTCCGCGTCGAAACCCTGGAAGCCAGACCGCTGTCCATCAGTACTGAACTGAGTGGCCGGATCGCCGCTCCACGCATTGCCGAAGTGCGCGCGCGGGTGGCCGGCGTGGTGTTGGAGCGGGTGTTCAAGGAAGGGCGCGACGTCAAACAGGGCGATGTGTTGTTCCGTATCGACCCTGCGCCTTTCAAAGCCGACCTGGACAGCGCCCAGGCCAACTTGCGCAAGGCCCAGGCCAATGCGTTCCAGGCCAGACTGCAAGAACAGCGCTACAGCCAGTTGGTGGAAGGCAACGCCATCAGTGCCCAGGATTACGACAACGCCCGTGCCGCCGCCCGGCAGACCTCCGCCGACGTCGCGGCCAATCAGGCGGCCGTGCAGCGGGCCAGACTCAACCTCGGTTATGCGACGGTGACCGCGCCCATATCCGGACGTATCGGTCGGGCGCTGGTGACCGAAGGCGCGCTGGTAGGCCAGAACGAGACCACGCCATTGGCGGTGATTCAGCAACTGGACCCGATCCATGCCGACCTTACCCAATCGACCCGTGAACTGAATGATTTGCGCCGCGCCTTTCGCGCCGGACACTTGCAGCAGATCGGCCAGGACCAGGCCAAGGCCACGCTGATCGAGGATGATGGCAGCCTCTACCCGCTGCCGGGCACGTTGTTGTTCGCGGACATTTCCGTGGACCCCGGCACCGGACAAATCATTCTGCGCAGCGAGTTTCCCAACCCGAATCTCGATCTGTTGCCCGGCAGCTTTGTCCGGGTGCGCCTGGAGCAGGCCGTCGACCCACAAGGTCTCAGCGTGCCGCAACGGGCAATCACTCGCGACAGCGCCGGTATCCCCATGGTGCTGCTGGTGGACGCCGAGCAAAACGTGATTCAGCAACCGGTGCAGTTGGGCTCGGTGATCAATGATCGCTGGATCGTCAACGGTGGCCTCAAGGCTGGCGACCGCATCGTCGTCGAAGGCCTGCAACATGCGCGCCCTGGTGAAAAAGTACAGGTCGATGCCAGCCCCGAATCCATCGCCCAGACGCCTGGCCAGTCACCAAAGGGATAAGAAACAATGCCGCAGTTCTTTATTGACCGCCCGATTTTCGCCTGGGTGGTGGCCCTGTTTATCCTGCTGGCGGGGGCGTTGGCCATCCCGCAGTTGCCGGTGGCCCAATACCCTGACGTCGCACCGCCGAAAGTCGAAATCTACGCCACGTATCCGGGGGCTTCGGCGCAGACCCTGGACGAAAGCGTGGTCAGCCTGATCGAGCAAGAACTCAACGGTGCCGATAATCTGCTGTACTTCGAATCCCAGAGTAGTCTCGGCAGCGCGACCATTACGGCGACGTTCCAGCCCGGCACGAACCCGGAAATGGCTCAAGTTGATGTGCAGAACCGGCTCAAGGCCGTTGAACCGCGCCTACCGCAAGCCGTGACCCAGCAAGGCCTGCAAGTGGAGAAGGTGTCCGCCGGCTTCCTGTTGCTGGTGACCCTGACCTCGAGTGACGGTGCGCTCGACGACGTCGCCCTCAGCGATTACCTGGCGCGCAATGTGATGAACGAGCTCAAGCGCCTGGACGGCGTGGGCAAGGCGCAGTTGTATGGCGCCGAGCGGGCGATGCGGATCTGGATCGACCCGCAAAAGCTGGTCGGTTTCAACCTGACCCCGGCGGACGTCAACGCGGCGATTGTCGCGCAGAACGCCCAGGTAGCGGCCGGCAGCATCGGTGACTTGCCGGGCACCAAGACCCAGGAAATCACTGCCTCGATTCTGGTCAAGGGCCAGCTCTCGACACCTGCCGAGTTTGCCGACATTGTGCTCAAGGCCAATCCGGACGGTTCCACCGTGCGTATCGGCGATGTGGCGCGTGTCGAGATCGGTAGCCAGGAATATCAGTTTTCCACGCGCTTGAACGGCAAGCCATCCACGGCGGTCAGCGTGCAGCTGTCGCCGGGGGCCAATGCGTTGAACACCGCGACGCTGGTGCGGGCGAAGATGGATGAGCTGGCGCGCTACTTCCCGGCCAACGTGGAGTACAAGATTCCCTACGACACTTCGCCATTCGTCAAGGTCTCGATCACCAAGGTCGTCTACACCTTGGGCGAAGCGATGTTACTGGTGTTTGCGGTGATGTTCCTGTTCCTGCAGAACATCCGCTACACCTTGATTCCGACGCTGGTGGTGCCGATTGCGTTGATGGGCACCTTTGCAACCATGTTGCTGCTGGGGTTCTCGATCAACGTGCTGACCATGTTCGGCATGGTGCTGGCCATCGGTATTCTGGTGGATGATGCCATCGTGGTGGTGGAGAACGTCGAACGGATCATGGTCACTGAAGGCCTGTCACCCAAAGAAGCGACGCGCAAAGCCATGGGGCAAATTACCGGTGCAATTGTCGGGATTACCCTGGTGCTGGTGGCGGTGTTTCTGCCGATGGCCTTCATGTCGGGCTCGGTGGGTGTGATCTATCAGCAATTCTCGCTGTCGATGGCCACCTCGATTCTGTTCTCGGCGTTTCTCGCCCTGACCTTGACCCCGGCGCTGTGTGCGACCTTGCTCAAACCCATCGCCAAGGGCGAACACCATGAAAAAGGCGGCTTTTTTGGCTGGTTCAATCGACGCTTCGAGCAGTTCAGCGATCGTTACGAAGGTTGGGTCGCGTATGCGCTGAAACGTTGCGGCCGCTACTTGCTGATCTATCTGGTGCTGCTGGTGGGGTTGGGGCTGCTGTTCAGCCGCCTGCCCTCCTCGTTCCTGCCGGTTGAAGACCAGGGCTACACCATTACTGATATCCAGTTGCCGCCGGGGGCGAGCAAGAACCGTACGGTGCAGGTCGCCGAACAGATCGAGGCGCACAACGCCGGTGAACCGGGCGTGGGTGACACGACGATGATCATGGGTTTCAGCTTTTCCGGTTCCGGGCAGAATGCGGCCCTGGCGTTTACCACGCTCAAGGACTGGTCCGAGCGCGGCAACCACGACTCGGCAGCGTCGATTGCCGAGCGCGCCAATCAGGCTTTTAGCGAACTCAAGGATGCGCTGGCCTATGCGGTTCTG
This sequence comes from Pseudomonas mucidolens, assembly GCF_900106045.1. Taxonomy (NCBI): domain Bacteria; kingdom Pseudomonadati; phylum Pseudomonadota; class Gammaproteobacteria; order Pseudomonadales; family Pseudomonadaceae; genus Pseudomonas; species Pseudomonas mucidolens. Next base: position 2,042,613 of record NZ_LT629802.1, on the reverse strand, counting down.
CCGCCACCGGTGGACGGCCTGGGTACCTCGAGTGGTTTTGAGTTCCGCCTGCAGGACCGTGGTGGTCTCGGCCATGCTGCGCTGATGGCCGCGCGCACTGAGTTGCTGGCAGCGGCTGAAAAGAGCCCGATCCTCGCCAACGTACGCGAAAGTGCCCTGGCCGAAGCCCCGCAGGTGCAGCTTGAGGTCGACCGCAAGCAAGCCAACGCTCTGGGTGTGTCCTTTGCCGATGTCGGCAATATTCTGTCCTCGGCGATTGGCTCGGCCTACATCAATGACTTCCCCAACCAGGGCCGCATGCAGCGGGTGGTGGTCCAAGCCGAAGGCGATCAGCGCAGCCAGGTCGAAGACCTGCTGAAGATCCATGTGCGCAACAACGCCGGGAAGATGCTGCCATTGTCGGCCTTCGTCCAGGCTCGTTGGGTCCAGGGCCCGGCACAGTTGACTCGCTACAACGGCTATCCGGCCATCGCGATTTCCGGTGAGGCGACCCCGGGCCATAGCACCGGCGAGGCGATGGAGGAAATCCAGCGCCTGGTCAGCCAGTTACCGGCCGGCCTGGGCCAGGAGTGGACCGGGTTGTCGTTGCAGGAGCGCTTGTCCGGCGCCCAGGCACCGCTGCTGCTGGTGCTGTCGCTGCTGATCGTGTTTCTGTGCCTGGCGGCGCTGTATGAGAGCTGGTCGATTCCGACCTCGGTGCTGCTGGTGGTGCCATTGGGGGTGTTGGGTGCGGTGCTGGCAGTGACTTTGCGTGGCATGCCTAACGACGTGCTCTTCAAGGTCGGGCTGATCACCATCATTGGCCTGTCGGCGAAAAACGCGATCCTGATCATCGAGTTCGCCAAGGACCTGTATGACCAGGGCGACGACCTGATCGACGCCACATTGAAAGCCGCACGCCTGCGCCTGCGCCCGATCATCATGACCTCGCTGGCGTTTATCCTGGGCGTGGTGCCGTTGGCGATTGCCACTGGCGCCAGTTCGGCCAGCCAGCAAGCGATTGGTACCGGGGTGATTGGCGGGATGATCACCGCGACACTCGCGGTGGTGTTTGTGCCGGTGTTTTTTGTGGTGGTGATGAAGCTGGTGGGTAAACGCGACGCCACCCCATGAGCCACACGTGGGCGTGTGGATTGGCAGGCAAGTGACGGGCAAAAAAAAGCAAGCCTCGGCCTGACACCGATCAATTGTAGGAGCGAGCTTGCTCGCGAAGATCGCCAAGGCGCCGCGTATATCCAGAATACACGCGTTACCGTTGACGTTTTTCGCGAGCAAGCTCGCTCCTACAATTTACAATGATCGGCGTCAGGCCAAGGCTTGCTGGTTCAGGAGAACCGCTTAGAAGTCGTAACGCACACCGACGTTCACGCCCCAAGGCTGGTCGATGGTCTTGCCTTGGCTGGTTTCCAGGTCAGCGTGCAGCTTGAGGTTTTCCGACATCGACACCGCGACACCGGCGGCCAGCTCTACCCGCGAACCTGACACATCGTTGTTGAAGCTCTGGTCGTTGATGAAGACCTTGTTGCTCTGGTCAAACTCATGGGCCAACGCGGTACGCAGATACGGTTGCAACACGCTGCCGCTTTCCAGTTGGATATTCTTGCCCGCGGTCACACCGACTTTGCCGACCACCGAGCTGGAACGGTCGCCCTTGGCTTCCAGCCCATTGGACAGCGCATAACCTTGCGCCTGGGTCAGCGCTACCGTCACTTGCCCGTAGGGTTCGACGAAAAAGTCGTCGTCCAACTTGATATGCCGACCGAATTCAGCCGATGCACTCACGGCGTTCTGCGCGTAGTTGCCCTTGGCTTGCTTGCCGTCGCTCATGGTGACGTCGTTCTCAGTGTGCAAACGGTTGAGCTTGGCCACGCCGTCGAAGTACAAACCGCTCTCGGCGTCCATCCAGGTGGCGTAACCACCGAGGTAGTAACTCTTGACCTCGCCACTGCTGCCACGGGTCAGGCTCAAGTCCGAGGTGCTGTGGCCGGCCATCACACCCGCCAGCCACTGGCCATCGCCCACCGACAGCGGCGTGTCGGCACCGATGGTGAAGCCTTTCTGAACCTGCGAGTAGCCGGCGCCGTTGTTGTTGGCCGCGACCTCATGCTTGTTGCCGTAGCTGCGCATCCACAAACCGTTGCTCTGGCCGTTGCTCAAGCGTAACTCGCCCATGCGCGTGCGCAGGATGCTCATCTCACCGTACAGCACGGTCGGTGCACTGTTGAACAGCGCCAGTACCGAATGGGCGCTGGTACTGGTGCCACGATGGTTCGGATCCAGGTACCAGTCGGTGCCTTCCTGCATCAACCCGTAGGAATACGCGCCGACGTCGACGGTGTCGCCGACCAGACTGAATTGGCCATCGCCACCACCGGTATGCACCACATGCACCGGCTGCGCGTTGGACAACTCGGAACCGGTGGCCGCCAGCAACAGACTGTGCTTGCCAGTGGCCTCGCCTTCGACGTTGAGGAAGTCGGTCTGACCGTTGGAGAAGTCGGTGTGCATCACGAAGGTGCCATTGCCATCGAGGCTCTGCACGTCGAGTTGGAAGAACTCATCGGCACCGCCAAAATGCACGCTACCGCCGTCCATTTTCAACGCCTCGACTTCGCTGTCGCCCACCAGTACCCAGCGCGACGCATCATTGATGCTCAGTTCCGCCACGTTCTGCAGCTGGCCCGTCAGGCTCGAACCATTGTTGAGCTGCAACGTCGCGCTGCTGCCCTCCTCGACCACCACATCGCCGACCAGGTTGCTGTTGTCGACATTCATATTGGCCGTCGCCGCGTCCTTGACTTCAAGGATCACGCCGTTGCCGCCGGTCAGGGTCGAGCCGTTAAGGACCTGGATGTCTGCGGTAGTACCGGTGCCGGTGCGGTCGGACACCAGGATCGCCGAGCCGTTGGTGCCTTCGACACTGGAACCGTCGAGTACGAGGCTGTTGTTGGTCACGGCGGAGGAATAATCGACATCGATTTTGACGCCGTTGGCGCCACCAACAATCCGCGTATTGCTGGCGCGGGCCTCGGCACTCATCAGGGTCAAGCCAACGCCGTCGGCATCGGTTGCCTCGACATGCGAGTTGCTGAAGTCCAGCACACTGTAAGCGCTGGCCGAGGCGCCACGGTTGGTGCCGGTGATCGAACTGTTGAACACCTTGACGGTCGAGCCATTGGTCGCGCCCAGATTGCGCCCGGAGGCCAGCCCGGTGCCATCGTTGTTAATCACGGTGCTGTTGCTGATCGTCACATCGCTGCCGATGGCGTGGATCGCTGCACTCGCGCTTTTGCGCGCCTCGACGGTCGAACCGTCGATGCTGACCTGCGAGCCCATCGCCAAAATGTCTTGCGTGGTGCTGCCCGGCTTTACGTTCAAGGTTGCCGAATACGCAGTGATATTCTTGGTAGCGGCGCCGTCGACGGTCAGGCCGGCGTTCTCGCGCAGTTCATAGCTATAAGCTGGGGAGCCTGGCAGTACGTACTCGTCTGGGCCGGTCACGATACGCGCCTCGGCCATTTGCGCCATAAGCATAAGCGCGGTCACAGCATTAGCTTTCAACGCAAGGCTTAACGGTGAAGGTTTGAAATTGAAGGCGGTTGACATTAAACGGACCTCTGGGTGGCGTTCCTTTACGGAAAAATTTGGCCGGTACCAAAGTGCGTGGGACCCTGCCAATCGAGCGGCGCCAATGTACCCAGAGTGCTTACCCTAATCTGTAGGACTAATCTCAACTACCGTGTCACCCGGTCTGCGCTGCGTGTAGTCATTGCTCGCGGCGTTTAAAGCGGGCACTACCGGCATAAAAAAAGCCAGAGAGGGATGACTTCCACTCTCTGGCAACAACCCGTGCGGTGTCAGGACTCAGGTACTGGTGTGTTGTCACAAAAGACGGTGGAGCCCGAGCCGGCTTTCTGACCACGAACCATTTCTACCGCCTCAGCGGAATTCACCAGCTCGTCGCCAGGCAGTACAATGCTGTAGTAAAGCCTTGCCGACCCGGAAGTTCGGTCGTCCCTGGTAGGTTGGATCGGTTTGTAAATTTCTTCGTACGGACCCAGTCTCATAGTGAATCCGTTGTAGATCATTGGTTGCGTGAGTGGGACCGAATCGAGCTCGGTCCCCGTGTCTATCACCGGGATGGTCCCGGCGTCGTCACTGTAACCCTGCCAATACAGGGTCACGATCATCCCAAGGGTGAAATACTCCGACGTTGGGATGTGCACCTCAATAGCTCCAGGGGGCGTGACGGGATCGAAACTGAGACAGTTGATAAATTTAGCGCTGCTGCCCGACAGGTTTAGAACTTGTGGCGCCACCATCGATTTGACGTTCGCGGTTACGTCCACCGACGTATCCGGCGAAAACTGCCGGTTGGTACTGTCGGCTGTGCCAATCGTGTAGTGCACGAGCTTGGTGCCATTTGCCTGCTCTGCGATGAGGCTCCATGGAATCTCCATGTCGATGACCTGGCCGGCGGAACCGTTCGTCACCAATTGCTGGCTGACTGGCTTGCCGTCGTACCACAGATAGATAGTGAACGGACGGGCATCCGGGGTCGGCGCAGCGCTCCACAGCGTAATTCGGGCATTTGCCGGACGCGTTGCATGCTCAGGGTTCAACTCATTGTCCGGACCTTCGATGCCCCCGGCATCCGTCCCTCTCACCACCACCGGGAGGAGGTCGTGATTGACCGGGTCCGTCGGATCGGTCGGGGTTGGACCGACGACGAACAGATCAAGATCGGTGTCCGTCGTCAAGCCCGAAGGGTAAGTGACCGAGCGGCGTTTAATCACATAGGAAACCGTCAACTGCAGCAATCCGACCGTTGCACCATAGAGATCTTCCAGTGTGGAATAGCCTGTATGAACTTCCACCGGAAAGGCATTATCACCCAATGCCTGAGCGGGCAGGGTTTGTGCACCTACACTGGTTGTCAGGGTAACGATGATCTCGTCGCCGTCGGCACCGCGCTGAAAGTTCTGGTACTCGGGAATACGCACCCGCATGCCATCTTCCTTAACAACGTCAGCGCGATCGATTAATTTATCGCCCGGCACAGCGTGGTCAATGATGGGTAACTGAAAGTCGGTAGGTGCAGGTGACAGACCGATATCGAGGTCAAATTTGGCCGACCGCCTCGAGGGATTTCCCGCAGCGTCATAGATTTCGTAGCGCAGCGATTGCAGTCCGTCCCCCAACGCCTGGACAACCACCAAGGGCAATGGGAACTTCAGGTCGGCGTCAAGCAGCCAAAAGGTTTCCGGATTGCCGGCAACAGGCGGATAAGGGTAGTCCGAATTGCCGTAGTACAGCTGCAAACGATTTCCCGGGGCGCGCCCATGCGCCACGTAGTCGGGAATGGTGAACCAGGCGGACTGATCAGTCTGGCTTTGAAAATAGCTGATATCCACAGAGGGCGGTAAATCCGCTGGCGGCACCGGGGCAGGAATCGGCCCAGGCAGACCGTCATAGGGCGGTGTGAGATCAACGATCAGTAGTTGGGGGTCTGATTCACTTATGTTCCCGAGATTTGTGACCTCCACCTTATACTTGACCCGGTGAATGCCGGGCGCACGTCGCGCCAAATCGATGTTGCCTAGAATTCCGGTCGCGGGTGGCGACGAAACGGAAAAGCTGAGGAAAGGCTCACCAAAATCGATCTCATCGTCAGGCTTGATATATAACCAAACTTTATCGGGACGCGCAGGATCGGTACTGAAGTCCTCCCAGCGCGGCATCACAAAATCCATCTCCTCTGCCGCCGCGAATTCGCGGCTGATCAGGCCCGGAAATCCCTCGACCCCACCCTCGTATTTACCATCAGGCAAATAGACGACAGGGTCCTGGGCATTGGCCTTGCGTTCATTTTGAAAGTTCCGAATAGCTTCCAATGTTTCCCTTTTCATGTTTTTTTCTCCAGCTCTAATTAACGCCACAGTGATTTTCAGGCCGACAGACAGTGCGCAACTCAACACCGCGAAAACCCTTTACCCCGCACGCGCAGTTACGTATTGATGGATGCGTCACGTTGTTTTTAACAGCGCATTAGTCAGGTCTTTAAAGACATCTTCTAATGTTCATTTCTCTCCTCCAGCGTCGCCACACCTTCAGTTGAACAGGAAATAATATCGCCCGCCTTACAATAGTCCCCACTCCCCGGATAAATAAGGTCGATACGGATTCGTTTGGGGACAGACTCACCAATCAGCGAACCACCGCGTCTTATTTTATAGCAGGCGCAGGCTGAACCATGGTCACGCATGAGCACTACCCGATCTTCATAGGGCTCAACGACAACATCTAAACCTTTTTCAAGTTTGTCATGGGTATCAAACACCAGTACCTGCTGGAACTTGGATTTTTCAAGCGCCGGTGGCTCCCAGTTATTGGCGATATAACCTTCCCAAAAAAAATGTACTTCATCATTAAGTTCAAAGCGTTCGTCTGGCGCAATCTGCCAGGTGACCCCATAAAAAATCTCGGGTTTGGAACAGCAAGACAAATAACCACCTCCACCCGTTAATGTATGCCCGAGAACAGGCGGGCAAAATGAAATCAGTGCACCCGTATTGACATTAACCAGTGTGTTATTCGCTTGCTGTTCATTCACCCCATTGCTAGTGGTGTAATAAACCGGCAGCGCGGGATTAATAATGCCCTCCATGACCGCCCAGGGAATAACCGTGGAAAACACCAGTTGCCCTTCTACATCTCCGGCCTGCACGGTATAACTCGCTACGGGCCCTATGCCATTCCAGAAAAACCCTAGAACGTGCCCGGGCAGCGGATTTTCATACAGCACTACGCGCGCGCGCGCGCCTGCCGGATTGTCGTCATGGTTGACCACGTTTTGCAGGTTGGAGGTAATGCCCCAGATTTCTGCCACCGGCAAATTCGCGTTCAACAGCGCCGGTGCATCGGCATGGTCCTGCCCGGCGACGGTCAGATTCACATCGACCAATATCGCAAAGGAGCGGAAGGGCGGCAGGTTGCCGCGAATGATTTCGTAGTGTACCGGCACGCTTTCAACGACTAGCGGCTCAGTCAAGGGTCCGCGCAACACGCTCCAGGGGATCTCGACATCGAACGGGAACCCGGTCACCTCCTGGATCGGCGCGGCACGGTTTTTCCAGTACACCAGCACCTGATCCCCCGGCGCCCAGTTCGCATATTCCGTGATCCTGACGAAGACACCGGCTCGTGCGTCATCGCGCTTGATCAGGCTGTCGTCGTAGGCCGGCGGTGCGATCTGGGGCTTGGGCAGAACGCCGGGCAGTGGTTTCAGCGCCAGTTGAAATGCCAGCCCGGCACTCCGATCACTGTAGTTGCCGGCCTCGTCGAAGACCCGATAAAAGATATAGGCATCGCCGTTGGCCAAGGTGCGAAAAGCCTCGGCCCCCAGATACACCACCAGCGGGTCGTTGCTGGATACCAGCGTGTACTCCCCCACCGGGGCGGATCCCGGGGGATTGGGGATATTGGACAAGCGGAACTCGATCCGATCCTTGTCCGCGCGGATGTTGTAGACCGGCAGGTGAAAGGCAACCTGCGGGTGATCCAGCAGATATTGTTCGTCCATGACCGGCACGGGTTCGACATCAAACTGCAGCCGATCTTCCGGACGCACCAACAGCGGCCGATCGATATCCACGGTCAGTACCTTAGGATCCATGAAGCTTGGATTGCCGAAGAAATCGGTCACTGAGTAATACAGTTCTACCGTGCCGGACTGTTCCCGCAGAATTTCCTGCGGCACGTGCATGACATGGATATCTGGCAAGGGCGGTGGTGGCGCAAAAATGTCGCGCTGCTCGACCACTCTATCGATACCTCCCCGACGCCAGTGAAGCATGAGAATGTGCGGGGAGTCCCCCGAATCCGGCAGGGGGTCCCAAGGGGGGATTTCCACGCACAGTGGCGCCGACATCAGCGTTATCGGTATCAAGCCTCTTGGATCGTCTGGGTCGATACCAGGAATATGCATGGGGTCCAACGCGAGGGTCCCCTGCTTTTCCTGCCGAGGAGATTCAGCGCTGGGGTGCAGCTCAGCAGTGTCATACATAGGTATTCCCTCCCACGTTGTCTCGGACAAGGGCCGGAAAAACGGCAGGTTCCGGCGTTAAGCTGGAGAAATTAAATACCTATTTACCCATGCCTGATACTGTCAGAACTAACAGGTGCGGCCACCCGTTCGTCGGTTTTCACCGGCTCGAACTCGGGCATCCTGTTCGACGATCACTTGACGACTGCGCGTACATGGCGTTTCATGAAACCGGTTTCAGTCGTTGGTTACGACAAGATTCCCCTCATTCAAATAAGAAAGGCCTGGCACCGTGACTTCATTTTCCGCCGCCCAGCGCAGCCGCGTGACCATGCTTGACGTCGCCGAGCGCGCCGGGGTGTCCAAAGCCAGTGTGTCGCGCTTTATCGGCGATGACCGTGCACTGCTCTCGGATGCCACCGCGCTGCGCATCGAACGCGCCATCGACGAACTCGGTTACCGCCCGAATCAAATGGCCCGGGGCCTGAAACGCGGGCGCACACGCCTGATCGGCATGCTGGTCGCCGATATCCGCAACCCCTATTCCATTGCCGTGATGCACGGCGTCGAAACCGCCTGCCGCAAGCACGGCTACAGCCTGGTGGTGTGCAACACCGACCGCGATGACGAGCAGGAACGCCAGCACTTGGCGTCGCTGCGCGCCTACAACATTGAAGGCCTGATCGTGAACACCCTCGGCCATCACCTCGAACAACTGCTGGAACTGCAACGGGAAATGCCGCTGGTGCTGGTGGACCGCAAGGTCGATGCGTTGCACAGCGATCTGGTGGGCCTGGATAACCCGGTGGCCGTGCGCATGGCGCTGGATCACCTTGAGCAACAAGGTTATCGCGACGTGCTGCTGATCAGTGAAGCGGCCGATGGCACCAGCTCGCGACTCGAGCGAATGGACAGTTTCAAGACCGAGATCGGCCGTCGACAACGCCTGCATGGCGCTGTGCTGGAACTCGGTCCTGACGTGAACAGCCGTCTGCGGGCGTTTCTCGCCGCTGACTCTACGGGTCCAAAAGCCTTGTTTTGCGCCAACGGCATCGCCACGCTGGCCTGCACCACCGCGCTGCGCGAACTGGGCTGCAGGTTGTTCGAGGACATCGGCTTGATTGCCCTCGACGACCTGGACTGGTACCCGCTGGTGGGAAGCGGCATCACTGCCCTGGCCCAGCCGACGGACGCGATCGGCGCCAGTGCCTTTGACTGTTTGCTCAAGCGCCTGCGCGGCAATGCCGAGCCAGTCCGGACCCTGGACTTTCTGCCACAACTGATCGTCCGGGGCTCCACCCGGCTGCCACCCGAACTCACCCCGTAGCAGCGACTGCGAACGGCGAACATGGTCAATTTACAACAAAAAAATGAAACCGGTTTCAGAGGTCAATGACAATGCATGAATATCCCGTTTCCATCAGCCTCTCCAGCTATGGCGCCGACCTGGTCCGCCAGCGTGGCCAGCTGAGTTTCGTCGAACTGTTGGCCGCCGCTGGCGCCCGACGTATCGAGTGGCGTGAAGAACTGCTGACCACCGAGCAACCCGCCGAACTGGCGCAGGCCGCGGCCGAGCATGCGCTGGAATGCGTGTTTTCCTCACCGCTGGAACTGTGGGTCGCCGGACGTGCCCAACCCAACGCAGAACTGGCCGCCACCCTGGATCGCGCCCACGCCTTCGGTGCCCGCTGGCTGAAGGTCTCGCTGGGTTATTTCACCGACACCAACGACTTGCACAGCCTCGGCGCCCTGCTCAACCGCCACCCCGTTCGCCTGCTGGTGGAGAACGACCAGACACTGCACGGGGGGCGTATCGAGCCGATGCAGCGGTTCTTCGACGAAGCCGAACGCTTGGCGGTACCGGTCAACATGACCTTCGACATCGGTAACTGGCAATGGCAGGACCAATCCGCGCTGACGGCGGCGCGGCTGCTGGGCCGTTATGTGGATTATCTGCACTGCAAGGCTGTGGCCCGTCGGGCTGACGGCAAGCTGGTGGCACTACCACCGGGCGCCGTCGATCTGCATTTGTGGGAACAATTACTGCGCCACATGCCTCAAGGCATTAACCGGGCCGTGGAATTTCCGCTGCAAGGTGAAGACCTGGTCGCAATCACCGCACAGCAGGTCGCCGCCCTCACCCACCTTGGTCAACCCCGCGTGGAGAAAGCCCATGTCTGAGATCGATATCCTGTCGTTCGGTGAAACCATGGCGATGTTTGTCGCCGAACAAACCGGGGATCTGGCCCAGGTCGCGCACTTCCAAAAACGTATCGCCGGTGCCGACAGCAACGTAGCGATCGGCTTGGCGCGCCTTGGGTTCAAGGTGGCCTGGCTGAGTCGGGTCGGCAATGATTCACTGGGACGCTTCGTGGTGGATAGCCTGGAACGTGAAGGCCTGGATTGCCGGCATGTGGCGGTCGATCCGCTGCATCCGACCGGTTTCCAACTCAAGTCCAAGGAGGAAACCGGCGAGGATCCCCGGGTCGAATACTTCCGGCGTGGCTCGGCCGCCAGCCATTTGTCGAGCGACGCGATCCACCCCGAACTGCTGCGAGCGCGACATCTGCACGCGACCGGGATTCCACCGGCCCTGTCGGACGCCACTGCGCAACTGTCGCGCCAGTTAATGACGCAAATGCGCGAAGCCGGGCGCAGTGTGTCATTCGACCCGAACCTGCGTCCGTCACTGTGGGCCAACGAGCAGCAGATGGTTCGTCAAATCAACAGCCTCGCCTGTCTGGCGCACTGGGTGTTACCGGGTTTGAGCGAAGGTCGCCTACTGACCGGCTTCGATGAACCGGCGGATATCGCCGCGTTTTACCTCGATCAAGGTGTGGAAGCGGTGGTGATCAAGCTCGGTCCTCACGGCGCTTATTACCGTACCCGACTGGACCAGGGCTTCGTCGCCGCGGTGCCGGTAACCCATGTGGTGGACACGGTAGGTGCCGGTGATGGTTTCGCAGTGGGCATGATCAGCGCCCCGCTGGAGAACCTCAGTTTTGCCCAGGCGGTGCAACGCGCCAACTGGATCGGCAGTCGCGCGGTGCAGAACCGTGGCGATATGGAAGGTTTGCCATCGCGTGCCGATCTGCCTTCCCTGCTAAAAGCCGGCTGACCCAAACCGAACCCCCGTTACCTGTTGCCACAACTACAACAAGCTCAGGAGCAACCTTATGCAAACGCCGAAACTCGCCACCCGTCGTTGGTGGTACATCATGCCGATTGTCTTTATCACCTACAGCCTGGCGTACCTGGACCGCGCCAACTATGGCTTTGCCGCGGCCTCCGGCATGGCCGAAGACCTGATGATCACGCCAGGCATGTCCTCCCTGCTGGGCGCGTTGTTCTTCCTCGGTTACTTTTTCTTCCAGGTGCCGGGCGCGATCTATGCCCAGAAGCGCAGTGTGAAGAAGCTGATTTTTGTCAGTCTGATCCTCTGGGGCGGCTTGGCGACGCTGACCGGCGTGGTGTCCAACGCCTACATGCTGATTGTCATCCGCTTCATGCTGGGTGTGGTGGAAGCCGCGGTGATGCCCGCCATGCTGGTGTACCTGTGCCACTGGTTCACCCGCGCCGAACGCTCTCGCGCCAATACGTTCCTGATCCTCGGCAACCCGGTGACGATGCTGTGGATGTCGGTGGTGTCGGGTTATCTGGTAGAACATTTCAGCTGGCGTTGGATGTTCATCATCGAGGGCTTGCCCGCGGTGTTCTGGGCCTTTATCTGGTGGCGCCTGGCCGATGACCGACCGGCCGATGCGAAGTGGTTGAGTGCCGGTGAGAAGCAAGATCTGGAAACCGCGCTGGCCGCTGAACAGGTGGGGCTCAAGGCAGTGAAAAACTACGCCGAAGCCTTTCGTTCGCCCAAGGTGATCATCCTGGCCTTGCAGTTCTTCTGTTGGAGCATTGGTGTCTATGGCTTTGTGCTGTGGTTGCCGTCGATCCTCAAGAGCGGCTTGCAGATGGACATGGTCGAGGCCGGTTGGTTGTCTGCGCTGCCTTATCTGGCCGCCGTGATTGCCATGCTTGGGGTGTCCTGGGGCTCGGACAAACTGCAAAAACGTAAACGTTTTGTGTGGCCGCCGCTGCTGATCGCTTCCATCGCATTTTATGGCTCGTACCTGCTGGGGGCCGAGCATTTCTGGTGGTCGTACACGCTGCTGGTCATCGCCGGAGCCTGCATGTATGCGCCCTACGGGCCATTTTTTGCCATCGTTCCGGAGATCCTGCCGGCCAATGTCGCCGGTGGCGCCATGGCCTTGATCAATAGCATGGGTGCTTTGGGTTCGTTCGGCGGCTCCTATCTGGTGGGCTATCTCAACAGCAGCACCGGATCACCCGGCGCTTCGTATTTATTGATGAGCGGCGCGTTGCTGCTGTCGGTGATCTTGACCATCTTGCTCAAGCCCAACGCCGATCAGCAGGCGCGCCCGGCCCCATTGCGCACCCTTGATTTACAGGTAAAAAATCCATGAAAAAGCATGTCGTGCTGTACAAAAAACTCTCCGCGCCGCTGATGGATCGCCTGCGGGACCAGGTCGAGGTGACGCTGATTGAATCACTCGACAAAGGCGGCCTGGCGCACCTACGCGACACGTTGCCCGACGCTCAGGGCCTGCTGGGCGCCAGTTTGCGCCTGGACGCCGAGTTGCTGGACCTGGCGCCCCGCCTGGAAGCGGTCGCCAGCGTTTCAGTGGGTGTCGACAACTACGATATCGACTACCTGACCCGACGCGGCATCCTGCTCAGCAATACCCCGGACGTGCTCACCGAAACCACCGCCGACACCGGCTTTGCGCTGATCCTGGCGACTGCGCGTCGCGTGGTGGAGCTGGCCAACATGGTGCGCGCCGGCAACTGGAACCAAAACATCGGCGCGCTGCATTTCGGCAGTGATGTCCACGGCAAGACCCTGGGCATCATCGGCATGGGTCGCATCGGCGAAGCGCTGGCGCAACGCGGGCACTTTGGTTTTGGCATGCCGGTGATCTATCACAGTCAGTCCCCCAAGCCTGCGGTGGAACAACGTTTCGCCGCTGAATATCGCAGCTTGCCCGACTTGCTCAAAGAAGCCGACTTTGTCTGCTTGACCCTGCCGTTGACCAAGCAAACCCAAGGTTTGATAGGTGCCAAGGAATTTATGCAGATGGGCCCGGAGACAATCTTCATCAATATTTCCAGGGGCAAGGTGGTGGACGAGGCAGCGCTGGTGCAGGCCTTGCAACAGCAGACGATCCGCGCGGCGGGTCTTGATGTGTTTGAGCGCGAACCGTTGGCTCACGATTCGCCGCTGCTGCGTTTGAACAACGTGGTCGCGACGCCTCATATCGGCTCCGCGACCCATGAAACCCGGGAGGCCATGGCGCGGTGCGCGGTGGACAATCTGTTGGCGGCGCTGGCGGGAAAACGACCGCAGAATCTGGTGAACGAATCGGCCTGGCAGCCTTGATCCAGCGCCGCACGGAGTAAGGACAGCTCGAATAGGCCGGAGTGTTTCCTCGGCCTGCGGCGCGAAAGCCAGAAAAATATACTGTCACACTTCTGACGGGGGGCGCTTTCTGGCATCCTGCGCCTCCATTTTCTGACCCGAGCACGTATTTTGTCTGACGCTCAAGCCCCGCGCCCCCGCTATAAATCCGACTTGATCTACGGCCTGGAGGATCGCCCGCACTTTACGGCGGCGATTTTTGCCGCGTTGCAGCATGTGCTGGCCAGTTTTGTCGGGATTATCACTCCGACCCTGATTGTCGGCGGCGTGCTCGGCCTGGAAAGCGAGGTGCCCTATCTGGTGAGCATGGCGCTGTTTGTTTCGGGTCTGGGCACGTTTGTCCAGGCGCGACGCTTCGGTCCGGTGGGTTCTGGCCTGTTGTGCCTGCAAGGCACCAGTTTTTCGTTTATCAGCGTGATCCTCAGCGCCGGCTTTATGGTCAAGGCGCGGGGCGGTGGCACTGATGAAATTCTCTCGACCATCTTTGGCATCTGCTTCTTTGCGGCATTTATCGAGGTGGTACTCAGCCAGTTCATCGGCAAACTGCGCAAGCTGATCACCCCGGTCGTCACTGGCACCATCATTACCCTGATGGGCCTGTCGCTGATCAAGGTAGCCGTCACCGACATGGCCGGCGGCTATGGCGCCAGCGACCTCGGCGCCGCGGGCAACATGGGCCTGGCGGCATTGGTACTGCTGACGATCGTGGTGCTGAATCGCTTCGACAACCCGTTCCTGCGCCTGGGCTCGATTGTCATCGGCCTGACCCTGGGTTTTGTGGTTGCCTGGTGGCTGGGCCGTGTGGACCTGGCCGCGCTGCCCGAGGTACCGTTGATCAGTGTGCCTGTCCCGTTCAAGTACGGGTTTTCGTTTGATTGGGTGGCGTTTATCCCGGTGGCGGTGATTTTCCTGATTTCGCCGCTGGAGGCGGCAGGTGACCTGACGGCCAACTCGATGATTTCCCAGCAGCCGGTCAAGGGACCTTTGTACATCAAGCGCATCAAATCCGGCCTGCTGGCCGACGGTTTGAACTCGGTGATGGCTGCCACGTTCAACAGTTTGCCGATGGTGACCTTCGCCCAGAACAACGGCGTGATCCAGTTGACCGGCGTGGCCAGTCGTTATGTGGCGTATTTCATCGCCGGCCTGCTGGTGCTGCTGGGCTTGTTCCCGATGATCGGCGCGGTGCTGCAACTGATGCCCAAGCCCGTGCTCGGCGGCGCGACGCTGATCATGTTCGGCACGGTCGCGGTGGCCGGGATCAAAATCCTCGCCGAAGCCGGCCTGCATCGCCGCAACGTGTTGATCGTGGCCATCTCGCTGGGGATGGGCCTGGGGGTCGCAGCGGTGCCGGAAGTCTTGCGCGAATTGCCCAAGGCGCTGCACAACATTTTTGAGTCGCCGATTACGGTGGGTGCATTCTGTGCGATTCTGCTGAACATTTTCCTGCCTGAAGAGTTCATAGAACTGGAAGAAGACGAATTTGAGCCGGAAGCCTCTACCCTCAAAGTGATGCAGGACCCGCAAGCCACGAAATAGGAAACTGTATGCGCAGACTGATCGGCCTGACCCTGTCCCTGGTATTGCTCAGCCTAAGCGCCTGCGCACTGTTCCCTAACCGCGACCCGGTGAATATCAATGTAGTGGGCATCGAGCCCTTGCAAAGCAAGGATCTGGAGGTGCGCTTCGCGGTCAAGCTGCGTGTGCAGAACCCCAATGAAACGGCCATTGACTACAATGGCGTGGCCCTGGATCTGGAGGTCAATGGGCGACCGCTGGCCTCGGGGGTCAGCGATCAGCAGGGATCTATCCCACGCTTTTCCGAGACCGTGCTGATGGTGCCCGTGAGCGTTTCAGCATTTTCGGTGTTGCGTCAGACCCTGGGCCTTAGCCAAACCCAAAGCTTGCACAACATGCCCTACGTGCTACGTGGCAAACTGGCCGGCGGGCTGTTCGGCACCCTGCGTTTTGTCGACCGTGGCACCCTGGACTTGCCCGACACTGCGACTTGGTAACACCCATGGAGCCTCTTGTGGCGAGGGGGCTTGTCCCCCGTTGGGCTGCGCAGCAGCCCCAAAAAGGCCTCCTCGTTCGTCCAGTCAAACCGGGGTGGCAGGTTTGAGGGTTGCTGCGCAGCCCAACGGGGGACAAGCCCCCTCGCCACAAAGACGGTTAACTGAGCGGTATTCCGGCAACCCCCTCACCGCACTTCCGTCAGACTCACCGCCGATGGTTCTGCCGCACGACGGTTGAGCAGCAAAGCGCTTACTTGCTAGCTGCCATCAGCCGATTGACTTCACTGCGCACCATGTTGGCAAACTCGGGTGGCGACATGCCGTCTAGCTCCGAACGCACCCATTCTGCCCATTTGCCTTTGCGCTTGGCACGCTCGCCGAACAACCTCGCGCCCTCACCCTTGGCCTTACCCAGGTTGCTTTGCCACAAGTCGTACAGACGCGACTTTTCATCTTCAAGCGCAGCGCGCTCGGCAAGGGGCTTGTTGGCCAGATTAAAACTCATGTGGAATTACCTGCTGCACAAATAGGAGACATCTTACACTGTAGGCTGAAAGGTCCGAATTCGGTTTTTTGCATCAGGCCGGAGACCGGCAAAAAAACTGCAACTTTTACCGCCCTTCCCCACTCCATTGTGCATTGTCCATGACCCACCAAGGAGCTATTCAATGGCCCGTAAAACCACCACTCAAGCTGTCGAAGAACAAATCAAGGATCAAGCGTTCAGCGAACTACAGGCGCTGATCGAAGAGTCGGACAAACTGCTCAAAAGCAGCGCCTCGCTGATGGGAGAAGAAGGCGAAAGCGTGCGCGAGCAGGTTGCGCTCAAGCTCAGGCAAGCCCTGGATTCGGTGTCCAGCGTGCGGGAGCGCAGCAAGCCGGTGGTGGATGCCACCGAGGCCTACATCGGCGTTCACCCGTGGCAAACCGTCGCCATCTCCGCCGGTTTCGGCCTGGTGATCGGTCTGCTGCTGGGCCGTCGCAACTGACAGCTGCGTTCGCAGAAGCGGGCGACCCTGCTTCTGCGGCTATCCCCGTGCCAACCCCTTCAATCGATCCAGATCCTCCCGGTCGATGACGATCCCCTCCAGCTCAGCCCTGGCCCGCGTTCGATGACGACGGTCACCCGGCAAGCGTCGCAACCCTGCCGCATGCATCTGTCGCACCAGTTCCTGGCTGCGCTCGGCAAAGCTCTGTCCAGCGCTTTTGCCCGGATCAATCACAATCAGCAGTTGACCGGTCCACGGCGTCTTGGCCCCAGGATGATTGGACCAGTCGAACTCGAAGGAAAAATTACCACCCGTCAACGCCGCGGCCAACAACTCAACCATCATCGACAGCGCCGAACCTTTATGCCCGCCAAACGGCAACAGCGCACCGCCCTCAAGAATGGCCCTTGGGTCCTGGGTCGGTTGGCCCAGGCTGTCGACCCCGGTGCCTGGCGGTACGCACTCGCCTTTGCGCGCGGCAATCTGCACGTCACCATGGGCAATGGCGCTGGTAGCCAGGTCGAAGACGATCGGTGAACCGTCAGCGCGGGGGGCGGCAAACGCAATGGGATTGGTCCCGAACAACGGGCGATCGGCGCCATGAGGCACCACGCAGGTCATGCTATTGACCACGCTGAGCGCCACCAGGCCCTCATCGGCAAAGGGCTCGACATCGGGCCACAGCGCGGCAAAGTGATGGGAATTACGAATCGCCAATACCGCGATTCCGGCGCTACGAGCCTTCTCGATCAGCAATGGACGTGCGGCCGCCAGTGCCGGCTGGGCAAAACCGTTGGCCGCGTCCACGCGAACGAAGCCGGAGGCTACGTCCTCGACCACCGGCAGCGCCTTGCCGTTCACCCAGCCACTGCCGAGCGTCGACACATAACCTGGGATCCGAAACACCCCGTGACTATGGGCGCCGTCGCGTTCGGCACTTGCGCAATTATGCGCAAGAATCGCCGCCACCTCCGGCGATGTCCCGTGCCTGGTGAAGACCTGCTCGAGTAACGCCCGCAATTCGGTGAAGCTGATAACTGTCGGAGACTGCGCAGACATTTGAAGCTCCGTTTTTATGATTGGAGGGGCAACAAAAGGGAACATCCAGACCGTCGATTAAACAACGCAGTGCGCATCTGCTGTCAACTGTCCCATCGCTCCCGGGAAGCCAGGAAAACATACGGATGGCGCGTCTTGAAACGCCTGTCGCGCGTGAGACCTGAACCTTGTACAGGTTGTTTGGTTGCTCGTGATGAATAAGTCATCGGCGACGACTCAGTGCCGCACCTGGTCGCACAGTGGGGCGGGAGCTGAATGAGGGGGCCTGAACAGCCCCCCCCCCCGCAGGGTTGATCAGTCTTTCTGATCGCGCAGGACATTGCCCGACGCGCCGTCGATTCGGGCCTCATAGACCACACCGTCAGCCTTGCGACCTTTGACTTCCCAATAACCGTTGTCGTCTGCTTCAGCTTGGTAGACCTCGATATAACCGGCCTTGGTCTTGGCCGTTTCGATGGCTTTTTCAATGGTGATCCAGCCAGCGCCTGGCTTGTCGGCAAGCGCCGCACCGGCGCCGAACAACGTGGCAGTGGTAACCATGACAGCAAGGGTTTTCTTGAGCATTTTCCTGACTCCGTTATAGAGAATGACTTGCAGATCCAGATTTTTAGGTCAACTGCGGCCCTAATTAGTTCCACATTGATGCTCCTTAGCCATGATGGCTGTTCTCGGCGCACGGCCGGGAGGGTTAGAATGTAGGAAATTAGGAATCACAAATGACAGAACAGTCCTTATCAGAAGTCGAATATGACGCCATCACCGATGCCGCCGCGCACTGGTGTATGCGTATGCACGCTTTTGATTGCACGACTGCCGAGCGCGAGGCCTTCAAGCAATGGCACGAAGCGCACCCGCTGCACGCTTTCGAATACGCGGCCATGTTCGAGATCTGGGAAGTGGCTGATCATTTGCCGCGCAGCGCAGCCGTGGCGCCACCGCCTGCACCTCCTCTTCCCGGGCGCTGGCGCAACTATGCGGTGGCCGCGGCGTTAGCGCTGGTAGCCTTGCCGCTGGCTGCGCTGAGCGGTTGGGAAGCTGGCTGGCTACCCAGCTCCTATGAGCATTACGAGACTGAAAACACCTTGCGCAAAGTGACGCTGGCTGATGGCAGCCAAGTGGAACTGAACGTCGGCACCGAACTGGTCTATAGCAACTATAAGGACGAGCGACGGATCACCCTTAAAAAAGGCGAAGCATTTTTCAGTGTCAGCCATGACCGTAAACACCCGTTCGTGGTGCGCGCCGGCACGGGGCAGATTCGCGTCACAGGGACTCAGTTCAATGTCTGGAAATATGAGGACAAGGTCCAGGTTATGCTGCTGGAAGGCTCGGTGAACATCATCAGCAACGACGGCCGTGGCGTAACGAACTTGAGCCCGGGCATGCAGGCCAGCTACAACCTTGTCGAGCCGGTTCCTCGCGTCAGCCCGTTTGCCCCGGACGGCTCTGCACTGGCATGGCGTACAGGCAAGCTGATTCTCGATAACCTGGCCCTGGCGGATGCCTTGCCACTGATCAACCGCTACCTGAGCAAACCGGTGATGCTCGCGGATACAGCCACCGGCGCCATTCGGATTGGTGGGATCTACGACATTCAGGCAGTTCCCCATCTGGTTTCATCGCTGCCCAAGGTTCTGCCGGTCTACCTGACCCGCAACCATGACGGCAATACGGTACTCAATTCGATACCGGGCAAAGCCCCCAAGTCCTGAACCGAACAGTGTCGCTCCCGCTTGAATGTGCCCGCCTGCGCAAGAATGTCCAATTCTGAAACACCCGCGTGGTCTCGAACCGCCAGCGGCTGCGGGTTCAATGGTTGTTCAGCGAGTGTGTTTCACCGGTGAAACACTCCAAGCGCAACGCGCTGACCTTGCCGGGCATGGCGGGAGTAGAAGTCGCTCTGTTCGCGCCTGTTTCAAGGTTGATACACACGCATCAACCTGATCCCCGGAGATGCGGCTAATACATTGAAAATAAAACGTATTTAAAAAGCGGCACAGCTTCTGCTCTATTCCTGACAACGCTGTTTAGGGTCAGCGTTAAACGACAAGGAAAGACGCCGTGGCAACTCTCGATTCAGGCTCGATGAGCCTTCTGCTGATCAGCTGTGTACTCAGCGCCAGTATGAGCGTTCCCGCCTCCGCAGAGGATGGCGTCATCGTCACGGGGCGCAATGTACAAGGCTTCCACGTGGGCCGACCGGCCTTCGGTCCTGACCCTTATCCTTCCACCGCCAATGCCAATCCAGGCAAGCAGATCCTGGGCGCCACCGGTGGTGAACTCACCGACAACGATTTCGCCGGGGTCAGCAGCGGCTCCAGTATCACTCGCGCCATCCTGCCGAACGGCGACCTTCCCGGTTTAAGCAACACGCTCGGCACCCACCCGGCCAGCCTGGGTACCGGTGCAGCCGCGGGGCATGGCGGCGCAAGCAATTTGGGTGGTCAGATCAGCGGTTCGATCGAACGCGGCATGGCGCCGTTGAACGCTATCGGCGGCATGCTGGGAGTTCAGCAATGAATCCCTCGTGGCTGGTCCTCGCGGCGCTGGGTTGTTCATCGGTCATGGCCGATGGCAGCCACCAGGCACTGATCAACCACTCAGGCCAACAGTACAGCGGTGTGCTGTCGGTCAACCAGGCCGCCGGCAATCAGCAACAACAGATCAACAGCCGGGCCATCACTGTGGGCGGCCAGGCCAGCGACTCACTTATCCAGACCCTCGACGGCAGGGTCGACCCGTCCCTCAACGCCCAAGTGGCGATCCAGGGTTCGTCTTTCAGCAACGGCAACGGTGTGCTGGGCGTCAACCAGTCGGCCGGGGCCAACAATCAAATGATCAATGCCGTGCGGATCAGCATCAACCCTGGCCCGCAAAGCATTGATGACAGCGCCCTGTCGCAACAGAACGTGGCGTTGTTACCAGACTCCGGATCCACCTCTACCACTGGCAGTCGCCAGGTCGTTACCAACGACCAGGCCTTCACCGGCAGCCGTGGAGTCGTACAGGTGAACCAGAGTGCGGGGGTGGGGAACCGCATGGCTAACACCCTCGGTATCACTATCAAGTAATCGCTTGATAGGTGTTCGTTCGACCGTACCAACACTTAACCAACAAATCAGAAGCAAGGAGATACACCATGAAACCTACAATGGCCCTCAAACCACTGGTTTTCGCTCTCGCTGCGCTCATGGCTGTTGCTGCACAGGCGGGCCCCGCCGAAAGATGGACACCGACCCCTGTTGTCACCGGCACCGTGGCTGCCGTGGTCACTGACACACAAGTCAGCGAAGACAACCTCTTCGACGACACCCAAACCACCAACAACGCCTCGGCCAACGGTTCGTTGAACGGCAGCAACGGCAACCTCGGTGGCAACGTGGCGGCGGGCTCCGGCAACCAGCAAGACAACGCCGCTGCAATCACCAGCAGCGCTGACGATGCGGCGTCGGTGTTCGCAGTCGCTGATATCTACCAGGAAAGCGGCTCTAATCAGTTCGACAGCAAAGGCGTGCAAAACAACGCTTCGCTGAACAACTCGGCCAACGGCAGCTCCGGCAACGTCGGCGTCAACGCCGCAGCCGGTCAAGGCAATCAGCAGAAAAACAACCTGGCCATCGTGACCGCTGACGGCAACAACGTCGCTTCTGCCTCGAACACCGAGCAAGTGTCGGTGGACAACGAGGTCCTGAACGCCGCAGCCAGCAAACACGGGTATGGGTATGGCCAGACGCAGTATGTGGTCAACAACGCCAGCCTGAACAACTCGGGCAACAACGCCAGCGGCAATATCGGCATCAACGTGGCCGCCGGTCAAGGCAACCAGCAGAGCAATACCCTCACCCTGGGCAGCGGCTGCACCGCCTGCCCAACCGGTGGCAACGCCGTACGCTTCTGATGCACCAGGGCCTTGGCGACAAGGCCCTTCTTCATTCCAGTACCCAACAGGTCATTCGATCATGCATTTCGCGACCTTCGTACTCTTGTTGTTACTCGCCGCCCCTTCGTGGGCGGGGCAGATGGCAATAGCCGCGATGCCCGGTGGCACAGTGATCTTCAAGCAGGTCGAAAGTCTTCGGGAGCGCCGGTTCGCCAACCTGGTGGAACAGAAAACCGATTTCAGCTGTGGTGCCGCGGCACTCGCGACCATCTTGCGCCAGGCCTATTGGCTGGACGTCGATGAGGAGCACGTCATCAAAGGCATGCTGATCAACGCTGATCAGGACCTGGTACGCACCCAGGGTTTTTCCATGCTGGACATGAAGCGCTACCTCGAAAGCATCGGCATGCGCGCCAGGGGCTACAAGATCGGGCCCGACACGCTGGTCACGGTGAAAATCCCGGTGGTGGTATTGCTGGAGATTCGTGGCTACAAGCACTTCGTGGTGATGCAGCGCGCTGACCAGGACTGGGTCTATATCGGCGACCCGGTGCTGGGCAACAAACGCTACACGCGCAACGACTTCGTCAAAGGCTGGAACGGTGTGGTGTTCGCGGTACTGGGCGAGGGCTATGACAAGACCAACGCCCTGCTCGATCCCCCCAATCCGCTGACCACCAAGCACCGCTTGAATGAATTCAAGCCGGTAGGCGATGCGGAACTGATGGAGTTCGGTTTTATCCAGAGCGACTTCTTCTAGAAGCGCAATAAGGAGCAGGACGCTCCAGGAGCAGATAATGAACACTTTCCGTTGGCTGACGGTCATGTGCCTGGCAGCCTCAATGCCCGCTTATGCTTCATCGGCGTTCAAACCGATGGAACTGAAAGACTCGGAGCTGGGCGAGTTGCGTGGTCGTTACGTAATGCCAGGACGGATTGTCAGCTTCGGCATTGTGATGAGCACCACTTGGACCAACGCCGCCGGCGACACCAGTACGGTGTCGGCCAATATGCATATCGACGCCTCCACCCTCACTCCGCAATTCTATGTTCAGACCACCGGCACGACCGGTACCGGCAACACGCGTCCAACCGGCACCGGCACGGTCATCGGCGGTGCCGGCCTGGGCAGCGGTCAGGGCGTCACCCAAAGCGTACGCGCCGCGGGCGATGGCAACACCGCTTATAACAACGTGGGCATCAATGTCAGCGAGAACGGCCTGGCGCCGGCCAACCTTGTGCAATCGGGGCAGGTGCTGGTGGCGGGCGGCTCGGTCGCTGGCGATAGTGCGGCGGGCCGAATCAGTGTTTCGGCTAACAACGGTGGCCTGCAAATGGCTATCCAGGCCAACAACAATCAGGGCAGCGCAGTCCAGCAAATCGGTGCAGGCCAGGTTTTGCAGGGTACGGTTTTGCAAGGTAACAGCAACTTCGTCAACAACATGACTCAGCTCAACGTCGCCCTTGGCAGCAACGGCCTGAACAATGTCGCGCTGAACTGCAATCTGGAACAACTCAAGGGGCTACGCACCCTGGGTTATTGAGCCACTTGCCCCTCGACACTTACGCATTAGAAAAGGACGGCTGACTTCATGCATCGATCGTTATCGCTACGTGCTGTTGTTTGTTTAAGCACGCTCTTGCCCGCGGGCATGTTGTACGCCGCGCCAGACGCCGACATCGAAACGCTCAAGCGAGAACTCCTGGAACTCAAGCAGCGCTACGAAATGCAACAAAAGGCTCTGGCGGTCCTGGAGCAACGCGTGCGCCAAGTTGAGGACCAGCCTGCCGCGCCGCCGCCAAAACGCCTGGCCAAATCTCCGGCGGACTTCAAGAAAGGAGGCCGTACGGTAGCGGCCGGCAGTTCCGGCGCGGCAGCCGGCGGCAGTTCTTATGGGCAATCGCTCAAGGATGATTCAGCCCCGGCGCAAAGTGTCAGCAACTTGTACGACGAGGCCAGCGGTTTCTTCGGAAGAGGTAAATTCAGTGTTGAAACGGGCATGACCTACGCCCGCTACGATGCCCGCCAGTTGACCCTCAACGGTTTTCTGGCACTGGACTCGATCTTTCTGGGCAACATTAACCTCGACCGCATCAAGGCCGACAACTGGACCCTGGACCTGACCGGACGCTACAACCTCGATAACCGCTGGCAGTTCGACGTCAACGTCCCGGTGGTTTACCGCGAGTCGACCTATCAGTCCGGGGGCGCCAATGGCGGCGATCCACAGGCGACTTCCGAAGAATCGGTGAGCCGTGATCCGGCTATCGGCGACGTTAACTTCGGGGTGGCCTACAAGTTCCTCGACGAAACCCCCACCCTGCCGGATGCCGTGGTTTCGGTGCGGGTCAAGGCGCCGACCGGCAAAGAACCTTTCGGTATCAAGCTGGTGCGCTCAACCGCCAACGACAACCTGTATGTGCCGGAAAACCTGCCGACCGGCAACGGTGTGTGGTCGATTACACCGGGAATCTCGCTGGTCAAGACGATTGATCCTGCCGTACTGTTCGGCTCGATTTCCTACACCTATAACCTTGAAGAATCGTTTGACGACATCAGCAGCGACATCAACCAGAAAGTCGGGGGCAAGGTCCGGCTCGGCAACAGCTTTCAGATAGGCGCGGGCGTAGCCTTTGCCCTCAATGAGCGGATGAGCATGTCGTTCTCGGTGTCCGACCTGATTCAGCGCAAGAGCAAACTCAAACCCGACGGCGGCGATTGGCAATCGATTGTCTCCAGCGACGCCAACGCTGGTTACTTCAATGTCGGCATGACCATTGCCGCCAGCGAAAACCTGACCATCGTGCCCAATCTGGCGATCGGTCTGACGGACGATGCCCCCGACTTTACCTTCAGTCTCAAATTCCCGTATTACTTCTAGGGACGCTCTGAAATGGCCGGATATTTTCCGGCTACCGAGCCGTCAGCACTGATAGAACCTTGACGCAACGACAACCCAGGCTGCCAGCTCATGCTTTTCCAGCAGACACCCTAATGCCAATCAGTTGAGGGAACGCCGACTACTGTAGGAGCGAGCTTGCTCGCGAAAAACCTCAACGATAACGCGTGCCTTCAGGATAAGCGCGGTGCCTTGGAGTTCTTCGCGAGCAAGGGCTAGGCGCCCTCCCTCGCTCCTACAGAAAAGGCTTAACTGATCAGCATTAGGCCTTCGCCCTTCTGTTTTTTTGGGGCAGTTGGATCAGTAGTCGGCATGCGGCAACTTGAGTGGTTCATAAACGCCAAGAACTGCGTCAACCGATACGCGCCCTCTGCTCTTGATCTGAATACGGTGATGCTGGATAACTTGCCGCTGTTCGGCATCTGACTTTACCTATTCGAGCTCATTTTTCTATGGGCTCATTCATTTAGCCAGCCCCCTGTAAGGCAGCGACCTTCCAGCATAATCCTGCCGATACATAGTCGTCAGCACCCGACTTTTTTGACAGCAAGTCCCAGCTTTAAAAAAATATTTCACGCAGCTCAGAACACCTTTCTACACTTACTATAAATGGCCTTGGTTTGCTTTCACCCGATTGCCCAAACAGCAACGTATTTACAAGACACAAACAGTTGTTTTTTTGCAACAGAGGACAGGGCTCATGGCATCAACCAAAGAGATTTCCCCGCTGTTTTTTGTGTTCTGGCCAAGGCGTCGACTACGCGCCCTTACGGATGAAGAGGTACGTTTGATTGAGCACTTTCGCACGCTGTCAGAAACTGACCGCGTGGCCATGCGCTATTTAGCCTGTGCCTTCAAGGAGATGTCCCGATTTTGACAGGCAAGAACCGTCCCACCACCAATCTGGCAGAGGACGTCAGATTGGTGCCCCATCCACATGTCTCGCTGTGTCAACCTTGAAGGACAGCATGGTTTCCAGAGGATAGGTTTTTTACTGTCTCCAACCGATTGCGCCCACAGCGGGCTCCAGCCCGCCAACGTGCGACACAACAGGTCGGCAGTCTCCAATAATTCTCCCACCATAAACTATTATTTGGGCTACATATAAACACCTTTGACACTCGCAAAATCACGCCTATCTAAAAGTCCCACCACAATCAATCCTGAGTATTATTTCTGGGGCAGGGACTATTACCATCAACCTCTTTCTTCAACGCCAGCACCGCCTGCCGCTCAGACAACAAGTGAGTGATCGCCCCACCTATAGCGGCGGACACCAACGCCAAGGCCTCTTTAGGTAAATAGATAGCACACCACGTCAATCCACAGATAAGCAGAATGACGTAGACTATATTAAACCGTGATACCCCCATTTTTATAGAGCGAACGATGTCGGACGTATCCTGCATTTTTTCGAACCGCTTCAGGTCTTCAAACTTTCTGACCGACTCCAATGTTTCCAAATAATGAGTTTCAGCTTTCTTCAATCGTTTTATTACATCCGCCTCAACCATCACCTCCTCTATCTCGATTTTTATCAGACTTATATTGGAGCCTGGCCGACCAAGAGTTTCGGAGCTCAGTGCGCTCTCGGCGAGTTCAGCCAATAAATAATTGTAAGACGTCTCGCTCGTCTCTTCGGCATATTTGCGTAACGCCGACGTATAACACTTAGACGCATACCTCGTGAATAATTTCTCGGCATCATTCGTTTTTTTGATGACCTCGTCATTTTCCTTTGCTGGTTCCCGTTCCATTTTTGCAATCCTTATTAATAATGCCTCGACAGACGACTGGCACCATATTCCGCGAGGGGAGCTTCGGCACACCGCCATACACGTTGAATAGTACGCACGTTTAAAGTCCATCAACCGCCCGGCGCTGTCTACTGTCAAACTTGACAGGTAGCCGCTGCTGTATCCCGGAAAAACTGATCTTTCCAAAGGATTCTCCGAACAAACCCTCAGATGTGCTGAGGTACAACTTCACATCTGGCCTGAGCCCACCATGAGCCAGATGAGCTTTCCGACTTCAGATGCGCCGACAAGCACAAGCTGGCGCCTGCGATCCCCGCAGCGATACACCGTTACTTGCAGGTGTCAACGTTGGGTCGGGACTGGTTCATCACATTCACGGCACAGCGGCGAATGTCGCCGATGCCACCCAGATGGTCGAACTTCAAAACTCTGCGACTGTTTCAATTTGCTGTTCGTTGACGACGATTTTATCGGAATTTACCAAGTAAACATCAATCAGCAATATTAAATCGACACCAATACAGATAATGACAAAAATACAACACAGATTGCGCCATTGAATTTTTTTGCAACTTTCTCCGGCATCACAAATAATTACCCTACACTCATAAAATAAGCACCCGCCATGTAACTAAGCAGTTTCTACAAAGGATAAATACCATGCGATACTGGTCTGCCAGCCGCGCGAATTGCCCAGAGCCAAACCATAACCACGACGACATCTTCGAGTCTTTTCAACTAGGTGCTGCCGAGCTCGGTTATAAATATTGCTCCATTTTGCTGCTGCCAACAGATGCCCCATCCGCAGCTCCACTGCTCTCGAAAAATAGCTTTCCCAACACCTGGAACCAACATTTCACACAACACTACGACTACCGGGACGTCCCTATCGTCCGGCATTGCCAGGCTTGCGTCTTGCCCTCGCTGTGGTCAGAGTCGCTTTTCATCTCATTGCCAAGGCTGTGGGAGGATCTTTGCCTGTTTGGATTGCAGCATGGCTTCTCCCACGCAGTGCATGATCCGCGTGGCCTCACCAGCATTTTTTGTTTCACCCGCGAGCAGCCAGCTATCAATCACGAGGACTTTTATGAAAAAGCGGGGTTCATGCTATGGCTGACCAATAAGACCCACACCGTGCTTGCCGAACGTCTGTTCTTAGCCCCTCCTCCGGTTCGCTTGACCCCTAAGGAACTTGAGGTCCTTCGATGGACAGCTGAAGGCAAAACTGCCGAGGAGGTAGCCATCATTCTGTCACTCTCTAGACGCACAGTTGGGTTTCATATACACAGCATCATTTGCAAACTGGGGGTCAGAAACAAGACCGCTGCGGTCACACAGGCCGTCAGGCGGAAGCTAATCTGAAACGTTTGAATCACCTCCGCGATCCCAGACGGCGAAAGCGCATGTATCGGTTTCATCGGGGCCTGTAATTGACGCTCTATGCATGCCGACAGAGGGATTTGATCCTACATGCATGCCAAATACGCATGACGTTGGAAGGAGACAACTGAGTCTGCCGGCTCATTTTTCATGTACTCCAATGGCTGGCATCGTCGGGGTCGCAGATTGTCGGCTTTCAGTTCAGCGCATTAATCAGCGTTTTCCGAGCCTCCCGATGTACACCCGCACAATGAAGTCGTCATCACGCCACCGCAGGGCCTTCGCTCATCAGTCGACCATCGCCTGCTGCAGGCGCGCATGGAAGTGGATGAGCCCCGGCTCATGGCAGCCGAAGGTCAGGTGCGACTGCGCGCCCGACCGCAGACCGCGCTGCACCGCCTCGACAATCGGGAAGTCCTCTTCCTCTACGGTACGGATCAGAATCCGCATGTTCGCGTCCCAGTGCGCGCGGGCCTTATCGCTGTCGGCCGGTTGTGGGATATACATCGAGACTTCCGCAACGCACTGCGCCGGGTCGCCACTGGGATCGGGATAGGTTCGCCAGACCTCCACATGGTCCAGTTGCCAGATCAGCAAAGTATTCGGGAACAGTACATAGATGATGATCGAATGCCTTAGCAAGTCCCACCCACACTCATCGGTACCACGCAGGGTGTTGATGGTTTTGCGTGGATAGATCATCCGGCAGTGGTCGCCAAACGCATCGAAGATGCCCAGGCTAGGAATGAACAGCGAGGCGATCGATTCACGGTGCAGAAACGGAAAATGGGCGCTTTCCAGGAAGGTGTCGATGACCATCTTCCAGTTCATGCGCCGCTGCAGTCGACGGGTTTTGTAGTGGAAGAAGTCCTGCAGCCGGTACGCTTCCAGTTCCTGCTCCAGTCCGTGCAGCTCGATAGGTATCGCCGCGCCAGCATGTGGATGGACCCAGATCAATCCATGGGTTTCGCTGACACCAACGGCGGTCAGTTGCCGCTCCACCGGCGGCAACTGCGGGTAGTGCAGGTCCTTCAGTGTGATTGGCACGCCATCCAAGTCGTACGACCAGCCGTGGTAGGGGCAGGTGAAACTCCTGGCACATTGACCCCCGTGCTGTACCAAGGCTGCACCGCGATGTCGGCAGACATTGTGGAACCCGTGGATCGGCCCCCCCGGGGTGCGCACTAGCAGCAACGAGGCGCCCCCGAGATCGTCGACAAGGTGGTCGCCGGCGTCGCGCAGTAGCCCGCGGAGTCCGAGCAACTGTGCACGATCGTGAAACAGATAACGCTGTTCCGACGCTTGCCAGGCGGGAGAGAAATACTCCTCGACCGGGTTGAGCCCGATTGCCAGGCTCATATCCGTAGTCCTTTTCTCGATGTGCGCGAATATCCGATTGATGATCGCCACCTGTTGCTCGTGTTGCATACTCCCCTCGATCACCCTATGCGTCGGCGAATACTTGCCGAGACGGGACGGGATGCCGGTTGTCGCGTTGGATCTGGCCGTACCAGAGGAACGACAAACATCGCAGCGATCAAGCAAAGCCTGAACGCCGATCAACGGCCACTGCAGATCGTGGGCTAGGTCACTTCAATTCCTGCGCGAGACGGAATGATGTTCTTTAGTATCGCGCGTTTTCTCATAATCGCAGGTTTTACCTTTCCAGCAGTCCAGCAGTATAGAGGCGCTACGGCTGGGCGGAAAAATTGCCTGACGTCTATATTGTTCCTCCTGCATCAAGGCCTTGGGCCTGATGAGCATGTCGTTCTCGGCGCCCGACTTTACCGTCAGCCTGAAATTCCCGTATTACTTCTAGCGGGGCCTGAGTCAGTTGCCCGCCCCAAGCGGGCAGTGTTTAAACGCACAGTAACGCTGCTAGCATCCATGCATTGTAAATGCCGCGCCGTCAGCAAGTTCCTCATGGGCACCCGTTCAAAGGGAACTCGCTTATCTGGCTGATTACGCACGCGAGCTATTAGTGTTGATCCCTGTACAAGCCTTTAACTTTGTACGCAGGCACTTCTGAAACGCCCACTAGCATGAAGGGCCTGTTTCGAGCGTTCCGACCTTCACTTCTCCATCGCAATTTATAGCGCGTTGAAGCAGATGCACGTGAAAAAGATAACTTCCTTTGGTCCTGCCTGTTTGGAGATAAACACGCCGGCCGTACTCCCCTGTGAGTTCCCCTGCCGAAACGTCTTTCGCTATCCCCTTGCAGGTGGTATCAAGGGTGCATGCATAGGGGTTGCTGGAGGACTGCTTGGTCACCGTATTAGAACACGTTTTGGATGCAGAGCTTTGGTTCCAGCTGTCTAGGCATCTCGCATCAGCCTTTTCGCCTACAACAATGGAACTTTCTGCATGCGCGTAACTGGGTAAACCCAACATAGCGATGCTCAGAAAACAGACACCAGGAAACTTGGATTTGGTGTTCATGTTCAAACTCCTTTTTTAGGCACGAGGATCACACACGCTCGTTGATTACGATGTTCGCCTTTTCACCAATATCGGGTTGTCGGAATTCACTTCAACTCGGCCCAACCCCTAACGTTCTCCCTGCTAACGATGTACATGCAACTGAATATACGTATTCGCGGAGAGGTTTCTACTGTCAAAGTTGACAGTTTTATATAATTCTTTGCGATAAGCAGCGACGGGCTGTTTTACGAATGCTCTAACAGAAACTTGAAGAGGGCCGAAATCCAGCCCAAGGAGGGAAGTGTTACACCGCCCTGCAACTCAAACCTTAATCCGTTTAATCACTGGTTTTCGTATCTGACAAGAGCGAGCACGAAAAAGCCCTGCTCTAACTCACCCGCCCTAGCGGATCTGGTGTTTGTGCAGCAACCGGTAGAACGTGGGCCGGGAAACGCCCAGCACACGCGCGGCGAGGCTCATATTGTCGCTATGCCGGTTAAGCACATCGCACAACGCCTGACGTTCGGCGCGGTGTTTGTAATCTTCCAATGTGGCCATGGGCAGTGCGATTGCCTGCCGGCCTTGCAAGCCAAGGTCGTCTGCTTCGATTTGGCGTCCTTCTGCCAGTACCAGGCCCCGCCGCACGCGGTTGGCCAACTCGCGGACGTTCCCCGGCCAGCCATGCTTGCCCATGGCGTCCAGCGCGTCATCGCTGAAGCTGCGCGGACGGCGGCCGATTTCCTGGCTGTAGAAGCGAGAAAAGTGGTTGGCCAACATGCCAATATCACCGTGCCGGTCACGCAAGGGCGCGGTCAGGACTTGCAGGACATTCAACCGGTAATACAAGTCTTCCCGGAACAAGCCCTTCTCGATGGCCGCTTCCAGGTCCACATGAGTCGCCGCCAACACCCTGACATCCACTGGAATCGGCTGACAGCCACCGACACGTTCGATGTGTTTTTCCTGCAGGAACCGCAGCAGGTTGGCCTGCAACTCCATCGGCAAGTCGCCAATTTCATCCAGAAACAAAGTGCCGCCGTGCGCTGCCTCGATGCGCCCCACCTTGCGTTGGTGGGCGCCAGTGAATGCGCCTTTTTCATGTCCGAAGAGTTCGGACTGAATCAGATGTTCGGGAATCGCCCCACAATTGATCGCCACAAAAGGCTTGGCGTGACGCTGAGATTGCCGGTGCAGGGTCTTGGCGACCAACTCCTTGCCGGTGCCACTGTCCCCACGAATCAGGATCGGCGATTCGGTGGGCGCGAGTTTGGCCAGCAACTTGCGTAATTCGCGGATCGGCCGGCTGTCTCCGAGCAGTTCGTGCGCCGAATCGTGAACCTGAGTCGCGCCTTTGCCACGCAACCGTGCCATGCCAAAAGCCCTGCCCAGTGTCACCTGGACCCGCGATACGTCAAACGGCAAGGTATGAAAGTCAAAAAACCATTCGCAGACAAAATCGCCAACGTTCTGCAGCAGCAATACCTCCGGGCTGAGCACCGCGATCCACTCCGTGCCGCTACGCGTGATCAGTTCCTTGACCGCTTCCGGGCGCTCCAGGTGAAACGGCTGCAAACGCAACAGCCCGACGTCACAGGTACGCTCCCCGACTGCCGCCAACGTACTGCTGTCGACAGCCCAGCCTGCCGCCTTTAACCCTGGCAATAATCGATGACAATCATCACACGGATCGACGACGAGCAAGCTGCGCAACGCAGGGGACTCAATCATGACTTTTCCTTGGCGTCAAAAACATTAAAGTTATTTAAAAACAATAGTTTGGGATAGCCTTTGACAACCCTAGCAAAACCTTGACGCGGCTCTTGTATCGTTTCGCGATAAACTCGCCCTTGGCTATTCTTTTAGTCAATGGGTGCGTTAAATCGCCGCACTTCTTATCTTTCACAAGCTTTCAAAAGCACCTCTTACATGACGTTAATCACGAAAAGTTGAAAATAGTTGCTCTAAGATGTGACCCGTACCCTGCCTTCGTGCATCAGTACAAGTACGAGCCGAACGGTACGCCCAACCGACGGCACCTCATTTGATTGGGCATTTAGAGAGAAGACCCCATGAACGCCCCGCTCCGCATCAACGAAGCTCTTTTGATCGCAGACCGTGCTTTTCAGCCCTTTCAGTGCATAGCCTGGCACGACGGTAACGGCGCGCTGTCGCTTTCCGTCATCGACCGCACTAATACCCGGATTGGCAGCAAACAACTGTCTTCCAGCGCCTACACCGATCCAGCGCAACTTGAAGACCTGCTGTTAGAAGCGCGCGCTGAACTCGACAAAGAGGGCTATCAGTTGCAAGGCTGGGTAATGCCCAAGTAATTGACGCACTGTTACTTGATGATCGAGATTATCGATCAACTGTTCGATAAGAGTGATCGTCCAGTCGTTACATCGGCGATGGCATCTGCGTAGTTATTTAGACTGAAACCAGGCAAGTGGCGAACGTTCTGACGCGTTCGCCACCGCTTCGTAGTTTCAGATTATCGGCCCGACAGAATAAACCGCTCAATCGCCTCGGCCACGCCGTCTTCCACATTACTGCCGGTGACTACCGTCGCTTGGCGCTTGACCGTTTCTTCAGCCTGCCCCATGGCAATCGACAAGCCGGCGACGTGAAACATTGCCGGGTCGTTGCCGCCGTCACCGATGGCCGCAGTCTGTTCCATCGGCACGCCCAAATGTGCCGCCAGAGTTGCCAACGCCTCGCCTTTGTTGGCTTTCATCGCCGTCACGTCGAGATACACGGGTTGCGAACGAGACACCTGGGCCTGCCCCTCGACGCTGGGCTGTAATTGCGCTTCCAGCTCAATCAGCAGCTGCGCATTGAGGCTGGCAGCGACAATCTTGTCGATCCGATCCAGGAACGGCTCAAAACTCTCCACCACCACCGGCGCGTATCCCAGGCCTTGTTGTTCCCGAGGAACCATCGGCCCTGTTGGATCACGCAACAACCAGTCGCCATCGGCAAACACCCAGACTTCCACGTCGGGATGTGCTGAAAACAACGCCAAGACAATCAACGCCGCCGCCACCGGCAAATGGTGAGCGACCAGAATGCTGCCGTCCGGATTGACGAGCGTGCCGCCATTGAACCCCGCCGTGGGTACGTCGACCCCAAGCGCTTCGATCTGCTGCAACATGGCCCTCGGCGGGCGCCCGGTGGCCAGGCTGAAAAACACTCCAGCCTCGCGCAAGGCGCGGACCGCGGCAATCGTGCGTTGGCTGAGGCTGTGATCGGGCAGTAACAGCGTACCGTCCATATCACTCAACAAAAAACGGATGGGATGATTCCTTTCGTCACTCATCCGAGGCGATGCCAGGCGTGGCCGTCGCGGGCCAGCAACGCATCCGCCGCCGCCGGTCCATCCTCGCCAGCCTTATAGGCCTGTATCCCGTCATCTTCTTTCCAGGCATCGAGAAAGGGCTGCACCGCACGCCAGCCGTTTTCGATGTTGTCGGCGCGCTGAAACAATGTCTGGTCACCGGTCAGACAATCATATATCAGCGCTTCGTAGCCCGTTGACGGCTGCATTTCGAAGAAATCCTTGTAGGCAAACCCCAGCTCGATATTGGCCATGTCGAGGGTCGGCCCAGGTTTCTTCGCCAGCAAGTCGAACCACATGCCTTCATTGGGCTGGATCTGGATCTTGAGGTAGGTCGGCTTGAGTTCGTCCACTTCCGTGTCGCGAAATTGCGCATACGGCGCCGGCTTGAAGCAGATGACGATTTCCGTATCACGAACGCTCATGCGTTTGCCGGTACGCAGGTAGAACGGCACCCCGACCCAGCGCCAGTTGTCGATCATGACTTTGAGGGCGACGAAGGTTTCGGTGCTGCTGTCGGGTGCGACGTAGGCTTCTTCACGGTATCCCGGCAATGCCTTGCCGGCGATCTCGCCCGCGGTGTATTGGCCACGGACCGAGTTGGCCCGCGCATCCTCCACCGACCACGGACGTATCGCACCAATCACCTTGGCCTTTTCCCCACGCACCGCATCGGCGCCAAATGCAGCCGGTGGCTCCATGGCAATCATCGCCAACAATTGGAACAGGTGGTTAGGCACCATGTCGCGCAAGGTGCCAGTCGTTTCGAAAAAGCTGCCACGGGTCTCCACGCCGACAGTTTCGGCCGCGGTGATTTGTACATGGTCAATGTAGTGATTGTTCCAGAAGGCTTCGAACAGCACGTTGGAAAAACGGCTGATCAGGATGTTCTGTACCGTCTCCTTGCCCAGGTAATGGTCGATACGGTAGATCTGCTTTTCCGTCATGACCTTGAGCAGGCAAGCGTTCAGCGCCTCGGCCGTGGCCAGGTCCGAACCGAAGGGCTTTTCGATCACCACGCGACGGAAAGCCTCGGGACTTTCTTCCAGCAGGTTGGCGCGCCCCAGGCGCTGCACCACTTCACCGAAGAAGCGCGGTGCCGTGGCCAAATAAAACACCGCATTGCCGGTGCCGCTCTCGGCGATTTTCCGCGCGATATCGGCATAGGTCGTGTCGTCGAGAAAGTCGCCTTGTACGTAGCTGATGCCCTTGGCCAATTGCTCCCACAATTGCGGGTCCAAGGCGTTTTCGGCATTCCCCTTGATCTTGCTGGCGGCCTCGGTGCGGATGAAGTCTTCAAGCTTCTTGGCGAAGTCGACATCGCTGATGGCGTTATGGTCCACGCCAACAATGCGCAAGCCATCACCCAGCAAACCATCACGACTGAGGTTATACAACGCCGGCATCAGCAGGCGCTTGACCAGGTCGCCGTGGGCGCCAAACAGGAACAAGGTGGTCGGTGGAGCGGGTTCGGCCTTGGGTTTCTTGCCGTTGGCGGTCATTTTTTGGAAGTCTCCACATGCCCACCAAAGCCGAAGCGCATGGCCGAGAGCAACTTGTCCCCATAGGTGCTTTGCTGGCGTGAGCGGAAACGCGCGAACAACGAGTTGGACAGCACCGGCACCGGTACCGATTGCTCCATGGCGGCTTCGATGGTCCAGCGCCCTTCACCGCTGTCGGCTACGGAGCCGGAGTAACCGTCGAGCTTCGGATCGGTGGCCAGTGCATCGGCCGTCAGATCGAGCAACCAGGACGACACTACGCTACCGCGACGCCATACTTCAGCGATGTCAGCCAGGTTTAGGTCGAAGCGCTGATCTTGCGGCAGGTTCTCCGAATTTTTGGTTTTGAGGATGTCAAAACCTTCTGCAAAGGCCTGCATCATCCCGTACTCGATGCCGTTGTGGATCATCTTGACGAAGTGCCCGGAACCGGCAGGACCTGCGTGGATGTAGCCACGTTCGGCGCGGTCATCGGTAGCGGTACGGTCCCTGGTGCGTGGAATATCGCCCAGGCCGGGCGCCAGGCTGGCGAAGATCGGGTCCAGGCGCTGGACCGTCTCGGCATCGCCGCCAATCATCATGCAATAACCACGCTCCAGTCCCCAGACGCCGCCAGAAGTCCCTACGTCGATGTAGTGCAGACCTTTTTCCGCCAGGGTCCTGCCACGGCGCATGTCGTCCTTATAATAAGTGTTACCGCCGTCGATGATCACATCACCCGGTTCCATCAGCTCGCTCAAAGCCTGAATCGTGACCTCAGTGGGGTCGCCCGCTGGCAACATCACCCAGACCGCCCGAGGCTTCTGTAGCCCGGCAACCAGTGCCGGCAGATCGACGACGCCGGTGGCGCCCTCTTCACTCAAACCTTTGACGAATGCTTCGTTGCGGTCATAGACCACGGTTGTATGCCCATTGAGCATCAAGCGGCGCGCGATATTCCCGCCCATGCGGCCTAGTCCGATAATCCCCAGTTGCATGTATTGATGCTCCCAACTACAAATAAAATGTGTGCAATAGTTTATAGCGCAATGAGGCTCATGAGGGATTAGTCAGGCGCCAATCACATGAGTTTCATGACAAAAAAAGGCCATCGTTTCACCATCGCCGAGCAAAAAGTCACAGTGACCATAAAAAATAAAAAAGTTCCATTATGCCAAAAAAGAAATCAGAATTGGCCTGACTGCTGCCGAGAGCCTCGACTCAAGCGCTCTGGCACCGCGACACACCGGCTATTTGCGAGGTAAGCAATGAGCACTGTATCGATGACACGCCCGCCACAGACCCTTTACGTCACCATTCGACG
Organism: Pseudomonas mucidolens; assembly: GCF_900106045.1. Classification (NCBI taxonomy): domain Bacteria; kingdom Pseudomonadati; phylum Pseudomonadota; class Gammaproteobacteria; order Pseudomonadales; family Pseudomonadaceae; genus Pseudomonas; species Pseudomonas mucidolens. The sequence goes on along the minus strand of NZ_LT629802.1, from coordinate 2,006,538 downwards.
CGATGAGTTGCACCAGTTGAAAGACGAACGCGACCAGCTGCAAGAGGAAGTATTGCGTCTGCGCGCGCACCTGCAGGGCCAGCTGAATCTGCCTGCGGAACCGCGTCCCGCGCTCATCTGAGTCAAAGCTCGTATCCCCCGGAAAACCCTCACAAAGTTTTCACACGCCCTACCCGATAATCCCACGCCAGCAGGCTGCCCCTCTTATGGGTGGCCTTGATTGCGTGCTTTCAGCGCGCTGATTTCCAAAATTATCGGGTGAGAACGCTGGATGGCGATGTTCAAACGCAGCACTAAGTCTGCGAAAGGATTTGATTGGGCCGGCCTTGGCTGGATGTTTCTGTTTTTCTGGTACTTTTCCGGGATTACCCAACTGCTGATACAACTGACCGGCACTTCCGGCTTCAGCGGTTTTCGCCAGGCATTCTTCATGAGCGCACTGTGGCTCGCGCCGATGCTGCTGTTCCCGCGGCGTACCCGTCTGCTTGCGGCGTTGATTGGCGTCGTATTGTGGGCCTGCTCCATGGCCAGCCTGGGCTATTTCTTTATCTACCAGCAGGAATTTTCCCAAAGCGTCATCTTCATCATGTTCGAGTCGAACATCTCTGAAGCCGGCGAATACGCCACCCAGTACTTTGCCTGGTGGATTGTGCTGGCATTCATTGCCCACACTGCCTTGGCGATATTCCTGTGGACACGCCTGCGCCCGGTCTATCTGCCACGAGGCCAGGCCATGCTTGCGGCCGCGGCGATTGTAGTCGCGGTGATCGGCTACCCGCTGATCAAGCAGATTGCCAAAAGCGAAACCATGGAGCTGGCCATCGATCGTTTCGAAACCCGCATTGAGCCGGCCGTGCCCTGGCAGATGATTGTCGCCTACCGCCGCTACACCGAGCAGTTGAACAATATGCAAGGCATGCTGGACAACGTCAGCAAGATCCCGCCCCTGAGCAACCTAAAGGACCGCACCGCGGGCCAACCGTCCACCTTGGTGCTGGTGATCGGCGAGTCGACCAACCGTCAGCGCATGAGCCTCTATGGCTACCCGCGCACTACCACGCCGGAGCTGGACAAGCTGCGCAGCCAATTGGATGTGTTCGATAACGTCATCACGCCGCGCCCCTACACCATCGAAGCGCTGCAACAGGTGCTGACCTTCGCCGATGAAGACAACCCTGACCTGTACCTCAAGACACCCTCCATTGTCAGCGTGATGAAACAGGCGGGTTACAAGACTTTCTGGATCACCAACCAACAGACCATGACCAAGCGCAACACCATGCTGACGACGTTTTCCGAACAGGCTGACGAGCAGGTGTACCTGAATAACAACCGCAACCAGAACGCCCGGCAGTACGACGGCGATGTGTTGGCGCCGTTCTCCAAGGCGCTGAGCGACACGGCCGAGCGTAAATTCATCGTCGTGCATCTGCTGGGCACGCACATGAGCTATCAGTATCGCTACCCGTCGAGCTTCGATAAGTTCACCGACCGCCAAGGCGTTCCGGACGGTGTGCGTGACGACCAGTTGCCGACCTACAACAGCTATGACAACGCGGTGCTATACAACGATTTCGTGGTGTCGAGCCTGATCAAAGACTACGCCAAGACCGATCCCAATGGTTTCTTGATGTACCTCTCCGACCACGGCGAAGATGTGTTCGACTCGGTGGGACATAGCACCTTGGGGCGCAACGAAGGCAAGCCGACGGCGCCGATGTACACCATTCCGTTCATGACGTGGGCCTCGCCCAAATGGCGCGCCAATCATGGCTGGAATGTTCAGGGCGACCTGCAACGGCCCTACAGCAGCTCGCAGTTGATTCACACCTGGGCCGACATGGCCGGCTTGAGTTTCGACGAACTGGACCACAGTCGCAGCCTGATCAGCGACAACTTCCAGCCGCGGCCACTGCTGATCGGCAATCCTTATGAGCGCAAACAAAGGGCATTGATCGATTTCAGCCTGATCAAACCCAAGGTCAACCCGCCCGTGGCCGTTGTGAAGCAACCTTGAAGGATCCGGGTTTCACACGCGCAACGCGGTGAAACCCGGCGCTTTGCAATGCAAAGATAATAATTATTCTCGTTTGTCGGTAAAGTTCCCCCGCTCCTTTCGTCTTTGTGCCAATGGCATTTTTTCATAGACGACAAGGAGTTCGCCGCGATGTTCGCGCCTATTACCCGTTCCATGACCTTGACTGTCGGGCTTTTCAGCGGGGTACTGAGCCCGGATTTACTGGCTGAAAACGCCGTCACTCGAGAACGCAACGATTCCGCCAGCGTCCTGGAGCTGGTCAGCACCCATATCACCGCCGACAACCTTGGCTCCGCCACCGAAGACACCGGATCCTATACGACAGGTGCCATGAGCACCGCGACACGGCTGAATCTCTCGATCAAGGAAACCCCGCAATCGGTTTCGGTGGTCACTCGCCAACAGATGGATGACTTCAAGCTCGGTTCATTGAGCGAGGTGATGAACCAGACCACGGGCGTGGTGGTGCAGCGCAACGACTCCGAGCGTTTCAACTTCTATTCCCGGGGCTACAGCATCCAGAACTTCCAGATCGACGGAATGCTCAACACGTTCTCCGGTTTGAAATCGGATTCCGACACGATCATCTATGACCGCATTGAAGTGGTGCGTGGTGCCACCGGCCTGACCACCGGCGCGGGCGACCCGTCAGGCACCATCAATATGGTGCGCAAGCGTCCCACCGCTGATTGGGCAGCCAAGGTCGGCGCCAGCGCCGGCAGCTATGATAATTACTACAGCTACGTCGATGTCGGCGGGCCGCTGGGGTTCGACGGACGTTTGCGCGGGCGTACGGTGCTGGCCTATCGCGACAGCAAGTCCTTCCGCGATCGTTATGCGCTGGAACGCAAGGTGGGCTACGGCATTCTGGAAGCCGACCTGACTGAAGACACGGTTCTCGCGGTAGGTTATGACTACCAGGACAAGCAGATTGAAGGCGCAACCTGGGGGAGCGTGCCCTACTGGAATTCGTTGGGCGGCAAGGCCAACATGCCGCGCTCGAACAACATCACCACCTCATGGAGTAATTGGCCGCTTACCGACCGTACGCTGTTCGCAACCCTGGACCAACGCCTGAGCAACGACTGGCGTTTGAAGGCGGCCTACACCCATCGCGAAAGTGAAACCGATGGCAAGGTGTACTACGGCGGCGGCGGCTATCCGAATCCCGACCGCAGCGGCATCAGTGCCTACAGCAGACACTTCAAGGGTGATGACAAAATGGATGCCGTGGACTTCAACGTCGCGGGTTCCTACTCCTTACTAGGCCGTGAACACGAAGCCATGTTCGGTTACGGCCAGGCCCGCCACCGGGATTCCTCGCCGTACATCGTCAGTGGCAAGTTGCCGGTCGACTATCTGCACATTCCAGACTGGGCCAACACGGGTGATATCCCGGAGTTTGCCGATGAGACCACCGATCAGAACGGCGACACGGCCAGCACTTATCAAAAAGCCGGCTACCTGGCGACACGCCTCTCCTTGAGTGACAACTGGCATGCCGTGCTCGGCAGTCGTTATGGCAGCTGGAAAACCAGCAGCTCAAGCTACGAGTATAAAGACCGGCAATTGGTACGCATCAATCACAGCGGCCAGACCCAAAAGGACGTATGGACGCCCTATGCAGGCTTGCTCTATGACATCAACCAGGATTTCACCGTTTACGCCAGCTACACCGACATCTTCAAGCCACAGACCGAACAGGATGTGAGCAACAAGTATCTTGAACCGATTGTTGGCAGAAGCTACGAGATCGGCTTGAAAGGCAGCATGCTGAATGACCGACTGACATTCTCCAGCGCTGTATTCAGGACGATCCAGGACAATGTGGCGGAAATTGACGACTCAGTACCGCCAGGCCCCCAAGGCGAGGAGTACTACAAATCCGGCGGTAAAGGTAACAAGGTACAAGGTTTTGAAGTGGAGCTTTCCGGAGAATTACGCGCCGACTGGAACGTGAAGGCGGGCTATACCTATACGCACTCGGTGAACGGCGACAAGGAACGCAATAACACCGCCCAACCCCTCAATCTGCTGCGTGCTTCGACCACCTATCGCTTGCCGGGACAGTGGCGCGGGTTGACCGTCGGCGCCGGTGTCAACTGGCAGAGCGACATCTATCGTCATGCCCAGCGTCCGGTTGGGCGAGGCACCGATGGAAAGCTCATCACCCAGAGCACGGCTATTCGTCAGGAGGCTTACGCGGTGGTGAATCTTATGTCGCGTTACGAATTCGACAAAAACCTGTCGGCGTCGTTGAACGTGAACAATCTTTTCGATAAGAAATATTACAACAACGTCGGCTTCTACAATGGCGTCTATTGGGGTGACCCACGCACGATGACGCTAAGTTTGGACTGGAAAATCTAAGCGCTCACCTTTCCTGCCCCCAAGTTAGCGAAGTGGTTAACTTGGAGGCACTTGCAAGTTAACTCCCACTTAATAAACATCCTACAAACTACTCCCACAAATCTGATCAAGGACGGTACAGATATTCGATCATTTTTACCGGGAATACACGCAATGAAAAGCTCGACGTTGATGCTTGCTGGCCTGATGAGCCTGACCTCCGCTGCCGCTTTCGCCGAAGGTGGCTCGGAGCGCGTCAAGGAGTTCTACAACAACTTCAGTTTCATCCAGGAAGAAACCCACGGCAGCGCCGAACAGACCGCTTCCAGCGACGCCCAGCCGTCCGACTCGGATGTCTCGGAGCAAAGCCGCGATAGCGAACATTCCAGCTGATGTGATGCGCCCTACCCTGCGCCATTCCGCTCTGATGGCGAAGGTTGATTTGGCGCCCGTTTATCGGGCGCCTTTTTTATTTCCGATAATAATTATCCAGCACTAAATTTGCGTCAAGTTATTGCAAGGGCCATTCAGCCAACCATTAACGTCCACTTCAACAGAAGTGTTAACACTGAGTTAATCTTGATGGTTAAAGAGACTTGTTCCAGAACAACATGCGACCATGCTCGGGATCATATACCGCGTCGTCAAATCCGAACTTACGGTAGGAACCTTGCGCCACCGCATTGCCCTCCAATACCTCCAGGGTGATCTTGCAGCACCCCCGCTGGCGAGCGATTTCCTCGACCTTTTGCAGCATCTTCTGACTCAGCCCCAGGCCACGGTACCGATCCATGACTACCACATCGTGCACATTGACCAATGGACGACAGGCAAACGTCGAGAAGCCTTCAAAGCAATTCACCAGACCTGCCGGTTCGCCCCCCACAAAGGCCAGGACACTGAAAGCATGCGGGCGCTTGGCCAACTCAGCGGGTAGTTGTTGCAGGAGATCCGCTGGCAAGGCTTGGCCACCGCCCATTGGATCTTGTGCGTAGTGGTTCAGCAAGCGACCAACGGCCTCGGCATGTACAGGATTGCTGTAGCTGGCTTGCAGCACCAGTATTTCTGCGGCTTCCATTTCCTTCCTCGATAACAGCTGTGTGGGGATGACCTCCCCTGGAACATCGATTGTAAGCGCGAGGCCGGCGTTAGATGAAGGAGATTAACTACATCTTGGTGCAGGAAAATAGTAACAAGCGCGGTGCTCGCCTACTGACCTGGCAGTCATGATTGTCCGAAACGCTGCAACTGCATCTCCTGCAAACGACTGAGGGTGCGACGGAACGCAAAACTCAGATACCCCTCGGTGTAAAGCTCCTCCAAGGGCAGCCTGGCCTCAATGAACAGCGGCACTTTGCGGTCGTAACATTCGTCAACCAGGGCGATGAAGCGCCGGACGCTGTCGTCGTGGACTGATAACGCCGGCAGTTCGCGGTCCCCCGCCTCCACACGCAACGCTGCGTCCTCGGTCCCCCGGGCAATTCGCCCCGGGCGCATTTGCGCGCTCAAGGCCGGAACTTCGCTCAGCAAAATCGCCGTATAGCGATCACACAACTGCATGAAGTCGATGGCGGACAGCGCTTGCTCACACACCTCGGCGTAGCGACACCATAAGACCGTATCGCTGGCTTTCACCACAGCAATGTGGCGCGAGCCGACAACGATGGGGCCATTGCTGCTGGATTGCCCCTGGCTCAAGCCTAGAAACATCTGTGCCAGCGCTTCAGGCTGGTTGACCCAGTAGCGTTGCAGCCGAGTCCCCGGGTGCAAGCGATGATCTTCATCGCCGTCGACAGCCACCACCCGCATATTCGCCTTGAGCGCTTCGATAGCCGGCAGAAAACGTTCGCGATTGAAGCCATCGGCGTATAACTGCTGCGGCGGTTGGTTGGAGGTACAGACCATCACCACGCCTTCTTCGAACATCACCTGAAACAGGCGACCAAGAATGATCGCATCACCGATGTCATTGACGAACAGCTCGTCGAAACACAGTACCCGTACCTCCAGACTCAATTCGCGAGCCAAGGCCTTTAGCGGATCGGGGGTACCGATCAACTGGAACGAGCGTTGGTGCACCCAACCCATGAAGTGATGGAAGTGCTGGCGCCGCGCCGGCACCCGCAAGCTCTGATGGAACTGATCCATCAGCCAGGTCTTGCCACGCCCCACCGGGCCCCACAGATAAACCCCACCGACAGGTGCTCGGCCCTGATGCAAGGCTTGGTGGCAGTCCTGCAAGGCCTGCACCGCCTGACGCTGGGCAGCGTCAGAGACAAAGCCAGCAGTCAGGGCATGTTGATAAGCGGCGAGTGGTGAGTCGAACGTCATACAGGGCAGTATGCCATGATCATCGTCCAGCACGAACGCCGTGCTACGGGGAAATGTCCAGACGCACGATCTGGCCTCGTTCATTGAGCCGAAAGGTGTAGCGCAGTTCCAGCGGGCTTCCGGGAAAACTGCCGCTGACCAGATTGTTCACCAGCACTTTGCCGGTGCGCTGCTGGACATCCAGTATCTGGACTTTCGGCTGATATCGACGTCCGGTGTCTTCCATCCAGCGGGCTATCGCCGCCCTGCCGACCTGGTGCTGACCTTCATCGAAGACATTGGCTTCTTCGGCAAAACACTCAACCACCGCCGAGGCATCGCCAGCATTGGCGGCGGCGATATAAGTCGCAATGGCCGGGGCCAACTGAGAGGTGGGTCTGGACATGCTGACAACTCCTTGTTGATGATTTCTGGAGCCATCCTAAGACAGGTCTGTGTCAATTCTTGTCAGGAGTGAACGGTGCTGACTCATTCTGTTGTTCCATCAGCTTGCGCCATTCTCGCAGCCAGTCGCTGCGTCGTCCCGGATAGCGTTCCCCGTGTTCAGCGGCAGCCGCGATCCGGTCGGTACGGAAGGTACGATAGGCGCCCCGCAACTCGCACCACGCCACAATCACCCGCGCTTCGTTGAGAAAACCCAGGGCCAGCGGCCAGATCAGGCGTTGGCTGGACGTTTGAGCGGCATCCGAATAGTCAATCTGCAACTTGGCCTGGCTGCGAATCGCCTGGCGAAACACGTTGAGCGGCACAGTATTCTGCGGGTATCCATAGCCAGATGGCCCTGGCAGCAACGTCGGGTTGCGCAAAGCCTCCTGGGAGGCGGGATCAAGTACCGCGGCGATTTTTGCCAACGCGTCAGCTGCGGCCTGACTCAAGACCTCATCGCCACGCTGATCGACATAACGCAAGCCCAACACGATGGCTTCAGTCTCGTCGGCGTTGAGCATCAACGGCGGCAGGAACAACCCGCTGCGCAATACATAACCGATCCCCGCCTCACCATGAATCGGTGCGCCCAACGCGGACAGTTCCGCGATATCCCGATACAGCGTGCGCTCGGAAACCTCCAGCTCTGCAGCCAGCACAGCAGCGGTTACCGGGCGTTTCTTGCCACGCAGGACTTGCAACAAGGTCAGTAGACGAGTGGTTCGCGACACGTGCATCACGCTTGGGAGCTGAGAGGTGGCCGCAGCTTATCAGAGAGGATCGTCAGAAAGTGTCAGGAGCACGGCTGCGTGCACAACCGATTAGCCGCCGGTCAAACGCCAACAGTGGCGGCTTGCCTGTCCCCAGCAAGCCGCCGCACACGCCCTTACGCCAGGCTTTTGCTGACCACTTCAAATACATCGCTGGACAGCCCGCCCGCGCCAAGAATGCGCTCCAGTTCGGCCTTCATCAGCGCCTGACGGGCGCTGTCGTATTTGCGCCAGCGCGTCAACGGCGCCAACTGCCGCGAAGCAATCTGCGGGTTGAGGGCGTTCAACTCGATCACCAGATCCGCCAGGAAACGGTAGCCAGCGCCATCGGCGGCGTGGAAGTTGATCAGGTTCTGGCCGGCGAATGCCCCGATCAGCGCACGTACCTTGTTCGGGTTCTTCAGGTTGAACGCAGGGTGTCGCATCAACGTCTTGACCCGCTCCAGGCCGCCGGGCAACGGACTGCCGGCCTGAACGCTGAACCACTGATCCATCACCAGCGGGTTGTCCTTGAAGTTCTCGGCGAACACCGCCAGGGCCTTGGCCTTTTGCTCTTCAAAAGGCGAATTGACCAGTACCGCCAGCGCCGTCAGGCGCTCGGTCATGTTGTCGCAGGTATCGAACTGTTCCAGGGTCGCGTCCAGCACTTCAGGCTTGCCGCTGAGCATCAGGTAGGACAGCGCGATATTCTGCAGGGCACGGCGCGCGAAATGCTCGGCGCTGGCGACATAAGGGGTTTTCCTGGACAGGTCCCGATTGGCCTGGTAACGCAGCCACAGGCTTTCGAACAGGTTGTCGGCCAGTTGCTTGCGCGCAAACTCGCGGGCAGCGTGGATGGCGTCGACATCGGCCACTTCACTGATTTCCGCCAGATAGGCCTCACCCGGCAACGAAAGCATTTCCGCGACCATTGCCTGATCCAGGCTTTCATCGCTCAACACGCTGCGCAGTGCCGTGATCAAGCGCTGATCCAGCACCAGGGTCTTGCCCTGCTGATACTCGGCAATGAGTTCCTGTACGACCTGCACCGACAGTTGCTGGCCCGCCTCCCAGCGATTGAAGCCATCGCTGTCGTGCTGCATCAGGAACATCAATTGGTCGCGGCTGTAAGGGAAGTTCAGCTTCACCGGCGCCGAGAAACCGCGAAGCAGAGAAGGCAGCGGCTGTTCGGCAATATCGACGAAGGTAAAGGTCTGCTCGGCCTCGGTCACCGACAATACGCGCGACGTACCGAGCGCCGCCGCTTCGCCACTCAGGCGCAGCGGCATATCAGCGCCCTTGCCGTCCAGCAGCCCCAGTTCGACTGGAATCACGAACGGCAGTTTTTCCATCTTGTCCGGGGTTTGCGGGCAGCTCTGGCGGAAGGTCAGGCTGTAGGTTTTTGCCGCGCCATCGTAGGACTCGCTTACCGCCAGGCGTGGCGTGCCGGCCTGGCTGTACCAGCGTTTGAATTGTGTGAGGTCGGCGCCATTTGCGTCTTCCATGGCCTTGATGAAGTCGTCGCAGGTCACGGCCTGGCCGTCGTGGCGTTCAAAGTACAGGTCGCTGCCTTTGCGGAAACCTTCGGCACCCAGCAAGGTGTGGATCATGCCGACGACTTCGGAGCCTTTTTCATACACGGTCAGGGTGTAGAAGTTGGAGATTTCGATAAAGCTTTCCGGGCGCACGGCGTGAGCCATGGGGCCGGCATCTTCGGCGAATTGGTGGGTGCGCAGGTAAGCCACATCCTGGATGCGCTTGACCGTCGCCGAGTTCATGTCGGCGGAAAAGCCCGAATCGCGGAACACCGTGAAGCCTTCCTTGAGCGACAACTGGAACCAGTCGCGGCAGGTCACGCGGTTGCCCGACCAGTTATGGAAGTACTCGTGGGCGACGATGGCTTCGACCCGCTGGTGCGCGGCATCGGTGGCGGTTTCGGCCCGGGCCAGCACGGCGCTGGAGTTGAAGATATTGAGGCCCTTGTTCTCCATGGCGCCCATGTTGAAGTCGTTGACCGCGACGATCATGAAGATGTCCAGGTCGTATTCACGGCCATAGACCTCCTCGTCCCAGCGCATGGACTTTTTCAGGCTGCTCATGGCGTGCTGGCACTTGTCGATGTTTTCCGGCTCGACGTAGATGCGCAGGGCCACGGTGCGTTGGGTCATGGTGGTGAAGGTATCTTCAACGCACCACAAGTCACCGGCGACCAGGGCAAACAGGTAGGCCGGTTTCTTGAACGGGTCTTCCCAGGTGGCCCAGTGCCGACCATCGTCGCCAGGACCGCTGGCAATCGGGTTGCCATTGGACAGCAGCACCGGGTAGCTGTGCTGCTCGGCGATGACCGTGGTGGTGAACGTGCTCATCACGTCCGGGCGGTCCAGATAATAGGTGATCTTGCGAAAGCCTTCGGCTTCGCACTGGGTGCAGAACATGCCGCCGGATTTGTACAGGCCTTCCAGGGCGGTGTTGGTTTCCGGGTGAATCCTGACGCTGGTGTCCAGGGTAAAACTGTCGCTGGTCGGCTGCAGGGTCAGTTGGCTATCCGTCAATTGATAGTCGGCGCTGCTCAGTTCCCGGTCGCCCAGGCTGACTGATAGCAACTCCAGCTGCTGGCCATCCAGTACCAATGGCGGCAGGCCTTCGCCACGCTCGGGATTGCGGCGCATTACCAGCTGCGCGTGGACCAGGCTGTGGTCCTCGAACAACTCGAAGGTCAGGTGCGTCTCGTCAATCAGGTAGTCGGGCGCCTGATAGTCCTTTAAATAAATCATCTTCGCTTGTTCGGTGCGCATGCGTCGAATCCTTCTACTGATGCACGGCGAGCTGGTAAGCCGTGTATTTACGAATGTTGATAACGCCGGTGTCGAAGATCAGGTATTGGCCCTTGATCCCCATCAGCGTGCCTTCGGCAATCGGGTTCTTGTCCAGATTGAAGCTGACGATCTTGGCGGGATACTGCTCCACCGGGTAGCGTATTTCGAGCGGTTCGATATCCGTCACGGTTTGGATGGCTTGCAGGCCAAAGCGTTCCTGTAATTGCAGCAACCCGTCGGCGCAGGAGGCAAACAGTTCGTCGCGCACCTGTTTGAGGTCCACGGCAGGCGCGTCGCCCTTGAGCAATGCACGCCAGTTGGTTTTGTCGGCCACCTGGCTGCGCAACACATCTTCAACGAAGCCCGACTGCTGACGCGTGGCCACGCGCATGATCGGCAGCGCCTGGCTCGCGCCCTGATCCAGCCAGCGGGTCGGCAGCTGCGTGGCACGGGTAATGCCGACCTTGATCCCCGACGAGTTGGCCAGGTACACCACATGATCGGTCATGCAGAACTTTTCGCCCCAGGCCGGATCGCGGCAGGTGCCGGCATCGAAATGGCAGCGTTCGGGGCTCATGATGCACAGATCGCACTGCGCCAGTTTAGTCATGCACGGATAGCAATATCCCTGGCTGAAACTGGTCTTGGTCTTGCGTCCGCAATGGGTGCAATGGATCGCTCCCAGGTATTCCAGGCGCACGGTCGTGCCGATCAACGGATTGACCGGCACCTCGCTGTCACCCAGGCGAAAAGCGTATTGAACGGTCGGCGTCCCCAGTTGCGCCGACATCTTGCTGACTGCACCACGGCCAATCTCGATCAATGGATGGCATCCGACTTGAACAGAATATTTTCCACGCTCGTCGACTTCGACTGGCATTCCTGCGGGCCCATGTAACCGGTCCGCTGGTCCTCGGGCAGATTCTGGATTTCCCAGGCGATCATCGCCTGCAGGGACAATTCGCGCTGCTCGGCGCTGAGTTTGCGCCCATCCGACCATTTGCCGATTTCCACGGCGAGCTTGAGGCTCTGGTAAATGTCCGGCGTGATGTTTTCGATCATTTCAGCAAAAGAGGACATAAGACTCTTCCTTAACCCGATAGGTGATATTCAAGAGGTCCGTTTGCGGCGGCTGTACAGCCCGCCCAGCAAACCGGTGAAGCAACCGACGAGCAACCCGCCGACATGGGCCGCATTGGCGATTTCGCCGAAACCGATCATCGAGACCAGGCCCGACAGGCAAAGCAACAGCCATACCAGCATCATCACCAGCACCCCACGGGGCAAGCGATAGGCTGGATTGGGCGAAAGCATCTGATAAATCCAGCAATGCCCGAGCAGGCCATACAAGACACCGGACAAGCCACCAAACAGACCGGGGCCGCCGAACGTGTATTGAGCGTAGTTGGAAACCAGGCTGAACAGCAGCGTCAGGCCGAGCAAGTTGATACTGCCCTGGCGCGACTCGATACGCCGCCCCAGCTCCCAGTACCACATGCCATTCATGGCCAGGTGCAGGATGCCAAAGTGAATCAGCATCGGTGTGACCAGCCGCCACCACTGCCCCGCGGCCAGACTGTCGGCCAGCGGCGTGAAATACAGGTATTCACCGGCGACGCGGAACTGCAGGAACGTCAACCAACTCATGGCCTGCAGGTTGTCGCCCAGCATTGTTGCGGCACCGACGATCAGGCTGAGCAGCAAAATGACGGCGGTCAACGGGCTATGGCGCAGTTGCTGGATAAACCCAGGGCGCTTGACGCCCGGTTGCTGGGGAATATCCAACTGCTGATCCGGGTCGCCGCCCGGAAAACGCTGATACAGGCTACGCACATCGTCGCTGATGGCGTCAGGCACCCACAGCACTTGCTCCCCCGCTTCTTCGCTGACGCGATGGGGCACCTGCATGCGCTGCAAAAGCGTGATAAAGCCGCCCAAATCCACGCTCAGTGGCAAGCGCAATACCGCTACGGTGCTCATGAAATGACCTCCGGACGCTCGACATCGACCCAGACGAACTTGCTCGGGTCGAGGCGGCTTTCCTGATCCAGGCGATAGGCGACCAGCTTGCCGTACAGCACCGCGCTGTAATCCAGGCAAGCCAGATTCGGACGGATCGGCGCTGGTTTGCCGCTGCGCCAGTAATGGCCGACAAACAACAAGGGTTCATCGACGCCATAACGCAGCAGCGAGTTTTTTTCGCTCGACGTCAATGGCGTGCGTGCCACGGGGTCAGGCAAGGCATCCGGCTGAAAGACGATATCACCGTAGGTTTTCGGGTCGTCTTCCCAGAACTTGGTGCGAAAGAACGAGCGCGTCAGGCCATCGCCGCCGGTCAGCGTCAACCCGTGCGGCAGGCGCATGTCCGTGCCGCGCAGCAAACGGTCAAACGCATTGCAGGCAAAACTGCCCGGCACGGCGGCGGCTTGCAAGAAATGCTGGTCGATACAGCCATCCGCGAACGTTGCACGCAGCGGTTCGATAAAGCTGTCGTCCCAGCATGCATGCACCACCCGAAAGCGCCCGGCATCAACGAACAGCGGCATGTCGTAGAACCAGCCGAGAAAATCGTGCCAGTCGTCCGGGTGGTGTTCGAACTGAGTCAGGGTCTCCTGAATCAGCCGTGCGTGACGCGGGTTGTGTTCGCGCACAAACTGCTTGCCGCTGCCCGGTGGGGCCGGCGTCGTCCAGCCGAGGGCATTGAATTCATGGTTGCCCATGAGGCACAGCGCCTGGCCGGCTTCGGCCATGTCGTGGACGATATGCAGCGCCTCGCGGATACGCGGGCCACGGTCGATGATATCGCCGAGGAACACCGCCATTCGTGATGGGTGGCGCCAGGCGCCGCCTTGCTTGTGATAACCCATTTGGTCGAGCAAGTGCTCAAGGGTATGAGCACAACCATGCACGTCACCAATCAGGTCGTAGCTACGCGCGGGATCGAGCATCAGTCGCCTCCACCCCCCAAGCGGCTGCCCCAGCCCAGCTTGGTCCGGCAGACTTCGTAGTAGTTGTGGTCCAGCGGGTGGATCAACCGCAGTTTCTGCGCTTTTTTGCTCACAGTGATCGTGTCACCCGGCGCGCAGGTGAAGTGATTCTGCCCGTCGCAGGAGACTTGCGGGTAAATCTGCATGTCTTTGGAGACCACGATTTTCAACTCACTGTTGCCGTCGACCACGATGGGCCTGCTGGACAACATATGGGGGTACATCGGCACGATCACAATGGCGTCGAGCTTGGGATGCATGATCGGACCACCCGCCGACAGCGCGTAGGCGGTTGACCCGGTGGGCGTGGCGACGATCAGGCCATCGGCCTTCTGGCTGCAGACAAACTGGCCGTCGATATACAGTTCGAACTCGATCATCCGCGTCGACTTGCCAGGGTGCAGCACCACGTCATTCAGGGCATCGCCCTGGCCGATGGCTTCGCCGTGGCGGCGTACTTCGGCCTGCAGCAGGAAACGGTTATCCACCAGATAATGACCGTCGAGGACCTTGGCCACTTCCACTTCCAACTCGTCGGGGCGGATATCCGTGAGAAAACCCAGGCTGCCCCGATTGATCCCCAGCACCGGCACATTATGCCGCGCCAAGGCCCGGGCCGCGCCCAGCAGGCTACCGTCGCCACCGACCACGATCACCATGTCGCACACTTCACCGAGCATCTTGCGCGACGACGTCTGCAGGCCGTGGCCGGGCAGAATCTCGGCGATGGTGTCTTCGAGGATCACATGCAGGTGGCGCTCGAGCAGAAACGTTTTCAGCCGGCGGACGGTGTCCAGCACTTGGGTACTGCCCAAGCGACCGATGATGCCGATATTGCGAAATTGCTCCATGGGGCTCCTGCGAGGGTCGGGGTCTGGCAAAAAGAACGATTATGGGCGAAAGGCGCCGTTAGACAAAATCCTTTGTGCCCGAGCGGCCCAGACGCCAGCGGTTTTGCATGCCACCGGCGATCCCGCACTGGCGCGTAAACGGCTATGCTCGCAGCATGACTTTGTTCGCTGACTTGCAGCACTTGCCCCGTCAATTGCGTCACCCTGAGGTGCGTGATCTGGCGTGGGTGATCATTGCACCGCCAATGCTCGCACAAACGCCCTGGCCGCAACGTCATCCGCTGGCGGGCAGCGACTGGGTGCAGGCGCCCGATCAACTGGAGCGCTGGCTCAGGCAGCTGGACCACGACAGTCACCTCCTTCAGCACTGGTTGAGCCAGGCCCGCACCCGACGCCTGGGCCTGTATTACGAGCGATTGTGGCAATTTGCCGTGCAACACGCACCCGGTGTCGAGTTGCTGGCGGCCAACCTGCCCATTCGCCAAGCCGGCCACACCCTGGGCGAGCTGGACATGCTGCTGCGAGACCGTGACGGGGCGCACCACCTGGAACTGGCGATCAAGCTCTATCTGGGCCCGCAGGATGGCCACGGCCAGGACTCGGCGCAGTGGCTGGGACCGGGCTGCCACGATCGCCTCGACCGCAAGCTGGCGCATCTGGTCCAGCATCAGTTGCCGATTTCTGCACGTCCGGAAAGCCGTGAAGTGCTGGCGGCGCTGGATATCCGCCAGTTCGATGCGCAACTGTGGTTGGGAGGCTATTTGTTGTATCCGTGGCCCGGCCAGGCCGAGCCGCCAATGGGCGCCCACCCCAGGCATCTGCGAGGGCGTTGGTTGCATCAGCGCGACTGGCTGGACTTTGTCAGGGGCAGTCCGCCGGGTCGCTGGCAACCTCTGCCGCGGCATGCCTGGCTGGCCCCCGCTCACTACGAGGCAAATGAGGTGTGGAGTGATGAGCGGATGCAAGGGTGGCTGGCGGACCTTGATCCGATGGCGCCGGCGCAGTTGTTGGTGCGGCTGGTTCAGAACGGTGAGGATTGGGAAGAAGCCGAGCGCTTGTTTCTGGTGGCGGACCTTTGGCCGAATGTGCCGGGGGCGGGTTGAGTCTTGTGGAGAGGTCGCCTTCTAACTTCTAATGTAGGAGCGAGCTTGCTCGCGAAAAACCTGAGGGCGCCTCGGGGTAGCAGATTTTCCGCGTCATCGTTGACGATCTTCGCGAGCAAGCTCGCTCCTACAAGGGGGGAATTCGGTCGCAAAAAACAGCACGCCGTGCTGTTGATTTTGATCTTGGGCACCCATGCCGACAACCCAAGCTCTAGAGCGTATCGATATGCCGATAATCAACCCCCAACCCGGCTGCAAGCACTTGACCCCGGCCCAACCTGATCGGTCCCCGCTCGATATCCACCAACAATCCCGGACAGTCCAAATCCGGTAACCCGGAAATATCCTTGAGTCGCCCATCGGTCACCACCAGCAACCGCTGGCGCTCCGCCGGATAGCGCTTGCGTCGACCCCGCAACCAATGCCCGGCCTCAGCCAACGCCCCGAGCAACGGCGTGCCGCCACCAGCGCCGAGCCCTTCCAGCCAACTCGCCAAACCTTTCGCGGCCTTCAATCCCTGCACGTGCCATTGGGGCGATTGGCCGCTGACCGTCAACAGTGCCATTCGCGCGCGCTGCCGATAAGCATCGTCAAACACTTGAGCCAGTAAACCCTTGGCATCACGCAACGCCTGATGGCGGCGGGTGGAGGCCGAGGCGTCGACAATCACCAGCCATAGCTCATGGGGCGAGCGGCTGCGCAGTCGATACACCACATCTTCCCGGCGTTGCGGACGTCCAGCCAGCAAGGTACCCGGCCAATTGATCGCGCCTTCGACGCTGTCGCGCGCCGGCCCTTGCCTGCCCTTGTGCAATCGGCCCGCCTTGGGCCGGGCATCCGCCCCCGCGTCAGGTCGAGGACGAATGCCTAGGGCTTTTTTGGCCAGTTGGGTACTTCCCGTCGTGCGCCTGTGGGCAACGCGGGTGCGGGCATTTCACCCCATTGGCCCTGCCCCTGGCCTTGCCCTTCAGGGCGCTTCAAGGGCGGTGTCGCTGGTGTTGCATCGGGCGGGCTCGCGGGGGACGATTGTTCCTGGCGTCGGTGACGCAAGGCGAACTCCGCTACCGCGTCGATATCCTCCCCGCTGATCGCTGTCGCGCCGCGCCATGCGGCATGGGCACGCGCGCCGCGCAGCCACACCAGGTCCGCACGCAACCCATCGACGCCCGCCGCAAAACAACGCTCAGTAATCTGCGTCAATGCATGGTCATCCAGCGCAATGCTGTCCAGCGCTGCGCGTGCCTCGGTGCAACGCTGGCGCAGTGCTGCTTGGGGACCTGCCCACTGCGTGCAGAAACCCTGTGCATCGCTGTCAAAGTCCAGCCGTCGACGGATGATCTGCCCGCGTTCGTCGGGCAGCGTCCGGCCACTCAACGCCACGCTGAAACCAAATCGATCAAGCAATTGCGGGCGCAACTCACCTTCTTCGGGGTTCATCGTGCCAATCAGTACGAAACGCGCTGAATGCCGGTGGGAAATACCGTCGCGCTCAATCAGATTGATACCGCTCGCGGCGACATCCAGCAGCAGGTCCACCAAGTGATCGGGCAACAGATTGACTTCATCGACGTACAACACGCCACCATCGGCCTTGGCCAGTACACCGGGAGAAAATTGCGCGCGTCCTTCGGCCAATGCCGCGTCAAGGTCAAGCGTGCCCACCAGGCGCTCTTCGGTGGCGCCCAGCGGCAGCGTGACGAACTGCCCGCTGGCTAGCAAATCCGCCAGGCCGCGGGCCAGTGTGGACTTGGCCATGCCACGTGGGCCCTCGATCAACACGCCACCGATCTTCGGGTCGATGGCAGTGAGGCACAGCGCCAGTTTCAGGTTGTCGGCGCCCACTACGGCAGACAGTGGGAAATGAGGTGTATCGTTCATTGCTGAGTCTCAGTGGGTTGCTTTTTTGTGGTGGGGCAGGCGGATCGCCCCCCTCACCCTAACCCTCTCCCCAAAGGGGCGAGGGGACTTGCCGATGTGTGCAAAAAAAATGAGCGACCTGAACGACCGAGTCGATTATAGATTCAAAGAAAATCGCTCACGTCGTAGTAAGTGCATCTTCCAAAACCACCTCAACCCTCTTCCTCTATATCCAACAACACATTCTCCAGCGCCTCTCGATAGGCTCCCGGGTCCTGCCACATACCGCGCTGCTGGGCTTCCAGCATGCGTTCGGTCATGTCGCGCAAGGCATCGGGGTTGTGCTGTTGGACAAACGCGCGGGTGTCGGGGTCGAGTAAATAGGCATCGGCCAGCAATGCATATTGATGATCGTCGATCAGCGCCGTGGTGGCATCGAAGGCAAACAAATTGTCCACGGTCGCGGCCATCTCGAACGCACCTTTATAGCCATGGCGCTTGACCCCTTCAATCCACTTGGGATTGGCTGCCCGCGAACGAATCACCCGGTTCAGCTCTTCCTTTAACGTACGAATTTTTGGCAGGTCCGGCTGGCTATGATCGCCATGATAACTGGCAGCCTGGGTCCCGCTCAGGGTTTCCACGGCAGCGAGCATGCCGCCCTGGAATTGGTAGTAATCATTGGAGTCGAGCAGGTCGTGCTCGCGATTGTCCTGGTTCTGCAGCACCGCTTGTATCTGGCTCAGGCGCCGGGCGAATGGCTCGCCCGCGGCGCTGCCTTCGTCGCTGCCGCCATAGGCATACGCGCCCCAGTCCAAGTAGACCCGCGCCAAATCCGCACGACTTTGCCACAAGCGCCCATCGATCGCGCCCTGCACGCCTGCACCATAGGCGCCGGGTTTTGCTCCGAAGATCCGCCAGCCGGCCTGTTTAGCTGCCGTGTCCTCATCCAGCCCGGACCGGCACAAAGCCTCACGCTCGCTGCGCACCTTGGCGGCCAGCGGGTTCATGTCATCCGGTTCATCCAACGCCGCCACGGCTTGCACCGCCGCATCGAACAGGCGGATCAGGTTGGCAAACGCGTCGCGGAAAAAGCCGGACACCCGCAAAGTGACATCAACTCGCGGGCGGTCGAGCAGGCTCAGTGGCAGGATCTCGAAGTCATCCACCCGTTGACTGCCGGTGGCCCATACCGGACGCACGCCCATCAGTGCCATGGCCTGGGCGATGTCATCACCGCCGGTGCGCATGGTGGCGGTGCCCCACACCGACAAGCCCAGTTGGCGCAAGTGATCGCCATGGTCTTGCAGATGCCGTTCCAGAATCAGGCTTGCCGACTGAAAGCCAAGGCGCCAGGCGGTGGTGGTCGGCAGATTGCGCACGTCCACCGAGAAAAAATTGCGCCCGGTGGGTAGCACATCCAGGCGCCCACGGCTCGGCGCGCCACTGGGGCCGGCCGGTACAAAACGCCCGGCCAGAGCATCCAGCAAACCGCGTATTTCTGCCGGCCCACAGGCGTCCAGGCGTGGTGCGAGCACACTGCGCACGCTGTCCGTCACCGCCTTGACGTCTTGCCAGCCAGGCTCATCGAGTTGCGCGACCACCCCTTCTAGGCTGTGTTCGATCAAGCTCGTCGCGTACAACTCCAGACGCTCGCGGGTGTCGCCCGCCGTGCGCCATAACTGTGAGTCAATCTTCTGCAACGCCTCGGGACGGCGCCCGGTCCAGGGTTCGGCCAAGGCGCAATCCAGTGGATCGAAGTCCAGTTCGAAGGCTTTGGCCAGGACCCGCAGCAGACTCGCTTGCGGGCCTCGGCCGTCGCCACGGGGAATGCGCGACAGCGCCAGCAAGGTGTCGATACGCAACCGACCTGCGGGGGACTCGCCGAAGATGTGCAGGCCGCCGCGGATCTGCGATTCCTTCAGGTCGCACAGGTAAGTGTCCAGGCGTGGCAGCCAGATCGCCGCGTCGGCGTCGCTGTCGAGGTCGGCATCGAGCATCAGTTCCTGGTCGATACGCGTCTCGCGTACCAGTCGCAGAATGTCTTTTTGCAGCTCCCTGGCACGTCGTGGGTCGAGCAACTGCGCTTCGTAATACTCATCGGCCAACAGCTCCAGATTACGCAATGGCCCGTAGGTTTCAGCGCGGGTCAGCGGTGGCATCAGGTGATCGATGATCACTGCCTGGGTGCGGCGCTTGGCCTGGGCGCCCTCGCCCGGGTCATTGACAATAAATGGATAGATATTGGGCAGCGGGCCGAGCAGCACATCCGGCCAGCAACGCTCGGAAAGTCCAACGCCCTTGCCCGGCAGCCACTCCAGGTTGCCGTGCTTACCCACATGAATCAGCGCATGGGCGCCGTAGGCCTGGCGTAACCAGAAGTAGAAGGCCAGATACGCGTGGGGTGGCACCAGGTCCGGGTCGTGATACACCGCGCTGGCGTCCACCTGATAGCCGCGGGCGGGCTGAATACCGACAAAGGTCAGGCCAAAGCGCACGCCGGCGATCATCAGGCGGCCGTCACGGAACATCGGGTCATGCTCCGGCGTGCCCCAGCGCGCCAACACTGCGGCGCGATTGGCTTCGGGCATCTGATTGAACAGGGCGTCGTAGTCGTCCAACCCCAGACTTTGATGGCAGGGGCGCAGGTCCAGGCTGTCGAGGTCGTTGCTCACGCCACCCAGCAGTTGCTGAATCAACGCCGTGCCGCTGTCCGGTAACACCTGCGGCAGCGGATACCCTTCGGCTTGCAGCGCACGGAGAATATTCAACGCGGTGGCCGGGGTGTCCAGGCCCACGCCATTGCCGATGCGGCCATCACGGGTCGGGTAGTTGGCGAGAATCAATGCGATGCGCTTTTGCGGGTTTGGCACCTGTGCCAGGTCAACCCAACGCCGCGCCAGTTCAGCGACAAAATCCATGCGTTCCGCTACAGCCCGATAGCACACCACGTCCGACTGACTGCGCTCGCTGCGCCAGGCAAGGTCCTTGAAGCTGATGGGCCGGCTAATGATGCGACCGTCCAGCTCTGGCAAAGCAATGTGCATCGCCAGGTCACGCGGACCAAGGCCCTGCTCGCTGGCTCGCCAACCCGGCTCATTGTCCTGGGCACAAATCGCCTGGATCACCGGTATATTGCGCCGAAACGGCCGTAGATGCGGCGCTTCAGGGCTGGACTGGGCAAAACCGGTGGTATTCAGAATCACCGATGCCTGGACTTCATCCAGCAGGTCCTCAACCACCGCGAGGCAGCCGGGCTCCTTCAAACTGGCCACCGCCATCGGCAACGGGTTGAGTCCCGAAGCCTGCAAGCGCTGGCAAAACACATCAATGAAGGCGGTATTGGCCGCCTGCAAATGCGAGCGGTAGAACAACACCGCCGCCACCGGACGCTCGGCTTGCCAGTCCGCCTGCCAATCGCTCAGCCCGGCATGGGCGTGGCGTGGATGATAAATCGCTGTGCGCGGCAGGATCTGCGGTTCGCACCAGGGGTAAGCGCGGCCCAATTGGCCGGCTGCCAGGCAGCCATAAAAATTCAACGCATTGCCCAGACCGCCTTGGCGCAGGAACTGCCACAAGCGATCGCGCGTCTCGGCATCGACGGTGCTCAGGCTGCTGAGTTCCGGGTCGGGCCGGTCATCGCCTGGCACCAGAATCAGTTGTACGCCCTGCTCCGCCAGTTCCACCAGACGCTGAATGCCGTAGCGCCAGTACCCAATGCCGCCATGCAGCGAAATCAGGATGAGCTTGGCATGGCGCAGCACCTCGTCGACATACAGATCGACCGACGCATGATTCTGCACCTGCATCGGATTGGCCAGGCGCAGGCTCGGATAATCCTCGGGCAACTGCCGCGCCGCCTCCGCCAGCAATGCCAGACTGGAGTCGCCACTGC
This sequence comes from Pseudomonas mucidolens, assembly GCF_900106045.1. Lineage (NCBI taxonomy): Bacteria > Pseudomonadati > Pseudomonadota > Gammaproteobacteria > Pseudomonadales > Pseudomonadaceae > Pseudomonas > Pseudomonas mucidolens. The sequence continues at coordinate 1,985,136 of NZ_LT629802.1, read as the reverse complement.
ACAGGATCACCAACTCGGCTGGGGTCTGTCCGAGGTCGGCGATGTTGTCATCGGCAACGAATCCGCCGGGCTGGGTCCTGAGCAGGTGCATGATTTAAACGCTGAGGGCGGCGCGCAACTGCGCTTCGAGACCCGCCGCATCCAATGTCTGGCCGATCAACACCAACCGCGTGGTGCGGGCTTCATCAGCCCCCCAGGCGCGGTCGAAATGCTTGTCGAAACGCGTCCCGACGCCCTGGATCAGCAGGCGCATCGGCTTGCCGGGAATCGCGGCGAAGCCTTTCACGCGCAGGATTCCGTGCTGCACCACCAGTTGCGTCAAGGCATCGAGCAGCAGCGCTTCGTCGGCCTGCGGCAGGTCAATGGAGATGGAGTCGAACGCATCGTGATCATGTTCATGATCGTCTTCACCTTCGTGATGATGATCATGATGGCTATGGCGCGCGTCGATATGTGCTTCGGAACCGGCACCAAGGCCGATCAGCACATCCAGCGGCAGGCGACCGCTGCTGGCTTCGATGACTTTCACCGCCGGCGGCAGTTCGTGCGCCACTTCCAGGCGTACGCGGGCCAGGTCTTCAGGGCTGATCAAGTCGGTTTTGTTGAGGATCACCAGGTCGGCACTGGCCAACTGGTCGGCAAACAATTCGTGCAGCGGCGACTCATGGTCCAGGTTCGGGTCCAGCTTGCGCTGGGCATCGACCTGATCCGGGAACGCGGCGAAGGTACCGGCCGCCACGGCCGGGCTGTCGACCACGGTGATCACCGCGTCAACGGTGCAGGCGCTGCGGATTTCCGGCCACTGGAAGGCTTGGACCAGAGGTTTTGGCAGGGCCAGGCCCGAGGTTTCGATAAGGATGTGATCGAGGTCGCCACGACGAGCCACCAACTCCCGCATCACCGGAAAGAACTCTTCCTGGACGGTGCAGCACAGGCAGCCGTTGGCCAGTTCGTAGACCCGACCATTGGCTTCTTCTTCGGTGCAACCGATGGCGCACTGCTTGAGAATCTCACCGTCGATGCCCAGTTCACCGAACTCGTTGACGATCACCGCGATGCGACGACCTTGCGCGTTGTCCAGCATATGGCGCAGCAAGGTGGTTTTGCCTGATCCGAGGAAGCCGGTAACGATCGTGACGGGGAGTTTGGCCAGTGTTTTCATCGAATGCCCTTTAGGGCGGGCATACGGGACGACTGGTCCTGCGGCGGCGCGCAGAAACGAAATTCGTCACCGGATCACCCCGCCCGGTTGAAATGGAAAATCAGTTGCGAGGCAGGTCTCCTGGCTTGGGGCTTGCCGCTCTTTCGAGCGACGCTGGCTGCGCCTTCCCGCCGGGTTCCGGCAGTGGCGTGGCAGGCAGATAAACCCTTTACAGTTGCGGGGGCAGCCGCGGCATTGACCGCGTTCCCTTCTTAGCTTCGACCTCGGCCGAAGAACCTCGAAGCTGCAAGGCTACAGGGGCTCGGGCCATTTGACTACCATCCCCGGGCCATGCTCTCCTACGCATCTTGTTTCGGGTGCCCTTCACAGGGTGAAACGGGAAACCGGTAAACCCTGAGCTTTTTTTCAAGGCTCAGGACCAGTCCGGTGCTGCCCCCGCAACGGTAAGCGAGCGAAGTGTCAAATCCACTGTGCCAGCGGCATGGGAAGGTGACGCTTTTCGGGATGACTCTTTCCAGAGCCCCCCTCGCAAGCCCGGAGACCGGCCCGATCATTCAATAACAAACCCGCGGTGGGCGGGCGCTGTTCCGAACCCTGCGTGCCCGGCTCGCGGGGTTTGCATGCGCTCGTTTCACCCTGTCACTCGAAAGGGACGCGCCATGTCGATCATCAGCAGCACTTCGCCTACCGCCAGCAGCACCGCCACCTTAAGTCAGCGCCTGACCGCAGCCATTGGGGCGTCGATCCTCGGTGTGTGCCTGGTGTACTTCGCCGGGTTCTCGCACATCGAGGCCGTCCACAACGCTGCCCACGATACGCGCCACAGCGCCGCCTTCCCGTGCCATTGAGAGCTGTCGACATGATCAAGCGAATCGCCCAAACCGCCGGTTTTACCGGTCTGCTGGCCGCACTGTTGCTGACCTTGCTGCAAAGCCTGTGGGTTGCCCCGCTGATTATCCAGGCGGAAGCCTATGAAAGCGCCCCGGCCGCCAGCGAGGTCCACGAACACGCCGCAGGCACCGCGGCCCACAGCCACGACGCCGAAGCCTGGGCCCCGGAAGACGGCTGGCAGCGTGTGTTGTTCACCACGGGCAGTAATCTGGTGGTGGCGGTGGGGTTCGCACTGTTGCTTGCCGGCCTGTACACCCTGCGTGCACCGACTCGCACGGCCCAGGGTTTGCTCTGGGGACTGGCCGGTTACGCCACGTTTGTGCTGGCGCCGACGTTGGGCCTGCCACCGGAATTGCCGGGCACCGCCGCGGCGGATCTGGCGCAACGGCAACTCTGGTGGATCGGCGCTGCTGCCTCCACCGCCGTGGGTATCGCACTGATCGCGTTTGGTCGTCATTGGCTACTGAAAATCCTGGGCGTGGCGATTCTGGCGGTGCCCCATGTGATTGGCGCGCCACAACCGCTGATGCACTCGATGTTGGCGCCTGAAGCCCTGGAAACGCAGTTCAAGATCGCCTCGCAACTGACCAACGTTGCGTTCTGGCTGGCCCTGGGCTTGATCAGCGCCTGGCTGTTTCGCCGCAATCCCGACACTCAGTACGCGGCATGATGCCAGACAGCACCACGCCGATCCTGGTGGTCGGCCTGGGTTGCCAGCGCGGTTGTGACGTCGACACCCTGCTCGCTCTGTTTCACACCGCCCTGGATGCCGAGGGAATCGATCCGCGGCGCATCAACGCGCTCGCCAGTATCGAGCACAAACGCGATGAGCCGGGGTTGCTCGCACTGGCCAATGTTCTCCGGCTGCCGTTGCAGTTTTTCGCTGCCGAGCAATTGGCGGTCTACGACACCCGGCTAAGCCACCGTTCGGCGCTGGCGTTTACCCACACCGGTTGCCACGGCATCGCCGAAAGTGCCGCCCTGGCCCTGGCCGAGCAGTTGTCTGGGTGCCCTGCCCGGCTGTTGATCACTCGCCAAAAAAAACTTCAGGCGACCTTTGCCTTGGCGTACGCCGGCTAAACGCCGGATAATCCCTTGTTTGATCATGAGCAATCTTCATCTGGAGCCTTGCCCGCCTGCTTTTTCACAGGAATCCATTCATGACCGTCTTCTTCATCGGCGCTGGCCCCGGCGATCCGGAACTGATCACCGTCAAAGGCCAACGGCTGATCCGCAGTTGCCCGGTGATCATCTACGCCGGCTCCCTGGTGCCAGCCGCAGTGCTGGAAGGGCATCAGGCCGAACAGGTGATCAATAGCGCCGAGTTGCACCTGGAGCAGATCATCGACTTGATCAAAGACGCCCACGGCAAAGGTCAAGACGTGGCACGGGTGCATTCCGGTGATCCAAGTCTATATGGCGCGATTGGTGAGCAAATTCGACACTTGCGGGCGCTGCAGATTCCCTTCCAGATCATTCCGGGAGTCACGGCGGTGGCGGCCTGCGCGGCGCTGCTGGAGAGTGAGTTGACCCTGCCGGATATCGCTCAGAGCGTGATTTTGACGCGGTATGCGGACAAGACCACGATGCCCGCGGGGGAAAGCTTCGCCAGCCTGGCGCAGCATGGCACCACCATGGCGATTCACCTTGGCGTCAGTCACATGCAGAAGATTGTTGCTGAGCTGTTGCCCTATTACGGCGCCGATTGCCCGATCGCCGTGGTGCACCGCGCTACATGGCCGGATCAGGATTGGGTGGTGGGTACGCTGGCGGATATTGCCGAGAAAGTAGCGGCGAAAGGCTTCAGGCGTACGGCTTTGATTGTGGTGGGCCGGGTACTCGCCAGCGATAGCTTCAGCGAGTCATCGCTGTATCGCGCAGGGCACGCGCACCTCTATCGTTCCTGACAAAGAAACGCAACGAGGCCCTCGCCTTCTGCGGCGCGCATAAAAAACGACGCCCCGCGTAATGCTGATCAGTTAAGGGAACGCCAACTACTGTAGGAGCGAGCTTGCTCGCGAAGCACTCATAGGCGCCGCGTTTATTCAGGAAAAACGCGTTATCGTTGACGTTTTTCGCGAGCAAGCTCGCTCCTACAGAAAAGGCTTAACTGACCGGCATTACGCAGAGCGTCGTTTTTTGTTTGCAGCGAACGTCTTACTCAGTAGTAGGCGTTTTCTTTCTGCGTGTGATCGGTCACGTCGCGCACGCCCTTGAGTTCGGGAATCCGCTCCAGCAACGTGCGCTCGATACCTTCACGCAACGTCACATCGGCCTGGCCGCAGCCCTGGCAACCACCGCCAAACTTCAGTACGGCGATACCGTCATCGACCACATCGATCAAGCTGACCTGACCGCCGTGGCTGGCCAGTCCCGGGTTGATTTCGGTCTGCAGGTAATAATTGATGCGTTCGTTGATCGGGCTGTCGGCATTGACGTTCGGCACCTTGGCGTTGGGCGCCTTGATGGTCAATTGGCCGCCCATGCGATCAGTGGCGTAATCGACCACCGCATCGTCAAGGAAGGCTTCGCTGAACGCGTCGATATAGGCAGTGAAGCTCTTGAGACCCAGCGCAGTGTCTTCGGGTTTTTCTTCACCCGGCTTGCAATAGGCAATGCACGTCTCTGCGTACTGGGTACCAGGCTGGGTGATAAAGACGCGAATGCCGATGCCCGGGGTGTTCTGCTTGGACAGCAGATCAGCCAGGTAATCGTGGGCGGCGTCGGTAATGGTTATGGCAGTCATGGAAACTCCTCACAGGCTTGCCGGCAGTTTACGCCAATCCTTGGGATGGCACAAAGTCCTAGTATTTTTGTCGGGAAAGGCCGCGGCGCGCAATCACAGGTTCTCATAGCGATTCATATCCAGTACGCCCTCTTCCACTGGCGTCGTTTCACGGATGTAGCGCGACAGATCGTGGAAGTACCGCCAAAATTGCGGATGACTACGGCGTATGCCCCAGCGCTCGACAATTCGCTCAAAACCCTGGGGGTCCTTGGCCCGCTGCATATCCTCGACAAACTCGGGTACTTCTTCGGCTGGAACGTTGAACATAAAGTTCGGATAACTGCTCAGCACTCCCGGATAGATCGTCAGGGTGTCCAGCCCAGGCTGATAGCGATAGGCTTCGCCGAGCATAAAAGCCACATTGCTATGCGCGCGGTTACGCAACAGGCTGTACACCTCACGCGTGCCGCTACGGGTTTCGACACGCAGCATTGTCGCTTCCGGCAACTGCTCGATCACCTTGAGCCCCGCCGCCGGCCTGGAAGTCAGGCGACTCAGGGCTTGTTCGGCATCGCGCAGCGCCGGATCGATGCCGGGCCGCGAGCAATACGCGCTGATGCAGCGGTTGATCGGGTCCGGCCTGACATTCAGGGCACCCGAGCGGGCCAGCAATTGCGTGGCGAAGTCGCGCTTGGGGGATGTCTCGTCCAGTTTCAGTCCGCTTGGCTTGTCATCATCAATGGCTTCGTAATCCAGCCACAACTTGACCTTGCCGCTGTTCTGGTACCAATCGTCGAGGAACCCCTCGCGAGAGTCGGCCGGCATCAGGCGCAGGAAATTCTGCTCGGCGCCGTTGCGGATCAGATCGAAATACAAGCGCGTCTGCGCCTGATGAGAGACATTACCGAACACATCAAAGTTGACCGCCAACTGATAGTAAGTGCGCTCCAGCAACGGGTAATCGAACAGCCACATCGTCTGCGGCACTTCGCCAACCAGGCCTTTCATCACCGAGGCACTGTCGAAGTGGCGGAAGATGCTCAGCAGCGCATTGTCATTGCCCATCCACAAATCCGACCAATCGGGTGCTGGCAGATCGGCGTAGTTGTCACGGCGCAAGGCCTCGTATGCGTTGCGTTTGTCGCGATAGGCCAGCCACAGGCCCAACACGCTGCCCACGTCATCGTTCTGCCCGGGCATCGCCAGCAATGGCGTGGCCTGGCCGCGAAAACGCGCATCGGTGATGTACAAGTCGTGATCCGGGTCCTAGAACAAGGTCCAGAAGTTGTCGCGAATCACGTCCGTGGCAATCTGCCCACGGCACACCGGCCCGCGAATAAAGGTGCGCACGAAGTATTCGGCGTTATCAAGCATGAACTGATAACGCGCCCTGGCCGGGATCGCCTCGAAGGTCTCGAACGGGTTCGCCCTGCGCCCCGGCCCGTAACCGGGCAGTGCCGTGACTTGCCAGTCGCCGCTATAGAACAACGACTTGATGCGTGCCATTTTATCGGCACTGAACGGGTACGTGATGTGGGTCTTGTGGACGATGACCCCTTGTACCGGCCACAACCGGTAGTAAACCTGGGTGCCTGGGTCGTCGTTCGGTCGACGGGTATTGATCAGGTCGATGGGCTGACCGCTCGGCGTGCGCGAACGCACCCACTGGAAAAAATGCCCTGGCTCGCCGTCTTCGAAGTAGATGTGGGCAAGGAACAAATGCTCGTACAACCAGCGCGCCACCAGGCTTTCCCGGGCACCATGTTGGTTGAGCAGGTTTTCCCATTGCCGTACCTGCACGGTTTCGGTGGCACTTGGAGCCAGGCTTTGCTCATCAATAGGCGCGCCGGACGCCAGCCAGCGTTGCAGGGTCTGGTATTGCTGATCGGTCAGGCCGGTGACGGCAAGGGGCATGCCTTCCTTGGGATGGGCACCCGCGTACGCTTCAAATTCCCCCGGTAGCGGGCACATGTTTTGCCGATTCAGACCCAGCACAATCTCCGCGGGCAGCTTGGCATTGGGCGCCAGAGGCGTGCGGTGTCCCAAGTCCAGCATACGCGCCATCAAGGCTGCCTGACTGTGTTGGGCGTCCAGCACAGAGTAAAAGCCCTTCCGTTGCCAGTCTGTTTTACCCATCGCGTCATAAAACAAGCGGGTAGTCGGCGCGGCTCGGCTGCGCTCGCCGTCGTACACCGGCATTTTGCTCGCCCCACGTGTCGCGCCCTCAGCACTGCCCAGGTTGAGCTGGCAGGCCGAGTCATAGCACGCGTGGCAGGCCACGCATTTCTCCGTGAAGATAGGCTGAATATCACGGGTATAGGAAATCGCCGGAGCGGTGCCTTGTGCCTGTGCAGAGCTGGCGATCAAGGCCAGGGCGGCGCTGAGGATGAGGCGAAGTGACATGTATCCAGTCCCGGTGCAATGCGTGCGCTGAAAAGTGCGGTGATTCTACCGGGCCATGCCCTCCCCCAACATGAACGATATTCATGCAAAACCCAAACATGCTCCAATAGCGCACAGGTTTGTTATGATCCCTAACCTCCGTAATGCCTGACCAGAGTAGCCCCATGTCCGATCGTAGCGCGCGTCTGCAAGCCCTTCACCAAGCCCTCAAGGAACGCATTCTGATCCTCGACGGCGGTATGGGCACGATGATCCAGAGCTACAAGCTCGAGGAACAGGACTACCGTGGCAAACGTTTCGCTGACTGGCCGAGTGACGTCCAGGGCAACAACGACCTGTTGCTGCTCAGCCGCCCGGATGTCATCGCCTCCATCGAGAAAGCTTATCTGGACGCCGGTGCCGATATTCTCGAAACCAACACCTTCAACGCCACTCAGGTGTCCCAGGCGGACTACGGCATGGAGTCGCTGGCCTACGAATTGAACGTGGAAGGCGCACGCGTGGCCCGTAGGGTGGCCGACGCCAAAACCCTGGAGACCCCGGACAAGCCACGCTTCGTCGCGGGAGTCCTGGGTCCGACCAGCCGCACCTGCTCGCTGTCTCCCGACGTGAACAACCCCGGCTATCGCAACGTCACCTTCGATGAACTGGTGGAAAACTACACCGAGGCCACCAAAGGTCTGATCGAAGGCGGTGCGGACATGATCCTCATCGAAACCATCTTCGACACCTTGAATGCCAAGGCCGCGATCTTCGCCGTGCAAGGCGTGTATGAAGAGCTGGGTTTCGAGCTGCCGATCATGATTTCCGGCACCATCACCGACGCCTCCGGTCGCACCCTGTCTGGCCAGACCACCGAAGCGTTCTGGAACTCCATCGCCCACGCCAAGCCGATTTCCGTTGGTTTGAACTGCGCACTCGGCGCCAACGAACTGCGGCCGTACCTGGAAGAACTCTCCAACAAGGCCGACACCTACGTGTCAGCACACCCGAACGCCGGCCTGCCCAACGAATTCGGCGAGTATGACGAGTTGCCCGCGCAAACCGCCAAGGTCATCGAAGAGTTCGCCCAGAGCGGCTTCCTCAATATCGTCGGCGGTTGCTGCGGCACCACGCCAGGCCACATCGAGGCAATTGCCAATGCGGTCGCCGGCTATGCGCCACGGCCGATCCCGGACATTCCCAAGGCCTGTCGCCTGTCGGGCCTGGAGCCGTTCACCATCGATCGCCAGTCGCTGTTCGTCAACGTCGGCGAACGCACGAATATCACCGGCTCCGCCAAGTTCGCGCGGCTGATCCGTGAAGACAACTACACCGAAGCCCTGGAAGTGGCTCTGCAGCAGGTCGAAGCCGGCGCCCAGGTGATCGACATCAACATGGACGAGGGCATGCTCGATTCGAAGAAGGCCATGGTGACCTTCCTCAATCTGATTGCCGGCGAACCGGACATCTCCCGCGTACCGATCATGATCGACTCCTCCAAGTGGGAAGTCATCGAAGCGGGCCTCAAGTGCATCCAGGGCAAGGGCATCGTCAACTCCATCAGCATGAAGGAAGGCGTCGAGCAGTTCATTCACTACGCCAAACTGTGCAAGCGCTACGGCGCCGCCGTGGTGGTGATGGCCTTCGACGAAGCCGGCCAGGCCGACACCGAAGCGCGCAAGAAAGAAATCTGCAAACGTTCATACGACATCCTGGTCAATGAAGTCGGCTTCCCGCCGCAAGACATTATCTTCGACCCGAACATCTTCGCCGTCGCCACCGGCATCGAAGAGCACAACAACTACGCCGTCGACTTCATCAACGCCTGCGCCTATATCCGCGACGAACTGCCGTATGCTTTGTCCTCGGGCGGCGTGTCCAACGTGTCGTTCTCGTTCCGTGGCAACAACCCGGTGCGCGAGTCGATTCACTCGGTGTTCCTGCTGTATGCGATCCGCAACGGCTTGACCATGGGTATCGTCAACGCCGGCCAACTGGAGATCTACGACCAGATCCCCGCCGAGCTGCGCGACGCCGTGGAAGACGTGGTGCTCAACCGCACGCCAGAAGGCACCGACGCGCTGCTCGCCATCGCCGACAAGTACAAGGGCGATGGCTCCGTCAAGGAAGCCGAGACCGAGGAATGGCGCGGCTGGGACGTCAATAAGCGTCTGGAGCATGCACTGGTAAAGGGCATCACCACGCACATCGTTGAAGACACCGAAGAGTCCCGGCAGTCGTTCGCCCGCCCCATCGAAGTGATCGAAGGCCCATTGATGTCCGGTATGAACATCGTGGGCGATCTGTTCGGCGCCGGTAAAATGTTCCTGCCTCAGGTGGTGAAGTCCGCCCGCGTGATGAAACAGGCCGTGGCCCACCTGATTCCGTTTATCGAACTGGAGAAAGGCGACAAACCGGAAGCCAAGGGCAAGATTCTGATGGCCACGGTCAAAGGCGATGTACACGACATCGGCAAGAACATTGTCGGCGCGGTGCTGGGTTGCAACGGCTATGACATCGTCGACCTCGGGGTGATGGTGCCCGCGGAAAAAATCCTGCAGGTGGCCAAGGAGCAGAAGTGCGACATCATTGGCCTGTCCGGACTGATCACACCGTCACTGGATGAGATGGTGCATGTGGCCCGCGAGATGCAACGTCAGGACTTCCATCTGCCGTTGATGATCGGCGGGGCCACGACGTCCAAGGCCCACACGGCGGTGAAGATCGAACCCAAGTACAGCAACGACGCGGTGATCTATGTCACCGACGCATCCCGCGCCGTGGGCGTTGCAACGCAATTGCTGTCCAAGGAACTGAAAGCCGGTTTTGTCGAAAAAACCCGCCTGGAATACGTCGACGTGCGCGAACGTACCGCCAACCGCAGCGCACGCACCAAACGCCTGAGTTACGCGGCAGCAGTCGCCAAGAAGCCGCAGTTCGACTGGAGTAGCTACACACCGGTCACACCGACGTTCACCGGCGCCAAGGTGCTGGACAATATCGATCTAAACGTTCTGGCCGACTACATCGACTGGACGCCGTTCTTTATCTCCTGGGACCTGGCCGGCAAATTCCCACGCATTCTCCAGGACGAGGTGGTAGGTGAAGCGGCAACTGCGCTATATAAAGACGCGCGGGAAATGCTCAGCAAGCTGATCGATGAAAAACTCATCAGCGCCCGCGCGGTATTTGGCTTCTGGCCGTCCAACCAGGTGCAGGATGACGACCTGGAAGTCTATGGCGACGACGGCCAGCCCCTGGCGCGCCTGCATCACCTACGCCAGCAGATCATCAAGACCGACGGCAAGCCGAACTTCTCCCTGGCCGACTTCGTTGCGCCCAAAGACAGCGGCGTGACCGACTACATTGGTGGCTTCATCACCACCGCCGGCATCGGTGCCGAAGAAGTGGCCAAGGCTTATCAGGACGCCGGCGACGACTACAACTCGATCATGGTCAAGGCCCTGGCCGACCGCCTGGCCGAAGCCTGTGCCGAATGGTTGCACCAGCAAGTGCGTAAAGATTACTGGGGCTATGCCAAGGATGAAACCCTGGATAACGAGGCGTTGATCAAGGAGCAATACAGCGGCATCCGCCCTGCCCCCGGCTACCCGGCCTGCCCTGACCACACCGAGAAAGGCGCGCTGTTCCAGTTGCTGGACCCGCAAGCCCGCGAAATGCAACCCGGGCGCAGCGGCGTGTTTCTCACCGAGCATTACGCGATGTTCCCGGCGGCGGCGGTCAGCGGCTGGTACTTCGCCCATCCACAGGCGCAATACTTTGCGGTGGGCAAGATCGACAAGGATCAGGTGACCAGCTACACAACCCGCAAGCGCCAGGACTTGAGCGTAACCGAGCGCTGGCTGGCGCCGAACCTGGGTTACGATAACTGATCCCTGCGCTATTTCTCAGGTATCTATTTTCGCGAGTGCATTCTCTCCTGTAGGAGCGAGCTTGCTCGCGAAGATCGTTAACGATGACGCGGGAAATCTGATACCCCGAGGCGATCTCAGGTTTTTCGCGAGCAAGCTCGCTCCTACACGGCGCCCTCAAAAACATCAGGAGCAAGGAAATTGGCTATGCTCTCCTCACACACCTTGTAATGGGGAGATATATGAACGATCCAGTCGACAACAAGCCGCCGACGTTCTGGCAGATGCTCCACAGTGTGATGGCCGCCGCGTTTGGCGTGCAAAGCGGGAAAAATCGTGCCAGGGACTTTACCCACGGTAAGCCCAGCCACTTTTTAATGCTGGGCATCCTGTTTACCGCTGTTTTCGCCCTGACCCTGTTCGGCATCGTCAAGCTGGTATTGCACCTGGCCGGGATCTAGCCGCGCCTAGTCCAGCAGCAGCTGCAAGCTGAAGGGATATTGATAAGTGGCGGGCTGGCCGACGGCTGAAAGAGCGCGAAAGTTGACGCCATCGCCCTCTTGGGCGCGCATGTCGAGCAAACGCTGTGCGTCTCGTGGGTCAATCAACCGGTGCAACTTTACCCGCCGTTCGCGCCCGCCGTGCTGTTCGATATCCACACCCCTGGCCTCATCATGCAGCAGCACCATCGCCCAGCCCCCGACAGTGAAATGCCCAGCCACCAACGCGCTGATCCGCCCGTCGAGGCGCGCTTGAAGAGCCTCGGGCGAGCTGTTGACGGCACTGAACAAGACCTCCCTGCCGGGCACGCGCCCGCTGCCACGTAGCGCCTGCATGGCACCCAGGGCCATTTCATCATTGGCCGACCAGACCAGTGTCGTTCGCGGGTAGCGCTTGAACAGCTGGGTGGCTTGCTCGAACGCCCGTTCGCGCGTCCATTCGCCGTGGACCAGTTGGCGTAGATACACTTCAGGATGCTCTCGCAAGGCACGATGCAAACCCTGCTCGCGCAGTTGCGCGGCAGGCGTGTTTTTAGCCCCGGAGAACGCCAGCAAGTCAACCCGTTCACCTGGCTGTGCCGGGCCACGCAGACTGAGTAATTCCTTAAGCATCAGGTAGCCCGCCTCTTCATCATCGGCGGTGATGCTGCCCAGCCAGTCGGGGTATTTGCCGGCATTCAACAGTTGCACCTGATCACGCGTCAGGGCGTTATTGACGATCAACAGCTTGACACCACTGTTGTGCGACAAGCGCATGATCTGCGGCGCGACATATTGCTCGTTGACCAACACCAGATAATCCGGGCGTTGCGGCCCCTGGAGAGCCTCGCGCGCCTGTCGGAGGGTGTTTTGCGGATCGCGCTCGGAATAGCGCACGCGCAAATCCAGGTCGAGGTCCTTGGCCGCGGCCTGCATGAATTGCGCATACGTGACCCAGAAGGTTTCAGTGGACGTGCCTGGGTTGAGAAAGACGACTGAAGTGGCGTGGGCCATTGACCCGAACGTCATCCCCAACCAGCAAAGGCACCCGCAAAAAACCTTGAACATTGTAGCCCGAACCTCGAAATTGGCCGACCAGTGTAATGGCAATAAGCCTTTTACCCTTGGCTATTTGCTATATGTCGAACAATCGAGGGCCCGTCGGCGCTTTTATTGATGACTGACCCAAAACACGGCGGTTGAAACCACCAGGATAATCAGGAAAAGAATCGCCCAAGCGTCCACGCTACTGTCGTTTTTACGGACTTTGGTTGGATTGCTCATCGCATCGCCTCTTGTCGGTTTTATCGGTGATTGCATTAAGACTCGACGACAGTAAAGTTCATGATTGCCCTTATGACAAATGTGGGGATGTCGATAATTCGCCTCATTAGTCGATTTGGTTCTTTACATATACTCAAACATCACTTTTGCGCATAAACGCAAACTGGTATCGTGCGCCGGCTCCCGTTGGGAGTGCGCGGCCGTGCGCGCAGATTTGCCGAGAACAGGACCTATATGTACGTATACGACGAATACGATCAGCGCATCATCGAGGACCGCGTCAAGCAGTTCCGTGATCAGACCCGACGCTATCTGGCAGGCGAGCTGAGCGAGGAAGAGTTCCGCCCTCTGCGCCTGCAAAATGGCCTTTATGTTCAGCGCTTTGCGCCGATGCTGCGGGTTGCCGTGCCTTACGGCCAACTGACTTCGCGTCAGGCGCGAATGATGGCCAAAATTGCCCGCGACTTCGACAAAGGCTACGCCCATATCAGTACCCGCCAGAACGTCCAGTTCAACTGGCCGGCACTCGAGGACGTGCCGGACATCCTGGCGCAATTGGCTACCGTGCAGATGCACGCAATTCAGACCAGCGGTAACTGCCTGCGCAACGTGACCACCGACCAGTTCGCCGGTGTCGCCGCCGACGAACTGATCGATCCGCGTCCCTGGTGTGAAATCGTCCGTCAATGGACCACTTTCCACCCTGAGTTCGCCTACCTGCCGCGCAAGTTCAAGATCGCCATCAATGGCTCGACCTCCGACCGCGCCGCCATCGAAGTCCACGACATCGGCCTGGAGCCGGTCTACAACGCCGCTGGCGAACTGGGCTTCCGGGTGCTGGTAGGTGGCGGCCTGGGCCGTACGCCAGTGGTCGGCGCGTTCATCAACGAGTTTCTGCCCTGGCAGGACCTGTTGAGCTACCTCGACGCGATCCTGCGGGTCTACAACCGCTATGGCCGTCGTGACAACAAGCACAAGGCGCGGATCAAGATCCTCGTAAAAGCGCTGACGCCTGAGGTATTTGCCCAGAAAGTCGACGCCGAAATGGTGCATCTGCGTGGCGGCCAGACCACTTTGACTGAATCCGAGGTGCACCGCGTAGCCAAGCACTTCGTCGATCCGCAATACAAGGCCCTGAGCAATCTGGACGCCGAATTCGCCGAACTTGACCAACAGCACCCGGGCTTCGCTCGCTGGCGTGCACGCAACACGCTCGCCCACAAGCAACCGGGTTATGTGGCGGTGACCTTGTCGCTGAAGCCCACCGGCGTGGCTCCGGGCGATATCACCGACAAGCAACTGGACGCCGTGGCCGACCTGGCCGAGCGCTACAGCTTCGGTCAACTGCGCACCTCCCACGAGCAGAACATCATCCTGGCTGACGTTGAGCAGAGCCAGTTGTTCACGCTGTGGGGTGAATTGCGCGAAGGTGGTTTCGCGACGCCGAACATTGGTCTGCTGACCGACATTATCTGCTGCCCGGGCGGCGATTTCTGCTCCCTGGCCAATGCCAAGTCGATCCCGATCGCCGAGTCGATCCAGCGCCGTTTCGACGACCTGGACTACCTGTTCGACATCGGCGAGCTGGACCTCAACATCTCCGGCTGCATGAACGCCTGTGGTCACCACCACGTCGGCCATATCGGCATCCTCGGGGTGGACAAGAAAGGCGAAGAATTCTATCAAGTATCCCTGGGCGGCAGCGCCAGCCGCGATGCGAGCCTGGGCAAGATCCTCGGCCCATCTTTCGCCCAGGAAGCCATGCCCGAGGTAATCGGCAAGTTGATCGACGTGTATGTCGAGCAACGCACCGAAGATGAGCGCTTCATCGATACCTACCAGCGCATCGGCATTGACCTGTTCAAGGAGCGCGTCTATGCAGCGAATCATTAAGAACAACGAAGTGGTCGACGAAACCTGGCACCTGCTGCCCAAGGACGCGACGTTCGATGGCATCTCCAACTGCGACGACCTGATCGTGCCGTTGTCGCTGTGGCGTGAACACGGCCATGCCCTCAAGGCCCGCGACGGCGGCCTGGGAGTGTGGCTCGACGCCGACGAAGAAGCCGAGGAAATCGGTGCCGACGTGCAACACTTCCAAGTCATCGCATTAAATTTTCCGGCCTTTACCGATGGGCGCAACTACTCCAACGCGCGCTTGCTGCGCGACCGTTATGCCTACAAAGGTGAATTGCGGGCCGTTGGTGATGTGCTGCGTGACCAACTGTTCTACCTGCGCCGCTGCGGGTTCGATGCCTTCGCCCTGCGTGCGGACAAAGACCCGTACGAAGCACTGGAAAGCCTCAAGGACTTCTCGGTGAGGTACCAGGCTGCAACGGACGAGCCGCTGCCGCTGTTTCGTCGCCGCTAAGCCCTGACCGCACAAAAGCCCTGATCTCTGGAAAAGCGGATTTCAGGGCTTTTTTTGGTCTGAAATAATTTTCACGTGTAAAACCTGAGTCATTACCGCCCTGGAACTGTCCTCTGTTGATCAGCAGCTTTTGCACTCACTGACGATTGGAGTTCTTCATGGCGAAAATCACCCTGGCCCAACAACTGGCCACCACCCTTGAGCAAGCGGGCATCAAGCGCATCTGGGGCCTGACCGGCGACAGCCTCAACGGCCTCACCGACGCCCTGCGCACCATGGACAGTATCGAGTGGATGCACGTGCGCCATGAGGAGGTCGCGGCCTTTGCCGCGGGCGCCGAAGCGGCGGCCACTGGCGAGCTGACGGTGTGCGCTGGCAGTTGTGGACCGGGCAATCTGCACTTGATCAACGGTTTGTTCGATTGCCACCGCAACCATGTTCCGGTACTGGCGATTGCCGCGCAGATCCCATCTTCGGAAATCGGCCTGAACTACTTCCAGGAAACTCATCCCCAGGAGTTGTTCAAGGAATGCAGTCATTTTGTCGAGTTGGTGAGTAATCCCGAACAAATGCCCCATGTGCTGCACCGCGCCATGCGCGCAGCCATTCTCAGCCGCGGCGTGGCGGTCGTGGTGATTCCGGGCGATATTTCGTTGCTGGAAGTGGAAGACACGTTTAAACCATGGCCGCGCCTGTTGGCCCCGAGAACCCTGCCCGCCACACAGGACCTCGAACGCCTGACCGAACTCCTTGAACAGAGTAAAGCGGTCACGCTGCTATGCGGCAGCGGTTGCGCCGGCGCCCACGACGAAGTGGTCGCCCTCGCCGATGCCTTGGGTGCGCCCGTGGTGCATGCCTTGCGCGGCAAGGAGCATGTGGAATGGGACAACCCGTTCGACGTCGGCATGACTGGCCTGATCGGTTTCAGTTCGGGCTATCATGCCATGCTCAACTGCGACACCCTGATCATGCTGGGCACTGACTTTCCCTATCGGCAGTTCTACCCTTCTGACGCAAAAATCATTCAGGTTGACCGTAATCCGCAGGCCCTCGGGCGTCGCGTTACGCTGGACCTGGGAATCGCCGCCGACGTTCGCGAGACCCTTCAAGCCTTGTTGCCGCGCCTGTCGCGCAACCGCGATCGCAGCTTTCTGGAGTCCTCCCTCAAGCATTACGAGAAAGCCCGGCAAGGCCTGGACGACCTGGCGCAACCGTCCAAGGCGGACCGCCCGATTCATCCGCAATATGTGACCCGCTTGCTCAGTGAGCTGGCGGACGAAGATGCCATCTTTACCGCCGATGTCGGGTCGCCCACCGTGTGGGCCGCGCGCTATCTGCGCATGAATGGCAAGCGGCGGTTGATCGGCTCCTTCAATCACGGCTCCATGGCCAACGCCATGCCCCAGGCCATTGGCGCCCAGGCGGCCTTTGCGGGGCGCCAGGTCATAGCGTTATCGGGGGACGGTGGTTTCAGCATGTTGATGGGGGATTTCATTTCCCTGGCGCAATTGCAGCTGCCGGTAAAAGTCATCGTCTACGACAACGCTTCGCTGGGTTTCGTGGCCATGGAGATGAAGGCTGCCGGCTACCTGGATACCGGTACCGAACTGAAAAACCCGGATTTTGCCGCGATGTCCAACGCCATGGGCATTCTCGGGATACGCGTTGAACAATCCGAAGACCTGGAACCGGCTCTACGTCGCGCCCTGGCGCATGATGGCCCGGTATTGGTGGATGTGGTGACTGCGACCCAGGAACTGGCCATGCCGCCAAGCATCAAGCTGGAACAGGCCAAGGGGTTCAGCCTGTATATGCTCAAAGCGGTGATGAGCGGCCGTGGCGACGAAGTGATCGAGCTGGCACGGACCAACTGGTTCAGATAGCGGGTTCAGATAGCCGACTGCAGCCACCGGTAGACGCGCGTGTCTACCGGTGGCTGGGGTGTCAGCCCTGTTGCTTTTCCACCCACTGGCCATAAGCGTCGATAAACGCCTGCAGGAACGGTTTGGTTTTGTCCGAGACGTTGCCGGCCTCGTCAAACACATTACCCGCGCCGCCTAGATAGGCTTCGGGTTGCTGCATGCAGGCGACATTAAGAAACACCAACGACTGGCGCAAATGGTGATTGGCACCAAAACCGCCGACGGCGCCGGGTGATACGCTGATAATTGCACCCGGTTTGCCGCTCCAGGCGCTCTGGCCGTAAGGGCGAGAACCGACATCGATGGCATTCTTCAAAGCCGCCGGGACGGAGCGGTTGTATTCGGGGGTGACGAACAATACCGCGTCGGCTGCACTCAGTTGTTGGCGGAATGTACGGTAGGCGGCAGGTGGCGTTTGGCCGTCGATGTCTTCGTTATACATCGGCAACTCGCCAATCTCGACAATCTTCAGGTTGAGGTTCGAAGGTGCCAATGCCGCCAATGCCAGGGCGACCTTGCGGTTGATCGACTCTTTTCTCAAGCTGCCGACCAGTACGGCAATCTCGTAGACCTTGCTCATTGGTTGTTCCCGATTTCTGACTAAAGGAGCGTGTAGTTATAAAGACTTCGCCCCACGATCACCAGCGCGCTCGACACTCGCGCAGGCGTTTTTCTGGCAAAACCCGACGCAGGAACCCTTTGAAAAAGTAAACGAATAGTATTTTTTTCATACAGGTAAACTACCCCGCTCAATGACGGTCTACAGAACCGCAAATCGGTGTTTATCTCCAGAGGTTCTAAACAGATGGCAGCAGTACTTGTTGGACAATTCCATGCCCGAGACGCGGAAGGTCGCGTTTACTCCGTGCATGAATTCCAGGAATCCGACCCGCAGCATGATGGTTTGGCTGGCTCGGCACTCACCACCACCTACAAGCTGGCCATTGGCGACCGTGTGGAAAAACTGCAAGGCGATGAGTTCAAACTGATTCAATCGGGCACTATCATCGTTCGCGAGCCAGAAACTACGCTCGCGTCTTAAGCTAATGCACCCGGCAGAAGTCATGTGGACGGACTTAGGTTAGGATTCAAGCCTTGAACTCCTCACCTGCTGGACATGGACTTCACGCATGCGTTTACGTCATATCGAAGTGATTCAGGCCATTTTGCAGACCGGCCGCCTCGGCACCGCTGCCGAATGGTTGCAACTGACCGTGTCCGATGTCGATGCCACTCTGAAGGACGCCGAGCGACAGTTGGGTTTCATGCTGTTTGCCAGCGTCCGGGGCAGGCTCCAGGCCACTCGTGAGGCGCTGGAACTGCAAAGCGCGATTGCCCCGCTCTACGAAGCCCTGGAACCGGTACAACGCTTGGCCAGCAGCCTGAAAAACCACCACGCCCCGCCGCTACGCACGCTGTGCATTCCCCCGTTGGCCAATCAATTGCTGCCGCAAAGCATTGCTGCGCTGCGACGCCGGTTCCAGGACACACCCTGCAATCTGTCTAGCCAGGCGACCCGCGATATTGTGAAGAGCCTGCTGCTCGGCGAAGCCGACCTTGGCCTCAGTCTGCATGATCCCGAGCATCCGCAAATCAGTAGCACCGTACTGGCACAGGGCAAGTTGCAATTGCTCGCGCCTCACGGCTGGCTCAAGCCACGCCAGAAATACAGTGCGCTGCAAGAGCTGGCCGGCCAGTCAATGATCGGCCTGGAAGACCAGGACCCGCTGAGCCTGCTACTGGCGAGCAAACTGCAGGCACTGCGTCCGCCACCGGTGGTTCAGACTCGGGTGCAGACCTACCAGATGATGCGCAGCATGGTCGAGGCCGGAGAAGGTCTGGCGATAGTCGATCCGTTCACCGCCAGCGGCGGCCGGGAATCCGGATTGGATACGTGTCCATTGTCCCCTCCGGTCATGGTGAATCTGTATGCGCTGACGCTCAAGGGCAGCACCGCCCCCGCAGCGCTGAATGCGTTGCTGGAAATCATCACGCAGAAAGCCGAAGGTTTACTGGCGGCGACGGTTTCTTGAATACATCAGGTCCGCTCCAGCTCTGATTTGAATAGCCGGTACCAGAAAATCGCCACTTCCGAGGTCTGTGGGTCGATCCCGCGATATCGCAGGTGGTCGATCCCGCCCAGCACATAACCGCAACGCTCATACAGGCGACAAGCGCCAAGGTTGTTGTTCTGGGTTTCCAGCATCATGCCCGGCAGGTTTTTCTTGCGGCTCCAGAACTGTGCGACGTCCAACAATGCCTTGGCCACGCCATGCCTTCGTGCCGGCACGACCACCGCCAGCTCGTCGACATGGGCAAAACCGTTCCAATTGGTGCTGACCACAATATGCCCGACGGCGCGATCATCCAGATAGGCCATGAATACCGCACTGTCGGCCGCATCGCGATAGCTGGCGAATTCCTCCGGATCAATGCCGTAGCACTTGCGATACGCCGGGACCTGTTCCACAGCCCACTGATCGACACTCCTGCCCAACTCGGGCGCGCCGTAGACACTGACTTCAAAGCTGAAATCGTTGCCCCATACGTAGGCGTCAAATCCCTCATCAGCGACTCGCACACTGAGCCCCGGGTACTTCGGATTCATGACAGCTTGCATAACTATCCTTAACGCTTGATGCAATCAACGGTGTAACAACGACCCTTGCCGCCGTCTTCGTGTTGCAGCCCATGAACATCGGCAACAAAACCGGGGAAACTGCTATCGAACTCCCTGGCGAATGCCAGGTAGTCGATGATCGATCGTGTCGACTCGGTAAAACGTTCCCCGGGCATGATCAGCGGAATGCCTGGTGGATAAGGCACCAGCATCACGGCGGCGATACGCCCCTGCAAGGCGTCGATAGAGACCGCTTCGACTTCGCCGCGCACCAACTGGTCGTAGGCATCGGCGGGCTTCATCGCAACCTCAGGCAAAACGGTGTACATGCGCTTGAGGTGCTTGGCCGTGGCGTTACTGCGATAACATCCGTGCAACTGGTTGCACAGGTCTTGTAATCCCAACCCCTGATAGCGCGCCGGGCTTTGTTGAAACACCGAAGGCAGACAACTGGCCAGACTTGCGTTGGCGTCATGACTTCGCTTGAACTCCAGTAATTCGGTGAGCAGGGTACTCCACTTGCCCTTGGTGATGCCCATGGAAAACAGCACGAGGAACGAATACAGGCCGGTTTTTTCCACCACCAACCCACGCTCCCACAGAAACTTGCTGACCACCGCCGCAGGAATTCCGCAGTCACTCAAGGCCCCGCCCGCCGTCAGGCCGGGCATCACCAGCGTCACCTTGATCGGGTCGAGCAACACATAATCTTCGGCCACATCGCCAAAACCATGCCAGTCGGCTTCGGGTTGCAATAACCAGTCGTCGGTAGCGACGCGGTCGATTCCCGCCACTGAAGGCGGTTGCCAGATGGAGAACCACCAGTCGTCAGCGCCGATATGCTGACGCAAATTGGCCAGGGCGCGCCGAAAACTCAAGGCTTCATCGAACATTTCCTGCAGCAACGAGCGCCCCGCCGGGCCCTCCATCATCGCTGACGCCACATCCAGGGAGGCGATGATGCTGTACTGCGGGGAGGTCGAGATATGCATCATGAATGCTTCATTGAAGCGGTCGCGATCCAGTTGCCGGGCACCGCCGTCCTGGACATGGATCATCGAGGCCTGACTGAAGGCCGCCAGCAGTTTGTGCGTGGAATGCGTAGTAAACACCAGTGGGCTGTCAACGCTGCGCGAAGTGCCCATGCCGTAGCGTCCTGCAAAAAACTCATGGAAGGCCGCGTAGGCATACCAGGCTTCGTCAAAGTGCAGCACCTCGACGCTGTCACCCAATTGCTGTTTGATCAGTTCGGCGTTGTAGCACAGGCCGTCGTAGGTGGAGTTGGTGACCACCGCCAGCTTGACCTTGGGCACGCGGCCACGGGTCAACGGGCTGGCATCGATTTTCGCGCGAATCGATTCGCGACTGAATTCGGTCAGTGGAATCGGACCGATGATTCCGAGTTCATTGCGCTCAGGGCACAGATACAACGGAATGGCGCCGGTCATGATGATCGAGTGCAAAACCGACTTGTGGCAGTTGCGGTCTACCAGTACCAGATCGTCGCGCCCGACCATTGAATGCCAGACAATCTTGTTGGCGGTCGAGGTGCCGTTAATCACGAAAAAGGTGTGATCCGCTCCGAAGTTGCGTGCCGCGCGCGCCTCAGCGTCAGCCAAAGGCCCGGTGTGATCCAGCAGCGATCCCAGTTCAGGTACCGACACCGATAAATCCGAACGCAGGGTATTTTCCCCAAAAAACTGGTGAAACGCCTGCCCTACAGGGCTTTTACGGTAGGCGACGCCGCCGCCGTGACCCGGTGTGTGCCAGGAGTAATTGGAATCGGCGGTGTGTTGCACCAGCGCCTTGAAAAATGGCGGCAACAGACCATCCAGGTAGGTTCGGGCAGCGCGCGCCACCTGCCTGGCCAGAAACGGCACAGTGTCTTCGAACAAATAGAGAATGCCGCGCAGTTGATTAAGTTCGCTCATGGCATCCGCCGGAGCGTTTTCCAGCGTGACTTGTTCGCCAAGGGCGAAGATCGGCAGGTTCGGTGCACGCACCCGCGCCAAGCGAATCAGTTCGACCATGTTTTGCAGCAGATGGGTGTTTTCGCCGGCGCCTTCGGCGGCGATCAGCATGCAGGCCAAGCCATGATGCGTAGAAGCCACCAGGCGGCCTTCGGCATAGTCCACGGCGGAAAATACACTGAAGCCCTCTTGTTCCAACTCCCGGGCAATGCCCCTGACTCGATCACCGGCAACGGTGTCCGCCTTGATGTCGCGATGCACGATAAGGATGGGAAACTTCAGGTCTTTATACATGGGAGCCACGTGTCCTGAGGGCGATGTACTCAGGGTAGAAGCTCGGGGCAGTTGTCGCGAATGAAGATTGACGCCGCGGGAGGCCGATGCCGCCTACTCGGCCAATTGGCTCCACAGCGCCGGGGCGCCTGCCGACTTGGCGATGGCCTCAAGACGCGCGGCATGCTCGGCCATGTCCTGCTCGCTGGCCCGGATGATGGTCGTGGGTATGCGGTCTGCCGGCAGGCGGCGGATTTCCGAAGGTCGATTCCCCGAGCCTTCCGCAGAGCCGTTGCCATCCGAAGCGTTACCCGCCAGCGACAGGCTGGTCTGGCCGCCCGTCATGGTCAGGTAAACGTCGGCCAGGATCTCGGAGTCGAGCAAGGCGCCGTGCAATTCACGACCAGAGTTGTCAACGCCATAACGCTTGCACAAGGCGTCGAGGCTGTTGCGCTGGCCCGGGTGCCGCTCACGCGCCATCATCAAGGTATCGAGGATGGTGCAGTGACGGGTGATATCAGCCCGGTCCGACTGCCCCATCAAGGCGAATTCATTGTTGATGAAGCCAACGTCGAACGCGGCGTTATGAATGATCAGCTGCGCGCCTTCGATAAACGCAAAAAACTCATCGGCGACTTCAGCGAAACGCGGTTTACCCACCAGGAATTCGTTGGTGATGCCGTGGACGCCGATGGCGCCCTCGTCACTTTCGCGGTCCGGTTGCAGGTACACGTGAAAATGGCGACCGGTCAGACGGCGCCCTATCAGTTCGACACAACCAATTTCAATGATCCGGTGGCCATCGGTCACCGGCATGCCGGTGGTTTCGGTATCGAGTACAACAGATCGGATGGCCATCAGGGTTCAGCTCTCAACGGTGTGGTGTATTTCAAGGGGCGCAATATTAACACGTCGCTTCCAGGACCGGGACCGCGCGGTCCAGCTCAGCTCTGCTTGTAGCCACGCACTTCATCCACGCCCCGATTGGCCAACTGGTCGGCCCGTTCGTTGCCGGGATGGCCGATATGCCCACGCACCCATTTCCAGGTGATGTTATGGCGATTACATTGCTCGTCGAGCAACTGCCACAGGTCGGCATTCTTCACCGGTTCCTTGGCTGCGGTTTTCCAGCCGCGCTTTTTCCAGTTGACCATCCATTCATTGATGCCTTTCATGACGTACTGGGAGTCAGTCACCAGCAACACGTCGCAACGACGCTTGAGTTCCTCCAGGCCGCGAATCGCGCCCATCAACTCCATGCGATTGTTCGTCGTGTTGGCTTCGCCACCCCACAGTTCCTTCTCCACGCCCTTGCATACCAACAAGGCGCCCCAGCCGCCGGGGCCCGGATTACCTTTACAGGCGCCATCGGTGAAGAGTTCTACGCTATCGGTCATTGCGTTATCCATCAAAGCGGGCTGCCGACAATTGGCCAGCGCAACCCGAGGCCGCGAAGTCCGGCCTGAATGCTTAAAGAGTGTTTTATGGCTCGCAAGACCGACGATTGACCTTGGCCAACGGCATCGGCACCAGCTTGCTCATCGTTTCACGTCGCACCTGACGGACTGGCCGCAGCCCGACCACGATCTTGCGGGCCACCAGCAAATAGAAACCGCCCCCGGATAACTGCCAGGCACCGGCCTTGCGTTCCCAACCTGCCAGGCGGCCCTGCCACTTGCTCGACGCGAGCGGCGGACGATAGCACCCGAAGCGGCGTTTCTCCAGTGCGAAGCCCAGCAGGTTCAACCAGTCGCCGACCCTCGATGGCGAGATGCAGCGAGCCCGGTTCAATCCGTCATGGGCAAAGACATGCCGCAGGCCCCATGTACTCCAGGGATTGATGCCGATAATCAGCAAATGGCCACCAGGGCGCACGCTGCTGGCCGCTTCCCGCAACAGACCGTGGGGGGAAAGGCAGAAATCCAGACCGTGCTGCAGCACCACCACATCGGCAGCGTGCTCGCTCAACGGCCAGGCCTGTTCCTCACAGACAATCTCCACGCCCGGCAACGGCGCCCCCAGGCGTACGTTGCGCTGTACCTGGGGCGCAGGCGGCGGTGTTTGAGCCGAAGGGCCATAATGCACGAGATAACCGCCAAAGAAGCGCCCCAGCTCATCCTCGAGCATGCGCCGCTCTTCCTCCAGCAAAAATTGTCCGATCGGCCCATTCAGCCAATCGCGGGCCGCACCGATCAGGGCTAGCCACTCAGGATCGGCCTGGGCGAACGCTTTATCAGTCATTGCATTCTCCAAACACGCCAAGACGTTCTAAGATGCACCAATGTGTTCCGCTTGGCGAATAGAAGAATGATACAGATCAGTGCCCTGCCCGCCTTCACCGATAACTACATCTGGTTGTTACAGGACCACCGCAGCCATCGTTGTGCGGTGGTCGACCCCGGTGACGCCGCGCCGGTGCTGGCTTGGCTGGAACAGCACCCGGGCTGGTCCCTCAGTGATATCTTGATCACTCATCACCACCATGACCATGTCGGGGGGGTGCAACAACTCAAGGATACATGCCACGCCACCGTCCACGGTCCGGCGAATGAAAAGATCCCCGGCCGTGATAACGCCTTGAAGGACAATGACCGCGTGCAGGTACTGGGATGGGAGTTTGACGTGCTCGCGGTGCCCGGTCATACCCTTGGGCATATCGCCTACTACCATCATGGCTTGCTGTTCTGTGGCGACACCCTGTTCGCCGCCGGTTGCGGGCGCTTGTTCGAAGGCACGCCAGAACAAATGTACACCTCTCTCGAGCGCCTCGCCGCCTTGCCCGAGGACACCCTGGTTTACTGCACCCACGAGTACACACAAAGTAACTTGAGATTTGCCCAGGCCGTGGAACCCGGCAATCGCGATATTGCCGAGCGGGTGGCAAAAGTCAGTCAACTCAGAGCCGACAGCAAGATGACCTTGCCTTCGACGCTGGCCCTGGAAAAACTTACAAACCCTTTTTTGCGCACTGCTGAAACATCCGTTAAACAAAAAGCGGACGAATGGAGTGACCGCGACAATCGCTCGGCAAGCGCGGTTTTTGCTAGCTTGCGGTCTTGGAAAGATACGTTCTAAGAAGCGCGCTCCTGATACAGATTTTCTGAATGGTTGACCTCGACCTACGTGCTTTCTAGAATCGCCCGACATTTTTGCCCGGAACTAACTTCCAGCCAATGTCGTCATCTATTCGTAAGTCCAATCATTCAGACGCATTGACCCGCCTGGCTCAAGCCATTGCGGTGGCTGTCTCCGCAACTCTGGCGGGCTGCCAAACGACTCATTTCGCTGCACAATCCACCGTGCAACCCAAACCCAGCTTTACTGCCAAGATCAAGCAAAAACCCCTTTGGCTATCAGAGAAGCCAAGCCCCCAGGTGCCCCAGGATGTCTGGGAACGCATGCGCCAGGGTTTCCAGTTACAAGGTGATGTCGGCGTTAACCCGCGCATTGAACAGCAGCGCCTGTGGTTTGCCAGTAACCCGTCTTTCCTGGAGAACGCCGGCGAACGTGGCAGTCTCTATATTCATTACATCGTTGAACGCCTTGAAGAGCGCAACATGCCGCTGGAGCTGGCGCTGCTGCCAGTCATTGAAAGCGCCTACAACCCACTGGCTTACTCGCGCAGCGATGCCGTCGGGTTGTGGCAATTCATTCCCTCCACGGGGCGCTACTTCAACTTGCGCCAGACCCGGGCCTACGACGGCCGACGCGATATCACCGCCTCCACCACCGCCGCCCTGGACTATCTGACACGTCTGCATGACATGTTCAACGGCGACTGGCTGTTGGCGCTGGCGGCTTATAATGCCGGCGAAGGCACGGTCAGCCGCGCGATCGAACGCAATGAAAAGCTCGGCCTGCCGACAGATTACTGGAACCTGCCCCTGCCACAGGAAACCCGTGACTATGTGCCCAAGTTCCTGGCACTGTCCCAGGTAGTGCTGGCTCCAGAAGCTTACGGTATCAACCTGAACCCGATTGCCAACCAACCCTATTTCAAAATGGTTGAAGTCAAGCAAAGCATGGACCTGTCGCGGGTCGCGGCGCTGGTGCAAATCGACGAAGACGAGTTATTCCAGCTTAATCCGGCGTTCAAACAACGCACCACCCTGGACGGCCCTCAGCACTTGCTGGTGCCAACCTCCAAGGCGCAATTGCTGGCCAGCAGCCTGTCGTCGATGAACAGCGAAGAATTGTTGAGCCTGCGCCCGAAAAAACCGGTGTTCGACGAGGTTGAACATAATGCTGTGGCTGGACGTTCGCGCATCTACAAGGTCAAAAGCGGCGACAACCTGACCCTGATCGCCAAGGCCAACAGGGTCAAGGTGCATGACCTGCAACGCTGGAACAAGCTCAACGGCCAGTCGCTGAAAGTCGGCCAGACGCTGGTAATGCAGGATACCCGCAGGGCTGCGCGCAAGAAGCCGCAGCAGTACAAGGTCAAGAAAGGTGACTCGCTGTACCTCGTGGCCAAGCGCTTCAACGTTAAGATGCAACATCTCAAACGCTGGAATCCACGCACCAGCCAAGCCTTGAAGCCGGGACAAATGCTCGTGGTTTCCGGGCCGCGGTAATCGCTGCACCTGAGCTTTTTGTCGCACAGTGCTCGTCTGTGGCGAGGACGTTCAGTTAAGAGTAGGAGCGAGCTTGCTCGCGAAAAACGTCAACCATAACGCTTGCTTCCTGAATGAACGCGGCGCCTATGAGTTCTTCGCGAGCAAGCTCGCTCCTACAAAAACCTTAACTGAACGGCATTAGGGCTTGCCCCCTCGCCACAAGCTTTGTAGGTTTGCCATCGCTTTCAAGAGTCTTTTTCCAGCCGGAACAAGCTGTTACTGTACCGTCCATAAAGCCCAAGCCGCCTGGATCGGATCTCTGACTTGAAGCGTCCCCTCCTTCTACTAATAAGCCTGGCCTTGAGCTTTTCCGCGAACGCGAGCATTACCGAAAGCCACGGTTATGCACAGTTTGGCACGCTCAAGTACCCGGCCAAATTCACCCACTTCGAGTGGGTAAACCCCGCAGCGCCAAAAGGCGGTACTTTGCGGGTAATGGCCTTTGGCACATTCGATACCCTCAACCCCTATACCTTCAAAGGCTCAAGCCCGGTCGCCAGCGCCAACTTCCTGCAATACGGGGTCAACGAGCTCAACGAGCCGCTGATGGTCGGCACCGGTCAATATGCGCCCTCCGGCGATGAACCGACTTCCAGCTATGGTCTGATCGCGCAATCCGTGGAATACAGCGAGGATCGCAGCTGGGTGGTGTTTAACCTGCGTCCAGAAGCCCGCTTCCATGACGGAAAACCCATCACCGCCTATGACGTGGCGTTTTCCTATCGCACCTTGCTGACCGAAGGCCATCCGCAATACCGCACCAACCTGCAAGAGGTGGCGCGGGTCGACATCCTCAATCGCCAGCGCATCCGCTTTGTGTTCAAACGTGCCGGTAATCCGTTGCTGATACTGCGCCTCGGAGAATTGCCGGTGCTGCCCCAGCACTACTGGAAGAACCGCGATTTCAAAGCCACCACCTTCGAACCACCGTTGGGCAGCGGGCCGTACCGCATCAGCAAGGTCCAGCCGGGCCGCGAGTTGGTGTTTGAACGGGTGAGGAATTACTGGGGCAAAGACCTCGCGGTCAACCGGGGCTTCTACAATTTCAACAAGGTCGAGGTCGAGTTTTATCGCGACAGCGCCGTGGCCTTCGAGGCGTTCAAGGCTGGCGAGTTCGATATCTACATCGAGCACCAGGCCAAGAACTGGGCCAATAGCTATAACTTCCCGGCGGTTAACCGGGGTGACGTGATCAAGGCGCAGATCCCTCACCAGATTCCGACCCAGAGCCAAGGCCTGTTCATGAACAGCCGGCGCGCCACCTTCAGCCAGACCAAGGTTCGTGAAGCCCTGGGGCTGATGTTCGATTTCGAGTGGACCAACCGCACCCTCTTCAGCGGCACTTACAAGCGCAGCTTAAGCTATTACCCCAACAGTGAATTCTCAGCCAGCGGACTCCCGGTCGGCCATGAATGGCTGAAACTCTCGCCCTATCGAGCGCAACTGCCGGCCGAGCTTTTTACCCAGGCCTTCAGCTTGCCGCAGACCGACGGGCGCGGCATTCCCCGGGAAACCATGCGTCGCGCGCTCGGCTTGCTGGCCGAGGGCGGCTGGAAGCTCTCCGGCCAACGCCTGCTCAACCGCGAGGGGCAACCGTTGCGCTTCGAGATTCTCCTGGTCAATCCGAATCTGGAGCGCATCCTGCAACCTTATGTCGAAAACCTCGCGAGCATCGGCATCGACGCCCATCTACGTACCGTTGATCGCGCCCAGTACAAACAGCGCCTCGATCAATTCGACTTCGACATGATCCTCATGACCCTCAACCAGACGTTGAGCCCTGGTCTTGAACAGTGGCAGTACTTTCATTCCAGCCAGGTCGGGATCAAGGGCAGCAAGAATTACGCGGGCATCGCCAATCCGGTGGTCGATCACCTGCTGGAACAGTTACTCGCCGCCCAGACCCGTGACGAGCAGGTCGCCGCCGGTCGGGCGCTGGATCGGGTCCTGCTCTGGCAGCACTACAGCATTCCCAATTGGTACATCAACTATCATCGCCTGGCGTACCGCAATCGGTTCGCCTTCGTCACCACGCCGCCCTACAGCCTGGGTCTGCGCGCATGGTGGCTGAAAGCTTCGGAGAAAACCCAATGAAGCCTTTGCGTACTGTGATTATCAGCGGCCTGTTTTTTTGTGCAGCCGCCAACGCCGCCCCGCAGCATGCCTTGACCCTCTATGACGAACCGCCCAAGTACCCCGCGAACTTCAAACACGTCGACTATGTAAACCCCGATGCCCCCAAGGGTGGCACCTTTCGCGAATCGGCCATGGGCGGCTTTGACAGCCTCAATCCGTTTATCAGCAAGGGCGTGCCAGCCGATAACATCGGCCTGATCTACGATACCCTGGCCCAGCAAGGCCTGGACGAACCCATCACCGAATATGGCCTGATCGCCGGCAAGATCGAAAAGGCCCCGGATAACAGCTGGGTGCGCTTCTACCTGCGACCCGAAGCGCGCTTCAATGACGGCCATCCGGTACACGCCGAAGACGTGGTGTTCACCTTCCAGACCCTGATCAAGTACGGCTCGCCGATCTTCCGCACCTACTATGCCGACGTCGATGAGGTGGTGGCCGAGGACCCTTTGCGGGTGTTGTTCAAGTTCAAAACCACCACTAACCGCGAGTTGCCGCTAATCCTCGGCCAGTTGCCAGTGCTGCCAAAACATTGGTGGGCCGAACGCGATTTCGCCAAGGGCAGCCTGGAGATCCCGCTGGGCAGCGGCCCGTACACAGTGGCGGAGGTCAAGCCAGGCAGGTCGATTCGTTATGAACGGGTCAAAGACTACTGGGGCAAGGATTTGCCGATCAACAAAGGGCTGTACAACTTCGATTACCGGATTACCGATTATTACCGCGATAACACTGTCGCCCTCGAGGCGCTGAAGGCCGGTCAGTTCGATTTCTGGCAGGAGATCAGCGCGAAAAACTGGGCCAATGCCTACAACGTCCCGGCTGTGGCCGAAGGTCGCCTGATCAAGGAAGAAATTCCCAACGGCAATCCCACCGGGATGCAGGGTTTTGTGTTCAATATCCGCAAACCGATGTTCCAGGACGTGCGGGTACGCAAGGCCATCAGCCTGCTGATGGACTTTGAATGGACCAACAAGCAACTGTTCAGCGGCGCCTACACCCGAACCCGCAGTTATTTCGAAAACTCGGACATGGCCGCTACCGGCCTGCCCGGGCCTGACGAGCTGGCGATTCTCGAACCGCTGCGCGACAACATCCCGCCTGCCGTTTTCACTGAAGCCTTCGAACCGCCGAAGACCGACGCCAGCGGCATGATCCGCGCGCAACAGCGCGAAGCCTATCAATTGCTGCAGGAAGCCGGCTGGCGCATTGTCGAAGACAAGATGGTCGATGCCAGCGGCAAACCGCTGAGCATTGAGTTTCTGTTGGCCCAGACCGAGTTCGAACGCATCCTCCTACCATTCAAGCGCAACCTGGCCGACCTCGGTATCGATCTGGAGATTCGCCGGGTCGATGTCTCGCAGTACGTCAATCGCCTGCGCTCGCGTGATTTCGACATGCTGGTCGGCAGCTTTCCGCAGTCGTCCTCGCCCGGCAACGAGCAACGTGAGTTCTGGAAATCCTCCAGCGCTGACAATCCCGGCAGCCGCAACTACATCGGCCTCAAGGACCCGGCCATCGACCAATTGGTGGAAGAGTTGATCGACGCCGACTCACGCAAAAGCCTGGTGGCCCACGCCAAAGCCCTGGACCGTGTGCTGCAGTTCGGCTACTACGTGATCCCCAACTGGCACATCAAGACCTATCGCGTGGCCTATTGGGATCATCTCGGTCACCCGAACGTGTCACCGCGCTATGACGTAGGCGTCGCCACTTGGTGGATCAAACCCGACAAGGCCGCGGCCGTGCCCCTGGAAACAGACACCACGGCCGATCCGGCGAGCGGAGGCGACTGAGATGCTGGCCTATATTTTTCGCCGATTGTTGCTGATCATCCCGACGTTGCTGGGCATCCTGCTGATCAACTTTTTGATTATCCAGGCCGCGCCCGGCGGTCCGGTGGAGCAGATGATCGCCAAGCTGGAAGGTTTTGAAGGCGCCACCAGTCGCATTGCCGGTGGCGGCGCGGAAGTCTCGGTGGCCGGTTCCAGCTACCGTGGCGCCCAGGGCCTGGACCCGGCGCTGGTCAAGGAAATCGAAAAAATGTACGGCTTCGACAAATCGGCGCCGGAACGCTTGTGGATCATGATCAAAAACTACGCACAGTTGGATTTTGGTGAAAGCTTCTTCCGCGACGCCAAGGTCATCGACCTGATCAAGGAAAAGATGCCGGTGTCCATTTCCCTCGGGTTATGGAGCACCCTGATCATGTACCTGGTGTCGATTCCGTTGGGGATCGCCAAAGCCACGCGGCATGGCAGCCACTTCGATGTATGGACCAGTTCGGCGATTATCGTCGGCTATGCGATTCCGGCGTTTCTGTTTGCGATTCTGTTGATCGTGGTGTTTGCCGGCGGCAGCTACTTTGACTGGTTCCCGCTGCGCGGCCTGACCTCGAACAATTTCGACGAGCTGAGCACCGCCGGGAAAATCCTCGACTACTTCTGGCACTTGGCCCTGCCCGTCACCGCCTTGGTGATCGGTAACTTCGCGACCATGACGTTGCTGACCAAAAACAGCTTTCTCGACGAAATCAACAAGCAATACGTGATCACCGCTAAGGCCAAGGGCCTGACTAACCACCGCGTGCTGTACGGCCACGTGTTTCGCAATGCCATGTTGTTGGTGATTGCCGGTTTCCCTTCAGCGTTTATCGGTATCTTTTTCACCGGCTCGCTGCTGGTGGAAGTGATCTTTTCCCTGGATGGCCTTGGCCTGATGAGCTTCGAAGCAGCGATCAATCGCGACTACCCGGTAGTGTTCGGCACCCTGTTTATCTTCACCTTGCTCGGCTTGGTGGTGAAACTGATCGGAGACCTCACCTACACCCTGGTAGATCCACGCATCGACTTTGAAAGCCGGGAGCATTGAGATGAATCTGTCCCCCCTCAATCGCCGTCGTTTCGAGCGTTTCAAGGCCAACAAGCGTGGCTGGTGGTCGCTATGGCTGTTCCTGGTCCTGTTCGGGCTGAGCCTGGGTGCCGAGCTGATTGCCAACGACAAACCTCTGGCCGTGCATTATGACGGCGAATGGTACTTCCCGGCGCTCAAGCGTTATCCGGAAACCACCTTCGGCGGCGAGTTTCCCCTGGAAGCCAACTACAAAAGCCCGTACATCCGTGAACTGCTCAAGGCCAAGGATGCCTGGACACTATGGGCGCCTATCCCGTTCAGCTACCAGAGCATCAACTACGATCTGAAAGTCCCGGCCCCGGCCCCACCTTCGGCGGAAAACCTGCTGGGCACCGATGACCAGGCGCGGGATGTCCTGGCGCGGGTGATTTATGGCTTTCGCATTTCGGTGCTGTTTGCGCTGACGCTGACCGTGCTGAGTTCGATCATCGGCGTCGCGGCCGGCGCATTGCAGGGTTTTTATGGCGGCTGGGTCGACCTGGCAGGCCAGCGCTTTCTGGAGATATGGTCCGGCTTGCCGGTGCTGTATTTGCTGATCATTCTCGCCAGCTTCGTGCAGCCGAATTTTTGGTGGCTGCTGGGGATCATGCTGCTGTTCTCCTGGATGAGCCTGGTGGATGTGGTGCGCGCCGAGTTCCTGCGCGGACGCAATCTGGAATACGTGCGGGCCGCCCGGGCGCTGGGCATGCAGAATGGCGCGATCATGTTCCGCCATATCCTGCCCAACGCCATGGTCTCGACCATGACGTTCATGCCATTCATTCTGACCGGCGCCATTGGCACCTTGACCGCCTTGGACTTCCTTGGCTTTGGCCTGCCCGCCGGCTCGCCATCCCTCGGCGAACTGGTGGCCCAGGGTAAATCCAACTTGCAGGCGCCCTGGCTGGGTATCAGCGCCTTTGCCGTATTGGCGATCATGTTGAGCTTGCTGGTGTTTATCGGCGAATCCGCACGCGACGCCTTCGACCCGAGGAAATGAGATGAATCAGGACAATCTGATCGAAGTCCGCGACCTCAGTGTCGAGTTCGTCACCGGCAACCAGCATCAGCGGGTGGTGGAGCACATCAATTTTGATATCAAGCGCGGTGAAACCCTGGCCCTGGTGGGTGAAAGCGGCTCCGGCAAATCGGTGACCGCCCATTCGATCCTGCGCCTGCTGCCCTACCCGTTGGCGCGCCACCCTACCGGCACGATCCAGTACGCGGGGCAGGATTTGCTGACCCTCAAGGAAAAACACCTGCGGCATATTCGCGGGA
This sequence comes from Pseudomonas mucidolens, assembly GCF_900106045.1. Lineage (NCBI taxonomy): Bacteria > Pseudomonadati > Pseudomonadota > Gammaproteobacteria > Pseudomonadales > Pseudomonadaceae > Pseudomonas > Pseudomonas mucidolens. The sequence continues at coordinate 1,952,260 of NZ_LT629802.1, read as the reverse complement.
ATCGTATTGCGATGATTTTCCAGGAGCCGATGACCTCGCTGAACCCGCTGCATTGCATCGAAAAGCAGATCAACGAAGTCCTCGGCCTGCACAAGGGCCTGACGGGCAAGGCCGCTACCCATCGCACGCTGGAATTGCTGGATCTGGTAGGCATTCCCGAACCGCACAAGCGCCTCAAGGCCCTGCCCCATGAACTGTCCGGCGGCCAGCGCCAGCGCGTGATGATCGCCATGGCGCTGGCCAACGAACCGGAACTGTTGATCGCTGACGAACCGACCACGGCCCTGGATGTGACCGTGCAGTTGAAAATCCTTGAGTTGCTCAAGGAACTGCAGTCACGGTTGGGCATGGCGATGCTGTTGATCAGTCATGACTTGAATCTGGTGCGGCGTATCGCTCACCGTGTGTGCGTGATGCAGTGCGGCGCAATTGTCGAGCAAGCTGCTTGTGAGGAGCTGTTCCGTGCGCCCCGGCACCCCTACACCCAGGAACTGCTGGCCGCCGAACCCAGCGGCGGCCCGGCGGCCAATGTCGTCGGCCCGCCGCTGCTGGAAGTCGACGACCTGAAGGTCTGGTTCCCGATCAAGAAAGGCTTCTTGCGCCGCACCGTCGATCACGTCAAGGCGGTGGACGGTATCAACTTCAGCCTGCCCCAAGGCCAGACCCTGGGCATTGTCGGCGAAAGTGGCTCCGGCAAATCCACCTTGGGCTTGGCGATCTTGCGGTTGATCGGCAGCCAGGGTGGGATTCGTTTCGAGGGGCAGCAACTCGATCGCCTGAGCCAGCAGCAGGTGCGTCCGTTGCGTCGCGAAATGCAGGTGGTGTTTCAGGACCCCTTCGGCAGCCTGAGCCCGCGCATGTGTGTCAGCGAGATCGTGGGCGAAGGTTTGCGGATTCACAAGATGGGCTCTGCCGCCGAACAGGAAGCCGCGATTATCGTCGCGCTCAAGGAAGTCGGGCTGGACCCGGAAACCCGCCACCGTTATCCCCATGAATTTTCCGGCGGTCAACGCCAGCGTATCGCCATTGCCCGTGCGCTGGTGCTCAAGCCGCGCCTGATTCTCCTGGACGAGCCCACTTCAGCCCTGGACCGCACGGTGCAGCGCCAGGTGGTCGAACTGCTGCGTAATCTGCAAGCGAAGTACAACCTGACCTACCTGTTCATCAGCCACGACCTGGCGGTGGTCAAGGCGCTGAGTCATCAGTTGATGGTGGTCAAGCAAGGTCAGGTGGTGGAACAAGGGGATGCACAGGCGATCTTTGCCGAACCCCGGCATGCGTACACCCAACAGTTGCTGGAGGCGGCGTTTTTAAAGCCGCACGTCAATTGACCCGGGAGACGCCATCGGACCCGGCCGCACCGCGTTTCTGGCGGGATGCCAGCTTGCCGTTCATTGAGGCGCGCAGCATCGCCGACGGACGCAAGGTCTGCTACACACGGCACGCCCATGAGCATTTTTCAATCGGCGCGATTACCGCCGGGCAGAGCCTGTACATTCATGGCGCAGACACTTTCCAGATCCGCGCCGGCACCGTGGTGCTGATGAATCCCGGCGATGTGCATGCCTGCAATCCTGTCGATGACCAGCCTTGGTCGTATCACATGCTGTACATCGATACGCCGTGGCTGACCGACTTGCAGCACCAACTGGGTTTTGCCGACACACTGGATTTTCGTCGCTTCGGCACCACCCACACCGATGATCCCGTGCTGTTTAACGGCTTGCTGGAGCTCTATCAGGTTCTCGTGGACGAGCACACGGAGCACCTGCACAAACAGAGCGCAGTCGTGAGTTTTTTCAGTGAGGTGCAACTGCGCCTGAACCCGGCGGCCAATCCGCTACGGGAGGTCAACCACAAGCTGGAGCGCGCCGCCGAGTACATCCGCGAACACTGCACCGAAGTGCTGAAACTCGAAGATATCTGCCAGGCAGCCCAGCTGTCGCCGTCGTACTTGATCCGCGCGTTCAAACACTCCTACGGGATGACGCCCCATGCGTTTCTGGTCAACCAGCGCATCCAATTCGCCCGTGCCCTGCTGCGCAGCGGCCGGTTGATCGCCGAGGTGGCCCTGGCGGCGGGCTTTGCCGACCAGGCGCATTTCCAGCGTGCGTTCAAGCAGCACCTGGCAGCCACGCCGGGGCAGTATCGCGGCTGAATCAGGCCAGCAACAGGTACACCACGCTGATCACCAACAGCAACGCCATCGCCCGATTGAACAGGCGCATGCCACGAGCATTGCTCAGGTAGCGACGCAAGAACGTGCCGACATACGCCCAACACGCCACCGACAGGTAGCACACCACCAGATACACCGACGCCAATTGCCAGACCCGGGTCGCTTCCCCCTGTGCGGCAAACAAGCCCATGCCCGCGACGCAAGCCAACCACGCCTTGGGATTAAGCCATTGCATGATCGCGCCATATAGCATTGAGGGCGCAACTGTGGTGCCCTGCGCATCGAGTCGACCATCATCCACCGCCAGCTTGTAGGCCATGTACAGCAAAAAGGCCACACCGCCCCATTGAATGCCCAGGGTCAATGCCGGCCAGCGCACCAGCAATTCATGCAGCCCCAGGCCGATCAACACTAGCAACAAGGTAAATCCCAGCGCTGCGCCGGCCACGTGTTTTTGGCTGGCCGCAAAACCAAAACGCGCTCCGGTACTCAGGGCGACCACATTGACCGGTCCCGGTGTAATCGAGGTTGCCAGGGCGAAGGCAGCCATGGACATGATCAGACTCATTGCACTTCCCTTTTGAGATGACAGGTGGTGGGTGACCTGCAGGCTACGTTCCCATGGCGGTCTCGTATTGAAGAAAATGCCCCTGGGGTTGGGTGCGTTTATTGGTCTCTTTTCAAGATTTATGAAGTCAGGTAATACGCTGAAGAGCGGTTTTGATCGGTGCGGTGGATGGTACTTTTGGGTTTGGCCTGAGATCCACCCCTCACCCTAACCCTCTCCTCAAAGGGCATAGGCATCTACACAACTTTCAGAAACTGACGAATGTCCCTGTGGCGAGCGGGCTTGTCCCGCGTTGGGCTGCGAAGCTGCCCCAAAACCAGCCGCTACGATGTATCTGATACACCGCATTCGGCTTACTGGGGCTGCTTCGCAGCCCAGCGCGGGACAAGCCCGCTCGCCACAACAGCCCTATCTGCTTGGATTTAAGCGTTGAGGCAAAGTTGTGTAGATACCTATGCCCAAAGGGGCGGGGTGACTGACCGAAGCGTGTTGAAAAAATGGGTGACCTGAAAAACCGTTTTGATTATGCGATTCAAAGCTAATCTTTCAGGTCTCCGTAAACCGCCAATATCCCCCAATCAGTCCCCTCGCCCCTCGCGCTTACTCCCCCGTCATACGCTCCAGGCTATTACTCAAATGCAGCCACATCGCCGCTCGAGCCGCATCGGGATCTTGCCGGCGGATCGCCTTGAGAATCGCCTCATGTTCAAGATTCGCCATTTGCCCCAGCTTCATCAGGTCAACATCACCGCGCTCCTGCGCATTGATCCGGGTGCGCGGAATTACTGAGTGTCCCAAGTGATAAATCGCATCAGTGAAATAGGTGTTGCCGGTGGCCTGGGCAATCAAGCGATGAAAGCGCACATCCGGTTCGACGCTGCTGTCGTTGTTCGCCAGCGAATCCTGATAGTCATCGAGGGCCTGGCGCATCTGCAGCAATTGCTGATCAGTACGGCGCATTGCCGCCAAGGCCGCCGCCTGGGTTTCCAGACCCAGGCGCAGCTCGAGGATCCCGCGCACGCTGACCGCTGTGTCGTGGGCCAGATGTAACCCGCGACGCTCGTCGCGCTCCAGCACAAAACTGCCCACGCCGTGTCGGGTTTCCACCAGCCCCGCAGCCTGTAACTTGGAAATCGCTTCGCGCACCACCGTGCGACTGACGCCGTACTCGGCAACGAGGGTGGATTCGGACGGCAGCTTTTCACCCGGCACCATCTGCCCAAGCAAAATATGCTGGGTCAACGCCGTGACGATGTCATGGGCGAGACCTTGTGGGCGTTTGCGCTGCTGGGAGGGACTGTCGTTTTGCATGAAAATTTCCGGTCAGGGTAGCGCTCCCATACTAGCACCCCACTTGCCAAAAAAGACGCCTCCACTTGTATGACAACGCTCAACAATTCCCTACATTCGATAAGCCAGAGCTTTTCAGCCGAAAGAAACCGAACGTCTTTATTCCTCAAACAACTCCGAAAAACACGCCTCTAGAACAAAAATAATCGCAACCCCTGATATCAATCCCATTGCCAGCCTAAAAAAGCGAGTTGTATGATGTCTATCAAGTTGTCAGACATCCTCTGCCAACCAGACCGTCCCCCGCACAACAATAAACCAGTGGGAGTTCTACCTCGTGAATCCTCCAACCCCTGCGACAGCTGCGCCTGCCATCGATCCAGTCCTGGCTCGCGCAATCCAAAAGGTGAAGCGGCATGTGCTGCCACTTTTTGTGATCATGTTCATCGTCAATTACATCGACCGCGTCAACATCGGCTTTGTGCGTACACACATGGAGCATGATCTGGGCATCGGTGCGGCGGCCTACGGTTTCGGCGCCGGATTGTTTTTCATCGGCTACGCGCTGTTTGAAGTGCCCTCCAACATGCTCCTGCAAAAGGTCGGCGCGCGTATCTGGCTGACACGGATCATGTTCACCTGGGGCATTACCGCCACCTTGATGGCGTTTATCCAGAACGAAACCCACTTCTACATCCTGCGTTTTCTGCTGGGGGTCGCGGAGGCCGGTTTTTTTCCCGGCGTGATCTACTACTTCACTCGCTGGCTGCCAGGCGCGGAACGCGGCAAGGCGATTGCAATCTTTCTCAGCGGTTCGGCGATTGCTTCATTGGTGTCCGGTCCGCTCTCCGGCGTACTGCTGCAAATCACCGGTCTCGGGCTGCATGGCTGGCAGTGGATGTTCATCATCGAAGGCATGGCCTCGGTCGTACTCTGCGCATTCGTATGGTACTGGCTGGACTCCAAACCCCATGATGCGAAGTGGCTCAGCCGTGAAGAGCAGGACGTGCTGGTCGGTGAAATCGAGCGTGAGCAACAATTGCGGGACGCAGCCATCACGGTCAAGCCAACCTTGGGTACGCTGCTCAAGGATCGCCAGATCATGCTGTTCTGCGCGTTGTATTTCTGCATCCAGCTGACCATCTACGCCGCCACCTTCTGGCTGCCGAGCATCATCAAGAAAATGGGCGACCTGAGCGACATTCAGGTGGGGTTCTACAACTCGATCCCCTGGCTGATCTCCATTATTGCCATGTACGCCTTTGCCACCCTGGCCGGCAAGTTCAGGTTTCAGCAAGCCTGGGTTGCCGTCGCCCTGTTAATTGCCGCCACCGGTATGTTCCTCTCAACCACCGGTGGGCCGATCTTTGCCTTTATCGCCATCTGCTTTGCCGCCATTGGCTTCAAGTCCGCGTCCGCGCTGTTCTGGCCGATTCCGCAAGGCTATCTGGATGCACGGATCGCGGCGGCCGTGATCGCGCTGATCAACTCCATCGGCAACCTTGGCGGTTTTGTCGCGCCGACCACCTTCGGTTTCCTCGAACAGACCACCGGGTCGATCCAGGGTGGCCTGTATGGCCTGGCCGGGACTTCGGTCATTGCAGCCATCCTGGTGTTTTTCGCCAAGACCCTGCCCGGCTCGTCGACCCCGTCCACGCTGCAACCTGCCCCCGCCTTGAGCAAGTAAGGAAGACATCATGCACACAGAACATCAGCACCACGCCCGCAGCGCTCCCGTCGTGACGCACTTGGAGGTCATTCCGGTGGCCGGACATGACAGCATGCTGCTCAACCTCAGTGGCGCCCACGGCCCGTTTTTCACGCGCAATATCGTGATTCTCAAGGACAGCGCCGGGCACGTCGGTGTGGGTGAGGTCCCCGGTGGCGAGCGTATCCGGGAAACCCTGGAAGACGCCCGCAGCCTGGTGATCGGCAAACCCATTGGCGAATACCAGCGCATCCTCAATGCCATGCGCCGTACCTTCGCCGCCCGCGATGCCGGCGGGCGCGGCCTGCAAACCTTTGATTTGCGCATCACCATTCATGCCGTCACCGCAATGGAAGCCGCATTGCTGGACCTGCTCGGGCAGTTTCTCGAGGTACCGGTGGCGGCACTGCTGGGCGAAGGCCAGCAGCGTGACGCGGTGAAGATGCTGGGCTACCTGTTTTACATCGGTGATCGGCAGAAAACCAATCTGGCTTACCGCAGTGAAGCCAGTGCCGATGACTGGTTCCGCTTGCGTCATGAGCAGGCGATGACCCCGGAGACCATTGTGCGCCTGGCGGAAGCGGCCAAAGCCAAATACGGTTTCAACGACTTCAAGCTCAAGGGTGGCGTATTGCGCGGTGCTGAAGAAATCGAAGCGGTCACGGCACTCGCCGAACGCTTCCCCGACGCGCGTATTACCCTGGACCCGAACGGCGCCTGGTCATTGCAAGAAGCCATCGCCCTGTGTCGTGACCAGCATCATGTATTGGCTTACGCCGAAGACCCTTGTGGCGCGGAGAATGGCTATTCGGGACGCGAAGTGATGGCGGAATTCCGGCGCGCCACCGGATTGCCGACCGCCACCAATATGATCGCCACCGACTGGCGGGAAATGGGACATGCCATCCAATTGCAGTCGGTGGACATCCCCTTGGCCGACCCGCACTTCTGGACGATGCAAGGCTCGGTTCGAGTCGCGCAAATGTGCCATGAATGGGGTTTGACCTGGGGCTCGCATTCCAACAACCACTTCGATATTTCCCTGGCAATGTTCACTCAGGTAGCGGCCGCCGCGCCGGGCGAGATTACCGCCATCGACACCCACTGGATCTGGCAGGACGGGCAGCGCCTGACCAAAGCTCCACTGCAGATCGTCGAGGGGCATATTCAGGTGCCCGCCAAACCCGGGCTGGGCGTGGATATCGATATGGACGCCGTGGCCCACGCTCACGAACTGTACAAAGGCATGGGCCTGGGGGCGCGCGATGACAGCGTCGCCATGCAGTTCATGATTCCCGGCTGGACGTTCGATAACAAACGGCCGTGCCTGGTGCGCTAAACCCCCGCCGCCAGGCTGATCATCGACGCTCGCTCACGCACCTTTGCAGGGTGCCGGCGAGCGTCGATCAGCCCGCCTTACCCCATGATCAAGGATTGATGCGCCCCCACTCCAGCCCGTACGCCCTCGCCCACTGCCAGCGCCACCGAGCCAGCGGCAATCGCCGCGTCACCGCAGGCAAACACACCGGGCACCGTGGTTTGGCGGGTTTCTCCGGTCTGGATGAACAAGCCCATCGGCCCCTCGTTAAATTCACAGCCCAACTGTTCGGCCAGCGGGCTGGCCATGCGGGTGCGAGGCATCGTGAACAGGCCATCCAAAGGCACGACCCGTCCATCCTCCAGTGCGACATCCGCCCGCTCGCCAGCGATCTGGCGCACGGCGGCACTTTCCACCGTGACACCGCGTCGTTCCAGTTGCGCCTGTTGCTCGGCGTCCGGCACAAACACGCCATTGGTGAACAGCGTGGTGGTCCCCCAATCCGGCAGCATCAGCGCGTGGTGCATCGATAACGCCGAGGTAGCGAGCACGCCGATACGGCCTTGATCCAGTTCATAGCCATGGCAGTAAGGACAATGGAACACACTGCGCCCCCAGCGCTCGGCCAGCCCCTCGACGTCCGGCAAGTCATCCACCACGCCGGTCGCGAGGATCAGGCGGCGCGCATTGAATGCGCCACTGTGTAACGTGCGTATCGAGAAACCCGCCTGCTCGGATTGCGCCTGCACAGCGCTGTCCTTCACCCAGCGAACCGTTGGATATGCCATCAACTGCGCCCGCCCTTCAGCGGCGATCACACCGGGTGCTTCGCCATCCTGGCCAAGGAAACCGTGGGAAGTGGCGGCAAAACGATTACGCCGCAGCCCCGCATCGATCACCAGCACCTGACGACGGGCGCGGGCCAGTTGCAAACCCGCAGAAAGGCCGGCATAGCTACCGCCAACGATGATTGCGTCGTAAACCATGAGGATCACCTCTCTGTTAGCCCTTGAGGTTCAAAGGCGCTCACGACACACCATAAGTTACATAAAAATACTTCGTCAATAGTCTCGCAACTTAAATCGTTACGAACGATACTTACTGGCGCTCCGCCTTGCCCTTCACGAGACCCCGATGAGAAACGACACCCGACTTTCGCGCATGCTCCACGTCCTGATCCACATGGACCGCCACGATCAGCGGACGACTTCGGACACCCTCGCGCAGATGCTCGGCACCAACCCTGTGGTAGTGCGCCGCACTATGGGCCTGCTCAAGCAAAACGGTTATGTGCGCTCCGAAAAGGGCCATCAGGGCGGCTGGACCCTGGGCAAGCCATTGAGCGATATCACCCTGCTGGACATCCACACCGCGCTCGGCACGCCGTCGATCTTTGCCATTGGGCTGTCCACCGATCATCCGCAGTGCCTGGTGGAGCAAGCCGTCAACGCGGCGCTGACCCAGGCGTTTGATGACGCCCAGGCGTTACTGCTGCAGCGTCTGGGTAACGTTACCCTGGCGCAGTTGGCGGATGATTTCGATGAGCGTTACCGGGTCGCCGTCACGCCTGCGCCCTGCGCCTAGTCGCTCAGGGCTGCCTTGAGCAACCGCAATTCAAGGTATTGCAGCAGCATGATGGTCTTGCCGTCGACAATCTCGCCACGCGCGACCATGGCAATGGCCTCATCGACCCCCAACTCCAGCACTTCAATGTCTTCGCCCTCATCTTCCAGCCCGCCGCCCTCGCTTACGCGATCGCCAGGCTGATATTCGCCAAGGAAGAAGTGAATGCGTTCGGTCACGGAGCCAGGGCTCATGAACGCCGAGTAGACTTTCTCCACATGGCCGACCCGGTAACCGGTTTCCTCCTCGGCTTCCAGGCGAATGCGTTCTTCGGGGCTGGCGTTGTCCAGCAGGCCGGCGGCGGTTTCAATCAGGTAGCCGTGGTGATCATTGACGAAGGCCGGCATGCGGAACTGGCGAATCAGCAGTACCGTACGTTGCTCGGCGTTGTACAACAGAATCGTCGCGCCGTTGCCGCGGTCATACACCTCGCGGGTCTGGGCTTGCCAACGACCATCGCGACGGCGCAAGTCGAAATTATATTTTTTCAGCAGATACCAGTTGTCCGAGAGCAGTTCCTCGGCATTGATACGTACGGGGCTGTTGTCCATGGGCAATCCTTGAGCGTGGAAGGTGGAGCATGTAGGGGCTGGCCGGCCAGCGTCAAGTTCCCACCTGCACGGGTGTCCACCTGCCCCACGGCACCTGAGCGCGACAGGTAATCCAGCACTGGCTTTTCCTCTGTACGTCAAGCGCAAGCCCAGCCAATCGGGACCTTCAGCTGAACCTGATTAAATATTGACCTGCCTCGAAATCGCCCTTCTCGTCGGACTCACATCGGGTTATCCACAGAGATACCCACGGTTTTCGTGGACAACTCTTTTTGCTCCGATGGTTTTTTATTGGGGAAACGCCTGATTAATTTAAACCTTTTGCCGGTGCGCCCCTCAACACCCTAGTACCCCGGCAAACCCACCAGGAGAACACTGACCATGAGTTCACAACTGCACGGCAAGAAAGTTCTGATCATCACTTCCAACACCGGCATCGAACGGGATGAATTGCTGCAACCGCTGCATACCTTGCGCGAGGCCGGCGCCATAGTGACCCATGCCTCAAGCGAAGGCGGTACCACCCAGACTTTTCTCCATGACACCGAGAAAAACCAAACCGTGGAATCCGATGCCAAGCTGTCGGACCTGCTGGGCAGCGATTTCGATGCCTTGGTGATCCCGGGCGGCACCGTGAACGCAGATACATTGCGTCAGGACCCGGGCGCGCTGCGCTTGATCAATGACTTCGTCAAATCCGGAAAAATCATAGCCGCCATCTGCCACGGGCCTTGGACCTTGATTGACGCCGGAGTGGTCAGCGGCAAAACCCTCACGTCGTATAAAAGTGTGCGTATCGATCTCGTCAACGCCGGTGCCGCTGACTGGGTGGATGCCGAGGCCAAGACGTGCCAGGCCAATGGCTGGACGCTGATCACCTCACGCACACCGGACGACTTGCCGGCATTCAACCAGGCGATCAGCAAGGCATTGAGCGCTAACGCATAAAGCCAGATTTCTGTGGGAGCTGACAGCTCCCACAGTGTGCATTCGTTGCACTCAATGCTTGCCGTGTTCAACGCCGGTGTCGGCCTTGACCACCGCTTTCGGCCCGGTAAGCACCCACAGGATCAACCCCAGCAGCGGTACGAAGACAATCACTACCACCCACAGCATCTTGGTCTCCGCACGGCTCCCACTGCGCAATACACAATTAATCGCCCATAACTCAACCAGCACCAACAGCGCCGCCAAAATAATCCAAACGTATTCGATTTGCATGGTTCACCTCCTGAGGTCTTGTGCGTTAGGTCAAGCAAGCGACGCGAGGGTTAACTTCAATTGCCAATAGCCGTTCAAACAGGGGGTTTTCTGCAGAGACCGCCGTGGACTCGTTGTGGCAGGGAGGCTGGAGACCGTTCAAATGGGAAAACCAGCCACTACATAAGGAACGCAGCGCCTGGAAGGTAGATGTAGGTTTTTTCCAGATACCACTGATCGATAGTCTCCTCCATATGCCTGCGCACACCGCTGGCTTCATTTAAATAACGCTCGCTGGACATATCTGGGGAACGTCTCAGCAAGCCATTCAGCTCCTCGTAAAAAGGACCGGTGCGCGTGTTGAATTCAGCCTTGTGCGCGCTTGCCACATAATCACGCCAAAAGTCCCGGGTACTGACATAGCGCTGTAACTCGGGCGATTTTTCCGCCATTTCGACGCGAGTTTTGGCTACCTTCAAGTCTGCTGGAGACACACCGGCCAACGACTTGAACTGCATGCTCCAAGGCTGCCCCGGCAAGTCGAGGGTTTGCGCAAGGCCGACGCGATACGCCAGGTGCACTTCCAATTCGTCAAGGGAGGGACCGCCGCTTTCCAGGCTGGCACTGTAATGCTCAGCCGCTATTTTTTGCACTTGATCCAACCGGAACAAGCGTCTGGCCAGCTTGATCAGCTCGTCTTTGCGCGGCGAACCGTGTGTGGCGACGCGGGCCAGCTCGACTTGAACTTCCAATGCACTGAACGTAAGCGCCACGCTGTCGGTGCAGCTACGAGGCGAGGCGGCAAGGTCAAATAAATCCTGGCGCAGGGTGCTGCTTTGCGCCGCCGACTCAATCATTTCCCACACACGACGACTCAAATCCTGGCGCACGCTTTGAGCATCGGCAGTGACGGTCAGTCGACTTAACATCACAAAAAAATCATCCGCGGCGGGATCGGCCTGCAGTTGATTCCATAGGGTTTCGCGCTGCCTCGCTTCAGACCCAGTGACTCCCCCTGTCCAGAATTCAAAGGCCGCGGCTTGCGTCAGGAGTTCTTCGCTGTGTATCCCCATGCTATCGCCACCTTGCAGGATTGAGCGCGCAAGACGTAAACGACTGGCGGCTGACAACGGATTTCCTGACAGGGTGACATTCAAACTGACCGAGGTGGGTGCCTGATAAACCTGCTCCGGAATTTCCACAATTGCGTTATCACGCAAGTCAGCACTTTGCAGCAAAGGACGCGTAATCAATCCTGGAGGCCATTCTTCGATCAAGGTACGGCGCAGTGACACCCGACGTAACTTGGGCAGTAAGCTCAGGTCCAGCAAAGGCCCGATCGAGTTATCGTTCAAGTTGAGCGTTTCGAGCTCGCTGAGCTGATTGATCACCTTGATGTCTTCGCTCTGGAGGCGCAACAAGTTACGCGCCATCGACAATCGACGCAGGTTCGGCATTTGGGTTAGCTGCTGAGGCAGATGTGTCATCCGGTTGTTATCCATCTCAAGCTTGGTCAGGCTGGGGAAATGACTCAAGAAGTTATCGGCCGTGTCCCTGCAATTCAGGTTGCTCAAACTCAATTCATGAATGTGACTCAGGCGGATATTCGCCGGCAACACCGGTAAATCACCCACGCGTAACCCATCAAGGTTCACGCTGTACACCGCTTCATCCGTTGCCCACGGGATGTGCTCGGGATTGCGCTTCCAGGCTTGCAAGATCACATGACCCATTTCAAACCGACCGTCCGCATAGTCATAAATTGTATCTGAGGAGGGCATTTCCATCATTGCTGCGTCCAACCAGGTCTGTAAACTTTGCACCAAAGCTCTACCTTCGCGCTTACGCCCACGGACGACACTCAATGGGTCGAGCCCGCCCTCCACCAAAGCGTCGAGGTATTCCACCACCTGCTCATCGGTAAAATCGGGGTATAAAGCCCTTACCCGTCGCTGCAATCCTCGTTGATATCTGACAGCACTCAATCCGCATAAGGGGTAACCCACTCGACCGTCAGGCATTCGACTCGGCGCCCTGAAACCCCGGTTGAGGCGTTGCATGCCCAGCACGCGTGCGGATTCATCCCGGTCTTTGATGGCTATTTCAGCCAACGCTCCAGCAAAGCTCTCTACATCCGCTGACACCGGCGATTGCACCTCGGGCAACGCTGACAGTAGCGCTTCAAACAGACACGCTTCGCTCCCAGGCACGGCCCGGTACAGTTGATCTTCGGCCTGATAGCGACGATAGCGGTGCGCTGTTTTCACCAGCACCTGCGGATGACTTGAGCTTTCATCACCCCAGCGACACAGCACCTTGCCCACGACCGAGTGTTCACGCACCTCCAACTGAATATCAGCGGGCCACCCGGGCAGTCGGGGCGAAAAATGTCGCGCGAGTGTCAACGTATCGGGATTATCCAGGCTCTGCAGGTAAAAACCTTCGAAGGCGCGATTGAGCCGCACATCATGCAGGTGCAGGCGCGCATGCTCGGCGAGGGTCAAAGGCACCTTGGCAGAACGAAGCGATAACAATTCCTGCTCATTGGCTGTCTCGGCCAGACGTTGTGCAACCCTTTTGGGCAACCCGGGAAAGGCACGTTCCAGCGCGCGTGTTTCCTCCAGGGTAGACCGGTTAAAACGCGCATATAACCCTTCGAACAACTGCCATCGTTGTTGTTGGGCTTGTTCGCCGAGCATTCGAACCAGTGTTTGCAATAACGCGGTGTGGTTCGTGCCATCTTCTGTAGCCAGCAGCACCTGGCGCTGCTGCGCAGAAAGTTGCTCAAGAACGCTTTCAAGTACTCGCCCTTGTTTGAGTACAGTCTCGGGCAGCTCAATGCGGGAGGTGGTAGCCCATTGCTCATGACCGTAGTGGCTGATGTTCTGCGACGCCCGCGCCCCCACCTGCAACCCTTTGCCTTGTGGCCATCGCGGCAACAACGGGAGCAGCCTGAGTTGCAGTTCTGCGGCTTCAGGGTCGTTATGCAGACCTGAACTCATTTGGCTGATGAAACGGGTTATTTTTCGATCGATCACAAATCGCTCAAGCGTGTCGCTCAACAACAACGGCGGCGCCAAATGCTCAAGGTGCACACGGCGCATCACATCTTCCGAGGTATCAGTCAGCTTTTGCGCGCAGCGTAGCGCCTGCGGCTCAAGCTTGGAGACATCTCGCCCCAAGCGCCCGATCAAGGTTGAACTGCCTTGCCACTCCAAGGGCCATTCATGGGCATGCTGCCAAGCACCTTGTTGGTTATGCAGCAACGCAGGCTGGAACGCGTTGATACGATTTGGATGAACCGTGCGCCATTGTTTTAGCGTCTGATCAAACCTTACTTGATAGGTTTTTCCGTCCACCTCGACATAGTGTTTGTCGTCAACGGTGATAATGCCCAAAGCATCCGGTTCGTGTGATGGCCCGGGTTTTGGGTTGGCTTCATAGGGCTCAAGGTTCTTGTTCCACAACCGTGCGCTACCGTCTTCCTGCAGAACAGGCTCAAAATCCTCTAAAAAAGCCTTGCTGGCCTGACTCAAGCGAATGACGGCTTTTTGCAGTACAACGCCGCCTACCGCGACCGCTGCCGTGAGCGCAATATCTTTAGCCACATTCAGAAAGTGTTCGCGCGCATGATCGATGTCACCACGAGCCCAACTTTCGACACCTTCAAATACTTCCCCGAGCATTTTCACGGCGGCCACCGCCAGCATCAGCGCGCCCAGTTCGGGTACAAACAGCGCAGCGACATTCACCAGCGCCAACCCGACATTTTTATACAGCTGCCAGCGCCGCTCACGCTCTGCCGCATCCAGCACGCCAGTGGGTACCGCTAATTGTCGGGCGTCCGCAAACATGTTTTTGAGCTGCACCGACACCAGATACTCTGCGGGCGCCAGGTCCGTTACTGGCGTGGTAAGAAAGAGATGCTCGGGGTTCTCGCTGACACGCTGGAGAAACGCTGGTTTGGCCTCAAGCGCAATAAAGCACGTAAAAAACCGCAGGTACGTCGGATCCAATAAACGACGCCTTAATTCAGCGGTCATCTGTGCCAGTGAGGCGTACTCACAAAACGGCGTTTCCGGATCATTGGGGATGTAGAGAATTACCCGATTGTCCGGGTGCATCAGTACTGTATCGGAGGAAAACACAATGATACCGTCGACCTGAGTGTCCAGTATCGACAACGTACTTATAACGAGGGGTTTACCGTCCAGGTACACAGTCCCTTTGACCCCAGATCCTGAATCGGGAACCAATAAGGCAATCAGCGTTTTATAAACCGGCTCACTGACTTTTTTACTCAGAAAAGCAATGTGCGCGTCCACCTGCATGTCATAGGTCTTGAGTCGCTGCAGGTTTTCATGCGTCGTGGATTGTTCCGCGGTAAGCGTGACGGCACCTGTGGCCGCCACGCCGAGGAATTGCTGTAAATAAAGCTGGTACTTAAGCCCTAAATCCAGCGCGCGACAGGCTGCGGCAAATTCATAAGGCCGTACCGGGCTTGGCCGATCACGCTGTGCGTCTTTAAGAATAGCGCTTTGGGGGTGCATGCCGCCCTCAAGCGCTTCATCAGCCGAGAAATTTTGCAACGCCGCCCAAAGCAAGGTTTTAGGTTCGGCATGGATCAAATGTTGGTGCAACCTTAAGAACAGCGGATCAAAACCGTCGATGTGCACATGCACTAACGACACGTGGTCATGATGAACGTCGAGTGCGCCGGGGAAACGACGCTGCAGTTCGGCAGACAATAACGGAGCGCAATATTGCTCGACACTTTCTAACTCGCCAAACTGCTTTCCGACCTTGACGTGATAATCATGACTGAGGGCCATTGATGACTTCAGCGCGTCAATCAGCCGAGGCTCAGCGTCCAACAACCACTTGGGCATATGGCTGAGGGTTAATTCAAGGGGATCAAGATCACTGCGGGCAAGGTCGCGTGCGTCGAATTGAGGAAGCGATTTTCGTAAGCTCATGGTTTATTTCGATATCAAGAGGTAAACCCCTAACCTATCGCAGCCTCTGAAACCGGCACCCATAGATAGTTACGGCATCGCGCAACCGATCACCTGTCATTTTTTTGTACGCTCCAGGTCTGCATGAAGCGGTGATCGCTTATTGAATATCTAACACTGGCGGCAGCGGGCAACGGCATCTATGTAACGCACAGAGTGGGTATATAACTGCGATGTTAGTGCTTTCACTCTTTCGAGTAGTACATGATGTCGGAAAATTCAACGCTGTTTAATCCTTCAACCCAACTTCTGCTTTCATCCGAGCAATGGCAAATGCAAGAAGCGCTGCGTCACCTTCAGACGCAAGTCCGCAAAAGCTTTGCCACGCTCAGCGATGAGCAACAGCGCGAATATGTGGTACTTGAGCGTGCGGCACTGAAAGCCCTGAAAGATGTCGAGAACGAAAGTGCTCGAATCACAAACACCTTCAAAAAACAGGGTCTGGCGCGTTTGATCGAAGCGCTCAAGACCGCCACCGGCCTAACCTTGAACCCCGAAAAAATGTTCATATCGACCCGTTATGGGGAAGTTATCGAACGTCCTTCGCTGTGGGCCGTGACCAAAAAAAACCTGGGCATTGGGCGCCGCCGCCGAGCATTGGACGAATCAAGATTCAAATTGCATGTCAGCACAATGAGTGTGTGGCGTGCAGCCTGTCTTAACTTTGGTTACACCACTTCGTATGCAGACGTGACGGGGTTCAGCTATGAAACGGCCAGTACCCTGAAGGGTGAAAACGCAGAACATTTGTCAATCAAGACGTTCATTCGTATTTCGCGGGAGTTGGACCTGGGACAACAGCTGAAACGTGAAATCGAAGCATCGCTGAGTGCGGGAGGCACGTTGCGTACCCTGATAGACGATGCCGCGAAGGTATGCATCAAATTCGAATTACTCGAAGCGCTCAGGGATTCAAGCAATAGCGGTCTTACAGAACCGTTGTACGGCCGATATAAAAAAGCCCTTGAGCAGGGTCAGGCACAGATCACCCTGACGTCAAATGAAGCGGGAGGCGGCTCGTACTATCCGCTGTTCCTTGTCCAGCTAGCCGATGAGAGCACGCATTTAAGCTATTTCCCGCAGCGCCGTGGCGGGGCATTTGTTCTACACCACTCTTTCGCTGAGTCCCTGCAAACCTTCAAGGCGCTGCTCAAGCAAAGCTATCAACAGGAAGACATGGGCTGGTTTACGAGCCAGCTCTCGCCTGCTCAGTTGTCGGCGTTTGAAAAACTGCGCAGCGTATCAAAGACGCAAGACCCGCAACGGTTCTTGCTGGCTCAAGCCATGCAATACGAACCCGTTCGTTACGAGTTCACCGACCAGAGCTTCGAGCGCATGCGTATTACCGGGCAACCCCTGGAATCGCGTTCGCCACACCTTGCCGCCGTTGTCTCCACCCACCAGGCAGGCCGCTATCGTGAAGCATTGAGTTTACTCGCCAGTACGCGCTCGGAGGCCGACTGGAATGCGTTCAAAACCCATGCCATTCAAGTCGGTGGGGAAGTCCTTGAGCTATTGACGTTACCTCTACCGGGCGGCGTCTTGGGTTTGAACCGCATTATGCAGACCGCGCTATTCGGCTCTCTGGGTTATAGCTTGGTCAGTGGTGGCATTGCACTTACCAAAGGTCAGCACGCGGAGTTTGCCTCTGCGCTGGCCGATTGCCTGGACTTGGTCATCAGCTTGCGTTTGTCACTGACAGCCAGTCGCTTGCACAGCCAGCGCATGAGGGAGCTGTGGCATAAACTGGATAAACCGCAACGGGTCATGCGTGAGGACGGCCAACAAGAACTGTGGACGCCGACCATAGAACCCTATGAAAAAGTTGACGTGTTATTACTTGATGGCCTTACCCCAAATGATCAAGGCATTTATCAAGTGGGTGAATACTCTTACGTAAAACTCAGTACGGAGGAACAACAGGTTGCCATACAAGTGGTGTATGACGACAAGCGCAAAGCGTTCACCCTGGTCGCGTCAAACCCTGCCCTCTACTGTCCCTGCGTGGCGTTTGATGTAAACGTGCAACGCTGGCATCTGCAGGTCGAGAACATCCACACGTTATCCGACATTGATTTGTTGCAGCGAATGCTGCCGACCAATTCAAAGCCGTTCTCCAGCACCCAACTCACCAAAATGCTGAAAAGTACCGGTATCACACATGATGTCCTGAAAAAGGTGTGGGACGGTCAGCCGGCACCGGCGCATCTGCTGGAGGGGGTGCGCCGGTTGCACATCGACAAGGTCATCGAGCATTTGACCGACGACTTCACTCAGCAGGATCAGATGCCGCATCTGATGCATGAAGTGGTATTCGGTCTGTTAACGCAACTGGACAGTTGGCCCGACCACTCCACCTTGAATGTGTGGGATGCCGATGGCGGCTTGATTGAATCGTACACCCGCAAGGGCGATATACACGGATTGCCTACGGTGGTGAGCATCAAGCGCCAGGCGGATGGTACCTATACAGCATTGGATGATCACGGCCTGGGGGAAACCACAAGCGACCCGTTGTTCCGAGTCATATTGAGACAACTACCTGACTCCTCATTGTTAGGTCGCGAAGATAATAAAAACCGCAGCGAAAGTGCTCGGATTGCAGTGATACGTGAGCACATTGCGACACTCGCCAGAGCGGAACGAATAACCCTGCACGATACACTGTATAACCTCGAAGGTTTGACCCGGGATCACCCGTGGGCAATTAACAGCGAGAGCGGAAAATTCTTGCCCAACCAACGGGCTGTCGACAACAGCCCGTTCAGCCAGACATTGAATAGCTTCAGAATGTTTTTCAGCGGTTTGTCTGAGGTGGGTGCGCGCGAGATATTGCGCAATCACCCTCTCTCCGAGGCGGACAGCACTGCGCTGCGCCAGCAACTTAAATTGCCGAACCAGTACTTCAGCCTGGCGCAAAAGTATCTGGAAACAGAGCAAGTCAACCGAGCCATTGATAGCATCTATCACCCACGCCGATACAACCAAGAATATGACATCTGGGCCCGAACCTTTGCAGCACAACAGCTGGATATCAAATTGGACAGGTCGCTGATCATTACCCAGCGTTCCCAGGAAGAACTGTATAAGCCGTATCAACGGATGGGCGCGGATGATCGAACGATCGTCCTCGAACATTTAGGTGACGAGCGCTATCAAGTGGCCCCGCCTCACTCTTCAACCCTGCAAGCGGTGCCGGATAATACCGATAGTTTTTATCTGGCAATCAGCGATGTCCTGACGCCCGAAGAACGGACGTTGATGGGCATGGGCAGCCCGGCTGATATCAACGGGTTGCGAACCACATTGGGTAACGCCGCTTCGGCCCAACGTTTGCCCAGTGGCGAGTCACACTTGGACCAGGCGCCGTTATTGGCCTATGAGAGTAATGTGATTCTGCCCGCCGGCCTCAGGCCCGATGCCCTGGGAATTTACCAGGTTGACGGCAAGCAATACCTGCCACTGGATGGGCGCATATTTCAGGTCGAATACGATACTGCTGAAAAACGTTTCAAGTTAAAACACCCGAGAGGCGAGCAGGAAAACCAGCCGGTTCTGGAACATAACTCGGCAGGCGCATGGCGTCGTGTGACAGAGGAACCGCTGGTGTGGCCAGTGACAAAACTGTTCCGCCGTTTGAGCAATCAGCTTTATAACTTTTCCAACGAGGTCATCAGCCACGTTCTGGCGATCACCGGAGTCCGGGCCAGCGCCTTGCGTTATGTACACAGAAACAATCTAACCGCGCCGGTGTACCTGCTCGATACCTGCAAGCGTTTCAAGGTACTGGACGACATTGATGTGTTTATCGAACAGATGCGTTACTACCCTAGCGGCACGCAACAGGATTCAAATATCCAGCTATGGGGATTGACCAACATCCCGGGTTTCTTTGCGCAGACTCAATTAAACATAGTTGATGCTCAGGGACGCGTCGTGGGTACGTACGGAGAATCAGAAAGTGCAGCCTTGTCCGCAATCAGCCTGACCCGCGAAGAGATGGATGGCCCTGATTTCTTGACATTGATCGTCGAGCGTTCGAATGCTCAGCATATGGAAAACGTGTTGGGCGAAACAGGCCTGACCATCGAGCAGCAAATCGTGAAGTTGGCCAGGAAAATCGCCGATGCGGTTGAAAGCACAAAATTCAAACTTTTCGAGCGGCTTTACCGGCAGCGGGAGTTCAGCCATGACCCTGATATTTCGGCCCTGGCCGCGAAGTACCCGCAACTGCCCGTCAGTGTCATCGAGTGCATGCTCAAACAAACCACTCAGCTAGAACGGCAAACCTTGAAAGAAGGGGTTGTTCCTTTCAGGGTTGCCGAGCACATCGATTGGGTGCAAAAAGAAGTGGAACTCAATCGGGCGCTGGAAGGGCTCTATAAAGACACGCTGGCGAGTGCTGAAAGCACCCACTTGTTATTGCATGAGGTGGTCTCCCAGCCCGGCTGGCCTGAGGATACCCGCTTGGACGTATTTGAAAACAACGTGACTGAAACGCCCCTTCTGAGTGTCGGGAATACTCACAGCGACCAGCGTAAAATCCTGCTAAAAAAAGGCAGTCACTATTTTGCTTGCAACGAGCAAGGTGACATTTTAAATCAGTTGCCCCAACAAGGCGATAACTTGCTGGAATCCGTATGGGCGCTGTTAAATCCCGCGGAACGAAAGACCATGAAGGTCGACAGCAAAGACCAGCTTCCTGAATTCAAGCAAGCGCTGGTAACAAACGCTGCTGAAAAACGTGATATTTCAAAAGCCGTGCTCGGCAAAAAAGTATTGCCGCAATGGTTATCTTCACCCCTGAATGTGGATATATCATTCATCGCCTACCCCTCATCCATTCGAGGTTTTTTTTCCCGTGTTGCGAATTGGGTCCATCCCAGCGAGCAACTTCAAAAAACCATGGCGCTGTACCCCAGCTTCAGTATTGAGCAAGCCAATAGTTTTATGCAGTCACTCAATCTGTCCGGACCGCAACTGATTGTCGAGTTGGAACGCAGAAGGGTTGAATATGACACGCTGGTCGCACAGCTCAACGCATGGCGTGATTCGGCCAGGGGACCGAGGACAATATTTACTCGAAACGATCGGGTCCGCATGAAAGAAGAAATTCTCAAGGCCTGGCGTCGCGAGACTGTAGTGTTTTTCGATGACACCGGTGTCGAGCTGGGTTACACCCTCCGCTTGGAATGCACACAATATGCTGAAATCCCGACGTTTCTGAGTGGCGACTTTAATCATGTCGCGAGCCTCGAAATTTCGCGACCCTCGCTCCCCGAAACCCTTCAAGTAGATCGCACTGAAGACTATGAGCGTTTTTTGCGGCTGTTCAGCAATTTAAAAATTCTGACCATTGACCATGCACACCTCAGCCGCATACCCACTTCCATTGGCGACATGCGCGAATTGAGGTATTTGGACTTGGCGGATGGAGGCATCCCTATCGATCAGGCGAGTATGAATAGCTTGATGGGGCTGAGCCATCTGGAATATCTGGTGTTGCAAGGTAACCACCTTAACGTCACGCCCGACATTCGTCCCCTGCAGCATTTGGCTCATCTGAACTTACGCGCCACGGGTATTGAAAGTTGGCCGATCGGCGCGGAAACTCAAACAGGTTTGCAACATTTGGATTTGCGAGAAAACCGGCTCCAGAGTATTCCAGCCTCCTTGTTCAACAACCCCGATATGATGCGAACCAATCGTGCCACCTACTTGCATGGTAACCCGTTCAATGCGATCAGCCTCTCGAGGCTGGCTGAGTTTCGGCGTGTCGATAGCTTCGAGCTGGGTGGACGCCTGCCGGGTACGACTCACCAGGCGATGACTGATAGTCCAGTGGAGCGCTGGTTGTCAGGCATTCCCATAACCGAGGTCAATGATTGGCGCCACACCTGGTTCAATCTCAGAATAGAAGAAGCGGCAACACCGTCATCAAGTGATCTGCTGAGGCTGCTGAACGATTTGACCTGGTCAGCCGACTACACACACAGTAGTGAATCCAGAATCGCCTTGACTCAGCGCGTCAGGCGTCTGCTGCTGGCTATTTCGCGGTCTACCGAATTGCGCGCAGAGGTGTACAGAAAAGCCTATGGCGAAGGCACGTGCGGGGACGGCGCAATCCTGATGTTTAACAAGCTTGAAGTCTTGGGGCAGATTGCAGCCACTTCAGTGCTGGCCGATCAAAATGCCGCAGAGAAAGACCTGCTGAGACTGGCAGAAGGCTTGTTTTTCCTGAGCAACGTGGATCGACTGGCGGAACGTAAAGCCTACCAGTTATTGCAGCAGAACTCCTCGGTCGACACGATTGAAGTTGTGCTGTATTACCGGATCAAGTTGAAAAAAGCGTTCAACCTGCCGCTACAGCCTGACAAAATGTTATTTGACTCGCTGGTAGAACGCTATGACCCAAACATAAAAGGCGATATAGAACAGGCGCAAATCGAGTTGGAAAAATTGCGCAAGAGCCGGGTATTGCAGACCTATATTTTAAGCCGCTCGTTCTGGCACAGATTCCTGGAAAGAAAATACAGCGCGCAATTCAAGGCGATCGCTTCCGATGCGCAGCGAAAAACAGCGGAAGTAAAACGCCTTCATCCAGACCCTCAATCGGATGAGTACTTTGACGCGTTACAGGCGGTGATTGATGAGAAAGACGCGGCGTTGAGAGACCTTATAGAACAACTGACATTAAACGCGCGACACAGCACTGCGGCGGTTTAATCTCTCCTCTGACACGTCAAATAGAACATCCCGCGCGCTGCTGAGGGCGTAGCGGGATTGACTGTTTTAAAGTTGATTGCCTTTCATATCGACCTACGTTTGATCGCCCACGCCGTCATGGCCGTCATGCCGGGCCGGTTGATAATCAGCTCTGGCGTGTCAGTAGTATGCGGTTAGAATCAACCTCATTTGCCGCCAGCCTTCCTGACACGAGCGCCCCTCATGAGTTTTGATTTCGATACGATTCACCCGCGTTTCGGTACCGGCAGCACCAAGTGGAGTCGCTACCCCGAAGACGTGCTGCCGATGTGGATTGCCGACATGGACATCGCTGCGCCAGCGGCGATCCTTGAGGTGCTGCACCAGCGCCTGGACCAACAGATGCTCGGTTACAGCGTGGCCCGCGCGCAAGTGCGCGAGGCGATTGTTGCCGACCTTTGGCACAAGTACGCCTGGCGCGTGCAACCCGATGAATTGCTGTTCCTGCCCGGTGTGGAACCGGGCTTCAACATGGCCTTGAACGCCTTTGTCACGCCAGGTCAGTCGGTGGTATTGCAAACGCCCAACTATGCGCCCTTGCGCCACGCGGCGGGCAACTGGGATTTGCCAAAGATCGAGGTTCCGTTTGAACTGAGCAGTCAGGGCGAATACCTGACGCCCCTGCCGGCCCTGCGCCAGGCGTTGGAGGGTGCGGGCGCCCTGCTGCTGAGCAATCCTCACAATCCGATCGGCAAGGTGTTCCCCCGTGAAGAATTGCTCGCCGTCGCCACCGCGTGCCTGGAGCACGGCGCACTGATCATCTCTGATGAGATTCACGCCGAGCTGTGTTTTGACGGCCGCCGGCACATCCCCACCGCATCGCTGAGCCCGGAGATTGCGCGGCGCACCATTACCCTGATGTCGGCGAGCAAGGCCTATAACGTCGCGGGTTTAAAAACCTGCTTTGCCGTGGTTCAGGACGCCGCTATTCGCGAACGCTTCAACAAGGCACGCCGTGGCATGGTCGACAGCGTCAGCCCACTGGGGTTGGAAGCCACCTGGGCCGCCTACAGTCAATGCGGCGCATGGCTGCAAGCGCTGGTCGCATACCTGCAAGACAATCGCGACTACCTGTTGGATGCAGTGCAAAAACGCTTGCCGGGGGTGGTGATGCATGCCCCTCAAGGCACCTACCTGGCGTGGCTGGATTGCAGCGCACTGGGGCTGAATGACCCGCAGCAGTTTTTCCTCGAACAGGCCAAGGTCGGCTTGAGTGCCGGCCTGGAATTTGCTGACGACAGCCAACAGTTTGTGCGCTTGAACTTCGGCTGTCCGAGGGCGATGCTCGAAGAAGGCATTGCGCGCATGCAGCGCAGCTTGCTCAACCGCTGAATGATTGCGGCGCGAGCTGATCGTTGCCACAGTCGGGCAACGTTCAGCTCGCCGCACTGGCCGTAATCAAAAGCCGATTGTTGCCGAGACCAGCCAGGTGCGCGGCGTCGACAGGGTCAAGCCTGGAGCGCTGTCACTGGAGGTGGCGGCCGAAGCCCAGTAGGTGGTGTCCAGTACGTTCTCTACGGTGGCGCGCAGGGTCACCGGTTTTTCGTCCAGCTTGAAACTGTAACGTGCGCCCAGGTCGTAGCGTTCCCAGTCATCGATTTTTTGCTGGTTGGCGGCGTCCAGGTACTGTGCACCGGTGTGAATGGCGCGGGCAGTCAGGGTCAAGCCTTGCAGATGCTCGATGTCCCATTCGGCCCCGAGGTTGACGTTGGCCACTGGCGCGCCGGTGCCGCGCTTGCCATCCGTCAGGCCTTGAGCAGTCTTGGTTTGCTCGCTGTCGAGCAGCATCACACCACCGAGCAAGCGCAGGCCTTTGGCGGGCTCCCCGAACAGGTTCAACTCCAGCCCCTGGTTGCGTAGCTCGCCATTGGGTTTGAAGAACCCCTCGGCATCGATGCCATAGGCCGGTTGTTTAATCTGGAACACACTGGCGCTCATGCCGAAGTTGCCCAGGTCGTACTTGGCGCCGACTTCCACCTGCTTGCTTTTGGTCGGTGGGAAAATCGCATTTTCGTTACGTACCCCGCTCGAAGGTGCGGTTTCACCCTGGCTCAGGCCTTCCATGTAGTTGGTGTACAGAGACAACTGATCGGTGACTTTCACCACCAGCCCCACGGCCGGCGACGTGGCTTGTTCGTCGTACGCCGGCTGATCTTTCACACCGTTGCTCCAGGACGTCACCTGGACCTTTTGCAAGCGTGCGCCGAGCGTCAGCAAGACACGCTCATCCAGAAAGCTCAGGGTGTCCGCCAGCGCCAGGCTGGTGAAGCGGTTCTCGGTGTGGGTGCTGGTGTCCCAGCGCACGGCCTGGCCCGGGTGCGGTAACTCTACCGGGTTGTAGAGGTTGCTCCGGCCCGGGGTGTAGCGCTCGCCCGCGTTGTCGAAATCCATGTTGAAACGGTTGAGACTGACGTTGATCGTGTGCCCTACCGCCCCGGTGTCGAACCAGCTGCGAGCACCGAGCGTGACGGTTTTGACGCCTTCATCGCGACGAAAACTACGCGGCACCACGGTGAAGTCGCCATTGCTCTGGGTCGCCTGTACACCATGCCGCAGGAAGTCATAGTTGCCTTTGCGCGCCCCTGCGGCGGCGTAGACCATCAACGAATCGCTGACATCGAACTCACCGCGAACCGCGCCAAAGGTGTCCTTGGTATGGGAATAAGTCCAGGACTGGGCGAAGTTGTCACGGATATCGCGAGCCTTGGGCATCACACTGCCCTTGGCCACTTCTACGCGTTCCTGCGGAGCGTCGGCCGTGCGTTCCTGGCGTCCCAGGTCGAGGGACAGGCGCACGCGCTCCTTGCGAAAGTCCAGGCCAATCACGCTCATCTCCCGATCGACTGATTGGTGATCCCACTCGGTATCGCCGGACTGCTTCACTCCGTTGAAACGCACGCCAAACTGCTGTTCATCACCGAAACGCCGACCTATGTCCACTGCCCCGCCGAACTGACCGGCCGAGGCATAGCTGCCGGTGAACTCGGTCAGCGGCGCATCTGCTGCGCGCTTGGGTTCGATATTGATGCCGCCGCCGACACTGCCGCGCGGTGCGATACCACCGAGCAACGCACCAGGCCCCTTGAGGATATCGACCCGTTCGACCATTTCCATGTCGATGGCATACGTCGGTAGCACGCCATACAGACCACCGTAAGACACGTCACTGTTAAACAGGCTGAAGCCGCGCACGGAAAACTGCTCGAAACGCCCTCCTGCCGGGTTGGTGATACGTACCGACGGATCACTGGCAACCATTTCACCGAGGGTGCGGGCCTGAAGGTTCTTCACCGCCTTGGCGGTGTAGGAGGTGAGATTGAACGGCGTGTCCATGAAGTCGCCCTCCCCCAGCAAGCCTTGGGCGCCTTTGCGCGTGACTTGGTCACCGGCATAGGTTTCGGCGACCGGCGTGGTGCTGGCCCCGAGAATCGAGGTCGCGGGCAACTGGAGCGTGTCACTTTGCGCAGCGGGAATCAGGGTGTAGGCGCGATCCCCCACCGCCTGCAATTGCAGGCCCGAGCCCTGAAGCAGGCGCGCAAAACCTTCCTCGACGGCAAACTCACCGGAAATGCCACGACTGCGCAGGCCGCTGACCAACGCCGGGTCCACCGACAGGTTGACCCCGGCCAAACCGGCAAACCGCGTCAAGGCGCTGTCCAGGCTGCCAGCAGGCACCTCATAACCACGCCGGGACGCGTCCTCGGCCCAGCTCAGAGGCATACACAACGGGCTGGCACTCAGGCTCAGCAGCAGACTCAAACGCAGCAGCGATGGCGGGACGACGGGCATTAAAGGGCTCTCTGTTTTCGTTCACTTGCCTTGGATGACAGGCGAAACGAAAAAAAGGGACAGCCCTCAGACGAATACTCTAGGAGCGAGCTTGCTCGCGAAGAATTCGAGGCGCCGCGTTTATCCTGAATGCACGCGTTATCGTTAAGGTTTTTCGCGAGCAAGCTCGCTCCTACAAAGTCAGGCCAGTTTTTTGCGCGGCGCCAATGTCACCCAATACCGCGTGCGCGAATGCACCTCCAGCGCCAGGGTCGAGGCCAGCAGCTGGAGAATGCGATCGGTGTCTTCCAGGCGATAACTGCCGGTAACGCGCAAGGTTTCCAGGCTCGGATCCCAGCGCAGGACGCCCGGGCGGTAGCGTTCCAACTCGCGCAAGAAATCGCCCAATGGCTGGTTCTTGGCCGTCAATACACCGTCGCGCCAACCCAACTGAAAAGTATCGAACGGCGTCGGAGCACCGAGCCCCGCGAGCTGCAAACGCACTTGTTGTCCAGCTCCGAGCGCGATGGCTTGTCCGCGTGCGTCGCTCACCCGCACGCTGCCTGTGAGTACTGACACCAGGCAGCCATTGGCGAACTGACGCACGCAGACTTCGGCCTGGCTGACAACGACCTGGCCAAAGCGCGTGTGCACGTTCAGTGCCGCTGCGCCTGGCACGGTCAGCGCCAACTCGCCCTCCAGCAAACCAATGCGCCGCCGCCCCAGGTCCACGTCCACTGCACTGGCGGTGTTCAGTTGCAACTGACTGCCATCGGCCAGCGGCACCCGTGTACGCTGCCCCGTGGCGGTATGCAGGTCGGCGCGCCAGACGTCCAGGGGCAACTGGCGGCCGAGCAACCACACGGCCGGAACCAATGCCGCCACGCCGAGGGCGCGCTTGAGTACCGCACGGCGGCCCGGTGGCGGCCGATCAAGGCTGGCCAATGCCAGGGAGGATGGCAAATCGGCAAAACGCTGGCGCAACATCTGTGCTTTTTGCCAGGCCTGTTCGTGTTGCGGGTGACTGTCGCGCCATTGCTGCAAACCAGTGTGATCACGCTCGGTGGCGCCACCAGATTCAAGCAACGCCAACCACTGCGCCGCCGCCCGTGCGACATCCGGTGCGGTACGGCTCACAGTTCCACCAACAGACAATGTTCATAGGCCTGGGCCATGTAACGCTTGACCGTGCGCTCGGAGACCTTGAGCCGCTCGGCAATCTCCCGGTACCCCAGACCTTCCAGCTGGCTCCAGAGAAACGCCCGACGTACCGCTGGCGGCAATCCATCGAGCAGTTCATCCAAGGCCTGCAGAGTCTCCAGCAACAGCCAGCGTTGTTCGGGAGACGGCACGCAGTCTTCCGGCAAGCGCGCCAAGGCATTCAGGTAAGCCTGCTCAAGGCTGCGACGCTGATGAAAATTGACCAGTAAACGCTTGCCCACCGTCACTAGATAAGCCCGTGGTTCCTGCAATTGAGCAACCGGCTGGGCGCTGGCCAAAATCCGCAAAAACGTGTCCTGGCTGAGGTCGGCCGCATCCCAGGCGTTGCCAAGCCGTCGCCGCAGCCAGCTTTCCAGCCAACTGCGGTGGTCGCGGTACAGCGTGTGGAGGCTCGGTTCTGTGGCGGGCGTTGGCAATACGGCATCAGTCATACAAGCGAACCCTGCGCGGCGCGAGTGAGTCTCAAATGAGATTCATTCTATTTAATATCCCGCCGGCATACCACGTTCTTTTGCAATTGACGCCTTTAAGGAGCAGTGCAGTTTATCGCTGACGGTCAAGCGTCCTGGCTTTCGCAATCGAACACTTGCCCACGCCGCACCACGCTGCCGGGCTGGAGTACAGCTCCCGGCGCCAATACCGCGTTGGCGCCGATCCGGCACTGGTCCCCCAGCAGCGCACCGAATTTCTCGCAACCGGTGTGCTGTAAACGGCCGTCGATGCGTACCTGTACCTCCTTGTCGGCCCGCTCGTTGCGATAGTTGGCGACGATACTGCCCGCTTCGAGGTTGACCCCGTGCCCCAGCACCGAGTCACCGACAAAGTTGAAGTGGGCCAGCTTGCTGCCGCTGAAAACAAAGGAGGTTTTCAGTTCTGCTCCGGGGCCGATAATGCAGTGTTCATCCAGCCAGCAGCCCCCTCGCAGATAGGCTCCAGCAGCAATAAAACAATGGGCGCCGATGATCAGCGGGCCCTTGAGCACCGCGCCGTCTTCGACCACTGCCGTGTGATGGATGGCAATTTCGTCGTGGATCGCATAGTCGGCGGTAGGCAGTCTGGTCAGCATCTGGCGCACAATTGCCGGTGCTTGGGTAGTCAGTGCCCAGGGTGCCAGATCGCTCCAGAGCGTCAATGGCGAGCGAGAAAAGCCCTGAATATGATCGTCGAGTGTAATCAAGACCGCCGCCCCTTGTATGAATCAAAGAAGGCCGAAACGCTAACACTCCCGGTGCTGAATGTCAGTCAGACGACACCGATCAGAGCCCGTCAGCACGGATCAGCGCTTTATTGATGCTCTTGAACGCTTCATCAACCTCAATGACAGCGTATTTTCTGCGCGTTGACCACCCCAACCAAACACCATATAGTGTGCCAAAATCAATAAATAACCACTATATAGTGTGCAGGAGTCCTTGGCGTCGACCACACTATGCGCAGCATTTCAATGCCTTGAAGCCTGCAAACCGCATATTTTTAGAACGGGGCGACGAGTAGTCAGCCACCGTCAGGACAGACCAGGAAGGAGTATTTTCAATGCTGAGTTGGGATGAAGTCGACAACGAAGACACCGGTGCAGCGGTGATCAAGGGCGCCAACGCCGGCCACGCCACCGAAGCCAACATGGATCGCCTCGACGGAGCCGGCGCTGCCGCCGCCCTCGAAGCCCGTGCCGTCACCGCCAGTGACTCCGCCGCCATCGTTCGGGCCAAGGCCGCCCTCGACAAGCTCGACGTCGCCGAAGGCCTCGCCGAGCTCGAAGGCGCTGCCGCCCGGGTCGCGGTTGACGAAAAACGCATGATCAACTGCCGCGCCGACCTCAACCAACTCGTGCCCTTCAAGTACGACTGGGCCTGGCAGAAGTACCTCGACGGCTGCGCCAACCACTGGATGCCGCAAGAGGTCAACATGACCGCCGACATCGCGCTGTGGAAAAACCCCGAAGGCCTGACCGACGACGAACGTCGCATCGTCATGCGCAACCTGGGCTTCTTCTCCACCGCCGACTCGCTGGTCGCCAACAACCTGGTGCTGGCCGTGTACCGCCTGATCACCAACCCCGAGTGCCGCCAGTACATCCTGCGCCAGGCCTTCGAGGAAGCGATCCACACCCACGCCTACCAGTACTGCATCAAATCCCTGGCCATGGATGAAGGCGAAATCTTCAACATGTACCACGAGATCCCGTCGGTCGCGAAAAAAGCCGCCTGGGGCCTGAAATACACCCGCTCGATCTCCGATCCGAAGTTTGAAACCGGCACCGTCGACACCGACAAGGAGCTGCTGCGCAACCTGGTCGCCTACTACTGCGTCCTCGAAGGCATCTTCTTCTACTGCGGCTTCACCCAGATCCTGTCCATGGGCCGGCGCAACAAAATGACCGGCGTCGCCGAACAGTTCCAGTACATCCTGCGCGACGAGTCGATGCACCTGAACTTCGGCATCGACGTGATCAACCAGATCAAAATCGAAAACCCGCACTTGTGGGATGCCGAGATGAAGGAAGAAGCGACCCAGATGATCCTGCAAGGGACTCAACTGGAAATCGAATACGCCCGCGACACCATGCCGCGCGGCGTCTTGGGCATGAACGCGGCGATGATGGAGGACTACCTCAAGTTCATCGCCAACCGTCGCCTGTCGCAGATCGGTTTGAAGGAAGAGTACCCAGGAACCACCAACCCGTTCCCATGGATGAGCGAAATCATGGACTTGAAGAAAGAGAAGAACTTCTTTGAGACGCGGGTGATCGAGTATCAGACCGGTGGCGCGCTTAGCTGGGATTGATGCCAGGTCCATGGACCGCCTGACAGCGGTCCATGGGCAATTAGCCAAGGCAGTCGTGATTTATGCCCAGTCAAACCATCAAGACGCCCTGCGTCGGCTTGTGCTCCACCGTCTATGGCGACCTGGTGTGCCGGGGCTGCAAGCGCTATCACCATGAAGTCATTCAATGGAATGGCTACAGCGCGCAGGCGAAACAAGCCGTATGGCTGCGCCTCGAGCAATTGCTGGGGCAAGTCATGGCCAGCAAGCTGGAGGTGTTCGATGCCGCCCGCCTGCGTCAACAGCTGGAAGTGCGCAAAATCCGCTTCATGCCGCAACAGTCGCCCTATTGCTGGGCTTATCAACTGATTGCGCGGGGCGCGCGGATGATTTCAAACCTGGAAGCCTATGGGCTGGCGCTGTTGCCAGAATTCCGTGAGCGTCCCTTGGCTGATTTGCGCGATGCCATTGACCGGGAGTTCTTCCTCCTGTCGGAGGCGCATTACGAGCGCTATATTGCGCCTGACTTTTTGCGGATGAGCGTCGGAGCGCCCTTGATAGCCACGTGCGCGTCAACCACCTGAAACAGCGCAATTGTGTTTAAAATGCCGCCCGCTCAATGACCACCGACGCTACCCGATGACCCCAGAAGCACTCGCCACCCTCGATACTCACTTACTCGCCGCCCTGCGCGCCGCACCCGCGGAGACCCGACGTCTGTTCCACGGTCGCGGCCGTTGCTGGCCGGGCCTGGAACAATTGACCGTGGATTGGTTGCAAGGCGTGGTCCTGATCTCGTTGTTCAAGGAGCCAGAAGCGGCGCACCTGCAAGCACTGAAGCAACAGTTGGCTCGGCTCCCCGCCTCCGGCGAATGGCAACAGGCCGGCGCCCATACGCTGGCGCTGCAGCACCGTTACTTGGCGCAAAGCACCACTGAATGGTTGGTGGGGGAAGTGGTCGACGAATTGACCATCACCGAAGGCGGCCTGCGCTATCGCATCGACCTGGGCAAAAAACAGAACAGCGGGTTATTCCTCGATATGCGCTACGGTCGCAATTGGGTGCGTGAACACGCTCAGGGCATGCGCGTGCTGAACCTGTTTGCCTACACCTGCGGCTTTTCCGTGGCGGCCATCGAAGGCGGCGCCGAGCATGTGGTCAACCTGGACATGGCGCGCGGCGCGCTGAGCCGTGGCCGCGACAACCATCGTCTCAACGGCCACGATATGGGCAAGGTCAGTTTTCTCGGCCACGACCTGTTCAAGTCGTGGGCCAAGGTAACCAGCGGCGGTCCCTATGACTTGGTGATCATTGATCCACCGTCCTTTCAAAGAGGCAGTTTTCTGCTGACCAAAGACTACCAGCGGGTGCTGCGACGCCTGCCCGACCTGCTGACGCCGCAGGGCACGGTGCTGGCCTGCATGAACGATCCGGCGTACGGCGAAGACTTCCTGATTGACGGCGTCACCCGCGAAGCGCCTGGTCTACGCTTTGCACAGCGCCTGGAAAACCCGCCCGAATTTCCCGACATCGATCCGCAGAGCGGTCTGAAGGCCTTGGTGTTCCGTCAGGGCTGATGCCGAATCATCCAACGCTTGCTACGCTAATCGTAACGCCGGGGCGGTGAACCTTATTCCCCCCTTTCCGGTCGATACTTGCATCCCTTGGCCAGATTCGACGGCCTTTCCCCGTCGGCTGCGCTGTTTCATCTTTTGGAGAACGCCCCTGTGATATCGACCCTGCATGTAGCCAGACTCAAAGCCTGGGGCGCCCATGGCTTTACTGCCACGGGCGTGGTCCTGGCTTTTCTGGCGACCCTCGCGCTGCTGGAAAACCAACCCAAGGCCTGCCTGTTGTGGCTCGGCCTGGCATTGGTGGTGGATGGGGTGGACGGTTCGCTGGCGCGTCGGCTCAATGTGCAGACGCTCTTGCCGAGTTTTGATGGCTCGGTATTGGACCTGGTGATTGACTACCTGACCTATGTATTTATCCCAGCGCTGTTTATCTACCGTTATATCGACCTGCCGGACTTCACTCACCTGTTCACGGTGTCGGTGATTCTGGTGTCTTCGCTGTTCTGCTTTTGCAACGTGAACATGAAGAGCAAGGACAATTACTTCCAGGGCTTCCCCGCGGCCTGGAACGTAGTGGCACTGTGCGTATATATCATCGACCCGCCCGCCTGGATAACGTTGGCGACGGTGATTGGCCTGGCGCTGTTGACGGTGACGCCGATGAAGTTTCTGCACCCGTTCCGGGTCAAGCGCTTTATGCCGATCAACATCGCGGTCACGACCGTTTGGTTGTTATGCAGTTTGCTGTTGGTGATCGACCATCCGTATACCAACAAGCTGACCATGGGCTTGTGGTTGTTGATGTCGGCGTATTTCCTGGGGATTTGTATTTGGCGTACGGCGGTGGAGTGGCTGGATAAGTCGCGTCAGCCTTAGTGGGGTTGGGGTACATATCCGTTCTATTGGTTTCACTTTTTACAGCGAGTCACTTTCGAAAAGCCGGGCAGCGCCGCCCTCTGTAGGAGCGAGCTTGCTCGCGAAAAACCTGAGGGCGCTTCGAGGTATCAGATTTCCCGTGTCATGCTTAACGCTTTTCGCGAGCAAGCTCGCTCCTACAGAAAAACAGGTCAACTTTCAGACCGCCGTGCTTGCTCCGTTAAACCACGATGACCGTTCAGAACGCCAACTTAAACCCAATCAACCCCAGCATCACCGCCAGACACGGCCGCAGCAGCTCGTCCGAGACCCGGCCAGACATATGGCTGCCCACATAAATCCCCGGCAGCGAGCCCATCAACAAGAACCCCAACAACTGCCAATCCATATTGCCCATGCTCGCATGCCCCAGGCCTGCGACCAGTGTCAGCGGGACCGCGTGCGCGATTTCGGTGCCGACCAGGCGTTTGGTGGTCAAGAATGGATACAGGATAAACAACGCCACCGTGCCCAACGCACCCGCGCCAATGGATGTCAGCGCCACCATGGCGCCAAGGATCGCCCCCGTGAAGACGGTCAGTCCGTTCAGATTGCGCGGGCTCATGTGGTAGTGGTCACCGGCATGGCGCTGGGCGAAAGCCAAGAGTTTTTTCTTGAACAGAATCGCCAGAGCCGTCAGCAGCAACACCACACCCAACGCCTGCTTGATCACCTGGTTCATCGCGCTGGGATCGGTGTGCAGGCTTTTGAGGAACCAAAGCGTCAACAACACTGCCGGGACACTGCCCAAGGTCAGCCAGCCGGTGATGGTCCAATCGATGTTCTTATTCTTGCCGTGCACCGCCACGCCGCCGGCCTTGGTAATGGCGGCATACAACAGGTCGGTGCCGACCGCCGTCGCCGGGTTGATACCAAACCACAGCAGGATGGGGGTCATCAACGAACCACCACCGACGCCGGTCATCCCGACGATAAAACCGACAATCAGGCCCGCCACCACAAAACCAAAATTACCTACATCCATTACAACTACCTGCGGCCTTGTAAAATTCTCGCGGCAGCATAGCGATTTTTCTTATAACCACTTATACCAATGCGATCTGACTTTATTCCTTTTACGCGTAGAACCCTGTCCGGCAGATTGATTTTCAGCGCGAGCCTCCATTCACCTGGACCTGCGGTAAAGATGATCTAGCGCTGGATTAAATCGCTCGCACGCGCCATCCTCCGCGTTTTACGCCGCCTCATCAGCGGCGCTGGACGCACTAAGGATATTTTTCATGCACGACCAAGCCCTCGCCCCCGCCGATTTCGAGTTCATCGAGGAGATTCTGCTGACGTACGGCGACGATCACTCGGTATTGAACCTGGCCGAACTGGATGGCTACTTCACGGCCTTGGTGTCCGGCCCGAACCTCGTGGATGTGGCCGTGTGGTTCCCGGCGATCTGGGGCGGACAGCAACCGGATTGGGAGAGTGAGAGCCAAGCCAAGCGGTTCCTCGAACTGTGCGTGCGCCATATGAATGCCATCGCCAGCCAACTGGCGATGAACGCCCAAGGGTTCAAAGCGCGCTTCGAGGAAACCGAGCATCAGGAACAACCACTGACGCTGGCCGAAGAGTGGTGCTTTGGTTATATCCGTGGCGCGGCCGTGGGTGAATGGCCGGCACTGCCCGCCGAGCAGGCCGCACAGCTGGAAGCGATCGCCTGGTGCGCCGAACAGGACAACTTTGAATTACCCGCGGACCTGGACGTACCAGCCCATCAGCAACGCGTGGCAACTATCGAGCCAGCCGCCAGGGCCTTGCACGATTACTGGTCAAGCAAGCGCTGATACACC
This sequence comes from Pseudomonas mucidolens, assembly GCF_900106045.1. Lineage (NCBI taxonomy): Bacteria > Pseudomonadati > Pseudomonadota > Gammaproteobacteria > Pseudomonadales > Pseudomonadaceae > Pseudomonas > Pseudomonas mucidolens. The sequence continues at coordinate 1,917,999 of NZ_LT629802.1, read as the reverse complement.
GGCGGCGACGGCATTTGACCATTCCCTGTGGTTTGGTCGATTATTCGTCTCCGCCAGCCGGCCACTCCCAGCCACCCTCGCCCTGAATTAGGAGCCTTGTCCCTTGAGTTCGCAGAAAACCGTGACCGTTACACCGCCTAATTTTCCATTGAACGGCAAGGTAGCGCCGCCCGGCTCCAAATCCATCACTAACCGCGCCCTGTTGCTGGCAGCCCTGGCCAACGGCACCAGCCGTCTGAGTGGTGCCTTGAAAAGCGACGACACCCGACATATGTCCGTGGCGTTGCGGCAGATGGGTGTGGTCATCGATGAACCGGATGAGGTGACCTTCGTCGTAACCGGCCAAGGCAAGCTGCAATTACCCGCCCAACCGCTGTTTCTCGGCAACGCCGGCACCGCGATGCGCTTTCTCACCGCCGCGGTCGCTACAGTCCAGGGATCGGTGGTGCTGGATGGCGACGCGTACATGCAAAAGCGCCCCATCGGCCCGCTGCTGGCAACTCTGGGCCAGAATGGTATCCGGGTGGATAGCCCCAGCGGTTGTCCACCGGTGACCGTGCATGGAGAAGGCCGGGTTCAGGCCACGCGTTTCGAGATCGACGGCGGCCTGTCGAGCCAATACGTATCGGCCCTGTTGATGCTCGCCGCCTGTGGCGAAGCTCCGATTGAAGTGGCGTTGACCGGCAAGGACATCGGCGCCCGTGGCTACGTCGACCTCACACTGGACTGCATGCGCGCGTTCGGTGCCCAGGTGGAAGTGGTCGACGACAGCACCTGGCGCGTAGCCCCAACCGGCTATACCGCCAACGACTACCTGATCGAACCTGACGCCTCCGCCGCGACCTACCTGTGGGCCGCGCAAGTGCTCACCGGTGGCAAGATTGACTTGGGCGTCGCCCCAGAAGATTTCACCCAGCCCGACGCCAAGGCCCAGGCAGTGATCGCGCAATTTCCACAGATGCCGGCCTGCGTTGTAGGCTCGCAAATGCAGGACGCCATTCCCACGCTGGCGGTACTCGCGGCCTTCAACAATACGCCGGTGCGTTTCACCGAACTCGCCAACCTGCGAGTCAAGGAATGCGACCGGGTTCAGGCTCTGCACGACGGCCTTAACGAAATCCGCCCCGGTCTGGCGACGATCGAGGGCGACGATCTGTTGGTGGCCAGCGATCCAGCACTTGCAGGCACTTCCTGCAACGCCCTGATCGACACCCACGCCGACCACCGCATCGCCATGTGCTTTGCCTTGGCAGGCCTGAAAATCTCAGGCATTAAAATCCAGGACCCGGACTGTGTCGGCAAGACCTACCCTGGATACTGGAACGCCTTGGGCAGTCTCGGCGTTCAGCTCAGCTACTGAGTATCAGGCGCCAACGTGGGGAGGGAGTGATCATGACAATTCGCCAGCCCTGCCCACCCGCTCTCTGTGACTGCGAGCGCGAGCGACTGCTGGCGCTTCCCGACGCAGACCAGCGCATTCTGCAACTGACCCGCCAAGAAGAAAAACGCCTGCTGGAACGCCTGGAGAACCTGCAAAGCCTGGCGGATCTGGAGCGTATGCAGCAACTGATGCATCAGCAACTGGGCATTCGCCTACACATCGCCCCCGGCCACACCGAAGTCAAAAGCATGCGCGGGATTCAAATCGCTATCGATGAACTGCCGGGGCTTTGTCGCAAAACCCGGCAATCGATTCCGGCGGCAATTCGCAAGGGCCTGGAGAAACGGCCAGAGATTGCCTATCGCTTGCTCGATGCCCATGACTTGTTCAGAGAGGGCTGATGAGCGGTTTCGGATTAGACCGATAGCACCGCTGTTTCATTGCGTTTCGCACCGGCAAAGATCCCCTGCCCAGTGCGCCATGCGGCTTCCAGATGAACCTGCGGCGCGCGCAACTCGGACTCCAGCAACAACTGCGAACTCAGCACTTGCGCGCCGCAATAATCAAAGATCCCGTGGTCGATCTGCGTACGCAGGGCATTGGCATAACCATGACGTTCGAACGTGCCTTCATCGGCTCCGCCCGCGCCCAGCAGATGCACGCGCAAACGCCCCAGTTTCTTTATGGTTTTGCCAGTCTGCATGTCGTACTCCAAGGCCCAGCCATTGCTGAATACCCGGTCGATCCAGCCCTTGAGCAGCGCCGGCATCGACCACCAATAAATCGGGTAGACCAGTATCAGCGCGTCAGCGCGGTCGATGCGTGCCTGCTCCGCCTGAACATCGCCCGGCGGCGTGGCGCGTGCGCGGTGCACGGTATGATCAGCGAGGGTGAACCGTGGATCGAACCCCTCGGCGGCCAAGTCAGCGATTTCAGATGTATGCCCTTCGCTGGCAAGACCCGCTGCGACCTGCGCGGCCAGGCCATGAGTCAATGAACGAGGGTCGTGATGAGCGACAACGATAAGCGCATGCATGACGGATGCTCCAGTGATAAGCTGAGTTAAGTTACGATTAGTAAGTTACTTTTGGTATATAAGCATGTCAAGCACAAAAATACCTGCGCCCCGCCGCCGCCTTTCCCGGGAAGATCGTTTGCGCCAGTTACTGGACGTGGCCTGGCAACTGGTACGTGAAGAAGGCACCGAAGCGCTGACGTTAGGACGTTTGGCGGAAATGGCAGGGATCACGAAACCGGTGGTGTACGACCACTTCACCACGCGTGCAGGCTTGCTGGCGGCGTTGTACAAGGATTTTGACGAACGCCAGAACGCCTTGCTCGCAGAAGCTCTGGCGGCCAGCGAGCCGAGCCTTGAGGGTCGGGCCTGGGTGATCGCCTCATCCTATGTCGACTGCGTACTGCTTCAGGGTCGCGAGATACCGGGGGTGATTGCTGCCTTGAGCGGCGCTCCGGAACTGGACACCCTCAAGCGCGAGTACGAGATGATTTTCATGCTCAAGTGCCGCGATGTACTCGCGCCGTTCGCCCCTTCGGGCGACATCTCGCTGGCCGGCCTGCGGGCCATGCTGGGCGCGGCCGAGGCACTGTCCCAGGCCGCGGCCAGCGGTGAAATCAGCCCCGTGCAGGCCCAGGAAGAACTGCTGGAAACCATCAAGGCGATGGTCAATCGAAGCACGCGGCTGAAGAACTGAGGGCTATACCTGCCGCCCTTGCACAAACGCCTGGGCCTTGCGGGTCATCTGGTCAAAATGCCGGTCCCGTTGTTTCTCGGCGTCGATCATTGCCCGCTTGCCGTGTTTTTGCAGCAGGTAGGTATGAATCTGCCGCACTTCCAGCGAGCTATAGATCGACGCCACGTCCAACAGGCCCATCAGGCCAGCAGTGCTGTAGTCACGGGTGTTCATCAACACCTGAGTGCCGCGCACGCCGCGAACGTTGAAACCCATGGACTCGAACGCCGGCACTTTCTCCACCGCGCAGGTCAATTCGGCATGGGGATAGCGGCCGAGCATGTCCTGCAGCATTGCCCGCGCCACCCCTTTACGCCGCCAGGCCGCGTGCACCGCCAGATACGCCACGCCGCAGGCTTCGGGATCGTCCTTGACTGGCAGGTACAACAGGAAGCCGATGACCTTGTCGGGGTCCTGTTCGTCGAATGCAACGATCAACTCAACCGCAATCCCCCTGGAACCGCCGACCGCCTCCAGGTACAGATGCACCTCGTAGCCAATCGCATACTGATAAACGTTGTACAGCAGGTTGCTCGGAGGAATCGCGACCATGCTGATGTCAGTCAGGTAATCGACCACCATCTGCAGAATCTGGCTGTTGATGGGTTCCGGGCATGGGTTTGGGTAATGAGTCAGGGTGTACATCGAATTCCTGTTTCCTGGTATTTCGCATTTAAGGCAGGGAAGAGTGTACCTGCTGCAGCAACGCTTCGACGCACCGACTGCCATCAACTCGCAGGGAAGGCTGTTTCAACTGTTTGAACCACGCCTCATGACGTGGCCGGCTACGCCCGGCAAATGCGCCACGGTCATAGCCCGCGGCCCAGGCCAAAAAGGCCAGATGGGCAGCATGCATATCCCCACCGGGTGCAACGCGCTCGCCAAAGCGCAACACCTCCCGGTCTTTGAGGCGCTCGATTCGCAGCGGCGTCGGCGTATCAACCAACACCACCTGCTGCGCGTCCACGATCAGTTCGTCGCCCCAACCATCCAATGAGCCGGATAACACCCAGTGCCCATGCACCAATGCCTGCTTGAGCAAAACAACGCGGTCACCCGCAGGCCGCGATTGTACGTAGGGTGGGTCCGTGGGATACCAGTAGTAATCGTCCACATCAACATGCGGCAGTTGCAGGGCCGAAGCCAGCGCTTTGCCCAGCGTGGTCACACCCGCCCCCGAAGCACCGGTCAGGTATATACGCTGAATCATTGCGCGCACACCTCCCGCAAACAACCACGCAACCAACGATGCGCCAGATCGGCATCCAGTCGTGGGTGCCAGAGCATCGCCACACTGAACGCCGGCAAGTGGATGGGCAAGACGAAGCTGTGCAGGCCGTCACGCAAGCCGCTGGTGTAGCGCTCCGGGACGCTGGCGATCAGGTCGGTGCGATGCGCCAGTGCCACCGCCGTGGAGAAGCCAGTAACGATGCAGGCCACCTCGCGCGTGAGTTGCAGGGCGTCGAGCGCATCGTCAATCTGCCCACGTGCCCGACCGCGTCTAGACACGTAGATGTGCTTGCCGGCAGCGTAGCGTTGCGCGCTGATTTCGCCGCGACTCAAGGGGTGGTCGTGACGCACCACCCCGATAAACCGGTCACGGAACAGCAGCTGGGTCAGGACTTCGGGATGGGCGTGTTCGTCGACCACACCGGTTTCCAAGTCAACGTTGCCGTCGCGCAGTGGCGTACCCTGCCCGTCCGGCTTGTGGACGAAGTGCAGCCTCACGCCTGGAGCCTGTTCAGCCACACGCGCGATCAACGCGGGGCCGAAGCTTTCGACGAAACCTTCGCTGGTGCGCAGGATAAAGGTCCGCACCAGTTGCGTAAGATCCAGCGCCTGCACCGGTCGCAGCACGGCTTCGGCGTCCTGCACCAACTGGCTGGCCTGGGCGCGCAGTTGCTGCGCACGCGGCGTTGGCACCAGGCCTCGTCCGGCACGTACCAAGAGCGGATCACCGGTGGTTTCACGCAAGCGCGCCAAGGCCCGGCTCATGGCTGACGGGCTCAGGCCCAGGCGCTGGGCGGCACGTGCCACGCTGCCTTCGGCCAGCAATACATCCAGGGTAACGAGCAGGTTGAAATCGGGATGCGACACGGGGGCAGCTCCTTTCATGGCGTCTGATGCAGGTATAACGTGCAATCGCTGCGTCTTCCGCCATCTTAGGTGACGTCGTAGATTTCTGACAGCTGCCCGTTTGGCGGGGGCCCAAACCAGGAATCCGATATGACCTCTATTCCCCATCGCGGCGGCCTCGCCAGCCTGTCACTGGCCACACTGCTGGCATCGCTGGGCACCAGTATCGCGAATGTCGGCCTGCCCGAAATGGCCCGGGCGTTCGATGCCGCCTTTTCAATGGTGCAGTGGATTGTCTTGGCGTACTTGTTGTCCATCACCGCGATGATTGTCAGTGTCGGCCGACTTGGCGATCGGTTTGGTCACCGCCGCCTGTTGCTCGCGGGTTTGCTGCTGTTTGTCGTCGCATCCGCCTTGTGCGGCGCGGCGGCGTCCCTGGCGTGGCTTATCGCCGCCCGCGCGATACAAGGACTCGGCGCGGCGATGATGATGACAATGGCGCTGGCCCTGGCCGGCCAGACCGTGCCCAAGGCGCACACCGGCCGCGTCATGGGCCTGCTCGGGAGCATGTCGGCGATCGGTACGGCTGCCGGGCCGGCGATCGGCGGTGTGATGATCGCCGGGTTCGGCTGGCGCGGATTATTCCTGAGCCTGGTGCCGCTGGGGCTCGTGACCCTTGTCCTCACCGGCCGCGCCTTGAGCTTAGAGCCAACTGCGGCGCCTGCGAGGCAAGCCACGTTCAGCCTGATCGCGACACTGCGCAACCGGCCGCTCGGGGCCGGCCTGATCATGAGCATGCTGGTGATGGCGGTGATGATGACCACGCTGGTGGCCGGACCGTTTTACCTGACCCGGGGTGTCGGGCTCAACCCGGCCTGGATGGGCTTGGCAATGGCCGTCGGACCGAGCGTTGCCGCGTTGGCAGGAGTGCCGGCCGGACGCTTGACCGAGCGTTTCGGCTGTCGGGCCATGATCCTGGTCGGGCTGATCGCGATGCTGGCCGGGTGTTTGTTGCTGGCGCTGATGCCACAGCAGGTCGGTATCACCGGCTACATCGGCGCGCTGGTGATCCTCACTCTCGGCTACGCCCAATTCCAGACAGCCAACAACACCTCGGTGATGAACGACCTTGCGCCTGACCGCCGAGGTGTGATTGCAGGCCTGTTGAACCTTTCACGCAACCTGGGGCTGATCATCGGTGCCTGGGCATTGGCTGCGCTGTTTGCCTGGGTCACCGGAGATCTCAACCGCGCCTCACCCGAAGCCGTGAGCAATGGCCTGCACGTCACCTTTGGCGTGGCGCTGGGGTTAATCCTACTGGCGTTGGCGCTGGCCATGAATCGCCCGTCGAGTCCGGCGTTGAATGCACCAGCACCTTGAGCAGGGAAAAAAACCGCCAAGGGGTGCATGGAGCCCTTTCATCGCGCATCATGTGCATTTTCATGCTCAAGGGAAACGTCCATGCGCGCGCTGTCATTGATGATGGTTTTTACGACGCTGGCCACCAGTCTGGTGTTTTGCGCCACGGCATCGGCGAGCGAAGAGAGTCAATTGGTCGACTCGATCAACCAGTACCGCAACCAGGTGCAGCGCTGTGGTGACCAGGGTTCCCAGGAACTGCCGCCGCTGGCGGTCGATCCGCGACTGGTGCTGCCAGTCAATAATGTCGGCGACCTACAACAGGCGCTGGCTCAGGTGGCCTACCCGATGGTCAATGTCCAGGCCATCAGCCTGTCCGGGCCTCGGGACGCCCAGTCGGCCATGAAAGCGGTCCGTGAAAGTTTCTGTCGCGTGGTCCTGGATCCGCAATTCGTCGACATCGGCGTCAGCAACAACGGCCAGGACTGGCGCATCGTCCTCGCCCGCCCACTGCTGACCAGCGGCCTGGCCAGCTCGCAAACGGCCGGCCAGCAAGTGCTCGAGATGATCAACGCCGCCCGTAAGCAACCGCGCCAGTGCGGTACGCAAGCCTTTAAAGCCACCACACCCCTGGCCTGGAATGCCCAACTGGCGAACGCCGCCGAAAGCCACTCGCGCAGCATGGCCAACAAAAACTACTTCGATCACCTGGACCGCGATGGCCGTACACCCGGCGATCGCGCGGAACTGGCGGGCTACATTGCGAAAAATATCGGCGAAAACATCGCTGCCGGCCTGGATACACCGCGCAAGGTGGTCGACGGTTGGCTCGCCAGCCCCGGCCATTGCGCAAACCTGATGAATCCACAGTTTCAGGAGCTGGGCGCCGCTTACGGGCTGGATCCGAAAAGCGATGCCGGGATCTATTGGACTACGTTGTTCGGCACGCAATAAGTACCAACAATATTCGCGCTGAACTGGCGGAGATTGCCTGGGTCTGTTGCTTGGTATCCTGTATCAATCAAGCAACAGGCGATCCGGAAAACAAGGTAGTGGGCAAATGAATGACTGGCTGCAAGGCGACGGTGAAATGGCCGAACGGGTGCGCTGCCACGACTGGGCGAGCACGCCGCTCGGACCGATGGAGCAATGGCCAGATGTGCTCAAGACCACGGTGGCACTGAGCTTCGCCTCGCATTTCCCTCAGGCGATTGTCTGGGGCCCCGAGCTGATCATGTTGTACAACGACGCTTTCGTGCCCATTCTTGGCGACAAACCTGAGGCGCTGGGCCAGCCGTTCAACGCCGTTTGGCAGGAAGCCTGGGAGGTTATCCGGCCTATCGCCGACGCGGCCTTCGAAGGGCGCGCCACTTATATTGAAAATTTCCCGTTGATAATCGAACGCGGCGTCGGTCCGGAACACGCGTATTTCACCTTTTGCTACAGCCCGATTCGTGACTCTCACGGCGCTGTGGTGGGAATGCTCGACACCGTTACCGAAACCACCAACGCAGTGTTCATGGCGCGACGCCTGGCGGTGCTGGACGCAATCAGCGGCGCAATCGCCAGCGCCACTGATCCGGCGAGCATCATGGCGGCGACCACAGAAGTAGTGGCGAAGCACCTGCAACTGTCCAACTGTGCTTATGCGGATATGGAGCCCGACGAAGATAGCTTCACCATTCGCGGTAACTGGGCGGCGCCAGGCTCACCGAGTATCGTCGGGCATTACAGCCTGGCCGGTTTCGGGCAATTGGCGGTCAGTCGCCTGCAAGCGGGTGAGCCGCTGATTATTGATGACAACCTGCTGCAACTGCCGCCGGCGGAAGCGGCATCCTTTCAAGCCCTTGGGGTGACGGCAACGCTGTGCATGCCGCTGATGAAAGATGGCCGTTTGGCCGCCTTGATGGCGATCCATGACAATAAGCCACGCCAGTGGTCGTCCTACGATCTATCGTTGTTGGGTGAAGTCACAGAACGATCCTGGGCTCATATCGAACGGGTTCGCGCCGCTGCCATCGTGCGCGAAGGTTTATCGGCGCTGGCGGATTTGAATGCGACCCTGGAGCAACGGGTCGAAGAGCGCACCACCCTGCTGATCCAGACCGAAGCGGCGCTACGTCAATCACAGAAACTCGAAGCCATCGGTCAGTTGACGGGCGGCGTGGCACATGACTTCAACAACCTGCTAACGATCATTCGCTCGTCGGTGGACTTCCTGCGCTCACCCGACCTGTCCGAGGAACGTCGCCAACGTTACATGAATGCGGTGGCCGACACGGTGGAGCGTGCCAGCAAATTGACCAACCAATTACTCGCGTTTGCTCGACGTCAGCCACTGAACCCGGAAATATTCGATGCCGGCCAGCGCGTCCGGAATATTGGCGACGTGCTGGAAACGGTCACTGGCGCACGTATTCATGTGCAGGTGCAGTTACCCGAACGCAGTTGCTATATCCGCGCCGACTCCAGCCAATTTGAAACCGCGTTGATCAACGTCGCGCTCAACGCCCGGGACGCCATGGACGGCCAAGGTACGCTAGTGCTGCGCCTGGAGGGCGACCGTCCGCTGCCGTGCATACGTGGGCATGGCGGCTCGAAAAAAGCTTTTGTTGCGATCTCCCTCACGGATACCGGGACGGGCATCTGCTCACAGACATTCGAGCACATCTTCGAACCGTTCTTCACCACCAAGGGCGTCGGCAAAGGCACAGGTCTCGGACTGTCGCAGGTGTTTGGATTCGCCAAGCAGTCAGGGGGCAATGTCGATGTCGCCAGCGTTGTCGGCGAAGGCACGGTGTTTACGTTGTACCTGCCGCAGGTAGAGCCTGACGCGGGACTCGACAGCCATGCACAGGCAGTCCTCGAACCGGCCCTGGACAGGACACGACGACGCATTCTGATCGTGGAGGACAATCTGGAAGTCGGCCGTTTCGCCAATCAGATCCTGCAGGACCTTGGCTATCAGACCGTCTGGGCGACCCATGCCGACGAAGCGCTGGAGATGGTCGGCCCGGACGCCATGGCGTTCGATGGGGTTTTCTCCGACGTGGTCATGCCTGGCATCGGTGGCGTGGCGCTGGCCAAGGAGTTGCGTCGACGCAGGCCTGGCTTGCCGGTGATCCTGACGTCGGGTTACAGCGAGGAGTTGGCCAAGAATGGCTACGAGGGTTTTCAGTTTCTGGCCAAGCCTTACTCTGCCGACCAGGTTTCTCGGGTGCTGGCCAAGGCTATGTGCAAGGACTAGTTCTTTAGTCCCGCCAAGTATGGACAGGTTGGAGTGTCTCCCCAACCTGCCCCCAAACACCTTGCTCACAACGTGTAGGAGATACCCGCCTGCAGCGTACGTGGCGCGCCTGGGTAGGCGTAGTTGCCGAAGGCGCCTTCTTCATAATCGGCGTCGAACAGGTTCTTCAGATCCAGGTTGAGGCGGATCTTGTCGTTGACCTTGTAGTACGCCAGTAAATCCACAACGCTGTAACTGTCCATCATGAACGCCGTGGCCGTTTGCTGACCGGCACGTTCGGAGACATATTTGCCGCCCAGACCCAGACCCAGGCCCTTGAGGCCACCGTCTTGGAACTCATAGACGTTCAACAGGCTGAAGCTGTTGCGCGGGATATTGAGCAAACGTGTGCCGGACTTGACCACACTGTCTTTTGCCACTTCGGCATCCACATAAGCGTAACCGCCGATCATTCGCCATTCGGGCGTCAGGTTGCCGGCCACGGTCAGATCGAAGCCACGGCTGTGTACTTCACCGGTGGCGACCTTGAAGGTGCTGTCTAGCGGGTCGGCGGTCAGCACGTTGGTTTTTTCTATCTGGTACAGCGCCGCGTCAACACTCAACTGGCGATCCAGGGCCTGCCACTTGATCCCCACTTCATAGGATTTGCCTTTCTCCGGTTTGAACCCAGCGTTCTGGCGGCTGGCACCGGTATTGGGCTTGAACGAGCGTGCGGTATCGGCATACACCGCCAGCGTGTCGGTCAGGTCGTAGATCAACCCCAGGCGCGGGGTGACCGCATTATCACTGGCAGTCCAGCTTGTGGCGCCCGACACGTAGGTCTGGTAGTCATGCTCAAACCGCTCGAGGCGCGCGCCGGCGAGTACTTTCAGGCGCTCGGTGAGGGCCACTTGATCCTGGATGAACGCGGCGTAGGTCTTGAGGTTTTCCTTGTCATGGGTGGGCGTGCGCGTCAGCGGTGGACGCGGCTGGCCGTAGACCGGGTCGTAGATATCGATCGGGTACGTTCCGGGAACCTTGGAGGAACGCTGGATGATCGACTTGTAATCGTAATCCTCGTACTCGATGCCGGTCAGCAAGGTATGTTCAAACGCACCGGTGGAAAATTTGCCGGTGAGGTTAAGCTGGTAGTCGCGGTCGGTCCATTCCAGCTTGCGATAGTTGAAGTTACGCTCCAGGGTCCGGCCATCGGACCCAAGCCCCTCGGCCTCGACGGCGTTACCCTGCAGGGTGCCATCGAGCCATTGCATGCCGCCGGCCAAGGTCCAGTTATCGTTGAGCGAATGCTCGAAACGCAACTGCGCCATGTTGTTGTCGTTGTGCAATTTGCCGGCGTCTTTCTCACCGAAGAACGTGCTGCGCGAGGCCGTGCCACGCTGGGCCGGATAGCGCGTGACGCCTCGGTCGAGCGGGTGGTTGTTGCGCATGAAGTCACCCTCGAATATCACGCGGGTGCTGTCGTTGACCTGCCAGCTCAACACCGGGGCAATGCCGTAGCGCTCAGTCTCGACGTGATCACGAAAGGTATCGCCGCCCTCGCCCACTACGTTCAGGCGATAGGAAAAACGCCCGTCTTCGTCCAGCGGGCCGGAGGTGTCGAGGGTGCCGCGACGCATGCCCTGATCATTGATCTGGCTGCCGAGAGTGACTGTGCGTTCGCTCAACGGCTGCTTGGACACGACGTTGAAGGTGCCGCCTGGATCACCCCGGCCATACAGCATGGTGGCTGGTCCGCGCAACACTTCCAGACGCTCGATGGTGTTGGCATCGGGCATGTTCGGGTAGCCACGGTTGACCGGGAAGCCATTGCGGTAAAACTCACCGGTGGTGAAACCGCGCACGGTAAAGGTGGTCAGGCCCTGGCCACCAAAGTTGTTGGCGCGCCCCACGCCTCCCGCGTAATCCAACGCGTCTTGCAAGCGAGTGGCGCCGAGGTCTTCCACTACATCGCGGGAGACCACGGTAATCGACTGCGGGGTTTCATGAATCGAGGTGTCGGTACGTGTGGCGCTGGCCGAACGTGTGGCGTGGTAGCCCGTTACCGGACCATAAGCGCTTTCAACCTGCTCTTCGCCCGTGATGTCGATGGCTTGAAGCTGCAAGGTGGCCGGATCAGCCGCGACCGGCTCCTCTGCCCAAACGTTAAAAGAAGAGGCCTGGAGGACGCACAGAGAAACCATAAGCCGACGCATCAATGACTTGCCCTTGGATAGACGCCAAGCGCGGGAAACGCTCGGCCAAAAAGATGCCGGGCAAGATACATGAATAAATTGTCATTTGATATTGGTTCCCATTAACTTATACAGAATTTCCAGGCGAGCGCGATTCTTGATCTCGCTGGTCGCATCAAGGCCCAGGAAATGATCAACACCCAGCGCTTCAACGCGGACCATCAGACTAAGGCCAGGCACCTCCTGGTCAAGCCACGGAAACCTGAAAAATTTGTTAACTGTTTCTTGCTCAAGGCTTTTTTGAGCTAAAACAATCTGCCACACTAATGCGAACAATTATCAGAAACATTAGTGTTTGCCTGGGAAGGCTTTCAGGAGAGTCAGATTCATGTCGGAGCAAGTCGCGCTACACCCTAAGCGTTTTTCAGCAAATCTGGTAGCGATGGCCATCTGTGTCGCCAGCTCTCCGGTCGCCGCCGCTGCCGTCCCCCAAGCGCTCGACGCGCAGACCGGGCAGCAACCACCCGCTACGCTGGAACTGGGCGCCACCAACATCACCAGCGACCAGCTCGGGGCAACTACCGAAGATACCGGCTCCTACACCACCGGTGTCATGCAGACGGCAACCAAACTGCCCCTGAGCATGCGTGAAACGCCGCAAGCGGTGACCGTCATCACTCGCCAGCGCATGGACGACCAGGCCATGACCAGCGTCAATGACGTGGTCAAACACACTCCCGGCCTATTCCTCAGCCAATCCAGCGGTCCAGGTCGTCAGACTTACAAGTCACGCGGTTTCGACATCGACAACATCATGTACGACGGCCTGCCCAGCTCCTATAGCGGATGGAGCATGGGCGTCCAGCCAAACCTGGCGATGTTCGACCGCGTCGAGGTGATTCGGGGCGCGACCGGCCTGGTGACCGGAGCCGGCAACCCTTCGGCAGCCATCAACATGGTGCGCAAGCGCCCTACCGCCGACCAGCGGGTGACGCTGACCGGTGCGGCCGGCAGTTGGGATGACTACCGGGGTGAATTCGACGCCTCAAGCCCCTTGAATGAAAGTGGCACCTTGCGTGGACGAGTGGTGGGCTCTTACCGCGATCGCAACAGCTTCCGCGACAAAGAGGAATCCGACCACGGGCTGTTCTATGCCATTGGCGAAGCCGACCTGAGCGACAGCACCACCGCAACCCTCGGCTTCTCGCGCCAGGAGGACCAGACCAACCTGTTCTGGGGCGGCTTGCCCATCGGCACCAACGGGCATCACCTGAACCTGCCCCGCTCCACCTATCCCGGCAGCGATTGGGAAAACAAGGAACTGCAGGTCGATACCGTGTTCGGTGATCTGGTACATCGTTTCGACAACGGCTGGAAACTCAACATCGCCGGCTCATCTTCATCCCTGGATGGTCTGTTCTCGGGCACTTATCTGTCGCGCTACGACGGCCCGCTGGAAACCACCGCCTATCAGTCCCGAGAGGATGAAAAGCAACTGGCTTTTGATGCCTATGCCAGCGGGCCGGTGCAAGCCTTTGGTCGCACCCACGAAATAGTCGTGGGCACCAGCAAGCGCATCTACGACAAAACCACCAAGCAATACAGTCCCTACGACCTCGGCCTGCCCATTGCGGCGCCGAAGCCTGACTTCGTGCGCAGCGGTAAAAGCCACGATATCACCACCCAGGATGCGGTCTACCTCACCACCCGTCTAAGCCTTGCCGAACCGCTGAGCGTGATTCTCGGTGGGCGCCTGGACTGGTATGACTTCGACGACCGTGCCGGCGATGCCGACTTCAAGGTCACCCGCAACCTGACGCGCTATGCGGGTCTGATTTACAAGCTTGACGACCACCATTCCGTGTACGCCAGCTACACCGACATTTTCACCCCGCAATCGTCCAAGGACCTGGCCGGCAAGACACTCGAGCCGATCGTGGGCGAGAACTACGAGGTCGGTATCAAGGGCGAATACTTCAATGGCGGCCTCAATGCCAGCCTGGCCGTGTTCCGGATGGACCAGAAAAACCGCGCCACCCAAGCCGCGACGCAACTCGGCTGTCCGGTCCTCACCTGCTACGACACCTCCGGCATGATCCGCAGCCAGGGTATCGATCTGGAACTGCAAGGCGCGCTGACCGAAAACTGGCAGTTGGCCGCCGGTTATACCTACACCCGAACCCATTACATCAAGGACTCTGACGCCGCCAAAGAAAACCAACAGTTTGAGAGCGATACTCCCGAGCATCTGTTCAAAGTCTCGACCCTGTATCGCTTTCAGGGCCCGCTGGAAAAACTGCGCATCGGTGGCAACGTCTATTGGCAGAGCCGCATGTATAACGACCTGGACCTGGTCGGCGGCGGCAGCTATCGCCTTGAACAAGGCAGCTACGCCGTCGCCGATCTGATGGCGGGCTATCAGGTCAACAAGCACCTGGACCTGCAACTGAATGCGAATAACATCTTTGATCGTGTCTACTATTCGGCGATTGGCACCAGTACTACCTGGGGCTCGACCGACACCTACGGCGACCCGCGCAGTTATGCGCTGACGGCGAAGTACACGTTCTGAGCCCGACGGATACGGCTGCTGCCGGTGATCGGCAGCAGCGCTTGGACACCCGTGTCAGTGCAGTAAAAAAACCTGCCGCAAAGGGGCAAAATTCGATACGGTGAGCAAAATCCGTACTGTACGAATCAGGACGCACCCTGCATGCCACCCATCGACCCCAGCAAACGCAGCAGCCCTTGGGCGGTGTTTGTGATTTTCCTGCGCCTTGGCTTGACCTCTTTCGGTGGTCCCGTTGCCCATCTGGGGTATTTTCGCGACGAGTTCGTCAGCCGACGCCGCTGGTTGAGCGAGCGCAGCTATGCCGACCTGGTCGCGCTCTGCCAATTCCTGCCGGGACCGGCCAGCAGCCAGGTCGGTATCGCGCTGGGTCTGTCCCGGGCTGGGTATGGTGGAGCATTGGCGGCCTGGGCGGGTTTTACCCTGCCTTCGGCGATTGCGCTGATGCTGTTTGCATCGGGCATTTCCGAGCGGGGCAGCGCTTTTGCACCTGGCGTGCTACATGGCCTCAAAGTAGTCGCCGTGGCGGTCGTTGCCCAAGCGGTCTGGGGCATGGCGCGCAACCTGTGTACAGACGTGCCGAAAGTGACACTCATGCTCAGCGCCGCGTGTGTGGTGCTGTTACTGCCATCCACGTGGACGCAGGTCAGCGTGATTATCGCAGCGGGCCTGGTCGGACTCCTGCTGTTCAAACCCACGCACGGCGGCGAACACGATCCACTGCCAATCACCCTCAGCCGCCGCACCGGAACGGTGTGGCTGGTAGTGTTCGGGGTTCTATTGGTGGGTCTACCGCTCTTGGTCCGCTGGCTGCCTGGCCACACCCTGGCATTGGTAGATGCCTTCTACCGCGCCGGATCGCTGGTATTCGGTGGCGGCCACGTGGTGCTGCCCTTGCTGCAAGCTGAAGTGGTGCCCAGTGGCTGGGTCGGCAATGACGTGTTCCTTGCAGGTTACGGCGCCGCGCAAGCCGTGCCCGGTCCGCTGTTTACCTTTGCCGCCTTCCTCGGCGCGTCAATGGACACGCCTTCGGGCTGGGTCGCTGGCATCGTCTGTTTGCTAGCCATCTTCCTGCCGTCTTTTCTGTTGATCTTTGGCGCTCTGCCGTTCTGGGAACAGTTGCGCCGTAGCGTACGTACACAGGCCGCACTGGCGGGCGTCAGCGCGGCGGTGGTCGGTCTGTTGTTGGCGGCGCTGTATCAGCCGGTATGGACCAGTGCGATTATGCAGCCACAGGACTTCGCACTGGCCTTGCTCGCACTGGTCGCCTTGCTGTTCTGGAAACTCCCAGCCTGGCTGGTGGTGGCCGCGGGCGCGGTCCTCGGGTGGGTATTGAGTATCGCGTGGTGAACTCAGGCTGATTACTGACGCGCTGACCGACGACCAAACCCATTGATCACGATGTAGAGCAGCGGGCCAATCGAGACGAAGATCGCGGTCAACAGCAAGTAAGGCAGGATGCGGATCAGTGATTTGCCCTTGGCGCGTGCGTCCCGGTACATCCAGACGCATGCCATGCCGGCCATCAGATAGAGATCAATCACCACCTGGGCCGTGTCCGGTCTGGACATCAATTCGAGACCGAAGGTAATCAGCGACTGATTGGCCGAGAACATTGTGCTCAGGGTATACAGAGAAAACATCAGCAAGCTCGCAAGTGCGATATAGGGTCTGGTCATCAGCGTCTTCCTTGAGATAATCGGTCACGATTGGGCAAGGCACAGATTAGTGATAACGTCCTCGGCATCTCAATGACCTGTGAGGTCATCGACGCGCCCGCCCCGCCCTGCCAGAGTCAGCCCATGAACCGTCAATTTTTCCCCCGAACAAACGCCGATACCGGCGCTGGCGCAAAGTTGCGGCTATTACGCCGCCAGGCAAATTTGAGCCAATTGGAGCTCGCACTGATCAGCGGGATTTCCCAGCGCCACCTCAGCTGCATCGAAACCGGCCGCGCCAGGCCCAGCCCGGGCACCTTGCATAATCTGCTGAGCGCACTGGAGGTGGAAAGCCTGCCAGCGCCACAAAAAACAGCGTCCCTGGCCTATGAACTAACGCCGCCGCTGGCGGCTGACCCGAGTCAACTTACGGCATGGCAAGTTGAGTTTCCGGTCGACCCTCACCACCTTCGGCATGCCGCTCGACATCACCGTAACTTCATTGCGTATCGAGCATTTGATCCCGGCGGATGCACATACCTGGCAAGTGAACCTAATATCGATCTGTAGGAGCGAGCTTGCTCGCGAAAAACCTGAGGACGCCTCGGGGGACCCGACTTCCCGCGTCATCGTTAACGACCTTCGCGAGCAAGCTCGCTCCTACAGCGGCGAAGGGCAGCTCTTTAATGTTCGCCAGCCCCACAATGGTTTCATTTGCCGCCCTCAGCCATTTTCGGCGTGCCGCTCGACATCACCGTAACTTCATTGCGTATCGAGCATTTGATCCCGGCGGATGCACATACCTGGCAAGTGAACCTAATACCGACCTGTAGGAGCAAGCTTGCTCGCGAAAACCTAAGGACGCCTCGGGGTGCCCGACTTCCCGCGTTATCGTTAACGACCTTCGCGAGCAAGCTCGCTCCTACAGCGGCGAAGGGCAGTTCCTTAATGCTCGACAGCCCCACAATGGTTTCATTTGCCACCCTCACCCATTGCCAATCATCTGCCACAACGACGCCCCGACCCCGGTAATGCTTTCGCCGGCAATCAAGCCCGCCGCGGCGGTAATGGCAAAGCGTTCGGTGAGGCGCGGCCAGCGACAGCTCACCAGCCAGGTGAGCACCGCGCCCAGCGCCATCATGAATGACACCGAGGCCGGCAGGACAAAGGCCAGGCCCAAGGCAGCGGCGCTCGGCAGGTAGCGGGCACGCTGCGCGGGCAATAGGCCGTCGAGAACCCCCAACAGCAAGCCAGCCAGGCCGCCGATGACAATCGCCCAGCGGATACTCACCGACAATGAATCCAGGCCATGGGTCAGGGTTTGCGCCACGGCTTTCCAGGTGGCCACCGCCGGGGCTGGCCACTCTTCAGTGAGCAGCATGGTGTGCGGGTCAGGGATCAGGGCCAGATAGGCCAATGCCCCGACGACGCTACCGACAAAAATTCCCAGCATCTGAGCGATCAACTGTTTGTGTGGGGTGGCGCCGATCGCCTTGCCTACCTTGAAGTCGTTCATCAAGTCGGTGCATTGCCCCGCCGCACCACCGGCGGTGTTGGCACTCATCAGGTTGATCGGGACCTGTCCCGGCGCGACGATGCCAAAGCTCAACTGCGACAATTGACCAATCGCGCCAATCGGCGGAATACCCGTGGCGCCGACCACTCGGGCCGCCACCGCAGCCAGGCAAATGGCCAAGGGGATGGTCAATAACGCCATCCACAAATTGATACCGAATAACAGCGCCTGCAGGCTCACCACCAAGCCGATCGCCAGCGCGAAACCCACGACAGGCCAGGGCTTGGGTGCCGCCCAAGCCAGCCCCTCGGTGGTCGTGGTGGAGGTGCGCAATGCCCATAACCGAATCGACAACGAAGCCAGGGTCGAGCACACCATCAGACTCACGCCCGGCCACAGCAACCATTCCACCAATGCCGCGAATTGCGGCCCGCTGCTGCCCGCCGGCAACTGCACCAGGCCCTGCGCCAGCAGCCACGGCGCCAGTCCGCCCCAGGCCAGCACGGCGCCGAGCAGCAGGGTCAAGCCAACACGAATACCGATGATTCCACCAAACCCCATCAACAGCAGCGAAGGCTCGGCGGTAAATGTCAGGCGCTCCAGTTGAGCGCTTGGCGACCAACGCGGCAAAGCCCATAAAAATGTATCAACCCACTTCACCAGTCCGGACAGTAACGCGGCGCTGAACAGCACCTTCAAGCGCTTCGCCGCTTCGTGGCCGTGGTTGTAGATGTGCAACAGAGTTTCCAGGGTCGCCATGCCTTCGGGAAATTTCAGCGCCTTGTCGTTGAGCAACGAGGGCCGCAAGTACCAGGCGATCCAGATCCCCAGGAAACTCACCGAAAAGACCCAGGCGATCATCGGCACAACGTCCAACTGTTGGCCGGTCAGCAAGGTGTAGGCCGGGATCGGCGCGACCAGTCCGCCGGAAATGATCGAGGCCGCTGCCGAAGCCACGGTCTGGTTAATGTTGCTTTCGTGCAGCGTCCACGGCAGCTGCGTCGCCGAGCGCCTGGCCAGGCCTTGCCAGATGCCATAGCCAATCAGCAAGGCGATGATCGACATATTGAACGACCAGCCAATCTTCAACCCGGCGTACACATTCGACGGCGTCAGCAAGATACCCAGCACCGTTCCGGTAATCACCGCGCGCAGGCTGAGTTCGCGTTCGACAGCGCCGCTCTGTGGGTTCGGTGGCGTGTTTGAATGCATGCGAACTCCTTATCGGCAACAAGACAGCGCGCTCATTCAACGCCGCGACCTAACAAGTGAACACCCCCGTGTTTTCAGCAACCACTCAACGCCGGTTGTGGCCGCTCGCCAGCAAAGAACAGTGGACGCAGACGCACGCCCACCCCGTTACCGATAAACGCAGCGACCAGCCACAACCAACCATGCAGGCTGCCCGAGGCGATGCCGCTGAAGTACGCGCCGATGTTGCAACCGTACGCCAGTCGCGAGCCATAACCGAGCAACAAGCCACCGATCACTGCCGCGAGCAATGAGCGGGCCGGAATGTTCAGGTTGGGGGCGAACCGCCCCGCCAGGCCAGCGGCCAACAGCGCCCCAAGCACGATGCCGATATCCATGACGCTGGTGATGTCTTCCCACAGCGGCGCAGCCAGGGCCTTGGCATTGCCCGGTATTTGCCAGAACACCCAACTGCCGACATCGACGCCCAACCCACTCGCGACCTTGGCGCCCCACAGCGCGAACGCCGAGGTAATGCCCCACGGCCGCCCGGCCAGCGCCAATGTCGCGTAGTTGAGCAGGGCCAGGCCAACCGCGCCCCATACCAATGGCCACGGCCCGCGCAGGAAGCGGCGCAGACCTTGGTGCTCGCTGTCGACACGCCCTTCAAGCTGCCCATGCCGGGCTTTTTCCAGGCGCACGGTCAGCGCCGCGATGCTCCCGAATACCACCAAATTCAGCAGCAATGCTGGAATCACGCCAAAACTTTTGACAATGGATGTCGCCGGGAACGAAGGCAACGAAAACCACCAGTCGACATGGTGAGTGGCGATCAACGAGCCGCAAATAAAAAACAGCAAGGTCACCAACATGCGCGCATTACCGCCGCCCATCGTGAACAAAGTGCCTGACGCACATCCACCGCCCAACTGCATGCCGATGCCGAAAATGAACGCGCCGAAGACAACCGAAACCCCGGCCGGCGCCACCAGCCCGACCACGGGCTGACCGAATAAAGTGCCCGCCCCCAACGCCGGGAAAAACAGCAGCACGGCCACCGTCAGCATCACCATTTGCGCACGTAAACCCGCGCCGCGCCGGTCCTTGATGAACACCCGCCAGGCCGAGGTAAAACCGAAGGCGGCGTGATACAGCGTCAAACCCAGCGCCGCACCGACTACCAGCAACAGCACCTGGCGCACGCCGACGCTGACGTGCAGGAACGCCGCGCCAAGCACCAACAGGACCAACGCCAGCAGCGGCGCAACCGGCGTGCGCGCAGGGGTCATAAAGAGGGAACGGCTCATGAGGTATCTCGGTTCGTTTGATGTAGGTTCTTGCGATTGTGCCGAGTATAACCTTGGAAAGCGCCTGATCATCGCGTCACTAATCAATCCAACCAAATCCCTGTAGGCTCGGGCACTCGACTAATACGCCTGCACCACCCGCCTCACTTTGAGCAACGCCGCCTGCAACGCCACCCTGTCCACCGATCCCAGCGCCAGGCGGAGCGCATGGGGCACATGCGCCGAGACGCAAAACGGTTCAGCGGTGGACACCGAGATATTTTCCCGCGCCAGGGCCAGGGCGACCTGACCAGCGCGCGCGTCCTCACCCAGGGGCAGCCACAAAAAATACGAAGCGCAATGGCTGCGATAATCCAGTCCTGCCAGCACTTCTTTTGCCAGGGCTTGCCGGGCCCGGGCGTCCGCGCGCTTTTGCGCTTCGAGTTGCAAGACCGTGCCATCGTCGATCCAGGCGGCCGCGATAGCGGTCATCACCCCCGGTGCGTTCCAGACGGTCGCCATAAGCGTACGTTCCAGGGCCGGCACCCAATGCACCGGCGCGGCGATGAACCCCACGCGCAGGCCGGTGGCGACGCTTTTCGACAGCCCACCGACATACACCGTGCGCTCCGGCGCCAGTTCAGCCAAGGGTGGTGGTGCATGCTCGGCAAGGAAGGCATAGGCCGCGTCTTCGATAAGACGCAGATCATAGTCGCGGGCGATGACAATCAAGTGTTGCCGCTGTTCGAGATCCAGCACCCAGCCCAACGGGTTGTGCAACGTCGGCATGCAGTACACCGCGCGCACCGAACGCCTCTGGCAAAGGTGTTCGAGAAACTCCAGGTCAGGTCCCGTTGCAGTCACCGGGATCGCGGCAATCTCCAGGTGCAACGTCTCGGCCAACACCTTGAAACCGGAATAGGTCAACGCATCCACCGCTATCACGTCACCCGGCTTGAGCAGTGCCATCATCGCCACGGTCAATCCATGCTGGGCGCCACTGACCAGCAACACCTGCTGCGCCTCAACCGTCAGCCCACGCTGCACCAGGTGCCGCGCCACAGCAGCGCGTTCGTGTGGCCGACCGGCGTGGGGCTGGTAACGCAGCAGCGCTTCCAGATCGCCGGATAAGGCCAGTTGGCGCAGCGCCGTGCGCAGCAACTCGGCCTGGCCCGGCAAGGCGGGATAGTTGAAGTTCAGGTCGACCATGCCCGCCGCCACCGCGACCTGTCCGACGCCTTGCCCCGGTGACAGCGAAATCTCCCGCACGAAGGTACCGCGCCCGGCCTCGCCACTGACCAACCCCATCGCCTCCAGTTCGGCATACACCCGGCTGGCGGTAACCAGCGCCAAGCCGTGGCTCGCCGCCAACTGGCGGTGCGTCGGCAAGCGGGTGCCGGGCACCAGGCTCCCGGAACGGATGTCCCGGACAAAGGCATCCACCAATGACTTGTAGCGAGCGCGGGGCATAGAGGATGTATCCATGACAATTTTTTGATTGTCATGATTTTCAATCATAGGATGCACGTAACACAACCCACCCATTTCGAGCGCATACCTCATGCAACGTACTTCGCAGCTCAACCCGAGCGCTCACGCCAGCCGGGGCTGGCTCAATGGTTTTATCGGCGTGCTGATTTTCAGCGGCTCGCTACCGGCCACGCGCCTGGCGGTGCTGGAGTTTGACCCGGTGTTCCTGACGGTGGCCAGGGCAAGTATTGCCGCGCTGCTGGGCCTGGGCCTGCTGGCTTTTTTCAAGGAGCAGCGCCCGACGCCCAACCAATGGAAACCGCTGCTGATCGTGGCACTTGGTGTCGTCATCGGGTTTCCGCTGCTCACGGCGCTGGCGTTGCAATACGTCACGTCTGCCCACTCCATCGTGTTCATCGGTTTGCTGCCTCTGGCCACCGCGGTATTTGGCGTGCTGCGTGGCGGCGAACGGCCACGCCCGGTGTTCTGGTTGTTCTCGCTACTCGGCAGTGGGCTGGTGATGGCTTACGCGCTGTCCCAAGGCTTGAGCGCAGCGCCCGTTGGCGATCTGCTGATGTTGCTGGCGGTGCTGGTGTGTGGACTGGGTTATGCCGAAGGCGCAACACTGTCCCGCACCCTCGGCGGCTGGCAAGTGATCTGCTGGGCGCTGGTGATATCGCTGCCGGTGGTGCTACCGCTGGCCACGATCCTCGCACCCGCCTCCTTCACGGGCATCAGCCTGGCGGCGTGGCTCAGTCTGGGCTACGTGTCGCTGTTCAGTATGTTGATCGGTTTTGTGTTCTGGTATCGCGGGCTGGCTCAGGGCGGTATCGCGGCCGTCGGCCAGTTGCAATTGCTGCAACCGTTTTTCGGCCTGGCCCTGGCGGCGACCTTGCTGCATGAATCGGTCAGCGTAGGCATGCTGGTGGTCACCGTCGCGGTGATTGCGTGTGTGGCCGGGGCGAAGAAATTTGCACGCTAGGCGCGCACACCAGTAGGCTCGGGGATCGGAGCCAGAACAACAAGGATCAGCCATGCAACCGCCTTCCCTGCAAGACACCACCGCGCCTGACGGCATCTGTTACGGCTGCGGCGCGCGTAATCCCGACGGCCTGCACATCAAAAGCCGCTGGGATGACGACGCTGTCCATGTCGTCGCCGAGCATCTGCCCGATGCCAAATACAGCGGTTGGCCGGACCTGGTCTACGGCGGACTGATCGCAATGCTGGTGGACTGCCACTCCAACTGGACCGCCATGGCCTATCACTACCGGGCGCAAAACCGCGAGCCCGGCGACCTGCCGCGCATCGACTGCGTCACCGGTAACCTGGGCATCAAGTTCATCAAGCCCACGCCGATGGGCGTGCCGCTGACCCTGCGGGCCAGGGTCGAAGGCGAGGTCGGGCGCAAGACCCGCGTGGTCTGCGAGGTCTATGCCGCAGAGGTGCTGACGGCCGTTGGCGACTCGATCTTCGTGCGGGTCGATACCGGACAATTGGCGGCATCAGCGCATGGTCGGCCGGCCTAGGCATGGTCTACATTCAATGCCACCACCGATAAAGGAGCTTGCCGATGACTCGCCTGACCGCCAAAGACTTCGCCCCTGAACTGCTGGAACTCTACGACGGCTATGCCCACGGCAAGATCAACCGACGCGAGTTTCTCGATCGCGCGGCGCTGTTCACCTTGGGCGGCCTGACGGCTTCGGCGCTGCTGGCCTCCCTGAGTCCCGACTACGCACTGGCTGAACAGGTGAAGTTTACCGATCCGGACATCGTCGCCGACTACATCACCTATCCCTCGCCCAAGGGCAACGGCGAGGTGCGGGGCTATCTGGTGCGCCCGGCGAAAGCCGACGGCAAGCTGCCCGCGGTAGTGGTCGTGCATGAAAATCGTGGCCTCAACCCCTACATCGAGGACGTCGCTCGGCGTTTGGCCAAGGCAGGCTTTATCGCCCTGGCCCCCGATGGCCTGACGTCGGTGGGCGGCTACCCTGGCAACGATGAAAAAGGTGTTGAACTGCAGAAAACCGTCGCCCCGGCCAAGTTGATGAACGACTTTTTCGCCGCCATCGAATGGCTGATGCATCACGACACAAGCACCGGCAAGGTCGGCATCACCGGTTTCTGCTATGGCGGCGGCGTGGCCAACGCCGCCGCGGTGGCCTACCCGGAACTCGGCGCGGCCGTGTCGTTTTACGGACGCCAGCCCGAGGCCAAGGATGTTCCCAGGATCAAGGCACCGGTGATGCTGCACTTCGGTGAGCTGGATACGCGGATCAACGAGGGCTGGCCGGCGTATGAAAAGGCCTTGAAGGCGGCCGGCACTCCCTATGAAGCCTATATCTACAAGGCTGCCAACCACGGCTTTCACAACGATTCCACCCCACGCTACGACGAGGCCGCGGCGAATCTGGCGTGGGAAAGGACGTTGGGGTGGTTTCGCAAATACCTGGCGTAACCCCCGCCTTGAACCTCGCCGGGCAAGCTCACAGCTGCTTGGGGCGGACCTTGGGTTTGTATCTACGCGTTGCAGGCACAACGCTCCTGCAACCAGCCTTTGAAGGCCAGCATCGCCGGCGTTTCGGTACGTGACTGCAAGCGTGTCAGCCAATAACTGCCGGTGGTGATTCCCACATCAAACGGCTGCCGGATCAGGTCCGTGGCCAATTGTCGCGAGAACATCAGCGCAGGCGCCAGCGCAATGCCGACGCCTTGCAACGCCGCCTCCATCATCGCCAATGACGAGTCGAACACAATGCTGCGCGGCACCAGCGTATCGACGGGCAAACCGGCCGCCTGGAACCATTGCGTCCACTCGTCGCTGCGATAGGACCGTAGCAAGGTGTGCTTCAACACATCCGCCGGGCCCTGCAATTGCTCAGCTATCGGCGGCACACACAGCACCGTCAGCGGAGCATCGAGCAATTGACAGGCTTCGGTCCCGTGCCAGGCGCCAGCACCGAAGCGAATCGCGTAGTCCAGGCCTTCGGCGGCGACGTCAACGCGGTTATTGTGAGTCGACAAGCGCAGATCGATAAACGGCTGCCGCGTCTGGAATTCAGCCAGCCGCGGTAGCAGCCAGCCCACGGCAAAGGTGCCCACCGCGCCGACGGTCAGCACTTCGCGGTAGTGTCCGCCTTCGAACTGGCCGAGTGTCTGGGCGATGCGGTCGAAGGACTCACGCAGCACCGGCAATAGGCTTTCGCCTTCGCTGGTCAGCCTCAAGCCACGGGGCAAGCGCTTGAACAACGTGACATTGAGCTGCGCCTCCAGCCCCTTGACCTGATGGCTGACCGCGGCCTGGGTCACGCACAACTCGATGGCCGCCCGAGTGAAACTAAGATGACGGGCCGACGCTTCGAAGGCCCGTAGTGCGTTCAGGGGCAAATGAGAACGGAGCATGATTTAGCCCTAATTTTTCTAATGGCAGGTGCGAGATATCATCGTTTGTCCGAAACGCGCGGACTGCTTACATTTGCGACGCCTGCGCAGGTGACGGTTTCACCCGATTATCTTCATGGAAGCAAACTCATCATGTACACACAAGTGCGCAACACCACAATATTCGCTTTATTGCTGGGTGCGGGCAACTGCATGGCAGCCACCGACATCCGCACCGTGGTAGACGCGACCGTCCTGCCGCTGATGCACCAGCAGGCCATCCCCGGGCTGTCGGTGGCCATCGTGCAGCACGGCAAAGCCCAATACTTTAACTACGGCGTTGCCTCGAAAGACACGCAGAAACCGGTCACTGAAAATACCCTATTTGAAATCGGTTCGGTCAGCAAAACCTTCACTGCCACCCTCGCCGGCTACGCCCAGGCCAGCGGCAAACTGAACTTGTCAGCCCCCGCCAGTCAGTACCTGCTGGCATTGGGCGGCGGGCCTTTCGATAACATTAGCGTGCTCAACCTCGGCACCTACAGCGCGGGCGGCTTGCCATTACAGTTTCCGAACGACGCCGACAACAGCAGCAAGATGATCAGCTACTTCCAGCACTGGAAGCCCGAGTTCGAGCCTGGCGCGCAGCGTCTCTACTCCAACCCGAGCCTGGGTTTGTTCGGCTATCTGGCGGCGCAAAGCCTGAAGCAGCCATTCAACGTCGCGATGGAAAACACCCTGCTGCCGAAGTTGGGGCTCAAGCACACCTTTGTAGACGTGCCCAAGGCGCAAATGGGCCTGTACGCCCAAGGCTATGACAAGCGTGACATGCCGGTGCGCGTCGGCCCTGGCGCCCTGTCCAGCGAAGCCTACGGGGTGAAGAGCAGCCCGGCGGACCTGATCCACTACGTGGCGATGAACATCAATCCGGCCAGCCTGGAAAAGCCGCTGCAACAGGCCATCGCCGCCACCCACACCGGTTACTACCGGGTCGATAACACCCTCCAGGGACTCGGCTGGGAGATGTACGCCTATCCGACCAAGCTTGACGACCTACTCGCCGGTAACTCGACCTCCATGGCGATGGAACCCCACAAGGCCAACTGGCTGACCCCGCCACAACCGTTGCGCGCCGGCACCTTAGTCAACAAGACCGGCTCAACCAATGGTTTTGGCGCTTACATCGCGTATGTGCCGAGCAAGGCCATCGGCATTGTGATCCTGGCCAACAAGAATTACCCCAACGCCGAACGCGTGAAAGCCGCCCACGCCATCTTGAGCGCCATGGACCACTAAGGCATTTCAACCATGGCCCTAATCTGTAGGAGCATAAGTATCTACACAACTTTCACAAACTGACGAACTCCCCTGTGGCGAGCGGGCTTGCCCCAATGCCGTTCAGTTAAGGTTTTTGTAGGAGCTAGCTTGCTCGCGAAGAACTTATAAGCACCGCGTTTATTCAGGAAACACGCGTTATCGTTAACGTTTTTCGCGAGCAAGCTCGCTCCTACAGTGGACACTATTCGCTTAACTGAACGGCATTAGGGCAAGCCCGCTCGCCACAACCGCCCTATCTGCCTGGATTTAAGCGTTGAGGCAACGTCAGGTGTTACGGCTGGTTTGATTGTTCCGCCGCCTTGATCAGATCGGCACCAATTTCATCTTCGAATTTCTTCCACACCGGGCGCATGGCTTCACGCCATGCTTGCCGCTGCTCCGGCGTCAGCACGATGATTTCACTGGTCTTGGCGTCAACGATCAACTGCTTGGCCGATTGGTTCAGCGCTTCAGCCTGCTGGTTCACTTCAACGGTGACCTCCACCAGGATTTTCTCCAGCACGTTGCGCACGTCCGATGGCAGGCCATTCCAGAACGTGGCGTTGGTGATCACCATGTAGTCGATCAGGCCATGATTGGACTCGGTGAAGTACTTCTGGACCTCGTTGACCTTCTGGCTTTCATAGTTCGACCACGTGTTCTCGGTGCCGTTGACAGTGCCCGTCTGCAGCCCCTGATACACCTCGGCGAAGCTCATCTTGCGCGGGTTGGCGCGGATCACCTTGAACTGCTCCTCGAGCACACTGGAGGCCTGCACGCGAAACTTCAGGCCGCGTGCATCGGCAGGATCATGCAGGGCCTTGTTGGCCGATAGTTGCTTGAGACCGTTGTGCCAATAAGCCAGGCCGAGGATGTTTTTGTCTTGCATCGCTGTGAGCAACTGCTTGCCCTCGGCGGCCTGGAATCGGTCGACCGCCGCCAGGTCATCGAACAGGAACGGCAGATCGTATATCTGCATTTGCGCAGTGTAATGCTCAAACTTGGCCAGGGACGGGGCCAGCATCTGCACATCGCCAAGCAACAGCGCCTCCATTTCCTTGCCATCGCCAAACAACGACGAGTTCGGGTAGACCTCGACCTTGATCTTGCCCGGCAGGCGCTCCTCCGCCAGCTTTTTGAACAGCAGGGCGCCCTGCCCCTTGGGCGTGTTTTCTGCCACCACGTGGGCGAACTTGATGAGAATCGGATCTGCCGCCTGGGCCAGGCCCGTGGTCAACAAGGTAGCGGCGCAAAACAGCGCCCGGGAGAACTTGAGCATGGTATTCACCTTCTTATTGTTGTGATGTAAGGCAAGGCGCCTGGTGTAGCACGCCCCCAGGGTTTCGATTGCTTGAGACTCCATGTTCGGCGTGGACGGACGCTAGGGTTGGGCGGCCAGCAGCCGTTGCGCGCGCAACAGCACGGGTACATCCACCATCTGGCCGTCAATCTGGTAAGCCCCCGCGCCCTGCGCACCGGCCTCGATAACCCGGCAGGCCCAGGCCCGCGCCGCCATACTCCAGCGGGATCATCGCCGCCAGCCAGCCGGCGTGGGTCAGGGCCTTGACGAAGGCTTCAGGGAAAGCCTTTTCCTGATCGATCCTGCGCCAGTAGCCCGCATCGAATTCCGCGCAGAGGGCACGCACGCCCACCTCAAACGGCTGCGGCGCAATCAGCGGACGCACACCGCGATAGACCAACCGGCGCAAGGTTGCTTGAGGATGGGCCCGGCAAAACGCACGCAGGCTCAGAGTGGCGATCAGTGGGCCGTGGACCACCAATCCCGGATAGCCTTCAGTGCCGGTGACGTAGGGATAGTCGTAATGAATGCGGTGGCCGTTGAAGGTCACGGCGCTGTAACGGAACAGCAGAGTCGGCGTCGGCTCGATCGATTCACACCACTCGCCGGCGGCCAGAGCCTCACCGAAGCCCTGCTTGGGCGGCGTGGGCTCGCGGTAGACGATGTCCTGTTCTTCACGGATCGCCAGGCGACTGCCTTGCGAGTAATCGTGACGCACGGTGACAAACAGCAGCGAGCCGGTGCGGCCGGTCTTTTCTTCCACCTGGGTGATGGTCGACACGCGACTGGCAGACTCACCGACGCGCAGCCCATGGAAGAACTCGATGCGCCCGCCTGCCCACATGCGGTTGCGATTATCGGCAGGCGGCAGGAACCCGCCACGAACCGGGTGGCCATCGCCCCCCAGTGCCGACTCTGGCATTGGCTCCTGGAAAAAGCACCACTGCCACAGCGGCGGCATAAGCTCGCCCTGCACGGGAGCGGTATCGCCGAATGTCGCGGCAATTCTCTTCAGCAGGTTATGGCTCAGGTGATCGTGGATCGTTTCGTTGCGGCCAATCCAGTCTGCAGGGTTCATCAGATGCATACTCTCTGGCATGGGATCTGCCCGGATCATGCAAGGCCGTAGCCCTTCTGAGAATTTACATTTTTATAAGGCCGCGTTCGGCTATGCCGAACGCCAAGGCGCTGATCCATCCATACACGGGAGAGATTCAAGGAGAAGGCGCTGGCCTATCAACACATCGGCCTGCATGAAGGCAGCACCCTGCTGAGTTTCCTGCGCGAGCATGTCGAACGCATGGGCAAGCACTTGTCGCTGCGCATCCAGGTGTCCAGCTTCGAGGCCATCTGCCGGATGGTCGAGGCCGGCGTGGGCATTGGCATCATTCCCGAGTCCTCGGCCGTGCGGCACAGCCGGACCATGCAGCTGGCAACGATCAGGCTGGATGAAGCCTGGGCCATTCGCGAACGCAGCATCCTGGTGCGCGAACTGGATGCCTTGCCCGGCACCATCCGGGCGTTAATCGCCACGCTGATGCCGGAACACCCGATGTAACCACGTCCCAGATGTGCTGGGGAGAACATCCACCTTGCTCGACGACGTCCACCCTTATTCGCTATACGCCCGGGCTGGCAATGTCGAACAACTGCGCCGCCGTCAATATTGGCGATGAACTCCCTGCGTATTTTTAACCCCTCAAGCACCACTATCCACCGCCCCCTGCACCAGTAATAGCGCCATAATCTCAGCGACACCTCTGGCTCAAGCTATTGATCGGCTGTTAGTTGACTCTTTGATTCAGTGAAACGAGAGCACCATGCGCAAGGATTACCTGGCTTTTTTCATCTCATTGTTCCTGTCACGGCTGGCGGACCAGATCCTGCTGTTTATCGTGCCGCTGATCGTGTTCCAGACCACCAATAGCGTGGCGTGGGCCGGGCTGGCGTTTTTCGTCGAGTCACTGCCGCGCTATCTGGCATTTCCAGTATGCGGGGCGCTGTGCGACAAGTTCTCGCCAGTGCGCATCCTGCACATCAGCCAGGTTTACCGGGCGCTGGCTTGCGGGGTGGCGGTGGCGCTGTACGGGGTGTTCGACGGCATCTATTGGCTGGTGATCCTGTCGGCGCTGTGTGGCGTATTGACGACCCAGGGCATCATGGCGCGGGAAGTCGTCATGCCACACATCTTCAAGCATTACACCTACGCCAAGACCTTGTCCTATTCGCAGATTGCCGACCAGAGCGGCCTGGTGCTTGGCCCGCTCGTAGCCGCGCTGATGCTGGAGGTGTGGGCCTGGCATTGGGTGGTGTTGGGAATTGCCGGGTTGTTTGTGCTGGCGGACCTGGCGATGCTGATCTGGCAACGCAACACCACGGTAAACCTGGAGACTTTCGAGCAACACCGGGATATCTGGCTGCAACCACTGCGCATTGCGTTCAGACACATTCGTAGCCTGGCGGAATTGAGGCGCATCATTGCGCTGGCGGTGGGGGTGAATCTGATCATCGGCGTGACACTGGCCACGTCTGCGGCCATGGTCACAGGCCAATTCGCGGCGGGCAAAGATGCTTATGCCGGGGTGCAAGCGGCCGGCGCCGTGGTGACTATCGTGATTTTGTTCTACCTGGCGCGCTCGACGCTGTCGTTGAAGGTGCTGGGCGGGCTGTCCTATTCGATGATTGCAGCCGGGGCATTGATCACGGCGATCAGCCCCGGCCTGTGGGCCTACACCTTCGGTTTCCTGCTGGTCACCGGTTTCGACAAGATGTTCAACGTGTATATGCGCAGCACCCGTCAACGGGTAATCCCGGTGCAGGACTTCGGCAAAACGGTGGGTGTGATCACGTTGCTCAACAACCTGGCGCAACCATTGGCCGGGCTGGCGATTGCCGTGCTGGCCGCGCCCTTGGGCACCCAGACGGTGATCCTGCTGCTGACCGGGATCACCGCGCTGATCGGTGTGGCCGTGGCCTCAGGCTGGCACGCCACTGTGAAAGCGGAACTCGATATCGGGTGACTCGATCAGCTCCTGCTCGGCTCCCCTCACCCGCTCGATCACCTGGGCGATGTCCTTGGCATCGCCGTACTGGTAGGCCAGTTTCAGATAACCCTGAAAGTGCCGCGCCTCGCTTTTCAACAGGCCAAAGTAGAACTTGCCGAGTTCTTCATCCAAATGCGGCACCAGCGCCTCGAAACGCTCGCAACTGCGGGCTTCGATAAAAGCGCCGACCACCAGGGTATCCACCAGTTTGACCGGCTCGTGATTGCGCACAACCTTGCGCAAACCCGAAGCGTAACGGCCAGCGGACAGTTGGCGCAGTTCAACCTTGCGCTTTTTCATCAGCCGCATGACCTGTTCATGGTGCACCAGTTCTTCCCGCGCCAGGCGCGACATCATGTTGATCAGGTCGACATGACCGTGGTATTTGGCGATCAGGCTCAAGGCAGTACTCGCGGCCTTGAATTCGCAGTTTTTGTGGTCGATCAGCAGGGTTTCCTGATCGGCCAGCGCCGCCTGGATCCAGGCATCGGGAGTGCGGCAGCCGAGGAATTCGTGGATTTCGGGCAGGTTCATCGGGCTCACGGGCAAAGGATCGGAAAAAGGCCGCCGATTATACCGACCCCGCCGCAGACCACCAGTCACCGGGCGTGATGTGCATCAACATCACGCTTGGCGAGCAGCAACTATAGTTGTGCAACGCACCTTTTCCTGGAGATCCCGATAATGCAAGCCATCCGCAGCATCCTGGTGGTCATCGAGCCCGAACATTCGGAGAGCCTGGCCCTGAAGCGCGCAAAGCTGATCGCGGGGGTCACCGACGCACATCTGCATTTGCTGGTCTGTGACAAAAAACATGAGCATTCAGCCATGTTGAGTGTGCTCAAGCAGGGATTACTCGCAGACGGCTACAGCGTCACCACTGAACAAGCCTGGAATGACAGCCTGCATGAAACCATCATCGAGGTGCAGCAGGCCGAAGGTTGTGGGCTGGTGATCAAGCAGCACTTTTCTGACAGCCCGCTGAAAAAAGCCCTGCTGACCCCGGCGGACTGGAAGTTGTTGCGTTATTGCCCGACGCCGGTGCTGCTGGTGAAGACCGCCACGCCGTGGACCGAGGGGGTGATCCTGGCCGCCGTCGACGTGGGCAACCTCGACGGCGAGCATAAATCCCTGCATGCCGCGATCATCGACCATGGCTTCGACATCGCCAGCCTGGCCAAGGCACAGCTGCATGTGATCAGCGCCCACCCGTCACCGATGCTGTCGGCCGCCGACCCGGTATTCCAGCTCAAGGAAACCATCGAAGCGCGCTATCGCGAACAGTGCAAGGCGTTTCAAGCCGAGTTCGATATCGATGACGCCCGCCTGCATATCGAGGAAGGCCCGGCAGATGTGCTGATTCCGCACTTGGCCCATACGCTACACGCGGCGGTGACAATCATCGGCACAGTGGCACGCACCGGCATCTCGGGGGCCTTGATCGGCAACACCGCCGAGGTGGTGCTGGATGCGGTGGAAAGCGATGTCCTGGTACTCAAGCCCCAGGCGCTGATGGATCATCTACAGGAACTGGCCAGCACCCCTTGACGCCGATCCTCCAGACAGTGAGGACCAACTGTAGGAGCGAGCTTGCTCGCGAAGGTCGTTAACGATGACGCGGTTAACCTGACACGCCGAGGCGCTCGCGGGTTTTTCGCGAGCAAGCTCGCTCCTACAGAAGACGGCTCGGCCCTGGCTTTTGACCCTGGGCGCGACGCTGAGCAGTGTAGGAGCGAGCTTGCTCGCGAAGGTCGTTAACGATGACGCGGTTAACCTGACACGCCGAGGCGCTCGCGGGTTTTTCGCGAGCAAGCTCGCTCCTACAGAAGACGGCTCGGCTCTGGCTTTTGACCCTGGGCGCGACGCTGAGCAGTGTAGGAGCGAGCTTGCTCGCGAAGGTCGTCAACGATGACACGGGAAACCTGACACGCCGAGGCGCTCTCGAGTTTTTCGCGAGCAAGCTCGCTCCTACAGGGGGTCATGCGGGGTCAGTTGGAAAATACATCCTTGAGAAACCCTGGGGCGATGTAGCGCTGGTAGTGCGCCTCGGACAGGATGAAAAACTCGCGGTCGATGGCATCGCGCAACTGCGGCAGGTTCCAATCGCGGAACTCCGGCAGCAGCACCATGCCGTAGGCCTCAAGATTAGTGATAACCCGCGCGCCACGGGCGATCAACTGGTAAGCCCAGCAGTACTCGGACTGGTGCGGCACAAAGCGGATCTTGCGCTGTTCCAACTGCCCGCGCAGGGTTTTGGGATCGAAGACTTCCAGCTTACCGGCCATCACCTGCACCAATAACTGCTCCAGCCGCAGCCATACTGCACGTTTTTCTTCTTCGTTGTAGCCATTCCATTGGATCACTTCGTGGTGAAAGCGCTTGCAGCCGCGGCACACAAGGTCGCCGTAAACCGTGGAACACAGGCCTACGCAGGGGGTCTTGATGGTTTGGTTAGACATGATCGACAACGCACAAATCAGCGAAACAGCTCGACATGTTAGCCCTTTGTCTAAGGTTCATCACCCTGCAAACTTAGCGCGGCAACTTACCTTTAGCTTTTTTTTGCCGTAGAATCATCCGGCCTTGTAAGGCGCCAATAATCCGCTGGAAGCTGTTTTCAAAGCGTCACGAGCACAGTCGTTCCTTCAGAACGGTGTTGGCGATGGTTATTACCCGGTAGGTCAATAACCAACGCCAACCCTCATCAGCTCCGTTCTGCAGGCGTAAAACTTTGAAAGCAGCTTCTGTAAGGAATGCCGGCAGCGCTGGCTTTGTGGCCCAAAAAGCCCCCGAGCGCATGCGTGCCGTTCATTTCTGGATGAGCGTCCCGTGGGACCACTGATGAGGGTAATAACTGTGCTTGAAGCCTACCGCAAACATATCGAAGAGCGTGCAGCCCTGGGTATCGTTCCCCAGCCGCTTAACGCCGAACAAACCGCAGGCCTGGTCGAGCTGCTGAAAAATCCCCCGGCTGGCGAAGAAGAGTTCCTCGTTGACCTGATCACCAACCGCATTCCACCAGGCGTTGACGAAGCTGCCTACGTCAAGGCCGGCTTCCTGTCTGCCCTGGCCAAGGGCGAAGCCACTTCTCCCCTGATCGACAAGAAACGCGCCGTTGAACTGCTGGGCACCATGCAAGGTGGCTACAACATCGTGACCTTGGTCGAGCTGCTGGACAACGCCGAGCTGGCGCCTGTCGCGGCTGCCCAGCTCAAGCACACCCTGCTGATGTTCGATGCGTTCCACGACGTGGCCGAAAAAGCCAAGGCCGGCAACGAGTACGCCAAAGCCGTGATCCAGTCCTGGGCCGACGGCGAGTGGTTCAAGAACCGCCCGACGCTGGCCGACAAGATCAGCTTGCGCGTGTTCAAGGTTACTGGCGAAACCAACACCGACGACCTGTCCCCTGCCCCGGACGCTTGGTCCCGCCCCGACATCCCGCTGCACGCCCTGGCCATGCTGAAAATGGCCCGTGACGGCATCGTCCCGGACGAGCAAGGCAAGACCGGCCCGATGAAGCAGATCGAAGAAATGCGCGGCCAGGGTTTCCCTATCGCCTACGTCGGTGATGTGGTAGGTACCGGGTCGTCGCGCAAATCCGCCACCAACTCGGTCCTGTGGTTCTTCGGTGACGACGTGCCTCACGTGCCGAACAAGCGCGCCGGCGGTTTCTGCTTCGGCAGCAAAATCGCACCGATCTTCTACAACACCATGGAAGATGCCGGCGCACTGCCCATCGAATTCGACGTCACTAACATGCACATGGGCGACGTGATCGACCTGTACCCGCATGCTGGCAAAGTCTGCAAGCACGGCACCGATGAAGTCCTGACCACCTTCGAAATGAAGACTCCGGTGCTGTTGGACGAAGTACGTGCCGGCGGTCGTATCCCGTTGATCATCGGCCGTGGCCTCACCGAAAAGGCTCGCACCGAACTCGGCCTGCCACCGTCCGACCTGTTCAAGAAGCCGGAAGCCCCGGCTGAAAGCACCAAGGGCTTCACCCTGGCGCAAAAAATGGTCGGCAAGGCTTGCGGCGTAGAGGGCGTTCGCCCAGGTACGTACTGCGAGCCGAAGATGACCACCGTCGGCTCCCAGGACACCACCGGTCCAATGACCCGTGACGAACTGAAAGACCTGGCGTGCCTGGGCTTCTCCACCGATCTGGTAATGCAGTCCTTCTGCCACACCGCAGCCTATCCAAAGCCGATCGACGTGACCACCCACCACACCCTGCCCGACTTCATCATGACCCGTGGCGGCGTGTCCCTGCGTCCAGGTGACGGCATCATCCACAGCTGGCTGAACCGCATGCTGCTGCCGGACACCGTCGGCACCGGTGGTGACTCCCACACCCGCTTCCCGATGGGCATCTCGTTCCCGGCCGGTTCCGGCCTGGTAGCCTTTGCCGCCGCCACTGGCGTCATGCCACTGGACATGCCGGAATCGATCCTGGTGCGTTTCAAAGGCAAAATGCAGCCTGGTATCACCCTGCGTGACCTGGTGCATGCCATTCCTTACTACGCGATCCAGAAAGGCCTGTTGACCGTAGAGAAGAAAGGCAAGAAAAACGCCTTCTCTGGCCGCATCCTGGAAATCGAAGGCCTGGACGACTTGAGCATCGAACAGGCTTTCGAGCTGTCCGACGCCTCGGCTGAACGTTCGGCTGCCGGTTGCACCATCAAGCTGTCGAAAGAGTCCATCACCGAGTACCTGAACTCCAACATCACCCTGCTGCGCTGGATGATCGGCGAAGGCTACGGCGATGCCCGCACCCTGGAACGTCGCGCCCAAGCGATGGAAGCCTGGGTTGCCAACCCGGAGCTGATGGTGGCCGATGCCGACGCCGAATACGCCGAAGTCATCGAGATCGACCTGGCCGACATCAACGAGCCTGTGCTCTGCGCGCCAAACGATCCGGACGACGCCCGTCTGCTGTCCAGCGTTGCTGGCGAGAAGATCGACGAAGTGTTCATCGGTTCGTGCATGACCAACATCGGTCACTTCCGCGCTGCCGGTAAACTGCTGGATCAGGTCAAGGGTCAGCTGCCAACCCGTCTGTGGCTGTCGCCACCGACCAAAATGGACGCTCACCAACTGACCGAAGAAGGCTACTACGGCATCTACGGCAAGGCTGGCGCGCGCATGGAAATGCCGGGTTGCTCGCTGTGCATGGGTAACCAGGCACGTGTAGAGCCAAACTCGACGGTTGTGTCGACATCGACCCGTAACTTCCCGAACCGTCTGGGTGACGGCGCGAACGTCTACCTGGCTTCGGCCGAGTTGGCGTCGGTGGCCTCGATCCTGGGTCGCCTGCCGACCGTCGAGGAGTACATGGAATACGCCGCGAAGATCAACACCATGGCCAGCGATGTCTATCGCTACCTGAGTTTTGACCAGATCGCCGAATTCCGTGAAAGCGCGGCCAACGCGAACATTCCGGTGCTTCAAGCCTAAGGTTTCACGTTGTAGCTGCACCCGGTAAAAAGAGCGCCGCGTATCGCAAGATACGCGGCGTTTTTTATGCCTGCTCCACAAAAAACACTGACTGACGGCAAGCCCTCTGCAATGACCTACCAGATCAGGTAGTTGTCCCTCCGCGCCTTGAAGACTAAAACTCTCTACACCGTGACGCCCGCGTCATGGGGTCTGCCTGCTTTGGATGTACTTCGCGCTGTAAGCCGTACTACTTCTAATAAAAAAACAACCATGCCTTGCCCTCGGCGCTCGAGCCCAGTGGCAGGGGCGTTTTCGCCCGTTTTTTAAGTGCTTGCTGGAGGTGTGTTATGTGGCGCAACCAATATGTGATCAAGAAGGTTTTCAAGGACTACACCGTGTCAGTGGAACAGATCGGCGATGCTCCCGACCGAAAAAACGTCTTGCTGGTCAATGGAGCCATGGCCACGACGTCGGCTTTTGCCCGTACCAGCAAATGCCTGGCCGAGCACTTCAACGTGGTGCTCTTCGACTTGCCGTTTGCCGGCAACTCCCGCGCCCACAACCCGGATCGGAGCCTGGTGACCAAGGACGACGAAGTGCAGATCCTGTTGGCATTGATCAAGCGTTTCAACATCCACCACCTGGTTTCCGCGTCCTGGGGCGGCCTGTCGACCCTGCTGGCCCTCGCCAAAAAGCCGGATAGCATCGAAAGCTCGGTGGTCATGTCATTCGCTCCGGGTCTCAATGCTCCGATGCTCGACTACGTCAGCGGTGCCCAGGCCCTCATGGCCCGAGGTGACAATGCGGGTATCGGCCATTTGCTCAACCAGACCCTGGGCAAACACCTCCCGGCCCGACTCAAGACCGCCAATCAACAACACATGGCGCTGCTGGTCAACGCCGAACAGCATCAAGCGCGTTTCCATATCGACCAGGCCCTCAAGCTCAACGAAGGGGCTTACCTGCCGCAACTCTCGAGCATCGACAGCCATGTGCATTTCTTGAACGGCGCCTGGGACGAATACACCAGCGCGATCGACGTTCAGCGTTTCAAACAGTACATCCGCGATTGCAGCTTCTCCACCGCAGAAAGCAGCGGGCATTTTCTGGACCTGGAGTCGAGGGCGGCCGCCAACGGCGTACACAGCGCATTGCTGGGCCATTTGCTGGAGCCTCGCAACGCACCGCCAGAGGCGATGTGCAGCTCGCTCCCTCACCGAGCGCAGTTGAGTTTCGCGTGAGCACTTTTCAACAAGGATGTAGATGATGCGAGTAATCATGATTGCCATCGGCTCGGCCGGTGACGTGTTCCCCTTTATCGGCCTGGGCGCCGCCCTGACCTTGCGCGGTCATCAAGTGACCTTGTGCAGCATGCCGGCGTTTCAACACACCATAGAAGCCCGGGGCCTGGAGTTTGTACCGTTATGCGATGAGGCGACCTACAACGCCGCCATGGGCGATCCCCGGCTGTGGGACCCGAAAACCTCCTTCACCGTGTTGTGGCAAGCGATTGCCGGCCTGTTGGAGCCAGTCTATGACTATGTAGCGGCCCAGGACCATGACGATACGGTGGTGGTAGGCTCGCTGTGGGCCTTGGGCGCACGCATCGCCCATGAGAAATACGGCTTTCCCTATCTGTCCGTCCAAGTATCTCCTTCAACGCTGTTGTCGGCGCACTTGCCGCCGGTCCACCCCACGTTCAATGTGTCGCCGCGGCTGCCCTTGACCTTGCGCAAATGGCTTTGGCGCGGCATCGAATACTTGAGCCTGGACCGGACCTGTGCACCGCAGATCAATGCGCTGCGCCACAAGCGCGGGCTGCCGAGCACGGCGAAGCACATCTTCAGTCAATGGATGCACGCGCCCCAAGGGGTGATCTGCCTGTTTCCCGACTGGTTCGCACCGGTACAGCAAGACTGGCCGCAGCCATTGCACATGGCCGGCTTCCCACTGTTCGACGGCGGCAATATTGGGCTCGATGAACAGACCCAAGCCTTTCTGAAGGCCGGACCGGCGCCGATTGTCTTCACCCAAGGCTCCACCGAACATTTCGACCAGCAGTTCTATCGCTTCGCCCTGGCAGCGCTGCACAGGGCCGGCGCACGCGGCATTTTTCTGACCGGTGATCGGCCAGCCATCGCTGACCTGCCATCCACTGTGATGCAGCGACCGTTTTTACCCATGAGCTCGCTGCTGCCGCACACCGCCGGCCTGGTTCATCCCGGCGGAATCGGCGCCATGAGTCAAGCGTTCGCGGCCGGCATCCCGCAAATCGCCCTGCCAATCGCCCATGACCAGTTCGATAACGCTGAACGGCTGGTGCGCATGGGTTGTGGGATACGTCTCGCCCTGCCATTGGATAAACATGACCTGCAAGGTGCGATCACCGCACTCTTACACGACACCCGTTTGCAAAAGGCCTGTCGTCGCGCGAGCAGCCTGACGCCCGCCGATGCGGCTTCCTGCGAGACAGCGGTCAACGTCATTGAACAGTGCCACGCACGCTATTCAATACCTCGACTGCGCCAAGCCTCATGAATGACCCGTCTCATGGGCGAGAGTACCGTGCCAGAGCCATCGGGAAAACGTAGGAAAAGGTTGACAGACAGAACACGTGGGCTAGATTGCCAAAGGTTCCAGGAATCGAGGCGACTGTCCATGGAGAAGGAAAACGACCTCATCCGCTGGTGGAATCGCTTGCGGATCGAGATGCTCACGCTACAGACAGGGACTCACGTGTTTGCGCTTCTGGAACGGGAAGTGTTGCAGCTGGGATTTGAGTATTACGCCTATGGCATACGCCATCTGACTCCTTTTACCCGCCCGAAAACCGAGATTTACGGTTCCTACCCCGAACGGTGGCTGGAACATTACGAGGCCCAAAACTACGCCGCGGTCGATCCGTCGATTCTCCGTGGCCTGCGCTCTACCGAGATGATGCTCTGGAACGACGCGCTGTTTGATAACAGTCCAAAGCTCTGGCAAGAGGCCCGGGAATGGGGCCTGTGTGTCGGCGCCACGCTACCGATCCGCAGTCACGATCATTCGTTGCGAGTACTGTCCGTGGCCCGGGGCCAGGAACGTATTTCAGCGGCCGAAAGCGTCGAAATTCAATTGCGCCTGCGTTGCCTCCTCGAACTGGTGACGCTGCGCCTCACCGACCTTGGCCATAGCGAACACGCCCACGAATCGGTCTGCCTCAGCCTGCGCGAGCGGGAAATCCTGCAGTGGACCGCCGACGGCAAGAGCTCCGGCGAGATCGCGCTGATCCTCGCCATCTCCGTCAACACCGTGAACTTTCACCTCAAGGCCATCCAGAAGAAGTTCGGGGCCGCCAACAAAACACTTGCGGCCGCCTATGCCGCTGCACTGGGCCTGCTTTAAATCCCCACGATCACGATAAGGACATCCAATGATCAACATCATCACCCGTCATCACCATGAACTGTCTACAGCGCTCGAGGACGACCTGGGCCGCTATCGATATGAGGTATTCATCCAGCAACTGGGCTGGCAACTGGATTCCACCTATGCCCTGCCCCAACGCGAATTCGACCAGTTCGACCAGGCCGACACCCGCCATATCCTTGCCCTGGATGCCAGGCGTCGAGTCTGCGGATGCGCGCGGCTGTTGCCGACGACACAACCTTATCTGTTGTCGGAAGTCTTCGGATTTCTATGTGACCAGCCCAGCCCCCAAAGCAGCGACACCTGGGAAGTCTCGCGTTTTGCCGCCCGCGCCCTGGAGCGCGGCACATTGCCGATGCGGGTCTGGTGGAACAGCCTGCATCATGCCTGGAGCCAAGGAGCCAACCGAGTGGTGGCGGTGACCACGCCGGCGCTGGAACGTTATTTCCTGAAAAATGGCGTGCAGTTGAGTCGTCTCGGTTCCCCGCAACGCGTGAACAACGACCATGTAGTAGCGCTGAGTTTTCCGGCCTGGCAGAAAAACGGCCGAATCGCGCTGCACGCGGAATCGGCCGTTGTCTAGCGATGAACTCTCTACGCATGTGAGCAAAGCCGAGAGCGTCGGCCCTGTTCAGGTCAAGGAATCAGCGAATAAACCAGAGAGGAGATGGCCACCAGGCCGACCAGGGTCACGAACACGTTGGAGGCCTGTCCACGGTACCTGGCCATGGCCGGAACCTTGCGGATGGCGTACATCGGCATCAGGAACAGGATCGAAGCAATGATCGGTCCGCCCAGTGTCTCGATCATGCCCAGGATGCTCGGGTTCAGCGTCGCCACGACCCAGCACACGATCAGCATGAATGCCGCCGTCATGCGGTCCAGCGCCTTGGCACCCGGACGCTTGCCACTTTTCACGACCAGCCCCTTAAGGCCTTCGCTGGCCCCGATGTAGTGGCCCAGGAACGACTTGGCAATTGCCACGAAGGCAATCAACGGCGCGGCAAAGGCGATGGTCGGGTTGCTGAAATGGTTGGCCAGGTAGGACAGGATCGACAGGTTCTGCGCCTTGGCCTCGGCCAGTTGCGCAGGCGACAGCGTCAGCACGCAACTGAAGACAAAAAACAGCACCATCGCGACCATCAACAAGTGGGCGCGGGACAGGATCTGCGAGCTGCGCTCTTCGGCGTGGGCGCCGTACTGGCGTTTCTGGTCCACTGCAAAGGCCGAGATGATCGGCGAATGATTGAACGAGAACACCATCACCGGAATCGCCAGCCACAACGTGTGCAACAACGCCGACGGCTCAGGCAGCGTACTCGCGGTGCTGAGAATGCCGCCATTCCAATGCGGCACCAGGTAGACCGCGAGAAACAGCAAGGCAACGATAAACGGGTAGACCATCAGGCTCATGGCCTTGACGATCACGTGCTCGCCACAACGCACCACCGCCAGCAGCCCAAGGATCAGCACAAACGACAACAGCGCCCGCGGTGGTGGCTCGATGTGCAGTTGATGCTGCATGAAACTACCGACGGTATTGGTCAAAGCCACGCTGTAGATCAGCAGGATCGGAAAGATCGCAAAAAAATACAACAAGGTGATCACCGCACCGGCCTTGATCCCAAAATGCTCCTCGACCACCTCGGTAATGTCCGAACCCGCACGCCCCGAAAGGACAAAGCGTGTCAGGCCACGGTGCGCATAGAACGTCATCGGGAAGGCCAGCACCGCGAGGAACAGCAGCGGCCAAAAGCCGCCGAGGCCCGCGTTGATGGGCAGAAACAGTGTGCCGGCGCCAATCGCCGTGCCGAACAGGCCGAGCATCCAGGTCGTGTCCTGGCGGCTCCAGCCGGTGAGGGTTACAGGTGTCGTTGCGTAGCGTTCGTCGACGCTATTGGCCTGATCATTCATCCGCTCGGATCTCCGCATTCATACGGTCGCGGCGAGTCAGAAAACCCTGACAGGCAGCGCCACAACCGTAACAGGGGCGCGATTGTCCAAGATTCACCTGAAGAAGCAAAGACTTAGCTGAGGAATGGTCAGGTTGGAAGGTGGCCCACGGAGGTCGCAAGTCCGCTGAACGGTGCGTCAATCAGGCCGGAGAAAGGGATTGATCACTTGTACAAGCATCAGTTTTTTTCTACGCCTGTAGACAGTCCGTCCTGGAAAATACCCCATACTCTCCCCCACCAAAGCCCTCAGGAAGAACCTCGCATGCCCGTCACTGTTCTGGTCCTGGTTGAAACCATCAACGACTATTTGCCCATCATCGAGAGCAATGACTTTCATGTAATCCTCGCGCCCACGCCCACCGAGCGGAGTGAGGCGATCAAGCACCATGGTGGCCAGATCCAGGCGGTACTGACCCGCGGCCCCTTGGGACTTTATGCTGAAGAAATCGCCGCCCTGCCGCTGCTGGAAATCATCTGCGTGATCGGCGCAGGTTATGAGCAGGTGGACCTGCAAGCCGCCAGCGATCGGGGAATCATTGTCACCAACGGCGCCGGCGTGAATGCCCCGTCGGTGGCGGACCACGCCATGGCGCTGTTGCTGTCGCTGGTGCGAGGCATTCCTCGAAGCGACGCCGCGGTTCGACGCAGCGAATGGCCCAAGGTGATGCGCCCTTCGCTCTCGGGTAAACATTTGGGCATCCTGGGTCTGGGTGCCGTCGGCATGGCTGTCGCCAAACGCGCGGCCCTGGGCTTCGACATGCACATCAGCTATCACAGCCGCCAGCCACGCGGCGATGTCGACTACACCTACTGCTCAACGCCGGTGGAGCTGGCACGCACCTCGGACTTTCTGATCATCGCCACGCCCGGCGGCCCGGGAACCCGGCATTTGATCGACCGCCAGGCGTTGGATGCCCTCGGGCCCAACGGCTTTCTGGTGAACATCGCGCGTGGCAGCGTGGTGGTGACGGCGGACCTGATCAGCGCGCTGGAGCAACGGCGCATTGGCGGCGCCGCGCTGGATGTGTTCGATGACGAGCCCAACGTCCCCGACGCCTTCAAGTCGCTGACCAATATTGTACTGACGCCGCACGTCGCCGGCCTGTCGCCGGAAGCCGCTCACGACACCGTGCAGCGGGTGGCGGACAACCTGCTGGAGCACTTCGCCGGCCGCCCGGTGCTGACCCCCGTGACGTTGCCACCGCGCAACCGAGTGCCCGAGAAATGACCGATCAGGCACGCTGATCATCATCCAACACGCTAACCTATTAAGCCGGCTCGACCTTGTCGCGGGTCAGCCGCGCGCATTAGATTAGCCAATAGTCCAAGGCCTCAAGAATAAGCAGAAGGGATAAGCATGGCGCTCAACGACCAATCGACCCAGATTCGCCCCGGCGAAGAACTTGATGCCAGTCTCATCGATCCCTACCTCAAGGCCCATATTCCGGGCCTGAGCGGCACGGCGCAAATCAGCCAGTTCCCCGGTGGGGCGTCCAACCTGACCTACCTGCTGGAATACCCCGAACAGGAGTTCGTCCTGCGCCGTCCACCCTTTGGCCACAAGGCCAAGTCCGCCCATGACATGGGGCGTGAATTTCGCATTCTCAACCAGCTCA
The DNA here is from genome assembly GCF_900106045.1 of Pseudomonas mucidolens. Taxonomy (NCBI): domain Bacteria; kingdom Pseudomonadati; phylum Pseudomonadota; class Gammaproteobacteria; order Pseudomonadales; family Pseudomonadaceae; genus Pseudomonas; species Pseudomonas mucidolens. The sequence continues at coordinate 1,874,861 of NZ_LT629802.1, read as the reverse complement.
AGGACGGCTTTCCGTATTGCCCCAAGGCGTACGTGCATTGCACCGACGAATCGGTGATCGGCGCCGAGTTCTACGTGATGGAACGGGTCAAGGGCATCATCCTGCGCTCGGACCTGCCGCCGGAACTGGGCCTGGACGCAGCGAAGAGCGAGGCGCTGTGCAAGAGTTTCATCGACAAGTTCGTCGAACTGCACCAGGTCGACTATGCCGCCTGCGGGCTGGCCGACCTGGGCAAGCCCGAAGGTTATGTGGCGCGACAGATTCGCGGCTGGAGTGATCGCTACGAGAAAGCCTTGACCCCTGATGCGCCGAACTGGGCAGCCGTGCGCGCCTGGCTCAACGATAAGATGCCCGCCGATCACCCGACTTCAAGCATCGTCCACAATGACTACCGCTTCGATAACGTGATCCTCGACCCACACAATCCGATGCAGATCATTGGCGTGCTGGATTGGGAACTGACCACCCTTGGGGATCCGTTGATGGACCTGGGCAACAGCCTGGCCTATTGGATTGAAGCGGACGACCCGGCGCCCGTGCAATTGATGCGTCGCCAACCCAGCAATGCACCGGGCATGCTCACCCGACGGGAATTCGTCGATTACTACGCCGCACGCTCGGGCATCCAGATCGACAACTTCGACTTCTACTACACCTACGGCCTGTTCCGCCTCGCCGGCATCGTGCAGCAGATCTACTACCGCTTCTTCCATGGCCAGACCCAGGACAAACGCTTTGCGCAGTTCATTCAGATGAACAAGCTGCTGGAGCAGATGAGCCTGAATGTCATCGGCAAATCCGCACTCTGATAGTCCGAGCTATGACCTCACAAGGAAAAACCATGTCCAAGACTCAGTTGTTCGACCTCGACGGCAAGATCGCTTTTGTTTCCGGTGCAAGCCGCGGTATCGGCGAAGCGATCGCCAAACTGCTGGCCCAGCAAGGCGCGCATGTGATTGTGTCGAGCCGTAAGATCGACGGCTGCCAGCACGTCGCCGACGCGATCATCGCCGCCGGCGGCAAGGCCACGGCGATTGCCTGCCACATCGGCGAGATGGAACAGATCAGCGCGGTGTTCGCCGGCATCCGCGAGCAATTCGGGCGCCTGGATATCCTGGTCAACAACGCGGCCACCAACCCGCAATTCTGCAATGTGCTAGACACTGATCTCGGCGCATTCCAGAAAACCGTCGATGTGAACATTCGCGGCTACTTCTTCATGTCCGTGGAAGCCGGCAAGCTGATGCGCGAAAACGGCGGCGGCAGCATCATCAACGTGGCCTCGATCAATGGTATTTCCCCTGGGCATTTCCAGGGCATCTATTCGGTGACCAAGGCCGCGGTCATCAACATGACCAAGGTCTTCGCCAAGGAGTGCGCGCAGTTCGGCATTCGCTGCAACGCGCTGCTGCCGGGACTGACCGACACCAAGTTCGCCTCGGCGCTGGTGAAGAACGATGCGATCCTGAAAATGGCCCTGCAACAGATTCCACTCAAGCGCGTCGCCGCGCCGGATGAAATGGCCGGTGCGGTGCTGTACCTGGCCAGCGATGCCTCAAGCTACACCACCGGCGTAGCGTTGAATGTGGACGGTGGTTTCCTGTCCTGATGGATCGTCAGAAGCTGCAGCGATAGCGACTTACGGTAATCTTGCGGGTGATTGATTGCCTCGGGATGAAACATGGAACTGCACGTCGTTATCAAGGGCCGCAAGGATCTGGTGGAACAGCTTTACCAGCAGCTGCGCACGGCGATCGAGTCAGGTCGCCTGGCAGCCGGTGCGCAACTGCCGCCGAGCCGCCTGTTGGCCGAACAACTGGGGGTCTCGCGCAAGACCGTATCCGACACCTACGCCGTGCTGACCTACGAAGGCCTGCTGGTCGGCAAGGTCGGTCGGGGTACTTTCGTCAATGCCTGGGCGACACGCGCCGAACAGTTGCAACGCGCGCCTGACCTTGCCTGCGCCGACACATTGGCCAAATGGCAAGCCCTGCCCTTTTCCCTGGGCCATCCCGACCGAGACAACCGCCCACGCCGTGACTTTATCGGGGGAGCCACCACCCGCAACCAGTTCCCACAGGATGAATGGCGGCGCTGCACCCAGGATGCCTTGCGCCGTATCGCCCAAAGCAGCGGGTTCTACAGCCAGCCAGCAGGCTTGCCGGCGCTGCGCAGCGCTATCGCCGGTCACATCGCCTTTTCCCGGGGCGTCAAATGCCGGGATCAAGACATCGTGGTGACCAACGGCGCCCAGCAAGCCCTCGACCTGATCGCCCGCGTCGCATTGGAACCGGGCAGTATTGTTGCCATGGAAGACCCCGGCTACACGCCAGCGCGACTGATATTCAAAGCCATGGGCGCGACGGTGGCGAGCGTGCCGGTTGACGCACACGGCCTCCAGGTCGCACTGATTCCCGACGGCACGCGATTGATCTATGTAACGCCCTCCCATCAGTTTCCATTGGGCATGCCCATGAGCCAGTCACGCCGTGAAGCGCTACTGGCGCGGGCCGTCGAACTGGGGGCGATTGTGATCGAGGACGACTATGACAGTGAATTCCGCTACGAGGGCCGCCCCACCGATTCCCTGCAAAGCATGGACACCCAAGGCGTGGTCACCTACGTCGGCACCTTCTCGAAAACCCTGCTGCCGGAGTTGCGCCTCGGCTACGCAGTATTACCGCCGGCCCTCTTCGGCGCGGTGCTCAAAGCCAAGCAACTGACCGACCAACACACCTCGACCTTGCCGCAATGGGCGCTGGCCAAATTCATCAGCGAAGGCTATTTGCTCAAGCACATTCGCCGCTGTCATACGGTATACGCCGGGCGACGCGAGCGCCTTCTCGCACGCCTGGCCGGCGATCTTGCGCCCTGGTTCAGCAGCGTGCCCACCGTGGCCGGCTTCCATCTGGCGACCCTGTGCAAGGTGCCGATAGACATCGCGCTGCTTATCAAGCGAGCACACGAGGTCGACGTGGGGCTGCATCCGCTGGCGCTGTTTTTTCATGAAGTACCGGCACAGACAGGCCTGGTTTTTGGCTTCGGAGCCATCGAAACCCTGGATATCGACCCGGCGCTGGATAAGGTGCGGGATATTCTCCTGGAGATTGGCTAAGGGGTTTTCGTGCCGATTGGCTATTGGTCAGCAGACGAGTGGGGCTTAGTGTAGATCGGGTCTTGAACAACTCGGAATCCGCATCATGAAAACGCTTCTCGGCACTGCCCTGCTGCTGGCCTCGTTCAGTACCCTTGCCCACGACCCGGTCTACAACCAGGAGAAAATCAACATACTGCAGGAGCACCCACTCGCCAACGTCCCGGGCAAGAAAACCATCATGCTCACCGTGGACTACGCTCCTGGCCAAGCGACCGCACCCCACAGCCATACCGGCACGGCCGTGGCGTACGTGCTGGAAGGCGAGATCACCTCACGGGTCAACGATGAAAAGGCCATCACCTACACGGCTGGCCAGTCATTCTACGAACCGGCCGGTTCGCGCCATTTCGAATCGAGCAATGCCAGCCAGACCAGACCGGCCAAGTTGCTGGTGGTGATGGTGCTGGATGATAGCGCTGAAGTGCTGACCCCATTGGCGCATTAATCATCCATATCCCGCGCTTATGCGTCCGTAGATACCGCCTCAAGGCCGGGTGAACCGTTGCCGCAAGCGTTCAATTTCCGGCCGGAAGACACAGCCTTCCAAGTGATCGTTGACCATGCCCATCGCCTGCATCAAGGCATACATCGTGGTCGGGCCGACATAGCTCCAGCCGCGCTTTTTCAAGGCCTTTGACAAGCGTATCGAGGCGATTGAGGTCGGATTGGCTGTCCAGTAAGCCAGGTCGACCCGCGCGGGACGCTCGGCGTCGGCGGGCTCGAACGACCACAGCCACGCCGCCAGCGAGCCGGTTTCCGCCACCAGCTCACAGGCCCGCCGCGCGTTGTTGATCACCGAGACGATCTTCGCCCGATTGCGCACAATGCCGGGATCGAGCATCAGACGCTGGATATCGTCCTCGGTGTATCGGGCGATCCGTTGATAATCAAAACCCTCGAATGCCCGCCGGAAGTTTTCCCGCTTGCGCAGAATGGTGATCCACGCCATTCCGGCCTGAAAGCCTTCCAGGCAGATTTTCTCGAACAACTGAATGTCGTCGCCAACCGGCACGCCCCACTCGTGATCGTGGTAATGGGCATATTCCGGCGCCGACTGGCGCCAACTGCAGTGGGTGGCACCATCGTGCGTTGTCAGTCCCGGCAGATCCATAATTCACCTTTCTGGCCAAGCGCCGAATGATAAGCGAAAAAACTTTGCGTGCCGCCAACCGCTCAAGCATCACGGTTACCGAGCAACTGGTCAGACCGGCACCTATTGACCCGCGAATATTTGCTTGTTAATTGGAAAGCACCTTGATTAGACTGACCACGAACTGGACATACCGGTAAGACCACAACAATTAAGCCCTGGACCCACCAGGGCACCGAATAGAGATCCTTCCCATGCTCAGATGGTGCTCGCGTTCGATTTTCCTGCAAGTCGTCATTGGCCTGATCCTTGGCATAGTTTGCGGCTTGGCCCTTCCAGAATTTTCTTCACAACTCAAACCCTTGGGTGATGGCTTCATCAAGCTGATCAAAATGCTGATTGGCTTGATTGTGTTTTGCGTCGTAGTCAGCGGTATCTCTGGCGCCGGCGACTTGAAGAAAGTCGGGCGCATCGGCCTCAAGTCAGTGATCTACTTTGAAATACTGACCACCATTGCCCTGGTGCTGGGCCTGATTCTGGCTTTCAGCACCGGGATCGGCAGCGGCGCCAACATTCATCTGGACCAGCTGTCTTCCGCCGGTCTCAATGAACTGGCCGACCGTGGCCAGCACCTCAAAGGCACCAGCCAGTTTTTGATGGAACTCATCCCCAACTCGGTGATTGGCGCCTTTGCCGACAACAACGTGCTTCAGGTGCTGTTGTTCTCCGTGCTGTTTGGCAGCGCACTGAACCTGGTGGGTGAAGCGGCCTCCGGCATCTCGCGGCTGATCAATGAACTGAGCCATGTGATTTTTCGCATCATGGGCATGATTGTGCGCCTGGCACCCATTGGAGTGTTTGGCGCCATCGCCTTTACCACCAGCACCTACGGACTGGACTCGCTGCAACACCTGGGCAGCCTGGTCGGCTTGTTCTACCTAACGTGCGTCGCCTTTGTCGCATTGATCCTGGGACTGGTGATGCGTCTGTCCGGCTTGCGCATGTTGCCCCTGCTCAAATACCTGCGCGAAGAATTGCTGATCGTGATGGGTACCGCGTCTTCCGACGCGGTGTTGCCACAGATCATGCGTAAACTGGAACACTTGGGTATCGGCAGTTCCACGGTGGGACTGGTGATTCCTACCGGCTACTCGTTCAACCTCGACGGTTTCTCGATCTACCTGACCCTGGCCATCGTATTTATCGCCAATGCCACCGGCACGCCGCTGTCGATGACGGACTTGATGACGATCTTGCTGGTATCGCTGATTACCTCCAAGGGCGCCCACGGGATTCCGGGCTCGGCCCTGGTGATTCTGGCGGCGACGCTGACCGCCATCCCGGCCATTCCGGTGGTAGGCCTGGTGCTGGTGTTGGCGGTGGACTGGTTCATGGGCATTGGTCGCGCGTTGACCAACCTGATCGGCAACTGCGTGGCTACCGTGGCCATTGCCCGCTGGGAAAAGGACATTGATATCCAGCGGGCGAACAAAGTACTCGACGGCCAGCAAGGTTATGCCTTCCAGACCAAGAAGCCGGTGCAGCCGGCGCATCAGGAGTTCTAGAAGACTGCAATTCCCCACACCCTGCAGGAACTAGGCGTACCCCTCGTTCCTGCGGTCAAGACAGTATTTTTTTCAAGGAGCCACGAGGTGATCACCACATCAACTGTTGTCAATTCAGTTGTAGAAAAACTGCGGGCCGCCCTGGCGCAGGGTCAGTGGCGGCGCGGGGAAATGTTGCCCGGGCAACGCGAACTGGCCGAACAATTGGGTATCAGCCGTCCAAGCCTGCGCGAAGCCGTGATTGTGCTGGAAACCCTCGGACTGGTGCGTTCGATGCCCGGCAAAGGCGTGGTCGTGCTGGAAACCAGCGTCAGCGAACCCCAGGCCAGCGACGCTGTGGCCGACGCCAGCCTCGAAGACATCCTGCAACTGCGCTACACCCTGGAGCCCTTTATCGTCGGCCTGGTGGCCCAGTCCATCAGCAGCAAGGAAGTCGGGCAGCTGCGCCTGACCCTGATGGACATGCGCGAAGCCTTGGACGCCGGCGACAGCGAAGCCGGGATGAATGCTTACATCGCCTTCCACGAAGAACTGTTTGCGCTGACCTCCAACCCAATCTTCCAGAACGTGGTGCAGCAGACCAGTAACGCCCTCAAGCAGAGCGCCCAAGTGCTGCGCAACTCACCTGAACACCTGGCGGAGCGCTTGCAGGAAAACGACGCCGTGGTGCGCGCCATTCGCAATAAGAACAGCGCCCTGGCCAGTGCCGAAATGCGCCGCCATATCCTGATGGAAGGCCAGCGCATGGGCATCGCCCTGAACATCCCGGACGACCATCTCGGCAGCTGACATTGGAGACAGGCCATGACCGCCCACGCCTTGCAACGCAACATTGCTGTCGCAGCCCTGCCCACCATGCGCCTGGTGGCTGGCAACAAGCTCTCGGCGGATGATATCTACCCACGCGTGTTCGAGGCCATTCTCGAACAGCGCATCGTCCCGGCCAGCCGCTTCACCGAAGAAAGCCTGGCGCAAAGCTTTGGCGTCAGCCGCAGTGTCATCCGCCGGGTTCTGGCGCGCTTGGCCGAGCAGCACGTGATCATCCTGCGCCCCAACCTTCGCGCCCAGGTGGCAGCGCCAGACGCCCGGCAAGTGCAGCATATTCTCGAAGCTCGGCGCTTGATGGAAGTGACCGTGGTGCAACTGGCCTGCACCCACGCAACCCCGCCCCACGTGCGCCAACTGCGCGAGTTGATTGCCCGGCAACGGGAAGCCGACGAGCGCAATCAACCGGGCGCGGCGATTCGGCTTTCAGGCGAGTTTCATATGGTGTTGGCCAGCATCGCCGGCAACGGACCGTTGGCGCAGTTTCTCAACAGCCTGGTGCCGTTGACCGCGTTGGTCATCGCCCAGCGCGGGCACCTCGCCAGCGATTGGCGTGAGCAGCTGCACATTGTCGAAGCCCTTGAGTGCGGTGATGCCGGTGCCGCCATAACCTCGATGACCCGGCACCTCGATCACCTGCAAGCCGTCTTGAGCCGGTAAACGATGTCACCTGTTTGACTTCTGTGGCGAGGGGGCTTGTCCCCCGTTGGGCTGCGCAGCAGCCCCAAAAACCAATCGCTGAAGAGTGCCTGATACACCGCATTTGTCTTTATTAGGGCTGCTGCGCAGCCCAACGGGGGACAAGCCCCCTCGCCACAGATATCCATTACCCATAGATATCCCTTACCCATAGACATCCCTTACCCACAGATACCCGTCCTCCCACAGTTGCTGCTCTAACAGCACGCAAAAAAGCCCCGCATCTCGCGATACGGGGCTTTTGTCTTAACGTTCGATCAGGCCTGTTACAGCACCGATTGACCGCTCAATGCCAGGTCCAGCAGTTCACGGTTGGCCACCGCGTACATGGCGTAGTCCGTGCCCACCGCAGCACGAATTTCCACCATCATGGCGCGCCAGCGCTCGACCATGCTCATGTTCTGCTCCAGCCACAGAGCCACGCGAGCTTCCATGTTGTCGGGGCCGTCGGCCATTTGCAGAACCTTGATGGTGATCGCCCGTTGCTGCCAGTCCACATCGTCGCGGAAGGCTTCCCGGGCCTGGGCCTGCCAGTTGTTGCCCACCGGCAGATCGCTGATCTGCTGCAGGTACCATGGCAAGTCCAGGGCGCTGCCCACCGCGAAGTAGGCCTTGGCCACGTCGGCAGCGCTCTGGCCGGTAACGTCGGCGGCTTCGATGATCGGCAACAGTGTGTACAGGTGCGTAGTGCCGGCAACCATGCGCGCCAGCAGTTCCGGTACACCCGCCTCGGTGTAGGCCTGATAACGGTTCTGCCAGCCTTCGCGGGTCGGACCTTCCAGCAGTTCGTCGAGCTTGAGGCCCAACGCCGCCAAATGCGGACCGAAGTGCGCAACATCACGCCCTGCATCCTGCTCGTTGCGACGGCTACGCAAGAACCAGCGCGTGGCACGGCGCCCCAGGCGCATCAGCTCATCCATCAACGCCAGCTGCACATCAGCCGAGACCTGGTGGTCCAGGGCTTCGATCTGACGGAACCAATGCGGGAGGTGGAAGATGTCACGCACGATCACATAAGCACCCGCCACGTTCGCCGGGCTCATGCCGGTGGACTCCTTGAGTCGCTGAACGAAGGTGATGCCCATGTGGTTGACCAGGTCGTTGGCGATCTGGGTGCTGACGATCTCGCGCTTGAGGCGGTGACGGCGCATGGCGTCGGAGAACTTGGTCACCAGGCTCGGCGGGAACGCGGTCTCCATGTCACGGGTCAGGTAGTCATCATCCGGCACCTGGGAATTGAGCAACGCTTCCTTGAGATCGATCTTGCTGTAGGAAATCAATACCGACAGCTCTGGACGAGTCAGGCCCTTGCCCGCGGCGATGCGCTCACCGAGCTGGTCTTCCGACGGCAGGAACTCGATGGCGCGGTCCAGCTTGCCACGGCTTTCCAGGTCGCTCATCAGGCGTTTGTATTCGGCGATGCGCTCATAGGCACGACGTGCCGCCAACGACAACGCCTGGGTCTGCTTGTAGTTGTTGCCCAACACCAGGTTGCCGACTTCGTCGGTCATGCTCGCCAGCAACTGGTTGCGTTGCTTGTCGGTCATGTCACCGGCCTGCACCACTTCGTTGAGCAGGATCTTGATGTTCACTTCGTGGTCAGAGCAGTCCACGCCACCGGCATTGTCAATAAAGTCAGTGTTGGAACCGCCGCCATTGAGGCCGAACTCCACACGACCCAGTTGGGTCATGCCGAGGTTGCCGCCCTCGCCCACCACCTTGCAGCGCAACTCGTTACCGTTGACGCGCAGTGCGTCGTTGGCCTTGTCGCCTACATCGGCGTGGCTTTCGGTGCTGGCCTTGACGTACGTACCGATGCCGCCGTTCCACAACAGGTCCACCGGCGCCTTGAGCAAGGCATTCAGCAGTTCGGTCGGGGTCAGCTTGTCGACCTGGATGTCGAAGCGTTCTTTCATTTGTGGCGAGATAGCGATGCTCTTCGCGCTACGCGAGAAGATACCGCCGCCTTCAGACATGATGCTGCTGTCGTAATCGGTCCAGGCCGAACGTGGCAGGTCGAACAAGCGCTGACGCTCGACGAAGCTGGTGGCCGGGTTCGGGTTCGGATCGATGAAGATGTGCAGGTGGTTGAAGGCCGCGACCAGCTGCAGCTTGTCGGACATCAACAAGCCGTTGCCGAATACGTCGCCCGCCATGTCGCCCACGCCGACCACGGTAATGCTGTCTTCCTGGACGTTGATGCCGCGCTCACGGAAGTGACGCTGCACACCCACCCACGCGCCTCTGGCGGTAATGCCCATCTTCTTATGGTCGTAACCTGCAGAACCACCGGAAGCGAACGCGTCGCCCAGCCAGAAACCGTAGTCGATGGCGATGCCGTTGGCGATGTCGGAGAAGGTCGCGGTGCCCTTGTCTGCCGCAACCACCAGGTACGGATCATCCTCGTCATGGCGCACGACGTTGGTGGGCGGCACCAGCGCGCCGTCCTTCAGATTGTCGGTGATGTCCAACAGACCGGAGATGAAGATGCGGTAGCAGGCAATGCCCTCGGCCGCGATCTCGTCCCGGCTGCCGCCCAATGGCAGGCGACGCGGCAAGAAACCGCCCTTGGCGCCCACCGGCACAATCACCGAGTTCTTCACTTGCTGGGCCTTGACCAGGCCCAGGACCTCGGTACGGAAGTCTTCTTCACGGTCGGACCAGCGCAGGCCACCACGAGCGACGGTACCGAAGCGCAGGTGCACGCCTTCGACCCGTGGCGAATAGACGAAGATCTCGAACTTCGGCACCGGCTTGGGCAGTTCGGGAATCGCGTGCGGGTTGAACTTGAAGCTGAAGTACGACTTGTTCTGACCGTTGGCATCCGTCTGGTAGAAGTTGGTGCGCAAGGTCGCTTTGATCAGGTCCAGATAGCGACGCAGGATGCGGTCTTCGTTGAGCACCTGGACATCGTCCAGCGCGGTCAGGATGGCCTGTTCCAGGCGCAGTTGTTTGTCTTCCAGATCGTCACTGGTGAGTTTGCGCGCCAGATAGAAGCGGGTCTTGAACAACCGGGTCAACTCGCGGGCGATGTCGGTGTGGTTGTTCAGGGTGCCGGCGATGTAACCCAGGTCAAAGCCCAGGCGGATCTGCTTGAGGTAGCGGGCATAGGCACGCAACAGCGCCACGTCGCGCCATGGCAGGCCAGCAGTCAGCACCAGCCGGTTGAACGCATCGTTCTCGGCATCGCCATTGACGATATGCACAAACGCGTCCTGCAGCGTGTCGTTGAGCTGCTGGATATCGAGGTTCAGGCCTTCGGCGGCGGTAAACGCAAAGTCATGGATCCAGAACTCGCGGCCATTGGCGTGGCGCAGACGGTACGGGAATTCCCCCAGTACGCGCAAACCGAGGTTTTCCAGAATCGGCAAGACGTCGGACAGCGCCAGCGGCGTGTCAGCGTGATACAGCTTGCAGTGCAATTCTTGCTGGCCGGTCACATGCCCCAGCGGCTGATAGAAGCTCATCACCAGCGGCTTGGCTTCGGTCAGGTTCAACAGGTGCTGCATATCGACCACGGCCGAGTGCGCCGCGAAGCGCTCGCGGTAACCGGCGGGGAAACCTTTCGGGAAGTCCGCCAGCACGTTGGTGCCATGGGCTTCGCCAAAACTCTCGACAACCAGGCTGGCGTAGTCGTCCTGCCAGCTGCGGCAGGCTTGCACCACTTCTTTTTCCAGCAACAGCGGATCGATATCCAGGCGGTTCTTCGGATCCACCCGCAGAATCAGTTGCACACGCGCCAGCACCGATTCGGAGAAGAAGGTCCAGAACTCGCAGTCCGATGCTTTCAGGCGATCCATCAGCACTTGTTGGATCTTCTGGCGCACTTCGGTGGAGTAGATATCACGCGGCACGTAGGCCAGGCAGTAGCAGAAGCGACCGTACGGGTCTTTGCGCAGGAACACGCGGATCTTGTTGCGTTCCTGGATCTGCACGATCGACATCACGGTGCTGAACAACTCGTCCACCGGCGTCTGGAACAGGTCGTCACGGGGCAGCACTTCGACGACTTGAGCCAGCTCTTTGCCCAGGTGCGCTTTGGCCTGGAAGCCCGAACGGCGCTCGATTTCCGCGACCTTGCGACGGATATACGGGGTGACTCGCACGCTTTCGCCATACACCGAAGAGGTGTAGAGGCCCATGAAGCGGCATTCCTTGATGACCTTGCCGTCGGCGTCGATCTGGCGGATCGACACATAGTCCGGGTAAGCCGGACGGTGCACGCGGCTTGGGTGCGCCGCCTTGGCGAACGACAGCACGGTCGGTTCTTGCAGGTAATTGACGGCGTAGTCTTCGATGCGCAGGTCATCGGCGGTGAGGCCGGCGCGCAACAGTTTGGTCAGACCGAGGAAGGAGCTGGTGTCATATTCGATATGACCACCACCCTGCTCGTCACGTACCACAAATTCTTCATAGCCAAGGAAGGTGAAGTGGTTGCCCACCAGCCATTCCAGGAAACTCTTGATCTCGGCTTTTTCGTCGCCTTCGATGGCGAACTGGCTGTTGTCGATCCCCACCAGCAGGTCCTGGACCTTGGCTTTCATCGGCTCGAAATCAGCCACGGCGACGCGCACTTCACCCAGTACCTGCTCGAGCTCCTTGCTCAGGACATTCAGCTCGGCGGTGTTGGCGCAGCGATCGATCTCCAGGTACATCAGCGATTCTTGTTCAATACCCTCGCCAACGGTGCCCTTGGGCAGGACTTCCAGCAACTCGCCCTTCTTGCCACGGCGTACGCTGAGTACGGTGGTTTGCAAAGTATGGATGCTGTAGCCGCGGCGATTCAGCTCGGTACGCACCGAGTCCACCAGGAAAGGTAGGTCGTGGTGCAGCACTTCGACCGCGGTGTGGGTCGACTGCCAGCCGTGACGTTCGTAATCAGGGTTGTAGACCCGCACTTGCGACTGGGTGTGATCAAAGCGCTCAAGCAGGCGCCAGGCAGACAGGGTGCAACCAGCCAGGTCGGACATTCGACGCTGGGTCAGTTCATCCAGGGAAATAATGCCGAAGAATTGCTCGGCGAACAGCGCCACTTGTGGCAGTGCCTGTTCACTGATGTGCTGCGCCAGTGCCGCTTGCAGTTGGTGCTGGAAGTCGGCCTTGCTGGCTGCGGTGAAGAACGCCATCTGTGGTACTCCGCTTGGGCTTGTTATTGATGGAAGCGTCGCGTGTTATCCCCTTGCGGGGAGACCGTCATCTCTGTTCGGGTTCTACCATAACGAATTCAGAGTGACAGGTGGGTGAAGCTGGACAAGACTATCAGGTCACATTCAACTTCCACTGGATGCGCGCCTGCGGACGACGCAACGACGGGCAGGTCAGAGTCTCGCTAGCGACACATCCGTTGCGCAGCTTAGCGAGTGTGGGAAGTGGGCTGCTTGCGATGCTGCGACATATTCGGTCATCGGCACGCTACCTTCGGGTTGCAACTTGTGCAACCCCCTTCAACCCAACTAAAAAACCGCTTCTTTTGCACCAGCAAGCCCCTAAAATGACTGACGCGAGGCCTCTGGTCATGCCAGAACGCTGCACAAAATGTGTTGCAATGGCACAATTGCCCGGCAGCACCTCCCCCAGACAGGATTCCCCATGCAATTGACCACCGCCCACCTGATCGTTAACCCGTGCGATGACGAAGAAGACAACATGGCCATGCTCTGCTGCCACGGCGAAAACGGCGAGATGTTCATGCTGACGCGTTATCCGGATGAGGATGAGGTGGAACTGACGTGGGACTACGAGCCCTCCACGCTTGATGGGTTGAAGGTCACGCTGAGTGCATCGACGCTGCTGATCGAACTGGCGGCGGGCGATGCCGATGCGCTGGGTGGCAAGGATCATCTGCAGATCAGTCACGCGACCGCCGAGTCGGACTTGGCCGAGGTGGAACAAACCCTGCAGAACATTCTCACGGGCACCGGCAGCTATATCCGCGCCTGAAACGCGGCAATTCCCCGTAGGAGCGAGCTTACTCGCGAAGGCCGGCAACGATGACGCGGGAAATCTGCCCCCCCCGAAGCGTTCGCCGGTTTTTCGCGAGCACGCTCGCTCCTGCAAGGTTTTCAAAAAATACCCCGCACGCCGTTAGTCGCCGGGCCCCTCGATGGATTAAAGTAAGCTCCCCAGGCCTTGGCGTTTTCACAATTCCCAGGCTCATCTTTCCAGGAACCGTCATCGATGGAACATCGTGAAGCGCTGCTTGCGCTGCGAACCTTTCTTTCAACGCAGATCCTCGGTCAGGAAAAACTCATCGAGCGCTTGCTCATTGCCCTGCTCGCCGACGGCCATATGCTGGTTGAAGGCGCTCCCGGCCTGGCCAAGACCAAAGCCATCAAGGAGCTGGCCGAAGGCATCGAAGCCCAGTTCCATCGCATCCAGTTCACCCCCGACCTGCTGCCCGCCGACATCACCGGCACCGAGATCTATCGCCCGGAAACTGGCAGCTTCGTGTTTCAACAAGGTCCGATCTTTCACAACCTGGTCCTCGCCGACGAAATCAACCGTGCGCCGGCCAAGGTGCAGTCGGCCTTGCTTGAAGCCATGGCCGAGCGCCAGGTCAGCGTCGGGCGCAGTACTTACGAGCTGTCGCCGTTGTTTCTGGTGATGGCCACACAAAACCCGATCGAGCAGGAAGGCACCTATCCGCTGCCCGAGGCCCAGCTCGACCGGTTCCTGATGCACGTCAAGATCGGTTTCCCCGACGCCGCGGTCGAACGCCGGATCCTGCAGCAGGCGCGTGGCGAAGCCCTCAACGGTGAAACCAAGCCCGAGCGCCGGGTCAGCCAGCAGGCGATCTTTGCCGCGCGCAAAGAAATCCTCGGTTTGTACATGGCCGACGCCGTGGAGGAATACCTAGTGCAGTTGGTGATGGCCACCCGGACCCCGGCCAAATTCGATGCGGAAATGGCCGAGTGGATCGCCTATGGCGCCAGCCCTCGGGGCTCGATCGCGCTCGATCGCTGTGCCCGCGCCCACGCCTGGCTGGCCGGTCGCGACTTTGTCAGCCCGGAAGATATCCAGGCGGTGCTGTTCGATGTGCTGCGCCATCGCATCATTTTGTCGTTCGAGGCCGAAGCCGCCGGCATTGACCAGGACCGAGTGGTGCAACGCATTCTCGACGTCGTAGCCGTCGCTTGAACCCCATGAACGCTGACGAATCCGGTATCCGCGTGACCCTGGGCGAATTGATCGAGATGCGTCATCGCGTACGGGAAGTGCAGCTTTTTTCCACGCCAAGCCAGCGCAGCCCGTTGATCGGCCTGCATCACTCGAAATTGCGCGGACGCGGGGTCGACTTCGATCAGGTTCGGGTTTATCAGGCCGGCGACGATGTACGCACCATTGACTGGCGCGTGACCGCCCGCACCCAGGAACCCCATACCAAGTTGTTTCATGAGGAGCGCGAACGGCCAATTTTCATCATGGTGGAGCAAAGCCGCCGGCTGTTCTTCGGCTCCGGACAGATGTTCAAGTCGGTACTCGCGGCGCAGGCGGCAAGCCTGATCGGCTGGGCGGCGCTGGGGCATAACGACCGGGTCGGCGGGCTGGTATTCGGCGACAACGAGCACTACGAAATCAAGCCCCGGCGCAGCAAGCAGAGCTTGCTGCAGTTGCTCAACCGCCTGGTGCGGGTCAACCAGGGCCTCACCACCGAAGGCCAGCCGGAAGCCGATGCCCTCGGCATGGCCCTGCGCCGCGGTCGCGAAGTGCTGCGTCCCGGCAGCCTGGTGATCGTGATCTGCGACGAACGCGCCCTTACCGAAGGTGCCGAACAACAACTGAGCCTGCTGTCACGCCATTGCGACCTGCTACTGTTGCCGGTTTCCGACCCGCTGGATCATGCCTTGCCCGCCGCCGGCCTGTTGCGTTTTGCCGAGCGCGGCGCGCAGTTGGAACTGGACACCTTGAACTTCGATCTGCGCCAGGCCTACAAGGCTCAGTCCGAAGCCCGCATCACCCGCTGGGAACTGCTCGCGCAAAAACTACGGGTGCTGTTGATGCCGTTGAGTACCCAGAGCGAAATGGTCGAGCAACTGCGCGAATACCTCAACCCGCAACGCCCGGTTAAAAAACCATGAGCAGCCTGGATCAACTGCAACCGCTGATCGCCCCGCCGGCCATCGGTTTCTGGCCACCCGCACCGGGCTGGTGGCTGTTGCTGCTGATGATTCCGCTGGTTTTCTGGGGCGTCTGGTCGCTGCGCCGCTTCCTGCCCGCCAAACGCCCGTTGACGCGTGACGAGCAGCCGTTGGACCCGTTACGTATCGCCGCCCTCGCGGAACTGGCGCGGATGCCCAAGCCTTACGATGGCGCCCCCGCCGGCGCCTGGCTGCAACAGTTGAACGGCCTGCTCAAGCGCCTGTGCCGCAATGACTATCCTTACAGCCAGAGCCACACCCTCAATGGCCGTAAATGGCTGGCCTTTCTCGACAACCGCTGCCCGGCCGCGGGCCTGACCCGCTGGATGGTGCTGGTGGAAGGCGCCTACAAACCCGAATGCAAACTCGATGACAAGGCCATCGCCGGCCTGACTCAAGCCGTCGACACCTGGATTCGCAAACATGTTTGAGTTCGCCTGGCCGTGGGTCTTTGTCTTGTTGCCGTTGCCATGGTTGATGCGGGTTGTCCTGCCGACCGCCGACAGCGGTGAACCCGCGCTGAAAGTCAGCTTCCTCGGCGACCTGGAAACCCTGGCGCGTCGTCGGGCACGGGTCAGCCTGCCCGGCTGGCGCCAACAGGCGCCATTCGTGGTCCTGTGGCTGCTGCTGTTGAGCGCCGCCGCCCGTCCTGAGTGGCTCGGCGAACCGTTGCCGATTGCCGCCAGCGGGCGTGACCTGCTGGTGGCGGTCGATGTGTCCGGGTCCATGGATTTCCCCGACATGCAATGGCAGGACGAAGACGTCAGCCGCCTGAGCCTGGTCAAACACCTGCTCGGCGACTTTCTTGAAGGCCGCGAAGGTGACCGCGTGGGCCTGATCCTGTTTGGCAGCCAGGCCTATCTCCAGGCACCGCTGACGTTTGACCGACGCACCGTGCGCACCTGGCTGGATGAGGCACGCATTGGTATCGCCGGGAAAAACACGGCCATCGGCGATGCCATCGGCCTGGCCCTGAAACGCCTGCGCCAACGGCCGGCACAAAGCCGGGTGCTGATCCTGGTGACCGACGGCGCCAACAACGGTGGCGAAATCGACCCGCTGACCGCCGCCCGCCTGTCCGCCGAAGAAGGTGTGAAGATCTACCCCATTGGCATTGGCGCCACCCCTGAACAGACCGGCACCTCGGGCATGCTCGGCTTGAACCCGAGCCTGGACCTCGATGAACCGGCGCTCAAGGCAATTGCCGAAGCCACCGGCGGGCGCTACTTCCGCGCCCACGACGGCGAAGAACTCGAAGCCATCAAGGAAACCCTCGACCAGCTCGAGCCCGTCACTCAGCAACCGACCCGGGCCCGCGCGGCCCAGGCGCTCTACAGCGGCCCACTGGCGCTGGCGTTGATCCTCAGCATGCTGCTAGTGATTCAGGAGCGCTGGCCGGACAACGCCTTGCAGCGCCTGTTCAACAGGCTCACGACCAAAGCGCAGTTTCTGCAACAACATCCACAATGGCGTCAACGCCTCAACCGCCTGCGTTTGCGGAGGCGTCGATGATCGCGCTATGGCCGCACTGGTTCCGCCCGTGGTGGCTGTTATTGCTGCCGTTGCTCGGTTGGCTACTGTGGCAACTGTGGCATCGACAGAAACGCGCCGGGCGCTGGCAAATGATCCTGCCTCGGGCTTTCCATGCCGCCTTGCTCAGTGGCGGCAATGGCCGTGAAAGTAAATCGCCGTGGTTGATCCTGGGCCTGGCCTGGCTGTTGGCGATATTGGCGCTGCTCGGTCCGAGCTGGCAGCGGGTCGAGCAAATCAGCCAGAAGCCCGCCGACCCGCTGGTGGTACTGCTGGAACTGACCCCCGAAATGCTCGCCACCGACAGCCCGCCCAACCGCCTGGAGCAGGCACGACGCAAGCTGTTCGACCTGCTTCAGGCGCGCAGCGATGCGCAAACCGCGATTGTCGTGTACGCCGGCAGCGCACATGTCCTGGTGCCGTTGTCCGACGACCTGGCCACTAGCCGCAACCTCCTGGAAGCCCTGCGCCCATCCCTCATGCCAGAGACGGGCCACCGCGCCGACCTGGCCGTTGAGAAAGGCCTGGACCTGCTCAAACATGGCGGCCTTGGCCAAGGTCGCTTGCTGCTGATTGGCTCATCGCTGTCCAAGCCGGAGCGCCAGAGCATTCGCCTGCTGCTGCAAGGCCAGGCGCCGAGTCTGTCGATCCTCGGCATCGGCAGCCGGGAAGGCACACCGGTGACTCAGGAAAACGGTGAGTTCCTCAAAGACGCACACGGCGCAATCCTCGTGCCGCGCCTCGACAGCCCTGCCCTCAAGGCCTTTGCCAGCGAGATGGGCGGCCGTTATCGCCAGGCCCGTCTGGATGATAGAGACCTGCGCGGCCTCGGGTTGCTGGACGGCCCGCAAAACCTGCGCAAGGACGGCCAGCTGTTGCAACTGGACACGTGGGCCGATCAAGGTTACTGGCTGCTCCTGCCGCTGTTGCTGCTTGCCGCCTGCGCTGGGCGTCGTGGCTGGTTGTTCTGCCTGCCGCTGCTGTTATTGGGGGCACCGCAACCGAGCTATGCCTTTGACTTTCAGGACTTGTGGCTGCGCCCCGACCAACAGGGCCAATACCTGCTCAAGCACAAGCGCCCCGCGGAGGCCGCCGAGCATTTCGAAAATGTGCAATGGCAAGGCGTGGCACTGTATGAAGCGGGTAACTATGGCGAAGCGGCCAAACGTTTCGCCGAAGGCAGCGACGCGTATTCCCACTACAATCGCGGTAACGCACTGGCCAAGTCCGGAGCGCTGGAGGCCGCGCTAGACGCCTACGAACAGGCACTTGAGGCTCAGCCCGACCTGCAACCGGCCCTGAGAAACAAGGTCCTGGTGGAAAAACTGCTGGAGGAAGAACCCGAGCCGCCGACGCCCGCCGAGAACGAGGGTGACGAATCCACCCAACCCGGCCAAACTGCGCAGCCTGGTGACAGCGGCCAGCCCGCAAGCAGCAGCGAACATTCGCCCCAGGGCGCTGCTCAGGCGGGTACAGACGAAACGCAAACCGGCGCCTCACCGCCCACGGACAGCAACGAGGTCCCCGGCAGCGAACTCGATGATCAACAGACCACCACCCCGCCCTTGCGTCCGGCGGGCGATGTCCTTGACGATGAGCATCGCCAGGCCATGGAGCAATGGCTGCGACAGATCCCGGACAACCCCGGCGAGCTGCTGCGACGCAAATTCTGGTACGAACAGCAACAACATCAGGACAAGATTCGATGAGCCGCTGTACTTCCGCTGTTCTTGTGCTCGCAATGTGGACCTGCCAATCCCAGGCAGCCGACCTCATTGCCAGCGTCGACCGCAGCCAGCTGAATGCCGGAGAAACGCTGGAGCTGACGCTGGAGTCGAATGATGCCACCCAGTTCGGCAAACCTGATCTGGCGCCCCTGGAAGCGCAATTCGAAGTACGTGGAACCCGTCAGATCAATCAGCTCACGACCCTGGACGGTGACAATCACGCCACTACCCGCTGGATCATTACTCTGCTGCCCAAACAAAGCGGCAGCGTGATCATCCCGTCATTGCAATTGGGCACGCTCAAGACCCAGCCGATCAACCTGCAAATCCTCGCGACGCTGAATCAACAGGAGACTGCCAACACGCTGGCGCCGGTCTTCATCGAGAGCAGCCTCGACCAGGACACGGTTTATGTCCAGGCCCAGGCCTTGCTGACGGTGCGCATTTACCATTCATTGGCGATGTACGACGACAGCAGCCTGACGCCGCTGCAACTGTCCGATGCCCGCGTCGAACAACTCGGTGATGCGCGCACCTACGAAAAGGTCATCAACGGCGTACGCCATGGCGTGATCGAGATGCGCTACGGAATCTACCCGCAACACAGCGGCCAATTGTTGATTCCCGCGCAGGTATTCACCGCGACCATGGTCGAACCGCGCACTGCCGAGGACGCCGCGCCCCAGGGCCCGAAACCGGGCAAGCTGCTGCATGTCAGCTCCACCGCAATCGCGCTGACGGTCAAAGCCAAACCCGCGCTCTATCCAGCGGATACCGCCTGGCTACCCGCCAGCAGCTTGAGTCTGAGTGAAAGCTGGAACCCGGAGCCGGATCACGTCCAGGTCGGCGACTCCCTGACCCGCAGCCTGACCCTCAAGGCCGAGGGTCTTGCCGGCGCCCAGTTACCTGCGCTGCCGAGCACTGAAGTCAATGGCCTGCGCCGCTACCCGGACCAGCCAGTCCTGAGTAATCAGAACGGCGAGCGCGGCGTGATCGGCAGCCGCGAAGACCGGGAAGCCTTGGTGCCCAACCGCGCCGGCAGCGTGGAACTGCCGGCGGTGGAAATAGTGTGGTGGAACACCCATGAAGACCACCTGGAACGCACCAGCCTACCGGCCCGCACCCTGCAAGTGGCGAATAACCCGAGCCTGGTGGTGGATACCCCGGCCACGCCAATCATCATTACCGCGCCTGATGATGATCGGCTGTGGGTCTGGCAGCTCAGCAGTCTGCTCCTCGGCCTCACCACGCTGCTGGGTTTTGGCCTGTGGTGGCGTGCGCGCACGCAACCAGCGGTACTGCGTGCCGCGCAGACTGGCCCGAGCCCGCGGTCCTTGCTCGACGATCTGAAGCGCGCCAGCCAGGCCAACGATCCTCAAGCCACCCGCCAGGCACTGGATGCCTGGGCCCGCCAACAACCGGAAACCCTGGCGGACATGGCAGCACGGTTTGTGCCGCTGTCCGACGCCCTGGATGGCTTGAACGGAGCGTTGTACAGCGAAACCGGGCAGTTTTGGCAGGGCGAGGAAATATGGCGGGCGGTTAAGGTGATTCCGATGGCCGAACGCGAACAGGAACCCGGCTCGGATAACGGCGGGTTGCCGCCGCTGTATCCGAAGTAAGCGCGCCGGCAGCCTCCCCTCACCCTAACCCTCTCCCCAAAGGGGCGAGGGGACAGACCGATGTGTGCTGAGAAAATGGGCGACCTGAAAAACTGTTTTGATTATGGATTCAAATCCGATCTTTCAGGTCGATGCAAACCGCCAATATCCCCCGATCAGCCCCCTCTCCCCTCTGGGGAGAGGGTTGGGGTGAGGGGTGTTTCTCAAGCCAAACACACAAAAACCACCCTGCTCGGACCGAACACCCCCTCAATCAGCAGCACGACAGCCCTACATCAAACCACTCGGCGGGCACTCCCACAGCTGATCCTCACTGCCTCGGGCTGGGTGTTCACTCAACTGGCCGGCTTTTGCCGTACCTGGCTATCACGACCATTCGTCGCCACTGTCAATTCTGACAGCTAGGCAAGCCTGCCCAGCAGGTATCTGATTTCCTTGTCCCGCGCCCTCTGGCGCTTCCCGCAAGGAGCTCCCGCCATGTCTGACAAGCCACGCACTCCCTTCCAGTTCCCTGCGCCATTCAAGCAGCCCCTTGCGGTGTACCCGACACAGAGTGTGCGCGTCGAAGACCTCGACGCACCTTATCCGGCCAACCCGGTGATGCCAGTAATCGATGCCGACCTGGGCCTGGGTATCCGCCACATCGAAAACCACCTGTCTGTGACCTTTGACAAATGGTTTGAGCTGAACGTCGGCGATGTCTACGAGTTCTACATGGGTGGCCAGGCCATTCCTCTGGCATGGGGGGAAATCCGTCCGGGCGAAGAAACCCAGGACCGCTATCATTTGGCAATTCCTCAAGAACTGGTGCCGCTGGGATGGGTCCCCGACTGTTTCGGACGGGTGCTGCGCGCCGGCAGCGGCAATGAAAGCACCTCGCCCCCGCAGACCTGGCTGATCAAGAACACCCGCCCTGGCGGTGTCGATCAGGACCCCGGCCTGCCTTATCACTCCGAGCTGCACATTCACCTGCCCGCCGACCTGCAAGTGCCGGGCGCGGTGCTGGACGCCGACCGCGCGGCGCTGGGGGTGGTACTCACCGTTGACCCTTACCCCGAGATGCATATTCGCGACACCCTTGAGGTCTACTGGAACGGCCATCTGGTCAGCCTGTTGCTGGACGCCGATCACCTGTCCGGGGCCAAGCCCATCGAGGTGCGGGTTGAGCCGGAGGTGATCAACCGTCCCAACGGCAGCGGCCTGCTGACCATCCGGTTCCGGGCGCACGATGAGGTGCTGAACTTCTCCGGCCCCGTGCAGCAATGGTCACAAGCGGTGCACCTGGAAAGCGACCTTGATCCTAATCTGCTGGAGCGCCCGTATTTCCTGGTGGACGGTTACGACAATACCCAGATCAATTTCGATACCCACGGCGACGCTCTGTTTGAGGTTGAAGTGACCGCTCCCCGGCAACTTCCCGACGGTACTCCAACCCCGGTGGGAACCCAGGTGGTCATCACGCTGACCGGCATTCGCGCCGATGGCTCGCCGCACGTTGTGCAGCTGGCGCCCTACACCGCGCGTCCAGGCCGTTCCGATACGGCCCTTGTCGACAACGCCGATATCAAGACGCTGATCAACGGTTCCATGCAAATCTCTTATCAACTGCAGTTTCCATTGGGCAGCGTGCTCGGCACTTCCGGACGCCTGACGGTGACCATCTTTGGCACCGTCTCGAACATGCCGGCAGTCGACGTGGTGGAGGACGATGCCGGCCTGATCGACCCTTCGATCGAATACATCACAGTTAACTTCCCCGTGTACGAGCCCTACGACCCGAACTACTCCGTGACCTTGCACATGGAAGCCATACGCCCCGGTGGCGGCATGGAGTTCTATGAACAAACCTTGCTCGCCGGTGATCCACCACCACCGACGCGCTTTCGAATTGTGTTGCGCGATGATTTTTTGCGCTTTGTCGGCCTGGGGGATGTGAAGGTTTTCTATCGGGTCGACGACGGCCAGGTCGGTGGGCCAGGTGCCGGCGTACTGACGGTTCGCAAGTCCGAGGACTTGACCGTGCAATTTGGCGAGCGCGTTGCGGTGATGCCAAAACCGCTACTCGGCGGTGTGGATGAGCACGGCAACCTCGACCCGGACGACGTGATTGGTCAGGCCATCGTCACCCTGCCGTATGTCAACACCGTGGTGGGCGACACCTTCAACTGGAACTGGGTCGGCAGCGGACTGGGCGGCAGCACCGAGGACAGCATCCTTCTCAACAGCGCCACCGCCGGCAAACCATTGTCGTTCCCGGTCGACAAGGCATTTGTCGTGGCCAACCTGAATGGCGAGATCCGCCTGAGCTACAGCCTGATACCGGCCAGCGCTGAACCGACCTTGCGCTCCGAGGTGCTGGTGGTCACCGTCGGCCAAGCCTTGGGCGACCTGATACGCCCCGAGGTGGTTGAAGCTTCCCGCAACCCCGACCAACTGGCCCCGGAAGCCGTTACCCAAGGGGCGACCATTCGGGTCAGCTTCCCGCAGATGTTGCCCACTGACCGCATCCGCGCCCACTGGACCGGGATTCCGGGCATCGGCAGTCACACCGAGACCAAGGACGGCAACAGCCAGCAAAGCGTGGACTTCACGGTGCCCGCGGGTGTGGTCGGGGCGAATATTTCTCCGCTCGGTCAATCGATCGCGGTGCAATACGTCCTGCTGCGCGGCACCCGGCAAATACCCTCACTCGTGCTCGATCTGTTGCTGCTCAACCTCACCACTTTGCCGATCCCGACCATTGAAGGCATTGGTGAAGTTCCGATACTCGACATATCCAAGCTGACCGGCAGCGAGCGCACCATAATCACCCCCTGGCATTTCATCCATCGCGCCCAGCGCATGTGGATGGAGTACCGCGGCGTATACGCCGATGGCAGCAACTACTATGAGGCCACCTACACCAATAACCTGGTCACCGCCGAGGGCGAAGCCAACGGCATTCTGCCGCCAGCGCCAGTGGACGAATTGCGCAAACTCAAGGACGGTTCGTCGCTGAGCATCAAGTTCTGGGTCAGTTTTGACCAGGGCTCCGATAAGGCCAACGCGGTGCTGTTCCGCGAACGTCAATATACCGTACAAGTGCTGGCTGGTAGTTTGCCGCATCCGTTTATCAGCGGTGCTTCCGGCACCGGGCCGAGTGTGGCGGTTGAACCAATGGCGATTGAAGCCAACACCAAGGTGACCGTTAAATACGACGGTATGAGCAATACTGATCGCATTACCCTGACATGGATCTTCCAGGACTGTACTGAATATCCAACCATTCTCGATGGCCAGGACAGCGGGCAGGTAGTGTTTGACCTCACCGCAGAAAAACTTATTCACCGCAGCGTCAACAGTACGGTGATGTTGCGTTATTCGATTGTGCACAATGGTGCCACCGTCCCCTCCGAAGTGCAGACGGTTAAGGTCAACAGCATTCCCGTGGCAAGCCTGCCGCAACCCTTGATCAATGCGGTGGCCGAGGGTGGAAGACTCGACTTGACTACCTTTACCGGCAACGCACTGGCGGCAATCGCCAAATGGCCATTAAGCGCGACCGGGCAGCGGGTCTGGCTGACCTGCAGCAGTAGCGGGGTAGCCGATTTGAAAGTCATCGATGGCGTGCCCATCACAGCCGCGGAGGCTGAAAGTGGCTTGGTGAATAAACCGGTATTGCGAACGTGGCTGGAGGCCCTCCCACAGAATCCCGGCATAAGGGTAGTTCTCAAGGTGGCCTTCACCGGGGCGGATGAGACGCAAGCCGTCGAATTTCCGCAGACGAGCTACACCGTCACGACGGGTTTATTCGAAGATTTCGAAACGTGGCCGATCGAATATATAGGTCCCGGCGAAACTATAACGGGACCGACAATGGATATTTTTGTTTGGACCGAGTTCGGAAGAGGGGGAGCTTCCATTGCAGAGAGGCCTGAGGGCATCGGTTCAAGATCCCTACGCCTTGTTAGTACCCCTGGAACAAACGTTTATGTAGATATAGATTTTAAGTCTGCCTATTCAGAAATTGGTTTTTTTATGAACGCATTTGACTCTGGGGACAGATGGGGATGTGGAATTGATATTTGGGGTGAAAACGGCTACCTCACTCACCAGGCACTACGTAAAGATCAGACTTATGCAACCTTCTCACAAAGACCATATAAAATAGTGCTATTAAGGTTTTTTTTAACAGGCGGAATAGTCATGGACAATTTTACATTCAAGCCACTTTAATAAAGTACTCACCCCAAGGGTTTGTAGGAAGTGTAAAATCATCGAGTTAATCTGCTACGCGGCTTTAAAAAGGAAATAGGGAGAAATGCCAGTCAGCCAAACTGACTGGCATTTTTACCTCTGCGCCCTCGGCGAATGGGTCTCCCTCGCCACTTCGACATAGGCTGTCAAACGCCAGCAATCCACATCCCTTTAATTCGCAGGACTTTTCCTAGACAATCCTCCGGTCTTGCGCCTGCTTCAATCACTGGCTAGCCTTCGCTCCGTCGCTGCACATCAGCGATCGGGTGTGGAAACCTGGGATTAAGTAGGCGTCATGATCGTATGCAAACGCTCAATGGCGGCTGTACGCGGGCAGACCTCGGTCTGGCTGAGTCCTACTACTCGGTTTTCCACCCCGCGTATGGCTGCCACCTAATCTGTCGTGTGGAAACGACACAAGATGGCTCCCCAACCAAGTAGGAGCTTACGCATGAGCAAAATCGTCCCCGATCCACCCTTCCCTCCGCTATTCGTCACCCACCCAGACCTGAGTCTGGAAGACGCCATGGCGAGTATTTGCACGCTGCTGCGCTGTGCGGCCAGCACGGCAACCGAGTCGGCGCAAGGCCTGAGCCACGCACACCGCGACATGGCTTGCGCCACCGCGTACCTGATCGACATGGCCCAAACGCTGAGCGAGCGGGTGCTCGACTGTCTGCAACCACGAAAATGACCTGGACGCTTTGCCTGCACGGGTGCAAACGTGCGGGCGTTTACAGGTAAACTCCCCCTCTTTTCAGATTCTCCACGGAGTTCGCCTTGCGTCTGTTCCACACCTCCGACTGGCACCTGGGGCAAAACCTCCACGGCCAGGAACGCGACTTCGAACATGCCTGTTTCCTCGACTGGCTGCTGGCGCAACTCCAGCAGCAGCGCCCCGACGTGCTGCTGATCGCCGGCGATATCTTCGACACCGTCAACCCGCCGCTCAAGGCGCAGGAGCGGCTGTACGACTTCATCATCAGCGCCCACGAACAAAACCCCGACTTGACCATCGTGATGATCGCCGGCAATCACGACTCCGGTTCACGCATCGAATTGCCCGCGCCCTTGATGCGCCGCTTGCGCACCCATGCACTGGGTCGGGTGCTGTGGCTCGATGATGGGCAACTGGATGTCGAGCGCCTGCTGATTCCACTCCCTGACAAGAGCGGTGCGGTGGTGGGTTGGTGCCTGGCGCTGCCATTCCTGCGGCCGGCGGAAGTCACTGGCGCGCAGTTGGGCGACGATTATCTGCGCGGAATCGGCCAAGTGCATGAATGGCTGATCGCCGCCGCCAATGCCAAGCGCCAGCCCGGCCAGGCGCTGGTTGCCATCAGTCATGCACACATGGCCGGCGGTTCGGTCTCGGAAGACTCCGAACGCAGCCTGATCATCGGCAATGCCGAGGCGCTGCCGGCCAGCCTGTTCGATGCGAGCGTGAGTTATGTCGCCCTCGGGCATTTGCACAAGCCGCAGCGGGTGAATGGCGAAGAGCGGATTCGCTACTGCGGCTCGCCGATTCCACTGTCATTTTCCGAAATCGGCTACCAGCACCAGATTCTCGATGTGCAATTGGACGGCGAAACCCTGGTCAACGTCGAAGCTCGCCTGATCCCCCGCGCTGTCAACCTGCAGCGCCTTGACGCCGCGCCGCTGGCCGAGATTCTCAAGCAACTGGCGGACTTGCCCGATGTCGACCTGCTGGCGGAAACCCAGCGCCAGCCGTGGCTGGAAGTGCGGGTGCGGCTCGACGAACCGCAGCCCGACCTGCGCCAGCAAGTGGAAAACGCCCTGCAAGGCAAGGCCGTGCGACTGGTGCGGATTGCCGCCGAATACGCCGGTACCGGTCGCAACGAAGACCACGCCGCAGACCAATTGATCGAGCTGGACCAACTCACGCCCCAGGAATTGTTCAGCCGTGCCTGGCTGGAAAACTACGGCAATGCCGTCGATGAACAGACGCTGAAGGATTTCGCCGTGCTGCTCCAGGAAGTGCAACAGGAGGCAGAGCAGCCATGAAAATCCTCGCCATCCGCCTGAAAAACCTGGCCTCGCTGGCCGGCCCGTTTGAAATCGATTTCACCGCCGAACCCTTGGCCAGCGCCGGGTTGTTCGCGATTACCGGGCCGACCGGCGCCGGCAAAAGCACCTTGCTCGACGCGCTGTGCCTGGCGCTGTTTGGCGCGGTACCACGGTTGGGAGACACCGGCCAGGCGAAAATGCCCGATGCCGACAGCGATATTTCCATTGGTGATCCGCGCACCCTGATTCGTCGCGGCACCGGTGGCGGCTATGCCGAGGTGGATTTCGTCGGCGTCAGCGGCCGTCGCTACCGTGCGCGCTGGGAGGCCAACCGCGCACGGGACAAGGCCGGCGGCAAACTGCAAAACAGCCGGCAAAGCCTGATCGACCTGGACAGCGAGCAACTGCTGGCCAGTCAGAAAACCGAATACAAGACCCAACTGGAACTGGCGCTGGGTTTGAATTTCGAGCAATTCACCCGCGCGGTACTGTTGGCGCAAAGTGAGTTCAGCGCGTTCCTCAAGGCCAACGACAACGAGCGCAGCGAACTGCTGGAAAAGCTCACCGACACCGCGCTCTACACGCGGTTGGGGCGCCGCGCCTTCGATAAGGCCAAGGATGCCAAGGAAGCGCACAAGCTGTTGCAGGACCAGGCCACCGGCGTCACCCCGCTGGCCGCCGAAGCGCGGGCCGAGTTGGACGCCCACCTGAACGAAGCCCAGCAACAGCTCAAGACCCGCCAGGCCCAGCTCAAGCAGTTGGAACTGCAACACACCTGGCTCAAGGAGTTGCGCGAATGGCAAGCACGCCAGCACAGCGCGCTCGAACAACTGCAACAGGCCGAACGGGATTGGCAAGGCCAGGCACAGCAACGCCTGGACATGAGCCGTCTGGAACAGCTGGCACCGCAGCGTCATCACTTCGCGCGCCAGGCCGAACTGGGTCATCAATTGCCACCGCTGCTGGCGCAGATCCGCCAGCACCTTGAGCAAGAGGCGTCGCTGCACACACGCCAGACGCAATTGCAACAGCAACAAGGCAACGCCCAAAACGCCTTGAGCGAAGCCTTGAAACAGCAAACCGAGGCCGTACCGCTGCTGCGCCAGGCATTCGAGGAGCACAGCACCCTCGCGCGCCTGACCCGCGACCTGAGCCAGAGCGGCGAACAGAAGCTGCTCAGTGAAAAAGCCTGTACCGAAGGCCAGGCCACCCTGGGCACCCTTCACGAACGCCAACAGCAGGTCACCACCCGCCTGCAGCAATTATCCGTGCAACTTGAGCAGAGCGCCACGCTGGCGCCATTGGGCGAGGCCTGGAACGCTTATCGCGACCGTCTGCAACAGTTGATGCTGATCGGCAATCGCCTCAACCAAGGCCAGGCCGAACTGCCCACGCTGGAACAACAGGCGGCACTCGCCCAGGATCAATGGACGCAACAGCGCAGCGCCCTGGACTTGCTCTATCAGGAGGCGGGAGCGGAGCCCCATGCGGTTGCCGAACAGATCCAGTTGCTCGATAGCTTGCTCAAAGACAATCGCAAGCAACAGCGTGCCTTCGAAGACCTGGCACGGTTATGGGACAGCCAGCACCAGCTGGAGCAGCGCACTCAGGAACTGGCGGACAAACAGGCGAAGGTCCAGCAACAACGCGAACAATTGAACCAGGCAGGCCTGCAAACCAAGGCAGAGCTGAGCGTCGCCGAACAAACCCTGACCGTCACCCGGCAACTGCTGGAACGCCAACGCCTGGCCCGTAGCGCCAGCGTCGAAGAGCTGCGCACACAGTTGCAGGACGACCAGCCCTGCCCGGTCTGCGGGAGCGTCGAGCATCCCTATCATCAGCCCGAAGCCCTGCTGCAGAACCTGACGCGGCACGATGAAGGCGAAGAAGCCAACGCGCAGGCGGCCGTCGACAGCCTCAAGGAACAACTGACCGAACTGCGGGCCGATGTCGGCGGGCTGATCGCCCAGCAAAAAGAATTCCTGATACAGCAGGAACACCTGAGTAGCCAGCTGCAGGCGCTGGCGCCCACTCTTGCAGCCCATCCACTGTCGACCGCACTCTTCAATCAGGACGCCGCCAGACGCGGCGCGTGGCTGAGCCAGCAGTTGAGCCAGCTCACCCAGAGCATCAGCCAGGATGAGCAGCGCCAAGGCGCCCTGCTCAACCTGCAACAAAACGCCGGCCGCCTGCAGCAACAACTGCAAGCCGCCCAGGAGGCGAGCCAACTGGCCCGCCAGCGCTTGGTGGACCAGCAACGCGAACTGGGCAACGACCGCGAGCGCCTGGAAGAGGAACTCAATGGCTTTTCCGAGCTGCTGCCGGCGCAGATCCTTGAAGGCCTGCGGCGTGAGCCTGCTGCCACGTTCATGCAGCTTGATCAACAGATCAGTCAACGCCTGGAACAGGTGGGCCAACAACGTGAAGAGCTGGCCGACCACCAGCAGCGCCAGCAAACCATCGAGAAAGAACTGGACCGGCAACAGCATCGCCAGCAGCAATTGGAGGTGTCGCAACAGCAATTCATCGAGCTAAGCAACCAGCAGCAAGCTGCCCAAACCCGGCTGAGCGAACTGCTGGGCACGCACACCAGCGCCGAGCAATGGCAGCAGCAACTCGAGGTGGCCGTCGAGCACGCTCGCAGCAGCGAAGCCCAGGCCAGCCAAGCGTTGCAAGACACGCGAGACCAACTGATCCAACTGGCCGCCGACCTCAAGGCCCGGCAAGCACACCAGCGCGCCCTGGAAACCGAGCAACAGGCACTCGCGCTTCGTCTGGGCGACTGGCGCGCGTTGCACCCCGACCTCGACGACGCAAGCCTCGCCCAGCTGTTGAGTGTCGATGACCAGCAAGCCAGTGCGCTGCGGCAGCAGTTGCAACACAGCGAAAAAGCCGTCGAGCAAGCCAAGGTACTATTGCAAGAACGCGACCAGCGCCTCAAGGATCACCAGGCCCTGCACAACGGCAACCTGGAGGCCGAGCAGTTGGACAGCGCACTGACCGAACTCAACCGCCAGTTGAACGAGGGCGAAAACAACTGCGCCGAACTGCGCGCCCGTCAAGCCGAGGATCAGCGCCGTCAAGACGCCAACCAGGCCCTGGCGCTGACGATCGACAAGGCGTATGACGAGTGGCAGCGCTGGGCCCGCCTGAATGCGTTGATCGGCTCGGCCACCGGCGATACGTTCCGCAAGATCGCCCAGGCCTACAATCTTGATTTGCTGGTGCACCATGCCAACGTGCAACTGCGCCAACTGGTGCGCCGCTACCGCCTCAAGCGCGGGGGCAGCATGCTGGGATTACTGGTGCTGGACACGGAAATGGGGGATGAACTGCGCTCGGTGCATTCGTTATCCGGCGGTGAAACCTTCCTGGTGTCGTTAGCGCTGGCCTTGGGGCTGGCGTCGATGGCCTCGAGCACGCTGAAGATCGAGTCGCTGTTTATCGATGAGGGTTTCGGCAGCCTCGATCCCGAGTCGCTGCAATTGGCGATGGACGCACTGGACGGCTTGCAGGCACAGGGCCGCAAAGTCGCGGTGATTTCCCATGTGCAGGAAATGCATGAGCGGATTCCGGTGCAGATTCAGGTCAAGCGCCAGGGCAATGGCTTGAGCACCCTGGAGGTCAAGTGAGCGACGTGATGGTGTATTCGTTTCGCCGCTGTCCCTACGCCATGCGGGCGCGCATGGCGCTGCACTACTCACAGGTAGCGGTGCAGATTATCGAGGTCAGCCTCAAGGCCAAGCCGGCCGAGATGCTGGCGCTGTCACCCAAGGGCACTGTGCCGGTGTTGAGTGTCGATGGCCAGGTGATCGATGAGAGCCTGGCGATCATGCAATGGGCGCTGGCACAGCACGATCCCGAAAACTGGTTGCTCCAGGATCAACCGGCGGCGCAGGCGACGATGACGCAGTTGATTGAAGAGAACGATCAGCACTTCAAATTGCACCTGAACCGCTACAAATATGCCGAGCGCTACCCGGAGCAACCGATGGAGTATTATCGGGCCGAAGGCGCGGTATTTTTGCAGAAACTGGAAGTGCTGCTGGCTGAGCGCGACTATCTGTTGGCTGACCATCCGAGTCTGGCGGATATCGCCCTCATGCCGTTCGTGCGGCAGTTTGCCCACGTTGATCGGGCATGGTTTGCACAGACCCCGTATCGACGCTTGCAGGCGTGGTTGCAGCGATTCCTCGAGTCGCCCCTGTTCATCGCGATAGTGGCCAAAACCCAAGGCTGACCGTGGAGCGTGGCAACCGGAAAGTGGCGAAGGGCTTGTCCTGATGCTGATCCGTCAAGCCTTTATGTAGGAGCGAACTTGCTCGCGAAGAACTCAATGCACCGCGATTATCCAGAATGCACGCGTTATCGTTGATGTTTTTCGCGAGCAT
The DNA here is from genome assembly GCF_900106045.1 of Pseudomonas mucidolens. Classification (NCBI taxonomy): domain Bacteria; kingdom Pseudomonadati; phylum Pseudomonadota; class Gammaproteobacteria; order Pseudomonadales; family Pseudomonadaceae; genus Pseudomonas; species Pseudomonas mucidolens. Next base: position 1,843,856 of record NZ_LT629802.1, on the reverse strand, counting down.
GCTCGCACCTGGCACGGTCGGGGTTCGTTTGACTGCGCAGCAGCCCCACGGCAGTACCGTAGCAGCGACCGAGATGCACACTCTGCACTTACTCAGCTTTGGACTTTATGATCCAGCGCCGCATAAAAGTTGGCGCTTTGTTGCAGGTATTTCTGGGTGTAGCTGCGGGTGCTGGAAGCCTTGCCGGGGATGTCTACACTGGCGCTGGCAGGCAAGGCCACCGTGGCCGAAACAGCGGAAGCGGCGATGATCGAGAAGAGATTGAAGTTCATGTCGGTAACCCTTGTGTCTGGTTGGCTTGATGGCTTGTGAAAGCCTTGAAGCAAACTTACGCCAGGGAGGATTAGCGCTTGAAATTCTTTGAAACAGTAGCTGTTATCACTGCCATTGATAGAAGCAGGCAGGCCCCGTTGTACGGGGCCTTTGGTTCATTTCCCGAGCAGGAACTTGATATCGCTCGGGGCGTCGATCGGTAATTTCTGCGTGGTTTTACCCAGCAGACCGGTCTTCGGGTCGCGCTCGACCACCACGATTTCATTGCTTTTCTGATTGGCAATCAGCAAGAACTTACCACTCGGGTCCAGGCTGAACTCACGGGGATGATCGCCTTCCACCGAACGGCGCTGGACTTCCTTCAACTGCGCGCTGGCCGGATCGACGGCGAACACCAGGATCTGATTGGCGGTGCCACGGTTACTCACATAGAGGAACCTGCCGTCATCGGAGGCATGCAGCGCGGCACCCGCCTTCTCCGATACCGGTTGCCCGGCAGCCATGTCGACCAATTGACGCTGGATCAACGTGCCATCCTGATAGTCGAACACTGCAATCTGCGCGCTCATCTCCAGGGTCAGCCAGGCATGCTTGCCGTCCGCGCTGAACAACAGATGGCGCGGGCCGCTGCCGGGCGGCAACTGCACGTAAGCCGGATCGGCCGGCGTCAATGGCCGTTCATGATTGGCCTTGGGGTCATAGTGGTAGACAAAGATCCGGTCTGCCCCAAGGTCGTTGGCAAACACGTACTTGCCATCCGGTGATGACACCACCGAATGCACATGGTTGGACGCCTGGCGCTCGGGATTGACGCGGCTGGCGACATGCCCGCTCAGTTGCACCGGGGCCGACAACTTGCCCTCGGCATCCACGGGCAACACCGCCAGACTGCCGCCCGGATCTTCCAGCACCGAATAGTTGGCAACGAACAGATGACGCTCATCGGTGGCGCTGCTTGAATGTGTCGGCTCGTTGCCGAGGCTTTGCACCTGGTTGACCAAGGTCAACCGAAAGGTCTGCGGGTCGATGCTGTAGCTGCTGACGCGTCCCACTGGGTCGTGCTGGCCCGGGCCGTTTTCATTGACCACATACAAGCGTTTCTGGTCTTTGGACAGGGTCAGCCAGGACGGATTATGGGTTTGCGCGGCCAGCACCGGCTTACCGTTGAACTGGCCGGTGCGGCTGTCAAATTGCAGGCGATAGATGCCTTCACTGGCGCCTGCGGTGTAACTGCCCACCAGCAGCTCATAGGTGTCCGCGGGCGCGGCCTGCACCGACATGGCTCCCACGCTGCCAGCCATCAGCAGCGGCCAGAATTTACGCATCATCGGCTTCATCCTCATCGTTATTGTTGCCAGTGAAGGCGCTCAAGCAAATCAGCCGGTGTTCGCCCGAGTCACCGGTAAGGGTCCAGCTTTGCAAAGTCTGGTCAAACGTGGCGGCCTGGACCTGCTCCCGGCTGAAGCGCCAGCGTTTTTCCGCGCGGCCGTCCATGGCAATGATCAGCAACTGCTGTGCGTCGAATTCGAACTCGAAAGCGTGCAGCCCATCGATTTCGAGCATGTCGCAGGTTTCAAGTTCAGTGGACAAGGTGGGCGTCGCGTCAGTCATCACGGGGCAATCATCAAAGGGAAAGGCACCCATGATAGGCCAGTTTTGTCCGCACGCCCAAGGTCGCGGTGCCGACTTGAGGTTACCCGCAGCGTATTGAATACGCGGCCGGGCGCGGTTGCTGGCGGTTTTTTTGCGTTACCGGCGCGCGGTCCCCGACCAGCCTGTCACACGACGCCCCCCTGGGCGGGTATCTACATACCGCCTCCAAGCCGCCGCGGTGGCGATACTTCCAGCCTCGTCATTCCGACGTCCATGAACTGATGAAAAGGACTTTTTATGCCCGCGCCGTCCCCGGTCGACAGCACTTCTGCCCTCGCCCAAAGTGTCAGCCTGCAGTTTGCCAGCCGTCCGACCTTCGAGCAGGTCGCCCAACACATGCTCGAACAAGCGATCCTGAAAACCTACCCGGCACTCGACCTCGACCTCGCCAAGATCCGCCTGGCCACGCCCAGCGAGTCCTCCCGTGGCTGGGATACCCAGCCGTTCATGGAGCGGGTTCTCGACTACCTGGCCCTGGGCGTCCCGGTGGATTTCAAGACGGGTGAGCGGCGCGCCTGCTTTCTCTCTGCACAGATGCCGCACCCCCTCAGGTCAGCCGGAAAAGAGCTGGACATGCAGGTCATCGAGAGCATGTTGCGGGAGCTGCTCTGGAGCGTACCGATCGGCTTTGAGGACGCGCTGACCGCCTATTGGAACGCCGCGGTCGACAGCGGTATCAGCCGTTGGCGCTGGCTCGGCGATGTGCTGAAAAACCTGCTGCATATTCGCGGTTTGCAACAGCCAGGCCTCAGCGAGCAGGCCCGTGACGCGCTGAACCAGTTGGTCAGTTGGCCGGACCGTGAGCAACGCTTGCACCATAACAGCCGGGCCCCCGTCTACGCCTACAGCCTGACCTACACCCTGACCCAGGGAACCGTCAGCAACGTGCTGCCCGGCAACGAAATCCTCCTGGTGCACACCGTCAAAAGCACCTCATTGTGGCTGCTTTGCAGCCCCGAGGGCGACGTCCAGTCCTTTGCCTCGCAGGAGGCTTTCGACCAACATTGGGGTGCGTTGATCGCCAGCCGTTACGTGGTCGACACCGCCACCTGCCAGCGCAACGAGATTGGCGGCCATGCCTTCGACGCACAGGCCGCGATGCTGCTGGAGCAGCAACTGGCCGACCTGAAAGCTGTGCAGTTACCCTCGCACATCGGCCTGTCGGATCTGCGCGCGCTGTACCACGAACTGAGCGACCCGGCCCGCTACCTGCTCGACGCGCCGCGGCCCACGCCTGAAATGTCGGCGCGACTCAAACCGCTGATGCCTGCGTGGTTGAAGTCGGCGACCATCGTCGATCGGACGAAATTCCAGCGCTACAGCCTGGCACTCGCCAGCGCCAAAAAACGCAGCCAAGGCCGGACCTTTCTCAGCGACATCAAAGACATCAAGACCTTCACTGCGGATGCTTTGCTCAACCAACTGCAGCAAACCAACGACAGTAGCCCGGTCAGACTCCCGTCCAGCTACTACCTGCCCGACGATGTCGAACTGACCTTCACCGTGGCCAGCGGTTATCCCGGCACGGCCGGCCTCATCCAGAAAGAAAAGATGAGCCTGACCGAACTCGCCATCAAAAATCTCGTCGCTCGGCCAAGTGGACACTTGACTCTCAGCCATCGCCGGGGCCTGGCACTTCCCATGTGGTTAACGCCCGACTTCATTACCCGCAAGAACGGGCTGATCGAACAGGTTGACATCGGCACCCGCTATCCGCGCTATCTACAACAGAAACTGTTCGACGAGTCACCCCAAGCGCAGGAACGTCAACAGATGTTTGCCGAGCAGTTGCCGCCCCAGCTGCTGCTGGAAGCCTTGAAGCAGGTGCTCAATAACGAAGACGGCATGACGCGCCAGGGCCTGGCGCTTATCGAAGCTGTGCTCAAACCCGACCCTGCCGCGCAGCAGGTCAGCGGTCAGCCCGTGGTCATTCGGCATTTGGCCATGCTGCGCAAGCCCAAAGCCCGGCCCGACACCTTGACCAATATGTTCATCATCGAGCCGCAAGACGTTGACCTTGGCCCGCATGTGCTTTACCGCCCGCTCTACACGCCCGCGCTGCAGGAGTTCGCGACACGCAAGGCCTTGCTGGACGCCATCGGCAAACCGGGCGCGCTGCAAACCAGCGTGCTGATCTGGTTGTCCGACGCAGACCGTCCGGTGTATGCCAATGGCGGTTTCCAGGAGCCGCACATTGTGCGTTTTCTTTCCGGCGACGAGTTCAGTCTGCCCGACATCCCCTCCCCGGCGACCCTGGCCATCAACGGTGTCAACGAAGAACTGTGGCAATGGCTGCGCACCGGCAAACTGCTGCAGTACCTCTACGGCAGCAACGCGCGGGCGCTGGTTACCCAGGCCGACCGGGACTCGGTCTCCAACAGCGAAAGCCGTTGGGCGGTGCTTATCGAGGGCGGCAGCCTGCTGTTCAGTACGCTGATGCTCGCGCCCTTTTTGCCCGGTCCGGTGCTGGCCACCACTTGGTTATGGAACCTGATCGCCAGCGCCAGTCGTGATATCCCGGCATTGAGCAGCGACAATCCGACCAGCCGGGAACTGGCCACGGTGGATTTGCTGCTCAACCTCAGCATGCTCGCGCTGCCGCTCCTCGCCGCCAGCACCTCCGTGCGTGCAGCGCTGCCCGAAGCCCTCAAGAAGCACGCGATGCGCCCGCCTGCCCCGCGCGCCATCCCGGAGCAGTGGCCGGCGGCGCCGGCACCGGGAATTCTTGAAGGACCGGTGGCCTTGCCGGGCGAACATACCCAAGCCGCCGGCATGCGCCTGGACTTCAGTTTCGCCAGCGCCCGGCAGGGGCTGACGGCCGAGCAACGCAGCCGCCTGCAACGCTTGCAAGTGCCGCGGCCCGCGGTCCTCCCCGAACCGCTTGGACATGGCATGCTCCGGGGCTTATACGTAATCGGCAAGACATGGCATGCGCTGGTTGAGGGGCATCTCTATCAAGTCGACCCGCAAGCGGATGGCAGCGCGATCATCGTTGACCCGCACGCGCCGACAAAAAACGGCCCGCTGCTGAAATCGGACGCGCAAGGCCATTGGTCCGTCGATCTGGGCCTGCGCTTGCGTGGCGGCATGGCGCCGAAACGTGTGGAGGAACTGCGCCAGCGCAAGGCTCGACGCCGCCGCGAACTGATGGAAGGGATCACGCAACTGAACGCGCAGCGAGAACATAATGAAAAGGCGATGAACATTGCTCGCGAACTGATGGACCAGTCCGAGGTGGAAAACCGCCCAGGCTTCACCGACACGCAGCGGGTAAAAATCCGCAACAAGCTGTACGACCTGATCCTGACGCATGCCGAGGCCTACGTGAAAGTGCTCGACGGCCTCCCCGAACATGCCGAGCTGGGTATTAATCTGGCGCCTGAAACGTTGAATTCAATGATGGAGTGACTGGCGCAACGTGCGGTGGATGCGGTGCAGATCCTCAACATAGAGCAAGACATCCTGCTCGCAAAAAGGCGTGAGATGGGCGAGCTGGGCACGGTTATCATCGATTCGGAGAGCAACGACCTGCTGCTTGATAAACTGTGCGATAACTTCGATCGAGTGATTTATTGGCAGGAGCTGCGGGACCGCTACCTGGAGAAGCTGTTGAACCTCGACACCGCGCTGTTCGAGCGTCTGACCAGCGACTGGCCGTGGCACCGCAGCAACGCCTTGACCACCAAATCCAGCCAGCTGGATGTGCTGGGGCACCTGTCGCTCAAGGATATCTATTCGAGCCTCAGCGACAACCTGAACGACATCATTGAGCCACTAACGAATCAGGTGCGCTCGCACGCCGACCTGCGCCGCTACGACCTGACCCCGGCAGAGCAACTTGACGTCCTCGCCAGCTTGTCCGAGCAGTATGGCTACGCCTTGGACGCGTTGCAGGGCATGAAAACCCTGTATATCGACGACATCAACGAAGCCTATTTCGACAGGCTGCTCAAGCTGGTCGAAGGCCTCTATCAGGAAGCCTCGCAAAGGCTCGCGGCCGAAGTCAAACCCGAACCCCAACCGCCCAAGCGCCCGCCCCGCCACTCCAAGACGGCGGCCGGGCGTCCGCAGAAAAAGGTCATCAAGACCCGCAAGAACGGTGTACTGATTGGCGACCTGAAACCGGCCAGCGAAGACTTCCCGCTTGAAGTCGTCGAGCTGCGCTCCGAAACCGATGACAAGCTGATTGCCCGCTATTCGCAGCGCGGCGACGTCTGGGACATCGTCGAAGAAGTGCGTCCGGCACCACCGCTCAAGACCCGGGCGCTCGATGCGATCCGGGGCGATGCACGCAAGCTGCTGGGGCAGTTGGAAAAACTCCTGGCTAACGCGCAAAGCTACAGAAAACGCTGCCGCTTTCCTCAGGAAATCGAGGAAATCATGAACAATGAGGCCAGTCGCTTCGGCAAACTGTCCGCAGAATACGATAGAACCCTCGCGGCCACCCACAGCCCGCGCACTCAGGCCGACCACAACCTGCTGGAAAAAATGTCCGAGGCGATTTCGCGGTTGACCAGCAAAGGTGCTGCGTTGCGCACTGAATTGAGCCTGCGATTGCCGCCGACCGAAGGCAATCTGCGGTACTTGTTCGAAAAAAACCTGATCCAGGTCGCGCGGCTCGGCGAACGCATTCCCTTGAAGGGCACCCGTAAGGACTTCCTCGAGGAATACGCGATCAATGACCGTGACGGTCGCCCCCTGTGGTACGCGCACTTTCACTACGACACGGCCGAAACGCCGAAAGACAACTACAGCGTCGCCCACCTGAAAACCAAGGAACAGCGCAAGGAACATTACTATTCACAGCTGGCCAAGGCCGATAACCCTTATGCGGTGGTGGATGTGCATCGCGGGCTGCTCGGCAAGCCCCTGGCGCAACGCTGGTTTCTACCCTTGGCACCTTAATCTCTGCAAGAAAACTTTCCCGGTAAGGACCAGGAGCTGAATGCGACAAAGCCGCAACCTTGGGGTTGCGGCTTTGTTGTTTCAGCAACCGGCCAGTGAGCGAACAACGAATTGCCCTTCTGCCCCGCCAGCCTCGAAGGCTTGGTCAGGAAGCGCGCCAGCGCCAGCAGCAGCCACCGCGCACCGAACATGTTCCACAACAACATGAAGGTGAGATCAGCCCCATGTCGTCCAGGAACTGGGCATGCACATCGCTTCCAAACGCTTCAAACCCGACGACAAACGAGGCCTTGTTATATGGGCAGCAATCCCTCCTGATCTCCTCCGATTTCACCGAGACTCCCGCGAGACCTGGCACCCCCCGCGAACGGCAGGCGGGTATCTACATACCACCCGCATGGGACAGGGATGACGATACTTTTATCGTCGTCATCCTGACGGCCATGAGTTTTACGAAAAGGACTTCTTATGACTTCGCCCTCCCCAGCTGACAGCAGCAGTGCGCTGGCACTGAGCGTCGGCCTGCAATTTGCCAGCCGACCAACCTTCGAGCAGGTCGCGCAACACATGCTTGAGCAAGCCATCAAGGAAATATACCCCGCGCTGACCTTCGACCTCTCCACGACCCAATTGGCAACGCCAAATGCCGGCTCCCGCGGCTGGCGTCGCGAACCGTTCATGCACCGCGTTTTCGATTACCTGGCCCAGGGCACACCCGTGGATTTCCGGGTTGCGGACCGGCGTCCCTGCTTTCTTTCTGAAAATGTTAATGATCTCTGGGGCCAATTTTATCCCCAGCTGATGCCGCCCCCGCTCAAGTCGGCCGGAGAATATCTGGACATGGAGCTCATCGAAAAACGCTTGCTTGAACTGCCCTGGAGCGTGCCGATCGGGTTCGAGGACGCACTGACCCGCTATTGGAACGCCGACATCGGCACCGACTCGCACAACAGCATCAGCCGCTGGCGCTGGCTCAGCGATGTACTCAAGAACCTGCTGCATATCCGCGGGCTGCAACAGCCAGGACTCACGGACCAGGCGCGTGAGGCCCTGAACCAGATCGTCCAATGGCCTGCGCGTGAGCAACGCTTGCAGCACAACAGCCAGGCCCCCGTCTACGCCTACAGCCTGACGTACACCCTCGCCCAGGGGCCCACCCGCACTGTGCTGCCCGGCAACGAAATCCTCCTGGTCCACACGTCAAAAAGCACAACCATTTTCCTGCTGTGCAGCCCCGGCAGCGCCGTGCAGTCCTTTGAATCGCTGGAGGCCTGCAACCGTCACATGGGCAAACTGATCGCCAGCCGCTACGTCGTCGACACCGTCACCTGCCAGCGCAACGAGATCAGTGGCGATGCCTTCGACACCCAGGCGGCGATGCTGCTGGAACAGCAACTGGCCGACCTGAAAGCTATTCAGTTGCCCTCCCGGATTGGCCGGCAGGATCTGCACGCGCTCTACAAAGAATTGAGCGACCCGGCGCGTTTTCTGCTCGACGCTCCGCGCCCCACACCTGAAATGTCGGCACGCCTCAAGCCACTGCTGCCCGAATGGCTGAAAGCCGCCAGCGTCGTCGATCAAACAAAGTTCCAGCGCTACAGCCTGGCACTGGCCAGCGCCAAAAAACGCCGTCAAGGCCGAACCTTTCTCAGCGACATCCAGGACATCAAGACCTTTACGCAAGACGCCTTGCTCAAGCACATGCAACAAACGAACGACAGTAGCCCGACCAGAGTTTCCGCCAGCCACTACCTGCCCAACGATGTGGAACTGACCTTCATCGTCGCCGCGGGCTATCCGGGAACAACCGGCATCATCGAGAAAAAAATCATGAGCCTGACCGAGCTGGCGATCAACAATCTCGTCGCCCGGCCAGGAGGACACTTGACCCTCAGCCATCGCCTGGGCCTGACCCTTCCCGCATGGTTGACGCCGGACTTCATTACCCGCAAGGACGGGCTGATCGAACAGGTCGACATCGGCACGACCTATCCCCGGTATCTGCAACAAAAACTGTTCGACGATTTGCCTCAAGCGCGGGAACATCAACAGATGTTTGCCGAACAGGTCCCGGCACAGCTGTCGCTTGAAGCACTGAAACAGGTGCTCAACAACGAAAACGGCATGACTCGCCAAGGCCTGGGCCTTATCGATGCTCTTCTTGAACCCGACGCCGAGGGTCAACAGGTCAGCGGCCGGCCGGTGGTCATTCGACACCTGGCCTTGCTGCGCAAACCCGAGGCCCGACCCGATCCCGTGACCAATATGTTTATCATCGAGCCGCAGGATGCTGAAACGGGCCCGCACCTGCTCTATCGCCCGTTCTACACGCCCTCGCTGCAGCAATTCGCGACGCGCCAGGCATTGTTGGAAGCCATCGTCGAACCTGGGGAGCTGCAAAACAGTGTCCTGACCTGGTTGCCCGACACCGCCCGCTCGGTATATGCCAATGGCGGCTTCCGCGAGCCGCACATTGTGCGTTTCCTTAGCGGCGACGAGTTCAGCCTCCCCGAAATACCCGCTCCGGCGACACTCGCCATCAACGGCGTCAACGACGAGTTGCTGCAATTTCTGCACAACGGCAAATTGCAGCAGTACCTCTACGGCAGCACTGCGCGAGCGCTGGTTGCCCAGGCCGATCGAGATTCGGTCTCCAACAGCGAAAGCCGCTGGGCGGTGTTTATCGAGGGCGGCAGCCTGCTGCTCGGTACGTTGATGTTGGCGCCTTTTCTGCCCGGCTCGATCGTGGCCGCTACTTGGCTATGGAGCCTGATAGCCAGCGCCAGTCATGATATTCCGGCCCTGGCCAGCGACGATCCGCTGACACGAGAACTCGCCACCGTCGATTTGCTACTCAACCTCAGCATGCTGGCGATCCCGCTCCTCGCCGCCACCGCTGTTCATGCACCGCTGCCCAAAACCCTCAAGCAGCACGCGATGAGCCCGCCCGCGCCACGCGTTATCCCAGAGCAGTGGCCGGTGCCCAAAACGCCGGACATTCTTGAAGGGCCCGTCGCGTTGCCCGGTGAACACCCCGACGCCACCGGCATGAGCCTGGATTTCAGTTTCGCCAGCGCCCGTCACCGCCTGACGCCGGAGCAACACGCCCGACTGCTGAGCTTGCAGGTGCCGCGCCCCGCGTCACTGCCTGAACCGCTTGAAAATGGCATATTCAGGGGTTTGTACGTGATCGGCGACAAATGGCACGCCCTGGTTGAAGACCATTTGTATCAAGTCAGCCCGCAATCGGATGGCAGCGCGACGATCGTTGATTCGCTCGATCCGGCACGCAGCGGCCCGGTGTTGCAATCGAACCCACACGGCAACTGGACCGTGGATCTGCGCCTTCGTCTGCGCGGGGGGATGCCACCCAAACGCGTAAAGGACCTGCGCCTGCGCAAGGCCCAAAGACGGGTCGAACTGCTCGATGCGATGTACAAACTGGATGCGCAAAAGACCGATTACAAAAAGGCCCTGAACATTGCCAGACATTTGCTGGCCCAGTCCGAGAAGGAGAAGAGGAGCGACTTTACCGATAGGCAGCGTACGCGCATACGTGAAAAGTTTTATGAACTGCTCCAGACGCACACCGGCACCGTTGTGAAAGTGCTGGACACCCTGCCCGAACATGCCGAACTGGGTATTGAAACAGTCCCGGAGATCATTAGCAGCATGATGGAATGGGTGATCGAACGTGCCGACGAGGCCGTCCATATCTTAATGATCGAGCTACACATCCTGCTCGAAAATGTAGAGCTGGGAGAGACTGTCATCGATACGAAGAAGGATAAGGTGTGTGACATCTACGATCGTGTGACCTATTGGCATGAACTCAGGGACCGCTACCTGGAGCAGTTATTGAACCTGGATGCCGCAGCGTTCGAGCGTCAGACCGAGGACAAGCCGTGGCATGAAAGTAACGCATTGACCACAAAAGCCAATCAGTTGAATGTGCTTTGGTATATGGCTATCGAAGATTTCGATTTCGGCCTGGACGACAACCTGCGTAGCATCCTCGAGTCATTGAGGGAACAGCTGCGCTCCCACTCCGACCTGCGAAGATACGACCTGACCCCAGCGGAACAACTTGAGATACTCACCAGCCTGTCGGAGCAGTATGGTAACTCCCTCGACGCTTTGCAGGGTATGAAAACCCTCTATGTCGACGAGATTGACGAAGCCTATTTCGACAGGCTGCTCAGACTGGTCGAAGGTCTGTATCAGGACGCGTTGCAAAAATTGGCCGCAGAAGTCAAACCCGAGCCACAACCGCGCAAACGCCCGCCCAGGCAGCCCAAAACAGCTGCCGGGCGCCCTCAGAAAAAGGTCATCAAAACCCGCAAGAATGGCGTGCTGATTGGTGACCTGAAACCGGCCAGCGAAAACTTTCCAATTGAAGTCGTCGAGCTGCGCTCCGAAGCCGATGACAAGTTGCTTGCCCGGTATTCGCGTCATGGAGACGTCTGGGACATCGTCGAAGAAGTGCGTCCGGCCCCACCGCCCAAAACAAGGTCTCTCGATGTGGTCAAGGGTGATGTGCGCAAACTGCTCGGGCAGCTGGAAAAACATCTCGGGAATGCTGAAAGCTACAAAAAGCGCTGCCGCTTTCCTCAGGAAATCGAGGAAATCCTCAACAATGAGGCCAATCGCTTCGGCAAGCTTTCCGAGGAGTTCGAAAGAGCTCTTACCGCCTCGCAAACGCCCCGCACACAGGCCGATCAAACACTGATCGAGCAAATGTCAGAGGCCATTTCGCAGCTGAAAACCAAAGGCAGTGCGTTGCGCACCGAATTAAGCCTGCACTTGCCGCCTACCGACGGCAACCTTCAGTACTTGTTCGACAAAAAACTGATCCAGGTCGCGCGGCTCGGCGAACGCATAGCCTTGAAGGGTGTGCGCAAGGATTTCCTCGAGGAGTACGCCATCAATGACCGTAACGGTAGTCCCCTCTGGTACGCGCATTTTCACTACGCAACGGCCAACACCCCGAAAGCCGATTACAGCGTGGCCCATTTGAAAACCAAGGAACAACGCAAGGAACACTACCATTCACAACTGGCCAAGGCTGATAACCCTTACGCGGTGGTGGATGTACACCGGGGTCTGCTCGGCAAAGCCCTGGCGCAACGCTGGTTCTTGCCCCTAGCGCCTTGATCTCGGCAAAACAGCCCGGAACTGGATACGACAAAGCCGCAAACCTGGGTTTGCGGCTTTGTCGTTGCAGCGTCCGATCAGTGCGCGAACAGCGAATTGCCCTTCTGCCCCGCCAATTTCTCTGGCTTGATCAGGAACCGCGCCAGCGCCGGCAGCAGCCACAGCGCGCCGAACATGTTCCACAGCAGCATGAAGGTGAGCATCAGGCCCATGTCCGCCTGGAACTTGATCGCCGAGAAGATCCAGGTGCACACGCCGATCGCCAGGCACAGGCCGGTGAAGAGCACGGCCTTACCGATGGATTTCAGCGTCTGGTAGTACGCCTCCTGCAACGGCAGCCCGGCGCGCAGGAAACTTTCCAGACGGCTGTAGATGTAGATGCCGTAGTCCACGCCAATCCCCACGCCCAGCGCCACCACCGGCAAGGTCGCGACCTTGACACCGATGCCCATGAACGCCATTAGCGCGTTGCCCAGTACCGAGGTCAGCACCAGCGGCAAGACGATGCACAGGGTCGCCGCCCAGGAGCGGAAGGTGATCATGCACATGGTCGCCACACACAGGTACACCAGCAGCAGGATGATCAGCTCCGACTCCTTGATCACCTCGTTGGTGGCGGCCTCGATACCGGCGTTACCGGCGGCGAGGATAAATTCCAGGCCGTCCTTGTTGTTCTCCTTGGCAAACTCCTGCACCGCATGCACGGCGCGGTCGAGGGTTTCGGCCTTGTGGTCATTGAGGAAGATCAGCACCGGCGCCACCGAACAGCTGTTGTTGTACAGGCCATCGGCGCGGGCGATAGAGCTGTTCAGTACATCCGGGTTGCGCGACAGGGTTTCCCATTTCAGGTTGCCCTCGTTCATGCCCTTGATCATCTGCTTGGAGACTGTCACCAGGGAAATCGCCGACTGCACGCCCTCGGTGTTCTGCATCTTCCACATCAGTTGATCGATAGGCGCCATGGCTTCATACCGCGAGCAGCCTTCAGCCTTGGTCTTGACCATCACCACCAAGACGTCGGAACTGGTGGAATAGTTGCTGATGATGAAGTTGTTGTCTTTGTTGTAGCGCGAGTCCGGGCGCAACTCTGGCGCGCCCTGGTCAAGGTCGCCGATTTTCAGGTTCTGGCTGTACCAGAGGCCGCCGCCAAAGGCGATCAGCGCGAGAAGGATCGAGACCGGGGCCACCTTGGGGCTGGCAAATTTCGACAGCAGCCGCCAAAGCGCATGTTCGCGAACTGCATCTTTTTTGCTGCGCTCGATGGCGCGTTTGCTGATACCGACGTAGGAAATCGCTACTGGTAGCAGGATCAGGTTAGTAAACACGATCACCGCCACGCCGATGGAGGCACCGATGGCCAATTCGCGGATCACCCCGATATCAATGATCAGCAAAGTGATAAAACCCACGGCATCGGCGAGGATCGCGATCATTCCCGGCAGGAACAGCTGGCGGAAGGTACGCCGTGCGGCGGTCAGCGCGTTGTCGGCCTCACTGGATTGCAGCGCGATACCGTTGATTTTCTGTACGCCGTGGGAAATGCCGATGGCAAAGATCAGGAACGGTACCAGCATTGAATACGGGTCCAACCCGAAGCCCGCCGCGTGCATCAGACCCAATTGCCAGACGACCGCCACCAGCGTGGTGATCAGGACCGCGATGGTGCTGCGGATACACCAGGTGAACCAGTACAGCAACACTAGGGTGATGATGAACGCGATGCCGAAGAACACCACCACCATGATCAGGCCATCGATCAGGTCGCCGACTTTCTTGGCGAAACCGACGATATGAATCTTCACGTTAGGGTTTTGCGCTTCGAACTTGTCGCGGATCTTTTCTTCAAGCTCGTGGGAAAATTTCTGGTAGTCCAGCGCCAGTAACGTGCCCTGGTCCTGGGGGTCCGGATAAGACTCCAACAGCGGAATGTCAACGATGCTCGACTTGAAATTGTTGGCGACCAGCCGCCCCACTTGCCCGGACTTGAGCACGTTATTGCGCAACTGGTCGAGGCTTTCCTGGGAGCCGTCGTAGCTTTGGGGGATCACTTCGCCGCCGGCAAAACCTTCTTCGGTCACTTCGGTCCAGCGGACGCTGGGGCTCCACAAGGATTTGAGACCGGAGCGGTCGACGCCGGGAATGTAGAACACCTCGTCATTGATCTGGCGCAGGGTCTCCATGTACGCCTTGTTGAAGATATCGCCGTCCTTGGCTTCTACCGAGATCCGCACCGTGTTGCCCAGGTTCGCCAGGTCATTGCGGTGCTCCATCATCTTCACGATGAAGGGATGTTCGAGGGGGATCATTTTTTCGAAGCTGGTAGAAGGCCGGATCAGCGTCGCCTGCCAGAACAGAAAGACGCTGACCAGCAGGCAGATGACAATCACTGCCGGGCGGTTGTTGAAAATCAGGCGTTCCAGAAACGTCGCCTTGTCGTTGTGATGACTGCTCATGTAGATCCCCGCCTTCTTATTATTGTGCCTTGGCTTACTTGATCAGCGCGGCGCCGTTTGGCGCGGCCACGCGCACGCCGCCCTGTCCCACCAGAATCAAGTTGCCATTGCCTGCCGCCGTCACCGCCGACAGGGAAACCCGGTCCGCGCGGTTGAATACGCTGAAGCTCACCCCGTCGTCGTGGCTCACCACCACGCTGCCGCCGTTGCCCACCACCACCAGTGAACCGTCGTCCAGCAGCGTCGCGCCCGACAGCCCGAACTCCAGGGCGCCACGGGCCGCCTTCAGTTCCACCGGTTGCCAGGTATCACCGAAATCCGTGGATCGGTAGAGATTGCCGCGCAAGCCATACACCAGCAACGTCCTCGGCTGAGCGGTGCCGATCACCCCAAACAGCGAGCCCTCGTAAGGGCCTGCGAGTTTTTCCCAGGTGTGCCCGTCGTCGCTGGAGCGGAACATGCTGCCCTGCTCGCCGACGATGAACAGGCCTGCGCCCTTGATACGGGCGATGGCGTTGAGGTGGTATTGGTCTTCGTTGTCCAGGCGATCGCTGACATCTGCCCAGGTCTTGCCAGCGTCGCGGGTCTCGACCAGCGCACCGTAGGCACCCACGGCGAACCCGTGCTCGGTATCATTGAAGAACACGTCTAGCAGTGGCGCTTCGCGGCTGCGGTCTTCGAACTGCTGGGTCCAGGTCGCCCCGGCATCGCTGCTGGCCAGAATCTTGGCGTCGTGCCCCACCGCCCAGCCATGCTGCTCGTCGATGAAAAACACCGCCGTGAGCAGTTGCCGGGTCGGGACCTTGGCCTGGGTCCAATGGGCGCCCTGATCATCGGAATAGAGGATATGCCCGCGATCACCCACCGCAACCAGGCGTTTGCCGGCGTGGGCGACGTCAATCATCAGGCTTTTTTCGGCCAGGACCGATTGAATGGCAAACACCGCCGGCGCGGTGTCAGTTGTAGCCTGGGCCGTTGTCGAAAAGACCACAGTCCCCATCAGCGAGAGCGCTGTGGCCAGCACCGCGACCTTGCGCGACGCTCGCGGGCGGCAAAAACCCACACCCATGACAGGCTCACTCATAGACCTTTCTCCCATTTATTATTGTTAGGTCGTATCGCCTTCCCGAGCGCTCGAGCCCAGAACACTGTCCTGAAACCTGCAATCTAGAGCCACTGGTGAAAGCAGGGCCATCCTATCGGGCTTTCGAATCGTCTGACAATCAGCGCTACGTTATCTTTTGTTAACTGAAGGCCTTTTGCCTTGGAGCTGAATATAGCTGCATTCGCCAAAGTGATGGCACTGCGGCTGGACAAAGTCGATATTTTTATTCCACTTATTGATATTAGAGAATTTTTATTCCATAAATACACTTCCTGAAAACCCTAATCCCAAAGGATCACCGCAATGCGAGAACTCGGAGTCGGCTTGATCGGTACAGGCTTCATGGGCCGCGCCCATGCGCTGGCGTTCAACAACGTACGAGCGGTGTTTGAACTACCCGTCACCTTGAAACTGGCGGCCCTGGCCGACGCCGATGTCGAGCGCGCCCGACGCTGCGCCACGGCCTGGGGGTTTGCCAGGGTCCACAATGACTGGCAACAGTTGATCGACGATCCGACGGTGGATGTGGTCGCCATCACCACCCCCAACCACCTTCATTACCCAATGGCCATGGCCGCAGTCGCGGCGGGCAAGGCGGTGTATTGCGAAAAGCCGCTGGCGGTCAGCCTGGAGCAGGCCGCTGCCATGCGGCGTGCCGCCAGCGCGGCCGGGGTTGTGACGCGAGTCGGCTACAACTACCAGCACAACCCGATGATTGTTCTGGCCCGACAGATGATCGACAACGGCGAGTTGGGGCAGATCATCAGCTTCCAGGGTGAATTCAGCGAAGATTTCATGGCCGATCCGGCGTCGCCCTGGTCATGGCGTTGCGACGTGGAACATGCCGGCGGTGCATTGGCCGACCTGGGCAGTCATCTGCTGTCCATGGCGCGGTTTCTGGTGGGGGATGTCGAGAGCGTCTGTGCCGACACTCAGACCATTCACACACAACGTCCTGCCAGCGCCGGGAGTGCCGAGCGGCGTCCGATCGTGGTGGACGATCAAGTCCACGCCTTGCTGCGGTTTGCCCACGGCGCGCGCGGAACCCTCAGCAGCAGCTGGCTGAAGCGCGGCTACAAGAACCACCTGAGTTTTGAAATCAGCGGGACACGCGCAACGCTGGCATTCGATCAGGAACGCTTGAATGAACTGCGTCTGTGTCGCGCCGGGGAGGACGGTTTCCAGCGTGTGCTGGCCGGGCCAGCCCTGCCCGGGTACGCGGCGTTCAGCCCGGCGGCAGGCCATCAGTTGGGGTACAACGAGCTGAAAACACTGGAAGTGCATGAGTTGATCATGGCGCTGGCAGGCCAGGGATCGACCGGCATCGATTTTGCCGCAGCGTGGGAAGTGGAGCGCTTGGCTGCGGCGATTCGGCTTGCCGCGCGGCAGGAGCGTTGGGTCAGGGTGAGTGAAGTGTGAAGCTCGTATGTAGGCGCGAGCTTGCTCGCGAAAGACCGGAGGACGCCTCGGGAACGCAGATTCCCCATGTCATCGTTAACGGCCTTCGCGAGCAAGCTCGCGCCTACACGGTGAGGCATGCAACCGAGAAAACAGACCGCCTCTTGATCTAACGCAAGGCCCTGCGCAGTACCTTGCCCACCGTGGTTTTGGGCAGTTCCTCGGTACGAAACTCGACAAACTTCGGCACCTTGTACCCGGTCAGATACTCCCGGCAATGCACGAGCAATTGCTCCTGGGTCAGGCTCGGATCCTTGCGCACCACAATGATCTTCACCTTTTCCCCGGTGACCCCATCTTCCACGCCAATCGCCGCGACTTCCGCAACACCTGGATGCAACGCCACCACGTCTTCGATTTCATTGGGATACACGTTGAAACCCGAGACCAGGATCATGTCTTTCTTGCGGTCCACCAGCCGAATGTAGCCCTGCTCGTTCATCACGCCGATATCGCCCGTGGAAAACCAACCGTCGGCATCCAGCACCTCGGCGGTTTCCGTCGGGCGCTTCCAATAACCCTTCATCACCTGCGGACCACGTACCTGCAGTTCGCCCTGCTCGCCCACCTCGGCCAGCTCGCCGTCTTCACGCACAAAACGCACCCAGGTCGACGGCAGCGGCACACCGATGGTGCCAGTGAATTCCATCTCGCGCATCCGCGCAATGTCGATGGGGCTGATGCTCACCACCGGCGAGCACTCCGTGAGACCGTAGCCCTCGATGATCGGCAAACCGGTGACCTCCTTCCAGCGCTTGGCCACCGCGGTATGAGTCGCCATGCCGCCGGCGATGACCAGGCGCAGATCGGAAAAATCCCGCGCACAGAATTCCTTGTTCTCCAGCAAACCATTGAACAGCGTGTTGACGCCGGCGATGCCGTTGAAACGTTCCTTGCGCAGGATCATCTGCACGCGCTTCACATCCCGCGGGTTGGCGATCAGGATGTTGCGCCCGCCCAGGCACATGAACATCAGGCAATTCACGGTCAGCGAAAAGATGTGGTACAGCGGCAACAGGGTGACGTTGGTTTCCTGCTGGTTCTGGTCCAACTGGTCGCCGACCCACGCCTTGGCCTGCAACAGATTGGCGATGATATTGCGGTGACTGAGCATCACGCCTTTGGCATCGCCGGTGGTCCCGCCGGTGTATTGCAGGAAGGCCAGTTCTTCGCGCTCCAGCGACACCGGGGTGTGCGTCTGCCCCCTGCCCTGTTTAAGTACGCTGTTGAAACGCAGCGCCCCCGGCAGTTTGAAGGGCGGCACCTGTTTTTGCACACTGCGCAGGATGAAGTTCATCGCCGCGCCCTTGAAGGTGCCCAGCAAGTCACCGATGGCGGCGATCACGATGCGCTTGACGTTGCTGCCGGCTACGACTTTTTCCAGGGTGTGGGCGAAGTTCTCGAAGATCACCACGGTTTCCGCGCCGCTGTCCTTGAGCAGGTGCTTGAGTTCGTGGGAGGTGTACAGCGGGTTGACGTTGACCACCACCGCGCCAGCCAGAATGGTGCCCAACAGGCAGATCGGGTACTGCAAGCAATTGGGCATCATCAAGGCCACACGGTCGCCCTTGCGCACACCCTGGGCCTGAAGCCAGGCGGCGAAGGCGATGCCTTGGGCCTGCCAGTCGGCGTAGGTCATTTCGGTGCCAATGCTGACGTAAGCCACGCGGTCGCGGTACTTGTGCAAGTGCTCGAGAAACACCTCGCGCAACGATGGGTAGTCCTCGATGCCGGCGTCGATGTCGGTGGGCACGCCGGGCAGGTAGGCGTTCAGCCAGATGCGTTCTGCTTGGTCCAGGCTTACAGCGTTCATGGCAGTCTCCTTGTTGTTGTTTTTGTGGGGCTACTTCTCGACGATAGCGGTAATACCCAACCCGCCGGCGGCGCAGATGGAGATCAGACCGCGCCCGCCGCCGCGCTGGTGAATGGCTTTGGCCAGCGCCGCCAGTTGCCGGCCGCCGGTGGCGGCAAACGGATGACCACAGCCCAGGGAGCCGCCGTTGACGTTCATCTTGGCGCGGTCGATGCTGCCCAATGGCGCGTCCAGCCCCAGCCGATCGCGGCAATAGTCAGCGTCTTCCCACGCCTTGAGGGTGCACAGCACCTGAGCAGCGAAGGCTTCGTGGATTTCGAACAAGTCAAAGTCATCGAAGCTCAAACCTTCACGCTTGAGCATACGTGGCACCGCATAGGCCGGTGCCATCAGCAGACCTTCGCTGCCGTCGACAAAGTTCACCGCGGCGGTTTCGCCCGTGCGCAGGTAGGCCAATACCGTCAGTCCACGCTCCGCGGCCCATTCCTCGCTGGCCAGTAATACCACCGAGGCGCCATCCGTCAGCGGCGTGGAATTGCCGGCCGTGAGCGTGCCGTTCTGACGGTCGTAGGCCGCAGACAAACCGGCGAGCTTTTCCAGGCTGGCATCGGCGCGCAGGTTGTTGTCACGGGCCAGGCCACGATACGCACTGATCAAGTCGTCGAAGAAACCGTCTTGATACGCCGCATTCAGCCGCTGGTGGCTGGTGAGGGTCAATTCGTCCTGGGCCAGCCGCGTGATGTGCCAGTGCTTGGCCATTTCCTCGCAGTGCTCGCCCATGGACAAGCCGGTGCGTGGTTCACCGTTGCGCGGCAGCAGCGGCTTGAAAAACATTGACGGTCGCACACTCAGCAGACTGCGCAGCTTGTTGACACTGCCTTTGGCGCGATTGGCGGACAACAGCGTGCGGCGCAGGGACTCGTTGATGCCGATCGGCGCATCGGAAGTGGTATCCGCACCACCGGCAATGCCCACTTCAATCTGCCCGAGGGCAATTTTATTGGCCACCAGCAATGCCGCTTCCAGGCCGGTGCCGCAGGCTTGCTGCAGGTCGTAGGCCGGGGTTTCGGGAGACAAGGTGGTGGACAGCAACGATTCACGCGCCAGGTTGAAATCCCGCGAATGCTTGATCACCGCCCCCCGCGGCGAACTCACCCAGGCGCACGCCGTGAAGGTTGTACCGGTCGACCAGGTCTTGCAGCGCGGCAACCAACAGATCCTGATTACTGTCGTGGGCATACACCGTATTGGAACGGGCAAACGGAATGCGATTGCCACCGACAATCGCCACGCGGCGAGTCGGGGCAGGACTGAAGCTGTAGTCACTCATGGACGACTCTCATCAAAACGTGAATGCCAGATAAACAAGCCGCGCATATGCGGTTTATCCCCGGCCAGGTTGCGCACCTCGAACGCACGTCGCGGACCGGCCGCCGGTGCATTCCACAAGGCGACCTGGCCGGGCAGGAAGATCGGCAACTTGAAATCGCAATGCGCCTCGGCCACGTCCAGCCCGCCCGGCGGTTGCTGGGCGGCCAGTGCGCGACCCAGGGTCCACATGCCATGGGCAATAGCGCGGCGAAAACCGAACAAGCGCGCACCGATCAACGAGGTATGGATCGGGTTGTAGTCGCCCGAGACCTTGGCAAATCGTCGCCCCAGATCAGCAGGCAATGCCCAGCGCTGAGTACGCACCAGCCCTTGGTCGGGCAGCGACAGGTTGTCACCCCACGGCTCGCCCACTGGATCGACGACGTCACGGCGCAAATACAGGCTGTCGCTTTCCCATGTCAGCTCACCCGCGCTGTAGGCGCGGGTGGCGATGCTCAAGGCCTGGCCCTTGGGATGGGCGACCCAGCGTTCGGCATACACCTCCAGGCGCAGGGCCTGGTCTTCTTCCAGGCGCCGGTGCTGACGGATGCGATTGGCCAGGTGCACCATGCCGCTGGCCGGGTAGGGAAAACTCGGCCGGGTCAGCAACATCAGGTGCAGCGGGAACGCCAGCACATGGGGGTAAGACAACGGCACGCCTTGCTCGCGACGAAAACCGCAGGCGCGGCCGTAAGCGGAAATCGTCGGTGCCGATAGCTCCACCGCCGCACGTACCAATCGCTCCTTGGGTAACGCGGGCGCGCCATCGAACGTAGGTTTGCGCAGTGCCAACAGCCCATCCAGCAGCAGTCGGTTGCGCGACGGCGGCGGATCGATGATCTGCGTCACATACTCCATACTCAGGCTCCCAACAGGCTTTGGCCGCAGACCCGGACCACTTGGCCATTGACTGCGCCCGAGGCTGGATGGGCCAACCAGGCAATGGTTTGCGCCACATCGACAGGCTGTCCGCCCTGGGACAGGGAATTCATCCGCCGCCCCGCTTCACGAATCATCAGCGGGATTTTTGCGGTCATCAGCGTCTCGATAAACCCCGGTGCCACCGCATTCACGGTGACCTGTTGCGCGGCTGCCAGCGGCGCCAGGCCTTGCACCAGGCCAATCACCCCGGCCTTGGAGGTCGCGTAATTACTCTGCCCCGGATTGCCGGCGATTCCAGAGATCGACGACACGCAGACGATCCGCCCCCCGGGATTGAGCCCCTGTCCTTGCAGCAAGGCCAAGCTAAGCTGCAACGGCGCCTCGAGGTTGACCGCCAGCACACTGCGCCAGGCCGCTTCGGACATTTTTGCGATGGTCTTGTCACGGGTGATCCCGGCGTTGTGGACCACTACATCAAAGGCGCCGTGTTCGTGGATATGGGCCTGCAACTGCGTCGTGGCATCACTGGCGGTGATATCCAGCGCCAATGCGCTGCCCCCGACCTGACGGGCAGCCTGTTGCAAGGATTCCAGGGCTTGGGGTACGTCGACACACACCACCTGCGCACCTTCGTGCGCCAGTACCTGGGCGATGGCCAAGCCAATGCCTCGGGAAGCGCCGGTGACCAGGGCGCGACGGCCCTTCAACGGCAGATCCCAGTCAATCTCCAGCGCGTTATCAACGGCTTTTTCCAGGCGCACCACTTGCCCGGAAACATAGGCCGAACGCCGCGAAAGAAAGAAGCGCAGGCTACTTTCCAGCACGCCTTCAGCACCCGGCGCGACATACACCAATTGCACGGTGATCGCCCGGCGCAATTCCTTGGCCAGTGATCGCACCAGGCCCTCCAAGGCACGTTGCGCGACAGCCTGGGGCAACGCCGTGCAGTGTTCGGGCGCCGTGCCCAGCACCAGCACGCGCGCGTGTTGCCCCAGGCGTTTGGCGTTGGTATGGAAGAATTCGTACAGCTCATCCAGTTGTTTGAGATCGACAATCTCACTGGCATCAAACACCGCGCCCTGCACCTTGACGGTGGATGGTCCCTTGATTGTCGCGGCTTGCGCCGTCACGGTGTCCGTGGCGCGAAAGACCCGCTGCACCTCGTCTGCCAGGCGCCCTGCTCCCGCGACGATCACGGGGTTGACCAGGCGTTGCTGACCGCTGCGATGGCGTTGCAAGGGTAACGGTTGCGCAAGTCCGGCAGTCTTGGCGAACCAATGCCCCCAAGGAGAATTGACGAAAGATAGGTAACGGTCGCTCATAGGTCATCCTGTTGCATTTCTGTGGGCGCGAACGGGCTCGCGAAGAACCATAACGATGAGGAGACCACCCTGCATAAACGCGGCGCTCTTGGGTTCTTCGCGAGCAAGCTCGCGCCTACGATTTAAGGGTCAATCGACCGATGCGTTTGCGTCTTGGCTGGCCCGACGTTTGGTCGCGGGTTTGGCCAACTGATCCAATGTCTGTTGGCGTTGCTGCAGCGCCTCCAGCAGCCCGAAGTCCTGAGGGAAATCGTCGACCTGAATGCCGTGATCGGCGTATTCCACATAGCGCGCCAGCAACGCCTCTTCGTCGTCGCTGATCAAATCCAGGGCCCGGGCCTTGACTCGCCAATGGGTAAACGCCGTGCCGGAGATCGGCATCGGTTCAAGTACACCTTGGCGGGTCGCGCTTTTGAGCCGCGCCTCGATCAACTCCACCTGCGGCAACAGGCGGAACGCCAGCTCGCCATAAGCCAGCTTGTCGACTTCCGGCCGTGGGATATAGGAATTGGCCAGCAGCCGGTCACGACTTTCGCCCGGGGTCTGTACCAGGTCCGCCACTGCGGCCAGCAGGCGATCCGACGGCTTGCGCTGCGGGATGCCAAACGGGAAGCTCACGCCGCGAATCACCCGCGCAGCGGCTTTTGACGGGTAGTTATCGAGCACTTCCGCCAACGCCTCATGAGCCCGCAGCAGAGCGTCCTGGGCTGACCAATGCACCAGCGGCAAATCTGCCTGGGGCCGGCCATCGTCTTCGAAGCGCTTGAGCACGCAAGACAGGATGTAAAGCTGGGACAGTATGTCTCCCAGACGCCCGGTAATACTTTCCTTGCGTTTAAGTGCCCCGCCCAGCACCCCCATGGAGATGTCGGAAATCAACGCCAGTACCACTGACAGGCGATTGGCTTGCCGGTAGTAGGACGCCAGCGCCGGATCGGTCTTGCCCGGTACGGAAATCAGCCGGCCGCCTGTCAGTGAATGCACCGCCGCGCGTACGGTGTTGGCCAGCACAAAACTCAGATGACCAAACATCGCACTGTCGAAATCCACCAGCGCCTTGCGTCCGTCGCTGTTGCGCGCCGCTTCCATTTCGCGGAACACATAGGGATGGCAACGAATCAGGCCCTGGCCGTAAATAATCAGGCAACGGGTCATGATGTTGGCGCCTTCCACGGTAATCGCGATAGGGCTTTGCTGGTAGGCGCGGGCGAGGAAGTTGTTGGGTCCCATGCAAATGCCCTTGCCGGCGACGATATCCATGCCGTCGTTGACAATCATCCGCGCCCGCTCGGTGACGTGGTATTTGGCAATCGCAGAAATCACCGAGGGCTGCTCGCCGGCATCCAGGGACGCCACCGAGACCTTGCGCACCGCGTCGCAGGCATACAAGTGCCCGGACATGCGTGCCAGCGGAGCCTGCACGCCTTCGAATTTGCCGATGGGCAGACCGAATTGCTTACGCATCGCTGCATACGCCGTGGTGCCGCGCACTGCGACTTTGCCCAGGCCGACGTTGGCCGATGGTAGGGAAATCGCACGCCCGGCCGCCAGACATTCCATCAACATGCGCCAGCCATTACCCACTTGTTCGCGACCACCGATCACCCACTCCAGAGGAATGAACACGTCTTTACCTTGGGTCGGGCCGTTCTGGAATACCGCGTTAAGCGGCCAATGCCGACGACCACTCTGCACCCCAGGATGGGAGGTTGGAATCAGCGCACAGGTGATGCCCAAGGAGCCCGGCTGCCCCAGCAGGCCGTCCGGATCCTCGGCACGAAAGGCCAGGCCCAGCACCGTCGCAATCGGCCCGAGGGTGATGTAGCGCTTGTCCCAGGTGACGCTGAAACCCAACACTTCCTGGCCCTCGTGAATGCCTTTGCAGACGATGCCCAGGTCGGGAATCGCCCCCGCGTCGGAGCCGGCATAGGGACTGGTCAGGGCAAAGCACGGGATGTCTTCGCCTCGGGCCAGGCGCGGCAAGTAGTAGTTGCGCTGGGCATCGGTACCGTAATGCAACAACAGTTCGGCCGGGCCCAGGGAGTTGGGCACCATCACCGAAATGGCGGCGGCCGAGCAACGGGTCGACAGCTTCATCACCACTTGCGAATGTGCATAGTGAGAGAAGCCTTTGCCGCCGTATTGCTTGGGAATGATCATCCCCAGAAAACCCGCTTCCTTGGTGTACTGCCACCCTTCAGGCGACATGTCTTGCCAGACCTGGGTGGTTTCCCAGTCGTTGGCTATGTCGCAAAGGGTTTCCACTTCGTTGTCGAGGAATGCCTGTTCTTCGGCACTCAAGCGCGCAGGCGCCGCTTGCAGCAGGCGCTCCCAACGGGGTTGGCCACTGAACAACTCGGCATCCCACCACACGGTACCGGACTCGATGGCCGCACGTTCAGTGTCGGACATGGCCGGCATGATGTTGCGAAACAGGCTTAACGCCTTACTGGTCAACAATGAGCGGCGCAACGGCTTGAGCGTCATCAGCAACGCCGGCATCACCACCAGCAATGCAGCGACGCTGATCCCGAGTCCCGCCACCGCGTTGAACAGATAACCACCAGCCAGCCAGACCAGGCCAGCAGCTAACCACAACACAGCAGTGGCTTGTCGATAGGCCAGGGTGATAGCCGCGGCGAGCCCCGCCAATAACCAGATAATCATGGAGACACCTCGACTCAATTCAGGGTACGGCACACAAGCGAGCAGGTCGAAATGACCCGCGACTTAACGCCACACTACAAACTTGAAAAGATAAATTAAAATTATCTTTTGAAATTTTAATTTAACTATTTGCCCAAAAAATTTGCGGCTGAGCAGCTCAGCCGGATTGATCATTCATAAAAATTTGGATGCCTTCCTTGTGGCGAGGGCTCGCCGGACGTAGGGCTAAAACAGCCGCTATTAGGGCTGCTGCGCAGCCCAACGGGGGACAAGCCCCCTCGCCACACAAGCCCCCTCGCCACAGGTTTTTCTTATTGCTCCGACTTCAACTCAGAAAGCGTAGGTGGCCGTCAGGCTGAGCACTTCGCCCTTGGCCTCGGACTTGCCATCCAGCGATCCAGCACCCAGGCGATCTACGTTCTTGGTCTTGAGCTTGACGGTTTCCACAAATTGCCGTGAATACGCGCCGTCGATACTCAACCCCGGAATCGCCCGGATGTTGTAGCCAAAACCGAGGGACGCAAAGGTCCGGTCACCATCCGGAATACGCGGGTCACGGGTGGAGTTGCGGGTAGGCGTCTGGTCGAAGGCCACACCGGCGCGCACGGTAAGGTCATCGGTAAGTCGGTAGTCGCCGCCGAATGAGTACATCCAGGTGTTTTTGTAGTTGTACGGAATCGACACAATAGTGTTGCCTTCGGACTTCAACGTCAGCGCCTTGAACGAAGACCATTGGGTCCAGGTGACGCTGGCCCCCAGGCTCAGGCGGTCGGAAAACTGGTGTACCCAGTCCAGGGACGCGTTGGCTGGAATGTCCAGCTGCGTTGAAGCGTTGGCACCACCGGGATACAGTTTCAGGCCTGGATAGGCCAATTCGACCAGCGTCTTGCCATCCAGCACAGGTGTTGTCATTACCCCTTCCGAGGTCGGATCCGCGTAGACGTTGTATTTACCTTCCAGTTTGTTCTTGATCTTGGCGTGGTAATTCAGGCCAACGGTGTCCTGCAATGTCGGTTTCCAGGTTACACCGGCAAACCAGCCCAACGAGTTATTATCGACCTTGACCCGCATCAAGGCATGGCCCTGGCCCGCCGGAAACGGAATGTTGCCCAGATCCGGCGACTGCGCAGCGGCGGCATAGAGATCGACGTTCTGGCTTACAAACCCTTTGGTGTGCTGAAGAATCGCACCGGCGCCCACGGAAAACTGGTCATTGACCTTGAACGACAGCGAGCCGGTCAGGCCAACGGTTTCAATTCGGGTATCCACCGCAAAGTCCCGACCTTTCCAGTCGGAATCCCAAGTGGTACGGGCGCCCATCGGCACCACCTGGCTCAGGCCGAAGGCAAAGCGGTCGTTAATCGGGATCACCATGAACCCGGTCGGTATATAGGCTTCGAATCCGCCTTGGCCGCCGTCACCGGTGCGTGGTGTCGAGCTGAGACCCGTGTTGGGATCGAAGATCGTGTTGGATGCCGGATTGCCCGCGTAGTCATACGCGGACCCTTTGTATTTGATGTCAATGTTTGCGTAGCTGAGGGTGAACTGAGAAACGGTCTTGTCAATGAACGCCATGGCTGCCGGGTTGTTAAAGGCGGCCGACGGGTCGTTCTTGAACATCGAACCGCCACCGAACGCCCGCCCCCAGCCGGCGGCATTAGCAGTCGGAGCCATGAAGCCGCCCGCCTGAACCGAGCCGGTTGTCGCCAGCATTCCACCCAGCAATGCCAGGCCGAGGAACGCGTGCGCCTGTTGTTTCTTATTATTCATGCTCCACTCCTTATTGTTTTTGTCCGCCCCGGTCGGTCAAACCGATGCGGTTTACCTCAACGGGCGCCTCTTGCGAGGCGCCTGCACTTCAGGGGTAATCAGCCCTTTGCTCTACAGCGTCGATGGTTCAAGGGGCGAGGCTCAAACCGGGCGCCTTGACGCTCAAGGATTGGACGGCGCAATTGCCGGAAAGCGCCTGGTTAGACGCAGTCAGCATCTTGGTCGCCTGATTCCAGGCTACGGTGATCGTGCCTGCGCCACAGTTGGAAGACGGGAACGCTACCGTCCAGCCCACGTTGGTCACATTACCCGCACCGATTCCGGTACTTGGAGCAAAGCTGGTAGCGGTCAAAACCCAGCCCGGAGACGGAATGTTTTTCAGCTTGGGCAAGCCGCACAGACCACCGCCGGTAAGGCTGGCCGACGTGATGGTGGCAACGCCGCCGGTGACTGTCCCGCCGAAGGTGATGCCGCAGGTAACAGGTGCCCCGAAAGAAGACGGCGACGTCACCACAATGGTGCCCGGGTCAGTCGTGAACGCACCATTCGGAATAATCGACGCCGCACTGGCCATCGACGCCGCACCAAAGCACATTGCAAAAGAAGTTGCACAAACGAGGGTTTTCAAGCTTTTCATTGTTTTTCCTCACATGTAAGGCGAATCATTTCGCCGGGGGGGTAATGGCCATGATCGAGAGGTCACGGTGAAACTGCGGAACGTCCCTTTCCAGCCAAATCTCAATTCAATTACCGCGACAACTTAAATTGCTTATTCGACGACCTTGAACGTTGGCGGCATCTTGATCGACACTGTCTTGATCGTGCAGTCTTCGCCGATCGGCACGTTGGCCGCCTCTAACTTTCCAGTGGCGTTATCCCAGGTGCCTTGCGCTGTGGATGGGCCGCACTTACCGCCCAGGCCGAAGGCATGCACATCCACACTGATGTTCGACATCGAGCCGCTTTTTGTGTCTTTGGCCACCAATACCCAAGGCAGGTTGATGGCCTCGACACGGCTGCACTTGAGGCCTCCATCGAACTCAACGGCGTCTACATTGGCGGACGAGCCGTCAGGCGCAACTTTTCCGGCGACCTTGATGGTGCAATCGGCACTGATAAGAGCGCCCTTGGAAAAACTGATCGGCCCCTGGGCCGTGAAGGAACTGCCGGCAGGCTCGATACGCGCGGCCTGGGCCTGGTGATAGGCAATAAGCCCCAGTGCGGCGAGCACAATATGGGTGGTGAACTTCGCAGTTTTTTGCATGTGTACGGCTTCCCTTTATTTTGTTTTTTTCAGGGTCAAACAACGGTCCTGTAACTTGAACAGCACTCGATATCGGCAAATCGTGGGCGATAAGACCCTGCGCGATATAAATCCCGAATACGCCTTACAACCTCAGAATTACATTAGAACTTACGCGTATTGCCGTACTGCCCAAGTATCTTCGAACGCTTTGGCGGATGAATATTGGCCAGGGTTACATCACCCGAATAATGTTTGAGTACTCGGTGATCCATGCGTCGTCGCCACAAGTAAGGTACATACGCCCAGACAATCATGCTGGCGTAGCCATACGGCAGTTGTGGCGACTCATCAAAGTGACGCAAGGACTGATAACTGCGCGTGGGGTTGGCATGATGATCGGAATGGCGCTGCAACTGGAACAGAAAGATATTGGTGACGATCCGGTTGCTGTTCCATGAATGCCGGGGCGAGCACCGCTCATAACGACCGTTGGGCAACTTCTGGCGCTGAAGGCCGTAATGTTCGACATAGTTCACCACTTCCAACAGGGAAAACCCGTAGATGCCCTGGATCAACAGAAACGGAATCACCGCCATCCCCAGCCAGGCGATCATCGCGCCCCACAGCACCACGCTGTACATCCAGGCGCTGAGCACGCCGTTCTTCCAATGCCATACCGGCAGGCCGAGTTTGCGCAGGCGCTCACGCTCCAGGTTCCAGGCCGAGCGCGCGCTGAACCAGACCGAACGCGGCAGGAAGGCCCAGAAACTTTCCCCCAGTCGCGAACTGGCCGGGTCTTCCGGCGTCGCTACGCGTACATGGTGACCACGGTTATGCTCGGTGTAGAAATGCCCGTAGAAGGTCGGCGCCAGGGTAATCTTCGCCAGCACGATCTCCAGCAGACGCGGTTTGTGACCCAGCTCATGGGCGGTGTTGATCGCTATGCCGGTGGCGGCGCCAGTGGACATAGCCATGCCCAGGTAGGTGAAACCACTGACTGCACCGTGCAATTGAGTACGTGAAGTGATGTAGCTGGCGGCCTGCGCAACCCAGCTCGATGGATCGAGGGACGCGGTGAGTTGCAGCAGGCCACCGCTGATGATCCAGTCTATGCCGCTGACCGCCAGCCAGCCGGTAATCACCAGCGATGAGATGACGAAGAGCACGCCGGTATAGACGATCCAGCGGTAGTACTTCTGCGCTTCCAGACCGCTGACAGCAGACTCCGGCGGGTTGCTGACGTCTTCGCCCAACAGACCGTCAATCAATGGAATCAAACCGAAGATCACCAGCACGCCGACCCACCACAGTGCTTGCACGCCCGTGGTGATGGCCAGGGCCCCGGAGAGTAAAGGCGTGGCCAACGGCATGATGCCAAGCCACCACAGATGACGCTTGCCATCGGTCCATACCTGTGGAGCCGTCAGGGTCTGGCTCATGGCAGCCACCGGGCAGCAGGTGCAACCAGGCTGGCAAATGAAGGGATACGGGCAGTCGACAGACTTGAGCTGCACGCAAAGCTACTGAAGATCGGGTATGCGATAAAAGACGTTTTTTTCATTATTTTATTCGCTCTTCGGCATTTCAAAAATCATTTCAAAACAAACATTGAAATATTTTTTTAAATAGATAGCGCGGAATCAATAGGTCGTCAACTACTTTCTCAAGGCCTTTTTTACCTGACTGCACAGTCTCTTTTTTAGCCGTTCGGTCACGTGTCTAAAGCAGGCCTTACGAAGTCTCGCCACCGCTGCAAGGACCAAGATTATTTGCTCGCCACAACCAAGGTCGGTTGCAGAGCGGCCTCGGTTGGCGCTGGTCTGGCACGCTTGGCGATCTGTTCCACCAGCGCCGACACACGCTCTACCGCGGTGATCGGCAACATGTGACCGCGTCCTTCGACCAGTTGCAGCTTCAACCCCGGCACCTTGTCTGCCAGCGCCTGGCCGTGCTTGCGAAAATCCAGGACCTGGTCCTGAGCGCCATAGATCAAGCCGATCGGCAGTCGCAACTGTGGATAGCGCTTGACCATGTCGGGCAGGTAATCGTTGACCTGGGAAATTTCGGTGGAGGCCGCATAGAAGTTGTCCGGACGCATCCCCAGCATGCCTCCGCCACGAGTGGCGAAGTCCGCCGGAGCCGGGTCTGGCGCAAACACGCCTTTGACTACCGAAGCGCTGGTCAGCATTCCCAGCGGCGCGGTCAACGTGCGCGAAACCCAGCGGCGCAACCATCCAGGGCGCACAGCCAGTGAAAGAAATACCAGCGGCAACATGCGCTGGGGGTGAGTCAGAGGCGCCACCAAGATCAACCCCGAGACCGCGTGCGGATGATCCAGGGCCAGGGCCAGGGAAATCGCCCCGCCCAGGGAGTGCCCCAGAACTAATGGCTGCCCCAGGTCCAGAGTCTGAATAAACCTGGATACTTGCCGTGCCTGGCTTTGCAGGTCGGCCCCGGTGCCTGTCTGCCGAGTGGAGTAACCCGAGCCGGGTCGGTCGAGGGTGATGACCCGAAAGTGCTCGCGCAATGTCGCGGACAAGGCATATGTCAGGTTTCGACTACTGCCCATCAAGCCGTGGATCATCACCAGCGGCGGGCCCTTGCCCTCTTCTACATAATGAAAGCGCTCGCCATCCACCTCTAAAAAACGTCCATTGACGGGTACCGCCGTTTCAATGCGCCGCGTCATCCAGGTACTCAGGCCCCACAACGCTGCGCTGACTCCTGCAAACATACCCACAGCGATAACCCATTCGACAGCCATAGCTCGGTCCTCTGCTTTCCCTGCTGCTGACCGTCCGACCGGAATTGATCAAGACCTCAGCCACCGCCCTCCCCTTGGATCTTAACTGCATGTGTGAGGTGCGCGTCCGTCGGACAAGTCGCACATCAGCGACAGGTGGGTAGCGTAGGCGATATTTTCAGGTAGATTATTTAAAATCTTTTTTAAAATAATTAATTCATTTTTCCTTTGCAATGGTGTCTTATCTAAAAGCCAAAACAAAAACAGGAGCACATCCGATGTCACAACCCGTAAGGCGCATGATTGATTCAGTCGATATCGCCATCATCGGTTCCGGTTTCGCCGGTCTGTGCATGGCGATCAAACTCAAGGAAGCCGGGCTGGATGACTTCTTTATCGCCGAACAGGCGGACTCACTGGGCGGCACCTGGCGCGACAATCACTACCCTGGTTGCGCCTGCGATGTGCAGTCCCATGTGTATTCATTTTCCTTCGCTCCCAACCCGCACTGGACCCGGCAATTTGCGCCACAGGCCGAAATTCGCGCCTACCTGGAGGACTGCGCCGAGCGCTACGAACTGGCGCCGTACCTGCACTACGGCATGGGACTCGAGCGCGCGGTGTTCGATGAACAATCCCAGCGCTGGCAGTTGAGTTTCACTCATGGCCGCCAGATCAGCGCGCGGGTGTTGGTCTCAGGCATGGGTGGCCTCTCGCGCCCGGCGCTGCCGGCAATTCCCGGACTTGAGACTTTCCAGGGCAAGCGCTTCCATTCCCAACAGTGGGATCATGGCTATTCATTGAAAGGCAAGCGCGTAGCGGTGATCGGCACCGGCGCCAGCGCGATTCAATTCGTGCCGCAGATCGCCCCGCAGGTGGCGCACCTGGATGTCTTCCAGCGCACCCCGCCATGGATCATGCCCAAGCCGGACCGGCCGATTTCACGCTCCGAGCGTTGGGCCTTCAAGCACCTGCCATTCACCCAACGCATGGTGCGCAGCGCTTTCTACTGGGCCCTGGAAGGTCGCGTGGTGGGCTTTGCCCTGCATCCGCGGCTGATGAAGATGGTGCAGAAAATCGCCCTGCGCCACCTGCACAAACAAGTGACCCGGCCTTCCCTGCGCAAAGTCCTGACCCCCGACTACACCATCGGCTGCAAGCGTGTATTGATCTCCAACGACTACTACCCGGCGCTGTCCCGCAGCAACGTACAGGTAGTCACGGACAGCGTATTGCGCATTGAAGCGGACGGCGTGATCACCACCGATGGCATCAAGCACCCTGCCGATTGCCTCATCTTCGGTACCGGTTTCCAGGCCACCGATCCCCTGCCCCGTGGCTGCATCATTGGCCGCGACGGCGTGGACCTCATGGACATCTGGCGCGACGGTGCCCACGCCTACCTGGGCACGACGGTGCCGGGCTATCCGAACCTGTTCCTGATCGTCGGTCCGAATACCGGGCTGGGCCACAACTCGATGATTCTGATGATCGAGGCACAAGTCACCTACATCCTCAAGGCCCTGCAACAGATGCACCGACACCGGATCAACAGCGTGGACGTCAAGCCAGCGGTGGAAAACGCCTACAACGAGCAGTTGCAGGACAAGCTCAAGCGCACCATCTGGTCCACCGGTGGCTGCCAGAGCTGGTACCTGGACCCACGCACCGGCAAGAACACCACCTTGTGGCCGGGGTCGACCTGGCGTTTCAAGCAGGTCACACGTCACTTCGCCCTCAAGGACTACCTGATCACGCCGACCACGCTCGACCCGACGCCACACCTGGTCACTGCGCCCCACATCACCACAGAAGGCAGCCTGTCATGAAGTCATTCAACGGCCGCGTGGCGGCTATTACCGGCGCGGCCTCGGGCATGGGTCGCGCCTTGGCATTGGCCCTGGCACGCGAAGGTTGCCACCTGGCGCTGGCGGATAAAAACACCTTGGGCCTGGAACAGACGGTGCAACTGGTCGAGCACTCGACCCTGGTCCCGGTGCGTATCACCTGCTGTTCCCTGGATGTCTCCGACCGCCAGGCAATGGAGGATTGGGCCGCCGCTTGCGCGGCCGAGCACGGCCAGGTCAACCTGATCTTCAACAATGCCGGGGTGGCATTGTCGAGTACGGTGGAAGGCATGGACTACGCCGACCTGGAGTGGATCGTCGGCATCAACTTTTGGGGGGTGGTCCACGGCACCAAAGCATTCCTGCCTT
Organism: Pseudomonas mucidolens; assembly: GCF_900106045.1. Lineage (NCBI taxonomy): Bacteria > Pseudomonadati > Pseudomonadota > Gammaproteobacteria > Pseudomonadales > Pseudomonadaceae > Pseudomonas > Pseudomonas mucidolens. The sequence goes on along the minus strand of NZ_LT629802.1, from coordinate 1,810,825 downwards.
ATCTCAAGGCCAGCGGCGACGGGCATGTGATTAACACGTCCAGCGTATTCGGCCTGTTTGCCCAGCCCGGCATGAGCGGCTACAACGCCACCAAATTCGCCGTGCGCGGTTTTACCGAATCCCTGCGTCAAGAACTGGACCTGCAACGCTGTGGCGTCTCGGCCACCTGCGTTCATCCCGGCGGAATTCGCACGGACATCTGTCGCAGCAGCCGGATCGACGCGAACATGACCGGTTTTCTGATCCATAGCGAGCAACAGGCCCGGGCCGATTTCGAAAAACTCTTTATCACCGATGCCGATCAGGCGGCCAAGGTGATTCTGCAAGGCGTGCGCAAGAACCAACGTCGCGTGCTGATCGGCCGTGATGCCTACGCCCTGGACCTGCTCGCGCGCTGTATGCCGGCCGCTTATCAAGCGCTGGTGGTGTTTGCCAGCAAACGCATGGCGCCAAAAAGACCCAAGGCGCCGGTTTTGGAAACCACCGATGAACAACGTCTCTGAACAGGAGTAGCCCGATGCTGCCCATTCGCCGTGACCTGCGTTTCACCCTGCCCGCCGACCGCATCAAGGACTGGCATGAGCAAGGGCCGTTTATCACGCATTTTTTCAATGCCTTGTCGCTGCTATTCCCACAGGGCGAACTGTTCTTCATGGACAGCGTGCGCCATTACCGCACGTCCATCAAAGATCCCGAGCTGAAGAAACACGTCCAGGGTTTCATTGGCCAGGAAGCCATGCACAGTCGGGAACATGTCGCCTACAACGACCTGCTGCAAGCCGCCGGACTACCAGCCCACACGCTGGACCGTCGACTGAAAACGATCCTCGACCTGCAAAAAAAGCATTTTCCTGCGTCCTTCAACCTCGCAGTGACTATTGCCCTGGAGCATTACACGGCGATGCTCGCGGAAATATTGCTCAGCGACCCGTCACGCTTCGGTGACTCGATCAAGCGCTATCAGCAAATGTGGTACTGGCACGCCCTTGAAGAAACCGAACATAAAGCCGTGGCCTTCGATGTCTGGAACAGCGTGATCAAACCAGGTCCCAAGCGCTATTTGCTACGTACGGGAACCATGCTGTTCACCACGGTATTGTTCTGGTTGGTGGTGTTTGATTTTCACCTGCGCCTGCTGTTCGCGGATCGACGCGCGGGAGGGCATCTCAAGGGGTTCTGGCGAATGCTGAAATTTCTTTACGGGCCCAAGGGGGTCTTCCCGCGCATGGCGCTGCCTTGGTTAGATTATTTCAAGCCGGGGTTTCATCCCTGGGATCATGACAACCGGGCACGTCTGGAGGGCATTGACGCGTTGGTCGAGGAGATCGAACGCAACAATGGTCTTGCCGGGTAATGCCCAACGGGGGGGGGACGCAATCACGCTACCCCCCAATGCCTTGCGCGACCTTATGCGCACGTTCACGGACAAAGTCTTCCAGTGCATGTCCCGGCAAGGCCTTGCTGAAATACCATCCCTGGATAATCAATTCCGTTTCCGATTGCAAAAAGGCCAGTTGTTCGGCGGTCTCGACACCTTCCACCACGACGCCGAGGTTGAGTGCCTCACAAAATCGCAGCATCCCGGTCAGCACCTGCGCGCCCTTGGGGTCATGCTGGGCCACCACAAAACTGCGATCGATCTTGATGAAGTCCACCGGAAACTGGTGCAAGTAGCTCAGCGCCGAAAACCCTGTGCCAAAGTCATCGATATAGACCTTGGCACCGATGCCTTGCAGCTTTTCGATCATCTGCCGCGTGACATGAATGTCCCCCACCAACGCATCTTCGGTGATTTCCACTGATACCTGGCCATGGGCCTGGGACAGAATCTCGACCAGCCGCTCGCCATAGGCCGGCGTGGTCAGGGTAGCGCTGGAAATGTTGATGGTCATCGGCAACGAAAAACCGACCTTTTGCCACTTCTGGTACTGACGTACCGCCTGGGACGCCACCCATACGTCGACATCCGGCATCAACCTGGCCTGGGCCAGCCACTGCAGGAACTCCCATGGCGAGTGCACCGTGCCTTCGCTGTCACGGGCGCGCATCAATGCTTCGCACCCCGTACACAAGCCGGTCAAGATGGACACTTGAGGCTGAAACTCGAGGTAAAACTCATAGTCGCTGATCTGCTGGATCCGGCTCAGTGCGTTGGCCTGACGAGCCAGGACCTTATAGGAAGTCAGTACCGGGTCCAGCTCCAGCAGACGCCCCTTCTCTTCCAGGCCGCGAAAGGTCATGTCGAAAGACTTGAGGTACACCGTACCGCCCTCCGTGGCTTGCCGATGGATGGCCCGAACGTAGGGGATATAAATCAGCATGCCTACGCCCAACAGGACCAGTTGCAATACCACCGCGGCCCAATCGCCGTGGGTGCTCAAATAGGCATTGAGCAGGACCGGCGCGGTAAACGGCACGCTGACCACGGCCGGCGAAACCCAACCTGACTGCACCACAATCAAGGCCAGCAGCGAGTTGCATACCGGGACCAACAAGAAGGGTATGAACAGCCGTGGATTGAGGATGATCGGCAAGCCGAATAACAGCACCTCACTGACGTTGAATAACGACAACGGCAAGCTCGCCATCGCCAGCAAACGCATCGACTGGCTTTTGGACACCAGCAGGATCGCCAGCAATAGACACAGCGAACTGCCGGCGCCGCCAATAAACGCGAAACACCCCAGCAGGCCGTTGTTCAGGATGTATTTGATCGGCTCGCCCGCCGCCAGGGCTGCGCTATTGAGGCTTACGGCGTGATCCAGCACATCGAACAGCGGCTGGATCGCGTACACGCCATGAATGCCAAAAAACCACAACAGCGAATTGATCGCCGTGACAAACATCCCGCTGCCAAAGGGCGTCTCCAGCGCGTCGAGCACGACAGGTCCCTGAAGTTGCGTCACGTGGGGAATCTGCAACAGTAATGACAACACCGCCACCAGCAGCAAGGCCGTGATTGCCCCCGGCACGACCATGTTGATCGTGCCCTTCAGGTTATGTACCGCCAGGTCTTCATTGATCAGTCGCGTCCAGCGTTGTCGGTGCAACCAGGCAATCGCGGGTACGACGAGCAGTGGCGATGTGATCGCGATAAACAACACAAAGGTCGCCGATGCACGGGGGTAGTCCCGTAGCACAAAGAGTGCGATGACCACATGCGCCAGGCACAGAAACGCCACGGGCAACTGCGGCAGTCGGTGCTGGATCGCCAGCATATAGCCGATCGACGCCGCGACCAGCAACGGAACCACTGAACTGATTTCGCCGTGCAACCCCGCCAGAAGCGCCACGGCCTGCGGATCCCCCCCGAGCATCCTGGCGCACTCGGAAAGGATCAGGAACCCGGCCGACACCAGCAGACACGGCAAAATCCACAACAACCCCTCGCGGATAGCCCGTAGCGACTCAGCACTCGCCAGCGCCGCCAAACGCTGGATGAAGAACAGTTTGAACAGCGTTTGCGCCATGGCTTTTCCCTCAGCCGTAGGGTGTTCAGGGCTTGCGAATACTCGCGAAAACAAGGCATACGCCATTGTGCTTGACCGCTGGTCAACGCTACACGTCATGGCACCGGAAGGGGAAGGGATTTACTCACATCACTGGCGAGTGCGCAGGGTTTCTTCATCTATCTTGATCGGTAGCGCCAGTAATGGCACAAATCTTGGTGTAATCTTGCCAAATATTACAAACATGCCGTCCAGGTTTCAGATCGATCCTGGCGGTTTTTATGAACCCGTCATAATCCAGTCAGGTCATAGGCTTACACACTGACAGGCCGGCATCGAAATGACTCGAGTCGGGCAATCCAAGGATATCTATTGAACATGCAAGGCAGGCTTTCAAATCGCGCCAATCGCGCACGTCCTTTGCTTTTAACCGCAATGCTGTGGCTGTGTGGGGTGGCGGTACTGTTTCTGGTCAAGGCTGCAATCGAGTCAGTGGAGGGTCCCATCAACAAGACCTGGATTGATTTGACTCTGGTGCTCACCGCTTACCTGTTTTTTTTCCTGCTTGATCCGCTGCAAAACCGGGTTTCAAACCTGTTGCGCAAGCGCGCCAGGCGCAAAAACCGTTCGCGCCAAACTTCGCGCTGAAGCTTGATCACCGTTTCATCCTGGAGTACGGCCTTGTCTGAACCTGGCGAAAACCACCAGCTCGCCCTGGATATTTTCCTCGAGCAGCGCCCACAGTTGCGTGCCGAACTGGATACGCTGAACCCGTTGGCGGCACAAGCCAAGAAAGAATCCATGGCGCAGTACCGCGCCGAGCGCCTGCATGAAGCCTTTGAAGCGGAAGCCGAAAGCCTCGGGTTGTTTGCCTGGGAACTGACCTTGCAACTGGTTGCCCGCTCTCCCGAGGACTTCGAGGCGCGACGCCTTGAAGTCCACAAGGAAGTCGCCCAGATGGCAGGCCTGAGCTGGGAGGCGTACTGCCAACTCCACGGACTCGCTGACTGACTGGCGTCAAACCATCGCCAGCGGATGCTTGCGTTTTGGCGCGCCGAACACTCGATCAATGGCGTCCAGATCATGTGCATCGAGAACAAGTTTGGCGGCGGCGGCGTTAAGCCTAACGTGCTCAGGCGTTACCGCCTTGGGAATGGCGATGACACCCGGCTGGCGCAACACCCAGGCCAGGCAAACCTGAGCCGGTGTCACAGCGTGACGGAGGGCAATTTGCCTGAGGGTCGGACTGGACAGCAAATCACCGCCCTGAGCAATCGGGCAGTAAGCCATCAACGGCAGGTTATGGTGTTGCCGCCACGGCAACAGGTCGAATTCAATACCTCGCTCCTGGATGTTGTACAGCACCTGATTGGTCGCGCAGGCCGGTGACGCCAGTTCCTGAAGATCCGCCACATCGAAATTGGACACGCCCCAGCGACCGATCTTGCCGGCTTCACGCAGACGCTCGAACGCTTCCACAGTTTCTTCGAGGGGGTATTGCCCACGCCAATGCAGGAGATACAGGTCGATATAATCGGTGCCCAGGCGCCGAAGACTGGCCTCGCACGCCCGGGGAACACCTTGATGGCTGGCGTTATGCGGATAAATTTTGCTGACCAGAAACACCCGCTCCCGTCGCCCGAGTATCGCCTCTCCGACCACTTCTTCAGCACCGCCCTCGCCGTACATTTGTGCCGTGTCGATCAAGCTCATGCCTTCGTCGATGCCCAGTTGCAGTGCCGCGACCTCCGCGCTGCGCTGCCCGGGGTTTTCCCCCATGCGCCAGGTGCCCTGGCCGATGACAGGAACCGGGGTGCCCGCCAGATCAATGGTGCGCATGCCAACCTCCAAATGAGTGTGCGATCAGCACGTCCTTGCCAAATTTGGCCTCGACCCCGGCCTGATAGATAAACCCGGACTCAGCCGTGAGCTTGTTGCCAACGTTATAGAACAGGCCGGCTTCAAGCATGTGCTCCTTGTCGCTTTCGCTGCCGGCTTCAAGCTTGAAGTCGTTGTAGGCAAGGCTCTAAGTCAAGGGTCTAGATTTATAAAACGGCAGGAGCAGCCAGAATCTCCATCAGCCTGGGCCGCAATTGTGGGTCCATGGGCAAGCGCAGCCCGAAGCTATTTTCCAGCAGCGCGAGTAACTCATCCACCTCGTGGATGGAGCGCTTTTCACTGTCCCGGTCCAGGTAATGCACGGCGTAATGGCCGTTGTTTAACGTACGGCGCAGGCCCGGGCCGATCAGCGCGACTTTCAGTTGCCCGAGAAACGGTGATTGGGGATGGGTGCAGACGTACCAGTTGCCGATTTCGTAATCGAAATGCGACTGCGCCTGCAGATCGAACACATAAAGCCCACGCCATTCTCCGCCAACCTCGGCCCATAAGGTGTAGCTGCCCTCCTTCGCGGTCAGGCGATAGCGTTCATGCGGCGTGGCCTGCGGCACCTCGGTGTCCACCTGTAACGGACTGGTGGGCACCATTCCACCAAAGCCAACGTCAGTGATGTAGCGCACACCGTCCAGTGTCACCAGGCTGAGGCGATGGGTGCGCGGCGTGAGCGCATCGGGAGGACCGCCCATCACCACCCGGCCAGTGATGCCGCGCGCCTCAAAGCCCAACATCTGCAGCAACGCCAGGAACATCTGGTTCAATTCGTAGCAATAACCACCGCGTCCGTCCAACAAGACCTTTTGCTCAACGCTGGGCAAATCGATGTGCACCGGCGCGCGCAGCAGACTCGAGAGGGTTTCAAAGGCGAAGCTGCTGACATGACGCAACTGCAGTTGCGCCAGGGTTTGCAGGGTCGGCGGCGGCGGCGTGGCATAACCCAAGCGTTCCAGATACAGACGGCTGTGGGTCAAACGTGGCGTATCCTCGGGCATGGCTCGGTCCTTGGCGCGGGGCAAAAGAAATACTAATACTCAGAACCACGTATGTTACCAATTGTGATCTGCGTCAACCGCCTCTGTGCTTTCGCGGCAAACTTTCTGAACCTTTCTGAACCATATTGAATCCATTCCATATCAACACAGGGAGTCGATATGAGTACCGCAACGATCTACACCATCCACTACCGGCTTCATGGAGAAGTGAAATCCTTCGTGGTGCGCGCGGAGGTGATGAATAACGCTGAAGCCTGGCACTGGGCCAGCTGCGATGCAGGAGTTGCCCATGTTGGCCGTATTGGCCGGCCCGGCCATGAACGCACCAAGAAAACCACGCGGCCATGGGCGGAAAAATACGGCATCACCGATGTAACCTGGGTTGCGCCTAAGCGATTTGGCGAGTGAGTGAAGCCTGCAGGGCGCTTGTTTCAAGTGCCCTGCGGGATATTTCCATCAAGGTTTCAAATCACCTAAAGGATCATAGGCCGGCTGCCTGGCAGGCTTTTCCTTGTTTTCTTTATCCAGCGGCGCAATCGCCGGGCCTATCGGATCGACTTGCGGGTCGGCCAGATCCGGCGAGTCCGGGTCGAAATCCAATTCATCACGATCAGTGGCATGTTCCGACGAATGCGGACCATCAGGCTTTTTAGAATGCTCAGTCACAATAACCTCCTGTACTCGTCGCTTCAAAGCGCACGGGCTTCATCGTGCAGGTGTTCCAGATGCTCTTCCACCTGCTCTTCTTCTTGCTCACGCCTGACCGGATCGTTCGGGCGGTTGGCGTCGTTATCACGCTCCACCTCGCCCGGCATGATCGGTTCGTCGGGGTTTTCGGGGCCGGGTTGCTGCTGATACCGGGTCATGGTCCACCTCACTTGAATTGCGGTGCATACAGGACTTAGAGAAAACCGTGGCGACCATCGTTCAAACTGAATGCCGGGCGGGCGTCTTGATCGACTTTGTCACTACGGCTGCAAAGCATGAGAAGATGCCGCGTCGCTCAATGCCCCTACTTCTTTCATGGAGACTGCTACCCGGATGTTCGAGATCAAACCTTGCGACCCGCAAACCTATCGCCAGCAGACCCGGCGCAGCACGCTGATCGTCGCGGTGATATTCGTCGCCCTGACAATGCTGCTATCAAGCTTGGCGGTGATGCTGTTTGGCGAACCCGGCGGCGATAATTTTCGCTTCAACGTCGCGGGTGTGCTGGCCGGCGTGGTACTGACCGTGATGCTGGTGCGCGGCCCTTTCTGGTCCCAGGCCTGGCTGGCGCCGGCGGTGTACGGCTGGCAGCTCAAGCGCAACCTGATGCGCGTGACCAATGTCATGCACCAGGTCAAGGAACAGGTTCAGGCCAACGACCCGGCGGCGATGAAGCTGCTGCGCTTCTATCATTTGGGCCTGACGCAAATGCATGAGTTGGATGCCAACTCCAGCGCCCAGGCGCAACTGGTACGGGAAATGGATGAGCACCAGACAAGGATGCAAGCACTGGGGATCAAACTCGAGCAGTCACGCCTGGACCCGGCGTGGCTGCAAGCGCTGAAAAACCCTTGAGACTCGGCGGGGCGGACAGCCGCGAATGAGTCCGTGGGCTCATCGCGGCGTTGGCACTGCGCACGGATTCAAGCTGCCAGCACGGCACTCAAGTCCAGGCGCCCGTCCCGGAGCGGCGGGCACCAATAATAGCCGCCCGTCAGCGGCGTGCTGATACGGTACAGGCCATCGACAATGCCGTCTTCCAGGCCACTCATGCGCCGCAGTTGAGCCTCAAAGGCATCGAAGGAATGCCCGAACGCGAGGAACATCAACCCCGCCTGACCATTTTCCGCCCACGGCATGGAGCGGCGTACGACAAACGCTTCGGGGCTGAAGCTTTCCTGGGCGGTACGCTTGACGTGCGCGGACTCCGGAGCGGAGTCCAGTTCTTCGTTGTCGCCATGGCGACGACCGATGATATGGTCGCGCTCCTCGGCCGGCAACGCGGCGAACCCATCCAGGTCATGTTGCCATTGCTGGATCGCGGCAAAACTGGCACCGCTTGCACTTACCGCGGCTTCGACGGCCGCATCGTCATGGGGGTTTTCGGTGCCGTCTTCGTAGTCGGTCAGGTCGAAACCGCTCTTGTAGCGGAAACCTTCGGTCATCTGCACCAGGCGAAACGCCGGCGCCAAGGTTTTTTCAAAGACTCGGCTGCGTAGCAGCAACTCACCCCGGTCCTCGCCATGCAGCCAGCACCACAGCGCGTGCTGAGTCGATGGGTTGTCAGCGCCTGGACCGCTGATGTGCGGGAAGCTGCGTAGCCCCTCGATCTGCGTGCCAAGCGCATTGACCAGTGGCTCGCCGAGCCCTACCACCACGGCCGAGTCGACCAACTGCAACAATGCATCGAGTGCCGCGGGTACGGCTTCAATCGACTCGACGGCAAAAAACAGATGGCGTGCCTGCAAAGGCACCGGTGCGGCAAGAATGCCCGGCTGGTACTGACTCATGTGAACTCCTTCAAGTAAGCCCGCCAGTTTACCCGGCGCACGCCGCTGTGCGTAGGGGATAACGCGTAAGCCTTGCAACAGAGCCTTCAGATAGGGGAATCTCTAAGCCACGCTGTGCAACCACTCCAGGGGTAGCGACATGACCACCGATCACTTGCTTGCCAATCTGTTTCCCGGCGCCAATGAGATTCCCGAGCAATTCCGGCTCCCGGCCCCGATCGAACAACGTGACTATTTGGTGGACGGCCAGTTACGCACGTGGGATGGCCCCTTGGCCCAGGTGCGCAGCCCGGTGCAAGTGAGTGGGCCCGATGGCGATGCGCCGGTGATCATCGGCAGCACCCCGCTGCTGAATGCCGAAACCGCCTTGACCGCCCTCGACGCCGCGGTCCGTGCCTATGACCGTGGCCAGGGCACTTGGCCAACCTTGCGCGTGGTTGAACGTATCCAGCACGTCGAAGCTTTTTTGCGGCGCATGCGCGAGCAACGCGACGCCGTGGTGAAATTGCTGATGTGGGAAATCGGCAAAAACCTCCAGGATTCGCAGAAAGAGTTCGACCGCACCTGCGATTACATCACCGACACCATCAACGCCCTCAAGGAGCTGGACCGCCGCTCCAGCCGCTTCGAACTGGAGCAGGACACCCTCGGGCAAATCCGCCGCGTGCCGCTGGGCGTGGCGTTGTGCATGGGCCCTTACAACTATCCGCTGAATGAAACCTTCACCACGCTGATTCCGGCGCTGATCATGGGCAACACCGTGGTCTTCAAGCCGGCCAAGCTCGGCGTGCTGTTGATCCGTCCGTTGCTGGAGGCATTTCGCGACAGCTTCCCGGCCGGGGTGATCAACGTGATTTATGGCAGCGGGCGCGAAACCGTCAGCGCGCTGATGGCCAGCGGCAAGATCGATATCTTTGCGTTTATCGGCACCAACAAGGCCGCCAGCGACTTGAAAAAGCTGCACCCGCGTCCTCACCGGTTGCGCGCCACCCTGGGACTGGATGCGAAGAATCCGGGAATTGTGTTGCCCGAAGTTGACCTGGACAACGCGGTCAATGAGGCGGTTACCGGTGCCCTGTCGTTCAACGGCCAGCGCTGCACGGCGTTGAAAATCCTTTTCGTGCATGAGGCCGTAGTCGACAGTTTTATCGAAAAATTCAACCACAAGCTGGCGACACTCAAACCCGGCATGCCCTGGGAAGATGGCGTGTCCCTGACCCCCTTGCCGGAGCCCGGCAAGGTCGACTACCTGCATGCCCTGGTGGCTGACGCCGAAACCCACGGCGCCCATGTGGTGAACCGCAACGGCGGGGTCAGTCGCGGTTCGTTTTTCTACCCGGCGGTGCTGTACCCAGTGAACCCGCAAATGCGCGTCTACCATGAAGAGCAGTTCGGCCCGGTGGTACCTATCGTGCCCTACCGCGAACTGGAGACGGTGATCGACTACGTCCTGGAATCGGACTTCGGTCAGCAGTTGAGTATCTTCGGCACCGATCCCGCGCAAGTCGGCAAGCTGGTGGACACCTTCGCCAATCAGGTCGGCCGGATCAATATCAACGCCCAATGCCAGCGCGGGCCGGACACGTTCCCGTTCAACGGGCGCAAGAACTCGGCCGAAGGCACGTTGTCGGTGCATGATGCGCTGCGGGTATTTTCGATCCGCACGCTGGTGGCCACCAAGTTCCAGGCGCATAACAAAGACTTGATCAGCGATATCATTCGCGATCGGGCCTCGAGCTTTTTGACCACGGACTATATTTTCTGACATTACACGCACTGTAGAAGCAAGCTTGCTCGTGCATTGGCGTCATCGGTGGCGCGTGTTATCTGGATAAACGCAGTGTCCTTGAGGCTTTCGCGAGCAAGCTCGCTCCTACAGTGGGTTTGGGGCCCCTTAGCCAATGAAGTTTTTTCCCGCTGTACGCCTGCACCCGTTTGCCCGGCGCTTGCTGCGTCCGCTACTCGACCCTTATCGCCGCTATCGTCACGCCAAATTGATCCATGCGGTCCGCGTGTCCATCGGCTTGCTGGCAACCATCCTGCTGACCACCGGCCTAAATTTTCCCCACGGCGAATGGGCTTCGGTGACGATGCTGGTGGTGATCGGCGGTTTGCAGCATCACGGCAATATCGGCAAAAAAGCCGTTGAACGCGCTTATGGCACTCTGATCGGTGCCAGCGTCGGTTTGCTGCTGGTCGCCCAACAGGCCTACCTGGGCTTACCGCTGCTGACCTATCTGTTGATGTCAGTGGTGTGCGGGTTCTTTTCCTACCACGCCATCGGCAAAGGTGGGTACACCGCGCTACTGTCGGGTATCACCGTATTTATCGTCGCCGGGCATGGTGAGAATCCACTGTCCGATGGTTTGTGGCGCACCGTCGATATTCTGATCGGCATCGCCCTGGCCCTGGCGTTTTCCTTCGCCCTGCCGCTGTATGCCGTGTATTCCTGGCGCTACAACCTGGCCAGCGCGCTACGGGATTGCGCGACGCTCTACAGCCGGACGATCAATGGCCAGTCGATGACCGACGATGAACACCTCAAGCTGCTCAACCGCTTGAATGCGGTCATGCTGCAACTGCGTTCGTTGATGCCGTCGGTGTCCAAGGAAGTACGGATTTCCATGACCGAACTGGATTCGATCCAGCGCCACTTGCGGATGTGCATCAGCACCCTGGAGATTCTCGGCAATACGCGTCCTGATCCACGAGACGCACAGGCGATGGCCCGAATGCAGCTGGCACTCAAGGCTGAGCATCGGCAGATCCGGGTGCAGTTGATTGGGATGGCAAGGGCCCTGAAATCGGGCGCGACCCAGCGTCTTGAGCGACCCAGCGGCACGCCGACGGCCGAGCCGGGGTTGGCGGCTCCAGTCCACAATGCGCTGGATGGTTACCGTTTGTTGACGTTGCAGTTGGCGGCGAACGTGGATGCGATGAGCGGTCGGTTGGCGAAAAGCTCGGGAAGATGGAAGATCTAATAGCGATAGCAAACCCATACAAACTCTCTTACTTTTTTTTCACACTTTATTCACATCCACAAACGTAGTGTGAAGCCTCATCCGTTACAAACGCTGCACATCAAGCCCGCCGCCCCAGCGGGCTTTTTTTTGCGTCTGGTTCGGCTGCGTCTGCAGGGTGGCGGGCGGTTTACCCACAAAGCTGGCCGGCGCATGGCGAGCCGGCTTTCAGTCGATCAAAGGGCTACCTTGCCGGGTGCGGGCATCGCCGCCTGCTCGCGAATGGCGCGCTGAGTATCGAGTACCCGCGCCAGGGCCAATTCGGCTTCCGGACTTTGCTGCGGTACCCGAATGGCCGCCGAGACCAGGGTAATCAGCTTGGCCATGACTTCGGCGTCGGTGGCCGGGCGGCCCAGACTCATGGAGTTCATCAGCAAGCGCAGCTCGGTGCCGGCCATTACTCCGGAGATTGCCTTGAGGGCAAATTGCAGGCGCACCCCCAGCTCATTACGTGGCAGGTCCGGCAAAGCCTGCGCGAACGCTTCGAAAAAACGCTGGAAAACCGGCTGGTAGTGAACCTTGAGGTATTCCTGGATAAATGGCGAAGTGTCGCTGTAGACACGCCCCAGGAACCGAATGAAGGAGCGCCCTTCGCCACTGGCCGGGTCGGCACGTTCCATGCCCATGGCCGGCGCGAATAACACACCGAGCAACGTGTCGCAGTCCAGCGGCCCATCGGATTCGGCCTCGCACCGCGCAAGCAACTCCAGACGCTGCTCGTTGAGCGGCTCCAGGCGTTGCATCAGCAGGGTTTTCATCAGGGAATCCTTGTCCCCGAAGTGATAGTTCACCGCCGCGAGATTGACCTGGGCCTTCTCGGTAATTTGCCGCAGCAGGACGGCGTCATAACCGTACTTGATAAAAAGAGCCTCTGTCGCGTCCAGCAATCGGGTCTTGGTAACGTTTGGAGCACTGAGTTTCTTCACGGCCATATCAGTTCCACGGCGGAATATTGTTTTAAAAATAATTTTGATTTTTTATACCGGGGCCGTTGATCGAAAGCAAGTAGTGACACTGCGCCATACTATCCAAAGGCCGTGCCGGGGACGTCAGGAGCGGCGCCCCCTAAACACCTGCAAGGCTTTTCCCTCCACTATCTTCCTGGGTGCGGCGAGAAAAACCGCTCTATCTCTGTGGCTGGCGAAGCCCATTGATCAAGGTTACTATTCAAACAATATTTTAAAAAAAAGAATAAAATCCAGCTATTGGCAGCCGTCCCGCGCCCCCCTGAACTTGTTACAAAGATTTTCAGGGGAAGACTCGGATCGCCGTAGCGCAAGGCGTAGTCATGATGACAAGCTCCCCAACGCTCCCAGGCTTCATTTCCCTGCAAGGTATCGGCAAAAGTTATCAATTGGCCGGGCAGCATCTGGCGATTCTCAATGACGTCAGCCTGTCGATCGCCAGCGGCGACAGCTGCGGCATCCTCGGTGCTTCCGGTTCTGGCAAAAGTACCCTGCTGAATATTCTCGGCCTGCTCGATTTGCCCGACTGCGGAGCGTACTGCTTTGCCGGCCACGACATTTTCAGTGCCACCCCCGATCAGCTCGCCGCGATCCGCAACCAGCAGATCGGCTTCGTCTTCCAGAGTTTCAACCTGCTGCCGCGTCTCAGCGCCCTGGACAATGTTGCCCTGCCCCTGAGCTATCGCGGAGTATCGCGCCATGAGTCGCTGGAGCGCGCCCTGAACATGCTCGATCAAGTCGGCCTGGCCGAGCGGGCCCACCATCGCCCTGCCGATCTCTCCGGCGGGCAGCGCCAGCGGGTAGCGATTGCCAGGGCGCTGGTGGGTGCACCTTCGGTGATTCTCGCCGACGAACCCACCGGTAACCTCGATAACCACACCGCCCAGGAAATCATGGACCTGCTGCTGGCCCTCAATCGCGAACAACACGTCACGCTGATCATCGTCACCCATGACCCGCACATTGCCGAACGCCTGAATCGCAAGATCCTGGTGCGCAACGGTGTCGTGCAGGAGGCCGGGCGCCTATGAATCTGCGGGTCGAACAGAGCCTGAGCCAATTACTGCACGAAGCATTCGTCAGCCTGCGGACCTTGGGCAAGCGTTCGATCCTCGCACTGTTGGGGATCGTGATCGGCAGCTCATCGGTGGTGGCGCTGATCAATATCGGCCATAACGCCGCCGAAGATGCCGCAATGATTTTCAAGGACATGGGCACCGATACCCTGGTGGCGCAGTTCCCGCCCAAAGGCAACAGCAGCGCCCCGCGACCCGCCAGCCTGGATCTGGAGGCGGTGCGCAAAGCCGTACCGCAAATTGCCCATATCGGTGCCATTAGCCTGTTCAGTGGCCCCGTGGTGTTCCATGGCCGTACCACCAACGCCAGCCTGGTAGGCAGCACGCCCGACCTCAAGGACGCCATGCGTTTGTCGCTACGCGAAGGCCGGTTCCTTTCCGAGTTCGATAACGCGCAAACCTACGCCGTGGTCGGCGAACAGGTAACCCAGGCCTTGGGTACACCGGGTGACCCGCTGCAGTTGGGTGATCGCGTGCGGATCAATGACTATCTGTTCGAGGTCATCGGCATTCTCCACGACCAGCCCCGGGCGATGCTGATTCCGGTGCAAGCCAACGACTCGCTGTTCATTCCCGCCAAAGGCATGCGCCGCATCTATCCGACACCACAGGTCGGCAGCGTGGTGATCCGCGCCGCCTCCGGCCAGGATATGGAGCGCGTCGCCAGAGAGGCAGCTGCCGCGTTGCGGCCGCAGTTCACCGACCATGACGTCGACATTCAGGTGCCACAACAAATGATCGATGGCATGACCCGCCAGAGCCGCACCTTTGCCTATCTGCTGTTGGCCCTGGGCGCCATCTCGCTGGTGGGCGGGGGTGTCGGGGTGATGAACGTGATGCTGATGAACGTCTCGGAGCGCCGCCGGGAGATCGGGATACGCATGGCCCTTGGCGCTCGCCAACGGGATATCCGCAATCTGTTCCTGCTGGAAGCGGTGACCTTGACCGCCGTCGGTGCGATGTGCGGTGCGGTGCTGGGCATAAGCGCCGCCTACCTCTATGCCTGGCTGTCGGGCTGGCAATTTTCCCTGGCCGTCGCCGCCCTGCCCCTGGGCGTGGGCAGCACCTTGCTGGTGGGATTATTTTTCGGTATTTACCCGGCAATCTCGGCGTCACGCTTGCAACCGGTGGAGGCGTTGCGCGATGAATAAACCGCTGCTGTTGATCCTTGCCCTGTTGAGCCTGCCCAGCTTTGCCGCCGACAGGGAGCTGCGCCCATCGGCCCCGACCATTACCCGCAGCGGCTATGAGCGCGGTGTGTCTCTCAACGCCCAGGTCACCACACTGACGCTCGGTGATGCGGTGTATCTGGGCCTGCGCAATAACCCGCGCATTCGCAGCGCCTACCTGCAGCGCGTGGCGCAGAAGTTTGACCTGCGAGTGGCTGAAGACACGTTCAACCCCAAACTGGTGCTCAACAGCTCTTACCGCAGCACCCAGGGCTCCGAAGATCGCGCCCGCAACGCCAACCTGGCGCCAGCCGCCACGTTGCTGGGGGAATACGGTACCCAACTGAGCATGGCCTGGACCCAGCAACTGAACAACGCCGACCGTGCCGGGCGCTACCGCAGCGACGGCCTCAACCTGGCAATCATCCAGCCCCTGATGCGCGGCGCCGGATGGGATGCAACCACCGCCCCGCTCCGCCTGTCGCGCCTGGCCGAACAGGCCAACCGTCTCAATCTCAAGGCAAACGTGGCACAGACCATCAGTCAAATTATTGCCACCTACCGGGAGCTACTGCGTTCCCAGGAGCAACTGAGCATCAGTCAGGAAGCGCTCAAGCGCTCCATGACCCTGTTGGAGGTGAACAGGGCGCTGATCGATGCGGGGCGCATGGCCGAGTTCGAAATCGTCCAGACCGAAGCCGACATTGCCACCCAGCAACTGGGGGTCGAGGAAGCCCAGAACCAACTGGACATCAGCCGCCTGAGCCTCCTGCGCTTGCTCGCGCTGGACCTGTCGACACCAATCCGCGCCACCGAGGCCCTGGAAGCCTCGCGCATGGATATCGACAAGCGCCAGGCCTTCAATCTGGCGCAGACCCAGCAACCGGACTACCTCGCCACCCTGCTCGGCAGCCAACAAGCCGACCTCAACCTGGTGATTGCCAAAGACTCCGGGCGCTGGCGGGTCGACCTGGTGGCGGGCGCCAATCAAGTGCGTGATGTCACCAATAACGCTACCGGCAATACCC
Source organism: Pseudomonas mucidolens (assembly GCF_900106045.1). NCBI lineage: Bacteria > Pseudomonadati > Pseudomonadota > Gammaproteobacteria > Pseudomonadales > Pseudomonadaceae > Pseudomonas > Pseudomonas mucidolens. Next base: position 1,794,732 of record NZ_LT629802.1, on the reverse strand, counting down.
ATAACCGGCGCTGGGACAGCTATACCGGGATCCAGGTGCAGATTCCGATCGGCGACATCAGCACCCGCCAAGCCGAGGTTCGCGCGCGGGTCAATGTAGAGGACCAGGCCATTCTCATCACGGATGCCCGCCAGGAACTGGAGCGCAACGTCAACAACGTGGTACGCGACCTCGGCACTCGCTGGCGCCAATATGAAATCGCCCAGCGCGCTGTCGAGCTGTCCAGGCGCAAGATCGACATCGAGCGCGATAAACTCAGCGCCGGACGCTCCACCAACTTCCAGGTGCTGAGCTTCGAAGCCGATCTGCGTAACGCTGAAAATGCTCGCCTCAATGCACTGATTGCCTATTTGAATGCCCAGACCCAGCTCGATCTGACCCTGGGCATGACACTCGAAAGTTGGGAAATCGCCCTCAATGACTACTAATCAAAAACGCCTATCGGGCGCTGTATTGCTGGTGCTGCTGGCATGTGCCGGGATCGCGCTGGTCAACCACCAGACGCCTGCCGCTGCACAAACCGACGCCGCCGAGCAATGGCAGGCGGTGAAGCCCGATCCACTGGTGCACCAAATTGGCTTGGTGGGCAAGATCGAGCCCGAGACCACCCTCATCCTCACCGCGCCGTTCGACGGCAACGTGCAGGCCAATCTGGTTGAGCAGGGTCAACGCGTCGACGCCGGTCAAGTGCTGCTGCGCATGGACCCGGCGACCCTCGAAGTGCAACTGCGCGATGCGCTTTCCGCGCAACTCAAGGCACGCCGCACGGTGCAGGAAATGCAGGACTGGGACAGCGGCCAGCAAGTCAGTCGCGCCCGACGCAACCTGCGTACCGCCGAAATGGCCGCCAGCAATACCCAGCGCAAACTCACCGAAAGCGAAAACCTGTTCAAGCGCGGCATCATTCCACGCAATGAACTGGACGACCTCAAGCAGCAGGCCCGGCAGCAACAGTTGGACCTGGCGGCGGCGCGCAGTGAACTGCAACAAACCCTGGAACAAGGCAAAGGTGAATACCGCCAGATCGCCGATATGGAGTTGACCAACGCCACGGTGAAATATGAGGCCTTGCGCACCCTGCTCGATGGCAAGGAGGTCAAGGCGCCATTCTCCGGCATCATCGTTCCGGCGCCGGGCAGCAATGGGCCGCAAGGCACAAACAGCAACAACGTCCCGATACAGGGCGGCACTAAAGTCACCCAAGGCCAGGTGCTGTTCGGATTGGCCAATATCGAACGCCTGAAAATCGTCACCCACGTCTCGGAACTGGATATTAATCAATTGCACCAAGGCCAGGCCGTGGAAGTCATGGGCGATGGTTTCGACGGCGAACGCCTGCACGGTTCGGTCAGCGTGGTCAGCGGCCTGGCACTGTCCAGCGATAGCCAGGGCAGTGCACAGTTCCCGGTGACGCTGTCGATCCCCACGCTCACTCCGCAGCAGTTGCAAAAGGTGCGCTTGGGCATGAGCGCAAGGTTGACCATCGTCACTTACAGCAATGACCAGGCAATCATTGTCCCGGCCCAGGCGATTCGTCGCGATGCGGCTGACATGAGCGTGGAATACCGGGAGGCGATGGATAAGCCGGTGGAGCGAGTGACGGTGACTACCGGGCAGTCCACGGCGTCGGGGGTGGAAGTGTTTGGGCTCAAGCCGGGATTTGTGAAGATTGGGGGTTGAGGCTGGGACGGGGTTGATCAAGGGCGGTGAGGTTGACTGCGGGGCGCCCTCACCCCAGCCCTCTCCCGGAGGGAGAGGGGCCGATTGGGGGATATTTCAGACATTTTTCGACCTAAAAGAACGGCTTTGAATCCACAATCAATAGGTTTTTTCAGGTCGCCAATTTTCTCAGCACACTTCGGTCAGCCCCTCGCCCCTTCGGCATAGGTATACCCAATTTTCAGAAACTGACGAATTTCCCTGTGGCGAGCGGGCTTGTCCCGCGTTGGACTGCGAAGCAGTCCCAAAAACCAGCCGCTACGGAGTCTCTGATACACCGCATTCGGCTTACTGGGACGGCTTCGCAGTCCAACGCGGGGCAAGCCCGCTCGCCACAACAGCCCTATCTGCTGGGATTTAAGCGTTGAGGCAAAGTGGTGTAGATACCTATGTCCCTCTGGGGAGGTGCTAGGCAATCTTCAGCCCGCGACCAATCGAGCCGCCAACGCCTTGGCTTGCAAGGCTACATCGGTCACCGCCGTACTTTCCCACCACATCCCACGCAACGGCGGCCCCATGGCGAACAGTCGCTCGCTGGCGACGCCCTGCACATCCAGCACCCCGCCGGACTCATCCGCCGCGATCCCCAACGCCAGCGGCCCTGGCTGAACCAGGCCACGCGCCAGCAATTGCCGCGGCAGCGGCCGGGCAACCCGGCGCCAGTCGTACTCGATACCACTGGAATTAATCAACGCGCAACCACTGACAAACGTCGCATGCACCTCGCGACGGCGGCGCAGACGCAGGGTGACTTGACCATTCACCGACGACTCCAATCCCTGGAACGACGCGGCTTGAATGCGCAACCGCCCTTCCCCATGCAACCGCTCCACCAACGCTGCACTCAAGGGTGGCGAGCGGTGATGATGGCTTTCCCACCAGGGCCGTACATGACGCACGAACTGACGCTTGTGCCGTTCACTGGCCTGGCTCCACAAGCGCGCGATGTGTACCCGTACGGTGTCCAGCGGCGCCTGCCAGTCGATGCCTTGCGCCATCGCACGCTGACATTGCCGGCGCACTTCCCGCATTAATTGCAGGGGGCTGCAAAGACGCTGATCGCCAGCCAGGAAGTCCTCCCAGGCCGGGGGCTGGCGACGGACATGAGGCAACAGGCCGTGGCGGGAAAACACCTCGATAGGCCCGCGATGACCGGCCTGCTCCAGCGACACCACGGCATCCACCATAGTCAGCCCGGAGCCGATGATCAGCACCGTCGACTGCGGGTCCAGTTGACGCATGGCGCTCACATTCCAGGGGTCGACGGCGGCCGCGTTCAAACCGCTGGAAGCGGTCTGTGGCGTGCGCGCCGCCGGGAACATACCGGTGGCCAACACCGCACAATCACCGCGTAGTTGCTCGCCGTTGTCCAAGGTCAGCCAGGTCGAGGACCTGTCCACCTGCACGTCGATCACTTCGGCGCGGATGTGTTCGACGCGGGACGCCGACAGCGCCCTGGCCTCAGCCAATCGCTGTTGCGCGTAAAGGCCGAAGAGCCCTCGAGGCGGAAACAATTCGCTGACGGGCACGTGCTGCCGGTCCGACTCTGGCCACCCGCCCGCGGCGATATGGGCAGTCAACCATTGGGTCAAGTCATCGGCATTTTCCGGGTCGACACTCATGCGCGCCGCATTGCCGTTCAGGGTGTGGCCCAATTCCACTGCGCTGTAGGCTTCGCCACGACCCAGCTCGTCGCGCGGCTCGATCACCAGGATCTGCCGGACGCCAGGCAAACGCAGCAGTTGCACTGCCAGCAGTGTGCCGCTCAAGCCGCCGCCGATGATCAACACATTGGCGGCGCGAATCCCCTGTCCGTCTTCGGTTTCATTCATGAAAATACGCCCTTACTGTCTCGCCCAATAGATGTCGTGCACCTACAACCCGGCAGCGCTGCCGCTGAATAGTTCGCAGTATCCGGCAAGCGGCCTGCGGCGCATAGTCGAGTGCGACGTTGATCATCTATCCGGCGGCCACGGGCGACGGGCACCCCGCATTCACGGGGTGCGGCCAAACCACTCGTCGGCATTCCCCTGCTTATTATTAAACCCTCGTACCTTCGCTGATCTCTTAAATTACACACGCTTACTTTGCTACCCGTGTGTGTGCGTCGGCGATGCTAGTTCGCTCGCCCGCGTCTAATTCCAAGCAGCCAGGGAGTAAGCGTCATGCACCATCTAGGACTGTCGATACTTGAAATAAGAAGCCTGATCGAGAAAGCCTTCCAGCCCGACCATTGCACCTGCGAATGCCATGACGGCAAGACGTTGAGTATCGACTTGACGCGTCACGCGGACCCGACCTCGACCCTGCACTTGAGCGGCATCCCCCTCAGCGACCTGAACTCGTTCAGGGCCGTGGCCGACCTGATTGCCAAGGCGCGCCACGAACTGGCGTGCGTGCCTGTGAAGCACACCCCGGCTGATTCCGCCAGCGCGGCACGAGTGCCAGGCTTGGTTGACCTTCGGCAGCAAAACGGCGGCAGGCCTTCGCTCGCCGGCAGATGATCCCGTGGCAGCGGCCCCGGCGCATTGCCGGGAGCCACGGAGCGACCGCTGGGACTAAACCCAACCGCCATCGACGATAAAGTTCTGCGCCGAACACATTGCCGACACGTCAGAAGCCAGAAACAGCGCCATATGGGCGATATGTTCCGGTTGCACGCTGCCCGGCAGGCATTGACTACGACTGATCAATTCCCGCGCCGCGTCATCGACCCAGAGCGCCAGTTGCTTTTGCGTCATCACCCATCCCGGCACCAGCGTGTTAACCCGGATATGCCAAGGTCCCAGCTCCCGCGCCAGGCCGCGCGTCATGCCGTGGGTCGCCGCTTTACTGGCTGCGTATACCGGGTAACCACCGGACGCCATCATCCAGCCGATCGACCCCAGGTTGATGATCGCGCCCTGCCCTGCGGCTTTCATCATCGGGACCACCGCCTGGCTGGCGAAAAACGCGTGCTTGAGGTTAACCCCGATCAGTTTCTCGAACATCGCCGAATCGATGTCTTCCAGGCTGTGCCGTACATCGTTGGCGGCATTATTGATCAACACCGTGATCGGCCCCAGCGCGTGGGCGATGTGGGCGATGGCGGTTTTGTAGGCGTGCTCATCGGTGACATCGCAATGCACGAATTCGACGCGATGGTCGTGGGCCAACAGCTCGGCAGCCAGTTGCTCGCCCTGACTTTGGGCCATGTCGACAAATCCGACGTGTGCGCCCTGCTGTGCAAAGGCGCGCACCAATGCTTCGCCAATCCCCGAGGCGCCACCGGAAACCAGGACGGTCTTACCCTTCAGGTCGGCATACACCGCCTGGGAACCGGCAACTTCTTGATTATTCATAAAATGCTCACCTCAACCAATTAGTCTTATTTTATATTGCAAAAAAGCCACGAAACGCTATAAATTTGCAGAGCAATCGCACTATATCTGAAAATTAGTAGAACTATTCCATTCAAAATAACAAAAGGAAGTTCAACGATGCCGCACTCCCGACACCTGCTTTCGAGCCTTGGCCTGTCCCTGATGATGGCCAGCCTTGGCGCCCAGGCCGCCGGCTTGTCCAGCGAACACAAACCTTTCGGCAAAACCAACGACGGTACGGCCATCGAGCAGTACGTGCTGCGTAACAGTCATGGCATGCAAGCCACAGTGATTACTTACGGCGGCGTCCTGCAATCACTGATCGTGCCGGATAAAAACGGCCAGCTCGACGACATAGTCCTGGGCTTTGACGATGTACAGGGCTACCAGAGCGGAACTGCCTTCTTCGGCGCCACTATCGGACGCTTTGGCAACCGCTTGGCCAAAGGCGCCTTTGAACTGGACGGCAAGCGGTACCAGGTACCGCTCAATGATGGACCAAACGCGCTGCATGGCGGTGCCGAAGGTTTCGACAAGCGCGTCTGGCAAGCCGAACCGGTCAAAAGCAAGGACTCGGTGGGCGTGACGTTGAGCTACCTGTCCAAAGACGGCGAAATGGGCTTTCCCGGAAACCTGAAAACCCAGGTCACCTACCGCCTCAACGATAAAAACGAACTGCACATCGAGTACACCGCGACCACTGACAAACCGACGGTGCTCAACCTCACCAACCACAGTTATTTCAACCTGGCCGGTGCCGGTAACGGCGACATCCTCAACCAGCTCGCCACCTTGCACGCCAGCCATTACACGCCGGTCAACGGCACCTTGATTCCCACCGGCGAGTTGGCCCCGGTCGCTGGCACCCCGATGGACTTCCTGCAACCCACCGCCATCGGTAAACACATCAAGGACGATCATCCCCAGTTGAAATTCGCCGAGCCTAAACAAGGTGGCTTCGACTTCAACTGGGTCCTGGATGCCAAGGGTGATCTCGGCAAACTGGCCGCCGAGGTACACGATCCGCAATCCGGGCGCCATCTGCAGCTCTACACCACGGAACCGGGCGTGCAGTTCTATACCAGCAACTTCCTCGATGGTTCGGTCAAGGGCAAGGCCGGCAAGACTTACAACCACTGGAGCGCGTTTACCCTGGAAACCCAGCATTACCCTGACGCGCCGAACCAGCCGAACTTCCCTTCGACGCGGCTGGATCCGGGGCAGACGTATACGCAAAACACAGTGTTCAAATTCTCTACCGACTGAGTCGGTCATTGCACCTCGCTCAATCGGCACCGGTTGAGCACGCCTCATTGACGCTGGTCGGTACCTGCACGTATAAGGTGCCGGCCCGCTGCACAGACGCGGCGGGAGCATCTGATACGCTTTTTTATTCAGCATCTGAATCTGTACCGTACAGCCTTCAATCGTGACAATGAATCACTCCCGACGCACTCGTGGAGCCCGACGAGAAACCTCCTGTCGTTTATCTTCCTTTCGGAGCCCCCATGGCTAAGATGGCATTGTTTCTGTTTGGCTCTTTAGCACTGACCATCGCGATTGGCCTGCTCGCCACGATCTCACCAGTTTGACGCGTTCAACCCGCAAACAACATCGGGTACAAAGAAAGCACCAGCAGCCCCGCCATTGACCAATTGAACACTCTCAACCAGCGCGGATTACGCAACACGCTGCGTAAACCGCTGCCAAACCCCACCCACACGCACACACTGGGTAGGTTGATCACCGCAAACACTACTGCGATCACCAGCACGTTGGTGAAATAGCCTTGCGCGGGCGTATAGGTAGTAATCGCGCCCAACGCCATGACCCAGGCCTTGGGGTTGACCCACTGGAACACTGCCGCGCCCAGAAAGGTCATGGGTGTGTGGTTGCCGTGGGTGTCATCCGACAGAGGGCTGGACGTCGCAATCTTCCACGCCAGGTACAGCAAGTACGCCGCCCCGACATAGCGCAATGTCGCATAGGCCCCCGGCAGCGCCTTGAACACTTCCCCCAGACCCAGGCCGACCGAGATCACCAGCACCATAAATCCCAGGCTGATCCCCAGGGCGTGAGGAATTGAGCGCCGAAAGCCGAAGTTCACGCCGGACGCCAATAACATCGTGTTATTCGGTCCCGGCGTGATCGAAGACACGAAAGCGAACAGCGCAAAGGCTGAAAGCAGGCTTGAGGACATGAACATGGGGCGTCATCCAGGCGAATTGTTGTCGCCCTGACAGTAGAGTGTTCGGCGCAGACTCACCCCGTACAGCTATAAGCAGATCGAGAGATACACTTTCTTCACGGCTGCGCCGCATAAAGCCCGGAAGGTAGACGTCCAATAGGCAAACCGCTGGTCAGCGGTTGACTTTATCCAAGGTGAGCCATGCTGACGCGCAGACAGGATCAAAAGGAAATAACCCAAGCTCTTCTCATCGCCGAAATATCATTGCACGCGGTTTTTTGTTTGGGTCCTTTCACATCCCTTTCACAGTCCAGCGCTTATGGTGATCCCAGCTCCTAAGCGAACACCTTTAAGCCCGCTCTCCCCATCGCGGGCTTTTCTTTGTCTGGCGTTTCGATATCGATGTTCAACCCGCATAACCCTCCGCGCAGCCTTCGATATCAAGCGCCATCACCTCGTCCGAGGTCATGACTTCGGCATATTCGCCGTCGAGGATTGCCAGCGTCAGCTCATGCACCGTCGTAGCCGTCCAGGACTTCCCTGCGGCGCTCACCACCGGCACCGCCGTCGTTGCATCAGACGCCAGGATGATGCGATAGCCGAGCGCTTTTCCGGCACGCACCGTGGCATCCATGCTGTGGTGGATCACTACCCCCGTCAGCACCAAACGCTCCACCCGCATGCCCTTGAGCACTTGATCCAACTCGGTGCCGATAAAGGCGCAGTTCTGCTGTTTGACAATCACCGCCTCTCCCGCCACAGGCGCGACCTCTTGCTTGATGGCATTCCACGGGCCGTGGACGTGATAGGTCGATGACGGTGCTTGCTCATCATGCTTGATATGCACCACGGGCCACCCCTTCAGCCGCCAGTGCGCCAGAAGACGCTGAATCGCCGTCAGGTAGCTTGGATGGCTTTTGCCCTCCCAGACAGGCTGATCAATAGCGTCCTGAACATCCAGGATGACGAGGGGAATGGGCCCCGGCTGAGCACTCATAAACGGCGTTCTCCAATCAGCTGGCCAAAGGAAAGCAACCCGCAAAGGCTGCTTGCAAGGACACTATTTAGCGGCCCGCTCAGCGCAACCTGCGTTGCTGTCACCTGCATAGACCCAAGTGGCTGCGAACTCGAAAGAGTGTCCGGACATCGTGTCCGTGCACGCCCCGCCAACCACCTCCAACATGAACGTCTTATCACCATCCCTACCGATGTACCTGACCCCGTCACCCGAGGTCACTTGCTGTGCTGAGAGCCGTGTGCCCTTCGGGTTCTCAGGCGTTATCCAGGTCAAGGTGTTGCCGTTGCCGCTGACGCTGATTGACCAGAACGGCTCATTGCCTCTTGCGATGAACTGAGGAAGGGATTTATCTGACGGAGTCGTCGTGGCTGAACCTGGGATTGGCGCTTGCGTGGAGCCCTCAGGAGCGGCCGGCTTCGTCATGCTGCAGGCTGCCAGACTCAGGGTTAATAACGTGGTAGATAGGAACGAAAAACAAGAGAGTTTCATGGCATCCGCTTTTGGAAAATAGAATGCTGCAACATAGCAAATCTCGGGGGAGGTTGGAAAAGCGCCCTGCCCCATGGGAGGAAGGCTTGAGTTGCGCGGCGGATTTATTTTCTGAGAACAGGCAGTTGAGGTCCGTAAGAACCTCGTCCAGGCCTGGGGCAAGAACACCAGTTATCACTTCGTTGTCACCAGACAGAACCGCGGCAAGCTGGATGAGTTGAGCGCATTGATAGCCCGCGGTCAGCTGCGGCCACACGTTGGCGCCGTCTATGCGCTTGCCGACATTGCGCTCGCCCATGCGCTGCTGGAAAGTCCCGACAACGGAGTTCGAGGAAAAATCGCGATTGCGGTCAAGCCATCGCTTATCTCGTAAATGCGTACTTTTAACCGTTTTGTAGCGGTCACTAATTCCCAAACCACAGGCAATAAAAAACCCCGTAGACGTTAATCTACGGGGTTTTCAAGAGTGGAGGCCGAGGTCGGAATCGAACCGGCGTAGGCGGATTTGCAATCCGCTGCATAACCATTTTGCTACTCGGCCTCAAACGATCGATGTCCTGATTGCTGACATCCACCGCATATGAACTTGAGTGGGCTGCGTGAGCCTTGCCTCTACTCTATCTCATTGAAAACATTAAGGTTTTTTACGCCTCGATGCGTTCGATGGCGGCAATTATGTACTCATTTGCCGGGGCTGGCAAGCCCTTGATTTCAAAAAATATTCTGTCGCCGCGTGGGGCAGGGGCGGCTTGCGGGTGCTCGCCCCTGCCCTGCCGTGGCTCAGTAGCCCAGGGACAGGCCGGTGTTGCGGCGCGGGTCGTTGGCGCCGTAGAAACGGTTGTTGCCCACGGGTTTGCCATCCAGGGAGGGCGCGCCGACGAGGATCGCGGCGAGGTGGTTGGCGTCTTGCGGGCCGGCGAAGGTGTGGCCCCAGCTTTCGAGGATTTTCTGGGTGTCGGGGCTCAGGACGAAGGCTTCGATGTTGGTGCTCTCGGGCATCCATTGCTGGTGGAAACGCGGGGCGTTGACGGCTTCCTGGATGTTCATCTTGTAGTCGATGACGTTGAGGATGGTCTGCAAGGTCGCGGTGATGATCCGACTGCCGCCGGACGTGCCTACGACCATCACCGCCTTGCCGTCCTTGGTGACGATGGTCGGGCTCATGGATGACAACGGTGCCTTGCCCGGGGCGATGGCGTTGGCCTCACCCTGGATCAGCCCGTACATGTTGGGTACACCGACCTTGACGGTGAAGTCGTCCATTTCGTCGTTGAGGATCACGCCGGTCTTGCTGGCCATGACCCCGGCGCCAAACCAGTCGTTCAGGGTGTAGGTCACCGAGACCGCGTTGCCCCACTTGTCGACGATGGAGTAATGGGTGGTGTTGGTGCCCTCATGCGGCGAGACGCCCGGCTTGATCGCTTGGGAGTCGCCGGCTTTTTGCGGGTCGATGGCCGTGCGCAGTTTTGCCGCGTAGTTTTTGTCCAGCAGATGCGCGACCGGGTTTTCCACGAAGTCCGGGTCGCCCAGGTAGCTGTTGCGGTCGACATAGGCGTGACGCATGGCTTCGATCTGATAGTGCAGGCCCTGGGCCGAACCGTAGCCCAGCTCGGCCATCGGGTAGCCTTCGAGAATATTCATGATCTGGCAGATCACCAGGCCACCCGAACTCGGTGGTGGCGCCGAGATCACATGGTAGCCGCGGTAGTCGCACTCGATGGGCGCCAGTTCACGGGTCTTGTAGTTGTCCAGGTCGGCCTGGGCGATGATGCCCTTGCCCGCCTGGCTGGAGTCGACAATGGCCTTGGCGACCCAGCCCTTGTAGAAGCCGTCGGTGCCCTTGGCGGAGATTTCCCGCAGGGTTTTTGCCAGGTCCTTTTGCACCAGTTTCTCGCCGACCTGCAGCGGCTTGCCGTCCTGCAGGAAGATACCGCGCAGGTCTCGGTCTTTTTCGAATTCGCCGGTGGCCGAGTGCAGCATGTCGACATCGCCCTGGTCGAGGACGAAACCATTTTCCGCCAACGCAATGGCCGGCTTAATCACCTGCGCCCGCTTCAGGGTGCCGTATTTGCTCAGCGCCATTTCCATGCCTGACACGGTGCCCGGTACGCCGACCGATAAATGCCCCTTGGCGCTCAGGCCTTCGATGACATTACCGTCCTTGTCCAGGTACATGTCCGGCGTGGACGCCAAAGGGGCTTTTTCGCGGAAGTCGAGAAAGGTTTTGCGTCCGTCCGCCAGCTGTACCGTCATGAACCCACCACCGCCCAGATTGCCCGCGGCTGGATACACCACCGCCAGCGCATAACCGACGGCGACCGCCGCATCCACTGCGTTGCCACCGGCCTTGAGCACATCGACCCCAACGTGAGTTGCCAGGTGCTGGGCGGTGACCACCATACCGTTTTCGCCAGCCACCGGTGCCTGGGACGCCGCCTGAACACCGCTGAAGGTCAGGATCAGGGCCGTTGTTATCAAGGTTCGGGTAAAGGGTTGGTAGTTCATCCATGGATACTCTGTTTATTGGAATTTTTCAAAGTAGCCGTTTTCGTCGGCGGGCCCCAGCGCCGTGGCGTTTTTATGACAGAGGCTGTCGGTGATGGAACGCAAGGCACGACTCGCAGAGTCCGTAGCGGGTGACAGGCGCGGTTTTTTATCGTTCTTGCGGGCCTCTTCGCGAGCAAGCCCACCCCCACATTCGACTGTATTCCAAGACTAGAATACGATCAGTGCGCGCTGTGGGACATGGCTGCGGGCTGCTGCAACAGCGCCAGATCAATCTCACTGAAGCGCAACACCCGCCCTCCCGTATCCGCCGCCACCTGGTGCGCAACCGCCTCATCGGCAAACGAGGCCAATACCACGCCCATGGCACCTTTGAGCCCGGTGCCGATGACATAAACAGCCGTTTTGGCATCGATCAGATGGGTGTCGTCGGGTGTATCCCAATGGCTACGTCCCATGTCATGCACATACAACCCGGCGTTTTCATGATGATTCTCGGGCTGCAACCACCAGCCGATCATTTCCGCCGTGGAGCAGAACTTCTTCGCCGCGCCCTGCTCCATCACTTGCCCCTTGGGTCCGGGAAAGTCGTTGATGACCATCCCGCACACGTGGCACTCATCGCCGGGATGAAACGCCACCGGCTCATTGCTGGCAGTCGACTGCTGCGGCTTGTCGCACCCGGCCAACAGCAGACTCAAAAACAAAACCGGCCATAGTGAATAACGCATTTTCATGTTGTGTCACTCCTTCAATAAAAATCACACCGCGCGCCGGCTGAACAGCCAGTAAGCCAAGGCCAGGGGCGTTACCACCCACAGCACCAGACACAACCAGAGCATCGCTCCCGGCACCGCCAGATCACCACCCAACGCCATTACACCCACCGACGCCGGCCCCGCATCGAAACCGGACAGGTTGATCAGCCGATACACATCCGCCGGGTTCAACAGCAGCAGCCAGGGCAACAACGTCGGGCTGAACTGGCCTTCGCTGAGCACCAGCAGGGCCAACAGCGCCAGGTCGAACACCAGCACGAAAAAGAACCACACGCCTAATGCCAGCCCGGCGGCCGTGGATTTTTCGGCTGACAGGCAGCTCAATACATAAGCCAGGCTGAGAAAGCCCCAGCCCAACAAGGTCGAGGTCAACATGAAGCGACCAAAAGCCCAGAGCAGCAGGCTGAACTCGACGTCGTTGACCAGCACCGCAATCGCCAGCATCGCGCAGCCAAAACCGATCAATGTCGCCAGGGCCAGGATCAAGCCGTGCCCGACAAACTTGCCCAGCAGCAACTGCCCGCGCCCCAGCGGGTAAGTCAGCAACAACAGCAACGTGCCGCTTTCGTCTTCGCCGACAATCGCGTCGTAGGCCAGCAGCAACGCAATCAACGGCATCAGGAAAGTCGCCAGACTGGCCAGGCTGGCGATGGTCGCCGGGATGGAGGTAAAGCCCAACTGCCCGGACGCAGCCGCGCCCAACCACGCGATGCCGATGGCCAACACGGCGAACAACAGGCTGATGGCCAACAACCAGCGGTTACGCAGGCCGTCGCAGAACTCCTTGCGGGCCATGTTCCAGATCGGGCTCATAGGGCACGCTCCACGGCGCTGTTCATGTAATGGCGGTAAAGGTCTTCCAGGGATGGAGTAATGATTTCCACGTCCTGCGGGCTATCGTGATCCAGCAACTGACGCAGCAGCTGGAGTTTGCTGCCGTTGAGAGCCGCCACTTGCAATCCCCCGGCGCCCCAGGGCTGAGTCACATGACCGGCCTCGTTCCAGCGTTGTTGCAGATGTGCAGCACACTGCAAACCGTGGCTGCGGATCAACGTGGGCAACTGCGCCTGCTCACGTAATGCCGCCAGCGTGCCCAGCGCCAGCAAGCGCCCTTGGGTGAGGATCGCAGCACGATTGATATGCGCTTCAACGCCAGGCAACACGTGGGAACACAGAATGATGCTGGTGCCTTGCCCGCGCAGGCGGTCCAGCAGGCGATACAGGTCCTGGGTGGCAATCGGGTCGAGGCCGACGGTGGGTTCGTCCAGCAGCAACAGGCGCGGTTCGCCGAGCAGCGCCTGGGCCAGCCCCAGACGCTGGCGCATGCCCTTGGAATAGGTCTTGACCCGGCGCCGGGCGGCGGCCGTGAGACCGACTTCCTCGAGCAGCGCATTGACCTGCGCGGTGGATGCGCCTTTGAGCCGGGCGAAATGCTGCAAGGTTTCCAGGCCACTGAGTTGCGGGTAGAAGGTCACGTTCTCCGGCAAATAGCCCAACACCTGACGCACCTGCGGATCGCTCGGCGCACGACCGAATACCCGTACCTGCCCCCTACTTGGCTGCAACAGGCCGAGGACCAGTTTCATGCTGGTGGTCTTGCCGGCGCCGTTATGGCCGAACAGCCCCAATACCTCCCCCGGCGCCAGGTTGAGGTTCAAGTCATGCAGCACAGTGGCTTGCCCATAACGCTGGGTAACGCCTTCGATCTCGACGACAGGCATCATGCGGACTCCTTGAGCAGGGTAAGCGTGGGGGCTTGCATCAACGGATGGCTGTCCATCACTCCTGGCGACTTCATCACCGGAAACGCCCGTTGCACCCAGCGCAGCAACTCAATGCCGGGGCTGTTCATCAGTAGCCGCACCTGGGGATAGAGCCACAGCAGGCGGTCGACGTTGTCATTCGGTTCATAGGCCACGTCTCCGAGGCCGTCGCTGTTGCGGTCCCAGCCCAGGTAGTCGCTCCAGTAATTGCCGCGACCTTGCACCGACCACTCCTGCAAACGCGTCGCCACGTACTTGACCTGGCGTTGGTTGCCGACGAAGGCGTTGTCGGCGATCTGGTTGTCTTCGGAGCCGGCGGTGAGGTGAATGCCTATCGCGCTGCGCTCAAAATGGTTGTGCTCGATGCGATTGAACAGCGAGTTGTAGATAAACAGCGCCTTGCCTTCGGCGCCACTGATCATGGTGTCGCCGGTGGTGCCATCGCGCACGTCGCTGACGACGTTGTCACGCAAGGTGGAATAGGTGATGTAGTTCATCAGGATCCCGTAGTTCTGGTCCTGCTCGGAGCGATTGCCGATCACCGTCAACTGGCGGCTTTGCATCAAGGCGTAGCCGGTACGGGTACGCCGGGTGATGTTGCCCAGTACCTGATTGTCGTTGGCGAACATGTAGTGAATGCCGTAGCGCAGGTCTTCCAGGGTGTTGCCTTGCAGCAGGTTGCCATTGGAGGTGTCGATGTAGATGCCGTCACGGGCGTCGCGCACCTGGTTACCGATGACCCGCGCGCCCTTGACCGCATACAAATGAATGCCGTTGCCACGGTCCTGGGAACGCATCTGCGGGTCGCCTTGAATGTGGTTATCGAGCAGGCTGACATCCGCTGTGCCGTCGACCCAGATACCAAAGCCCTGCCCGCGCATGCGGTTGTCCTTGATCACTGCGCGCTGGGCCTTGGGCTGGATAAAGATGGCCGCGTTCATGGCGGTCAGATCATGCCCCCAGTCGAGAAAGGAGCAGCCCTCGACGCTGACATCAGCCGCGCTGATCAGCAGGCCGTTACCCTCGCCTTGACTGTGGATGACCGCGCCCGGCTCGCAGGTCAGTTGCAGGGGCTGGTCGATGCTGAAGGTGCCGTGGTAATCACCGGCGGGCAAGCGCCAGTGATGCGGCGCGACGCGTTGCAGGGGCAAATCGGTGATCGGGTATACCGTCGCCCAAGCACTGGCCGATACCAGCCAAAATACCGCCCCCGTGAACAGGCTTCGAAATCGAGCCACAGTGTGTTCCTTGTCTTATCCGAATGTACGCCCCGAGTAGTGCGTAGCAACTGCCTCGCTGGCGCTCGACAGTTGCTACGGGGGCTCAAGTCACGCGTGTCCGGAGACTCGGCTTCAGGCGGGTTCCACCAGCATCCGCCCGACCATTTCCATGTGCAGCGCATGGCAGAACCAGCTGCAGTAATACCAATGCAGGCCGGGCTTGTCGGCGATGAAGGTGATCGAAGACGTCTGCTGTGGGCTGATTTCCATGCTCACGCCATGGTTGGTCATGACAAATCCGTGGGTCACGTCTTCGATCTGGTCGATGTTGGTGATAGTCACGGTGACTTCGTCGCCGTGTTTGACGGTGAACTCCGTCAAGCCGTAGGTCGGCGCCATGGACGTCATGTAGACCCGCACCTTCTTGCCATCGCGGATCACCTTGTTGTCGGTCTCCAGCTTGATGCCGTCCTTGGCTGCTATCGCCACCGTTTCAGCGAAGTACGGGTCGTCACGTTCCCAGATTTTCTTCGGCTGGATCTGGTCCCGACGCGCCATCACGCAATCGTGGGGCTCGGCAAAGGTCGGGCCGTCGTGCACCAGTTTCATTTCGTCGCCGGAGATATCGATCAACTGGTCGTTTTCCGGGTGCAGAGGGCCGGTCGGCAGGAAGCGGTCCTTGGAAAACTTGCTGAGCACTACCAGCCATTGACCGTCGGCATCACGGGTTTCGGTCAGCGAGGCATGGTTATGGCCGGGCTGGTAATGCACATCAAGTTTCTGCTTGATGTAGTTGACCTTCTCGCCACCGTAGGCGCGGATCGCTTCGGCGATGTTCCACTTGACCACCTGGCTGTCGATAAACAGCGTGGTGTAGGCAAACCCCCGGCCGTCGTAAGTGGTGTGCAACGGGCCCAGACCCAGCTCCGGCTCCCCGACCACCACGCCACGCGGGTCCTTGATCTTGTCGCTGAACAGGTCATCGAGCTTGTCGATGGCAATAATGGTGCAAGTCGGTGACAGCTTGCCGTTGGCAATGAAGTACTTACCATCGGGCGAGGTATTGCAGCCATGGGGGTTCTTCGGCACCGGAATATAGCGGGTGAATTCGCTGTCCTTGCCGTCATCACCCTTGCGCCCATCCACCACCGGAACCTTGACGCCGTCCAGGTTGATGAACTTGCCGGCCTTGATCGCCGCTTCAATGCGCGGGATGTTGAAGACCACCACCCAGTCGCGCTCGTTGCGCATCATGCCACCCAGGTCCGAGGCCTTCTCGGAGTTGTAGCACGTGGCGGCCGCGTACTTGCCGGTGTAGTCCATGTCAGCGTTGTCGAGGTTGCCATCGACGATCACCTGGAAGGCCATTTCCATCTTTTCGGCGTCGATGGCGTTGAACAGGGTGAAGCTGTTTTTGTCCTGCAGGTCGAAGCTGTGGCCGTCGTTGGGGTGCGGGATGATGAACTCGGCATTGCAGAACACGTACTTGGTGTAGGGCACCTTTTGCAGGCGCAGGCCGTGGATGGCCTGGGCATTGGGCACAGTGACGATCTTGTCGCACTTCATGATGTCCAGGCGAATCCGCGCCACGCGGGTGTTGGCCTTGTCGTTGATAAACAGGTATTTGCCGTCATAGCGGCCATCGGTGGTGGACAGGTGCGGATGATGGCAGTCGCCATTCAGGTACTTGGCGCTCTCCCCCAGCACGCGCTTGCTCTCGTTGGTCAGGCCCCAGCCGGTGGCCGAGTCAACATTGAATACCGGAATGCGCATCAGCTCACGCATCGAGGGCACGCCGAGTACGCGCACTTCGCCTTGGTGGCCGCCGCTCCAGAAGCCGTAATACTGGTCCAGCTCGCCCGGCCCCACATGGACTTTCGACTTGGCGTCCTTGGCTGCTGCCGCGAAGGACTCACGGGTAAAAACCGTGCCGCCAAGGGCCGTGGCGCCCGCCAGTACCGCGCCGGTTATCGCCCCGGTGCCGAGAAAACCGCGTCGACTCAGGCCTTCCGGTTCCGGGGTTTGCCCGGCGTTGTTCGCTTCGGTGTCGTTCATGATGTGCTCCTGATGGAAAAATAAGTGCCCAAGGCCGTCATTCAGGCGCCGCCACCTGCACCACCGGGATCAACTGAGCGGCGGTGGGTGCGGTCTTGTGGCGTTTCTTGCGTTTATTGATCAGTGGCGGGCATTTGTGGTCGTTGTGCCAGGTCATCTGGCAATCGAGGCAGTAGTGGCATTCATTGGCATTGATATGCCCGTCGGGGTGGATCGCCTGGATCTCGCACTCCTTGGCGCACAGCTGGCAGGGATTGCCACACTCCTTGCGGCGCTTGAGCCAATCGAACAGCCGGAACTTGCTGGGAATCGCCAACGCCGCGCCTAACGGGCAGAGGTAGCGGCAATAGACTTTGCGCGTAAACAGGTTGATCACCAGCAACGCCACGGCATACAGCACGAACCACCACTGACGGTCGAACTTGAGGGTGATGGCGGTCTTGAACGGCTCCACTTCGGCGAACACCTCGGCGGTGGCCATCGACTCCAGGGAGATGCCAAACAGCGCGAGCAGGATCAAGTACTTGATCGCCCACAGGCGCTCATGCACGGCAAACGGTAATTCGAACTGGCGCACCTTGAGCTTGCGCGCCGCTTCGTTGAGTAATTCCTGCAACGCGCCAAACGGGCACAACCAGCCGCAAAACACCCCGCGCCCCCACAACAGGAGGCTGGCAGCGGTAAACACCCAGAGCATGAAGATCAACGGATCAGTGAGAAACAGTTCCCAGCGGAACTGCTGGAACAGCGCATGCACGAAGGTCAATACGTTGACCACCGACAGTTGCCCCAACGCATACCAACCGATAAACACCACGGTGAACAGCAGGTAACCACGGCGTACCCAATGCAGCAGACGCGGGCGCCGGGCCAGGCTGTCCTGCGCAAACAGGATCGCCGTGAGCACGACCAGGGCAGCGCCGAGGACCAGGATCTGGAATTGCTTCTGATACCAGATCGTCAGCCACATCGGCCGGTTGGCTTCGTCGATGGCCGCCTGCTCCGCCGCCGTCGGTAACGGTCGCTCCAGGTACTGCTCGGGCATTTGATAGGGCAGTTCAAAGCTTACGAATGTGCCGCTGACCGGACCGGTCTGACGCCGCACCAGCAGCTCCAGGGTCCAGGCCGAACCGGGGTCGAACGCGGCCTGGGGCCGAACGATAAATACCGACATTTCATCGAATTCGGGCATGCCTTCGGCGAATACGTCGTACAGGCGTTGGTGATCCATGTCGCGAAAACTGATGACATTGCCGAACTGGCGCAGTTGCACCCGATCAAAGATCCCGCCGCGCACATACCCCGAGCCCTTGAACGAAAACAGTCCGCGCCCCAACAGCGCAATCGCCTGCTCGCCCGGCTTGAGACCTTGCATCAGCACGCGGTATTGAGCGTCCCCCAGCAGATTACGGCCTAGGCTCGGTGCGTTGACGTGCGCGACGTAGAGATCGATAAAAGTCTCATCAGCCTGCCCTTCAGGTGCGATATCAACCCCTTCGGCCTCGGTGCCCTTGAAGGCGGCATCCACCTGGCCACGGGTCAGGTTCAGGCGACGGATCGCGCCATTGCCGGTCAATTGTTCCCAGGTGGCGGGCGCGAACAGATCGCTGCGTATCAGCGCGGGACGCTGCGCGCTACGGGCCTTGTCCTCCACCAGCTTGAGCGACACCGCCACTTCGTGGGCGGCGCGCATGATCACTTCATTGACCACCATCGCGGTCACCGTGGCCCCGGCAACCGCATCCACCGTGACCGCCTCGGTATCACTGGAGCGCCCCACCACCACGCGCTGCTTGACGTTGATGCCGCTGTACCGCGCGGTAAAGTCGTGCAGTTTGACTTCGGGAATGCCGATCAGCAGGATCGGTTCGTGGTGTTCCAGCACATAGGCATCGCGGATCACGCCGGCCGGATCAAGAATCACTTGGGTGTTGATCGGTTTGCCGGAATAGGCCGGGATATCCACCACATCGAGACTCTGGAAGACGTAGCCGATGACCTGGTTGTTGGCCTTGAGAGTGCGGACGTTGAACTGGCCTTCGGGGTCGGAAATGGCATCGACCTGGGGGAAGACCTTTTCGATGCGTTGCTGTTCGATAGCACCGTACGACTTGGCCTGGAGCGGTTCGGCAGCGCTGAGCAGCAATAGCAGAATAATCAGCCAGGTAACCGGGCTGGAGGCCGGGTTGGCGAGGGTCAAGGGGATGGCGCGGTTCATGGGCTGACTGACTTCAACGGCCGGAATATGCAGCCGATGGTAGGTGGCAGGTTGCTATTGAGCCCTTGATTGAAATCAAGTTGGGAGACAAGGTGGGTGCGGCGGTTGGGCGCTGGGGTGGCAGGCTTGAGATCCGCCCCTCACCCTAGCCCTCTCCCCAGAGGGGCGAGGGGACTGACCGAGGGATATTGGCGGTTTGCATCGACCTGAAAGATCGGATTTTAATCCATAATCAAAACGGTTTTTCAGGTCGCCCATTTTCTCAGCACACTTCGGTCTGTCCCCTCGCCCCCCCTGGGGAGAGGGCTAGGGTGAGGGACGGTTTCAAGCAGATAAATGCATACCCGCCTCGACCAACAACTACCCCATCGCCAGCCCCTTCCCCGCCCGTTCCAGATGGCGCCACAGCCAAGCAGGCAACACCTCCGGATCAAGGCTATCGATCAAATTCTTCAGTCCCAATCCCAACTCCGTATCCCCCTCGATCACCAACCTGCGTCGAAAAAACAGCGTATCCGGATCCTCCTGGCGACTGGCCAGCAGCAAAAACTCGCGCCAGTTACCACTGATAGTCACCTGCGCCTCGGCCCGCTCGGCGATGCGCAGTCCGTTTCGATCCAGGGTCAGAAACCACTGCAACCCCAGGTCCGGTATGCGCAAACACAGCCAGCGTCCGCGCAGCAGCTCAAACCCGCCATCGCGCAACGGTTCCGCCAGGCAACGGTTCAGCGTCTGTTGCAATGTCAGCCGTTGCACCACGAACGGCACTTTGCGCAGCTGTGGCAAGACCCGGTCGGCGCCTTTGAGCAACCATTGTTTGCAGCTCAGCACAGCCCCACCTCCTCAACCCGCAACATCCCGGCCTGGCCATGCCAGTAGCCATTGCACCCTTCGACATACACCGGCGGCGTGGCACCCTGGCGTACCCGGTCGAACGCTTCGACGATGCCGGGCATGCCTTGTGCCCGGGGGCTCAGGCGCAGCAGGTCGGCGCCGCAGCTCAGCAGTCCCGGATAATCCGCCAACAGGTTGGTGACCTCCGCCGACAGGGTCTGGATTCCATTCAAGGTGAACAGCGGCTGCCCTTCCTGACTGGTCAGCGGCATGCCGTCCGGGTAGTTGAGGCAACAGAACTGGCAATCATCCTTGGGCCGGTTTTCGGCACGCGCGGTGAAACATCGCGCGGAGTATGCGAGGGGCAAATGCCCATAGGCGAAGATTTCCACTTGCGGCAACGGCCGGCCCAGCTCGCGCACTTGCTCCAGCACATCGCCCACCAGCGCAGCCGAACATTCCACCGGTGGCACCCAGCGCATCATCCCGACGTCGAGTACCTGCGCCAGGGCATGCCCGTTGTATAAATTCAACGCCGGACCGCCCACGAACGGCAACTTGCGCTCAGCGAGGAACTGCACCGCGCCCATGTCGTTGGCCTCCACCAGCACTTCGCCGTTGTCACACAGGCGACGCAGGCTCGATAGCTCCGACGCGGCTTCAATCAGAGTCAGGCTCGACAGTACAATTTGCGCGTTCCCGGTGGCCTGTAACTCACGGCCCAGGCCCAGCCATTGATCCAGGTTGAATGCCCGGCGCTTGGAGCACACGGTTTCGCCGAGGTAGATCACGTCCAGCGGCAGGTCTGCCATCTCCGCATAAAACTGCCCCAATTGTTGCTTGTCCCAATAAAACAGCACCGGTCCCAGGCTGAGTTTCATCTCGGTCTCCTCACTGCCACGAACGATGGTAGGCACCCAGGGTGGTCTGGCTGCCCTCGGATAAGCCGGCCAGCACCTTGCGCCATTGGTTCTTGACCACAAAGCTATTCGGCGCGCTGCGATGGGCATCCAGCGCGGCACGCCAGACGCCGGTGACTTGTTCGACGTACGCCGGGCTGCGCTGGCGGCCCTCGATCTTCACCGCCGCGACGCCCATGGCGATCAGTTCCGGCAACAGGTCCAGGGTGTCGAGACTGGTGGGTTCTTCCAGAGCGTGGAAGCGCTCACCCGCCACCACGAAACGGCCCTTGCACAAGGTCGGGTAGCCGGCGGGCTCGTCCGGGGTGTAACGGTCAATCAACACTTCACTGAGCCGCGCACTCAGGCCGTCGGCATCTTCGCTCCAGCGCACCGCCTTGGCCGGCGAACACACACCGCACAGGTTCGGTGATTCACCGGTGATGTACGAAGACAAATGGCAACGCCCCTCGGCCATGATGCACAGGCTGCCAAAGCCGAACACCTCGATCGGCACCGAACTGCTGGCCGCTACTTGCTTGACCTGGGCCAGTGACAGCACCCGTGGCAGCACCGCACGCCGGATGCCATAGCGTTCGGCATAGAACTGCAACGCCGCCGCATGAGTCGCTGAACCCTGGACCGACAGGTGCAACGCCAGGTGCGGATGACGTTGGCTGGCGTAGTGCAGCACCCCGGGGTCGGCAGCGATCAGCGCATCGACGCCATGGTCCGCCGCGCGGTCGACGGCACGCTGCCAGCGCTCCCAGCCCTTGGGTTGCGGATAGGTATTGACCGCCACGTACAGCTTGCGCTGGTGCTGGCGGATATACGCGACAGCGCCGTCGAACTGCTTGTCGTCCATGTTCAGCCCGGCAAAATGCCGGGCGTTGGTGTCGTCGCGAAAGCCGACATACACCGCATCGGCCCCGTGGCGCACGGCGGCTTTAAGCGCAGGCAGATTGCCTGCCGGGCAGACCAGTTGCATGGTGAATCCTCCGAAAAATCTCGCGTGCACGCCCAATGCCCCGTGCCGGGATGTGGGCTTTTATTGCATCAACTCAGCAAAGGACAGGAACCGCACCAGGCCGCCCTTCTCAATCAACTGCTCACGCTCCACCACCGCCAAGCCATCGGCCCAGCACGCGGCGCTCAACATCGCCGAGCTTTGCCGAGGATGCAGGGTGACGCATGCTTGACCGTCGATCCCCGGCGTCAACCGCGCCCGCAGGTATTGCCGGCGCCGGTTGCGCTGAGTCCACTCGAAATCGGCCGGTAGCCGCACCGCCAGCGTCGTCACTTCAGTGACGCCTTGAGCGCGCAACAGAAACGGACGTACCACCACCAGCGCGGTGATCAACGCTGCCGACGGGTTGCCCGGCAGACCGATCCACGGTTTGCCAGCCACCTCGCCAAAGGCCAAAGGCTTGCCGGGCTGGATCGCCAGACGCCAGAAATCAACGCGACCGAGTTCCTTGATCGCTTGCTTGAGGTGATCTTCTTCGCCCACTGACACGCCGCCAGAGGTCAGCAACAGGTCGCACTCCGAGGATGCCAGGGTCAGTGCATCGCGGCTGACGGCCAGTTCATCCGCCATCACGCCATAGTCGTGAACGTCGACGCCCCAGCCTTGCAACAACGCGGCCAGGCAATGCCGATTGCTGTTGTAGATTTGCCCCGGCGCGAGAGGGTCACCCGGCTCGCGCAGTTCGTCACCGCTGCTCAGCAGGCACACACGCAACGCTCGGTAGACTTTGACCTGGGCCAACCCGGCCGCCGCCAACAGGCCCAACTCCTGGGCTCGCAGACGTTTGCCGGCCGCCAGCAGCAAGGCACCCTGGCTGACTTCTTCACCCTGCCTGCGCACGTGTTCGCCGGCTCGCATCGGTGGGCACCAGATGCGTTGACCGTAGACCCGGCAACGCTCTTGAGGCACCACCGTGTCCGCGCCCGCTGGCAGCGGCGCGCCGGTAAAGATCCGCATGGTCTGGCCACTGCCCAACGCACAGGTCGCTTCCGAGCCAGCGGCAATCCGCCCGGCCAGGCGCAAGTAGCCGCCCTCGGCCGGCAGGTCGGCGGCGCGCAGCGCGTAACCGTCCATGGCACTGTTGTCCCAGGCCGGCAGGTTCACCGGGGAGAAAATATCGCTGGCCAGCACCCGTCCCAACGCCAGTGCGGTTTTCACCTGCTGGGTGGCCGGTGGTGGCGGAGCCTGGGCCAACAGGCGCTCGATGGCCTCGTCCACCGGGATCAGCTCACCACGTTCACAGACCGAGGTATTCACGCGCGCACCTCGCAGGGTTCCAGCGTTTGCGCCGCCTGCGGCTTGAGGTGCGGAGCGAAATTGCACGGCCCGGTGCGACTGTCCAGTTGCCCCAGCAGAATCTCGTCCCAACCGGTGCGGCAGGCCCCCGGCGAGCCCGGCATGCAGCACACCAGCACACCATTACTGATACCGGCCAACGCACGGGACTGTAGGCTCGACATGCCAATTTCCTGCAGCGAGACCTGGCGAAACAATTCGCCAAAGCCTTCGACATGCTTGTCCAACAACGGCAATACCGCCTGGGGCGTGTTGTCTCGCGCGGTGAAACCGGTGCCGCCAGTGGTCAGGATCACTTGCACATGAGGGTCGGCGATCCATTGCGAAATGCGCGCACGGATCTGGTAAATGTCATCCACCACCAGAGCGCGATCGATCAGCGCGTGACCGGCACCTTGCAGCCGATCGCAAAGGGTTTGTCCGGAGGTGTCGGTTTCAAGATTGCGGGTATCGCTAATCGTCAGCACCGCGATGTTCAGTGAAGCGAAGGTGCGTTGGGTCAAATGTGCCATGGTGAAAATCCCGGGATAAATGAGCAATGGGCCCAGCCTGCACTGCAAAGCGCGGTGGGCCTATTCCTCCGAGGAGGTACCTCCAAACGGATTCAGGGCGCCAAACGGCTGCGCTGCCATGCCTCGTCGTGTCGGCGGTAATCGAGGCGGTCATGAAGACGGTCGGCGCGGCCTTGCCAGAACTCCACACGTTCTGGCCGCAAGCAGTAGCCACCCCATTCCCGTGGGCGCGGCGGATGGTGCCCGGCGAAGCGTTGGGTGACGTCGCGCAGACGGCCTTCCAGCTCGGCGCGATGGGCGAGCGGCTGGCTTTGCGGCGAGGCCCAGGCGCCGACCTGACTGGCTAACGGCCGGGACGCGAAGTACTCATCGCAGAGTGCCGGCGCCAGCCGTGCGACCGTGCCTTCGATACGCACCTGGCGCTCCAGGCCCGGCCAGAAAAAGGTCATGGCGGCATGCGGGTTGCTCGCCAGTTCCAGGCCCTTGGCACTCTGATAATGACCGAAAAACGTGAACCCCTGATCGCTGAAACCCTTGAGCAACAGGATCCGACAATGCGCGTGGCCCTCGCTATCGACAGTGGCCAGGGCCATGCTGTTGGCTTCCACGGGGGCCACTTCCGTCTTGCGCGCCTGCTCCAGCCACTGGCCGAACAGCGCGATGGGATCGTCTTGTGCCAGGTCGTCCCGCAAGCCGTACAGGGTGTAGTTGCGGCGCATCTGCGCGAGAGAAAGGGGCATGGAGCGAACCTCTGAACAGTTCGCCACAGTCTGATCAGGCCCCGCTCGCCACACCTTGACCGCGATCAACTGCACGCCGCGTCATGGGGTCGCAGGTCGCTATTTGAGCCCCAGGCGCCGGGCCAATTTGTGCAGGTTGCTGGCGTCCAGCCCCAACAACCTGGCGGCCTTCGCCCAGTTGTCGGCGGATTGGCCCAAGGCCTGGCGAATTTTCTGGCGCTGGCAATCGTCCACCGCCTCGCCCAAGGTTTGAAAAGCCGCCGCCGGCACTTCCGTCACCGGCGCTTGCGGCACCACGGCGCTGCTGCTGTCGAGGTCCAGCAGTTCGGCGGCCAGGGTCATGATCTCGTGGCGGTTGCCACCCCGACTCAGTTGCTTCAACGCGGCGCGACTGATGACATGCTCCAGCTCACGCACATTGCCCGGCCAGCCATAGCCGAGCAACGCCTGCTCGGCCGCCGGTGACAGGCGCAGGCCGCGCAGCCCAAGACGGGCGCGGTTGAGTTCAAGAAAGTGCCCGGCCAGCAACAACACATCCTGCCCACGTTCGCGTAACGCCGGAATCGGTACCGGGTACACCGAGAGCCGGTGGTACAGATCGGCACGAAACAGACCACTGCGAATGCTGTCGGGCAGATGCCGGTTGGTCGCCGCGATGATCCGTACGTCCACATGCAACGGCTTGTCGGCGCCCAGACGCTGGATCTCGCCGTTCTGCAAGGTGCGCAGCAGCTTAGCCTGCACGCTCAACGGCAACTCGCCGACTTCATCAAGAAACAGTGTGCCGCCATTCGCCGCGTCAAAGCGCCCGGCGCGATCACTGGTGGCGCCGGAGAAGGCGCCTTTGACATGCCCGAACAATTCGCTCTCGGCCAAGGATTCTGGGAGCGCTGCGCAATTGACCTGGATCAGCGGCTTGTGGCTGCGACGTGACAGTCGGTGCAGGCGCCGGGCGAACAGCTCTTTGCCGACACCGGTCTCGCCCAGCAACAGCACCGGTAAATCCGCCTCGGCCAGCACATCCAGTTCGTTGAGCAATTGATGCAGCACCGGGCTCTGGCCGAGGATCTCGGCGTCTTCGACGCTGGGCAAGCCTTCGCCCATATCCCGGCGCGACAGGCGCAGGCTACGGTTTTCCTGTTCCAGACGGGTCACGCGCACCGCCGCTTCGATCTGCAAGGTGCAGCGTTTGAGTTGCTCACGGGCGCTGGCATCAAAGGTACCGGCATGCAGCGCGTCCAGGGTGATCGCGCCCCAGGGCCGACCCTCGACATACAGGCTCACGCCCATGCAGTCATGCACCGGCAGCGGCTCGCCGACCTGATTATCCAGCAAGCCATCGTAGGGGTCCGGCAGGCGACTGTCGGGCTCGAACCAGGTCGGTTCACGGGACGCCATGATCGCCGCCAACCGTGGATGTTGCGCGATCACAAAACGTCGGCCCAAGGCTTCGTGAACCAGCCCGACGCTCGCCACCGGGCGCAGGCTGTCGTCGCCATCCAGGCGCAACAGGCCTACGGCGCCGCTGTTGAAGTATTCACGCAGGGTCTGCACCAGCCGTTGCAGGCGCACGGCATTCGGCAGTTCGACAATCAGATCGGCCGACAGGCTTTCACGCAGCATGGTCATAGATACCCTTGATTGGTCCGTTCTACCCTGCAACATCAGGGTGATCCTGACCACCACAAAAAATTAAACATTGTTTTTCAACGGCTTGGCGTTGGCATAGCGCATGCAATGCGGGTGTATCTGATCACTTGATGAGGAAAACCGATGAACGCCATCGCTGCGCAGACCCTGTCCCAGGCGCAACTGATCGAACACTTGCTGGAGCGCTACCACGCCCGCCATCGCGAGCAACTGCCGGAACTGATTCGCCTGGCCAGCCGAGTCGAGCAGGTCCACGGCCATCATCTGCACTGCCCCAACGGACTGGCGGATTTGTTGCGGGACATCGAGCAAGAATTGGAGGGTCATATGCTCAAGGAAGAACAAGTGCTGTTCCCCATGTTGCAAATGGGTATGGGCCCCCAGGCCGCGCCGCCGATCCAGGTGATGCGCTTTGAACATGAACAGCACGCACAGGCGTTGGAGCAACTGCTGGCGCTGACCGAGCAGATCACCCCTCCCGCCGACGCCTGCAACACTTGGCGCACACTGTATCGGGGACTTGAGCAGTTTCATGGAGACCTGCTGGAGCATATTCATCTGGAAAATGATGTGTTGTTTGTGCGGGCACTCACACCCCCCGCTTGATCCGCTGCTACCCAACCATTAGCGCAGCATCAGCTTCGCCAGAATCACAATCAGCAGCATATGCCCCAGGATGCTGCGCCGTATCCACATCGCTCGTGCCGGACTCAGGCGCTGCTTGCCCAGCCAGTAAGCCAACAGCAAGTAGTGTCCGATGATGCTCAGCGCCAACAGGATCTTGAGGCTCAGCAACGCCGCGAAGTGGCTGGCCCACGGCGCCGCCAGTACTCCGCGGTAATGCCAGGCCAGGCCAATGCCGGCGCCATACAACAGCACGACCACGGCATGCAGCACCTGCCGCGAACGCCGGGCAATCGCCTGCTCCGAGGTGAATTGCGCCGACCAGGCCAGTTCCTCACGGGCGCGGTGCCAGATGAACACCTCGAAAAACAACGTGCCGATAAAGGCAATCGCTGCCAGCAAATGCACGATCAGTAACCACGAATACAGCATTCTCGATCTCCTAGCCCGGATGCCCGTCAACCCGCGCACGCCACAGCATTGGCCCGTAGCGCACTACGTACAGTCCCAGGCCGAGCACCCAGCACAGGCCGGCCAACCACAACGCAGCATACGGCCAGATCAGCACCAACAGCACCCGGCTCAGACAGGCAAGGTTCAATAGCGCAAACGCCAGGGTCATGCCCACGGGAGGCGTCAGCGGACGGCCGGTATGGCCCAGGCTGACGCGGGCAATCATCGCCAGAATCAACCCGCCCATCGCTCCTATCGTCAACGCATGCACGGCCAGGCTCGGGTTCAGCGACACGCCGAAATGCCACAGCGCCATGCCCAGGCACGCCAGCGCCAACCAGCCATAGGCCAGGTGCAGCGACCAGAGTAGCGGCACGTTCCATAAACCCCGGTCATGCCAACGCACCAACCGCAGCAGATGCCCAAGCCCCAACAGCGCAAACAACAGGCCGATCCAGACGCTGGCGGTCAACGCCGGTCCGCTCGCATACAGCAGCGCCACCAACACCGAGCCGCCCAGCAACAGGCGATCCAGCCAGGGCCAGGGTTGTACCGCATGGGTCCGGCCGAGGCCGCGCTGGGTGAAAAACGGAATCACTCGGCCACCGATCAGCCCCATCATGGCCGCCACCAACCACAGCCCGGTCAGCACCGCCTGGCGTTGCCAACCTTCATCACCGCGCAGCAAACCCAACAGCGACAAGCCATCGGCCAGGGTCAGCAGCAGTAACACCAACACAATTGGGTAATTACGCTGTTGTCGCACCTGCCACAGGGTCCAGCCCATCAACCCGGCGACGGCCAAGGGAAACGCCAGCTCCAGCGTCGCCAACAACGGCCACGGCAGATTGAACAACCACGCCAGCCGCGCCGCCAGCCACACCGCCGCCAACAGCGCCAAGGGCTTGCCACTCAACCCCGGACGACCGGTCCAGGTCTGTACGGCGGTCAACAGGAACCCCGCGATGATCGCCAGGGCGAAACCGAATAACAACTCATGCCGATGCCACGCCAACCACCCACCCGCCGGCTGCCAGGTGCCACTGACCCCGGCCAGCGCCAGTAACCATAAAGGCACCGCCAGCAGCGCCAACAGGCAGCCACCGAGAAAGAATGGCCGGAAAGCCAGACGAAATAACGGGGTAATCGACATTGCCTTACGCCGATCCAGCACTTGCATACAGCCACTCCTCAAGTCGTTGCCGGCCCGATCATCCGGGATTGCCCACGCCTGTCTCTTGTCACAGATCAAGCCGCGGCAAGAGCCATCACAATATCCTTGGGGCCGTTGCCAAATCGACTTGCAAGGCCCGAGCCGGGTTTCGCGACGCGCCGAAAACTTCTGTAGGAGCGAGGGGACACATGCCCCTTGCTCGTGAAGAACGTTAACGATGACGAAGGCATTCTGGCTACACGCGGCGCCTTTGAGTTTTTCGCGAGCAAGCTCGCTCCTACCGGGGGCGGGGGTTTGAGGGTTCAAATGACCACTGCCGGGTAAAAACAACCCTGAAGGCCAGGGTCATTTTTACCTTTCAATTGCTCTAGGCCACGTATTACCCGCCCTTCCGGCTGGCCCGGCTCTTGCTCTATCGGGTTATCCCTCCCTCACCTGCCTCACGGAGTCCCCCATGAAAAACCTCATCCAGCCCCTGGCCTGGTTTGTGATCCTCGGTTCGATGATGGCGGCGGCCAGTGGCCTGTCGTTGTGGCTTGTATGATCCCGTCCCTGGTCTGTCCCAAGGATGCCCCCAGAGTCCTGCATCGCGTCCATCACCAGATCCTGCGCAGCCATCATTTGTTCGAGCCGTTGAACGAAGAACAGATGGATGAGTTGATGGCCAGCAGTCACTTGCTGAACGTCGACAAGGGTGAGCCGCTGTTTCGCCAGGGCGAGCCGGCTGACGCGTTTTACTTCGTGATCGCCGGCGCGGTGAAGATTTACCGCCTGACCCCGGATGGCCAGGAGAAAGTCTTCGAAGTGATCGGTGAGCGACAAACCTTCGCCGAAGCGATGATGCTGATGGACACCCCCAATTATGTGGCCTGCGCCGAAGCGGTGTGCCCGACGCAGCTGTATCGCCTGTCCAACGCCACCTACATGCGCCTACTCCACAGCAACAGCCGCCTGACCTTCGCTCTGCTGGGCAAGTTGTGCGTGCGTCTGCACCAGCGGGTCAACGAGATCGAAACGTTGTCGCTGAAAAACGCCACGCACCGCGTGGTGCGTTACTTGTTGACGCAACTGGTGCGCCTGCACAGCGCCGACAGTTCATTCGAATTGCCGATGGCCAAGCAACTGATCGCCGGGCATCTGTCGATCCAGCCCGAGACGTTTTCACGAATTATCCGCCGGCTGATCGATGAAAAGATCATCACCCAGGACGGTCGACTGATTGCCATTCTGGATCGTCCGCGCCTGGAGCAGTTCGAGTGAGCGAGGCGCGGGTCTGCCTGTACTGCGAGCACTCGAATGCGCTACAGCGGGATGCATGCGAACGCTGCGCCATGGCCCTTCCCGCCTCGGGCGCCAGCCTCCAGGCGCGACGGCTGAGGCGTTTCCAGTGGTTCTGCCTGGGCCTGGCACTGTTCTGCATCGCGATGTTCTTCTGGCTGCCTCGCGGCTTTTATTGAGCCTTGGTTACTGACTTTCGGTCAATTGCCGGTACAGCTGGGGCAGCCGCAACGGCAATTGCTCCGGCTGGCGAATCAGGGTGTAGCCGTGGGCTCCAAACATGTACGGCAGGTAATCCCGGGCTTTTTTATCAATGGTGATGCAGAACGGGATCAAGCCCTGTCGCCGTGCTTCCACCACCGCCTGGCGGGTGTCCTCGACGCCGTAGCGTCCTTCATACAAATCCAGGTCATTGGGCTTGCCGTCGGTGACAATCAGCAGCAGCTTGCGCCGTTGTTTGCAGGCACCCAATGTGTGCGTGGCCTGACGAATCGCAGCTCCCATGCGCGTGTAATACCCCGGTTTCAGCCCTTGAATGGAACCACGTGTCTGGTCGTCGTAAGGTTGTTGGAATGACTTGAGTTGTTGCAGGCGCACCTGATGGCGGCGCAGGGACGAAAAACCGTACAGGGCAAACGCATCGCCCAGGCCAGCCAGGCTCTCACCAAACAGCAGCAAGCTGTCGCGGATCACGTCGATGACCTTTTGCGTATCGTTCAAGTGGGCATCGGTGGACATCGACACGTCGGCCAGCAGCAGACAGGCCAAGTCGCGACGGGTGTGACGCTGCTCCATAAACAAACCGCGTTCGGCGCAAGGTCCGTGCTGGCGTTCGACATGAAAGTCCAGCCAGGCTTGCAAGTCCAGCTCCGCACCCTGGGGTTGCTGGCGCAGCCATTGGCGATCGGTGCGCAGTTGCTGGAACTGACGGCGCAAACGCGCGGCCTGTGCCTGCAGGCGTACGGGCAGCGGTTGTGGTGTGCTGTCGCGCGGTTGCATCAGTTGCAGGTTGACGACGTTGTCTTGCAAACGTTGTTGGCGGTAATCCCACTCCGGCAGCTTGATGCCCTCGCCCAGCGGGATATCGTCGATGTCTGCCGGAGGCAGATCCAGGTGCAATTTCAGGCCGCCACTCTTGCGCACGCGTTGGCGGGACAGGCTTAACTGGTCGAGATCTTCGGCGACGCGGGCAGCATTCTCGTCCTCGCTGTCGTCGGTCCAGCGATCCAGGTCCACGTGTTCGGTCCAACTGAACAGGTTTTCCAGGCGCACCACCAGCAAGCCGCCATCCCGGGTCTGATCGTCAACGCGACTGGCACGCTTGGGAGCGCCCTGTTGTTCACCGGGACGAGTGGCGAGGTCGTCCTCCGGCTCGTCCA
Organism: Pseudomonas mucidolens; assembly: GCF_900106045.1. NCBI lineage: Bacteria > Pseudomonadati > Pseudomonadota > Gammaproteobacteria > Pseudomonadales > Pseudomonadaceae > Pseudomonas > Pseudomonas mucidolens. The sequence continues at coordinate 1,763,550 of NZ_LT629802.1, read as the reverse complement.
CGTCGCCTGCCTGCGGGCTGTCCAGCTGCAAAGACGGATACAGCCAAAGCGGCAAGGGCCAGGCAGCGCGTTCACTAGGCGGTAAGTGGCCGACGCTGCCGGGCTCGCGCAAGGCCTTGCGCAAGGCTTTTTCCAGCGCAGCTTCGCCGGGAGGGAGGCTGGCAGGGTCCGGACGCAGCTGCAGATGGGCGTCCACCAGTCGCTGGTAGCTGGGCAGCAACGCCGGATAACGCTGCAACAACAGCCAGGTCCAACGCTGGTTATCTCGCGCCCAATGGGTCATCGGCCCGGACTGCGAAGCCAACAACGCCAACCAACGGTACAGCTCAAGATTCAGCGAGGCCGTGGGAAACACCGCCAGACTCGCGGGCAAACGAAGACGGCTGCCATCACACGAAGCCAGGGGTGCTTGCTTACAGGTGCCGGCGATGCGCATTAGCAGATTGCGGCGCAGCAGCAGGTCACGCTCGCTGGCGGCTTCCAGGGCAATCCCGCTGGCGCCGCCCAAGGCATGGAACAACAGCGCCAAGCTGCGCTGGCGGTCCACCAGATCGACACGCGCTTCGGGGAAATCGGCGCTGGCGCGGCGGGTTATAAAGCGGTGCCAGACACTGCCGACCCACTCTTCCAATTCCAGGGTAAAGGCCATATTAAGTGCTCCAGACGTAAAACGGCCCGCATTACCTGCCGGGCCGCCCTCTTGGGGATTAACGTTTACCGTTCAACACACACTCGGCACCGGATCGCCCAACCCCCGACCGCGCTGACGAAAGCTCCACAGGTAGCACAGCAGTCCCAGCAGGAACACCACGCCACTGGCCAGTCGCGCCCAGAACAACAGCGTCAGGTGATCCATCGTCGCCATGAACGGCAACGCCACACCGTCGACCTGCCAACGTTGTAGCCAGACCTGCACCGCACCGGCGGCGGTGAGGAACAAGGTGATCATCACCATCGACACCACCATCATCCAGAAGCCCCAGATTTCCAACGTCTGGGAGCGCTCGTCCGGCGCTTCACCAAGGCCGCGCAAGCGGGGCATGGCGTAGCTGATCAGGGTCATGACAATCATCGCGTAGGCACCGAAGAACGCCAGGTGTCCGTGGGCCGCCGTCAGCTGGGTACCGTGGGTGTAATAGTTGACCGGGGCCAAGGTATGCAGGAAACCCCAGACCCCCGCGCCGAAAAACGCCGTAACCGTGGTGCCCTTGGCCCACAACGTCGCCGCCCGGTTCGGGTGCTGGCGCCGACGCTGCTTGACCATGGTGAAGGCGAACATCACCATCGCCAGGAACGGCAGTGGCTCCAGGGCCGAGAAGATCGAACCGACCCACAACCAGACCTCCGGCGCGCCGATCCAGAAGAAGTGGTGACCGGTGCCGATGATCCCGGTAATCAGGGCCATGGCAATGATCACGTACAGCCATTTCTCGACCACTTCACGGTCAACGCCGGTGACCTTGATCAGCACGAAGGCGAGCATTGAACCCATGATCAGTTCCCATACGCCTTCCACCCAAAGATGCACCACCCACCACCAGTAGAACTTGTCACGCGCCAGGTTGCCAGGGTTGTAGAACGAGAACAGAAAGAACACCGCGAGGCCGATCAGGCCGGTCATCATCACCATGCTGACGGTGGTCTTGCGGCCCTTGAGCAGGGTCATGCCGATGTTGTAGAGAAAGCCCAGGCACACCACGACAATCCCCATTTTGGTAATCGTCGGCTGCTCGAGAAACTCCCGGCCCATGGTCGGCAGCAGTTCGTTGTGGGTCATCTCGGCCAGGGCCGCATAGGGCACCAGCAAGTAACCGAGGATCGTCAACACGCCAGCGGCGGCAAAGACCCAGAACAGCACGATGGCCAGCGTGGGACTATGCAGTTCGCGATCAGCCTCTTCCGGCACCAGGTAGTAGGCGGCGCCCATGAAGCCGAACAACAGCCAGACGATCAGCAGGTTGGTGTGGACCATCCGCGCGACGTTGAACGGAATCAACGGGAACAGGAAGTCACCGACCACGTATTGCAGGCCCATGATCAAACCGAACAGCACTTGGCCGAGAAACAGGATCAGGGCGAAGACAAAGTAGGGTTTGGCCACGGCCTGGGATTGGAATTTCAGATATGGATTGGCAGTGCGCATACCTTAGCCCTCCTTGTTTGGCGGCCAGCCGTTGGTGTTGATCTTCGAGCTCCATTTGAGGAACTCGGCCATATCGTCCACCTCCTGGTCGCTGAGGTTGAATTGCGGCATGGCACGTCTGCCGGGAACGCCCAGGGGTTGCATTTTCATCCAGGCGTGCAGGAAGGGTTTGAACCCTTCGTCGCCGCCACGGCGAGTGAACACATTGCCCAGCTCCGGCGCAAAGTACGCGCCCTCGCCCAGCAGGGTGTGGCAGCCGATACAGTTGTTGCGCTCCCAGATGCCTTTGCCGCGAACCACGGATTCGGTGAGCAGGTCCTGGTTGCTGCGGGCTGGAAAGGTTTGTTCGGTGTGGTAGGTCAGGGCCAGGAATATCAGGAAGAAGAACACGCTTCCTCCGAAGTAGATATTCCTGGCCATGCCCTTGGTGAAGGTCTCTGACATGGTCGCTTCCTCATTGCTTGACGGGGGTCATGATAGGAAGTCGGAGGGTGGAAACTGCTTGATGGCGATCAAGAAATGCCGATGGTTTTGGTCGGGTATTTTTTTGGGTTGGGGTTGGGGTTGGGTACATATCCGTTGCTGTGGTAACGGCTTCTTATGGTTTCGCTCTTACAGCGACTCACTTTGGAAAAACCGGAATGCCGGCCCAGCCCAAAGTAAGCAAAGGGCTCTTGCCCCACCACTCCTGCCTCGCCTAGGCTCGGCATGCCCCCCGAATCAATATCGGACTACGGCCATCGTGGTTAACGGGGCGCCTAAGATCAAAATCAAAAACAGAGCGAGGCGGCCTAGTAGCCGACCTGATCTTTTGCGAACGTGCCTCCTCTCTGTAGGAGCGAGCTTGCTCGCGAAGATCGTTAATGATGACGCGGAAAATCTGACACCCCGAGGCGATCTCAAGTTTTTCGCGAGCAAGCTCGCTCCTACAGAAAGCGGCTCTGTTTTTGATTTTGATCTTAGGCGCCCCGTTAACCACGCTGGCCGAACGCAGGCATTGCGCAGTGGGTATCCCGGCATGGATGCCGGGATAGCCGCGTTGGGCCATGGATGGCCCGTCGCGGCGGCCCACGGAGCAATGCCGGAGAGAGGGCACACCGAGCCAGAGCGAGGTGCCAAGTGGTGGGGCAAGAGCGTTTTGCTTACTTTTGCGCTGTTCAAAAGTGAGTCGCTGTAAGAGCGAAACCATAAGAAGCCATTACCGCAGCAACGGATATGTACACCGCGAACAAGCTCGCTCCTACAGTGCCCCCTCAGAACCGCATCGCCCCAATCCCCACCACCAACACCACCGGCCACGCCAACAACACCCCCCGCCACCCCCAAGGCGCATGCCGCATCTCCATAAACCCATCGGCAATCACCCAAGCCTTCCCCACCGCCATCACCAACACCCCCCCCACCACAGCCCCACAGCCCCGAACACCACTGTGCCGACACTCAACCCCACCAACACAGCCCAACACCCCATCATCCATCGCGACGCCGTCATCACCACCTCACAACACATACACCAACGGAAACAACACCACCCATACCAGATCCACCATGTGCCAATACAACACCCCGGACTCCAGCCCACTCTGGCGCCCCGGCGCATAAACCCCACGCCAACACCCCAGGGCCAACCACGCCAGAATCACCATTCCCAACACCACATGCAAAAAATGAAACCCGGTCAAAATCCAATACAACGTAAAAAACGTGCTGTATTCCAACCCCAACCCGACACCCGCCAAATGTCCATACTCAGCGAGTTTGATCCCCACATAACCACAGGCCACCAGCCACCCGGCGACCAGCAGCCACGCCGCCAGACGCGCCCGCCCCTGACGGATCTGCTGCTGCGCCAGCGCAGCCAACAACCCCGCCGTCAACAAGCTCAAGGTCATCGCCAAACCGGTAGAGGTGTCCAACTGTCCTCGTCCTTCGGCAAACACCTCGGGTCGCAACACCTGGGTCACGGCAAACGCCAGGATCAGGATCGCAAACACCGACAACTCAGCGAGAATGAAAAACCACATCGCCAGATCACCGGGCAGTCGCCGCTCAGCTGAAGTGGACATCGACCACATCCATCAGCGCCGCGACTGTCTGCGGATCGTCACTCAGGGATTCCGCCAGGCAGGCCATGCACGCTTCGCGGGGGTTCATTCCCGCGGCGATCAGGCGCGCGGCAAATATCAGCAAGCGCGTGGAAGCAACTTCCTCCAGATCATGTTGATCCAGGCGTCGCAACGCCTGGCCCAAACGCACCACTTGTGCCGCCAACCCCGTCTCCACCTGCGCTTCACGGGCGACAATGCGCTCTTCCTCCAACGTCGATGGATAAGCAAAACGCATCGCCACGAAACGCTGGCGGGTGCTGGGCTTCATGCCCTTGAGCAAGTTCTGGTAGCCGGGGTTGTAGGACACCACCAACATGAACGACGCAGGCGCCTTGAGTACTTCGCCGGTGCGCTCCAGAAACAACTCACGACGATCATCGGCCACCGGGTGCAGGACCACCGCGGTGTCCTGTCGGGCTTCGACCACCTCATCCAGATAGCAGATGCCGCCCTCACGCACCGCGCGAGTCAAAGGGCCGTCTTGCCACCAGGTGCCCTGGGCGCCTATCAGATGGCGCCCGATCAGGTCGGCGGCGCTCAGGTCATCGTGGCAGGCCACGGTGTACAGCGGCAGGTTCAGGCGGTGAGCCATGTGCTGGACGAAACGCGTCTTGCCACATCCGGTGGGCCCCTTGATCAGCACCGGCATACGGTGACGCCAGGCGTGCTCGAACAGCACTTGTTCGTTGTTGACGACTTGGTAGAAGGGTTCGGTCATGGCGCACCTTACATAAACAGCGGGTTTGGTGGCCACGCTACGGGCGCCTGCGACAACCTGGCAAGCCGTACACAGCGCAAACTTGATCGCCGTCAAGCGGCCATTCACCCACCTCGACATAGTCTCTGCTGGCACTAAGAACCTGCGCTCTACCCCGCCCTTCGCAGGGCATCGCAAAGGTCTTGCCCGAGGAGAAATGGAATGCTGACTCGCAACACAACACCCTTCGCCCTGACCCTGGCCAGCCTCGGCTGCGCGCTGGCCTTGGTCGTTTCAACGCAGGCATTCGCAGCCGCCACCGCAGTGACGGTGCCCATGGTCAAAAGCCCCGGCGCGCCGGACTTGAGCCAGGCCGAGTTCGATGCCTCGAAGCAGATTTACTTCGAGCGCTGCGCTGGCTGTCACGGCGTATTGCGCAAAGGCGCCACCGGCAAGCCGCTGACCCCCGACATCACCCAGGCCCGGGGCCAGGCGTATCTGGAAGCACTGATCACCTACGGCTCGCCCGCCGGCATGCCGAACTGGGGCACCTCCAATGCGCTGACCAAGGCGCAGATCACCAGCATGGCGACGTTTATCCAGCATACCGCGCCAACGCCACCTGAATGGGGCATGGCCGAAACCCTCAAGACTTGGAAGGTACTGGTCAAACCCGAAGATCGCCCCAAGCAGCAGCTCAATAAGCTGAACCTGGAAAACCTGTTCTCCGTGACCCTGCGCGACGACGGCAAAATTGCCCTGATCGATGGCGACAGCAAGCAGATCGTCAAGTTGATCGAGACCGGCTACGCCGTCCACATCTCGCGGATTTCCGCCTCGGGACGCTACCTGATGGTGATCGGGCGTGACGCCAAGATCGACATGATCGACCTGTGGCCCGCCGAGCCGACCAAGGTCGCCGAAATCAAGGTCGGCATCGAGGCCCGCTCGGTGGAAACCTCGAAATTCAAAGGCTACGAAGACACCTACGCGATCGCCGGCTCCTATTGGCCGCCGCAGTTCACCATCATGGACGGCGAGACCCTGGAACCCAAACAGATCGTCTCGACCCGTGGCATGACGGTCGACAAGCAGGAATACCACCCCGAGCCCCGTGTGGCGGCGATCATTGCGTCCCATGAATGGCCCGAGTTCATCGTCAACGTCAAGGAAACCGGCAAAGTGATGCTGGTCAACTACCAGGACATCAAGAACCTCACCATCACCACCATCGACGCCGCCCCGTTTTTGCATGACGGTGGTTGGGACAGCACTCACCGCTACTTCATGACAGCGGCGAACAACTCCAACAAGGTCGCGGTGATCGACTCCAGGGAGCGCAAGCTCACCGCGTTGGTGGACGTCGGCAAAACCCCGCACCCAGGACGTGGCGCCAACTTCATCCATCCGCAGTACGGACCGGTATGGGCCACCAGCCACTTGGGCGACGGTGGTATTTCGCTGATCGGCACCGACCCGCTCAAGCATGCGCAGTACGCCTGGAAACAGGTGCAATCGCTCAAAGGCCAAGGCGGCGGCTCGCTGTTTATCAAGACCCATCCCAACTCGCGGCACCTGTACGTCGATACCACGCTCAACCCCGACACCAAGCTCAGCCAGTCAGTGGCGGTGTTCAACATCGACAAGCTCGACGCCGGCTACACCGTGCTGCCGATTGCCGAATGGTCCGGGATCAAGCAAGGCGCTATGCGCGTGGTACAGCCGGAATACAACAAGGCCGGCGATGAGGTGTGGTTCTCGGTGTGGAGCGGCCAGGAAGAGGAATCGGCGCTGGTGGTGATCGATGACAAAACCTTGAAGCTCAAGAACGTGATCCGCGACAAGCGCCTGATTACCCCGACCGGAAAATTCAACGTCTACAACACCCAATTCGACATTTATTGAGCTTCATCAACAAGAGGTAACTCCATGACAAATATCCTGCTTGCACTGGTGGCCCTGGGCGCAACACTAAGCCTGCCCACCGCAATGGCCCAGGACGGCGAAGCGCTGTTCAAGAGCAAACCCTGCGCCGCCTGCCACACCGTCGATAGCAAAATGGTCGGGCCGGCGCTCAAGGACGTCGCGGCGAAAAACGCCGGGGTCAAGGACGCCGCCAAAACATTGGCCACCCACATCAAGGACGGCACCCAAGGTAACTGGGGGCCGATTCCGATGCCGGCCAATCAGGTGACGGATGAAGAAGCCCTGACCCTCGCCAACTGGGTACTGAGCCTGAAATAAGCACAAGGAGCGCGCCATGCAAGCATCGATGATCGGTTCGGCCATGGCGCTGCTTTTCCTCATTTGCGCGCCGGTGCAGGGAGCACCGACGCCCGCGCGCCAGGACCAGTTGGAACACCTGCTGACCCAGGACTGCGGCGCCTGCCACGGTTTGTACTTGACCGGCGGCCTCGGCCCGGCCCTGACCCCGCAAGCCCTCGTTGGGCAAACCCGCGAAGCGCTGATAACCACCGTCACCTACGGCCGCCCGGCCCTGGCAATGCCCGGCTGGGCACCTTTGCTCAGCCCCACTGACATCGCCTGGCTGGTCGACCGCCTCCTGCAAGGAACCCCCGCGCCATGAGCCGTCCTCTGTTTGTCTGCATCGCCAGCCTGTTGCTGGTGGCTTGCGTGCAGCCACCGCTGCGCGGCACCGGCGACCTCGGCCTGGTGGTGGAACGCGCCACGGGAAGCCTGCAAATAATCGAAAGCAGCAGCCTGACGCGCTTGGCGCAGGTCGACGGGCTGGGGGATTTGTCCCATGCCTCGGCGGTATTTTCCAGGGATCAACGCTACGCCTACATTTTTGGCCGCGATGGCGGGTTGACCAAGGTCGACCTGCTGGAACAGCGCATCGACAAGCGCATCATCCAGGGCGGTAACAGCATCGGCGGCGCCATCAGTCAGGACGGACGCTTGATTGCCGTCTCCAACTACCAGCCGGGCGGAGTCAAGGTGTTCGACGCCGCGACCTTGCAACCCGTGGCGGACATCCCGGCCACCGCCCTGGCCGATGGCAAGCGCTCGCGCGTAGTCGGTCTTGTCGACGCACCGGGCCAGCGCTTCGTGTTCAGCCTGTTCGACACCGACGAAATCTGGAGCGCCGATTTCAGCCAAGGCAACACTCCGACGCTCACGCGCTTCACCGGGATCGGCCGCCAGCCTTATGACGCGCTGATCACCGCCGACGGCCGCTACTACATGGCCGGACTGTTTGGCGAAGACGGCATGGCCCAACTCGATCTGTGGCACCCAGAGCACGGCGTCAAACGCATTCTGGGTGACTACGGCCGCGGCCAGGAAAAGCTCCCGGTGTACAAGATGCCCCATTTGGAAGGTTGGGCCGTGGCCGGCAGCCAGGCGTTCGTGCCAGCCGTGGGCCGGCATCAGGTGTTGGTGATGGACGCCGGCACCTGGCAGCAGACCGCCGCCATCCCGGTGGCCGGCCAACCGGTATTTGTCACCGCACGGCCCGACGGGCGCCAACTGTGGGTCAACTTCGCCTATCCCGACAACGACCGGGTGCAGGTGTTCGACAGCGAAACCCGGCAACTCGTCGCCGACCTGCGTCCCGGCCCCGGCGTGCTGCACATGGAGTTCACCGGACGCGGCGAGCAACTGTGGTTATCGGTACGCGACGGGCAACAGGTGCAAGTTTGGGATCCCTATCGCCTGACCCTGCTCAAGAGCCTGTCGGCGGACAGTCCCAGCGGGATCTTCTTCAGCCTTCGCGCACAGAAAATGGGGTACTGAGATGGAACTTGATGAACTGACCAGGCGTTTGATCGACCGCTACCAGCACGGCATGCCACTGTGCACCGAGCCCTATCTTGAAATGGCCCGCACTCTGGGTTGCAGCGAGACCGAGGTCATGGCCTGCCTGCAACGCCTGGAGCTGGCGGGTGCATTGTCACGTATCGGCCCGGTGTTCGATCACAGTCGTGCCGGCGCCAGTACCCTGGCGGCACTCGCCGTACCCGCCGAGCGCCTGGAACAGGTGGCGGCACGGATCAGCGGTTACCCGGAGGTCAATCACAACTATGCCCGCGAGCATCACTACAACCTGTGGTTTGTACTCACCGGGCCCAACCGGCGACATCTGGAACAGATTCTCGAGGAGCTGGAAAACGACACCGGTCTCACCCCGCTGGACCTGCCGATGCTCAGCGCATACCGCATCGACCTGGGCTTTTCCCTGGAGGGACGGGCATGATCGCGTCACTCGATCACGCGCAATTGCTCGACCTGCGCCAGTGCCTGGAACGCGGTTTGCCCAGGGTGTCGCGACCGTATGAGCAGCTCGCCGAAGAAATCGGCGCCCATCCCCATCAAGTGCTGCAGCAGATGCGGCAGTGGCAGGAGCAAGGCTTGTTTCGTCGGGTCGGCCTGGTACTCAACCACCGAGCCCTGGGGTTTGTCGCCAACGCGATGCTGGTACTCGATGTACCCGACGCGCTGATCGATGAAGTGGGCCAGCGTCTCGGCTGCGCACCCGGTATCAGCCTCTGCTATCAGCGCCCCCGCCGCCTGCCGCACTGGCGCTATAACCTGTTTTGCATGGTGCATGGCCGCGAGCGTCAAGCGGTGCAGGCGCAGATCCAGGTGCTGTTGGAACAGCAACTGCTCAGTGACCTGCCGCACCAACTGTTGTTCAGCACGCGCATGTTCAAGCAATGCGGCGGGCGTTTTGCGCCGCCACCCTCACAGGCATGGGCCCATGGATGATCTGGATCGGCTGTTGATCAACCGGCTGCAACGCGGCCTGCCGCTGGTGCGCCACCCCTGGGAAGTGATCGCGCAGGAACTGCACGGCACGCCGGAGGATTTGCTCGACCGTGTCCACTCGTTGCTGGAAGACGGGGTCCTGACGCGCTTCGGCCCGATGTTCGATATCGAGCGTCTGGGCGGCGCCTTCACCCTTGCCGCCCTGTCGGTGCCCGAGGCGCGCTTTGAACCAGTGACCGTGCAACTCAACGAACTGCCGCAGGTGGCCCACAACTATCGCCGTGAGCATCACTGGAACATGTGGTTCGTACTGGCGTGCGCCACCGCCGATGAGTTGGCCGTCACCCTGTCGCACATCCACACCATCACCGGATTGCAGGTGCTCAACCTGCCCAAGGAGCAAACCTATCATGTCGGTCTGTATTTCCCGGTTTGACGAGAACCTGGCCCAGCGTTTGGTCCGCCTGACCGAAGCCGGCCTGCCGCTGCTGGAAGATCCCTGGGCCTGGCTCGCCGAGCAACTGGGGATCAGCGTCGAGTCAACCCTCGACCTGCTCAAACGCTTGCAAAGTGAAGGCGCCATCCGCCGTATTGCCGCGGTGCCCAATCACTATCGCCTGGGCTACCGCCACAACGGCATGACCGTATGGGATGTGCACGATGAACAGATGCCGCGCCTCGGCGAACTGATCGGCGCCCAGCCTTTTGTCAGCCATTGTTATCGCCGGCCACGGCGCGTTGACTGGCGCTACAACCTGTTCGCCATGGTGCATGGGCGCAGCCGCGAAGAAATCGACAGTTACCGTGAACACCTGCGCTTCCTGCTGGGTGATGCCTGCCAGGCGGACGAAATGCTGGTGAGCAGTCGCATCCTGAAAAAGACCGGCTTGCGCCTGACGCGCTGAGTTCAACGTTCGAGGAGGAAGGACCCTATGCTGCGGATCAGTCATTATCTGCGCACCCTGGCCGGTCACTGCCCGCCGCCACGCAGTGCAACACCGGGCAGCGACCGCGCTCCTGTGGTGATCTGGAACCTGCTGCGCCGCTGCAACCTGACCTGCAAGCACTGCTACGCTACCAGCGCCGACAGCGTGTTTCGCGATGAGCTGGACACCTCAGCGGCGCTGAGGGTAATCGATGATTTGCATGCAGCCGGGGTCAAGGTGTTGATCCTGTCCGGCGGCGAACCGCTGCTGCGGGCTGATCTGTTCGAACTGAGCGCCTATGCCCGCAGCAAAGGCTTTTTCGTTGCGCTGTCGAGCAACGGCACCTTGATCGACGAAAGCAACATCCAGCAGATTACCGACGCGTGTTTCGACTACGTCGGCATCAGCATTGATGGCTTGCAACCGACCCACGATGCGTTCCGCCAGTCCCAAGGCAGCTTCCAGCGCTCGATGCATGCCATCAGCCTGTGCCGCGAGGCCGATATTCGCGTCGGCCTGCGCACCACATTGACCCAGGAAAATCATGCCCAACTCCCGCAACTACTGGGCTTGATGCGTGAATACGATGTACAGAAGTTCTACCTGTCACACCTCAACTACAGTGGGCGCGGCAAACGCAGCCGGCAGTTGGACGCCCACCGGCAGATGAGCCGCGATGCCCTGGAGCGGATTTTCGAGCAGGCCTGGAAGGACATTCAGCACGGTATCAGCAGTGACTTTGTCAGCGGCAACAACGACGCCGACGCGGTGCTGTTGTTGCAATGGGTCCAGCGCCACTTGCCGCAACACTACCCGCACCTTGAACACTTGCTGCGCGCCTGGGGCGGCAACGCCTCGGGCAGTGGCATTGCCAATATCGACAACACCGGCGAAGTGCATCCAGACACCTACTGGTGGCAACACTCGGTAGGCAATGTGCGCCGCACCGCGTTCCGCAGCCTCTGGCTGGAACGGCCAGACCCATTGCTGCTGCGCCTGCGAGAGCATCCGCGCGTGGTCGGTGGGCGCTGCGCCGAGTGCCGCTGGCTGGGCATCTGCAATGGCAACACGCGCACCCGGGCCTGGGCCGACGGCGACCTCTGGGGCGAGGACCCCGGCTGCCACCTGAGCGACACAGAAATCGCCCGCACCCCGCCCACGCTTATTCCTTGCTCGGCACGCTGAACCACTCGGCCAACGACCTGGCGACACAACCGGGAGCGGCCCACCTGATGATGAACCAAGGAAGTCTCATGCCCTCATCCCTAGCGTTACCAACCGCGCTGCACTGCCCTTTCCACCCCGGCGAAGTCGCCCTGGTAGGCGCCGGCCCTGGCGATCCACGTCTGTTGACGCTGCGTGCCTGGAGCCTGTTGATGCAAGCCGACGCCGTGGTGTTCGATCGGCTGATCAGTGCCGAACTGCTGAGCCTGATCCCCCTGACCTGCGCGCGGCATTACGTGGGCAAGGCCAGCGGCTACCACAGCCTGCCCCAGGAGCAGCTCAACCAACTGCTGGCCGAACTCGCCGATAATGACCAGCGGGTGGTGCGCCTCAAGGGCGGCGATCCGTTCATCTTTGGCCGGGGTGCCGAAGAACTGGAATACCTGCTGCAGCGCGGCATATCCTGCCAGGTAGTGCCCGGCATCACGGCAGCGGCCGGGTGCAGTGCCTACGCTGGCATCCCGCTGACCCATCGTGACCTGGTCAACTCGTGCCGGTTCGTCACCGGGCATTTGCAGCGCGACGGTGAGCTGAAACTGCCGTGGGGCAGTCTCGCCGATACCAGCCAGACCCTGGTGTTTTACATGGGGCTGGCGAACCTGGCGGTGATCGCTGAACAGTTGATTGCTGCAGGTCTGCCCGCCGAGACTCCGGCAGCGCTGATCTGTAACGGCGCCCGCGCCGATCAACAGGTGCATCGCGGCAGTTTGCGCCTGCTGCCCGCCATGGCATTGGCCTGTGAACCCGGCGTGCCGACCCTGACGGTGATCGGCCAGGTGGTCGACCTGTTTGCCGACGCCGCCCTGCACTACCCTGCCAGTCTCGCGCCCGGCCACATCGCGCCGGCCAAGGTGGCGGTATGAAGCGCCTGTTGCTGATACCGCTGCTGTGGGCCAGTGCTGCCCATGGCGCGCCGGATACCGCTGCGGATTATCGACAGCATTGCGAACGCTGCCACGGCCTCAACCGCGTAGGTGCCACCGGCCCCGCACTGCTGCCGGAGAGCCTGGGGCGGATCAAGCCTGCGCAGATTCGCCAGGTCATCGAACAAGGTCGCCCGGCCAGCCAGATGGACGCATTCGCGGCGCTGCTGACAGCTGAACAAATCGACGGCCTGGTGAGCTTCCTGCAACAGCCACCCGCGCAGCCTGCGACCTGGAACGCTGAAGACACTCGCAACAGCCACCGCTTGCTGGCCGACCTCAGTCAATTGCCCGATACCCCGCAGCATCACGCCGACCCGCTGAACCTGTTTGTGGTGGTGGAGTCCGGTGACCATCACATCGACATTCTCGACGGTGATCGTTTTACCGTGCTCGACCGCTTCGCCTCGCACTTTGCCGTGCATGGCGGGCCAAAGTTTTCCCCGGATGGGCGTTTCGTCTACTTCGCCTCCCGCGATGGCTGGATCAGCCTCTACGACCTGCACAACCTCAAACTGATCGCCGAGATCCGCGTCGCACTCAATACCCGCAACCTGGCGGTGAGCAAAGACGGGCGTTGGGTGCTGGTGGGCAATTATCTGCCGGGCAACCTCACTGTACTCGATGCCCGCGACCTGTCGCTGGTGAAAGTGCTGGCGACCGGATCGCGGGTCAGCGCGGTGTATACCGCGCCGCCCCGGAACAGTTTTATCGTGGCGCTCAAGGATGTGAATGAAGTCTGGGAGTTGTCCTACGCAGACCCCAAGCCACGTTTCGAACCCCGGCGTATCCAGGCCCGGGATGTGCTGGATGATTTCTCTTTCTCACCCGACTATCGGCAATTGCTGGCGACTTCGCGCAAGGCGGGCGGCGGTCAGGTGATCGATCTGGATTCTGGCCAGGTGGTCACCGATATTCCGTTGGTGGGCATGCCGCACTTGGGTTCGGGCACTTATTGGCAACGCAACGGGCAATGGGTGTTCGCCACGCCGAATATCAGCAAGGGGCAGATTTCGGTGCTGGACCTCAAGACCTGGAAGCTGATCAAGCAGATCCCGACCCTGGGTCCGGGGTTCTTCATGCGCAGCCATATCAACTCGCGCTATGTGTGGAGTGATGTGTTCTTCGGGCCGGATAACGACGCTATTCACTTGATCGACAAGCAGACCCTGGAAATTGCGCACACCTTGCGGCCCATGCCGGGCAAGACCGCGGCGCATGTTGAGTTCACGCGGGACGGGCGCTATCTGTTGTTGAGTATCTGGGATACGGACGGGGCGCTGATTGTGTATGACAGTCAGACGTTGCAGGAGGTGAAGCGGATCCCGATGAACAAGCCCTCGGGCAAGTACAACGTGGGGAACAAGATTGAGTTTGTGGAGGGGACTTCGCATTGAGGTGGTTGTGGGGGACGACACCTAAAAGCCGCTTTCTGTAGGAGCGAGCTTGCTCGCGAAAAACCTTAGAACGCCTCGCAGCGCCAGATTTCCCGAGTCATCGTTAACCACCTTCGCGAGCAAGCTCGCGCCTACAAAATGAGCGAGCTGAAAAACCGTACGGAGAGACGCGCCTGACAACACTCAAACCGTGCGAGAAAACTGCCCCTTTTGCTCTGCACCAAGATACGCATCAAACGCCATCGCCACACTGCGCACCATCAACTGCCCTTGCGGCATTAGCTGCACCGCGTCCTCCTGAATATGCAAAAGCCCATCCGCCACCTGCTCATCCAGTCGCGACAAGGCCTGGGCAAAGTACTCGGTAAAACGGATCGCATGCCCCGCCTCCACACTGGCAAAGTCGATTCGCCCGTGGCACATCAGGCCATTGATCACATCGCGGCGCAGCACATCATCGGCATTCAGTCGGTAGCCACGCTGCACCGGCAACAAACCCGCATCCAGACGAGCGTAATACTGGGACAGTTCCTTGACGCTCTGGCTATAGCTGTCACCCACCTTGCCGATGGCCGAAACGCCCAGGCCAATCAGGTCGCAGTCGGCGTGGGTTGAATAGCCCTGGAAGTTACGCTGCAAGGTGCCGTTGGCACGGGCAAGCGCCAGTTCATCGTCGGGCAAGGCGAAGTGGTCCATGCCGATATACACGTAGCCGGCCTCGGTCAAGCGGCGAATGGTCAGCTCCAGCAGTTCCAGCTTGCGCTCCGGTGGCGGCATGTCTTCGGGACGGATCATCCGTTGCGCACGGATTTGCATCGGCAAATGCGCATAACTGTAGGCCGCGACGCGGTCCGGGCGCAGGGCGATCAGTTTGCTCAGGGTCACGTCGAAACTGGCCACGGTCTGCAGCGGCAAACCATAGATCAAGTCGACACTGATCGACTTGAAACAGGCCTCGCGCGCAGCGGACACCAGTTGCAGGATCTGCTCCTCGCTTTGCACGCGATTGACCGCCGCCTGCACCTCGGGGTCGAAGTCCTGCACCCCGAAGCTCAGGCGATTGAAGCCCAGCGCCCGCAGGTTCTTGATGCGCTCGACGCTGATGGTGCGCGGGTCGACCTCGATGGAAAATTCATGCCGCTCGCTGCGGTCCAGACTGAAGCCCTCATCCAGACACGTCATCAACTCGGCCAGCTGCGTGTCGTCCAGGTACGTCGGCGTGCCCCCGCCCAGATGCAATTGGGTCAGGGGCCGCGAGCGGTCGAACAACGCCGCTTGCATCTGGATCTCACGCTTGAGATAGCCCAAGTACTCCACCGCGCGATGGGTCTTGCGCGTGATGATCTTGTGACAGCCACAGTAGTAGCACAGGCTTTGGCAGAATGGCACATGGATGTACACCGACAGCGCCTTGGGCTGCACCGCGTGGTTGCTGGCAGCTACCGCTTGCTGGTAGTCATCCAGCGCAAAAGCTGAATGAAACTGCGGCGCGGTCGGGTACGAGGTGTAACGCGGCCCCGGGCGATCGTATTTCTGCACCAGGGCCCGGTTGAACTCAAACGCATTCATGGTCGATCGTCTCGTCATTGGAGCAAGGAGGGACAGCGCTGCCGGCCCGGTCAAACAACGCGCAAAGGGCTTCCACCTGATGGCGCCCTGCGGGCAGCACACAGAGGAAACGCTCGGACAAGTCGATCAGGCCGTCCTGGTGCAGGTGCTCCAGCAACGGCCAGATCGCCGAGAAGTAGCGGCGAAAGTCCAGCCCGTAGCGACGCTCCAGCGCCTGGATGTCCAGCTCCAGATCACAGGCCAAACGCTCCATGACGTGCTGGCGAATCTGCTCACCGGACTCGCAGCGCCAGCCGCAGGCGGTGGGGAGCAGGCCGTTGTCCAGTTGCTGACAGTAGAGCGCCAAGTCATCAGCGTTTTGCGTGTACAGGGCGTCGATCTGGCTGATGGCTCCCAGGCCAAAACCTACGTGGTCACAATAGCCATGCCGCGTAAACCCCTCGCAGTTGCGACTCAGCCGCCCACGCTCCTGGGCCAGCGCCAAGTCATCGTCAGGGCGTACGAACTGGCCCAGGCCGATGTAGTGATAGCCCGCGGTCTCCAGGCGTTGGAATGCCATATGGCGCATCGCACTTTTGTCCGTATCCCTGGACAACGCACGGAGCGCTTGCGGCTGATAGCGCCGTGGCGCCTGGGCGTAATCGAACACCCGTATGCGATCAGGTTCCAGGGCGATCAGGCTGTCCAGCTTCAACCCGAAACTGTCGCACGTCTGCCACGCATGCCCGTAGCCCAGGTCGACATTCACCGAGCGAAAGCCGAACGTGCGCGCCGCGTCGATCAGCGACTGGATGGGTGCCGGATCTTGATAACCGGTCACCGAGGGCGCGACGTCGGCACTGGCATCAGGCACGCCGATGCTGATGTGGTTGAAGCCCAGCTCTCGCAGACGCCCCATGGTGGCCCACCCCGTGTGCAGCGGATCCAAATCGATGCTGTAGTCGCCCTGATCGTGCTCGAGAAAATGCAGGCGACTGTGCAGGTAGTTCATCAGCCGCTGAAGATCGGCCATGGCCGGGATCGCCCCGCCCCAGTGAAATTGATCCACCGACTGACGGCTACCCAGATGACGCTCGACCAGGCGTATCTCTTGCTCCAGGCCGCGTAGGTAGTCACTCGCAGAAATGCCCGCCGGCCATTGCAGGTTCAGCGCCAGGGGTCTTTGCCGTTGCCGGCTGTCGCGCAAAGCGCGTAACTGGTCCAGGGCGCCGACACCGCGGTGAAATTTGCCAATATCCACTTGGCCCTGATCCAGCACGCCTTGGTCACGACGCTGGCGCCACTCGCGGGCGGGATGAATGAGAGTGAGCATGGCAGTCTCCGGGGCTGGCTACGGTGGACCATTGTCCGGTGCGACCGGACAGCGCACCTTGATATGCATCAAGGCCGAAGGACACCAGGCTTGAAAAAGCCAGCGGCGACTACCAGGTGAGGTAGAACATGCCCTTGGCCAGCAACACAATGGCGACCATATGGCAAAACAGGCTGAGATGGACGAAACGCAGGTACGCCGCACTGGCTCGACGACGGCGCATCAAGAGCATTGTCAGGAGGAAGTGCATCAGCACGCTGCCGGCCAGGATTAACTTGAGCGTCAGCAAGGCGCCGAAGGAGGAACTGGAAGGCGCTGCCAACGCCGGTAAATAACGTAACCAGAGCATGCCGAGACCCGCGCCGAACAGTACCAGCAGCACCCACGGCATCAAGGCCCTCGCGCGCCGGCCGATGCCCTGCTCCACCAGCAACATGACCCGCGCCGGCAATTGTTGGTGCAGGCTGGCGAGGATCAGCACTTCGAAGAACACCGTGCCGATAAAGATCAGCGCGGCAAACAAATGGGCCAGCAGGAACAGGAGATAGAGCATTCAAGCCTCACGGAAACGGACCCTGGTACCGTGACTGTGCCTGACAGAGGTGGGGGTTGCCTTGATGCCAATCAATTGAGCTTCACCGGGCAAACGTGTGTTTGCCCTGCGCAGCTGTCGAGCCTTGGCGAGGCTGCGATAGCGATGTCTGTGACCTGGACGTGCGACAGCTTGCCACAGACGCAATCGGCGCTTCGACTGGTATGGTGTGGACCGCCCCTGTGGCAGGACGTCGCAGATTAACAAGCGTGTTTGAGGTGGTCAGCATGCCTGCCCTTCTCGCTCGCCTCTTTCAAGGCCTGACTTACCTGTTTTATGCGCAACCGTCAGGCGTTTCACGGGACGCACACGTCATGAGTACGTTATTCACCCGCCGCACAGTTCTCACCGGTATGGGCCTGCTGGGCCTGGGTCTGCTGAGCGGCTGTGACACCGGCCCCAAACTGAACTTCAGGTACGGCAAGGATCTCAGCGACAAGATCATGGGCCGTACCTTCAAGCTCAAGAACACCGCAGGCGAAACCGTGACCCTGAGTTCGTTCCGAGGTTTGATGCCAGTGGTGTTCTTCGGCTTCACCCAATGCCCGGCCGTCTGCCCCACCACGTTGGGGCGTATGGCCCAGGCCAAGAAATTGATGGGTCGCGACGGCGAAATCATGCAGGTGATCTTCATCACGCTGGACCCGGAGCGCGACACGCCCCAAGTGCTCGACGCCTATGTCAAGGCCTTCGACCCCAGCTTCGAAGCACTCTACGGCACATCGGAAGAAATCGCCGTGGCCGCCAAGGAGTTCGGGATCTTTTATGAAAAGATCCCCGCCGGCGATACCTACACCCTGTCCCACACATCCACCAGTTTTGTCTTCGACACCCGTGGCAATCTGCGCCTGGGCCTGTCCGCGTCCCTTAACGCCAAAGAGTGCGCAGAAGACCTGCTCACCGTCATGGAGGTCTGCTAATGACTGCTGTTCAACACCTCAAGCGCCTGGCCCTCGGTCTTTCCCTGCTGGGTCTCGCCGCCCACGCCAGCGCCCAGGTCCAAGTCAGCGAGGCCTGGGTGCGCGCCACAGTGCCCGGCCAGCAATCGAGCGGTGCCTTCATGAACCTGACCGCCGACAGCGACAGCAAGCTGCTCAGCGTCAAGTCGCCGGTGGCCAAGGATGTACAGATTCATGAAATGAGCATGAAGGACGACGTGATGCGCATGGGACCGGTCGAGGCCGTGGCGCTGCCGGCCGGCCAGACAGTCAAGCTCGATCCTGAGGGTTACCATGTGATGCTGATGAACCTGACCGGCCAGATCAAGGAAGGCGACCAGGTGCCACTGACCTTGACCGTGGAAAATGCCAAGGGTGAAAAACACGACATCGCGGTACAGGCGCCGGTTCGCAGCTTGAACAGCGCCGACGGCCATATGATGCACTGATCCCTTGTCAAAGCCGGCTCCCCGACGACGTAGGTTGAGAACCAACCTACTGGATCTCGCCGCACGACTAACACTGTTACCTAGTAGTGTTCTAGCGGCGCCCGGCTACGGTGTGTCACCCATAAACCTCCTAACCGTAGCCAACTTTTTTCAAACTACAGCTCGCCCCTAGCATTTTATTATTTTTAGTTAGATCGCTTAGCGCAACAACCGCGACAACAAATAACCCCCTGGACCGCATAGTCGAGTATTAGTCCGTGACGGACAGGCCCGCCCCAATCAGCGTCAAGGCGCAGGCCAGCATTTCGTACAGAGCCCGGGTTCTGCTGCTCCTGAACGCAAAGTAACGCGGGGGGCCGATGAATGCCGGCAGTGTAGAGAACTGTGCCTAGTGAGCCTCTACGGCATGCGGGTGCTGGACTGCCGCTTTCGCCTAAACTGTTTAGTACCGTCCTTTCAACGCCAAGACGAACTCCGCGGGCGTTCCCTGTTCAGCCTGTCAGTGTGAGTAGTTTCTCCTATTTTTTTTACTTTTTACTTGGCATGACTATACTCATCACGCCAGTCTCAAATGGTATTTTGGCAAGGATGGTCACTATATAAAACAATGGAGAATGTCATGAAATATCATAAACTTGCCTTGAGCATCATCATGCTTTATGGTTTTTGTTCCACTGTACAGGCTGCGGAGCAAAGCGCTGTAAAAAAAACTCCGGAGATATACCATGGAACATCGGAACTACCGCCATCTCGACAATATTACTGCTATTCCCAACAAGATTATAACAATGGCAGTAGCGGCATTAAAAACGCTGCCTGCAAAGAAGCTTATGAGAATGCGGGTGAAGAAAACTGGGAACGTGCCAGAATATTTGATAATTGGAATACTTATTCTCAGAACCTTTCCGGCTCTCAATACCCGGACAAGCCGAAAGACCTCGTTCCTGATGGAAAGCTTTGCTCTGCAGGGAAATCAGACTTTGACAGTATCAATCCCCCCAGTAATGCTTGGCATACCTCCAATCTTGAAGTAAAAGATGGTCGTGTTCAGTTAACTTATATTGCCAGTCAAATGCATGACCCGAGCGAATTCAGGGTTTTCCTGACCGACCAAGACCACCTGACGTGGGACTCGCTTAAGGAGTCCCCTGACGTCAAGGTGAAAGGAGAACCTGATACTGACAATATTGGTCCAGGTCGTTATTATTTAGATGTTAAACTTCCTGAAGGCTATGTCAGCGAAAGCAGATCGTTGCTGTATATTATGTGGGAACGCAATGAAGATCCCGCACGTGAAACGTTCTTTAGCTGCAGTGATGTGGTGCTAAAAGAGACGAAATAACTCGAGGCCTGACTCGATTTTTCTCATGCGATAATGGGGCGGGTGCTTAACATATAGCATGTTGGCACCCGTTTTATTACACTCAAAAGTTTCTGGATTATTTTTGCAGCGAGGGTCTAGAGTCTGTACAAAAAATAATGCTGTAAACACCGCATGGCACACCAATGAGAGCACCGCCGCATAACTTTTCGCGAGTTTGTAGAATCACGTAACGATGCAACGGCTCTCTTTCAGCCAGGCCTTGTAAACCCGCCCCCTCTCCAAGCAATGTCGCCATGTTCATCGCTCGGACCAAGACGAGCGCGCTGAAGGTCACTGGTGTGGATTTGTGCCGCCACACCGGATCGCGGTCGATGTCGTCAGCGCCCTCGTAAACCGTTTCGAAAAAATAAGGTGAAGAAACCTCTGACCTCTTGCGTTGTGGCTGATATCCAGTCGATGCCGTTTGTCACCTTTACGGTCGAACTGTCATTTTTAACAGGTTCGGCTTTGTAGGTTTTGTCCTATCTTTGGGGTGTGAAATAGCCAAGCACTCAATACCCGCTGATTAGGAGATAGGCAGCCATGAACCAGACCTTCCAGATCCCAAGTCAGAGTGAACGGGTTGCTGTCGATATGGCGAAAATGGCCTCAAGCATTGCAGTACAACGCCCGTACTTTGCATTTCGTTCACTCTACAAGGTGTTAAGCGAGTGGGATATATGGGGGGATTTTAAGCCTGAGCAACCGTTAGGGAGCGAGTCCGGGCCATTGGCTACGGCCGAGGCAGGGCGTCACCTTGCAATACTTGGATCCTGTGCTGCTGCTCTTTCGCAAACGGAAGGTGAGCGTGTTTATTACTTGGCTGCACAAGCCAAGTGGGATTTACAATGCCACTCTACGGATTTTACCCCACGGCAATTGATGACAGCACGGGCGAAGATAGTTGATAGGTCTCGCAAAATGGTGACGGCAAAAACCGAGCTGTTGATTGAAGGGCGATTATTTGGAACATTGTCAGTGCGTTACCAGATATTGGCAGAAAAGACATTTGAGAAGCTATTTTCAAGCCATCGAGAACCCATTCGTTCACCCTCTGTCAGTTCGCCCTATACCAGAGCTTTCCCTCTGTCGGTGCTTGCCCTGAGTGCGCGGGAGATCACTGCCAGCAGTATTGGATTCTCGCCCGTGTTGTGCGAAGGGCATTTCCCTGAATACCCCATGTGGCCAGTGGCGGTGGTCATGTATGGGATGAGTCAGGTCACGGCTCGGCTATTGGATCATAGGATGGGGCGGAATGTTTTCTATAGGGTTCTGTATGCGGTTATAGAGGCGGACGAGTTGGTTCCAGCCAATAAGCAACTTGTTTTCAGTGCCCGTTTTGCCTTCATGTCTGCGGACGGCAAGCTCTGTGATGTGGTGTGTAGCACCTCGTATGAACGGAGGGTTATTGCCACAACTCGCATCGAACTTGCGATTGAGTGACTGGTGAACTTGAGTGATGGGAGGACGTTGCTGCTCCATGACGGGAGTAGGCGTGCCCCCCACCTGTTTTATCCCTATCACTTAGTATCTCTCCTGCGCGGCGATTGGCTCTGTTTCCAGCTAACCCAAGCTGATCAATCCACTCCACCGGATTCGGCGCATATGCATAGACATTCAGCCCACCCGCAAACCCAATTGGATCCTTGCCAATAGACCTTCCCACCTGCGGATCATAGTACCGATAACGGTTGTAGTGCAGCCCGGTTTCCACATCGAAGTACTGCCCCTGAAAGCGCAGCGGATTGCGGATGTCGGTCTGTTTGGCGTGCTCGCTTCGCTGTTCCTTCGCCAGTCCCCAAGACTTGTAGATGCCAGCCCAGGCGATGTCGCCCTGTTCGTCGGTCAGCTCCATCGACGTGCCGAGGTGGTCGCACTGGTACCAGGCAAACGCATTGAACGGAATCGGCGTGACCTTGTGCTGCCACACCGGATCGCGGTCGATGTCGTAAGCACCTTCATAGACGGGTTCAGGCAGCAAGTTGATGCTGCGCTGCTCGATGGCTTGAGCCACCGGCACAAAGCTGCCCGGTTCAAAAAAATAGTGGGGCAGGCGTTCGCTTTTGTCGTTGTTGCGGCTTTCGAAGGCCAGTACATCGCCGTCCCAACCATAGATCGTGTAGCCGTAGCCATACTGCTCATTGAGCTTGGCGCGCTCCATCTTGTTCCACATCGGTCCGGCTTCGCGGCGGTCGTGGTACTTGGTTTTGGACAGTTTGAACAGCCGTCGGCCCAGCGCGTCGTAGGCGAAGGTGACGGTCAGTCTGTCATCTGAGTAACCGGTCAGACGGTCGTATAGATCCCAGGTGAAGTGGGATTTTTTGCCGTTGTGCAGGCGCTCCTTGAGGTTGCCGCGTTCGTCGTAGCTGTAGTGGGTGCCGACGTAGTCGCGCAGCAGGTTGTCGAGCAGCTTGGGCGAGCCGTAGTGGTTGGGACGCCGCGGCGCCTACGGGTCCAGTAGAATGCTGGCCGGGTCGAAGGCGACGGTTTCTTCACCGGTACACAAGCGCAAGCCCTGTTGGCCTAGGTGCTCAACACCACCAAGCAAACGTCGGCCAGCCTTGCCTCCCCGTTATCTCAGACACTCGTGAAAAACGCCGAAATGCCCCTGCTCGCTACCCACGTAACCCTGAGCGCGATAGAAGTCTGCGGCGTTCATTGTCGAGTCCAGCACCACCTCGCGGATGCCCAGCGCCAAGGCCAGGTGTTCAAGGTGCGCGAGGAGCTTTTTGCCGAAGCCGCGACCGGTGAACCCTGGCAGCACAAACAGTGCACCGATTTCCCGCTGATCCGGGTCCAGCATGCCTGTGGCAACCGGTTCGCCGTTGATGCATCCCAGGTAAAACGGTGTATCCAGCAACGTGCTATAGCCGTCCTCGGCCGAGCCTCGAGTCCAGGTCATCATCTGCTCGGCGGTGTAGGCGCCGATACACTGGCTGCGAATCGCCTGCAGGCGAATGTCGAATGCGGCCGGGTCGTCGTCGGGGGCGGCTCGTCTGATTTCCAGCACTGTCATCTCCATGAATAAACCGCGTCGCCAATGACCTCAAGGTGCCATTAGCCCATTTGTGCTAATCGACCCTTGCTCATGCCGGCGCTATATTTCCCGGCAATCCCAATGCTTTCCCCAAACACGGCGAACCCGCTGTGAAGGGGATCGTTGCGCGTCGAAAAAACCATAACAACCCCAAGGAAGAAGCACCATGAAACTGCACGCCCCTTTTACTCGTCTCGCCCTGCTCGGAGCCTTAGTGATCGGCGTCGCCGGTTGCAGCAACGTCAAACCCAGCGAAGACCACCTCAAGACGCTTTCGGAAACCAACCTGGGCGAGCCGGTCAAGCGCATCTCCAATGTGCGCAGCGACTCCATGCAGACCTATTACGTCGCCAGTACGGCCTCCGGCGACTACAACTGCCAGGTGCCAAGCGGCGCCAGCGGCGGGATGATGGCGGTGGCGAGTTTTGGCATCATGAAACCCAGCGCCCTTTGTCAGGCCAAGGGTGCCAAGGGCGGCCAGTTGGCGCCGTTTATGCAGTAGGCATTCGTGCAGTTGCCGGGCACTGACTGAGGTCACGCAGGGCGGCTCGCAGCTCTGCCGGGCGCACCGGCTTGGAGAGGATCGCAATCTGACGGTCGTGCAACGCCGCCTGAATCTTTTCCACGTCGTGCCCGGTGAGAATCAGCGCCGGTACCGCCTCGCCGCGCATCTGGCGCAAGTGATCAATACACTCGATACCGGTGGCGTGCTTGCCCAGGTCATAGTCGGCAACGATGATGTCGCAATCGCTGACCAGGTCGCGCCCGTTCAATTCGGCTTGCACCTCGCACCCCCACCGTTCGAGCAACGCCTGGGTGGCCAGCAGTACGTTGTGGTCATCTTCCACCAGGCACACTTTCAACCCGGTCAGCAGTCCGGCCTGGCGCGGCTCGTCGCGCTGAACCGTTTGCCGGGGTGCCATCGCCAGCGTCAAGCCCTGCAAACTGACCGACGTGCCCCGGCCGAGCCGTGAGCGCAACACCGCCTGAATACCCATCAACTGCCCCAAACGCTTGACGATGGACAAACCCAGGCCGACGCCTTCGACGTCCTTGTCGCGCAACTGGCGCACCCGATAAAACTCCTCGAAAACCTTGGACAGATGCTCCTCTGCAATCCCCCGGCCCCGATCATGAATCTCCAGCACCACACCATCGCCACGCTTGCGCACACCGATCAGTACCGGACGTTGCGCGCCGTATTTGAAGCAATTGGAAAGCACGTTCTGCACCATGGTCGACAGCAGCGCCGGGTCCACCCGAACCCAGTGGGGACACGGCCGCAGCCGCAGTTCCACGCCAGCCCAGCGTGCGGCCTCGGCGTTCTGGCGCACCAAGTCGGCCAGCAGTTCCCCCAGGTTCACCACCTGAAACTTAGGCAGCAGCCGACCGTTATCCAGGGTGTAGAGGTCGAGAATGGAACGAAACAACTGCGACACGTTGAGCAGCGAGCGGTCGATATTGTCCACCAGCCGCCGCTCTTCATCCCCCAGCCGCGCCTCGCGCAAACAAGCGGTGAACAGGCCAATGGAGTGGATCGGCTGGCGCAAATCATGGCTGGCCTGGGCCAGAAACCGCGACTTTTCCAGGTTCGCGGCGATGGCTTCTTCCGATGCCTTGCGCGTGCGCTCCAGCAGCAAGTGGGCGTAGACCGGAATCACCGTGCTGGTGATCATCAACATCAGCACCATGAACGGTTGCGCCTGCCACAAGGGTGTCAGCCGATAAACAATGAGCAATGCCAGCAACGCCAGCGCCGTGGCAATCGCCAGGTAGCGCGAGCCGTAACGCATGCCGTTACCCAGATTGACCCAGACCATCACCGCATACAGCGGCAATGCCGCTTCGCCGCCCAGAACCAGGCCGAACGAAGTGCCGGCATAGTCATGGATCATCCCGAAAATCCGCCGCGCCGGATAATGGCCGGGCCAGCGCACGATGACTTGGCGCAGAACAATCGAGGCCAGCAGGAACACGACGATGTAGAAGATGATCGGCAGGTAGCGCTCCGGTGATTGCCCCGGCAAAAAGCCGAGTACACCGATGTACACAATGGCGCAGACGGCCACCAGGATACGCAGGTTGGCCTGGTCGAGTTCGGCGTCTTTCTCGAACTTCATGGGTAACATCCTTGTGCGGTAATCGTCATATCCATCACACCCTGCAAGCAGCCTGCGAACGGGATGTTAAAGTAGCATGCAACAGGACCACCTGGCCCAGGGAGGCGCACACCATGACATGCCGGATCATCATAGCCGACGACCATCCGATGTTTCGCGAAGGCATGCTGCGCACCGTGCAGCGCCTGTTGCCCGAGGCGACGGTGGAACAGGCCGGCGACCTGGAAACGGTACTCGAGCTGCTCAAGACCGGTCCCGAAATCGACACACTGATCCTCGACCTGCGCTTCCCGGGCCTGACCGGCATGCACCAGTTGGCCGAGCTGCGCCAGCAACTGCGTCGCACCACGCTGATTATCGTGTCGATGGTCGACGATCCGGGACTGATCGAGCAGGTCATGCAAATTGGCGTCGACGGTTTCATCGGCAAGAACATCGCCCCCGACGACATTGGCCAAGCCTTGCTCGCCATCCGCCAGGGCGAAGTGCTGGTCAAGTTCGAGCCGTCCGGGCTGCTACCGCTGGACACCAACGGCCTAACGGCCCGCCAACAGGAAGTGCTGCGGCTGATCGCCCAGGGCAAGACCAACAAGGAAATCGCCAAAACGCTGGATATCTCGCCGTTCACCGTCAGGATCCACGTGTCGTCGCTGTTACGCAGCTTGAACGTACCTTCGCGGGCCGCCGCGGCGGTGAAGTATTCCGGAGAGGTTTAAACGACATTTGATCGCTCCAACTCTCGGCAAAGGAAAGATAGCGCGCGTTATCATTCCCGGTCTTTATTCCCAACCGCCTCCAGGTCTCCACATGCCCGCCCTTACCTTCCGCAACGCCAACCTGCAAGACGCCGCCCGCTGCCATGAGATCGAAATATCCGCCTACGAGGGCGATGAAGCCGCGACCCTGGAGAAGATCGCCACGCGTATCGCGTTGTACCCGCAAGGTTTCCTGATTCTGGAGGCGGATGGCGAAGTGGTGGGCTTTATCAACGCTGGCTGCGCCGATGAGGTAGTGATGTCGGATGAAGCCTTCAAGGAGTTGGTGGGGCATTCAGCGGATGCGCCGAATGTGGTGATCATGTCGGTGGTGGTCGATCCGGCGTATCAGGGCAAGGGCTATTCGACGCGGTTGATGGAGACGTTTGTGCAGCGCATGCGCGAGATGAACAAGAAGACCATTTACCTGATGTGCAAGGAGCAGCACATAGAGCTGTATAAGCGCATGGGCTACCTGTACGCACGACCGTCGGCGTCCGATCATGGTGGGATGGCGTGGCATGAGATGTTGATGGATATCTAGCTTGTCGCCGTTACTGTTGGGGAACGTCAGACCAGTAGCAGACGGGTGAACTCGCATCGCCCCGGCGGTCCAGCTCTTCTTCCAGCCATTCGGCAAGCACCCGCGCATTGTTCGCCTGGGTGTCGTGAGCCGAGTAGACCAGCGTGAGCGTACCGGCCTGGGCGATATCCACCAGCTTCCACCAGGCCGCAGGCCGTGCGCCCAGTTCCTGGCGATACGCGAAGGCAAATTGCGCAAAACTCAAGGTACCGGACTTGAAGGCCTTGCGCAGTGCGGTGGTCGGGGCGACGTCAGGCAGCCACTCGTCCAGCAGCAACGCATCCTTGCGGCAATTGCGCGGCCACAGGCGGTCGACCAGAATGCGTTTGCCGTCATCCGGCCCAGGCGTGGTGTAAGCGCGTTTGCATTGGATCATGACCACAGACTCATGCGTTCAAAAACCTGTTCAGCATACCCCTATCAGCTCCCCGAAGCACCGCCGCCGCCCCGGTCCCCCCAGCACCGCCGCCAACGGCAAGAAAAACCCCACGCGGCTCTTTGTCCAGGCGACTTTCATTACCGCGAACAGAATCAGGTACAGGCAGCGCACCGCCAACCCCGCCAGCCAGTTGATAAAGGACACCTCGAACAGATAATGATCGATCAGCACCAGCCCGATGCTATAGCCGATCAACGTCAATCCGAAATAAAAAGCACGCGCGGTTAAGTTCCCAAAGGAAACTTGATTATCGTCCTACTCACCAGCTTTTAACGTACGCCGCAATGCAGCAAAAAAAACAGCGGTTAGTTCGGACTTTCCTTACCTATTTATTAAAAACGGCAGGTTATTGTTTACCCACTTTTTTGCAGTGCCACATCACAGCGACGAAAAAAGGGAGAGGCATGCAATTATCGAAAACAACCAGTGACGGCCATTCAAACCCCAACCCCCAGCGTGCAAAACTGATAGTAAGTCTTGCCTGCACGCAGGAAGAAATACGTGAGGCACAACGCCTCCGCTATCACGTTTTCATTGAAACATTCCGTTTATCTACATTAGCCAATCCTGACGCCATAAATGTCGACGAATTTGATGACTATTGCGATCATTTGATTGTACGTGATACCCAGTCATCTCGCGTGGTCGGTACATATCGTTTGATGAGTCCGACGGCGGCGCGGCGCATGGGGCGCTATTATTGCGAACAGGAATTTGATCTGAGCAATCTGAATCATTTACTTACGTGTACAACCGAAGCAGGTCATGCTTGCGTGCACCCAGACTATCGCAGTGGCAGCGTCATTATGCTGTTATGGACTGGCTTGGCGATGTATATGCAACGTGAGCGTTGTGACTATTTGATGGGTTGCGCTAGCGTGAGCTTGTCTGATGGCGGTCACAACGCCGCGGCTTTGTATCACGCGTTTACAGCAGAACATTTTGCTCCAGCCGTATATCGCGTGACCCCACATAAACCATTTCCCGTTGATAAGCACGACGTCGGGCATGTTCCGCAGATACCGCCGCTATTAAAAGGTTATTTGCGCATCGGGGCCTGGATATGTGGTGAACCGGCGTGGGACACTGAATTCAATTCGGCTGATTTCTTCCTATTATTGCCATTATCGAAGCTGGACAGTCGTTATGCGCGTCATTATCTAAAAACACAAAATTCAATATAAAATCCACGCCCAGTCCTCGTCAAATGAATGAGAAGGCACACACCAATATCGTCCTCTGCGCTGCCCCCTTTCCCCCAAAGAATTCAACCATTATGTTTTTAAAAGAAGAAAGAAACATTGCTTTCGAACTCATGCCGACATTGACGAATTTTCTTGAAGCCACCCCACTTCTTGATCTTGAGCGTGGTGACTCGAAAGTTTTAGCCGATCTGTTTAGAAGGGACGGCCAGCCAGGCCTCACAATCTCGAAGGAACTAGGTGGCAGGGGCGTCAGAGCAGTGAATATGGCGCAACTGCACACTTGGATCGGTGCTCATTGCCCTTCGTTGGCAGTGATGATGACCATGCATCACCACACAGTAGCAGGCATGATGGCGGGCAGCCGTTTCTTTCCGGACATCCAGGACTTGTTAAGCCTAGTCGCGCATGACAAGTTATTAGTTGCCTCTGGATTTTCCGAAGGACGCCCCAACGCTCATATTTTAGAATCAAAAATGACCGTGGAAAAAACGCTCGACGGCTATATCGTTAACGGAAGCAAGAAACCTTGCACGATGACGCACAACTTTGACCTCATCACGTTTGGAGTCAACCACGTTGATCCTGAGGGTCAAACTCATATCGGCATAGGTGTAGGTTTCGCTGGCGACTCAAGTATCGAACGGAAGAAGTTTTGGTCTGTACCGCATTTGCAGGCAGCCGACAGCCACGAAGTCAGGTTCAATAATTTGGTGGTTCCCGAATCCATGATGTGTTTCAGCACAGCCGTAGATGATCAACTGGATGACGCTCAACACGGAACGGGTAACCATTTGTTCGCTATCTGGTTTCAACTACTGGCTTCAGCTTCCTATCTGGGAATGGCGTCAGCTTTGGCATCACGAGCATTGTCCTGCAACAAAGGTTCACAGGATGATCGAGCCATGCTGCTCATTGATCTGCAAGGTGCCACTATGGCTTTGCGCGGCCTGGCGGGTTCGATTGATGAAAAGCGGTTTCTGCGCAGTGATTTGGCTCGTGCACAGGCAACAAGATTTTCCGTACAGGAAGCCGTGCACCGCATTAGCACTCGCGCTTTCGAGATTCTGGGGGGCATGGCATTCATGTCCTCTGAAGACGTCGCATATCTACTTGTTGTAACTCGTTTGTTCGCATTCCACCCGACATCCAGACTCGCCAGTACACCCTTCTTGTGTGAACAACTGAGTTAGGCGACGAGCACGCCGAGCTACCCGCAAGAGTCGCAAACTCGCGCTGTTGCAGGCCGACTTTGCAGGCGTACCTACCGATATCCGTCAAAGAGGTGGTCCAGCAAGCCACGATGCACCACCTGACCGCGCCTTAACCCCGCGTCAGGGATAGGTCAACGTCACCAGGTAAGCCCCGGACTGCAGCGGCTTGCCAGCAGCGTCGCTCAACAGGTAATGCCGCTCGAAGTAACGGTCCTGGCCAGCGGTGTCGACCAACAGCTTCACGTTCACCGGGGAACCCTTCGGCGCGCTGACTTTGCGCGTGGGTTCGACGCTGCTGACGCTGATGGCGGCACCGCGTGCGGACGCCGGACAATCACTGAACCCCACGGTCACCCCCGCACCGCTGGCGGTCTGGCATGCCGGTTCGACGATACTGCCGTGAAACTGGATGACGCCCGTGGCCGCCAGGCAACTACCACTGACGAGGGCAAAACACAGACTGATGCCGGCTGCTAGACGTGGACTGTTCATGGTTGACGCTCCTGGGTATGTATTAACCCTGTCGGCACGTCCAGGCAGTTTCTTGAGTTTTTAGGAATTATCTGATGGCTAATTCTTGAAAATGCCAACCTTGTCGCATCCGGATGCGCCGGGCCTCTGCGCGGCGTTTACACAGAGGCCCGGGACACTCTACAACCCCGTCCCCAACGCCTTTAGCAACGCCGGATCGCGTCCGTAAATGTCCGGCGCGTACAACAAGGCGCCCTGGCTATCCACTTGCACCGTCCAATACCCCAGCAACACCGGCACCGGGTTGGCAAGCCTGAATTCGTGGGTGACTCCGGTAGCCAACAATTGCTCGGTTCGAGCCTTCTCCGCGGGGCTCACCAGCAGGTCGCGCAGCACCATGGGCTGCTCCACCCGCACACAACCTGAACTGAATGCCCTGGGGCCCCTGCTGAACAAGGGTTGGCTCGGGGTATCGTGCAAGTACACCGAGAACGGATTGGGAAAACGCAAGACGATCCTGCCCAGCGGATTACGCGGACCGGCGTCCTGGCGCAGCAGAATATTGCCGGGGTGCGACCAGTCGACTTGCTCAGGGGACAATGGGCGCCCTTCACTGTCGAGCACGTTCAGATTGTGTTGGCGCAAGTACTCCGGGTTCAGGCGAATGGCCGGGAGCTTGTCCTCGCGCATGATAGTCGGCGGAATCGTCCAGGTGGGATTCAGGGTCAACCGGGTGATTCGCGACTTGAGCAATGGCGTTTGCCGATCGGCACGCCCGACTTGCAAACGCGTCTGCCAGACCGCGACGCCGCCCTGATAAACGCTCAACTGGGCGGCGGCGACGTTGACCAACAGGCCGTCGGGTTCCAGGTCCCGGGACAGCCAACGAAAGCGTTCCAGGTTGACCCGCAGTTGTTCGCGACGCATCGTCGGGCTGACATTGAGCTGCGTCACGGTGTCCGGGCCGATCACACCATCGGCTTGCAAGGAATGACTTGCCTGGAAGGCCTTTACCGCTTCCACCAGCTCATCCTCATATTTATCGGCAGCGCCTTGGGGCAGGCTCATCAAGTAGCCACCGTTGAACAGGCGCCGGGCCAACTCCGGCACCCGTGGATCTTCCCGGCCCGAGCGCAACAACGGCCCACTGGCGACCACGCCCCATTCAGGCACGGGTTGCCGGCGCTGGGCGGCATACGCATCGCGCAAGCTGCGATACAGCGTGGCACTCGGCCGCGCCTGATCAAACCCCGCCGCCATGTCCACCAGCCCGGCACTCGCCAATGCCAGCACCTGGGCGACAGGGTCCTGTTCCGGAGGCCGGGAATGCCAGAGCGGCTCGAACTGCGCTTGCTGCAAGCGGCCGTAATGCAGATCGTGCAGGGCTTGAAGATAGGTTTGGCTGGTCGCGAAATCGGTACAGAGCACATTGTCGGTGGTGACCGCGTCAGGCAGGCGATAATGCGCCGGGGCCAGGCCGTCGTCGGCCAACAGCTGCAACTGTTCCTCCAATGCCGGGCGACGCTGGCCTTGCGACCATAGGCCCACATTGCCCTGCTGCTGATAAAAAGCCTGTAACCGCAACTCGGCTGGCACGTCCAACCGCGCCGCTAAACCCGGGCAAACACTCGACAATTGCGCAAGAGCCAGCTGTACTGGGTTTGGCGGCTCAATCAGGCCCTCGTCGGCTGTTGCGACCAATGGTGCAACGAGCAAGCAAAGGCTCAAGTAACATGCGTGTTTTTTGAACAATGGCCTAGCTCCAATTCACGGCGGAGATGCTTGATAAAATGCTGACTCTTTACTGCCGACCCGGTCTGATCGCCGCTGTCCTGGCTGCGTTCTGCACGGGTGCCTTCGCAGAGAATGCCCAACCTCACACCTTGTATAACAGCCTGGCGCGCTCGGCTCCAGAACTCAATCCCAGTGTGCTGAAACGCGCCCTGAGTGCGATGCAATGTGCCGTCAATAATGGACAGGAACGCTCCGAACGCCTAGCTGTGATCGATTATTCGCAACCTTCGACCGCCCGTCGGCTGTGGATTTTCGATTTGCGCCAGAAGAAGCTGGTATTGCGCGATCTGGTGGCCCACGGTCAGAACTCCGGGGAAAACTTCGCCACCCAGTTCTCCAACCGTGAAGGCAGTTACCAATCCAGTCTGGGCTTGTTCCGCACTCAGGAAAGCTACAACGGCGCCCATGGTTACTCGCTGCGCATGGACGGCCTGGAGCCGGGATTCAATGATCTTGCCCGAGATCGCGCTATCGTGATTCACGCTGCCGACTACGTGAGCCCGTTATGGAGCAAGCGCCAGGGCCGCATCGGCCGCAGCCAGGGTTGCCCCGCCGTGCGGCCGCAAGTGGCGCGCCAAGTGGTGGACAAGCTCAAGGATGGCCAATTCATGTTTTCCTGGTACCCCGACCAGCGCTGGCTGAAGTCCTCGGCCTACCTCAACTGCAAGCCAAGCCAGATCGCCAGCGCCGGTTGAGGTAGTATCGGGTGAGCCAAGCCTGATCAGAGAGAGAACTTCCCATGCTTTTGCACCAATCGACCTGGATCGAGATTGGACAATTTCTCGAACGCAGCCGCACCGTGGTGATTCCCATCGGTTCCAACGAACAACACGGCCCCACTGGCCTGTTGGGAACCGATTGGATGTGCCCGGAGATCATTGCCCACCAGGCGCAAAAAAGCGCCGACATCCTGATTGGCCCGACCTTCAATATCGGCATGGCACAGCATCATCTGGGGTTTCCCGGCACTATCTCCCTGCGCCCTTCCACGTTTATCGCCGCCATTGGCGACTGGACGCGTTCGTTGGCGGCCCACAGCTTCGAGAAAATCCTCTTTCTCAACGGTCATGGCGGCAATATCGCGACCATTGAAGCGGCATTTTCCGAGCTCTACGCCGAGGCCAGCTTTGCCCGGCGGCCGGCCGGGTTCGCGTTGAAACTGTGCAACTGGTGGGACCTGGAAGGCGTCGGCGAACTAGCGCGCGCGCAGTTTCCGACAGGGCATGGCACGCACGCCACGCCTTCAGAAATCGCCATCACCCAATGGGCCTATCCCGATTCGATCAAGACCGCGGATTACTCGCCACAGATCGCTCCCTCCGGCCCGATCCGCGAGGCCCGGGACTTCCGCGCCCGCCATCCGGACGGTCGCATGGGCTCTGACCCGGCGCTGGCGACACCCCAAAAGGGCGCAGAGCTGGTGGCGTTGGCGGCCAACGGGTTGGTGAAGGCGGTAGACGCGTTCAGTCGCGAAACCCTGCCGAGCTGACGTTTTCCCCCAGGAGCGGCTTCGTCGGCGAGGTCTTTGGCGGAGAAAACGAACTTGCACGCCTTGAAAGTGACTATTTATTGAGGCGCTGGTGTCACGCCGTCTGAGACCCACAAGACTTATAAGGATCAATCCATGAAGCCCCACCAGAAAACCTTCGATCGCATCCGCGAAGCCGTGTTACCGGAGTTCCGCGATCGGGTGGCCGACTATCTGGTCGAATATGAAACAGTCTTGCAAAACCCCACCGCCGATGCGGAGCGGAGAGCGGCTACCGCCCAGCAACTGCGCGGCTACTTGCGCGGCTTGAATACGACCCGGGTGCTGGGCATGGCAGATTGGGAGGACCTGGATCGCCGGGTCGCGCAGCTGTAGGGACTACAAGTCAGGCCGTGGCTGGTTGACCCACGCCTGAACCGATGGCCGCTGCCACACACGTTGTGCATATTCCACCAAGGACGTGGGCACCGGATCGCCGTTGAGGATCAGCCGGTTGAGCATCACCGCCAGGTCCACGTCGGCGATTGACCACCGCCCAAACAGGTAGTCGCGCCCCCCCCGGCCAGCAGCAACTGCGCGGCGTCCAGCAGCTTGTGGGCCGCCAGCTGAGCGGCAGGCGACAACGGCGCGTACTGAACCCCGTAAAACACCGCCAACGTGGAGCGTTCCTGGCGAATCGGCAGCAGATCGCTGCGCAACCACGCCTGGACCTGTCGCGCCCGCGCACGTTGTTGGGCGGCTTGCGGGTACACCGGCACCTGCGGGAACACCTCATCCAGGTACTCGGTGATTGCCGAGGATTCGGACAAGGCAAAGTCGCCGTGTTCCAACGTTGGCACCCGTTGGGTCAGAGAAAGCCCGGTGTAGTTTTTCGATTGATTCTCCAGCGCGTTAAGGTCCAGCGTGCGGACTTCGAACGGCAGACCTTTTTCCCGCAGCGTCACAAATACCGACATGGCGTAGGGGCTGGTGAACTGGGTATCGACATACAAGCGCAGCGGATGATTGCTCACGGCACGATCTCCTTGGGTGAACAACCACGCTACGAGATGCCGCGCAGTAAATACAATGGCGGTTTGTTATGGGGGCATTCCCGGCTGGAATACCCAGGCCGCCTAGCCGGAAAAACCTCCGCCGTTCAAGAACGCCTGCTCTTGCTCGGTTGTCAGCCTTGCCAATACGGCATTGCGATGGGGAAACCGGCCGAAACGCTCAATGATATCGGCATGTTCCCTGGCCCATTTGTAGGTATTGGCATCCAGCTGTTTGTTCAGCGCCAGCGACCGTTGCTGATCCTCGATGTTTTCTGAATGCTCAAACGGCAGATAGCAGAACGCGCGCAGTGCCGGGTCAATCAACTGATCCAGGCCTGCGTCCACCATATGGCTCGCATAGGCTCGGGCCAGCGGATCGGTGGCAAACATATGGGCGGTGCCGCGAAATGCATTGCGTGGGTACTGATCAAGCAGGATCAGCAACGCCAGCGCACCTTCCGGCTCATCCAGCCAGTGTTCCAGTTCGCCCCGGGCGGCCTGAAAGTGAGCGTCGTGAAAAGTCTCGCGAAACCTTGTGTCGAACGCCTCATTCTTCTTGAACCAGCGTGATGGTCCGGCGGCTTTCCAGAAGGCCACGACCGTCTGTGGTGTCTCGCCAGTTGCCGGTATTTCGCGCGCGTCAGACAGGTCGGATTGCGCCACCGCCATGGCACGACTCAAGCCTGCCTTGACCGCCCTTTCCAGCCCACCCTCCTGCATCCCGACAATCCCCGCGGCGCTGACGCCCCGATACCCCTTCAAGGTCTCCAGCCACTCGGCAAACCCACGCTGGTCATCGATCATTTGACTGGCCTGCAGCACGCCATTGACCGCACGCCGTGCCACGGTTTCGGGCAACCCTTGCGCAATCGCGTCGTTATACAGCGCCTGGGCCATTAGCGCCGGATAGGACGGCCCGGTGCCGGACAAGCCGGTGAGGTAGTTAAGGTGCTGTTCGCTGGCGACCTCATCCGCCTCGCCGCAGGTTTCGAACAGCTGTTGCACCATTGCTTTGGCCGCTTCATCGACAGTCGGACTGGCCAGCCATGGCGTGTAGGAGCGCCGGATCTCCAGGGCCGCATTAGGCATGGCGCGCACTAGCCGGCGAGCGCCCGTCAGGGCCTGAATGTCCTCGAGCGAAACGCCGGCCACCAGGGAAATCAGCAAACGGTCGCCCATCTTGATATGCACCTCACGCACATCCTCGGGGCGAACCGAGAGAATCACCACATCGCTCTGATCCACCAACCATTGGTTGTCAGTGGTGATATTGACATCGCCCGGTACGCCCCGGGGTTCACCAGCCCGACCCGAACGACTGGACAGTGTCAGTGAGCCGGCGCGCACAAAACCACTGTCCACCAGCGCAGTCGCGATGGAGCGGCCGAGCCAGCCGGTGCCGCCGATGATGCCGATTGAACCCTGCATGGGAATCTCCACTGTCGCTGAATTCGATGCTCCCTACCCTAACACCTGCGAACTTGAGCGGCGCAATACGCCTCGAAAAACCGCTACAACTTAGACTCATGCCGGGGCCGCAACCCACCTGTAGAGAAGGCACGCGGGCATAAAGCACTAGCAGGAAGCATTGCTCGATAGGATGTTATAAGATAACCGATATTACCCACCTCATCCGGCGATTTCCTTTCATGAGTGATGCTGTTCCCGCTGGCCGTCTGCGCCAACGTCTGTTGTCCATCGATGCCTTGAGAGGTTTGGTGATCCTGTTCATGTTGCTGGACCACGTGCGCGAGACCTTTCTGTTGCACCGCCAGGTCGGTGACCCGATGAACATCGACACCACCGAACCTGCGCTGTTTGTCAGCCGCACCCTCGCCCACTTGTGTGCACCGGTGTTCGTGTTGCTGACCGGTCTGTCGGCGTACCTGTATGGCGAGAAATACCAGGGAAGAGCCGATGTTTCAGCGTTCCTGTTCAAGCGTGGAGTGTTCCTGGTGGTGCTGGAATTCACCTTGGTGAACTTTGCCTGGACCTTCCAGCTGCCGCCCAGCGTCATCTATATGCAAGTGATCTGGGCGATCGGCGTGAGCATGATCGCCCTCGCCGTGCTGGTCTGGCTGCCCCGTCCGTTGCTGATTGGCCTGGCGCTGGCGATCATTGCCGGACATAACCTGCTCGATGGCCTGCACTTCGCCACCGGTTCGGTGATGCATATTCCGTGGGCGATTCTGCACGACCGCGGCTGGATTGATGTCACTGACAGCCTGCGGCTGCGCACCTCATATCCGCTACTGCCGTGGATCGGTGTGATTGCGCTGGGTTACGGCATCGGCCCGTGGTTTGCCGGGGCCATGCCGGCTTCGTTGCGCCAGCGTTACTTGCTGCTGGCGGGTGCTGGCGCGATGCTGGGTTTCCTCCTGCTGCGGGTCATGAACGGTTACGGCGAGACACCTTGGCAAGTCCACGACAGCGGCGTGCAGACCTTGATGAGTTTTTTCAACATCACCAAGTACCCGCCTTCGCTGTTGTTCCTGGCGCTGACGCTGGGTGTGGGACTGTTACTGTTGCTGGCCCTCGAACGCCTCGGGCAGTCGCGCTGGGTCAGCACGCTGGCGGTGTTTGGCGCCGCGCCGATGTTCTTCTATTTACTGCACCTGTATGTGCTGAAGGTGCTGTATGTACTCGCAGTGGCGCTGTTGGGCCTGAACCAGGGCACTCACTTCGGCTTCGACAGCGTCGGCGCGGTGTGGCTGGTGGCGCTGTTGTTGCCGTTGGCGCTGTACCTGCCGGTGCGCTGGTTCGCCGGGCTTAAAGCTCGGCGACGGGATATCG
This sequence comes from Pseudomonas mucidolens, assembly GCF_900106045.1. Taxonomy (NCBI): domain Bacteria; kingdom Pseudomonadati; phylum Pseudomonadota; class Gammaproteobacteria; order Pseudomonadales; family Pseudomonadaceae; genus Pseudomonas; species Pseudomonas mucidolens. The sequence goes on along the minus strand of NZ_LT629802.1, from coordinate 1,726,250 downwards.
CGTGGCTTAAATACCTCTGATCCAGGAAGCCCCCCTCACCCTAACCCTCTCCCCCTGGGCATAGGTACCTACACAACTTTCAGAAACTGACGATTTCTCTGTGGCGAGCGGGCTTGTCCCGCGTTGGACTGCGAAGCAGTCCCAAAACCAGCCGCTACGGAGTATCTGATACACCGCATTCGGCTTACTGGGACTGCTTCGCAGTCCAACGCGGGACAAGCCCGCTCGCCACAACCATCCTATCTGCCTGGATTTAAGCGTTGAGGCAAAATTGTGTAGGTACGGGCGAGGGGACTGACCGAAGTGTGCTGAGAAAATGGGCGACCTGAAAGACCGTTTTGATTGTAGATTCAAAGCCGATCTTCCAGGTCGCTGTAAACCGCCAATACCCCTCGGTCAGTCCCCTCTCCCTCCGGGAGAGGGTGAGGGGTGGTTCTCAAGCCAACCACAAAACCTGCATCCTTTCTGCACTGTTATCAGGCCAGCTCGCTACGCAGTTGACGCGCAGCCGTGACCATGTGGATCAACGCCGCTTCAGTCTCGGGCCAGCCACGGGTTTTCAGGCCGCAGTCAGGGTTGACCCACAACCGTTCGGCAGGGATGCGCTTGGCGGCCTTGCGCAGCAGGTTGGCCATTTCCGACGCTGGCGGCACCCGTGGCGAGTGGATGTCGTAGACACCCGGCCCTATATCGTTCGGATAGGCAAAGGCTTCAAATGCATCCAGCAACTGCATGTCCGAACGCGAGGTTTCGATGGTAATCACGTCGGCATCCATCGCCGCGATGGATTCGATGACATCGTTGAACTCGCTGTAGCACATGTGAGTGTGGATCTGGGTGTGATCCTGCACGCCGCTGGCGCACAGCCGGAACACTTCGGTGGCCCAATCCAGATAGGCCTGCCATTGCGCCTGGCGCAACGGCAAACCCTCACGGAACGCCGCTTCGTCGATCTGCACGATCTTGATGCCAGCCGCTTCAAGATCCAGTACTTCGTCACGGATCGCCAGGGCCAATTGCCGGGCTTGCACCTCGCGGCTCACGTCGTCGCGTGCAAAGGACCACATCAGCATGGTGACCGGACCGGTGAGCATGCCCTTCATCACCTTGTCGGTCAGGCCTTGGGCGTAGCGGATCCATTCCACGGTCATGGCTTTCGGGCGGCTGAGATCGCCATAAATCACAGCCGGTTTTACACACCGCGATCCGTAGCTCTGGACCCAACCGAAACGGGTAAAGGCGTAGCCGTCCAACTGCTCAGCGAAGTACTCGACCATATCGTTACGCTCGGCTTCACCGTGAACCAGCACGTCCAGGCCAAGATTTTCCTGCACTTCAACCGCGTGGCGAATCTCACTCTGCATCGCCTCGACGTATTCTGCCTGGCTCAACCTGCCGGCCTTGCAGGACTGGCGCGCCAGGCGGATCGACGCGGTTTGCGGAAACGAACCGATGGTGGTGGTCGGGAACAGCGGCAGGTTCAGACGTGTGCGCTGTCGCTCGATACGTTGGGCAAACGGCGACTGGCGCTGGCTGTCCTGGACAGTAAGCGCCGCGACCCGCGCTTGCACGGCGGGTTTGTGAATACGTGGCGACGCGGCGCGGGTAGCCTGTACGGCACGGCTTTCGGCGAATTTCGCAAGCACCTTCGGCGCCTGCGGCTGCGTCACTGCCTGGGCCAGGACGGCGACCTCTTCGCACTTCTGCACGGCGAACGCCAGCCAGCTTTTCAGTTCGCTGTCGAGCGTGTCCTCGCGGTCCAGGTCCATCGGGCTATGCAGCAACGAACAGGAAGGTGCGACCCACAGCCGATCACCCAGGCGTTGATGCGCATGCTGCAAGGTCTGCAGGGCTTTTTCCAGGTCACAGCGCCAGACGTTCCGGCCGTTGACCACGCCCAGGGACAGCACCTTATAGGCCGGCAAGCGATCGAGAATCGTCGGGTACTGCTCGGGAGCGCGCACCAGGTCAATGTGCAAACCATCGACCGGCAGATTGGCCGCCAGGCCGAGGTTCTCTTCCAGGCCACCAAAGTAAGTCGCTAGCAGTTTCTTCAGGGGGTCGCGCTGGATCTGGTTGTAGGCGCGCTCAAACGCATTTTTCCAGTCCTGCGGCAAGTCGAGCACCAGAATCGGCTCGTCAATCTGCACCCACTCCACGCCCAGCTCAGCCAGGCGCTGAAAAATCTGCCCGTACAGCGGCAGTAAACGATCGAGCAACTCGAGCTTGTCGAAGTCAGCCCCCTTGACCTTGCCCAGCCACAGATACGTCAACGGCCCGAGCACCACCGGCTTGACAGTATGTCCCAGTTCGCGGGCTTCCTGGACTTCCTCGAAGAGTTGATCCCAGCCCAGATGGAACTGCTGGTCGGCGCTGAACTCGGGCACCAGGTAGTGATAGTTGGTATCGAACCACTTGGTCATTTCCTGGGCGTGGGCACCGCCGCAGCAACTGTCACTGACACCCCGCGCCATGGCGAACAGGGTGTGCAACGTGGCATGCCCATCAGCCGGGCGAAAGCGCTGTGGAATCACGCCGAACATCAGCGAGTGCGTCAACACTTGGTCATACCAGGCAAAGTCACCGACAGGCAACAGCTCGATACCCGCGTGTTGTTGCAAGGCCCAATGGCTCTTGCGCAACTCACGGCCCACCGCACGCAGCCCGGCTTCGTCGAGTTCGCCCTTCCAGAACGCTTCCTGCGCTTTTTTCAGTTCACGATCGCGTCCAATGCGCGGAAATCCAAGGGAATGAGCGACAGCCATGACAAGAAACTCCAATGTGTTGATATGGGCTCATTGTCGGCAGTCACCAATAGTGAAACAAACTCATTTTATTTTAGTTGATCACGAGTTTCATTCATGGTGGCGTGACAGGCAAAACCTCGTTCTGCCACGCTGTCGCCTTGACCGTCACATTGAGCCTCTACCCTCAGACACCGAACGCGCAAAAACCGCTGACTAACCTTTCGATCTGAATCAAGTGCGGGCACAATGCGTGTCCTTTTTTGGCAGGCTCCGCCACAGGCTCTGAAAAATGATCAAGACACCGTATTACCTCATTGATAAGCAGAAGCTGCTGGTCAACATGCAGAAGATTGCCTACGTGCGCGAGCAGTCCGGGGCCAAGGCCCTGCTGGCACTCAAATGCTTTGGCACCTGGTCGGTGTTTGACCTGATGCAGCAATACATGGACGGTACGACCTCGTCTTCGTTGTATGAGCTCAAGCTCGGTCGCCAGAAGTTCGCGGGCGAGACTCACGCCTACAGCGTCGCCTGGGCCGACGACGAAATCGAAGAGATGCTCGCCAACTGCGACAAGATCATCTTCAACTCCATCGGTCAGTTGCAGCGCTTTGCCCAAGCGTCCGAAGGCAAGGTCCGCGGCCTGCGTGTCAACCCGCAGGTGAGCAGCTCCGATTACCTGCTGGCCGACCCCGCGCGTCCGTTCAGCCGCCTCGGCGAATGGGACCCGGTGAAGGTCGAGCAGGTCATCGAACAGATTTCCGGCTTCATGTTCCACAACAACTGCGAAAACGCTGACTTCGACCTGTTCGACAAGATGCTCGGCACTATCGAGGAGCGTTTTGGCCATCTGTTGCACAAGGTCGAGTGGGTCAGCCTGGGCGGCGGCATTCATTTCACCGGTGAAGGCTATGCCATCGACGCCTTCTGCGCGCGGCTCAAGGCGTTTTCGCAGAAGTACGGCGTGCAGGTCTACCTGGAACCGGGTGAAGCGGCGATCACCAACAGCGCCTCCCTGGAAGTCACCGTGCTCGACACCCTCTACAACGGCAAGCATCTCGCCGTGGTAGACAGCTCCATCGAAGCCCACCTGCTGGACCTGCTGATCTATCGCCTCAACGCCAAACTGGCACCGAGCGACGGTGAACACACTTACATGGTGTGCGGCAAATCCTGCCTGGCCGGGGACATTTTCGGTGAATACCAATTTGATCGTCCGCTGACCATCGGCGATCGACTGTCGTTCATCGACACGGCAGGCTACACCATGGTCAAGAAAAACTGGTTCAACGGCCTGAAAATGCCGTCCATCGTAGTGAAACAACTCGACGGTACAGTCGAAGTGGTTCGTGAGTTTGGCTTCGAAGACTACCTGTCCAGCCTTTCGTAGGCTGGCGGATAAAGGAGAGATAAAGCAATTGAAAAAGAACGTTCTTATCATTGGTGCAGGAGGTGTCGCCAAGGTGGTGGCCCACAAGTGCGCGCAGCACAACGACGAACTCGGTCGTATTGCCATCGCGTCGCGCAACATCTCCAAATGCCAGGCCATCATCGACAGCGTCAAGGCCAAGGGTAGCCTCAAGCAACCCGCGGATATCAAAGCCTTCGCGCTGAACGCCCTGGACGTGGAAGCGACCAAGGCACTGATCCGCGAGACCGAATCGCAGATCGTCATCAACGTCGGCTCCGCCTTCCTCAACATGTCGGTGCTGCGCGCCTGCATCGATACCGGCGTGGCTTACCTGGACACCGCCATCCACGAAGAGCCGGGCAAGGTCTGCGAGACTCCGCCGTGGTACGGCAACTACGAATGGAACCACCTGGAGGAGTGCAAGCAGAAGAACATCACTGCGATCCTCGGCGTGGGTTTTGATCCAGGTGTCGTCAACGCCTATGCGGCGCTGGCACAACAACAGCATTTCGACCGCATTGATTCGATCGATATTCTCGACGTCAACGCTGGCTCCCATGGCAAATATTTCGCCACCAATTTCGACCCGGAAATCAACTTCCGCGAATTCACCGGACAGGTGTGGAGCTGGCAGAACAGCCAGTGGACCAGCAACACCATGTTCGAAGTCAAACGCACTGACGACCTGCCGGTAGTCGGTTCGCAGAACCTGTACCTGACCGGCCACGATGAAGTGCACTCGCTGTCGAAAAACCTCGACGTGCCCAACGTGCGTTTCTGGATGAGCTTCGGCGAACACTACATCAATGTGTTCACCGTACTGAAAAACCTCGGCCTGCTTTCCGAGAAACCGGTCACCACCGCCGAAGGCCTGGAAGTCGTGCCGCTGAAACTGGTCAAGGCCGTGCTGCCTGATCCGTCTTCGCTGGCACCGGGCTACACCGGCAAGACCTGCATCGGCGACCTGGTCAAGGGCACCAAGGACGGCCAGCCGCGCGAGCTGTTCATCTATAACGTGGCCGACCACGAAGACGCCTACGCCGAGACCGACAGCCAGGGCATTTCCTACACTGCCGGCGTACCGCCGGTAGCCGCCGCGCTGCTGGTCGCCCGTGGCGAATGGGATGTGCAACGCATGGCCAACGTGGAAGAACTGCCGGCCGAGCCGTTCCTCAAGGCGCTGGATGTGATGGGCCTGCCGACTCGGATCAAAGACGAGCACGGCGACCGTCCGTGGGACGCTATCGCCTGATAGTGTGCTGAAAGCAAGCTGCGCCCTGATCGGGCGCAGCTTGTTGTTGAACGTTCATGGGCTGCGCCAGCTCACGCCGGGCTACGATAACGCTCCGCGACTTGCCCTTGGCGCAACTGCCCCAGCAAACCTTGACGTGCGCCCTGAAGATCATCCCAACGTTGCGCGTCGTGCAGCGGCGGAATCGTCACCCCTTCACGGCGATCGAAGCCGAGCAAGGCTGCGTCCACCAAATCCCCCACCTCCATCACCTCAGGCAGCGTATTGATGTCGACGCCCGAGCGTTCCCAGATTTCCGTGCGCGTAGCCGCCGGCAGCACCGCTTGCACATACACACCTTGCGGCGACAACTCCAGGCTCATGCCTTGGGACAGGAAATGCACAAACGCCTTGGTCGCTCCGTAGACCGTCATCCCCAGCTCCGGCGCCAGGCCCACCACTGACCCGATATTGACGATCGCCCCCTCGCCCGCCTTCGCCAATCGGGGTGCGATGGCGCTGGCCAGACGTACCAGCGCGGTGGTGTTGAGGGTTACCAACTGTTCCAGGCTGGCGGGTGTTTGCGCGAGGAAATTCCCGGTCTGAGCCATGCCGGCGTTGTTGATGAGGATGCCGATTCTTGTGTCTTCGCGCAGCCGCGCTTCCACGCCGCTCAAGTCATCCGCAAGGGTCAGGTCAGCCTTGATGACATCGATGCTCACGCCGTGTTCCTGGCGTAGGCGCGTGGCCAGCACGTCCAGGCGCGCCTTGTCGCGGGCGACCAGCACCAGATCGTGACCACGTGCGGCGAAGCGTTCAGCGTAGACGGCGCCAATGCCGCTGGAAGCGCCGGTAATGAGTACAGCTGCGGAAGTCGTCATATAGGAAGTCTCTTGCTCGGGGTAGGACAGACCGCAATATGCAATCTGTTAGAGGGCGAAATTATGATTACAGTCATAATCTAAACCGTCAAGTATTTTGATGATGAGCATCATCCATGTATAGTGAGCGGCATATGGCCCGTATTCAGAGGCAGGAGGTAAGCCCAATGAAAGTCACCAAGGCGCAGGCGCAGGCCAATCGGGCGCACATCGTCGAGACAGCGGCCCGCTTGTTTCGTGAACGGGGTTATGACGGCGTGGGTGTGGCGGACCTGATGGCAGCGGCCGGATTTACCCATGGCGGGTTCTACAAGCACTTCAAGTCCAAGGCCGACCTGATGGCCGAAGCGGCGGCCTTTGGCCTGGCGCAGTCAACCCAGACGGCCGCGCAGAGCGACGCCGCCAGCTTTATCGCGTACTACCTGTCCCGCGAACACCGCGACGCACCCGGCGCCGGTTGCACCTTCGCGGCCCTGAGCGGCGATGCCGCGCGGCAATCGGCGGAGCTCAAAGCCACCTTTGCCGACGCGATCGAACGGATGCTGGCGCAGCCGGCACCCGCCGACACCGTGCTGGACGAAGCCGCCTTGCGCTGCGTAAAAATCCAGCGCATGGCGCAAATGATCGGCACGCTGATACTGTCCCGCACCTGCCCGGATGACTCGCCGTTGGCGGATGAGATTCTCGAGGTGGGTCGCCACTGGGCCCTGGCGCACAGCGACGCAGTATAGATATCTGATCAAAGACAGCCCCCCCGCATCACCCAAGCCACGACACCAGCCGGCTTCACCAAGCGGCTCATCGTGCGATCAACCATTACCTGAAACCAACAAACCCACCGCACTCGCGTGCGATGGCTTATTTACCATGCGTGGGGATCTGGACGGCGAGACCTTATTGGTCAACGCCGCACAGGACCTGGCATCAATCAACGTGATCGCCGCGCACCTGGCCTTTGAAGTCGACGGCACTCAACGCAACATAGCGCTGGGTATTTGCCGGATGTTGGAAGGTGTACAGATGCTGGTAGACAAGGCGTTCGCCGAATGCGCGCAACGTGGCTGAAGACAGATTGCCGGATCGCTTCCAGCCATGCGGGAGCGATCCATCCCGTTAAAACACCGACCACCCGATCCGCTCGCTCAACAACTCCAGTGCCTTCATCCCCGCCAACGAATTGCCCGCCGCATTCAACTCCGGCGACCATACGCAGACTGTAAACTGCCCCGGTACCACCGCGACAATGCCGCCACCGACACCACTTTTGCCCGGCAACCCGACGCGATAAGCAAAATTACCCGCCTCGTCATACAGCCCGCTGGTGGCCATGATCGAGTTGACCTGCTTGGTCTGTCGCGGCGTCAGGATGCGTTCGCCGCTGTGGGTACACACGCCTTCATTAGCCAGGAAACAGAACGCCTTGGCCAGGTCCAGGCAGCTCATCTGCAGGGCACAATAGTTGAAGTAACTGTGCAGCACCGCGTCCACATCGTTGTGGAAGTTGCCGAAGGATTTCATCAGATAAGCCATGGCCGCGTTGCGCGCACCGTGCTGGGCTTCCGATTCGGCCACGACGCTGTTGACCAGCACTTGCGGGTTACCCGATAAGCGCCGGACAAAGTCGCGCATGGACAGGATCGGCACGGCAAAGCGCGATTGGTTGATGTCGCAGATCACCAGGGCGCCGGCGTTGATAAAGGGATTACGCGGGCGACCACGCTCGAACTCCAGCTGCACCATCGAATTGAACGGCTGCCCGGATGGCTCGTGTCCCAGGCGCTCCCAGATGGCTTCGCCGGAATGCTCGATGGCCTGCACCAGGCTGAAGACCTTGGAAATGCTCTGCACCGAAAACAGCGTATGGGCATCGCCGGCACAGTAGTACTCGCCATCGTTGCCGTAGACCGCAACCCCCAATTGCTGGGCCGGTACATCGGCAAGGGCGGGAATGTAGTCGGCGACTTTGCCTTGTCCGATCAGCGGACGAACTTCGTCGAGGATCGATTCCAGCAGCGCCTGCATGTGTAGTCCTGTCATGGTTAAAAAGAGCAGTAATAAGCGGGGCGTGGAGGATACCTGAAATACAGGCCGCGCTTGACAGCCGCGCAGCGTACACATAAAGATACAGGTCTCACTCAGGGTGTACGCCGTCATGCCTACAACGTCCGACTTCGACTTTTCCGTCATTGGCTTGAATGCCAAGGCGCAAGGTTGCGTTGCGCACGCCCTGAAATCGAAGAAACAGTCGCTCATGTGACCGGGGCGCGCTGTCCCGTCAGATGAGCTGACAGGACATCGAGCGCGACGGACCCCACCTCCTCTTGCTTATCCCCTCTGCCCTTCTGACGGTGACTTGATCGGTCAACTATCAGGAGAGTGTGCATGTCAGCGTTTCAAGGTATCTGGGTTCCCGTCGTCACGCCGTTCCATCACGGCGCCATTGATTTCGTCGGGCTGCGGCGGCTGGTCGGTCACCTGCTGGAAAAGGGTGTGCACGGGATCATGGTCTGCACCACCACCGGCGAAGCCGCGGCCCTGGCCAGGCAGGAGCAATTAGCCGTGCTGGATGCGGTGCTCGAGCTCGTGCCGGCACACCGCGTGGTGATGGGGCTGTCGGGCAATAACCTGATTGAACTGCTGCAGTTTCAGCGCGAGATCCAGAAGCGTCCGCTGGCCGGGTTGCTGGTGCCGGCACCGAGCTATATCCGCCCTTCCCAGGCCGGGCTCGAGGCCTTTTTCCAGACCGTGGCTGATGCCTCCAGGGTGCCGATCATTTTGTATGACATCCCGTACCGCACCGGGATTGCCTTCGAACGGGCCACATTGCTGAACATCGTGAGCCATGAGCGGATCGTCGCGATCAAGGATTGCGGCGGCAACCTGGCCACCACCCTGGCGCTGCTGGACAGCGGCCAGGTCGATATCCTGTGTGGTGAGGACGTGCAGATGTTCAGCGCCTTGTGCCTTGGCGCCACGGGGCTGATCGCGGCCTCGGCGCATATTCACAGCGAGAAATTCGTAACGCTCTACCAGCAGATCCGCGACGGCCAACTGGACGCGGGCAGGCAGACTTTCTTCAGGTTGTTGCCGCTGATCAACGGCCTGTTCAGTGAACCCAACCCCGCACCGGTCAAAGCCGCCTTGGCCCTTGAAGGCCTGATCGACAGCGAACTGCGGGCGCCGATGCAAGGTGCCAGCGAAGCATTGAAAGCGCATTTGCGAAGCGTGCTTGGCACCCTGTAAGGCCTACTTGATCCGGTAATGGAAGGTATTGCGCACCGCTGGCACGGCGACCGACTTGCCAGCAATCACCCGTGGCTGATAACGAAAGGTGCTGGCCGCCGCCAATGAGGGTCGGATAAACAGCGGGTGGCAGCCGTCCAGCACCTTGGGGTTTTCCACCCTGCCTTGGGGATTGACGGTGTACTCCACCGAACAATCGCCCTCGAGGTTCTTGTCCAGGGCGCGTTGAGGATAGTCCGGCGCTTCCTTGCTCAGGGGCAGGTATTGGCGGCTATCGGCAGCGGCTTGGGCGGCGGCTTGTCGCCGGGCGCGGTCCGCGGCCAATCGCGCTTGCTGCTGTGCCTGTTGTTGTGCCTGTTGTTGCGCCCGCTCCTCGGCCTGGCGCTGCTGTTCCAACTCGCGATTGTGCCGTGCTGTTTCCTGCTGCTGACGTTGTTGCTGGATTTTTTTGTCCTCGACTCGCTTGCGCGCCAGCGCGGCCTGTTCCAGTTTTCGTGCCTGGACGTGCGGATCGACAGCCGGTTTCGGTGGAGCCGCGATCACGGGCTCAAGCGCTGGCGCAGGTGCAACGGCCGCCTGGACCGGAACAGGCGCCGGGGGTGGCGAGGCTGGCGGCAACATCACCAACTGCGTATGCAAAACCTGCGGTGCCTCGACCGGCGGCGGCGGCTGAAACCCGCCGCGCACCAGCAACCCGAGCACTGCCACGTGCAACACCACGGCGAAACCGGCAGCGAAACCGTGTCGCCAGAAACCGTCGCGCGGTGCAACGGCCAAGATCAGGCTCGGCCCCGGCATGATCATCGAGGTCATTGCGGCGCCTCGGTCACCAGCCCCAGATTGCTCACACCACTCTTCTGCAAGACGGCCATAGCGGCCACCACCTGGCCGTAACCGGCACGTTCATCGGCGCGGATATAGACCAGGGTATCGCTACGCTCGGCAACGATGCGCGCCACCTTGGCCCCCATCTCATCCAGCGTCACGGCGCTGTCGGTCTGGTGCTCCGTGTCCAGTTCGCCACCGAGGTTCCAGTAGTAACCGCCGTCGGCCTTCACCGACACGGTAAGGATCTGCTGGCGGGTATCCGTGGCCAGGGCCTCGGCGGCGACCTTGGGCAATTCGATTTTCACGCCTTGGGTCAACATCGGCGCGGTGACCATGAAGATCACCAGCAGCACCAGCATCACATCGATATAGGGCACCACGTTCATTTCCGCCTTGGGCCCGTGCTTGCGTTGCGGCTTGACTAACATGGCAAGGCTCCGGTTCAGGCGGCTGCGGCCAGGTTCGAGGAATGGCCGCGCACGCTGCGATGCAGGCGCACCTGCAGTTCGTTGCCGAACGCGTAGTAGCGAGTCAGCAAGGTTTGGCTGCGCGCCGAAAAACGGTTGTAGGCAATTACCGCGGGAATCGCCGCGAACAGGCCAATCGCGGTGGCAATCAACGCTTCGGCAATGCCGGGTGCCACGGTCGACAATGTCGCCTGCTGCACCTGAGACAGGCCGATGAACGAATTCATGATGCCCCACACCGTGCCGAACAAACCGATGTAAGGGCTGACCGAACCCACCGTGGCGAGAAACTGCAAGCCTTTCTCCAGTTCCACTTCCTGCTCGGTGATTGCCACTTGCAGCGCCCGCTCCACACCTTCCAGCACGCCCTCGCCATGGCCTTGCAAATGCTCGAATTCCTGAATCCCGGCAACGAAGATCGGCGCGATCCCGCCTGCGGTTTGTTGCACGGTTTCACGGTACAACGCGTGGACCTCAGCGGTGCCGCGAAAGCGCTGCACGAACTGGTTCATCTGGCGCTCCATGCGCCGCAGTACGCTGGCGCGCTGCACGATCAAGTACCAACTGACCAACGAGGCCGCGAGCAACGTGAGCATCACAGCCTTGACCAACAGGCTGGCGTCACTGATCAGTCCCCAGATCGTCATATGTTCCAATGTGGCGTGCATGAAGAAACTCCTAGAGCGGCTATTCGATAAAAAAACGGTGACCGATTGATGACAGGCTCAAGGCAATTTCAGCGCCTTGGTGACCTCGGCCCAAGGCACGAACTTGAAGTTCTGGGTCTGCTCGGGCATGCGCTTGCGGCCGTCCTGCACCACCAGCATGCCTTGGCTCCACGGCCCGCCGAGGTTGATCGCGGTGACTTCCAGGCCGTCGGTTTCCGAGGCCCCATCGATACCCGCCGAAGCGTTCAGGCCCACGCGAAACGCCCCACGGCTGACAAACGGCGGCTCAGCGTCCAGCACCAGATAACTGTCATTGCCTTGGCTGGAGATCACCAGGTAGTCGCGACCATTGCTCTGGTACAGCGCCAGGCCTTCGACATCGGCCTTCAGTTGCTCTGCGACCTTGATCACACTGCTCAACCGCGCCGGCTGATCGGCACGGGCATCCACCGCCCAGACCCCAACATCTTCTTCACCAATGAACAGACGCTGGCGCTGGTCGTCGGCCACACAGCCTTCAGGCTGGCTGTCGACCTTGAATTGGCGCACCAGTTGCCCTTCTACCCGACCCTGCGGCGCGCTCAGGCGGTATTGCAGGAAGGTGCCGTCCTTGTCATTGGCGATGGCATATATCTCACCGCTGGCTGGCTGGAACAGGCAGATGCCATAGATCGCTTTCAGTGGTGTCGGAATTTCCCCGGCCTCGCTGATCTGGCCTGTGCGCCGGTCAATGCTGAACAGACTGAGGCTGTTGTGATCACGATTGCTCGCCACCGCAAGGTCGACCGTGCGTTGGCCGAGCTTGAAATTCGCGCGTACATCCACGTTATTCAAGCGCCCTACCGCCAGCTCCTGCAACAGCTTGCCATCGAGGTCATAGGCCAACAGACCTTGCTTCTTGTTGGTGCCCAGCACTCGGCTTTGGGCGGGATGCTCGGGGTGAATCCAGATCGCCGGGTCATCCGCCGCATCCCCCTGACGCCCCACCGGCTCGCTCTGGCGGATCGCGGCCACTTCCGGCAACACCGGCGGCAATCGCACGGGCTTGGCTTGCCAGTTGAGCGCCGTTTGATAGAAACGCCCGTCATCGTCATCGCGCAGCAGCACTTGCAGACCGCTGGCAGTGGCCCGCACGGCAAGGTTTTCCGGTTCTTTCAGTTCTGCAAGGGCAAGGCTCGACGCGAGGCTCCAGCGCGTGCCTTGCTGCTGATAAAGGTGCAACTTGCCGGCGTTGGGGTCCAACGCCACGACACCTCCGGGCACCACCGCCATGGCGCCGGCGGCATGTTTTTCGACCGTATCGAAAATCGCCACGGGACGGCGAGTGGCATCGGCTTCCGGGTGTGCCGGGTAGGCCCACCAACCGACGTTTTCTTCGTTGACCAGCAGTTGCTGGGCGGCGTCGTCCACCTGACAGAACTGCGCCGCTGGCGGCAACGGCAAACCCCGTACGCGCTGTGGTTCGGCCAGCAATGTCGAGCCGTTCCCTACCAGCCATTGCTCGCCCTTGCCTTCTTCACCGACCAGGAACAGAAACAGATTGGCCGCCGAGTCGCGGGACAGGCACACGCCGTTGACCGCATAGTCGCGGCTCGGCAAATACAGCGGCGCTCCCCATTCGCCGGTGCTCGGATCAAGGCTGATCAGCAGCGCTTGCTGGCGATCGTTGTCCAGGCTCGCCACCAGTACGTGTTGACCAGCGGCGCGGCTGTCGAGGCTACTGAAGTGACCATTGAAGCGGGCCAGTTCGGCGCCCTTGGCATCCAGCAAGAGCAGGCCATCGCGCTCGCTGGCGGCCAGGCGCTGGTCGTCGGTCGGGAGGAAGCTCACGGCCTGGGCGTCGAGCGCAGGCGCCCAGGGCGTCAGGGCCAGGTCGGCAGCCACCGCATGGGCGCACGCAAGGCTGATCAGGGCGGTTGGCAAATAATGCTTGGCACGTTTCATTAACGGGGAAAATCCTTATCAAAGACTACAAGGCGATAGCTCGTGGCAGACGCGTAGCGCATGCCTCGATCTGTGGGTAGCGCGCTTCAGAAATGGGTGAAGGTCAGGCCCAGCTTGTAGGTCGGGCCGTACTCTTCGTACTGGGCGTTGTAACTACGGTGGCCGGTGTAGACGAAGTACGATTCGTCCGTGAGGTTCTGCGCCTCGAAGCTCACTTGCAGGTCTTTGGTCAGCGCGTAGCGGGCGCTGAAGTCCACGAACGTCTGGGAGTCGACGTGCAGGTCGTGCGCCTTATCGTTGATGGATGCCAGTTCGTAGAGATAGGCCGACTTGTAGTTGGCCGACAGGCGCAGGCTCAACGTATCGTCCTCCCAACCCAGCATCAGGTTGCCGACAGTGTCCGACTGGTTGGGCAGGTTGATGTTGCGCTTGCGATTGACCCCACTGGCCGCGTCGAAGCCTTCGATATCGGCACTGGAACGACTGAAGGTGGTGTTGGCCCCGACCAGCAAACCGTTCCACGGCGCCGGCAGCCAATCGAATTTCTGCGAGTACGCCAGTTCCAGGCCGTAAAGCTTGGCGCTGTCACCGTTGGCAAAGGTGTGGGCCTCGGCGAAATCAGCCCAGGCGCCAGTTCCTGCGACGTCGGTGTTATAGACGAAATTCTGGATGTCCTTGTAGAACACGAATGCCGAGACCGTGCCGGCGTGGCCCATGTAGTGCTCGATGCCGAGGTCCAGGTTGCTCGACTCCAGCGGCTTGAGGTCCGGGTTGCCGAACGTGGCCTCGTCATCGTCGATGACGAACCCCGGCGCCAGTTGGCCGAATGTCGGGCGCACCACGGACTTGGTCCAGGCGGCGCGCACCTGGGTGTTTTTGTCCAACTGGTAACGCGCGTGCAACCCCGGCAGCCAGTGATGGTAGCGACGCTTGGTCTCGGTATCGCTGAACTGGCCATCGGTGGCGCCGGTGCCCTTGGCTTCGAACTCGGTGCCTTCGTAGCGCAAACCGGCGATAAAGCGCCAGTCGTCGATATCAAGGGTGTTCATCAAGTAGCCGGCGTTGATGTCTTCACGCATGCTGAAATCATTGACTCGCGACTCTGTGGCGTCATAGAAGTCCGCGGGATTCAGGCCACCGATCAGTTGCCGGATGCCGCTGCCGCTGATGCCGGGGCCGAAGCGCCCAAGGCGATAATCCACCCGGCCTTTCTGCAACTGGCCGAGGTTGAGCTGTTCGTCGGTAAACCCCAGGTCATCGAAGTCCTCATAGACCCACGCTTCCAGATCGTTGTCTTTATTGCGCCGGCTGACCTTGCCGCCGAACTTGAGCTGTGCCGCGTAGCCATTGAGGTCGTAATCACGGGCCAGGTCCAGGCGCAGGTTTTTCTCGGTGTCCTTGGTGTTCTGTTTCTCCCAGTCGACCTTGTCCAGGGTGTAGTTGTTGGCGTCATAGAAGCCCGCGCCGATGATCGGACGTGGCTTGTCCTTGTCGTAGAAACCGCTGTCGGCAAAATCACCGCCGTCGAAGGTGGCACCGGCAATGTGTGCCGGGCTGTCTTCGCTGGAACGGCTGTAGCCAGCCTGGCCGCTGAGTGTCCAGAGGCCGAACATGCGCTCGCCACCGAACACGTAGGACTGGATTTCCTGGGTTTCCTCACGCTGCTTGAGCGCGCGCTTGGCTTCGGTATCGCCCAGCTCTCCGGCGGCCAATGGGTCGGCGAACTCGAGGCTGGCGGCGTTGCGGGTCTCGCTGTCCTTGTAGCGACTGTACAGAGTGCGCAGGTAGTAGCTGCTCAGGTCGTCGGGCTTGTAATCGAAGTTCAAACCACCCCCGGCGCGTTCACGGCTGATGTCGTAGTCGCGCATCTCGAATTCATTGAGTCTGGCGCCTTGCTCGAAATCCCAGGCGCCACCGGTTTCGACGTTGTCCGAGCCGAAATCGCGCTTCTGCCAGCTCAAGGCGGCCGCCACGCCAAAGTTATCGATACCCTCGCCAAGGCTGAAGCGGTTACTGACCGCACCCGAGAACTTAGGGCTGGTCTGGCGGGTGTTCTTGTCGTAACTGGCCTCGGTACTGCCGGTGTAGAACAGCCCTTTGTGATCGAACGCCGACAGGCTTTGCACATCGACGGTGCCCCCCAGGGAGTTGGCATCCATGTCCGGGGTCAGGGTCTTGATCACTGACAGCGACTGCACCAGTTCCGACGGCAGCACATCCAGGGCCACGGCGCGACGCTCGCTTTCCGGCGAGGGTACGAGGGTACCGTTGATGGTCACGCTGTTGAGATCCGGACCAAGGCCGCGCACGCTGACAAACCGCCCTTCCCCCTGATCGCGCTCGACACTGATGCCCGGCAGGCGCTGCACGGCTTCGGCCACGTTGTCGTCCGGCAACTGCGCCACGCCGTCGGCATGCACCACGCTTTTGATGCTGTCGGAAACCCGCTGCTCCTTGAGCGCCTGATCGATGCTCGCCGCTTGGCCCACCACTTCGACGTGCTCGGTGTTGGCCACGGCGTCGGCGGCATTCAGCCGTTCGCTGGCAACCGCCAGAGCCAGGGCGGTGAGCGTGAAACTGACGAGCCCGCTGCGCTTGTACATGAAGTCTTCCCCAAGAGTCCGTTACACCAGGCAACAAGCCCGGCAACTGGGAGGGCAAGCTAGGGGGGAGGAATGACGGTTCTGTGACAGGGATTGCCGGGGTGTTGGAAAAGCCCGGAGTTTGCGGGGGTTTTGCGGTGGAATGAGCTGATATGACTCTGCTCAGCACCCCTCACCCCGGCCCTCCCGAATCGTCGGACCGCCCCAAAAGGGGCGAGGGGCCGATTCGGGGATATTGGCGATTTACATCGACCTGAGCGTGTAGCGTTGAATCCATAATCGACTGGGTTTTCCAGGTCGCAGAATTTCTGATTACACATCACTCAGTCCCCTCGCCCCTTTGGGGCGGTCCGACGATTCGGGAGGGTTAGGGTGAGGGGCTCGGCTGTTGAATCTCCCCTGCACTCCCATGAGCTGATTCGACTCCTCCCATCGTCACCCAACTGTCACATCCATCTGCTGTGCTGGCCTCCATCGCGCGACCGCCCAAGGATCCCGGCCCATGTTCTCCGTGCTCAAACCCCACCGCTGGAAACTCACCCTGCTGCTCCTCGCCGCGAACCTCGGCCTGTTGTTGCACCTGGCCTGCGGCGATTTGAAAAGCGTCAGCGAATGGGTCTGGCTGGACATCGTCGGCGAAGGTGGCACGGCCCTGCTGGCGTTGGTCTGGTTGGGGCTGGTGCTGAAGAGTCGTCCGGCGGGACGGGTCACCAACTATCTGGCGCTGGGCCTGAGCTGCATCTTTTTCTCCTGGTGGATCGACAGCCTCGACGAGTTCATCCGCCTGCCCGACAGCATCACCTGGGATCACTGGCTGGAGTCCGGGCCAATGCCGGTCGGCATGATTCTGCTGACGTTGGGCATCTATCACTGGCACCGCGAGCAATTGGCGATCAGCGCGCAAATGGAAAAACGCGAGCGGTTGTTTCGCGAACATCGCTTGTTCGACAAGCTGACGCCTCTGGGCGGCGCCGATTACCTCAAGCGGCAACTGGCCGAGACGCTCGGCAACAGCCGGGAGCACCAGCAACCTTTGTCATTGCTGGCGGTGGACCTGGACAACTTCGCGGCCATCAATCACGCCTACGGGCATGCCGAGGGTGATGCGGTGCTGCAAGCCCTCAGCCATTTGTTGTTGCTGAACTTGCGGCGCCAGGACCTGGTGTGCCGGCTGGCCGGTGATCGATTTGTGGTGTTATTGCCGCACACCGGTGAGCGTCAGGCACAGCTGCTCGCCGCAGAGCTGCAACACGCGGTGGGCAGCCTGGCGCACAAGACCCGGCAACACGGTGAGCGCTTGCAACTGTCGGCCACCACCGCCGTGGTCATGGCGCTGGAGGAGACGCCCGAAGCGTTGCTCAAACGCTTGAACCTGGCGCTGGCACGCGCCAAGCAGCCCCTGGCAAAAACCGCCTGAGGCCCGGCCATGACCCTGAAAACCACTTGGTATGAGGCCGACAGTCGATTTATCGCCGGCCATTACCAGCCGGCGATGCTGATCGACCTGGCGCTGTCACGGGACATCGACAGTCACCGTCTGTTGCGCGGCACGGGACTGTTCCATGAGGACGTCCTGGCCGGCAGCGCCCGTCTGAGCCCGCAACAATTTCTGGCGCTGATCGGCAACAGCCGACGCCTGCTGGAGGCCGATGACAGCAGTTTTCTGTTCGGGCAACGCTTGCTACCGGGGCACTACGGCGCCGCCAGCCATGCCTTGGGTCACGCACAAAACCTGCATCAGGCCATCGATACCTTGCTGGAGCAGCAAATACTGCTCAGCCCTCTGGTAACACCGCAACTGCTACTGGACGAACACCACGCGTATTTGTTCTGGCGTGACAGTTGCGGGGCCGGCGAACACTGGCGTTTTCTGCTCGAAGCCAGCATGACGTCAATGGTCGCGATGAGCCAATGGCTCAGTGGCCAGCGCCTGCCTTGGGAGTGCCATTTCAGCCATGCGCAGCCGCGTTATGTCGAACAGTATTGGGTGCATCTGGGCGAGCAGACGCGCTTCGAGCGACCGCTGGACATGATGTGCATCGAGCGCCGGTTTCTCTCTCAGACCTGGCCCGGCGCATCAGCCACCGCCGGTCAGGTCGCCCGTCAACAGGCACGCGAGCAGATCGAGCAACTGGGCTTCGCTACCAGTTTGCTCGACTGTCTGTACCAGTACCTGCAATCCCATGTGCGCCAGCCACCCAGCCTGGAACAGGCGGCCCAGGATTTCGCCATGAGCCTGGCGACCCTCAAGCGCAAACTGCACAAGCACCACACTGGCTACCAACAGCAGGTCGACCGAGTGCGCAAACATGTGGCGCTGTATCTGTACCAGGTCAAGGGCTTGAACAATGAAGAAGTGGCGGCGTACCTGAACTTCAGCGATGCGGCGAATTTCCGGCGTTCATTCAAGCGCTGGACCGGCAGTACGCCAAGCCTGATCCGCCAATTATTATCGTAGCAGCGGTTCAACCAGTTGCTCGCGCAGATACTCCACCAGCGCCTGCACCGGCCGCGAACCTTGACGGTGTTGGGGATACACCGCCGAGAGGGTCAGCGGCTCGGGCGCAAAATCCTCCAGCAGCGTCACCAGTTGGCCCGTTTGCAGGGCGTGACCGACGATAAAGGTCGGTAGATAAGTGACACCCAGCCCGGCGATGGCCGTGTCGCGCAGCAACTCACCGTTATTGACCCGCATGCGCCCGCTGACATTCAGGCTCTGCAGCTTGCCCTTGACCTGAAAGCGCCACTGCACCTGGCGGCTATGGCCGTACGGCAGGCACTGATGATCGACCAATTCTTCGGGAGTGAGCGGTGTACCCTGTGCGGCCAGATACGCCGGGCTGGCGCAATAGACCCGCTGGATACTCGCGATGCGGCGCGCAATCAGGGTCGAGTCTTCCAGCGTGCCGATGCGCAGGACCAGGTCGTAACCCTCGCTGATCAAGTCGACCGGACGATCACTCAAGTCCACTTCCACCGACACCTGCGGGTAACGCTGCAAAAACCGCGGCAGCAGGCAGCCGAGGTGCGCCATCGCAAACGACAGCGGCGCGCTCAAACGAATCGTGCCCCGGGGTTCACTGTTTTGGCCACTGATGCCCTGCTCCACTTGCTCGACTTCACTGAGCAGGCGCAAGGCGGATTCGTAATAACTTTGGCCCAGCGGCGTCACATCCAGACGGCGTGTGGAGCGATTGAGCAGGCGCACGCCCAGGCGATCTTCCAACTGGATCAGACGGCGACTGATAAATTGCTTGGACAGGCCCAACTGCTCAGCGGCGGCCGTGAAGCTGCCGGACTCCATGACCTGACAGAACAGGCGCATGTCTTCAAAGGGGTTCATTGTCGCGTCTCGGTGGACATTTGGCTGTTTTATAGCCGCTCAGTCATGAAACCACAACCGAACGTTCCCGCACGGAACGCGGGAACGAGCATCTCCGGATGTGCAGCGCCAGGTTACTTGGCGGTAAACGCCGAGTCACTGTTCATCAGGTTGCGGTAGTTGGGAATGCGCGACGACAACACGTTAGCCAGGCCTTCCCTGTCATTGCGCCAGTCAATTTGCAACTCGCAGGCTACCGAGAACCCGTTGACCATTTGCGCACCGGCTGCGGTCATGCGCGCCCAGGCGGCTTGTTGCACCGCCTCGTTGAAGGTGCCGGAAGCGTCGGTCACAACGAACACTTCGAAACGTTCGGCCAGGGCTGACAGGGTCGGGAATGCCACACATACATCGGGGCACCGGTGCAAATCGAGCCGAAACGCCGGGGCCGAACTCGGTGTCGAGGGTCAGAATGCGGTAGTGATCGGCGGGTTCAAGGTAACGATTGGCGATGGAAAACACTTCCAGCGGGCCGGCCATGTCCAGCAACAGGAAATCGGGAAACAACAGCATGGCTACAGTTTTCATAGGCAAGCACATTCCAGCCCTGGGGAAAGTCAGGTGGACATTATCGCTGACAACGAGACGCCAGCACAGCACGTTGTCAACCATAAAGAGACAGTAATTCGCTTTTCATCCTCTTAATCAACCCGACAATAACCATTAATCTTCTTCTCAACCCAGGAGCCCTGCATACCGCAGTCCGCTCCCCTTGAGGAGAAGACACCATGCTGACCCTTCGCAAAGCTCACGAACGCGGCGCCGCCGATCACGGCTGGCTGAAGTCATTCCACACGTTTTCGTTCGCCAACTACTGGAACCCCAATGAGCAGGGTTTTTCCGACCTGCTGGTGATCAACGATGACCGGGTCGCCGCCGGCAAGGGTTTCGGCCAACACCCGCACCGCGACATGGAGATCTTTTCGTATGTGCTCGAAGGTGCGCTGGAACACAAGGACACCCTGGGCACCGGCTCGGTGATCCGTCCCGGCGACGTGCAACTGATGAGCGCCGGCAGCGGCGTGGCCCACAGTGAGTTCAACCACAGCCAGACGCGTGGCGTGCACTTCCTGCAAATCTGGATCGTACCAGCGGTGGCCGGCGCTGAACCGCGCTATCAACAGGAGCACTTCAGCGAGGCACAGAAACGTGGACGCCTGCAGTTGATTATCTCGCCGGACGGCGCCGCAGGCTCACTCAGCGTGCGCCAGGACGCCCGCGTCTACGCCGGACTGTTCAACGGCGCCGAAGCGGCCACGCTGGCCCTGGCAGCGGATCGCCACGCCTACATCCATGTGGCACGGGGCAGTCTTGAGGTCAACGGCCAACGCCTGGGCGAAGGCGACGGTGCCCGAGTGCGCGATGAGCAAGAAATCCGCTTGAGCGGCGGCGATGACGCCGAGGTGCTGGTATTCGACTTGCGCCCCAATGACCTGCCGCGGATGCCGTGATGCGTTTGCGATGACCCGTGATCCGGGTCATCGCTGGCGTCGATAGTCACCATCAGCCCAATGAAGTTCTCATAAAAAAACCACCGCGTAACATTCATTCCATACCCAATCACAACACCCGGAGCACACCACCATGAAACGCCAAATCATCCTCAGCCTAGCTTTTTCGGTACTCGCAGCCAACGCTTTCGCCCACCCTGTTGTCGCTGAAGGCGGCGCGGATCGCCTGATCGACAATCGTGTCGCCGAAGGCGGTGCGGAACGCCTGATGGAACGTCGTGTTGCCGAAGGTGGCTCGGAACGCCTGATGGAACGTCGTGTTGCCGAAGGCGGCTCGGAACGTCTGATGGAACGTCGTGTTGCCGAAGGTGGCTCGGAACGTCTGATGGAACGTCGTGTTGCCGAAGGCGGCTCGGAACGCCTGATGGAACGTCGTGTTGCCGAAGGTGGCTCGGAACGCCTGATGGAACGTCGTGTTGCCGAAGGTGGTGCGGATCGCCTGCTGGGTAGCCACATCTGATCCGACGTCGTTCCCCCCCTCCAAACCGGCCTGATCAGCCGGTTTTTTTCGTCTGCCACACGGTAAACCGCTGAAACTGTCCGCAGTCGGTGATCAAGCGTGCCTTTTAATCCCAGCGCACCGTTGCAGCGGCCCTCGCGCAAAACGCAGTATTCTGGAAGCCGCGTACCCGGTGGTCTGGGTCTGTTGGGAGGCGGCCTGTGGCTGGCGGCCCGCAGTCCCGTAGGCGATCGCCTGCTCTACGCTCAACACAACGTACGCTCCAGCGCTCTTTTCCAGGCGCTGTAATGCGTCTCCATCGACGCCTCGGTTTCAGGTTCGAACCGCTCACGCGGGCGCTCCAACTGTGCCAGGGCCTCATCATCGGACCAGATCCCCAGCGCCCGCCCTGCCAGATGCGCCGCGCCCAACGCCGAGACTTCCGGCGACAGGCTACGCACCACCGGGCATTGCAACAGGTTCGCCAGGAACTGCATCAACCAGCGATTACGCGTGGCGCCACCGTCCACCCACAAGGCCGTCATCGGGCTGCCGGTGTCTTGTTGCATGGCATCAAACACATCCCGAATCTGATAGCCGATGGACTCCAGAGAAGCCCGCAGGATATGCGCCCCGGAAGTCGCTTCCGTCAGCCCGCAGATCAGGCCGCGCGCTTGCGCTTGCCAATGAGGTGCACCGAGGCCAGACAGCGCCGGGACAAAATAGACACCACCATTGTCAGGCAATTGCGCCGCCTGCTCGGTCAACTGGTCAAGGGACTCCCCTGCCACCAGGCGCGAGGCCCACTGCACAGCGGCGCCGGTATGAACGATATTGCCTTCCATGGCATAAGTCGGCGCAGTGCCGTCGTGCCATGCCAACGTGGTGGACAAGCCATGGGTCGAGGCAATCGGCCCGCTCATTGGCGTCATCAATGAAGTGCCCGTCCCCAGCGTGGCCTTGACCAACCCCGGTACAAAACCACCTTGCCCGTAGAGTGCAGCATGGGAGTCGCCGATCATCGCCATCACCGGGATACCGGCTGGCAGGCGCCCAGTGGCCACGGTTTCGGCAAAGAATCCCGCACTCGGCTGAATCCTGGGCAAGGCGGCCAGCGGAATGGCAAACAGCACCAGCAACTCCGGATCCCAAGCCTGTGTGTGCAAGTTGAACAGTTGGGTGCGGGCCGCGTTGGAGTAATCAGTGGCAAACACCTGGCCGCCACTGAGCTTGTAGAGTAACCAGCTGTCGACGGTACCGAGGCAAATTTCACCGGCGGCGGCACGGGCGTGGCCCTGTTCAAGGTGATCGAGAATCCAGCGCATTTTTCCAGCAGAAAACATCGGGTCAAGCGCCAGGCCGGTCTTGGCCAGCACACTGGCTTGGGCACCTTGTGCGTGCAGTTGGGCACACAGCGGCGTCGAGCGCCGGCATTGCCAACTGATGCATGGCGACAGCGCTTCGCCCGTGCGGCGGTCCCAGGCGACAACCGATTCACGCTGGTTACTGATCGCAACGGCGCTCAGTGGACGATCGATTCCGGACAGGCACTCGTCAATCGCCGCCAGGGTGTTGGCCCAGATCTGCTCCGGGTCCTGCTCGGAAAAGCCGTCCTGGGGGTGACTCAGGCTCAAGGGCCGCGAGCCCCGGGCAATCACCTGCCCGAGCTCGTTGACCAGCACCGCCTTGGCGTTGCTGGTGCCTTCGTCGATCGCCAGGATCAGTGGAGTCAGTTCGTTCATTCAGGTCACCGCAACCGAGTGGCAGCCGCCACAATCCCAGTCGCGTCGATGCAATGCAAGGCGCGAGTCGGTTCTCGTGCGCCGGCGGCGGCGTACTCGCCATCAGCAATGCCCAGGCGGATCAACGGCACGCCCAACCCGGCTTCGGCCATGACTTCGGCCACCAGGCTGCCGAGGCCGCCGTTGATGTTGTGTTCCTCCACCGTCACGACGCCGCGCGTGCTCTTGAGGGCACTGAGCAAGACATCCCGCTGCAAGGGACGGATCGACGACAGGTTGATGACCTGGGCCTGGATGCCCTGCTCGGCCAATCGCGCCGCAGCGTCAACCGCTTCGTGCACCACCGAACCGAGGGCGACGATAGTGACGTCCGCGCCTTGGCGCAGCACATCGACCTGCCCCGGCACAAAGCGGTAGGCGGCGTCGTGGAGGTCCGGCAAGGCTTTGCCATCAAGCCGGATATAAACCGGGCCTTGATGACGCAAGGCATAGTCGACGATCTGCCGGCACTCAGCGGCGTCCGCCGGAGCAAAAATCTGCACATGGCCAAAACCACGCATTACCGAAATGTCATCAAGGCTGTGATGGGTACTGGCCAACGGGCCGTAGCTGGTGCCAGCGTTGAGGCCAAACATCTTCACATTGGCCTGGTTGTAGCAAACGTCAACCTTGATTTGCTCGTTGGCTCTGGAAATCAGGAAGGGTGCGGCATTGCAGGTCGCCGCAATCTTGCCTCCCAATGCCAGGCCAGCGGCGACACTGACCAGGGACTGCTCGGCAATCCCGACGTTGATCAGGCGCTCCGGAAACCGTTGCGCGAACGGACCGATCTTGGCCGTGGAGGTCGAGTCGCTGACCACCGGCACCACATCGAGGCCGGCATCGACGGCAGCAATAAAGGCCTCAACCATGACACTCGCCAAATGTTCACTCGCCATGACTCAACTCCTCCAGTGCCGCGATGATTTCATCACCCTTGGGCACGCGGTGGTGCCATTCGGGACGGGCTTCGATAAACGACACGCCCTTGCCCTTGATCGTGTGGGCAATTAGCACCTGGGGGGCGCCGGTACGGCTCTGCATCGCCTCCAGGGACTCGATCAACTGCGCCACGTCATTACCGTCACACTCACTGACGGAAAATCCGAAGGCGGCCCATTTCACATCCAGCGGGTCGAGGGGCATGATGTCTGCAGTCAGGCCGGCCAACTGCAACTTGTTCTTGTCGACGATCACAAACAGGTTATCCAGACCGTACTTGGCCGCCGCCATCGCTGCTTCCCAGTTTGAGCCTTCCGCCAGCTCACCATCGCCGGTCAGCACATAGATGCGCTTTTTACTGCCGGACATTTTCGCCGCCAACGCCAGCCCGACGGCCACCGGCAAACCGTGCCCGAGGGCGCCAGTGTTAAGTTCGATGCCGGGGGTTTTCTGGCGCACCGGATGGCCCGGCAGGTGCGAGTTGAAGTGCTGATAAGTCGCCAGCCACTCCTCTGGAATGTAGCCCGCCTGCGCCAGGCAGCAATACAAGCCACCGACGCCGTGCCCCTTGCTCTGGATATAGATATCGCGCTCAGGGTCCTCGGTACGTTCGGGGTCAGTATTGAGGATGCGAAAATACAAGGTGGCGAGGATGTCGCTTTCAGAGAGGTCGGCACCGGTGTGGCCACCGGCCGGCGAATCGGCATTCAAACGAATCACGTTCCGCCTGATCAGGCGGGCCTGTTCTTTGATCTGGAGGGCGTCGTACTGGAAGGCATTCATGCAGCGGCTCCTGTGAGGCTGACCACGCGAGGTGAAAGTGTTCAAGGCTGGCTTTTGAATATTTATTCAGCAGTGACAATATATTTCTATTTAGGCGCCGTTCACACGCCGGGTCAAGAGGCCGTCGGGACAAAACTAAAATAAATCGCCATGGAGCGCCTCGGACAGACGGTGAAAATCCTGCACAAAAGGCTCTGGAATAGCGCGTTGAGAACGATCAGAGCGCCCACTGCAGAGAATTGAAGAAAATTAAAGCGCTTGACTTTGAGGCCGTCCCACTGGAGTCTGAATTAACAGTCAGGCATGCATATATATTCAAAGCACCATGACGACCTCCAAAAAAATAAATCAGGAGAACCACGTGGACGCCAAAGCCTCGGTCCATCAGGCTGATCTCAAGCCGACCCGCCGCCCCAGGCTGGTCAAATTGCTCCCCAGCAACATCGGCGGCCCGCTGATTGGCCTGGCCCTGCTGGTGCTGGTTTTCTCCTTCAGTTCCGAATATTTCTTCTCACTGCGCAATGGCCTGAACATCCTCGATCAGGTCACCGTGCTGGGCATCCTCGCCATCGGCATGACCGCCGTGATCGTGATTGGCGGTATCGATTTGTCGGTGGGCTCGGTGCTGGCCTTCTCGATGATGATGCTCGGTTGGCTGTATCAGGACCAGGCGGTACCGCTGGGGTTAGCCATCCCGATCGCGATTGCCACCGGCATGCTCGCGGGGCTGGTCAGCGGCGCATTGATCACCTACGCCAAGTTGCCGCCCTTTATCGCCACCTTGACCATGATGTCGGTGGCACGCGGACTGGCGAATATTCTCACTGAAGGCCGGCAGATTGTCGGCTACCCCGAGTGGTTCACCAACCTGGCCACGGTGCGCCACTTTGGCTTTCTGTCAGCCACGGTCGGGTTGCTTCTGATTCTGCTAGCAGTGGCCTGGGTGTTCCTGCGCTTTCGCGCCGGTGGACGCAACCTCTACGCCATTGGTGGCAGTCCGGAAGTGGCGCGCCTGTCGGGCATCAAGGTACGGGCGATTACTTTGTGGGTGTACGCCATCAGCGGCGCCCTGGCCGGGATCGCAGCGGTGACCATGGCCGCCCGCCTCGACTCTTCGCAACCCAGCGCCGGGCTGACCCTGGAGCTGGACGCCATTGCCGCCGTGGTGATTGGCGGCGCCAGCCTCAGCGGCGGCGTCGGCAGTGTCGGCGGCACCCTGGTGGGTGTGCTGATCATCGGTGTATTGCGCAACGGTCTTAACCTGCTGGGGGTTTCCCCATTCATTCAACAAGTGGTGATTGGTGTGGTGATTGCCCTGGCCGTGACCATCGACACCCTGCGCCGCCGCTCCAGTACCGCTCGCTGACACACGCTTTATCGCTGATCGAAAGTTGACACCCTCAAACAATAAAATCAGGAGTCACCGACATGTTCATCACCAAGAAATTGCTACTCGCCACCGCTTTCGCCGCTGCAACACTGGGCAGCGTCGGCACCACTTGGGCCAAGGACCTGGCCATCGGCCTGGCCGTGGCCAACCTGCAGGCGGACTTCTTCAACCAGATCAAACAATCGGTGGAAGCCGAGGGCACGGCCAAGGGCGTCAAGGTGATTACCGTTGACGCCCAGGGCAACTCCTCGACGCAGGTCAGCCAGATTGAAGACTTGATCACCCGCCAGATCGACGTGCTGATCTACATCCCGGCCGGCGCCACCGCTGCCGGTGTTCCGGTCCGTGCGGCCAAGGCCGCGGGGATTCCAGTGATCGCCGTGGATCGCAACGCCCCGGATGCACCGGGTGACACATTTATCGCCAGCGACAGCGTTGCCGGTGCCAAGACCCTGGCCGAATACGTCGGCAAAGTCACCGAGGGCAAGGGGCGTATTGCGATCCTCCAGGGCCAACTGGGCACCACCCCGGAAAATGATCGGGCCAAGGGTTTCCAGGAAGGTTTGAAAGCCTTCCCAGGGCTTGAGGTGGTCGCCGAACAACCGGCCGAATGGGCTCAGGACAAAGGCTTCGCCGTGGCCCAGGACCTGCTCCAGCGTGACCCGAACATTACCGTGTTCTTCGGCCGGGCCGATGCCATGGCACTGGGGGCCGCACAAGCGGTAAAAGTCGGCAACCTCGATCACAACGTCGTCGTGGTTGGCTTTGATGGCGATGTCGCCGGGCTCAAGGCCGTGCAAAGCGGCGTGTTGAACGCGACCATGACCCAACAGACACAAAAGATGGGGCGCCTGGCCGTCGCCTCGGCTATTGACCTGAAAGCCGGCAAGACAGTGCCCAAGGAGCAACTGCTGGAAACCGTGTTGACCACCAAAGACAACGTCGCGCCTTTCCTGCTACAGCATCCCTAAGCCTGGAGTCTGATCATGCAAGCCGCCATGCAAGCCGCGCAGGATACCCCCGCCGCGCAACCGGACGCCGTGCTCTGCCTGCGCAACATCGGCAAGGCCTACGGCCCGGTGCAGGTGCTGTCCCAGATCAATGTCGAGATTCGCCCCGGTGAAGTATTGGCCTTGCTTGGCGAGAACGGCGCCGGCAAGTCGACCTTGTCGTCGATAATTGCCGGCGTGGTGCAACCCGATGCCGGCGGGTCGATGAGCTGGCTCGGCAAACCCTATGCGCCGGCCTCCCCCGGCGCGGCGCTGGGGGGTTGGTATCGGCCTGATTCACCAGGAAATCCGCTTGTTGCCGCAGTTGTCGATTGCCGAGAATATTTTTGTCGGCCGCCTGCCCATGCGTCACGGTCGGGTCGATCGCGCCTACATCGAAGCCCAGGCGCAGATTCAATTGCAACGCCTGGGCCTGAATGTGCCAGCGTCGCGCAAAGTCGAAGGCCTGAGTGTCGCCGCCCAGCAACTGGTGGAAATCGCCAAGGCGCTGACCCTCAAGGCGCGATTGCTGATCCTCGACGAACCCACCGCTGCTCTGGGGAGTGAAGAAACCGAGCTGCTGTTCCAGCAGGTCGAACGGCTCAAGGCCGAAGGCGTGTCTTTCATCTACATCAGCCATCGACTGGAAGAAATCGCGCGTATCGCCGACCGCATTCTGGTGCTGCGCGACGGGCGCCAGATTGCCTTGCACGTCAGCGCCCAGGTGCCGGTACGCGAGTTGGTGGAGCAAATGGTCGGGCGCAGCCTGGAGCGAATTTTCCCGACCCTGCACGCGCCTCGCGAAGCTGTCATGTTGCAGGTCAAAAACCTGACCTGCCGCGAGTTTGCGTTGCACGGCATTGATTTCAGCGTGCGTGCCGGTGAGGTGTTTGGCATTGCCGGGGTGGTCGGCGCCGGACGTACCGAGTTGGTGCGCACCATCGCCGGTGCAGCCCAGGACATTCAGGGCCATATGCAACTGGACGGTGAAGTCCGCCGCCTGCGCTCCCCCTGCGAAGCGATTCAGGCCGGTGTGGTGCTGGTGCCCGAAGACCGCAAGCAACAAGGCGTGGTGGTCGAGCATCGCATCGAAGACAACCTGATGTATGGCAATACTGATCTGTTGAATAAAAGCGGTTGGGTGATCCCCGGCCGCTTGCGCGAGTTTGCCCAGGCAGCGGTGGCACGACTGGGTGTCAAGGGTGCACCGCAGCAGCGAATTTCCAGCCTGTCCGGCGGTAACCAGCAGAAAGTGATTATTGCCAAATGGCTGGCGCGCAACCCCAAGGTGTTCATTCTGGATGAGCCGACCCGAGGTATCGACGTCGGCGCTCGTGCCGCGATTTATGAAGTGATCGCCGACCTCGCAGCCAAGGGTATGGCGGTGATTGTCGTCAGCTCCGACCTCGATGAAGTGCTGGGATTGTCGCATCGGGTGATGGTGATGAGCCGTGGACGGCAGATGGGAATACTCGAACGTGGCCAAGCAACACCGGTGTCGGTGATGGAGATGGCCACCGCTTGAGCAGCGGTAAACCTGCGTAGCGAAAACAATCAAACACTATCAATGGGTTAGAGGCAGAGTACAGTCATGCAACTTTTCAGTCTCAAAGACCAGGTCGCCTTCGTCACCGGCGCTGGCAGCGGTATCGGCCAGGCCATCGCCGTGGGGCTGGCTGAAGCCGGTGCCGATGTGGCCTGCTTCGACCTGCCAGGCAGCCCTGGCATCCGCAGCACCGTGGAACGCATCGAAGCGCTCGGGCGCAAAGGCTTGGCCCTCGCCGGCAGCGTCACCGACCGCAACGAACTGGACGCCGCCATCGCTCACACCGAGAAGGTCCTGGGCGACCTCGCCGTTGCGGTCAATTGCGCCGGCATCGCCAATGCCCAGGCCGCCGAAGACCTGGAGCTGGAGCGCTGGAAAAGCATGATGGACATCAACCTCACCGGGGTTTTCCTCAGTTGCCAGGCCCAGGCCGCCGTGATGTTGCCTCGGGGCAAAGGCGCCATCGTCAACATCGCCTCGATGTCCGGCAGTATCGTCAACCGTGGCCTGTTGCAAGCCCACTACAACGCCTCCAAGGCCGGCGTGATCCACCTGAGCAAAAGCCTGGCGATGGAATGGGCCGACAAGGGTCTGCGGGTCAATTGCATCAGCCCTGGCTACACCGCTACCCCGATGAACTCACGGCCCGAAGTTGCCGACCAGGTAAAGATTTTCGAACAGACCACCCCCATGGGTCGCATGGCCAGCGTGGACGAAATGGTCGGCCCGGCGATTTTTCTCGCCAGCCAGGCGTCATCTTTCTGCACCGGCGTCGACCTGTTGGTCGATGGCGGTTTTGTCTGCTGGTAAACCGGAGCCCCGATCATGTCTCAACGTTTTAGCGGTAAAACCGTAGTCATCACCGGCGCCTGCCGTGGCATCGGTGCCGGCATTGCCGAGCGCTTTGCCCAGGAAGGCGCCAATCTGGTGTTGGCCTCCAACGACCTGGAGCGCGTGACCTTCACTGCCGAACAATTGATCAACGAGTATTCGGTCGAGGCGCTCGCCCTAGCGATCGACGTCACCCACGAAAGCGATATCGAAAAACTCTACCGCGACGCTCATGCGCGCTTCGGCAGCATCGACGTGTCGGTGCAGAACGCCGGCATCATCACCATCGATCACTTTGACAAGATGCCCCGCGCCGACTTCGACAAGGTACTGCAGGTCAACACCACCGGCGTCTGGCTCGGTTGCCGGGAAGCGGCCAGGTACATGGTCAAGCAAGGCAGCGGCCGCCTGATCAATACCTCCTCCGGCCAGGGTCGCCAGGGCTTTATCTACACCCCGCACTATGCCGCCAGCAAGATGGGGGTGATTGGCATCACCCAAAGCCTGGCACTGGAACTGGCGCGGCACAACATCACGGTCAACGCGTTCTGCCCCGGCATCATCGAAAGCGAGATGTGGGACTACAACGACCGCGTCTGGGGCGAAATCCTGAGCACTGACGAAAAACGCTATGGCAAGGGCGAACTGATGGCCGAATGGGTCAAGAACATACCACTGCGCCGCGCCGGAAAACCCTCGGATGTTGCGGGCCTGGTGGCGTTCCTGGCCTCGGATGACGCGGCGTACCTCACGGGCCAGGCAATCAATATCGACGGCGGCCTGATCATGTCGTAACGAGCAGCGCCGGTTTGGTATCCTCACCGGCATTGTTGTCATGCCCTCACGATAAGGAGCCAGAGGTCTTCATGAGCCAGATCGAAGAACAGCGCTTGATCACCAAGATCGCCAGCCTCTATTACGAGGAAGGGCTCAAGCAGTCCGAGATCTCCGAACAGCTCGACTTGTCCCAGTCGTTTATCAGCCGCGCGCTGCGCCGGGCATTGCAGGAAGGCGTGGTGAAAATCAGCGTGATGCGCCTGCAAGGGCTGCACCTGGAGCTCGAAAACCAGTTACAGCGTCGTTACGGTGTGCGCCGGGTGATCGTGGTGGAAGCCACCGAACCCGGCAACGATGAAAGCATCAAGCAGGCGATCGGCTCAGCTGCCGCACATTATCTGGAAACTAGCCTGTCGCCCCAGGATCACATCGGGATCTCGTCGTGGAGCAGCACCATTCGCGCCATGGTCGGCCATCTGCATGCGCAACCGGGCAAACAAGGCGCCGAGGAGGTGGTACAACTGCTGGGCGGTGTAGGCAACAAAGGCGCGTTCGAAGCCACTTTGCTGACCCAGCGCCTGGCCACCCTGCTCAACTGCCCGGCGTTCCTGCTGCCATCGCAAAGCATTGAGCAATCGGTGCAAAGCAAGCAGCGCATCATCCAGATGGAAGAGGTCAAGGAGGTGCTGAACCGCTTTGACAGCATCACCCTGGCAATTGTCGGCATCGGTGACCTGGAGCCCTCGCAACTGTTGCGCAACAGTGGCAATTACTACACCGAAGATATGCTGCACCTGTTGGCTGAACGCGGAGCGGTGGGTGATATCTGCCTGCGCTATTTCGACACCGAGGGTCGTCCGGTGCTGGACGAAGATGAAGAATTCGTCGTATCCGTGACCTTGCCCAAGTTGCGCTCGATCCAGCGCGTGCTAGGTCTGGCCGGCGGGCTAAACAAGGTCCAGGCCATTCGTGGCGCACTCAAGGGCGGCTACCTGGACATACTGATCACCGACCTGGACACCGCCCGGGCGTTAAACAATTGACCCTTATTGGAGACTGCTTGCCATGACCTCAAAACTGGAACAACTCAAACAGTTCACCACCGTGGTCTGCGACACCGGTGACCTGGAAGCCATCTCCCGCCTGCGCCCGGTCGACGCCACCACCAACCCTTCCCTGCTGCTCAAGGCCTCGGCCATCGAACATTACGGCGATATCCTGCGCAGCTCCGTCGACCTGGCCAAGGGCGACCTGGGCCTGGCGTGCGATCAATTTTCGGTGGCGGTGGGCTGTGGCATTCTCAAGGTGATTCCGGGGCGCATCTCCACCGAGGTCGACGCACGCCTGTCCTTCGACGAAAACGCGCTGTGGGCCAAGGCCAATCAGTTGATCGAGCTGTATGACAAGGCCGGTGTCGGCCGCGACCGGGTGCTGATCAAACTGGCCTCCACCTGGGAAGGCATCCGTACCGCCGAGCGCCTGGAAAAAGTCGGGATCCAAACCAACCTGACCCTGCTGTTCTCCTTCGCCCAGGCCCAAGCCTGTGCCGATGCCGGGGTGTTTCTGATTTCGCCGTTCGTGGGCCGCATCTACGACTGGTACCGCAAGAACACCGGCCTGGACTACACCGGTGCGGAAGACCCTGGCGTGCAATCGGTGACGCGGATCTACAATTACTACAAGGCCAACGACATTCCTACCGTGGTCATGGGTGCCAGCTTCCGCACCCTGAGCCAGATCGAACAACTGGCCGGTTGCGACCGCCTGACCATCAGCCCCGAGTTACTGCAACAACTGGAGGCTGATCAGGGCACCTTGCAACGCAGACTGCTGCCGGGGGCTGCCGGTGAACCGCGCGCGCATCTCAACGAGGCGCAATTTCGCTGGGCCTCAAATGAAGATGCGATGGCCACCGAAAAGCTCGCCGAAGGAATCCGTCAGTTCGCGCGGGATCAGGAAAAGCTGGAGGCGGTGTTGGCCGCGTTATGACAACCACTGCCAGCACGCCGCTGCACCAACCTCGGCCCCTGGTGTTCCTGGCTTACCCGCAAATGGGCCTGCTGGACTTGACGGGCGCCCAGACGGTCTTCTGGGCGGCCACCAAGGCCATGGCCGAGCGTGGCCTGCCCGGCTACGCCCTGCACACCGCCAGCCTGCAAGGCGGCCTGGTACCGACGGCCGAGGGTTTGAGCGTCGACACCGTGGCGCTGGCGCGATTCGACGAGACAGCGATCCACACGCTCATCGTGCCGGGCGCGCCTGACATCCGCCAGGCGCTGGTGGAGGGTGTCGAACTGGTTGGTTGGCTGCGCAGCGCATCCACTCGGGCCGGGCGCACCGCTTCGGTATGCAGCGGTACCTTTTTGCTGGCCCAAGCCGGGTTGCTGGAGGGCCGTCGCGCCGCAACCCACTGGGCGATGTGCGAGATGCTCAAGAGCGACTTCCCGGACATCGAGGTGGATGTCGACGCGATCTTTATCCAGCAGGGCAATGTCTGGACTTCGGCAGGTGTCAGCGCCGGCATCGACCTGGCTCTGGCGCTGGTGGAAGCCGACTGCGGCCGCGAGGTGGCGTTGCAAGTGGCCAGGGAACTGGTGGTATTCCTCAAACGCCCCGGAGGCCAGGCGCAGTTCAGCCAACAACTGCAAGCCCAGACTCACGACAGCGCGGGCTTCGACGACTTGCATCTCTGGCTGGCCGACAACCTGCGAGACACGCGCCTGACGGTCGATCGCCTGGCCGAGCACAGCCGCATGAGCCCCCGCAACTTCGCCCGCGTCTACAAGCAAAAGACCGGACGCACGCCGGCCAAGACCATCGAACTGTTGCGCGTGGAAGCCGCGCGGCGTTTATTGGAGGAGTCCGAGCGCAACATCGACCAGATCGCACAGCTCTGTGGTTTTGGCGATGAAGAACGCATGCGTCACACCTTCCATCGCCACCTGGCCATCTCTCCCCGCGACTATCGCGAACGCTTCTCGCGCTGACACGCTCAAGATTGGCAGTAATTCAGGGCTATGTGTCCTTTGAGACAAAAATCGATGCCTCTACAGTATCCGGTGACGCCTTGCGGCCTCGGAAAATGTATCGACTTTGCTTTCGGAGCACTCCCATGAAACAACATATCCTGATTATCGGCGCCGGATTCGGCGGTGTATGGAGCGCGTTGAGCGCCGCGCGCCTGCTGGACAAACACCAGCGCAACGACGTGCAGATCAGCGTACTTGCGCCCCAGGCCGAGCTGCGCATACGCCCGCGTTTTTACGAAGCCGATGTGCACACCATGCGGGCGCCGCTGGACAGCCTGTTTGACTCGGTGGGCGTGCATTTTATCGAGGGCGTGGCCGACAGCATTGACGTCGTCGGCAAGCAAGTGGCTTACCGCACGGCCACCGGCACCACCACAACCCTCGACTATGACCGCCTGGTATTGGCCGCCGGCAGCCAGGTGATTCGCCCAGCCCTGGAAGGCATGGTCGAACATGCCTTCGATGTCGACCAGATCGAAGAGGCTTCGCGCCTGGAAGCGCATATCAAGTCCTTGAAAAACCGTCCCGACAGCGCTGCGCGTAATACCGTGGTGGTGGCCGGCGGTGGATTTACCGGCATCGAAACCGCCACCGCAATGCCTGCCCGCCTGCGCGCGGTCCTGGGAGACGACGCGGATGTGCGGGTGATTGTGGTGGATCGCAGCCCGCAGATTGCCGCGTCGATGGGTGACGGCATCCGTCCTTCAATCATTGAGGCGAGCAAACAGTTAGGTATCGAATGGATCGTCAATGCCTCTGTCGCGTCGGTGGATGCCGACGGTGTGACCCTGGCGGATGGCCAGCGCATTGAGTCAAACACAGTGATCTGGACCGTCGGCTTTCGCGCCAACCCTCTGACGGAGCAGTTCACCGGGCCTCGCGATGCCCTGGGACGCCTGCATGTCGATGAGCACTTGAAGGTACGCGGCCTGAGCGATGTATTCGCCGCAGGAGATGTCGCGTACGCCGCCACGGATGAACTGGGTAACTTTGCCGGCATGTCGTGCCAGCACGCCATCGCCCT
Source organism: Pseudomonas mucidolens (assembly GCF_900106045.1). Taxonomy (NCBI): domain Bacteria; kingdom Pseudomonadati; phylum Pseudomonadota; class Gammaproteobacteria; order Pseudomonadales; family Pseudomonadaceae; genus Pseudomonas; species Pseudomonas mucidolens. The sequence goes on along the minus strand of NZ_LT629802.1, from coordinate 1,691,806 downwards.
GGGCCGCTACGCGGGTAACAACGTCGCGGCTGACTTATTGGGGATGGCACCGATGACTTACAGCCAGCCCAAGTATGTGACGTGCCTGGATCTTGGTGGCTGGGGAGCGGTGTATACCGAAGGGTGGGACCGCCAGTTGAAGTTGGTTGGACGGGAGGCCAAGGAGCTCAAGACGCAGATTAATACAGTGTGGATTTACCCGCCGGTGGCGGAGCGAGCTGTGGCGTTGGCTGCGGCGGATCCTCTGATTCCGGTGGCATGAGTCTGAGGGCGGCTATCCCGCCCCTACGGCCAGCCCCCTCACCCTAACCCTCTCCCAGAGGGCGAGGAGACTGACCGAGGGATATTGATGGTTTACTGCGACCTGAAAGATCGGCTTTGAATCCACACTCAAAACGGTCGTTCAGGTCGCCCAGTTTCTCAGCACACTTCGGTCAATCCCCTCGCCCCCGTTGGGTGAGGGCTAGGGTGAGGGGGAGTTCTCAAGCCAACCAAAAATCATCGTCCCCCACCCTGCCCAAACCGATAAATCGCCAAGCAATACCCCCCCAGAGCCATCACCGCCAACCCGCCGCCCGCCGCTCCAATCCAGGCAAACCCGAAGTGTCCACCCACCCAACTCCCCAACAACGCCCCACCACCAATCCCGATATTGTAAATCCCGGAAAACATCGCCATTGCCACATCAGTGGCATCCGGTGCCAGCACCAGCACTTTCGACTGCAAGGCCAGGCCAAACGCCATAATCGCCATGCCCCAGAACACACTCAACCCCACCAAATACGAAACATCACCACTGAGCGGCAACAGCAACCCCAGGCACAGCGCTAGGACGGACACGGCGATGACCAGGAATCGATAGGGATTGAAACGATGCAACAGACTGAATAACAGCGAACCGATGATGCCTGCACCGCCAAACACCAGCAGCACCAGGGTCACGACGCTCCCCCCGAGACCCGCGACACGCTCGACGAAAGGCTCAATGTAGCTATAGGCGGTGAACTGCGCAGTCACCACCAAGGCGGTCAACATATAGAGCGCCACCAGCGCCGGGCGTTTGAACAGCAGCGGCAGGCTGCGTAACGAACCCGAGTTCTGGCTGGGCAGCAACGGCAAGGTGCGCGCCAGCCAAAACACCAGCGCGGCAGCGAACGCGGCGATCACCAAAAACGTGGTGCGCCAGCCCATGGCTTCACCCAGCAGACGTCCCAGCGGAATCCCCAACACCATCGCCAGCGACGTACCGGTGGCGAGCAAGCCAAGGGCCTGGACCTGCTTGCCCTGCGGTGCCAGACGCACGGCCAGGGACGCGGTAATGGACCAGAACAGCGCATGGGACAGCGCAATACCAATCCGACTGACCATCAATAAACCGAAGCTGTTGGCCACGCTGGACAGTATGTGACTGGCAATGAACATGCCGAACAGCACGATCAATAACTTGCGCCGCTCAACGTTCCGGGTCAGCAACATCACCGGCAGCGACGTCAACGACACCACCCAGGCATAGATGGTCAGCATCAACCCGACGTTGGCAATCGGCATAGCGAAGCTGGCACCGATGGCACTGAGCAAGCCGACCGGGACAAATTCGGTGGTATTGAAAACAAAGGCCGCCAGCGCGAGAGCGATGACCGGTTGCCAGTTAGCTTGAGGTGTTGCGGCGCAGGTGCTCATTGACGGGTCGTTTTACTCTGTTACGCGCGGTCCTGGAGGCCCGATGCCAGCCCAGGAGCAGCGCGCAAAAATAGTAACACGATGGTTCAGGGATCGACTTGCGCCATCATCTCTGAAATCGTCTCCGGCCGCCGGGCATAGCGCTGAGCCAGCACCGCGCAGACCATCAACTGAATCTGATGGAACAACATCAACGGCAGAATCAGTACACCGATGGTGCTGCCAGCAAACAACACCTGGGCCATTGGCACGCCGGTGGCCAGGCTTTTCTTCGAACCGCAGAACAGGATGGTGATGCGGTCTTCCTGGTTAAAACCAAAAACCTTGCCCGACACCGTAGAGGCCACCAGCACCAGCGCCAGCAATACACAACAGGCCACCACCAGGCCACCCAGCTCCCACAACGGGATCTGGTGCCAGATACCTTCGTTGACCGCTTCACTGAAGGCGCCGTAGACCACCAGCAGGATCGAGCCCTGATCGACGAACTTCAGCCAGGCCTTGTTGCGCCCGACCCAGGCACCGATCCAGCGACGAGCGATTTGCCCGGCAACGAACGGCAGCAGCAATTGCACGCTGATTTTAATAATTGCGTCAACGGTGGAAGCGCCGTCACCCTGCACGTTGAGCAGCAAGGTCACCAGCAGCGGTGTCAGGAAGATGCCGAATAGGCTGGAGGCCGCCGCGCTGCAAATCGCCGCGGGGATATTGCCGCGGGCCAGGGACGTGAAGGCAATCGCCGACTGCACCGTGGCCGGTAGCGCACACAGGTAGAGCATGCCCATGTACAAATCTTTGCCGATCATCGGTGACAGCAATGGCTTGAGCGCCAGACCCAACAGCGGGAACAGCACGAACGTCAGGCTGAACACCAGCAGGTGCAAGCGCCAGTGGCCGGCACCGGCGACGATGGCCTGGCGTGAGAGCTTGGCACCGTGGAGGAAGAACAGCAGCGCAATGGCGAGGTTGGTCACCCAGCCGAAGGCCACGGCGGTCTGGCCGCTGGCGGGCAGCAGCGAGGCGAGGATCACCGTGGCAATCAAGGTCAGGGTGAAGTTGTCGGGTAAAAAACGAGGGCGGGTCATGAGCGGTTCTTCCAGGGGTTGCCAAGAGCGTCATGCCGACTCTAACGTAACGGCCTGTTACCGACTAACGCCAACGAGCCAGTAAATGCCGCCTAAAGGACATGAACAGACCGTCCGCCGCACAATTCCCGGGCTGTCCAGCCTGCCACGACCGGTGTACGGCCGCACCGAATCCCTGCCCAATCGCGCCCTCACCCGGCGCCACAGCCACCCGTGGGTGCAGTTGTCGTATGCGATTTCCGGGGTATTGGAGATCCAGACCAGCGCCGGGCGCTTTGTCGCGCCACCCCAGCGCGCGGTATGGATCCCGGCGGGGATGCCGCACCAGGTGTTCAGTTCGCCGCACACGGAGATGCGCAGCCTGTACCTCGATTGCAGCGTGACCGGTTGGGCGGCCGAGCGCTGCCAGGTGTTGGCCGTAAGCGATCTGCTGCGCGAATTGATTCGTCGTTTCAGCGAACTGCCGGTGGCGTATGTCGAGGACGGACCAGATGGGCGACTGGCCCAAGTGCTGCTGGACCAATTGGCCGCCGCGCCGCAGGTGGACTTGATGCTGCCACTGCCGCATGACAGTCGCTTGCGGCAGATATACCGTAGCTTGAACCTGCGTCCGGAACAGTCGACCACGCTGGGACAATGGAGCCAGAAGCTCGGCGTCAGCGAAAAAACCCTGAGCCGATTGTTCTTGAGCGACACCGGCCTGACGTTCCGCGCCTGGCGCCAACGCTTGCGACTACTGGGCGCCCTGCCCGCCCTGGAGCGCGGCGAACGGGTGACGGACGTTGCACTGGGGTGTGGCTACGAGTCGATATCGGCGTTTATTGCTGCGTTTCGCCAGCAGTTCGAAGCCACGCCGGGGGAGTTTTTCCGTTAATGTCCAAGTGTTCATGGAAAAATCCCCATAGCCGCCGTCCGACTGGTATCGTGCCGCGCTTTGAAAAAACTGCCGTAGACCTGCGAGGAAACGCACCGTGAGTACTGATGCCAAAATGACCGGGGACCTGTTCGAAGTGGACAAGCGCCTGTCGCTCAAGCCCGTGGTGGACTTCAATAGCTACCTGCTTGCCGCCTTCGGTGATGGCCCATGCACGTGCGTACGCTGTGTCGCCAGCGCCGGCGACGAGAGCGGTTACGCGTATCAGCACACCTTCAACTTCCAGGGCCAGGTAAGCAACCGCCGCTTCGCGTCTACTGCCGCCAGCGATGTGTTATTGGCATTGAAGAAGGCCTGGTTGTCCTATACCAAGGCCGAGTTGCCCGGCAGCGGTGATCTGGCGCTGGAAACGCTGAAGGAGTTTGTCGAACCGCAGTTGCACAAACGCTTGTTGCCACTGTTGCTGGCCAGTGGCCTGGTCAAGGACGTTGACGGTGCGTTGCAGATTCAGGCAGTGGTGGCCTGAGCATCCCGTAGCCAGTGCTCAGCGCTCTGCGCTGAACCACTCCCGCCGCTCTTCAAACGTTTTGAGCAGCATCGCCACCAGCATCTCTACCTCTTGCGGATGCGCAGTCGCGGCATTGACCGCCATCCACACCTGGCGTTGCATGTCCTCGCCAAACAATCCGGGCAAGGCGGTCAAGCCTCGGTCGAAAAAACTCATGTAGCGCGGCAGCAAACCAATACACGCGCTGCATCGAATCATCTCCAGCATCAAAGGATACGCCTGCACCTGCACCACTCCCGCTACGCGTTGCTGCACCAGCCGGTTCCACGGCTGCAACGCGTCGACCAGGTAGTCAGGCTGCCATTGCACCAACATGTAATCCATCAGGTCATCAATACTGTCCGGACGCGCCGCCAGGCGCGAGTAGCGTTTGGCGATATGCGGCAGGTACTCCAGACGCGCCAGGGCTTGCGGTGGATGCGTGACGAAACGCGGCCCCGGTTCCGGCGAGTCGATGGCCCCCAGCCACAGCACCACGTCCGCTTCAACGGCCTGCAATGCCAACGGGCTGTCGATGGACACAATATCCAGGCGTATACGGGCATTGCGGCGCAGTAGCGCGATCAAGTCACGCCCCAAGATGTCGTGCAGGATCGTCTCGGCAACCGCCAGGCGCATCAGTGGTTGCTCCTGCACCGGCAAGCGCCGCTCGTGGACCAGGGCGATCAGTCGGGCCTGCAACTGCTGGCCGTCACGACTCAAGGTAAGCACGTTGCCCTGATAGCTGAACAGCGAGCGTTGCATCTGCTCTTCCAACTGAACCAGCCGCTTACGCAACAACGTCGCCTTGATATTCAGACTGCGTGCCGCCTGCATGAAACAGCCACAGCGGGCACTGATCAGGAAGTACCCCGCCACTTCGGGATCGATCGAGGTCGCCAAGGCCAACCAAGCCTCGCGTGGTTCGCCGGGCGAGCGGTACGGCAGCATGCCTTGGGGGGTGCCGGGCTCTGGATAGTCCATTGGAAACTCCCTGTCTGATGGGTCTGTGCATCCATGCGTACCGCAGCGCCTTACTCCAGCACTTTGTTCAATTCGGCGCCGTCGATGCTCAAGGTGGCGGTATTGAGCATGCCTTCCAGGTAAGCCTTGGCTATCTGTTCCTGACGTTGCTCCCGCAGGGCTTGCGTCAAGCGTTCGCGCAGCTCGTCAAGGCTGGCGGTACGCGCCGGTTGTTGCTCGGTGACTTTGAGTACATGGAATCCGGCCGCACTCTGGACCGCGTCCGAAACGGCGCCCGGCTTGAGACGAGAGACCACGCCACGCACCTCCGGCACCAGTTGCTGCAAGGGTTGCAGACCCGAGTCGCCACCGCGCTTGGCGGTGCCTTCGTCCTGGGAGTATTGGCTGGCCAACGCGGCGAACTCATCAGGCGCGGCCTGGGCCCTGCGACTCAGCTCCTGAGCCTGGCGTCGCACCGATTCAACACGCTGGGGATCACCGACCGCCAGGAAGATCTGGCTGACCCGGTACAACGCCGGCGTTACCCATTGCGCCTTGCCGCTGTCATAGGCCTGCTGCAATTCGGCGGCGCTGGGGTAATCGGCGGGTACTTGGCTGACCGACAACATGTAGTCGCGAAACACAATCTGCTCGGTGGCGGCACGGGTTTGCTGCTCCACCTCGGGACGCTGGCGCCAGCCCTGGGCGTCGGCCTGTTCCAGCACGGCTTTCTGCGCCAGGCGCGAGCGAATCCAGGTTTCCAGGGCGCCACGGTTACCCCGCAACTGCTCGCGAGACTCAGCCGGCAGGGTCGCCAGCAACGCTTTCAGCTCCGGCAACGCCACCTGCTGATTGCCCAGACGCGCCACCGCGAGGCCTTCCGGGAAGGTGTCAGCGGGCGGTTGCTGGGCGGCCACCGGATCACTGCCTGGGCGCAAACTCAAGCCCACCGCCACCACCAAAAGGACCAGCGCACCCGCGCCGACCACCAGGGTTGGTTTTTTCACAGGGCTGGCGCCTCTTCGCGAGTATCCACGGCAGCTGCCGCCTCAGGCTGGGTCTGAAGTTGCGCGGCGCTCTGGCTGTATTCACGCAGATAGACAATAAACTCCTGCAACAGCCGGTCCCACAATTCCAGCTGACTGCGCAGATGCAGCGCGCCAACACCGGCCACCACCACGTCCATTTCCATCAGCAGGAATTCGCCCTGCAATGACAGGCGGGCAAAACGTCGCGACGCATTCCACGCTTGCGCCAGACCTTCAGGCAACTGGCCTTGAACCCGCAGTGCGCAACTGTAGGTGAAGTCTACATAGCTGCCCTGCTCCGTCGCCGGGTTGCCGAAACGCACAGCAAAGCCGATGCCCTGGCTGGCGCTGAGCAACTGCACGATGCCGTTCTGCTCGGTCTGATTGACGCGGTAGCCAGCTTCTTGCAGCAGTTCGGTCAGGCTCTGGGTGGTCACGCTGGTAATTAATTCGCTCATGCTCATCTATTCCTTGTTGATCAGTGGTTGAGCGCCGCCTGGGGCGCATCAAAACGGCTCTTGTACAGCTCGTCGCCAAAGCTTTGGGCCAACTCCTCGAACTTGACCCGCGCACCACTGGCGAACGGTTGGCGAATGCTCATCACCTCGGCCACGTCGATTTTTTCGTAAGCTGCCAGCAGTTCCTGGGCGACGCCGTACATCTGTTGATTCTTGGCCGAACATTGCTGCACTTGTGTGTCACGCTCGGTCAATTGCGCTTGCAACCGTGCGCGCTCGGACTCTTTGCCACGCGCCAGCACCAGCAGCTCTTCATAGGCCTTCTTGAACTTGCCGGTCTGTTCCGCGCTGGCCGCCACCTGCGCTTGAGCCTGGCTGTGCAAGGCTTGTTGTTGACCAACCAGTTGCTCAGCCACGCCGCGGGTCTTGTCCAACTCAGCCGTCAATTGCTTGATCTGCGCCTGCGCTTGTTTGGCCTGGTTTTCGGCGGCGACCCGTGCGGCGCTGGCCTGCGCCTGCTCACTTTGCAGGGCCTGCAACTGGGCGGTGGTGCTGCGTAACTGGGTGCGCAGACGCTCCTCCATGCCTTCGGCCGAAGCGCCCGTCGCGGTCAGGCTGGCGATGACCAACAACAGTCCGCCAATTCGCATGTTCATGGGTATTCTCCCGGCGCGTCAGAAGCGCGTGTTGAGTTCCAGTTGCATGACGTCGACCTCGAACGGCGCGCCATAGACTTCCGAGGCACTGAGCCAGCGTGCGCTGGCGTAGATGTTCTTGTCGATGCCGTAGTTGCCGCCGATGAAATAGCCCTTGGCGTTGGTGCCGCCGAGGTGGAACGACGAATCGTTGAAGCCGTCCGGCAAGGCATCCGGCTGGATGTACTTGTAGCCGGCCAACAGGTTCCAGTCGCCGGCCTTCTTCATCTCCAGCGCGCTGCCAAGGGTGAACTGCACCATCAGCGCGTTGGCGCCACTTTCAAACTCGCCGTTGCGGTTGATGTTGTTGACGATCTGGCCTTCGCTGCGCTTGAGCATTTCGCCCTTGTCGTACGCCAGGTTGTGAATGAAGTTGGTCTGGCTGCGCAGCTTGAGGTCTTCGGGCAACTCGGCATCCCAGACCAGGTTCAGGTCCAGTACATCGAACTTGGACGCCAGGCCCACGTATTGCGGCTGTGGGGTCAGGCCCGGAGTCGCAGGGTTGGCGCTGATGTTGCGCAGCAGGAAGACGCTGTTGCCCTTCTGCATGAAGGCCACGCGCGAACCGTCGGTGTCACAGCCTGGCTGCCCGGCCCACGGCGAACACGGACTGGAGCGCTGGCCTTCGATGTCGTCGAAACGGTAGTAAGCCAATGCGCCCTTGAGGCTGTTGCTGCGGTTGATCTTCCAGTTGGCGCCGATCTGCCCGCCGAACAGCCACTTGTTGTCACTCTCTTCCTTGTCGAAGCCGTTGCTGCTGGCGCTGTCGGAGCTGTACTCGACCGGGAACGCGCCGAGTGTGCCGAACACGCCTCACTCGTTATTGAGGGTGTGGTTGAAGATCGCCGCCACGCCGTCGAAGTTGAGGTCGCCGGAATACATCAAGTCGGTGGAATAGAACGGGTTAGCAATCCGCCCGCCCGTCAAGGTCAGGTCCGGGGAGGCTTTCCAGCTCAGGTAGCCCTGGTCCAGCCAGATGTCTTTTTTGCCAAAACCACCGCCCAGGGTCTGGGTGGTGGACACCGGGTTGTTGTCGGAACCAGTGCCGATGCGAATGCCGGCGGTCCATTGCGGCGAGATCAGCGCTTTCATGCCCAGGCGCGCCCGCAGTCGGAACAGGTGCTCGCGATCTTCGCGGGTATTGAGTAGCGGAGGCAGCCGGGTGTTGGTGTCTTTGTTGACGTCGTAGGGACCGTTCTCGTTGAGCTTGGCGTAATCGACGATTTCGTTGCTGTTGTTACCCGAGAAGTAGCGCGACTCGTCCCGCAGGCGAATGTCGCCATCGAAACTGATGCGCGATACCCAATCGGGGAACGTATTGGGCTGGGCCCAGTTCTCCTGCTTGGCGGTGGCCATGACCTCGGCCTTGACCTGATCGCGAATCTGATCGCGTACCGCTGCCGGCACGTACTGCACCCGCACATCCCCCGGCGCCGTGGCCGGGCCGGCGGCAACCGCCGTTGCAGCACTGGCCTGGCGCGCCTGCAGCGCCTCTTTTTCAGCCTGGGCGATCAGCCCTTCGGCCTGCTCCTGCTTGAGCACACCTTGCTGTACCAGCAGGCGGATCAGGTTGATCGTGGCGTTTTCCGAAGGCACGGCCGGAGCGGCCGTTACCTGGCCGACCAGGGTCGCGATGACCATGCCGACCGCCAGGGTCAATCGATTCACGTGGGAAATCATCTGCACACAACTCCTGTAGAAAACTGCAAAAAGTTTCGATCAATCCGGGCGCCGGCCCTTGAGTGACAGGCGCACCGGCAAGGTCAGCGAGGCCGGTGTGCGCTCTTTCAAGCGCGGCGTGGCTCGCAGCGCCGCCAGCACCTGCGCGTCGGTGTCGGCATCGCCGCTGGACTTCACCAACTCGGCGCGTGTCACCTCGCCATCGGCGCTCAGCCACAAATCGGCCTGTACCGCGTAGGCTTTCTTGCGCAACTGCGGGTCTTCACGCAGCAGGCGCTGGAAAACCCCGGCCAGGTACTGCTTGAAGGTGCCCGTGCCCAGACCGCCACCTGCACCGGCCATGCCGCCGCCCTTGCCGGCACCGACGTTGAAACCGTCGTTGCCGGCCTGGGCATCGCCGTCGATCTGCATCGGGTTAGCCAAATCGTCGGCGGGACTAGGCGGCGCTTCTTCGGCAGGCTTGACCTCTTCCGGCGCGGGCGTCGGTTCAGGCTCGGGAATCGTTTCCTCGACCTGAGGTTCGGGTTCCTTGGGCGGTTCCGGTGGCGGCGGTGGTGGTGGTGGCGGCAACGGGATGATCATCGGCACCTTGGGCGCTTCACGCCGCACGCCACTCATGTCATTGGCCCATTGCCAGAGAAACCAGGCGGCCACGGCCCCCAGCAGCAAGCCTGCACCCCATTTCAGCGGGCGCAACGGCGACTTCTTCACCGGCGTTGGCGGGTTCGGCATCTGTGCGGTCATGGTCAGCCCTGGCTCGGTTTGCCGGTGACCAGCCCCACCTGGGACAGCTCCAACCGGCGTAGCAAGTCGAGGACCTCGATGACTTTCTGGTACTGCACCAAGGCATCCCCGCGCACGATCACCGGGAACTCCGGGTTCAAGGCTTTCTCGATGCGCAGGCGCTCTTCCAGTTCACCCAGGGTCACCGGGTACGCGTCAAGGAACACCTGGCCGCCATCGTTCACCGAAATGGCCTTGGTCTTGGCCTCGGACAACGACACCGAGGCGCTGGCCTTGGGCAGCTGGATCTGGATTCCCGAGACCTGGGCGGTCGCGGTAAGGATGAACATCACCAACACCACCATCAGCACGTCCACCAGGGGCGTGATGTTGATGCTGTCGACGGCGGCGTCATCGTCATCGTCGTGGGAGGTATTCACAGAAGCCATGACGTTCCTCCTCAGGCCGGTACGTTGGCGTGATGGCCACGTCGATGGGCCGCTTCACTGGATTGGCTCTCGCCGTGCATTTCCGCCAGCCGGGTGATGAACTCATCGACAAACACCCACATATCCGCGCTGACTTCCTTGTTGCGGGTGATCAGGCGGTTGTAGCCAAACAGTGCCGGGATCGCCACGAACAGGCCCATGGCCGTCGCCAGCAACGCCGCCGCCATGCCTGGGGCAATCGCGTTGATATTGACGTCACCGGCCATGGCCGTGCCGAGGAACACCACCATGATCCCCAGCACGGTGCCCAGCAGGCCGATGTAAGGACCGCCGGCAATCGCGTTGGACAGGGTCGAGAGTTTGGCGCTGAGCATCTGGTTTTCGCGGGTACGCACGCCGTCCATCGAGCAGCGGATAGCTTCGATGGTCGCCGCCGAGACTGACGAGGTGTCGGCGCCCTGGGCCCGACGGGTGCGAATTTCCTGGACCGCCACCCGATACAGGCGCCACAGCGAAGAGTGGGTCAGACGCTCGGCCAGCACGTGGTCGTCGTAGTACATTTCCAGGCGCGTACCAATTTGTGCGAACTCCTCGCGGAAGATTTCATTGGCACTGCTGACGCGGCTGACCATGCGGTTTTTGCGGTACATGATGAACCACGACTGGATCATCATGCCCACCAGCACCAGGATGATCACCCAGGCATCCACCGGCACGGCTTTGAGCAGGAAGCCGAGACTGCCGAAACCGAAGCCCGACTGTTCTTCATCCACCCCGTAGGCCACCAACTTCGACTCCGCGCCCTGGGCGTTGGCGTCGGCCAGCAACAGGTTGGCTGAACGCGCTACTTTGGACAGGCGCAGTTCATCCATCGCACCGGAAAACGGCAGATAGCCGCTGGCGGCCTCCGGCAAGTCGGCACCCAACAGCAACTGCGAATTGAACGCCGGCATCCCCAGCGCCAGGCTCGCGGTCTCGCGACCGTTGACGTACAGCGTCACGCTGTTGCCGACCGCGGTAAACGCCAGGTGCTGCCATTGACCCGGGTTCAACGGCTGGGTCGAGACCGCGCGCTGACCATCGATTTCCACAAACGGCGTGCCCTCGTTCAAGCCCAGCAACAGGCTGCTGGTACCTTCCCGCCGGGCCAATACGACTTGTTCGCCAGCGGCTTGATCCAGGCGCAACCAGGCACTGAAGGTAAATGCGCCTGCGGCGCTGTGTTGCAGCGACGGGCTGGCGGGCAGCACCATTGGCTCGCCGCTGAACTGCAAGGCACGACCGATCACCCCGTCGATGCTCGCGCCGGTCGCGTTCAGTGCGGTATTGCCATAAGCCGTGGTGTCACGTGCTGGCGTACCGTTGGCTGTGTCGAAATGGTAGAGCGCGATGTAGTCCGGGTCGAAGGTCAGTTGACCATTGGCCGTGGCCGGAGCTTTCTGGTTGCCGTAGTACATCCAGATGTCCTGACGCTGGGCACCTTCAATCTTGGGGACGTCGACCCAGATCAAGGCCATGCCCATCAACGGGTCGAAACTCTCGATCTGGTGATTGAACACGGTCTTGTCATCGGCGCTGACAAAGCGCAGGTCAGCGCCGTCGTCCTTGACCCCGTCGAAGGTGAAGTTGCCGGTGTGCAGGCGTATCAGCAGCGCCGTGCGCCCCAGCGCCTGGTTGATCGCCGCGCCTTGAGGCGTGGTGTCCACCGAGATTTGTTTACGGTAATGCCAATCGTCCTGCCACCAGGCATGGGCGGTGGCCGGGAGCGCGAAGCCCAGGCAAATCAACAGGCTCAGGAATAGGCGTTGCATGTGAAAGGTTCTCCGGAAAAAAGGGTCAGAAAGTCGCCTGCACACTGAAGTGCAGTCGCGAGTCCTGTTTCTGGGTGTTCGGTCCATTGAGCAGCGGGTAGCCCCAATCCAGACTGCCGGACAGCCATTTGCTCAAACTGGCGCGGGTGCCGAGGCCAACACTGGCCAGGCTGTATTCATCTTCCTGCTCGGGCAGCGGATCGTGCAGACGCAGCCGCGCACCTTCGGCGAACGCGTAAAAGCGCCACTCCTGCACATAACTGCCGAGAAACTTGGCCAGGGACGGCGTGCGCAGCTCCTGGGACAGCAAGTAGCCCTCATCCCCGGTGCGTTCGGCGGCCAGGTAACCGCGTATCGAGGTGGCGCCACCGGCGGAGTACTGCTCGTTGGAAACCAGCGGCCCGGAGGCCAGTTGGAAGCCGGCCTTGGACGCCGATTGCCAGTCGCCCTTGAAGGTGTAGGTGTAATTCAGGTCGCCCTTGAGTGCGGCGAAACTGGCGCTGGCGTTCCAACGCTTGGCGCTGAATTCTTGGTCATCGCTGCCATAACCGAAAAAGGCACGGGTGCCTACCACCAAATTCAGCCCCAGGCCCAGCTGTGACTGCTCGGTGTAGCGATAACCGTTGTAGCCAAAGGTCAGCGGGGCGTACTTGAGCGGGACCTGATCGCTGCTGGCACCGAACTGCAGGGTTTCATCGAAGTCCTTGAAGTCCACGCCGACTGACAACGAGTTGGCCCAGTTGCCGCTGGCCGGCAGGTTGTAGATCGCCGAAACGCCATAGGAATGGCCCTTGCCCAACACGTTGCTGCCGCCGATGGTGGCAATGTTGCTGTCGGACTGGTAACCGGAAAACTGCAAGGTCCAGCGTTCGTTGAGCGGCGCACTGTAGGAGCCCGACCAGACCTTGGCGTTGTCGCTGTCCTGAGGCGCGGTGAAGTAAGTCAGAGAGACACTGTGGCCCAGTTGCCACAGGTTGTCGTAACCCAGGGTGGCGACACTGCGCAGCTTTTCGGTGTCGGCACTGTAGTCGTTGTTCAGGCCGAGGCTGGCGTGCCAGGGATTCTGGTCTTCGACTTGCAAGTCCACATCCATAGTCCCGGGGCGCTGGCCCTCGCGCACCAACGGCGTGACCTGACGCCCGGCGCCGCGATTGAGGCCGGCGAGCTGGTTTTGCACGGTGGCAAAATCCGGTACCGAACCCTCTTTCAACGCGGGCACTTCTTCGCGGATTTCCACCGGGGAATAATGCTTGGCGCCCACCACCCGTACGCGGCCGACCTTGGTTTCGCTGACTTGCAGGTAGACGATGCCATCATCGACCTTCTGCTCAGGCAGCTCGACGAACACCGACTGATAGCCGCGCGCCTGGTAGATCTTCTGTAAGGCATCACGGGCACCCTCGATATCACTCAAGGTCTTTTGCGGGCCGAGGAACGGGTACACCGCTTCCTCGATCGCCCGCGCGTCGAGCACGGTATTGCCGCGCACGAAATACTCGTTGACGTCCACCCGCCGCGCCGAGGGCTCGGGCTCCCCGCCCGCCTCCTCGGCCAACACCGGTTGCGCCAGCGCCCCCAATGTCAACCAGCACAGCGCCAGCGTTTGCTTGAACAGATACTCCACACCGCCCCCTGAATTACTGAAAATGTTCGCCTTCACTGTTTGCACAGCGTTCGGCCCACTCAATTGCTGGATGTCGAGGTGTTCGCGTGCCGTGCGAGCCAGGTGTGCAGCAAGGCGAAGTTCAACGAGAACTCCGGCGTGTGCAGCAAGGCACCACAGAACACTTCACCAATGATTTTCTGGATCAACTGCACCGCCCGCGGGTTGTTCAGTAGCGTGGCAATGTCTCGTTGCAGCACATGGATGCCCCAGACACGCTGGTTCAGGTCCAGGCCGACGAACCAGCGGAACAGCAGGTTGTAATTGAGTTGCTCATGTAACTGCTGTTCGCTGGGAACCGAGTAGAGCAATTGCAGCAAGAGGACTTGCAGCACGGTACGCGGGGCAATTGACATGCCTGGCTCGGCAGCGAAGGCCTGGAGCAGGTCGCGATGCTGGTCGAGCACGTCATCGATTTGCGGGCGCAACAGCATCAGCGAATGACCGGCCGGAATGTAGCTCGACACTTCCTTCAAAGCGCCTTGCCAGTCGTCCTGGGAGACAATCCAGACCCAGGGTGCGCCATAGCGATAGACCGACACCGGCTTTTTGCGAGCGGCTTCGACAATCTTTGACAGGCGCTGGTCGAGTTCCTGCATGCCCACTTTCGAGTAACGTTCCATAGTCCCCATCCGCCCTGACTCCTGGCTCTTGCTATCGGCTGAAAATCGCCTTGCGGCGTCCTTGAGCGCGTTACATAGGCAAGACGGAAGGGGGTGAGGACTACCGAACTTTTGTCACAAAAGCTTCATTCACAGAAGCCGCTGTGGCGAGGGGGCTTGTCCCCCGTTGGGTTGCGCAGCAGCCCTCAAATCAGTCACCGAGGAGCGCCTGATACACCGCATGCCTCTTTATTGGGGCTGCTGCGCAGCCCAACGGGGGACAAGCCCCCTCGCCACAAAGGCCGGTTTTTTTTGCGGCAGAACACTCATTCAGCTGTCAGGCAGAAAGCAAAAAAAAGGGGCGATCATTGATCGCCCCAAACTCGGTACAACAAGCGTTGCTCTTGACTGCTACAAACTGATTTGCCGCCGCTCCTCTTCCGTCAATTGCGCCCTGGCCTGGTCACTCAACGAGCCCGCCCCCAACACCTGGACCGGACTGTCCGGGTCATACGCCGGAGCGCTGCGGGCCTCCTCCTGACCGCGCCGCACCGGCTCGGAACCAAACCCCAGCACCTCGACGGTGACAATCGACGCCCTGCCCTGGCGTGCCGCCGCCTGCTGGTTACGCGCCGCATCTTCCGCCGCCTGGGACGCCGCCGCTCCCGCCGCGCTGGCGGAACTCATGGCCGCGGTGTTCACCGCCGCCGTCACGGGCACTCCCGACGATTTGCCCTGGGTCTGGATATTCGCCGCATTCACCACCTGCAACGCGGCAATGTTGATATTACCCGAGACGCGAATCCCCGCTTCCCCGGCGTCAATCGTGCCCAGCGGCGCGATCAAGTCGATATCGCCCGCGGGCACCTCGGGGATCGGGTTAAGCGTGGCAATACCGGCACCGGTACTCGGCACCGACGGCGACAACGCCACATTGCCCCAATCGTCGTAGGTACGACGCGGCGGCGAGTACACGACGGTGGTCTTGGAGCCGCGACCGGCGTTGATATCGCCCTGCGCCGACCAGCCCATGATCGAGCCACCAAAAGTGGTCATGATCCGGCTCTGACCAAGCAAGATACTGCCCATCGAGTACAACTGAATATCCCCGGCGCCTTGGGTGATCACCCCCGCTGAAGCCGGTGGCGCGTCGCCCTCGATGCCGAACGTCTGGCCTCCGCCCGGGGTGAGCATCTGGATCGAGCCGCCAAAGTTGGTGTGTACCCCGGCACCGCCAAACAGTGTGATATCACCCTTGTAGGCAATTGCATTGCCGGCCACATCCTTGTCCGGGAACAACCCCGCCACCGCCGCCCGACCACGCACGTAGCTGCCCTGACGCACGCCGCCCTCCTGGTTGTACTCGCGGCCGGCGGCCTTGAGTTCGGCGAAGTACACCTCACGGGCAAACACCCGCTGCTGCTCCGCCGGCAGTGTCGCGTAATACGCCCGTGCCTGTTCGCTGTCCCCGACAAAGCCGAAGCGCTCGGAAAGCCAGTCGACCAGTTCGGTTTCATAGGTCTTGGCGACTTTTGTGCCCTCAAGCTTCAAGGCTTCACCGACCTGCAGCAGGTTGTCCGGGTTGAGGTAAACCTCGACAAAACGCCGGTAGTCAGGACCGTTCGGCCCCACGCCCGCTTGCATGACAATGCCCGCGCCCGGACGGCTATCGCCTGGCACCACCGCGCCGAGGCTGGTGACACTGACCTGGTCTTCCATGCGGATATCACGTCCGGCGCTCAGCTCAAGCAGGCCGGGACCCGCGACCTGGAAGTTGCTGAACAGGATGTCGCGTCCGGCGGAGACAATCGAAATATCGTTGGGATTGTTGTGGATGAACAGGTTGCCGTCAGCGGCCAGGTTGTTCTGGAAGTCCTGAGCACCAAAAATGCGCCCACTGCTGACGATGTCCCGACCCGCCATCATCCATACCGGCCCATTGCCCTCGTACCAGGTCTGCCCGGCGTGGCGGACACCCAACGTGTCGTTAAAGGTGATGACACGCCCACTGCTGACGCCCAGCAGATCGCCGGTCAAGGCATAGAAGCGCACCGGTTCCGTCGGCACGTGGGCCGCCGGCGAGGCGCTGGCAGAACCAAATACAAATAACGGCAGAGGGTTGGCGTTATCCGAGCTGCCATTGGATGACAGGTTGCTGTCGACGATATTGATACTGTCACCAAGCCTGCCAACGAACGCCGGTTGCCAAGGCGTGGCCATGATCCCTGGATCGGCCGCCGACAACGCGGCAAACATGCCGCCGGCGTAGATCGAATCATGGGCGAGGAACTGCAACTGACTGTTGGTCCCCGGCGCCAGCAACAGCGGGAGGCTGTAAACGGTATCGAACTGAACCGATGCGCCCGCCTTGCCGTAGTAAAAGCTGCCACTGGCTGCAGTCGCTCGAAGAATCGACGGATACACCACCGCCAGATCGGAAGCCCGCGCTTCGGTGTTGGGGGTCAAGTTGCCCCCTGCGGAAAACAGGTCGATGGCGGTACGCTCGGTCCACAACGAGAACCAGCTGGTACCCGGACCGTGTGCTTCGCCGCGCACGAAGGCGGAGCTGTTTGGCATTAACACCCGGCCCGGATCGAGCACGTTTTGCAGCGTCAGGTCACCCAAGGTCGCCAGGCTGAAGGTGGCATCGCCCGGCACCAACGTTATACCGCCCGTCGCCAGCCCACGGGTGGCTTGCAATGGATCGAGCGCACGGGTTTCGCCAGGGCTGTGGGTGCTGATCAGACTGCCGTACTGCAACTCGACCTGGCCCATGGCACCGCCAAGCACTCGGGCATTGCCGCGCAGGTTCACCAGCGAACCGTTCAGGCTACCCGTGGGAAGCTTACTGTCAGGGTTCAAGGCACCCCCGATGCGCACCCGCAAATCGCCGCCGCCCGTCACCTGCAAGCTGCCATCGCTGGCCACCCGACCTGTACTGCCAACTGCCAGCACCAGCCCCTGGCTGCGCGGGTTGGTGATAGGCGACATGATATTCCCGGCCATCGGGCGCAGCACTCCGGCGTCACCTGCGACCTGTACATCCAGGTCACCACCGCCCAGGGTACCGAAGCCGGTAAAGCCGACTAATTGGTCAGCCGTGCTGGTGGCGGTGTAGCTGCCGAAATTGATCCACCAGGCGCTCGGCTGAGGTGCCCCGCCCGTATCGACAGTGCCGCTGCCCTGACGCCACAGCCAGTTACCCACACTGGCCGAATCCGTTCCGGCATCCAGCGGGTTGGGCCGGCTCAAGGAGGTCAATGCCGCGACAACGTTACCCGTGAGGTCGCCGCCGACATTCAGGCTCAGGTTGCCGCCCGCCTCCGGGTACCAGGCTCGATACAGGCTGGTGGTGTCACCGTTCACAAACTGCTCATAGTAGCTGTGGGTGTCATTGAGCACGGTATCGCCGCGTCCCAGGGCCTTGGGTTGATTGTAAGGATCACCCTCGTAGGTCGTTGTGGAGGAGGTACCGGCGGTATAAACCCCATACAGCGAATCCATGCTCAGGTTGCCGGCGCTCAGCAATTGCAGGTCGCCAGTGCCGGTACGGATCACGCTGAAGCGCGTGCTCGATGGGGCGGGTGCATATTCCTTGGCGTTCTGGGAAAGGCAGTAGTCAGGCGTCTCGGAGCAAAAACCATCGACCGACGGGATGCCAAACTGATCCAGGAACGCCTGATCGATCGGTGTCCCGGCCTCGACGATAATGCCGCTGTTGGCCAGGTCTTGTTGCGCATACTCGGTCCAGACAAAGTTGGATTTGGCGGCGCAGAATTCCGGCGTATCGGCACAGAAGGTCTCAATCGGACCGCCGCCCAATTCGTCGAGGATCGCTTGCTCAATCGGCGTGCCTGCCTCGACCACCACGCCCAGGCTCAACAGCACTTCAACCGACGCCGCGGTCCACGTCCATATGGTTTTCGACGGCAACTCTTTGGCATACATGCCGTAATGACTGTCCGCCAGACGCAGGTCGCCGGTGCGCGGATGAGGTTGCAGCAGGCGACTGTCCGCCGCCTCGGTATCGGCACCTGCCACCAGGCGCAGCGACCAGGATTGCGAACCTTCGGCCAACATCGGCGCAATCGCCCATTGCTTGCCCTGGCGTCCCGATTCCTCAGGCCGCAGTTGGATTGACTCGGCTCCGTTCTGCAACTTGACGTTGGTGCCGGAAGGGATCAGCGCGCCCCGTGGCAACAGCATGTCGCGGTCCAGCGTCACCACGTTGAGTGTGGGATCCAGCGCCTGGAAGTTCTGCGGCAGCGGTACGCCTTTGGGCCAGGTCAGGGCCTTCAACAACGTATTTTCGGTCAGCAGGCTGCCCGCTTCCAGTTGCGAACCACCCACCAAGGTCTGCGCCTGGTTAAGTAAGGTCCCCGCTGCGAACAGCAGGTTGCCGGCGCTGTCGAGCACCGCCGCCGCCAGCACCGTACCGGCAGGCAGCACCAGGTCCTGGTTCAGGGTCGCACGCACCGGCAATCGGGTTCCCGCGCTCACGCCGATGTCGGCGATCGGCAAGTCGTAGTTCAGCACAGCGCCCGCCGGGTAGGCCGTGCCCTGCGCGAGGGTCACACCGTGTCCAGGCACGACGATATCGCCGCCGGTAAAGTCGATACCCGGCAACAGCACCCAACCCTTGTCATCCACGGTTTCCGGTGGTGGAGCAAAGCCGTCGTTGATACTGCCGTAGATGTTCAAGTCGCCACCCGCCCGCAGGGTCAGGCTGCCGGATTCGCCGGAACCGTACACCGCGCTGTCCTGCTGGCTGTGCGAGTTGAGGCTGGCGTAACGGAAACCGGAAAGGTCCAGATCACCCTGCACCACCAGATCGCCATCCGCGGTATTGCTGACGATTTCAACACCGGGCCGCAGGTGGAACGCGTCGGCATAAGTCGCGTTGTTCAGGCCGGCAAGCTTGTTCTGCAACAAGTTATTGTTTTGCAGGGCGGCATTGATGAACTGCACACTGGCCTCATGCTTGCCCTGCAAATAGTCCTGAGTGATTTCCTGATAAGGACGACCGCTGGCGGTAGGATCGTTTTTTACCGGGGCATCGTCGTAGCGGATCATGCCGTTAAGGGTGATCGAGCGAGCCCCATCGATAACCAAACGTCCGCTGGCGTCGATGGCGATGTCATTGCTGGAGCCATCGGCATTGATCAAGCGTGGCGCATTCAGCTCCAGAGTACCTCGACTGCGCCCGTCGTTGCCCGTCGCGGTGCTGGTGCCGTGGCGCAGGTCGATGCGCACGCCATCGGCCAAGGTCAGAAGGCCGTCGCCGGAGCCCAGTACCACCATGGCCCGGTTGGGTGAGTCGATGATCTTGCCGTAGCTGTCGACCCGAAGTTTGCTGCCATGGGCGTCGAGCACCGCGCCGCTGTCCAGGGTCAGGCCATTGCTGGCCGCCAGGTTGATGCTACCGACCCGCTCGCCGCTGGCATCCACCAGGCCATTGACCCGCAGGCTGCCGTTGTCTATCGACACGCTGATGCTGCTGGCTTTGAGGCCATTACCGATGGTCAAGTCGCCCTGCTTGAGCTGGAAGCTGCGGGCGCCGTAAACCTGGCCATCGTTGAGACGCTGATTGAGGGCGGCGAATTGCTGATCCAACAAGCCGCTGCCGCCCAGGCGCCGAGCCTGGATTTCCACGCTGCCCGCCAGGTACGGCATCAAGGTGCCGCCCGCCTCGTAATAACCGCTGCTGCCTCCGAGGATCTTGCCCTGCAAATCAACAATCCCGCGCGTCGCATCCAGCGCCACGGCCCGCAGTTTACCGGCCTGGTTGTTCTTCGCGGAAATGTCGATGGTCGATCCCGCGCCCTGCAGAATGTTGCCGCTGCGACTGTCGAGCAATACTTCGCCGCCCCAGCCGTACTGGGTCACATCGTTGAAGGCAATGGCGCGTCCGGCGACGTCGATCAATGAGGTGTCGGTCAGTACCACGTCACCCCGGGCGCCGAGGCTGACCTTACCGCTGGGCAGCACCACCGCGCTGGCCAGGCGGATACTCTCGCCCTGCAAGGACAATTGCGCCCCATGACCGGTGACGGTGCCACGTGCACCGGCCGAAGCCCGCACATCGATCGCGCCACCTGCGGTCATACGGTTGACCGAACCACCTTCGCCCGTCAGCAGCGGCGTGAGGATATTGAGATTGCCACCACTGTATTGGAAGCCCTTGACCGGGTCATACGCGCCCTGGCGCTGATAGACCGACAGGCTGCCCTTGTGGTTGGCGGTAATGCGCTGACTGGCGTTGAGGTTGACGTTGGCAAAGCCCAGGGCCAGACGATCAAAGGTCTTGGTGGTGCTCGGCTGGGCAAAGGCGCCGTAACCGAACTCAATGCGCTCGGCGTTGATATCCAGCCGCCCGCCGCCGTTGCCGGCACCACCGGCGATCACCGCGCCGGGCGCGCCCTCGGCGCCCTGCCAGATCAAATTGGCGGTGTGGATGCTCGCCACGTCGGCGGTGGTCCCGGAACCGTAAATCGCCGGCGTGGACAGCAACAAATTGCTCAGGCGCGACTTGCCGGTCTGCGCATCGTAGGTATCCAGCGTGCTGGTCCCATAGAAATTGAGCGCTTGGCCGGCGGACAACTGCAGGGTTTCCAGGGCCGGCGCGCCGAACTGGGTATCGCCGCGCAGCAAACGATCCAGCACCTGCTGGTTAAGGGTCAGGCCGGCTGGCAGCACACCAGCGCTGGCCGCGGCGGCCAGTGCTTCGGCGCTGCCCACATTGATATTGCTCAAGGCCAGGGCCAGATGGCGGGTGCCATAGCGCACCTGATCATCGAGTTCCAGGGCCTGGGTGGTGGCCGCGACAATGCTGCCATCGGAATAGATCGAGGTCTGCCCCAGGCATCCGCCGGTGGTGCACTGACCGATCCGGATCGCGCCGAGTTCGACCTCGTTGCGATTGTCGTAAGGCAGTACATTCAACAGACCGTTGGACACCGCGAGCATATTTGGCGCGCCGCTGTAGACGAACCCGTCACGGGCATCATAGGCCGCAGCACCCTGGCCGAGGGTGTTGATGGAGGCGCCCTGCTCGACCACGATATCGCCGCTGCCGGACACCAGGATCACCTCCGGCGCCTTCAGCGTCGCACCCTCGCGCAGCACGATCGAACCACTGGGCGCGTTGAGCCCCGAGGCGAAGGTCACGATATTGCCGCCCTGCCCATACAGCACCATCGACAGCCCACCCACCAACAGGCGTTTGGCGCCCAGCGCATTGAGGCTCTGGGCATCCACGGTCAGGCCAGTGAAGTCTGGATCGAGGGGGCTGCCGGCATTAATGATTTGAGTGGTGGAGCCTTCACCGCTTTTTGTCAGGTTGATCACTGCAACCGTGCCGCCATACCCTCCGGTAGCGGCCTCGAAGCGCCCCTTGCCCTTGAACGAGAACGTTTCGTTGCCGCCCCCGGCGGATAAGGCCAGCTTCAGGGTCTTGGCGTCCACCGGCAGCAACGGCCGTGGCACGCCGAGCCTGGCGGCGTCGGCCACGGCGAATTGGGCATAACCGGTTTCGTTGTACTGCGAGTAGCGACGCAAGGTGTCGGCCGAGGTCAGGATCACCTGGCTGGTCAGGCTGTTGCGGATGTCGGTATGGATAATCGACAGGCGCCCGGCGGTGGACCAGGAACCGTTGCGCATCGGCGTGGCAGCCGCATCACTGTCGGTTCCGGCCAGGCCGTTGAGCTCGACGCGGAACGCCCCCGGCATCAGCGCGTAAGTGGACGGCAACAAGGTGTAAGTGCCAGCCGGAAGGCCCGGCACGCCGGCCCCGAGGGTGATTTGCTGGCCAACCAACGGGGTGTTCGCACCGCCTTCACCGGCCACCGGCGCGTACCCCGGCTGGGCGCCCGGCACGATGGCATACACCGGGTTGGTCGCCAGCCCTGGCAGGACAAAGCCACCATTGGCGCCAAACTGTACCAGGGGGTTGTAGCGCGCATCGGTGGAGCCACCGCGCCCGGCAATAAACCCAGCGCCGAGCAAGTCACCGCCACCCGACAGGTCCAGGGTCGCCTCGGGCAATACCGCCACCGACTTGCCGCCCAGGATCACCCCGACCGTCAAGTCGCCGTTACCGATGACCACGCCGCCCTGGCCGACGAATTTCACGGTCTTGCCGTTGTAGCGATAAACCTGGCCGTCCACCGTGCCGCCGTAAGGCAACACCAGGCCCTTGCCACTGACCGACGTGAGGCTGCCGGGTAGCAGTTCGACTTTGGTGCTGCCCAGGTTGCCGATTTCGATCAGCCCCAACGGCGCCTGCAACACACCACCCTGCTTGATCGTCGCGGCGCCCAGTTGCAGGCGACCGAATACCGAGTTGGGGGCCACGCCGCTGGTGCTGCCGGTTCTTTCGATGGTCAGGGTGCGCGTCGGGTCGAATTCAATGGCTGAAAGCCCACCGCCGATCCGGCCCGCCAATACTTGGGCGGCGATCTCGCTGCCGGGGTAGATACGCGCAGCGCGCAAGGTCAAGTCACCGCCTGTCAGCAGCGTGGTGCTGAACCCCGGAGCAACCGTCACACCGCCATCGCGCCCGGCGAGGAAACGCAAATCGCCACGACTGTTGAGATTGACCTGATCGAAGCCTTGATTGAGGGAAAAATCGACCCGGTCGCGAATGTCCAGCAGGTCGCTGTCAAGCGTAAACACACCCTGGCCCGGCAACGACGAGGTCGGGATGAGTTCCGGCCTGAGGTAGTTTTCCATGCCGCTGCGGTCCGGCGCGAGCAGGCCACCGAGTACCACATGCGGCGCAGCCAGGTTGACCCGCGAGGTATTCGAGGCGCCCTCGGCCAGGTTCAACCTGGAGGAGTACAGCGTCAGGCTTTGTCCCAGGTTCAACGAAACATCGCCGGCGAAGCTCAGCGAACCGTTACTCAGCAGCGCCAGATTGTCGAAGCCGCCGGCTGTGACCTGATCGACACCCAGCCGGGCATGACCGTAGACCAACGCGTCTGCGGCGGCGGCGGCATTCTCGGGCAGCGCTTCAGCCTGATGCGACTGGCTGAGGAGCAAATCGCGACCCTGCAACACGCGCTCAGATGCCAGGCCCTTGACGTAGAACGGCGCCTCCAGCGCCACCGCCAGACGCCCACCCGCCGCGCCTGCGCCACCGGCCTTGGCGACAAAGCTGCCATCCAGATACAGGCCGTTATTGGAAGCAAAGGCAATATTGCCGCCGTTGCTCGCCACCCGGGTCGAGCCCTGGCCGGGAATATCCAGCAGCGCCTGGCTGCCCGAAGCATCCAGGCGCGCCCCCTCACGCACCACCACAAACAGATCACTGGCCTTGGCAATGCCGGTCGCGGGATCGATATCCCCGCCGATCGTGATCTGACCGCCGTTGCGCACCTGGCCATACACGCGACCTTGGTTGTCGACGGCCGTCACGGCCCGCGCGGCCACATCGATCAGCGCTTGCTCACCGACCCAGATCGAACGGCCATGCCCGATGGCATCGAGTTTCTCGGAGACCAACGGCACCGTCAGCCCACCGAGACTGACACTGCCACCCCAGGCGTTGAGAGTGCCGTTGAGCGTCAGTTGGCCAACACTGTGCAGGTTGATCGCCTGGCCCGGATCAACATTGATCACCGCGCCTTGACCCACCGTCAATGCGGTGTTGGCCACTTGTTCCTCAGTGTTAAACGTGGTGCCGGCGGTCAGGCTCAAACTGGCGCCACGCCGCTGGCTCAGCACGCCTTGGGCGGCATCCTGCTGATAGAGCTCGGGCAGCCAACGCTCCAGGACAGTCGTCGGATCGCCGCCGCCAGGGGTCGTCAGCGCCTGTTCGCCGACCCGGTAGACCGGCATGTTCACATCGACCTGGGTGCCGTCTGCGACGATCAGCCCTTCATTGCCAGTGATGTCATAGGCCGAGAAACCCTTGTTGAAGAAATCACCGGCCAGTTGCAGGGTGTCGGCGTCTACGGTGCCGGCGCGCTCGCCGATCAGTACTTTCCTGGCCTGCAACGCCAGGGTGCCACCGCCGTTGACGCCATAACCACGAATATCACCGTCCAGGTCGAGCGCACCCAGTGCGCTCAAGGTCACGTTGCCGCCCTTGCCGCCGCTGATCTTGCCATCCAGGCCGACGCTCGCCCCGGAAGACGTGTCCACCCGACTGCCACTCGCCAGGCTGATACTGCCGGTACTGCGCAGCGACACCTTGCCACCGTTGACGTAGGCCAGGCCTTCGCTGATCGCTGGATCAAGCGGGCGATTGGTCCAGCGCCCGGAAGCGTCAAGCCTGACGCCTTCGGCAACCCCCACGCTGGCAGCGCCCGGCAGGATCACGTCGCCGGTGCCGCTGAGGTTGAGCTGGCTGAGCAGGTTACCGGCGTTGATACTGCCGCCATGTGCCGTGAGGTCCGCATTGATCGCGACCGCCGGGGCGAACAAGGTGATATCCCCGCCATCGGCGACCTTGAGCGCGCCATCCACCTTGATTGCCTCGGTGGCGCTGACTTTAATCGCGCCCAGTTGGAAGCCATTGAGTTGAGTGCTGTCGAGCACCAGCTTGCCCTGACGCTCCACAGTCAGGGGGCTACTCAGGTCCAGGCCGTCGGCAACTTTCTGCGGTTCAGCGTCGATCAGCACCTGCGTAGCCGTCGGCGTCAGGGAGTAACGCAGCGTGCCGGTGCTTTTGTTGAACACCGGGGTGTACTGGCCAATGATCAACTGTGCACGCCGGGCCAGAGCCTTTTGCGACTGCTGGTAGCCGTCGAGGTTGATATTCGGCGCTTGGGTCTGGCGATCGCCCTGGAACACGTCGCTGATCAACTGCCCTTCCAGCACCGCGCTGGAGGTACCGACCACCAGCTTGCCGGCATCGCGCCCCACGGTATAACCGGCTTCGTAGCGGCGCTGCGGGGCGATCAGCGGGTTGTAGTAATAATCGGTGCGCCCCCAGCGCTCACTGGTGTCTTCATAACCCTTGTAGAAACCGCTGTAGAGAATATCGCCCGGGGCTTTCGACACTTCGTAGAGGCGCCCGTCCGGGCCCTTGAGCCAGCTCTGGCGGATATAACCGCCCTGCACATCGACGGTGCCACCGGAGAGGTTGATCTGTGCGCCCTGCTGGGTCACCAGGTCCTTGCCGGTAAACGTCACGGTGCCGCCCTGGGCCATCCACTCCCCCACGGAATGACCCTGGGTGCCGAGATAACCACCGACTTCCAGCAGCCCGCCAGCGGTGTACCAGCGATCCGTTGCATAACCGTTGGTGCCTGCCGGGACAAATACCAATTCGCGCAGATCGACCCACACATCGTTATTGATCAACTGCCCGTCATCCCGATTGACCGGCGCATCGCGCTGCTCATTACCCTGAACATTGATCTTGATGTTGTTGGCTTCCATCGCCACCTTGACTCCGATGGCGCCAGAGACATCGACCATCGCGCCATCGCGCAACAGGCTACGCTGGCCGGCACTGACCGCGACCTGGCCGCCGGTGGCGAGGGTGATCGAGCCCTTCTGGAAGTCCACCGTGCCACCGCTGACAATCTCGATGCGCGACTGATCCGTGCGGTCGGCAACCTGGCTCAGGTGATTGAACTGCCCGGTGATCAGGTTGCTCGGCTGGCCATCGAGGTTGACCACGCCGTTGTCCCGCTGGCTGTCGAGGGCGGTGGAGCCGCTGCTGTCGAGCAGGATCGCGGTGGTGCTGCCCTCTCCCAGCGTTACGCTGCCGGTGCTGTCGGTGGCCGAGTTAAGCAGGTGAACAGTGCCGCGTGTGTCCACCGACGTGCTGGCCAGCGCTACACCGTTTTGCCGCACGGTATGCCCGGTCAGGGTGATATCGCCGGTCGAGGCCATGATCAGCCCGCTGTTGCTCACTGTACCGGCGGTGCTGTCTGGGTTAAGGCTGGTGGCCACTTCGTTGCCGCGCGTGGTGGATCGCGGATTACCGCTGGTGCCTTGGCCCTTGCGGATATAAAAACTGTCGCCTGCGGCCAACGTGGTCTGGCCTTTGGCGGTAATGATGGTGCCCGCGTTTTCGACTTCCGTGCCCAGCAGCAAGGCATAGCCGCCGGACTCGGTGGACTTGACCGCCTTGTGGGTCTGGATCACGGCGCCGCGCTGCACCTCGACCTTGCCCACCGCGTCGGTGAAGGTGGGTTGAGTGCCGTTGGCGTCGACATAAATCCCGCGCTGGGTGAACTGTTCATCGGTGATGGTCGCCGCCGCGGCGACCAGGTTACGCACGTTGACCTGGCTGCTGCCACTGAACACCACGCCGTTACGGTTCATGATCATCACCGTGCCGGCGCCCTTGATCTGCCCCTGGATTTCACTGGGCCGGGCATTCGGGTCGTTGACGCGGTTGAGCACGGCCCAATTGGATTGCTGCTGGAAATCGACAGTGGTATTGCGCCCGACGTTGAAGGTTTCCCAATTGAGGATTGCCTTGTCGGCGGTCTGCTCGATGGAGACAGTGGTCTTGCCGCCGGACTGGCTTTGCTTGGGGCCTTTGGCGTTGGTCCAGCCTTGGGTCAGGCTGTTGTCCACTTGCAAGCCGCCCTTGCCCAGGCCATCGGGAATGGTCGAGACCTGCCCCAGCGCGGCCTGGCGCCCGGCGGCTTGCGCCGCCTGCTGGGCAGCGATCGCGGCGACACTGGTGTTGAGGGTGCTCAAGGAGCGCTGCAGTTGCTGGTTGACTCGGGCCTGCTGGGACAGCGGCGGCGGCATCCCCGGCACCGCCGCGCCAGGACGCGCCGCCGTTGCGGCCTGGGACGCGCCTTTGGCGGCGAACCAACCGGAACTGAACGCCGTGGCTCCATGGGCGCTGCCCGCCACCATCAGCAAGGCGATTGCATGGGCCAGGGGCTTGAGGCGCAGGATCGTCTGGCCGCCTGGGCCCTGGGCATTCAACTTAACCGGTGGTTTGCAGCGGACCATCTGGAGTCATCCTTTTTTGTTGTTGCCGAAAATGCGCTTCAGGTATGGGGGTTAGGCAGTTGGCGAGAGAGCGGACTGAACTTTTGTCACGGAAAATTCATATGGGGACCCGGAAAGGAACCCTCTTCTGTAGGAGCGAGCTTGCTCGCGAAAAACCTGAGGACGCCTCGGGGCACCACACTCCCCGCGTCATCGTTAACGACTTTCACGAGCAAGCTCGCTCCTACAGAGAAGATGGAATGCGTGTGCGGAAAACAGGCCGTCGTAGTCCGATAGAGACCCACAGCAAATCCCTACAACGAAAAAATCAGCAACGGCAAAAGCCGTTGCTGATCAGGTCTTTCAGCTCAATGACTGCTGAAGTTACAGCGGACGACCAATGCCGTTGCAGACGTCGGACTTGCCGATGCTCAGGCCGTTGGTCGCAGTGAGGAAGGTGTCACGAATAGCGGTTTTCCAGTTGGCTGGCAGCGGCACGAAACGGTTGTTGCGAATCGCATTGTCGTTGTTGGTCAACGCGCTCGAACCGTAGTGACGAGTGAAGAACGTACGCACTTGCGAGGTCTGGCCTGCATCGGCGTAGCACTGGCTGAAGATCAGGTTGGTAAAGCCCAGGATCGGATAACCGGTGGTTGGGTAAGGCACCACGCTTGGATCGGCAGGGTTGGCGGTAGCCGCGAATACCGGAACCCAGGCGTTCTGGTTGGCACGGTTGGCAACGACTGGCGGAGTGACGGCGCCGATCGCGGTGGATACGTTGGCCGGAGCAGGCGAAACGCCAGCGACCCGGGCCACTTTGGTGGCGTCATCCAGACCTTCCAGCGTGGTCGCCGCGTAGTCCGGGCTCATGTAGGTGATACGACCTTGGGCGGCGTTGAGCGTAGTCATCACACCTTCACTGGTATCCAGCGCGCCTTGTTGCAGCGGGTTGATTGCGCCAGCCGGCAAACCACCGGAGAAGCTGGTGTCGAAAGCCTGGGTCACGGCAAAGGTACCGCCTTCCTGGGCCACGCTGCACTTGGCGTTCAGGAAGCGCGTGAACAACTCGGTGGTGCCGCTGTTGCCTTTGCGATAAACCACGGTGATGGTACCGGTACGACCGGAGTTGGTGATCTGGTTCCAGTTGGTCAAGCGACCCGAGAACACGCCGCACAGTTGGTCAACCGTGAGGTTGACTGCATTGGAGCCGGTCTTGTTGAACGGAATGGCAACCGAAGTGGCCACCGAAGGAACCTGGATCAACTTGCCCCAAGCGGCGTTATGGGCGCTGGCGTAGTTGCTCAGCTCGACGGCGGAGAGCTTCGAATCGCTACCGGCCCAATGTACATTCTTGTTGGTGACGCCGGCCACGAACTTGGTGTAGTCGTTGTTCAGGAAGGCCGCTTTACCGTTGCCGCTGCCGACACCGATGTAGGGCGCAAAACCGGCAGTCAACACACCGGCAGTCTGATACAGCGGCTGTGGCAGGGTCGCACCGCCGCCGTTGACATCAGCGAATGCAGCCTGGGCCGAGCAGAGGGTCGCGAGGGTCATGGATACCGCGAGAACGTTGCGCTTAAACATGAAGAAGCTCCTTTCGTCGTGTTCATACGTTGAGGTAGATGGCTCTTGCATGACGCTATGGCGCTCGGTTCCCACGCCTTGAACCAGAGGGTTTGCGAGATGAGGCCATGACGAAGAAGTTCGCAGTTCCCGATGACAGATATAGGAAAAAACCTCGGGAGAAAGCGCTTGATTTTTAAAAAGATTCTCGGGTGTTTTGGCAATGATTCGGGTATTTTTCGGCCCAGGTGACAGCCAGGTTTCAGGTCGGATCCGCATCACCCGCCTGCAGGTGATACAGGCCGTGTGGTGGCGTCAGGTAAATGACAGAACAAGGAACCCGAGGTCAGGTATCAGGACGCTCGGGAGCTAAGTGACCAGTTGGTTGATTTCGATAATCGGCAACAGTATCGCCATCACAATCACCAGCACCACGGCACCCATCACCACGATCATCAGCGGTTCGAGCAAGGCGGTCATGCCCATGGCGCGGCGCTCGATATCTCGCGACAGGGTTTGCGCGGCGCGCTCAAGCATCGGTGGCAAGGAGCCGGTTTTTTCGCCGCTGGCGATCAGGTGGATCAGTACCGGCGGGAAGACTTTCTCCACCGCCAGCGCCGGTGCCAGGTTGACCCCTTCGCGGACTTTGGCGGTGGCATCGCTGACACTCTGGCTCAGGCGGTCGTTGGACAGGGTCTGACGCGCCGCTTCCAGGGCGCGCAGCAGCGGCACGCCGGCCCCTCCGAGGATGGCCAGGGTCGAGGCGAAACGTGCGGTGTTGAGCCCCAATACAAAACGCCCGATCAACGGCAGGCGCAGCACCCGGGCATGCCAGCTCAAGCGCGCCTCGGGGTTGCGCAAGTACAGGCGCCAACCCCAGAAGCCCCCCAGTAACGCGGCAAAGCACAACCCGCCCCAGGCACGAATGAAATCGCTGGCATTGAGCATCGCCAGGGTCAGTCCCGGCAGATCCTGGCGCGCCTGGGAAAAGGCGCTGACCACCTGTGGTACGACGTAGCTCAACAGAAAAATCACAATGCCGATCGACACCAGCCCCACCACCCCCGGATAGATAAACGCGGTCAGGATCTTGCCTCGCAGGTTATTGCGCTCTTCGATGTAGTCCGCCAGGCGCTCCATGACCTGGGCCAGGTCGCCGGACTCCTCCCCCGCCGCGATCAGCGCCCGGTAGATCGACGGAAAGTCTCGCGGCCGAGCCGCCAGCGCATCGGCCAGGCGCATGCCACCGCGCACATCGGCGCGCACGCCGCTCAAGGTCTGGGCAATGTGTTTTTTTTCGGCTTGTTCGACGGTGGCACTCAAGGCCGCCTCCAACGGCAGGCTGGCACCCAGCAGGCTCGCCAACTGCCGCGTGGCCCAGGCCAGGTCGTTGTCCGACAGCTTGGCACTGAACAGACTGCCGCCGGCCACCGCGTTCGGGTTGCCTTCGACTTGCACCAGCAACGCCGTCAGGCCACGACTGCGCAAACTGGCAAAAGCCGCGCTCTGGCTATCCGCCTCCAGGTGCCCGGATTCCAGCTTGCCGCTGGCATTGGCGGCTTCATAGCGATAGCGATTCATCAGGCGTCCCGTGTTACGCGCAGGATTTCTTCCGGTGAGGTGGCGCCGCTGCGGACCCAGCGCTCACCATCCTCACGCAGGCTGAACATCCCGGCGTGGCGGGCAGCGACGCGCAGGTCTTGCTCGCCGGCACCCTGGTGAATCAACCCTCGCAGATTATCGTCGATGCAGAACAGCTCATGAATGCCGGTACGCCCGCTGTAACCGACCTGATTGCACTGCTTGCACCCCACCGGCCGCCACGTACCGGGAGCGGCCGGGTCTTGCTGCTTGCAGTGCGGGCACAGGCGCCGCACCAGACGCTGGGCCAATACACCGAGCAAGGACGAGGCCAGCAGGAACGGTTCGACACCCATGTCGATCAGGCGATTGACCGCCGACACTGCGTCGTTGGTGTGCAACGTGGCAAGCACCAGGTGCCCGGTGAGCGAGGCCTGCACGGCGATTTGTGCGGTTTCGAGATCACGGATTTCGCCGATCATGATGATGTCCGGATCCTGGCGCAGGATGGCCCGCAGAGCCAGGGCGAAGGTCATGTCGATCTTGGCATTCACCTGGATCTGGCTGATGCCCGGCAGGTCGTACTCCACCGGGTCCTCCACGGTGAGGATATTGCTGGTACTCGCATCCAATCGCGCCAGGGCCGCGTAGAGGCTGGTGGTCTTGCCGCTGCCGGTGGGCCCGGTGACCAGGACGATACCGTGGGGCTGGCGGATCAGGCTGTCGAGACGCGCCAGCAGTTGCGGGTCCATGCCCAGGGTTTCCAGTTGCAGGCGTCCGGCCTGCTTGTCGAGCAGACGCATCACCACCCGTTCGCCGTGGCCGGTGGGCACCGTGGAGACGCGAATATCAATCGGCCGGCCGGCGACTCGCAGAGCGATACGGCCGTCCTGAGGCAGGCGCTTTTCGGCGATGTCGAGCTGGGCCATGATTTTGATCCGCGACACCAGCGCGCCATGCAAGGCTTTGCGCGGCGACACCACATCGCGCAGCGTGCCATCGACCCGATAGCGCACCACGGAATGCGTTTCAAAGGGTTCGATATGGATATCGCTGGCTTCGTCGCGCGCGGCCTGGGTAAGCAAGGCGTTGATCATACGGATCACCGGGGCGCCGTCCTGGGTGTCGAGCAGGTCGGTGATTTCGGGGATGTCTTGCATCAGACGGTCGAGGTCGACTTCGTTTTCCGCGGCGCCGACGACGGCGGCGGCGCTGCCGGTGTCGGCGTAGGCACCGGCCAGGAGGCCGTCGAGTTCGTCGTCGCGCACCTGTTCGATGCGCGCTTCACCAAATTGGCGAACAACTTCGCTGATGGACCAACCGGGAGTGGAGGGACAGATGGTCAGGGTACGGCCTTCCTGGCCGGGGTGCAGGAGGATGCGCTGGGATTTGGCCCAGGCGTAGGGGAGCAGGCTCATGGGCGAGGGCCTATTTGTTGAACGGGGCGCTTGAGTTCAACCTCAAAAGCGAGGCGGCCTGACAGTCGATCTATTTTTCGCGATCGCATTCCCCCTCCTGTAGGAGCGAGCTTGCTCGCGAAGATCGTTAACGATGACGCGAAAAATCTGGCACTCCGAGGCGTTCTCAAGTTTTTCGCGAGCCAGCTCGCGCCTACAGAAGACGGCTGTGCCCCACAGCAACGGCTATGTTCATCGCCGCAACTCACTGCGCCCCACTCCCCTGCACCGGCACCGCCCGAATCACCGCCCTCGGCATCTGGCCCGTCCCGGGAATCGCCTTTTCCACCGAAGGCAGCTGCGGCGCCTGCACATCCGGCATCGCCCAGCTGCGCTCCGGTTGCAGTCCACCCTGGGCGCGGCGCATAAAGTCATAGCGATTAAGCGTAATACTGCGCCCTGCCTCACTGTCGCGGATGATGTAAGGCCGCAGAAACACCATCAGGTTAGTCTTGCTCACACTGCGCGCCTCATTCCTGAACAACGCCCCCAACCCCGGAATATCCGACAACCACGGCACCGCGTCATTGCTCTGGGTGTAACCGTCCTGCAACAGCCCGCCCAGCACCATGATCTGCCCATCATCCAGCAGGATGCTGGTATCAATTGCCCGCTTGTTGGTCACCGTTCCCGCATCTCCCGAAGCCCGCGCATCGACGCTGCTGACCTCCTGGTAAATATCCAGCTTCACTGTGCCGCCCTCGGAAATCTGCGGGCGCACGTTGAGCTTGAGCCCGACTTCTTCACGCTGCACCGTCTGGAATGGATTGTTGCTGGTGCCCCCGCCGCCTGTCACATAGCTGCCGGTGACGAAGGGAATGGTCTGCCCGACAAAAATGCTTGCGGCTTCGTTGTCCAGGGTCAGCAGGTTCGGCGTGGACAAGACGTTGGTCCCGCCTTTGCTCTTCAACGCCCGCGCCAGCACCTTGAGGTCCAGCACCTTGCCGATGCCCGGAATGTCTACCGTGCCATCCACCAGGCCGATATTCAGGCCTTTGGGCA
This sequence comes from Pseudomonas mucidolens, assembly GCF_900106045.1. Taxonomy (NCBI): domain Bacteria; kingdom Pseudomonadati; phylum Pseudomonadota; class Gammaproteobacteria; order Pseudomonadales; family Pseudomonadaceae; genus Pseudomonas; species Pseudomonas mucidolens. The sequence continues at coordinate 1,659,039 of NZ_LT629802.1, read as the reverse complement.
GCACATCGATACTGGTCTTGCTGGCAGGCGCGGCATTCAGGCCGCTACCACCAAGGTTGACGCCGCCAAAACCACCCTTGCCACCCAGATTACCCGCCTGCCACTGCACACCGAACTCACTGGCATCGTCCTCCGCCACTTCGACGATCAGGCTTTCAATCACCACCTGGGCCCGACGCTGGTCAAGCATGTCGATGACTTCCCGCAGGTTGCGATACAGCGGTTCCGGCGCGGAAATCAGCAAGGTGTTGGTGGTGGCGTCCGCCTGGATGGTCACACCACCGGCGCTGAAGGCCGTATCCTGGTCGTTGCTCGCATTGCTCGCACCACTGTTGCTGTCCTGGCCATATCCTGCGGGCTGTACGCCGTTACCGGTGGGCGTGCCACTGCTGTTTTGGGAGGCGCCTTGCGCGCCGGCGCCAGGCGCGCCCATGGTGCTCAATTTGGAGCGCGCATTGTCACTGACACCGCTCTCGCTTTCGCCCGTGAGCAACCCCCGCAACGACTGGGCCAGCTTGCCGGCCTGGGCGTTGCGCAAGTACACCACATGCATGTTGCTAGGGTTGCTCTGGGCGTTGTCGAGCTTGTGGATCAGGTTACGCGCCAGCTCCGTGCGCTCGGGGCTGCCGGCGCGGATGATGATCGAGTTGGAGCGCGGATCGCCGAGCACATTGATCTTCTGGGTCTGATCGCCGCCTTGGGTTTCCAACAGCTCGGCAACCAACGCCGCGATGTCCACCGCAATGCCGTTTTGCACCGGCACCACATCGGTGTCGATGGCGCTGGGGGTGTCGATGCCATCGATGATCTGCGCTACCCGCTCAAGGTTTTCCGCATAGTCGGTGATAACGATGCTGTTGTTGCCGGGGTAGGCATTGATCGGGTTGTTGGGTGAAACAATCGGACGCAGCACCGGGATCAGGTTCACCGCATTTTCGTATTGCAGGCGGAAGGTGCGGGTCTGCATGCCATTGCCGCTGGGGTTGGCCGCGTTGTAGATCGGCCCACCGAGCAATTTGGCATCCGCCTCCGGCACCACCTGTGCGACGCCACCGACATCCACCACGCTGAAGCCCTGCATGCGTAGCGCCGCCAGCAACATGTCATAGGCTTGATGCGCCGGGACCTGGCCTTCACTGACCAAGGTCAAGTTGCCTTTTACCCTGGGGTCCACCAGAAACTGTTGACCGGTAGCACGCGACAAGGCACGCACCACTGCCTGGATATCGGCCTCGACGAAATTCAGTTGCACCGGCTGATCACCTAACAGGTTGGGCGCTTTGGCAGGCGTTCCGGCGTGGCCGCGCGCCTTGCTGGTCACCGGGTGCTGCACCCGAGACCGTTGGACGACCTCACGCTGCCGGTCCAGCAGCGCATCGCCACTGCGACGTGTATCCGCCAAAGGCTGGCCGAGCTCACTGTCCACCAGCAACTGCGTCGGTGACTGAGTGTTGCTGCAGGCACTGAGTGCCAGCCACAGCAAGGGTGCAACTAAACGAAACGGCGCGGAGGGCGCGAATGACCACTTCATGAAGCTTCCTTAGCGCCAGGCGCCTGATCCATGCGAACGGTCCCGGACAAGCTGCCAGCCGGGTTTTCAACGACATCGCCGGCACGTTGCAACCGCGCCTCGGACACCTCCAGGGAAAATGCACGCGGGTTGACCAGCAACCAGCTCACCACGGCATCTGCCGGGGCCGCCTCAAAGGTCAGGCGCCAACTGCCGGATTCCACCCTGTGTAACTGATAGCGGCCTTGCAGGCCGCCATTGTCGAGCGCCTGACGCAACGCCGTCTCAAGGCGTTGCCCGGTGCGCACGCCCGTGCCCGGGCTGACGTCCTGCAACAGCACCTGCAACGTCTCGGCCTGGGTGCGCAGCTTCGGTGTTTCAGCCTCCCAGTAGTCGATTTTGTTCAAGGCCGGCTCGATCAACAGCAGCCATGCGAGCAGACCCGCCAGTACCGCGCCGCCCCCGCCCAGCAGGCGTCTTTCACGCCCCGCCAAACCCGTCCAGAACGCCCGAGACTGGTCCCGCAACCGCTGATACGTGGCCAGGGCGCGCTTACTCATCGTCGGCCGTCGTATTCGAGGTGCTGTCGGCCGGCTCGGTGAGCGGCTCGAGGGTCCAGCTCTGTGCATCATGACGCGCCGTGAAACCGGCTTGGGCGAGCGCGGTTTGCCACTCGCCTTCGACCGCCGGGCTGCGACTGTCTGCCAGCAGATTCAGCTGCAGACGGCCTTGTTCGAAACTCAAGGTTTCAACGCTGCCGACCATGAACGGCATGTTGCTGCCCGCCAGTTGCAACAGGTTGCTGAAACGCTGGCCGCCATCGGCGGTGGCGCTTTGGCGAGCGGCCAATTGTTGACGAGCCTGCTGCAGCGGGTTAAGGATCACCGGCAATTCGGGAAATGCCTGTTTGACCTGAGCCACCATCCGCGCCTTGAGCTGCTGGCCTTCGTTGACCTGACGCGCGGCGTACAGGTTCAGGCCCAGGGCCCAGACCGCCACGGCCACTGCCGATAGTCCCAGCGCGCGGCCCCAACCGGCGCTGCCGGCGCCCGTGCGCTTGAGCCGAGCGTGCAAGCCCCAGTTCGGCACGGGTCCCTGCCAATGTTGAGGGGCGCCCACTTCGACCGGCAGCAGATCAGTGCCGGCGCTCAGCAACGCTTGCAACGCTTGCTCGCCCAAAGGATGCAACGCCGCCTGCTGCAGGCTTTGGCGGATCAACAAATGCCCTTCGACACAGGCTGCCGTCAACCGCCCCGCAGGCGGTACGGGCAAAGCATAGGGCGCCGGATACAGACCGCGCAGATTGATATGCGCCTGGGCCAAGACCCGTTGCAAATGTTCCAGGCGGATTTTAGCCAGCCAGCCTACTTGGACCTGGCCGTCGCTTTCACGGGGACCGTGGGCGACTTGCATCTGCTCCAGCGGGCCAAGGATCAACGCCTGGGCCGCACAGGCCACGGCGGCTGCGACCTTGGCCGGGGACAGTTGCGGCAATTGCAGGCTGGCAAGCAGGCTGTCCCGAGGGTGCAGGAAGCATTCTGCCGTCAACGTTTTATGGGTCTGGCCCAACGCTACGAGACTGGCCTGGCCTTCACGACTGACCTGGCCGGCGCGGTCCAGCCAGGCAAATTGCACCAGGCTATCGACGCTCAGTTGTTCCAAGGGTGGCAAGGCAATCCGCAGGCGTGTCATGCGCCCACCCGCCACCAGATAATCCGCGGTTGCCGGTCTTCGGGGCGATGCAACAGCGCGTCGCCTCTGACTCGACGTTGCTCGTGGCGAGCCTGGCCCTGCCAGCGAAACCACTCACTGGTGATCCCGACTTGCACCGTGTCCACCGATATCCGTGGCATGCGCAGGCGGTTGACAAAATCCCCGCGATTGATGAACCAGCGACCGCTGTTACGTTCGTTCACCAGGGCCTGGGCCTGGGACAGGCTGAGCCCCGGCACCACCGCGCTGAGCACTTCGGCACTGGCGGTATTGCCGTTGACCCAGGTATTGCCGGGCAGCACGCTGACATACTGCGCCAAACGCCTCAAGGCGTCCGGTTCCAGGCCTTTGATGGCGGCCAGATCATCGACGCTGCGCAACATCGGATACGTGGCCGGGCGTATCTCGGCAGCCGCCTCAGGCGAGGTGACACGCGTGCTGCTGACATCGATGTCTGGCGAGGCATCAAGCGCTGGCCCTGTGCGCTGGTCATAGGAGGCGATCACGCGCTGGCTGATGCGACGACTGACATTGGCATCGATGCCGATCAACTGGCACAGGCGCTGGAAGCTCTGTAGCTGCGTAGCGTCCGGCAGCTGTTGATTCATCAGATTGCGCAGATTGAACTTACCCTGCTCGTCGGCCAGTTGCCCTTCGACAGCGCCGTGAAAAGGTCGTGCCCAAGGCTGGTCGAGCCGGGTCAGCACATCCTTCTGTCGCGCCTCCCACAACAGTTGACGACTGGCCTCCAGTCCGCCCTGCAACAACCAACTGCCCTGGATGCGCAGTTGCTCGGCCTCCAGGGTGCGGGTGAAGACGGTTTGCCGGGTAAGCATCGCGCCGGCTATCACCGCCACCACGGCGGCAATCAGCAAGGCGCTGATAATCGCCATGCCGCGCTGCTTCGCCGTCATCGGCGAATGCCTGTTCATGCCGCGCCTTACAACTGCCAAGAGCCGATATCGGCGTTGACGCCGTCGCCATCCGGTTCGCCATCGGCGCCCAGGGAGAACACATCGACCTCGCCGTTGGCGCCGGGATGGAGGTAGTGATAAGGACGGCCCCATGGGTCGTTGGGCAGGCGTTCGAGGTAGGCGCGCCAGTTACTGTTTTTCGCGTCGGCCGGGCGCTCTGCCAATACCTTCAACCCTTGGGTCATGTTCGGATAGCTGCCGTGATCCAGACGGTAGAGCTTAAGCGCCTGCATCAATCCACCGATGTCTTGGCGGGCGGCGGTAGCCCGCGCCTGATCCGGCCGGTCGAGAACCTTGGGCACGACCATCGCGGCGAGGATCCCGAGAATCACCACCACCACCATGATCTCGATCAAGGTGAAGCCATGCTGGCCGGCAGGGCCACGCGACGGGGACTTGCGGTGCGCGATATCCATCTCGACATTCCTTGGCTTGAGTGCTTTTCGTCGCGCAGTGTTGCAAGACTACATGTCAGGCGTATTGAAAAACCTCGGGAGCTTTGGTCGCCAATCGGTCAAGTCCGCAGGTTAGTCTGCGGGCCTGTTTTCGGCTATCGAGGACGCCATGCGCGGCCGTCGCAAGAGCGAAGGTTTTACCCTGATCGAAGTGTTGGTGGCCCTGGCGATTATCGCGGTGGCCATGGCCGCAGCGGTGCGTGTGGCTGGGTTGATGACCCAGAGCAACGGCCTGTTGCGAGACAAGTCGATGGCGTTGCTGGCGGCGCAGAGTCGCCTGGCGGAACTGCGTCTGGACGGACGCTTGAGACCGGGACGCAGAACCTTCGAGTGCGATCAGGGCCGGCTGAAACTGCGCTGTGAGCAAGTGATTGACGCAACGGCGGACGGGCGCTTGTTCAAGGTCAACGTACGGGTCCTGGACGCCGCCCGTGAGGCGCCGCCCTTGGCGCGGCTGGAGACATTAGTCGCGCGTCCGCCATCGCCAGACAAACAGGCTACGGTCGAGTGAGCATGGGCAAGACCGGTGCGTCGGGCAACTTGTCCAGGTGCACCCGTTCCTGTTCGCCCCCGCGCTCGATCACCACCGCGTCGCCCTCGATAGCCGCCAGGCGTACGCCGGGGCTGAGGCGCTCACCGGCGAAAAAACTGCGCGGCGGGCCGTCGTTGAGGCTGAGAATCGCCACCGCCCCCCGGGCACCGGCCAACACCCCGGAAACCCTGACTTGCACGGCTGCCGGCGCATCGGAAAACCACTGCAGGGCCGGGTTCTCACTGCGCGCAGCCAGCGCCTGGGGCGCCACCGGCGGGGTATGGGATTCAGCGGACGTCAGCAACAACGGCGTCCAGACGACAACGCCGGCCAACGCCGCCAACAGCGCCAGGGCCTGGATGCCGTGGGCGGGAGATAAGCGATCAGTGAATGCCATGGGCGGGACCTCCTGTTTGTCCGTCCCGACAGCCTACAGGGCAATTCTCACGGTTTTATTTCACCCGCTCACCCTTTTGGAGCGAGCATGACCCATCGACCACAGCAAGGCTTTACCTTGATCGAGCTGATGGTGGTGCTGCTGATCATCGGTATCGCCAGCGCAGCCATCAGTCTCAGCATCAAGCCCGACCCGCTGCATCTTTTGCGCAAGGACGCCGACCGCTTGGGCCAACTGCTGCAAATAGCCCAGGCCGAGGCCCGCGTCGACGGCCGTGCGATCACCTGGCGCGCCGATGCCAAGGGTTATCGCTTCAGCCGCAATAGCGAGGTCGGTGCGGGCGTGGATGACTTCAACGGCGACCCGCAACTGCACCCGCGTGCCTGGGAAAACACGCCGATGCAAGTGAGTATCGAGCCCAGGCAAACCCTGCGACTGAATGCCGAATGGATCAACCCGCCGCTGCGCGTCGTCCTCTCGGACGGCCAGTACCGCCTCAGCGTGCAACGTGATGCAGCCGGTGTGCTGCGGGTAGTGAGTCGACCATGAACAACTCACAGCAAGGCTTTACCCTGATCGAGGTGATGGTGGCAATCATGCTGATGGCAATCGTTAGCCTGATTGCCTGGCGCGGCCTGGACAGCGTCACGCGTGCCGACGCCCATTTGCAGGCCAGCACCGAACAGACCGAAACGCTGCTGCGCGCGCTCAACCAGTTGCAACTCGACGTCAATCTGCGGGCGGGGGTTGAACTGGCGCCACCGCCCAGTGAGGATCAACCGCCTCCACCCGACGCGCTGGCGTCCGTCACCGTGCGCAGCTCCGACAGCAAGGGCTTTGGTCTGGAGCTGATCCGCAGCGCGCCGATCTCCGGCGATGGCCTGCAACGGGTGCGCTGGTGGCTCAAGGGCAACACCCTATACCGCGCCGCTGCGCCAGCGCGGGAGCGCTATCCGCTGCCGGCGCCCAACAACGGGGTCGCAGTGCTTACCCACGTCAGTGATCTGCAGGTCCGCGTTTGGAACAAAGACAAAGGCTGGCGGCAGTTGAGCGGCAATCGCCAGGAGAACCCATCAGGGATGGAGATCACCCTGGTGCGCCAGACGCCCCAGGGCGTGGAACATTATCGGCAGGTGCTGGGGCCGCTGGACTGAGGTCAAGCCTGAGGCCAGCGAAGCTGCGTATCTTTGAGGCTCAACGCGACTAGCTGAGCAACACCACCCCACCCGGCAGCTCGGTGCATTTGGCGCCATAGGCGTCACGGATCAACAACGCCACGCCCGCCAATTGCTGCAAACTGAACCGCGCCTGCACCCGCCGCTTGCCCAGTTCACGGTTAAGCAATACCAACATCCCCGGCCGATAGCGGTTGATTTCATCGATCACCGTCTCGAGGGGCGCGTTATTGAACACCAGCACCTGATCACGCCAGGCAATGACCGATCGGGTGTCGACCGCCACCGGCGTTCCCAGCCCCGCGGCGTCATAGGTCAGTTGGCGACCACTGTCCAGGCGCACGCTCCGCCCACCAACCTCGACCGCTAGCCATCCTTCAATGCATGTCACACACACACTGTGATCGGTATTGCGCACATTGAAACGCGCCTGGGTCGCGCTTAACCAGCCAGCGCCCGCCTGAACCGTGAGGGGTTGAGCGGTGTGGGCCAGCACTTCGACCTCGCCTTCGAGCAATTCGATTCCCTGCTCGCTCCGGCTGATCCGGGTCTGGGTATTGAGTTCCAGGCGGATACCGTCCCGCAGCTCGACCCGACGCTGTTCTCCGACGTCAGTGTGGTAGTCGGCGCCTAGCCCGGCAACGCCCCCCGGCAGCGAGAACTGCACGACGAACAAGGCCGCCGAGGCTGCAATCGCCCCGCCCAGCAAGGCGCGTCGGCCAAAATGCCGTGGTGCGCGCATTTGCTCGGACGCCGGTGCCAACTGGTGCCACAGTGCCTTGGCCTGTTCGAACGCCCGGGCATGTTCCGGGCTCTGCGCACACCAATCGCGCAAGGCTTTGGCATCGGCCACTGTGGCTTGGCCGGAGGTCAGCAGCACCAGCCAGTCGCGCGCCTCGCAGCGCAATTGGCTGTCGGGCGTGTCCGGGGCGGTGGGGAAACTAAAAATGTTCAAGCGCACGGGTACTCACGGATTATCAGGGACTCATCACTAAGACGGTTTTCCGGCCCCGGGACCGAACCGCTGAATAACTTTTCTTTCCAGACGCAAAGCACAGAACCCCAAGGCCGCCTTGATTTCCTTCTCGACCATACGCGTGGAAATGCCGAACCGCTGGCTGATTTCCAGATGTGGCGCCTCTTCCAGGCGTGCCGCGATGAGGATCTTGCGCCGGCGCGCCGGCAGTTCGTAAAGCGCTTTAAGCAAGGATTGGATTTCTTTCTGTCCGCCGACCACCCGCGACGGATCCTGGGCTTCGTCACTGGTTTGCAGCAGCTCTTCGATTTCGCTGCCGGTCAACAATCGGGCATCGGCCTGGCGCCGGTCGGCAGCGATGTTCAAGGCTATGCGATACAGGTAGGCATTGGGTTGTTGCAGGTTCGGCGGGATGTCCATGCGGTCGACCCGCAGATAGGTTTCGTGCAACACGTCGTTGGCCAGGTCCTCGGAGCCCAGACGCTTGCGCAGACGCACCTTGAAGTCCTCGTAGGAAGCCAGGAACAAGCTGACCATCGGACTGTACCCGCTGTTTTTCATGCCCTGGAAGCTCCTTTCCGCGCTGTACATTCCATGGTTTTTCCTGTGGTCTCGCGGATTAAAAGCAAGGTGAACGGCGAACGCAGCGAACTGGGTGCCGGACGCCCCACCCGGGTAGCGCCCAGCCTGCGTATCAGCGCCTCATCGCGCCGTCCGTCGCCGGTGGAGCTGACCAGGCGGCTGTATTCGATCACTCCGTCGCGGTTGATCCAGACCTGCACCAGCGCGCGAAAACTGCCGGGGCGGGTCAGCGGCGAACCACACAAACTTGATTCAATGGCTTGCTGCAAGACCATCGCGTAGCTGCGATTGATACGCGCCGCGCCACGGGCTGTCAGCCCGCGGTTCTCAACCGGTCGGCTGACCTCAGGCACCTGCAAGGTGAATGCATCGCTGCGAGCATAACGCGCCATCAGGCCACTCCCTGTGAGTAACAGGCTCAAGGCCTGTTGGGCGCTGTAGCGCCCGTGTACCCCGAGCGAACGTCGGTCCCGGGTCAACTCCCGGTCAACCAATACCGCCATGCCGGTTGCACGACTGAAAGCTTCCAGTGCCGGCGCGAGATTCTGCGCGGGTAAATCCAGTCTGAGGATCGGCCGCTCCTCGGCTTGCGCCGCGGAGGCTGCCCACGACAGGTCCGACACCATCCAGGCCAGCAGCAAGCCGAGGCAGCAGCGCGTGCGCCTCCAGGCCCACTCTTCGACCCCTGCTTTGCTTTGCCGCACGGCTGACGTGTCCTGCGAAAACCGTCATCCTGAGGCCAGTTTATGAAGCTGATGTTACGGTGATGGCAAAAAAAACATCACGCTTTCGCCACTTCCGCTGGGCTAGACTTGAAGCTCATATCGGCCCTCTCTTCGGGCCCGCCAGGAGGCCTGATGAAACGCTTTGCGGTTTTTTTAATATGTTTGGGCTTGCCGCTGGTGGTGCACGCCGAGGAGGCGCCTGCCGGCTGTGTCGAAGCCAATGTCGGTGGCTACAAGGCGCCGGACTATGCCTGTCTGAGCCAGCAAATGGGCAATAACCCGCAGGGGGCAAAGGCCACGCAGAAAAACCGTGAAGCGCAGAAGATCGAGGTGCACAAGCGAGCGCCACACCAGATCGGGCTGTCGACCCCGGCTGCGACCAGCGTGCGGATGGGCAATACGTTCGGGAGTTCAGTCAAGCCGCAACGGCCATGACGTAGGGCAATAAACCGCAACCAATAGGAATATGCCGGGACTTTTGCCAGAATGCACAACTTGGAAACATTCGCATTCGCAGGAAGTCCCCATGCACGCCCTCCACTCCTCCGCCGCTCCACGACGCATTCTGGCTGTCGAGGATGATCCAGTGCTCGCCGCTCATTTGCACAACCACCTCGGCCAGCGGGGTTTCGAGGTCACCTTGCGCCAGCATGCTGGCGAAATCGCCGACCTGGTGCGCTGCAACACCTTTGACCTGATTCTCATGGACATCATGCTGCCCGGCGGCAGCGGCCTGGAAGTGCTCGCACAACTGCGTCGCCATCAACGCGTGCCCGTGATTCTCATGTCGGCGCTGGGTGCCGAGCAGGATCGCATCACCGGCTTCAGCCAGGGCGCCGATGATTACCTGCCCAAGCCGTTCAGCATGCTTGAAATGGATGTGCGCATCGATGCCATCCTGCGTCGCGTGGCCTACGAACATGCAACGCCAGACACCGCCAGCCATGCGGATCCACAACTGGCATTTGACCAGCAACGGGCCGATGTCAGCCTGGAGGGCGAATGGGCCGACCTGACCACCACCGAATATCGGATATTGGAAACCCTGGTCGCGCATGTCGACGAAGTGTTGAGCAAGGCCTTCCTTTATCAGCAAGTCATGCACCGTGCCTATGCACGGCATGATCGCAGCCTGGACATGCATGTCAGCCGTATTCGGCGCAAGTTGCACGCCATCGGCTACACCGCCGGGCGTGTGGAGACGGTCAGGAGTACCGGCTACATGTTGACGCGGCTGGCGCCATGAAGCTGCCCAATCGGCACTCGTTACTGTGGAAACTGACGGGCGTACTGGCGGTGTTTTGCCTGCTGGTGGTCAGTTTGCAAGTGGACCTGAGCCAGCGTCTTTATCACGCCACGGCGCACTTGCCGGCGCCGTCCCGGCAAATCCTGCTGGATTACGCGCAACAGGCTGAAGCGGCCTGGCGTGAACACGGCGCCGCGGGCGTCGATGAGTTCCTGCGGGTCTTGCGCGAACGCGAGCAGGTCTGGGCCGTGGTGGTCAACGAACGGCACGCATCAGTGTCCTCCGTGCCATTGAATGACGCCGAACGGCTCAAGCTGGATTTCGTGCGCGAGATCACTGGATGGCTGGGACGACCCGGTAGCCGGCCCACTCTGTATGTGCCGTTCAGCGACGACACATCGCGCCTGGTGATGGAACTGCCGATGCACCTCGACCCCCGCCGGCACCTGGGGCTGTGGAACCTTTTGCTGCAGCAGGTATTGCTAGCGCTCCTGGCCCTGTTATTTGGCACGCTGCTGTACCGGGTGTTGATCTCGCCGCTGGTGATCCTGCGGCGCCAGGCCAACGCCTTGAGCGCGGGCGACCTGGCCTCGCGAGTGGGCCCCGGCGTGACCCGGCGCGGTGACGAACTGGGTGAGTTGGGCCGGGCCTTCGACCATATGGCCGAACGCCTGGAAAGCACCGTGGCGCTGCAACGCCGTTTGCTGCGCGACTTGTCCCATGAACTGCGCACACCCTTGAGCCGGCTGCGGGTAGCCGGCGAACGCGAGCCTGACGCGGTGGCCTTGCGCCAACGCCTGGAGCGCGAAGTGCAAGGCATGGAACGGCTGATCGGCAGCACCCTGGAACTGGTGTGGCTGGACACCGAACGCCCGACGCTGCCGGTTGAAGCGGTGGAAATGGAATCCCTGTGGGACCTGTTGCGTGAAGACGCATGCTTTGAAAGCGGCTGGTCACCCGAGCGCCTGCCCTGCCAATTGCCGGTCAACTGCCGTGTGCTCGGCAACCTCAATGGCCTGGCCCAGGCCCTGGAAAATATCCTGCGCAATGCGATCCGGCACTCACCGGAAGACGGTGTGGTGTGCTTGTCCGGCTCCCGCGACGGCGAATACTGGCACCTGCGCATTGAAGACCAGGGGCCAGGGATCGCAGCCGAGCAACTGGAACAGATCTTCCTGCCGTTCACCCGGCTCAACATCGCACGACCTGGCGGAGACGGTTACGGCCTCGGCCTGTCAATCGCGCGCAGCATCGTGCACTTGCAAGGTGGCCAAGTGTGGGCAGAAAACGCCCACCCTGGCCTGCGCCTGAATCTGCGGCTCAAGGTGTTTGCGGGGTAGACATTGACGCTTACAGGCGCTGCACGATCATGCAATACCCGCCGCCAGATTGCGCTTAACGTCAGGCTTGGACCTATGAACCTGTGAGTACCTGCAATGCCTGAAGAAACGATTTCCTCGCGCTACACCGCTATCAACTTCGTACAGAAGTACGCGCTGTTCAGCGAACAGTGGACACCCAAAGTCATCGCTCAGATGAACGACTACCAATTCAAGGTGGTAAAGATCGAGGGCGACTTTATCTGGCACAGCCACGCCGATACCGATGAAACGTTTATCGTCCTGGGCGGCACGCTGCGCATTGATTTTCGTGACGGTGCCGTGACGCTTAACGAAGGCGAGATGTTCGTGGTGCCCAAAGGGGTGGAGCACAAGCCCTACGCCGAAACACCCGTCAGGTTGTTGCTGGTGGAGCCTTGCGGCGTGCTGAACACCGGCGATCAAGGCGGAGAACGGACCATGCGCAACGATGTGTGGATCTAGATCACCACATTGCGCACAAAGCGTACGGCCACGTCGCCCTCGTTGCGATAGACGTGGGGCAGGTGGCTGGCGAACATGAAGAACTCGCCGCTACCGACAAGCGTTTCGGCCTCCCCCACCACCAGCGTCAAGCAGCCTTCGAAGACAAACAACTGCACGCTCCAACTTTCCGGGTCGGGGTCCGGGCAATAGCGGTCGCCGGGCTCCAAGCGCCACTCCCACAACTCGACTTCGCGTCGGGCGGTGGCCTTGGCCAGCAAGACGGCCTTGCTCCCCGCAATCTCGCCCGCCCACGCCAACTCGTTGATGCGACTATGGTCGAGGATGTCCGGGGCCTGGATCAAGTCACTGAAAGCCACGTCCAGGGCTTCGGCCACACGATCAAGGGTCGACAGGCTGACATTCTTTTCGCCCGCCTCGATCGCCACCAACATCCGCCGACTGACGCCAGACGTTTCAGACAGGGCGGTCTGGCTCAACCCGGCGGCGTGGCGCAAGCGGCGAACGTTTTGACTGACATGCTGCAGGACGGAAGCCCGGTGCGGATTTTCTTTGTGCACTATATTGCTCACTCGGTGGGTTTGCGCAGTATACTGCCCAGCTGCGGCGCATTGTGCGTTCCGCGCCTTCCCCGTGCAAGACCAGAGCCGCCATGACAACCTCCAACACCTCGTTTTTCTCACGCTTCAGTAAAGCCGAATGCGTGCTGGTGCTGATCACCATGATATGGGGCGGCACCTTTATTCTGGTGCAACACGCCATGACTGTCAGCGGACCGATGTTTTTTGTCGGTCTGCGTTTTGCAGCGGCGGCGTTGGTGGTGGGCCTGCTTTCCCTACGCACGTTGCGCAACCTGACCCTGCTCGAGCTGAAGGCCGGCTGCTTTATCGGCACGGCGATCATGTTTGGCTATGGTTTGCAAACGATTGGCCTGCAGACAATTCTCAGCAGCCAGTCGGCATTTATTACCGCGCTCTACGTGCCTTTCGTACCGCTGTTGCAGTGGGTGGTGCTGGGGCGGCGTCCGGGCTTGATGCCGAGCATCGGCATCATGCTGGCGTTCGCCGGCCTCATGTTGTTGACCGGACCCGCCGGGGCAGCGCTGAATTTCAGCCCTGGCGAAATCGCCACATTGATCGGCGCGATTGCGATTGCCGCCGAGATAATTCTGATCAGCGCGTACGCCGGACACGTAGATATCCGCCGTGTGACTTTGGTGCAACTGAGCACGGCGTCACTGTTGTCGTTCCTGATGGTGGTGCCCATGGGCGAGGCGCTGCCGGGGTTTTCCTGGTTGCTGCTGTTCACCGCCGTGGGGCTCGGGATGAGCAGTGCGGTGATTCAATTGGCGATGAACTGGGCTCAGAAAAGCGTCTCCCCTACCCGCGCGACCCTGATCTATGCCGGTGAGCCGGTGTGGGCCGGGGTCATCGGGCGTATTGCCGGCGAGCGATTTCCACCCTTTGCCATGCTCGGAGCGGCGCTGATTGTGCTGGCGGTGATTGTCAGTGAGATCAAGACTCGTGGGCAGAAAGCCGTCTCGCTGGAAAATAAATTGGAACAAGAGCGTCAGGGCTGACGCCTAATTCCTCGTGCAGGTGCAAGGGGAACACCTCGTTTCTACAGTCTCATATGCGAATCTTCGACTTACTTTGTAGGATCCTGCCACAGGTTGCCGTTTGGTAATCATCAATCCGGCACGTATGATGCATCCCAAATCACCGCAGATTAGAAGCCTATGTCTCTGATAGTTCTACTGCTTCTGCCTTTTATCGGCAGCTGTCTGGCGGCCTTGCTGCCGCACAACGCACGTAACACCGAGTCTTTGCTGGCCGGTCTCGTGGCCTTGGCCGGAACAGTGCAAGTCGCCCTGCTCTACCCGCAGATCGCCCACGGTGGTGTGATTCGCGAGGAGTTCTTTTGGTTACCCAGCCTGGGCTTGAACCTCGTGCTGCGCATGGATGGCTTTGCCTGGCTGTTCTCGATGCTGGTGTTGGGCATTGGCAGCCTGGTATCGCTGTATGCCCGCTATTACATGTCGCCGGACGACCCGGTGCCGCGTTTTTTCGCGTTTTTCCTGGCGTTCATGGGGGCCATGCTGGGCCTGGTGATTTCCGGCAACGTGATCCAGATCGTGTTTTTCTGGGAACTGACCAGCCTGTTCTCGTTCCTGTTGATCGGCTATTGGCACCACCGTTCCGATGCGCGCCGTGGCGCGTATATGGCGTTGATGGTGACCGGTGCGGGCGGCCTGTGCCTGCTCGCGGGGGTGATGCTGCTCGGCCATGTCGTCGGCAGTTACGATCTGGATCTGGTGCTGGCCGCCGGTGACCAGATCCGTGCCCACGCCCTGTACCCCGTCCTGCTGACATTGATTCTGATCGGCGCCTTGAGTAAAAGCGCCCAATTCCCCTTCCACTTCTGGCTCCCCCACGCCATGGCCGCGCCAACGCCGGTCTCGGCGTACTTGCACTCGGCAACGATGGTGAAGGCCGGCGTGTTCTTGCTGGCCCGCCTGTGGCCCTCATTGTCGGGCAGTGAAGAATGGTTTTGGATTGTCGGCGGCGCCGGCGCCCTGACCCTGTTGCTCGGCGCGTATTGCGCAATGTTCCAGAACGATCTCAAGGGCCTGCTGGCCTACTCCACCATCAGCCACCTCGGCCTGATTACTCTGCTATTGGGGCTCAACAGCCCGCTGGCCGCGGTCGCGGCGGTGTTTCATATTCTCAACCATGCCACCTTCAAAGCCTCGCTGTTCATGGCCGCGGGCATCATCGATCACGAAAGCGGCACGCGGGATATCCGCAAGCTCAGTGGCCTGGTGCGGTTGATTCCGTTTACCGCGACCCTCGCCATGGTAGCCAGCGCCTCCATGGCCGGAGTGCCGTTGCTCAATGGCTTCCTGTCCAAGGAAATGTTTTTCGCTGAAACGGTGTTTATCTCCTCGACCCAGTGGGTGGAATTCGCCTTGCCGGTGGTCGCGACAATCGCGGGTACTTTCAGCGTGGCCTACGCCCTGCGTTTCACCGTGGACGTGTTCTTCGGCCCGGCCGCCAACGACCTGCCGCATACCCCGCACGAACCACCACGCTGGATGCGCGCGCCGGTGGAACTGCTGGTGTTCACCTGCCTGCTGGTGGGGATTTTCCCGGCCCAGGTGGTGGGTTCGATTCTCGCCGCTGCCGCGCTGCCCGTCGTCGGCGGCGTGCTGCCCGAGTACAGCCTGGCGATCTGGCACGGCTGGAACGCCCCCATGATCATGAGCATGGTGGCCATGTCCGGCGGCGTGGTGCTTTACCTGCTGCTGCGCAAGCAACTCAAGCGCGGGCGTTTCAAATACCCGCCGATCATCAGCTACTTCAATGGCAAGCGCATGTTCGAGCGTTGCCTTGTGGTAATGATGCGCGGTGCGCGCAGGATCGAAAAACGCGTCAGCACCAAGCGCTTGCAGGCTCAGTTGTTCCTGCTGGTGCTGGTCGCCGTGGTCGCCGGGATGATCCCGATGCTGAACGGTGGTCTGACCTGGGGCGAACGGCCGAAAATTCCCGGTTCTATCGTATTTGTCACCTTGTGGCTGCTGGCAATTGCCTGCGCCCTGGGCGCCGCCTGGCAAGCCAAGTATCACCGTCTGGCGGCCCTGACCATGGTCAGTGTCTGCGGCCTGATGACCTGTGTGACCTTTGTCTGGTTCTCCGCGCCGGACCTGGCGCTGACGCAACTGGCGGTCGAGGTGGTGACCACGGTGCTGATCCTGCTGGGCCTGCGCTGGCTGCCCCGGCGGATCGAAGAGGTGGCGCCCTTGCCCAACTCCTTGCGCAAGGCACGCATCCGCCGCGTGCGCGACTTTCTGCTGTCCGCTACCGTCGGCGGCGGCATGGCACTGTTGTCTTACGCGATGCTGACGCGCCAGACGCCTAATGACATATCCTCGTTCTACCTCAGCCGCGCCTTGCCTGAAGGCGGTGGCAGCAATGTGGTGAATGTGATGCTGGTGGACTTCCGTGGCTTTGACACCTTGGGCGAAATCACCGTGCTGGGCGCCGTGGCATTGACCGTCTACGCGTTGCTGCGCCGTTTCCGCCCACCGAAGGAGAGTATGCAACTGCCCACGCAGCAGCGGCTGTTGGCACCGGACGTGGCGACCGACCTGGTCAACCCGCGTCATGCCAGCGACACCGCCCTGGGCTTCATGATGGTGCCGGCGGTGCTCGTGCGCCTGTTGCTGCCGATTGCCCTGGTGGTCTCGTTCTACCTGTTCATGCGCGGCCACAATCAGCCGGGCGGTGGTTTTGTTGCCGGTCTGGTGATGTCGGTGGCGTTTATCCTGCAATACATGGTCGCCGGCACCCAATGGGTCGAAGCCCAGATGAGTCTGCGACCGATACGCTGGATGGGTTTCGGCCTGCTGGCGGCGACGTTGACCGGATTGGGCGCCTTGTTCTTCGGCTATCCCTTCCTCACCACACACACCCTGCATCTCTCCGTGCCGGTGTTGGGCGACCTGCATATCGCCAGCGCCTTGCTCTTCGATGTCGGCGTGTACGCCATGGTGGTCGGCTCGACCCTGCTGATACTCACCGCACTGGGTCACCAATCGGTACGTGCCCATAAACCCGGCAGCCAGACGAAAGTCGTTGCCACGCCAGAAGGAGCTGCCTGATGGAAGAAGTCATCGCAATCGCCATCGGGGTCCTGGCGGCCTCCGGGGTGTGGCTGGTACTGCGGCCACGGACCTTCCAGGTGGTAATGGGCCTGTGCCTGCTGTCCTATGGCGTCAATCTGTTCATCTTCAGCATGGGCAGTCTGTTTATCGGCAAGGAGCCGATCATCAAGGATGGCGTGCCACAGGACTTGCTCCACTACACCGATCCCCTGCCCCAGGCGCTGGTGCTGACGGCCATTGTGATCAGCTTCGCCATGACCGCACTGTTCCTGGTGGTGTTGCTGGCGTCCCGGGGCCTGACCGGCACTGACCATGTGGACGGCCGGGAGCCCAAGGAATGAGCTGGATGAATCAACTGATCATCGCGCCGATCCTGCTGCCGTTGCTGACAGCCGCGCTGATGCTGATGCTCAGCGAAAAACATCGTCCGCTCAAAGCCCGGATCAACCTGATCTCAAGCATCATCGGCCTGGGTATCGCGGTGCTGATGCTGTACTGGACACAACAAGGTGGCCCCGGCTCCATCGGCGTCTATCTGCCAGGCAACTGGCAGGTGCCATTCGGTATCGTACTGGTGGTGGATCAACTGTCGGCACTGATGCTGGTGCTGACGGGGATCATCGGAGTCAGCGCGCTGCTGTTTGCCATGGCTCGCTGGGATCGAGCGGGCAGCAGCTTCCATGCGCTGTTCCAGATCCAGTTGATGGGGCTCTATGGCGCATTTCTCACCGCTGACCTGTTCAACCTGTTCGTGTTCTTCGAGGTGCTGCTGGCGGCGTCCTACGGCCTGATGCTGCATGGCTCCGGGCGAGCGCGGGTGTCCTCGGGGCTGCATTACATTTCCATCAACCTGCTGGCCTCTTCCTTGTTCCTGATTGGCGCGGCGCTGATCTATGGCGTTACCGGCACGCTGAATTTCGCTGACCTGGCGCTGAAAATCCCGCTGGTGCCGCAAGCCGATCGCGGCCTGTTGCACGCGGGCGCGGCGATTCTCGCCACGGCATTCCTGGCCAAGGCTGGGATGTGGCCACTGAACTTCTGGTTGGCGCCGGCCTATTCCTCGGCCAGCGCGCCCGTGGCGGCGATGTTCGCCATCATGACCAAGGTCGGCGTATACACCGTGCTGCGTTTATCGACCTTGCTGTTCTCTGGCCAGGCGGGCGCCTCGGCATACTTCGGGGGGGACTGGCTGATCTACGGCGGCATGGCGACCATCATCTGCGCAGCCCTGGCGATGCTCGCTGCCCAACGCCTGGAGCGCATGGCCAGCCTGAGCATCCTGGTGTCGGCCGGCATCCTGCTGGCCGCCGTGGGGTTTGCCCAGCCAAGCCTGATCGCCGGGGCGCTGTTTTATCTGGTCAGTTCCACCCTGGCGTTGAGCGCTCTGTTTCTGCTGGCCGAATTGATCGAACGCTCACGCTCGGCCAACGAACAGCCGCTGGATGAGGAGATCGAAGCGTTGGCCAAGACTGTGGAGTCGTTGCATCCACCCAAGGGCACCAACCTGGACGATGAACAAAAAGCCGTGGTCGGTCAGGTGATTCCCTGGACCGTGGCATTTCTGGGCCTGAGCTTCATTGCTTGCGCGCTGCTGATTATCGGCATGCCGCCGCTATCCGGGTTTATCGGCAAACTCGGCCTGCTCAGCGCCCTGCTCAATCCGATGGGGTTGGGCAATTCCGTCGATGCGCCAATCCGCCCCGCCGCCTGGGGGCTGGTAGCGCTGTTGATTCTCTCCGGACTGGCCTCGTTGATCGCGTTTGCGCGGCTCGGCATCCAGCGTTTCTGGACCCCGGAGGAGCGTCCCTCGCCGCTGCTACGACGCTTCGAGTGCGTGCCGATCTTTATCTTGCTCGGACTGGCCGTCGGCCTGACCTTCAAGGCCGAGATGCTGATGCAGTTCACCCAGGACACCGCCACCAGTCTCGATAACCCCAAGCACTACGTGATGGCCGTCATGGCCACCCGACCGGTGCCAAGCCCTGAAGCCAAGGCCACCGCGCTGGAGGTGCAACCATGAAGCGCTTGTTCCCGGCCCCGTGGCTGTCATTGGCCTTGACGGGACTGTGGTTGCTCTTGAACCTGTCCCTCAGCCCCGGAAACCTGCTACTCGGCGTGATCCTGGGGTTTGTTGCGCCGCTGATGATGGCGCCGCTGCGGCCGTTGCCGATCCGTATCCGCCGTCCCGGGGTGATCATCCGCCTGTTTTTACTGGTAGGCCGCGACGTGATCGTGTCCAACCTGCACGTCGCCTGGGGTGTACTGATCTGCGGTTCGCGCCCACCGCGCGGCAGATTCATCAAGATCCCCCTGGATCTGCGGGACGCCAACGGCCTGGCGGCGCTCTCGACGATCACCACGGTGGTCCCCGGCACCATCTGGTCGGAATTGGCGCTGGACCGCAGCATCCTGTTGTTGCACGTATTTGACCTGGATGACGAAGTGCAGTTTATCGAACACTTCAAGCGTACCTACGAACGGCCCTTGATGGAGATATTCGAATGAGTGCCCTGCTCTCCAACGCGATCCTGACCAGCCTGTTTGCGTTTTCCCTGGCGATGGTCCTGACCCTGGTGCGCCTGTTCAAAGGCCCATCGGCCCAGGACCGGGTACTGGCGCTGGACTATCTGTATATCCTGGCGATGCTGATGATGCTGGTGCTGGGTATTCGCTACGCCAGTGACACCTACTTTGAAGCGGCGCTGCTGATCGCGCTGTTCGGTTTTGTCGGCTCGTTCGCCCTGGCGAAATTCCTGCTGCGTGGGGAGGTGATCGAATGATCAATGTCAGCGACCTGCCGCTGTGGGTGGAGATCCTGGTGGCAATCCTGCTGGTACTCAGCAGTCTGTTCGCGCTGATTGGCGCGATAGGCTTGTTGCGGCTGAAGGACTTTTTCCTGCGCATGCATCCACCCGCACTGGCATCGACCCTGGGGGCGTGGTGTGTGGCGCTGGCGTCGATGATCTACTTCTCGGCACTCAAGTCCGGGCCGGTACTGCATGGCTGGCTGATCCCGATCCTGCTGTCGATCACCGTCCCGGTGACTACGCTGTTGCTGGCGCGCACGGCATTATTTCGCAAGCGCATGGCGGGGGATGACGTGCCGGCGGAGGTCAGCAGCCGCAGGACCGAAGGCGAAGGTTGAGGTCTGTGCTTGGGGGGCGAGGTTCAAGCCCGCCCTCTACGCCCAAGCGACCACCAACAGCCCTGCTCCCAATACCAGGCACAACGGCGAATAGAAGAACGTATCAAGCCTGGCAAACCGCGACCCACTGACTTTCTTGAAAAAGCCCACCAGTTCCGAATCACCAATCGCCCGTGCAAACATGATCAAGGCAATGGTGCTGATGCCCCATTGCAGGGCTTGATGGTCGACGGGGTCGAAATACAACCCCGCACGCAGACACACCAGCAGCGCGATCACCACCAACCCCATGGCAACCAGGAAGCTCGCCAGCGCTGACGGCTTGAACGCCGGGCGCGGCCCACGGGCGAACTCTCCGGGGAGTTGCGGGATCACCGCCGTGCTGCCCCACTTGCCCCCTGCGGCCCAATACACATGCACCATGCCGATAAACGTAAAGACACCGACAATCCACCTCGCAATGACAAAGCTCATGATAGGCCACCCGTTAAAAAGTCCCAGATAGGATAGTCCCTGTGGAATTTTCTGCAGGCACTTCGTCGGCAGCGAGCCATCTCCTGTGGCGAGGGGGCTTGTCCCCCGTTGGGCTGCGCAGCAGCCCCAATAAAGAGGAATGTGGCGTATCAGGCGCTCCTCGGCGGCTGGTTTGAGGGCTGCTGCGCAGCCCAACGGGGGACAAGCCCCCTCGCCACAGGATAGTGGATGGCACGCGACTTTCTAATAACTGAATAACTGAACGGTATTGGGGCATAACCCCCGTTGGGTTGCGCAGCAGCCCTCGTAAACTCATCGCCGCCCGTTCAATCGGGCTGTTTCAGGCTGGCCTCGACCTTCTGCGCCACATCCTCGCTCAACCAAGCTTTCCACACCTGCGGATGCTCCTTGAGAAACGCCCGCGCCACTTCGCGAGGTGGGGTGTGCTTTTCGCTCATCGCGGCCAGCGCCTGATTCAGCGGCTCAATAGGAAAATCGACTTTGGCAAAAAACTCGCTGATCTGCGGATATTGCTGCTGAAACGGCGTGGACACGCCAATGCTCAGTTTCGAGGCCAGGGAGCGCGTCGGTTTCGGGTTGGGGTGCTCGGCGTCGGTCAGGGTGTTCCAGGCCTCGGCGTCAAACGGCGGCTCTTCCAACTGAATCAGTTTGAAGCGCCCCATCAACGGTGTGGGCGACCAGTAGTAAAACAGGATGGGCTTGCCACGACGGATCGATGAGGCAATTTCGGCATCCAGCGCCGCACCTGAACCGCTGCGAAAATTCACATAGCTGTCTTCCAGGCCATAGGCCTTGAGCTTCTGCTTGTTGACCACTTCCGAGGTCCAGCCGATGGGACTGTTGAGGAACCGCCCCTTGGTCGGTGCTTCCGGGTCCTTGAACACGTCCTTGTAGCGCACAAGGTCGTGCACGCTGCGCAACTCTGGCGCCAACGGCTCGATGCCCCTGGCCGGGTCGCCCTTGACTACATACTCAGGCACCCACCAACCCTCGGTAGCGCCCTTGACCGTATCACCCAGGCCAACCACTTTGCCTTCAGCCTCGGCCTTGATCCACACCGGGCTGCGTCCTGCCCACTCTTCACCGATTACCTGGATATCGTTTTTTGCCAGGGCGGTCTCAAGGGTGATAGTGGTGCCTGGCAAGGTGTCGGTGGGCACGCCGTAACCCTTTTCGACGATAAATCGCAGAACTTCGGTGATCAGGCTGCCACTTTCCCAGTTCAGGTCGGCAAAATGAATCGGCGCCTGGGCAGCGGATACCGGCAATGACGCGGCTGCCAGGCCCAGGGTCGTCAGGGACGCCAACAACAACGCTCGAATTCCTTGCATGCCTTCACCTCGCGTTCGCATAGCCATAGCGGATGGCTTTGCTGTCACGCCGCGAAAGCCTCTGAATACTTGAGTCCACTCAACTGTAGTAGAGGTTCCGAAGAACTTGCTAGCACACAGTTGTTTACGCCCGTTCGTGCAAGCACTGCAACTCCCGACGCACCATGCTGGCGTATTCGGCGGGTCGAAGTTCATACAGTTGAGCGGCCACCCAGCTTAACCAGGCCCCCTGCAAGTCGGCTTTACGAGCAAGTAATTCGGCGGCCTTGGCCTGGGCCTGAGGCAAATTTCGCTGGTGAAATTGCGCCCGGCTTTCACTCATTACTCACTGGCCTTGAACGTTACCAACTCGCCCTTGCGCCATTTGGCGGCCTTGCCGGTCACGGCTTTCAGGGTCTTGCTCAGGCCTTCCTGCAGTTGCTCGTTGGCCGCGAAGACCAGCATGACACTGTGACCCTCCTTGAACACAATCCCCTCACCTTGCGTCGAGGAAACAAAGGCGTAGTCCCCCAAGCCATAGACGGTCAACTTGATGTCGCGAAACTTGAGTTCGAACTTTCCGCCTTCGCGACTGGGCAACACCGCCGCGCGAAAATGATCGCCCACCTTGAGCTCAAGTCGAGGTTTGTCATCGACCACCAGCGCTGTTTCAGTATCGATTTCGGCAATGTAGATGCCTTCAGGCGTTTGTTCAGTGATGTAAACAAAACGCGATTGAAACTGTTTGACCAACTTTGCGCGCAAATCACCCAGCACGAACAATGCGTGCATATCCAGATTACTGACTGCCAAGGAAACGCCCCCACATCTGAAAAGGCGCTGCCCGCCTAGGCAGGCAGCGCGAATAAAGCCACTACGGCACGAAACACCAAACACACTGAAGAAGGTCGCCCCGGCAGCGTCGCAAGACTCAAACAGACGCGCCTGACGGACATTATTGTGAAGATCGTCACGCGTTGCAGGAAATCACAGGTTTAACGACCAGAGAATACTGGACACGCCACTTCAGAGAATAACCCCGTTGAAAACGTATTTTCCGACAGCCAAAACATGAAGAAAACACCTTGGGTGGAACCGGGTGTCGGAGACTGACGACAATATTAAAACAGCAACACGGGTCAAAACCACCCGTAATACTGCAAGCGGATCAGCAAGACAGACCGACAGGAGCTGAACATGCAAAAACTTCAACGCCGACCCGCACCTTGCCGCACCCTCTCATCACCGGTGGCTGACGTTGTATTCTACAGCGTGGATATCAACAGCAGGTGCCTGGATTCGGTCTTATATCGAGTTGTTCCGGCGGGCAAAGATTTTTTTCATATCCTGGAAATCCCCAGCGGCCGGATCAAAGGCTTTCGCAGGGGTCACAATCAGGCCTGCGCCCTGGCCAGAGAACTGGAAGCCATGATGTATCGCCCGGTCGACTGAACGCTGTCAGCAGGACTTTTCGTCACCTCAATCACGTTACTGCGCCCCGCCAAACGCAACAGCTGCCATACTGGCCCATCCACTGAAGTTTGCCCCTCACCGGAGGGGCTTGATCAGCGAAATCATCTCCAAGGGAAGGCCAGACGTGACGGAATTTGATATAGGCGAGTTTTTCATCCATGGCGAGGCCCGAGAAGTAGAAGGTGAATTCCAAGCAGTCATCGTGATGCGCGCCAAGCCGCCACTGACCACAGTCACCCTGCATCAGGTAGAAAAAGATCGTTGGTTCAAAACCGTGGAGGCCGCCGCGATCGCGGCAAAAGAAGCGGCCAGCGCGCTCAAGGCTGCGGTGGACTCCGGGGCGCTGACTTCCTGACGATCAAACCCAGACGATTGAGTTGAACTCCGCCGCGCCACAGGTCTCCCAAGCACATCAGTCATCCACTCGTATGGAGAACGCTATGGACACCACCACCCCGACGCTTGAAACCCTGTTCGATCAACTGGGCCTGGATTCCAGCCAGGAAGGTATCGAACGGTTTACCGCCGAGCATCGCCTGCCGGATGGCGTAAAGCTGATCGAGGCACCCTTCTGGAGCGAGCAACAGGCGAACTTCCTTAAAGAACAGATGCAGATCGATGCCGAATGGGCGCCGGTGGTCGATGACCTCAACGCACTGCTCCACGATTCCCCCAAACCCTGATTCAGTGGGCCGCCTGGCGCTGCAACCGTCTCGCCAGACAGCCTTTAACTCGTCCCCTTTGCCGCTTGAGGCTTATACCCCAGGCGCAACCCACCCCAATGCCGGCCGTTGACCATGATCGGTACTGACAGGTCGTGCATCAGTTCGCCGGTGTCGCGGGTATAGGTCTGGAGCAGGACCGCTTGCTGATGGCTGCCACAGCGAATGCCGGTGCGGTCTTCAAACTTGCGCTTGGTTCGGTTGTTCACCGCGTCAACCTGGGCATCACCGGTCAGCGCCTGGGAAAAGGCTTTGTTGTGGGTCGGCACATACCCCTGCGGCGTACAGGCAATGGCAAATACCAGGCCTTCATGGCGCGGCAGCAAGGCTTCCTGGATGCCCGGCAATACCTGATCGGTATAACTGTCGAAACGGCTGTGAAACTGGGTGGGGTGGGTGTCGGGAATCGGTGTGTAGCTGCGGTTGAACAAGTCCTCGAGGCTGATGCGGTTTTGCCGCACATCGGCCTCGAACTGCACGGCAATCTGACTGGCTCCTTCACGGGCCAAATCGTAAACACGCTGGTGATACTCATCGAGGCCAACTTCAGCCAGGCGTTCGCTGATGGTTTCGGCCTGTCCCTCCATTTGCACCGCGGCCTGGGCCAACTGCCGGGTTTGCTGGTCGCTGACCGTCAAATCACTGCGCATCTGCTCCACCGCCTGGAACAGGCTGTCGAGCTGGGCCCGGTTGGTATCGGTGCCTTGGGCAATCTCACTGACCTGGCCTTCGACATCGGCTGCCAGCTCAGCGATGCTTTCCAATTGCTCCCCGGCATGCTCCACCTGCGCTACACCGGCGTGCAAATCCGCCGACAATTGGCGGATTTGCTCGACCACCTGGGCCGTGCGCTGCTGGATATCGGCAACCATGACCCCGACTTCATCCGTCGCGGTGGCCGTGCGCCCGGCCAAGCCCCGCACTTCGTCAGCCACAACCGCAAACCCGCGCCCGTGCTCACCGGCTCGGGCCGCTTCAATCGCGGCGTTCAAGGCCAAGAGGTTGGTTTGGCTGGCGATCGACTGAATCACCAGCGTGACGCGCTGGATTTCTTCGCTGCGCTGGCTCAAGGCCTCGATCAACTGGCGACTGTCATTGGCGCGCTGACTGAGTTGATGCATGCGTGTGATGGACTCACCCAGCACCGTGCGCCCTTCAGTGCTACGTTGATGGGCTTGAACAGCGGCACCCAAGGCCTGACGACTGCGCTCGGCGGTGACCTGCTCGGTGCCGATCATCACGTGCGCGCTGCTGACAATTTGCTGGGCAGCGCCCAACTGCGACTGCAGCCTCGTCGCCAATTGCTTGACCGAAAAGGCCACACCCGCCGCTGACAACGCGTTATGGCTGGTGGTGTAGGACAGATCGCGGGTCAACGTGCCAATGGCATCGTCGGTCACCGAAGTCGTGGCGGCAGGTGCGCGTCTTTTCAGGCGGGGAAGCCAGATCAGCAGCAACGTCACCGGCAGGACTGCATAAATCGATAAGTTGGCAAAGGCCAGGCCCAGCATCAGCAACACCAAGGCGGCACTCTGCAAGAGCGGTGTGACCCAGCCATGCGCTGGGGGCAGCATTTGCGGCGCCGCCGCAGCGCCCATCAGAGATACGTCGCCAGCCATGCTCGTCACCCCACTGTTTGTCATTATTGTGTCTGCATTAAACGCCACTACAAGGCCATTATCCATGGTCCTTTGGTGGTAGGGCTTGCAGCAGATCAATAGACGGGGATGACACTAGGAGCGAGCGCGCTCGCCCCTATAGGGATTCAACCGATCAGGCTTGGCGCTGATGCTTGTCGATTTGCTCGTGGCGCTCTTGTGCTTCGATGCAGTACTTGGTGGTCGGGCTGATCAACAGGCGCTTGAGGCCGATCGGTTCGCCACTGTCGTCGCACCAGCCGAAGGAGTCATCAATGATACGACCCAAGGCTTGTTCCAGCTGCGGCAGCATGCGCTGGTCGCGGTCGATGGCATTGACCAGCCAGGTGCGCTCTTCTTCAACCGAAGCCGCGTCAGCCGGGTCAGCCGGGGTGTCCAGGCTTTCGATGGCGATGCGGTTCTGCTCGATGCGCTCGTGGTGTTCCACTTTCATGTCTTGCAGCAACTTCTCGAAAAAAGCGTGCTGGTCGGTATTCAT
Source organism: Pseudomonas mucidolens (assembly GCF_900106045.1). Lineage (NCBI taxonomy): Bacteria > Pseudomonadati > Pseudomonadota > Gammaproteobacteria > Pseudomonadales > Pseudomonadaceae > Pseudomonas > Pseudomonas mucidolens. Next base: position 1,632,987 of record NZ_LT629802.1, on the reverse strand, counting down.
GTAGTGATCCGCCGGCATGGCCAGCAACTGTTCCTTTGTCATTGATTTCTCTATAAAAAATACGTGCATTAAGGCGAAAAAGGGAGCGTTCCGGCCGACCCTTGCAGATCTCGGAAAGGCGCCTTCCATTCCAAGCGCCACCCGGCACTCAATTTACGAGGGGCGGCAGTCTAAGGCCGACTTGAGGGCGCAGCAACTGAAAAGACAGGCAATTTTTCCAAGATAACCCCCAAAGGCACCAGGACGGGCTTGGCAGATGGTTATCGGAGTGCGTTTATAGCAGGAAATTCCATAAAGCAGCTATAAGCCGCAAGGTGCAAGCGACAAGCTGTAAGGCTCGCCGGACTCACCGCTTGCGGCTTATGGCGCGTACTGCGTTTCAGCGCTTGAGTTTGCGTTTGTTACGGTACTGGTCGATCACTACCGCGACCACGATAATCAGGCCTTTGATGATGTCCTGGATATAAGCATCCACACCCACGAACGTAAACCCGCTGGCCATCACCCCGAGAATCAGCGCACCGATGACGGTGCCGGTAATGCGCCCTACTCCGCCTGCCAGGCTGGTACCGCCAATCACCGCCGCGGCAATCGCGTCCAGCTCATAAGACATGCCCATCCCGGCCTGCCCGGTCGCGGCACGGGCCGAGGCCACCACGCCCGCCAGTCCGGCCAGCAAGCCGGCGATGCTGTAGACGATGACCAAGTGACGCTTGACGTTGATCCCCGAGGTGCGCGCCGCCTGCATGTTGCCGCCAATGGCATAGGTGTACTTGCCGTATTTGGTATAGCGCAGGGCGATGTGGAAGATCACCGCCACCACCAGGAAGATAATCACCGGCATGGCGCCTTGGCCAATCGCCGTATAGGAATCCGACAGCATGCTCACCGGCTGGCCTTCGGTGTAGTAACGGGCCAGGCCACGGGCCGAAACCATCATGCCCAGGGTGGCAATGAACGGCGGGATACCGGTAATGGCGATGATGCTGCCGTTGACCGCGCCCGCCAGCAACCCCACGCCCAACCCGACGACCACCGGTATCCACACCGGCAAGTCGGTCAGGGAGGGAAACACCGCCCGCGAAAAGTCCGAGGTTTGCGCCAGGCTGGCGGCGATCATCGCCGACAACGCGAGGACCGAGCCCGAAGACAGGTCGATGCCGGTGGTGATGATCACCTGAGTTACGCCAATCGCCAGCAAACCAATGATCGACACCTGCAAAATCATCAACACCAGGCGCTGGGAGTTCATCAAGAAGCTCTGGTCACGGACAATCCAGCCAAACAGCTCGAACACCAGGCCGATGCCGATCAGTACCAGGAAAATGCTCAACTCGGTCGGCAGACGCCGACGACGTTTGCTCGACGCCATATCGGGTTTCTTTTCCCCGGATTGCTTTTCCTCGGGTTTGCTTTCCAGTATCGCGTTCATAACCACTCACCTTTTATTCCGTGACGCCAGGCGCAATCTGGCCGGCGCTTTTTGTTCGTCAGTGGACCGCCGTCATACCGGAAGCCAACTGCATGACTTTTTCCTGGGTTGCCTCGGCACGGTCCAGAGTGCCCATCAGCTCGCCCTCATGCATCACCATCACCCGGTCACTCATGCCCAACACTTCCGGCAGCTCCGAAGAAATCATGATCACCGCCATGCCTTCGCTGGCCAGAAAGGAGATCAACCGGTAAATCTCGGCCTTGGCGCCCACATCGATGCCACGGGTGGGTTCATCGAGAATCAGCAACCGCGGGTGGGTCATCAGCCAGCGCGCCAGCAAGGCCTTTTGCTGATTGCCGCCGGACAAGGTATCGATGCACTGTTCCAGGGACGGCGTTTTCACCCGCAGCTTCTGGCACATGTCTTCGCATAGCGCCCGCAGGGCTTTTTGCTGGATGAAGCCGTTGCCCGAATAGTGCGGCAGCACGGCCATCTCCATGTTTTCCAGGACCGACAGGCAGGGGAACAGTCCACTGAGCTTGCGATCCTCGGTCAACAGCGCGAAACCCTTCTCGATCGCCATGTGCGGGTCTGTGATGCGCACTGCCTGGCCGTCAAGCAGAACCTCGCCGCCGGAGCTTGGGGTAATACCAAAAATGGTTTCGGCGACATTGGTCCGCCCCGAGCCCATGAGCCCGGCGATACCGAGGATTTCTCCGGCGTGCAGGTCAAACGAAACGCCCTGGAACACCCCGTCCAGACGCAAGTCACGCACCGACAGCAGCACCTCGCCAATCGGTTTGTCGCGCACCGGAAACAACTGGCTCAGCTCACGACCAACCATCATCGAGATCAGGCTGTCGCTGTCCATGCTGTCAGCCCGTTGCAGGCCGATATAGGTGCCATCACGGAACACCGCGACTTCATCGGCGATGCTGAACACCTCGTTCATTTTATGGGTGATATAGATGATGCCTTTGCCCTGGACCTTGAGGTCGGCAATGATCGAAAACAGGTGGGCCACTTCCTTGTCGGTGATCGCCGACGTGGGCTCGTCCATGATCAAGATGTCGGAGTCATAGGACACCGCCTTGGCAATCTCGACCATCTGCCGTTCGGCAATGCTGAGATTACCGACGTGCTCCTCGGGGTCCAGATTGATCCGCAGTCGCGCCAGCAGCTCGGCGGTGCAACGGTGCATCTCCCGGTGACTGACCATTCCCAGACCATTGAGCTGTTCGCGACCAATCCAAATGTTCTCGGCAATGCTCATGTGGGGCATCAGGTTGAGTTCCTGGTGGATCATCGCGATACCGGACTGCAGCGCTGCCAGCGGGGTGTCAAACCTGACCGGTTTGCCTCGCAGGCGGATCTCACCGGCATCCGGCTGGTAAATGCCGGCAATGATCTTCATCAGGGTCGACTTGCCCGCGCCGTTCTCACCCATCAACGCCAGGACCGAGCCTGGGCGGACCCGAAGTTGCACATCATCCAGTGCAACGACACCGGGAAAACCTTTGCTGATGTTGACGATTTCCAGCAGGTAGGGCTCTTCCTGCGCCAGGGCCTGGGTACCGGAGGGCTGCGAAGCAATCGCTTGAGCAAGCATAGAAAGGTACTCCGTCAAAGGAGCGACCAAGGCCGCCCGCTGGTTTATTGTTGTTATGAAGGACTATTTGAAGTCTTTGACGTTGTCTGGAGTGATCAATTGGAATGGAACCAGCACGCTCTTCTCGACCGGCTGCTTCTTGGCCATCTTCACCGCAGCGTCCACTGAGCCCTGCGCCTGGCCGCTGGCATCCTGGAACACCGAAACCGCAATCTCGCCCTTCTCCACCGCCCGCAAACCGTCTGGCGTGCCATCTACGCCGGCGATCAGTACGCTGCCTTTTTCAATGCCGGCCTGCTTCAGGGCCATGGAGGCACCGATCGCCATTTCATCGTTGTTGGACACCACCGCATCGAATTTTCGGCCCTGGGTCACCCAGTCGTTGACCAGGTTCATCCCCTTGTCGCGAAGCCATACGCCAGACTGTTCCTGCTCGATCTTGATGCCCGGGTATTTGCCCAGTACTTCCTTGACACCCTTGGTGCGGTTGGTCGTGGCGTTGTTCGCCAAGTCACCCAACAGCACGACAATGTTGCCTTTACCACCCATTTTTTCCGCCAGATACTGCATTTGCAGCCTGCCGGCTTCGGCGTCATCAGAGCTTACGGTGACGACCCCGTCAGGCAGGTCTTGCTGGTCGGGCCGGCGGTTGACGTAGACCAGGGGGATGCCCGCCTTGACCGCCGCCGCAGTGATTTTTCCAGTGGCCGCGGTGTCCACCGGGTTAACCACAATGGCGTCGACTTTCTGGCTGATAAAGTTTTCGACCTGGCTGAGTTGCTTGACCACATCGGCGCGCGCGTCTTCGAATTGCAATTGCACGCCATCCTCCTTGGGGTAGGACTTGGCTTGCTTGTCCATGTCTTCACGCAGGTAGGTCAGCCAGGTGTCGTCGAACTGCGACATGCTCACACCAATCTTGATATCGGCCATGGCGACACCGCTGGCGAGCATCATTGACAGGGCCAGCGAGGCAAAACGGATGGGGGTCTTCATGAACGGTCAGTCTCCAATTTCTTGTTGGTTTTTTGGACGTTGCGTTGCTCAGCGTGACGGTTGAGCCGCCGGCAGCCGGACAATCGGCGCGCCCGGAATGCAGCACACCAGGGCGCCCTGGTTTTCGACGCAAAGGACATTGAGCAAGGAGAAATACAGAGGCCGTGCGCGGTGCGGCCGGCGATACAAGAGGGCAGAACGTAAAACTCGCAGTACAGCGTTGAAGATTTTCATCTGACGGTACCTGGTTGTTTTTGATCTTGTTTTTGTGAAGCCGCGGACGAGGCCCTTGCGGGCGAATCGGGGCGCGACTGTTGGCAACCTGGAAAAGACTTTATTGGAAAATATTTTCCATATCAACCTGTTTTGGAATTTTATTCTATTTTTGTTTATCGAACTCGATAGCCGCCATTTCCACCACTTGCTGACGTCTGGAACTGAGCCGTGCCGCGTCCAGCACACGGGTCGTCGCCAAGGCGTCACGCGCCTCCACCGGCAGCGGCCCCTGCCCTTGCACAGCACTTTGCAACTGTTGGTAGAACTGATTCCAGCAGCCTTTTTCCGAAGGAACCCGCTCCCGTTCCACACCCTGTTCAAACCAGCCCCAGCGCCGGTGCTCTTCCGCGCCCCAGTGCTCCCCTTCGGTTTTTGGCGTCCGGCCGGCGATCAGCGCATCTTCCTGGCCGTCCAGACCGTCAATGGTGTAGCCGCCCTGACTGCCATTGACCCGGAAACGCGGTCCTGGGCTGTTTTGCAGCGCGCTGCCCCACAGGTGTGAAATCACGCCATTGGCGTGGGTCAGCGAAGCGAAGAAACCATGGTCGATATCCGGATGCTCGGCGCTGAAATGCAGTTGTGCGAAGACCTTGTTCACCGGCCCGAACAACTGCAAGGCCTGATCCACCAAATGGCTGCCAAGATCGCGCAGGAACCCGCCTCCGCTGGCATTGCCCAGCGTTTGCGGGCTGTAGCGCTCGACCCGCGATTCAAAACGGCTGATGCTGCCCAACGCGCCGCTGTCGATGAGTTTGCGCAGGGTGAGAAAATCCGAGTCCCAGCGCCGGTTCTGATAGACGCTGAGCAACACCTTCTGGCGCTCGGCCGCGGCAATCAATTCAAAAGCCTCGGCGGCATCACTGGCGAAAGGCTTGTCGCTAACCACCGCCACACCCCGTTCAATGGCTTCCAGCACCAGCGCCGAGCGGCCTTCCAACGGCGTGGAAATCACCAGTGCATCCACACCGGCCTCGACGAGTTGGTCAATGCTATCGAAGGCCTTGACCCCCGGGCGTTCAGCCGCCAACAGTTGCCGACGCTCCGGCGAACGGGTGACCACGCCAACGAAAGTCGCTCCCGACAAGCTGGCAATCAGCGGCGCATGAAAAAAACGACCGCCATGGCCGTATCCAACCAGTCCGATTCGCATAGGTTTATTGATTCCTTATCTATTCCACAGGCGTGAGAATGCGCGACCACGTCTACTGACAGAGTTCACGGGTCACCCGTTCCAGCATCATCCGATTGGACTCATCCGGCCGGTCTTCCCAGGCAAATACCGAGACCGTGGCGATACCGTCGAACTTGATCTCCCGCAACGTGCCAAAAAACGCCTCCCAATCGACTTCGCCCTGACCGATATCCAGATGCTGATGCACCGTAGCGGTTACGCCCGGTGGGTTGACGATGTAGCGCAGGTTGGAAGATGCCCGGTGGTTGTAAGTGTCAGCGATGATCAAGTGACTGAGTTTGGAGCCGGCGTACTTGAGCATCGAGGCAATATCGCCCTTGCCGTCATCGTAAAAAAAGGTATGGGGCGCGGCGTATAGGTAGTTGATCCAGTCGCGATCCAGCCCGCGAATGATGTCCACCGATTCGTTGTTGCGCTCGCAAAAGTCGTAGGGATGCGCCTGAATGTCCAGCTTGACGCCTTCGCGTTCGAACACCGGCACCAGCTCGTCCATGGAGCGCATGAATTGGTTTTCGCAGACCAGCGGGTTGTCCGATTGGCCGGTAAATTCGGTGTTGAGCAATTCGCAGTCCAGTTCCACGGCTATCTGGATCGCTCGTTTCCAATTGCGCACTGCCGCGACCCGCAGGCCTTCGTCGGCGGCGGCCCAGTGGTACATGGGCAACAAGGATGACAGCTGCACGCCAGCGTCGCTCAGGGCTTTGCGGAATTCCTTGATTCGTGCCCGGTCGACGCGTGGTGCCTTGTAGAATGGCAGAAAATCTTCCCGAGGCGAAAGCTCGATGTGCTGGTAGCCGAGCTCGGCAGCCTTGTCGACCATCTGGCCCAAGGGTAGATGACGGTACATGTAGGGGTCTAATGCAATGCGCATGCTTGAGATCTCCCGAAGCGTCTGGTTTTTATATCGATACCCGCAGGCTGATGGTCAGCGGTAAAAAGCCGGGCGATCCGGCAGACCGACCTTGACGATCTGTCCACTGTTCTGCGCTTCGATACAGGCATCCGCCGCAACCGCGGCAGCAAATCCGTCCCAGGCCGAAGGGCCACTCACCTGGCCAGCGCGCACCCCGTCGATGAACGCCTGCAACTCGACGTCATAAGCGGCGATAAAGCGATCCTTCCAGTCCATCAGAATCGCGTTGGACAGCTTGGCGCCACTGCGCATCTGTACCTGGGACGGTTCCGGCAACCTGGCAATGCCAGTCTCCCCCACCACTTCGCACTGGATGTCGTAGCCGTACTGGCAATTCACAAACACTTCCACATCAATCCGCGTGCCCTTGGCGGTTTCCAACAGCACGATCTGCGGATCGCGCAGATGCGCCAATGCCTTGCTGGATTTACGCGGGAATACCACCTGCACCGAGACATAGTCATCGGCCAGCAACCAGCGCAACACATCCAGTTCGTGGATCAGCGTATCGGTGATTGCCATATCGGTCTTGTAATTCTCGCCCACGCTCGGGTTACGGTGCGCGCAGTGCAACATCAGCGGTTCGCCGATCTGGCCGCTGTCGATCACCGCTTTCAAGGCCCGATAGCCTTCGTCATAGGGACGCATGAAGCCCACTTGCACCAGACGCTTGCCGTGGGCCACTTCAGCCTCGACGATCTTGCGACAGCCATCGGCGGTCACCGCCAGCGGTTTCTCACAGAACACCGGTTTGCCGGCGGCGATGGCGGCGAGCACAAACTCTTCATGGCTCGGCCCCCAGGACGTGACCAGCAACGCCTCGACGTGTGCCGAATTGATCAGTGCATGGCCATCCGGGTAGACCTCGGCACCAATCTGCAGATCAGCCACCACCTTGGCGGCCTGCTCAAGGTTGATGTCGGTGACCGCCACGACCTGGCTGTTGAGCAAGGTCTGGCTGCAACGACGGATGTGGTCCCGGCCGATCGCGCCCGTGCCGATTACGCCTAACTTCAAAGACATGTAAACACCCCTCTTGTCATTAGTACTGCCGGGCCTTGGCCAGACGTTCGTTAAGTTGTTTTGCCACTGCACGGGTGCGTTCGCTGGTTGAGACCTGGGCCACACCCACCCGCCACCAGGACAGGTATTTATGGATCATGGTTTTTGGCAGGACCTTGATATCAATCAGCGTCGACACCGCTTGCTCACGGGCGTCCGCCAGCGCGGCCCGTAGCTGTTCAACCGTGTTGACTGTGTAAGTCTTGCAGCCATAGGCCGCCGCACTCATGGCGAAATCCACCGGCACGAAACCGCCGTCGAGCTTGCCACTGTCAGGGTTGCGAAAGCGGAACTCGGTGCCGAAGCTATCCATGCCGTGTTCCATCTGCAGGTTGTTGATGCAGCCGAAGGTCATGTTGTCCAACAACACCACGTTGATCTTGCGCCGCTCCTGAATCGAGGTAACCAACTCCGAATGCAACATCATGTAGGACCCATCCCCGACCAAGGCGTAGACCTCGCGCGTCGGCTCGGCCAGCTTCACGCCCAGGGCGGCATTCACCTCGTACCCCATGCAGGAGTAACCGTACTCAACGTGGTAGGTGTTGACGCCTTTGCTGCGCCAACTGCGCTGCAAGTCACCGGGCAAGCTGCCGGCGGCGGCCACAATAATCGCGTCGTCGGCCAGGGTTTCATTGAGCACGCCCAGCACGCGGCTCTGGGTCAGGCAGGAGCCGGTGATTTCGATAAATTCACGCAGAACGGCCGGGTCCATGTGGTCGTTGATTTCCGGAACGAAGTGATCGCTCTGGTATTCGACCTGGTAAATGCGATCGACCTCGGCCTCCAACTGCACCTTGGCGTCTCGTGGCTGATCGCCCCACTGGGAGCGGTAATCGCCCAGCGCTTCGGACAACGCCTCCAGACCGACCCTGGCATCCGCCAGCAACTGCACGGCATCGAGTTTCAGCACATCGCACGGGCTGATATTGAGATTGAGAAAGCGCACCTCGGGATGCGTGAACAATGACTTCGACGAAGTGGTGAAGTCGGTGTAGCGCGTACCGATGCCGATAATCAGGTCCGCCTCCGGGGCCAACAGATTCGCCGCCAAGCAGCCGGTTTCACCTATACCGCCGACGTTCAGCGGGTGGTTGGAAACCACTGCGCTCTTGCCGGCCTGGGTTTCGGCGAACGGAATATCAAAACGCTCGGCAAAAGCTTGCAGCGCCACATTGGCACCGGAGTACTTGACGCCGCCGCCGCAGATAATCAGCGGTTTGCGCTTGCCCTTGAACGCCGCTACCGCGTCACTGAGCATGGCTTCGGTGGCCCGGCGCCGGTCGATACGGTGCACGCGCTTTTGCAGGAAATAGTCGGGATAGTCCCAGGCCTCACCTTGTACATCCTGCGGCAGGGCCAAGGTCACGGCGCCGGTCTCGGCGGGATCGGTGAGCACGCGCATGGCGTGGATCGCCGCGCTCATCAACTGCTCGGGACGGTTGATGCGGTCCCAGTATTTGCTCACGGCGCGAAACGCGTCGTTGGTGCTGATACTCAGGTCATGGAACTGCTCGATCTGTTGCAACACCGGGTCAGGCTGGCGGCTGGCGTAGACGTCGCCGGGCAACAGCAACAACGGGATACGGTTGGCGGTCGCCGTGGCGGCCGCGGTGAGCATATTCGCCGCGCCCGGACCGACCGACGCGGTGCAGGCGTAGATCTTGCGCCGCAGGTGCTGCTTGGCAAAACCAATCGCAGCATGCGCCATGCCCTGCTCGTTGCGGCCCTGATGCACCACCAGGTCACCGGAATCTTGTTCCAGGGCCTGGCCCAGGCCCAGCACATTGCCATGCCCAAAGATCGTGAAAATCCCGGCGATGAACTTGCTCTGCACGCCGTCGACTTCGATGTACTGGTTATCGAGAAACTTCACCAGGGCCTGGGCCATGGTCAATCGTGTTGTGCTCATGTTTCGCCCCTTATTTGTTCTGCAGGTGAGCCATGCTCGCGCTCAACGCCTGCTGGATATCCGCCAGGCCATGCACGCTCTCGGCAAACGGCTCGAAGGACAGGTAGCCGCGATAACCGGTATTCAGCAAGGTCTCGATCTGCGCCGCGTTGCCGAGGATATCGCCCTCGCCCACCAGCACCCGGTGCCCGTCGCGAATGCTCGACAGCGGCGCGTCACGGTCCTCCACGCCGGAGATATGCACCAGGCCGGTCAACTCCGGGAAAAACTCGTGTTCACTGGACAAGTGATGATGAAAGGTGTCGTGCACCAGCCGGAACACGTCCAGCCCGCCAATGGCTTTAATCGCCTCTACCGCCACCCGTTTGCGGCGCAAGGAGCACTCCTCGAAACCCAAGGGTTCGATGAAACCGAGAAGCCCATGCTCACGCAGGATCGGCGCCAGTTCGCTCAAGGCGGTGCGCAGCCCCATGGCACGCTGGGCATCGTTACGCGGGTCGGCGGGATCATTCAGTGGGCACATCACCAGGCCTTGGGCGCCGCAGTCGCGGGCATACGCCGCCAACCTCACTACCTGGGCCCGACGTTCGTCGTTCCACACGTCGAAGGGATACAGCGCGTTGATCGACAGCACCGTAATACCCTTGGCTTCACACAATTCGCGGACCCGCGTGGCAGGCGTTCCGTCTTCGATCTCGATTCCGGCAAGGTCGTTGCGCAGCTCGATGGCAGCGCATTTCAAGGTCACCGCCAAGTCGATAAACGCAGGCAGCGAAAGACCTGGAGCGACCATCCGGTTCAAGGCAAAACGCATAGGCTTATTCATTCTCGTGCACTCCCCACTGGAACGTTTTACTTGGCTGTTGGCATGCTGAATTCAGGCCCCTTGGCGATGCTGTCGGGCCAGCGCTGCATCACGCTCTTGTAGCGGCTGTAGAAGCGAATGCCTTCTTCGCCATAGGCGTGGTGGTCGCCAAACAGCGAGCGCTTCCAGCCGCCGAACGAATGCCAGGCCATCGGCACCGGAATCGGCACGTTGATGCCGACCATGCCGACCTTGATGGTGCGGGCAAAGGCCCGTGCGATACCGCCGTCGCTGGTGAAGCACGACACGCCGTTGCCGAATTCATGGGCGTTGATCAGGGCCACGGCACTGGCGAAGTCAGCCACCCGCACGATGCCCAGCACCGGACCGAATATCTCCTGCCGGTAGATACTCATGTCGGTGGTGACGTTGTCGAATAACGTAGCGCCGACGAAGAACCCAGCTTCAGCGCCGGGCACCGTGAAGCCGCGCCCGTCGACAATCAGTTTCGCACCCTGGGCCACGCCTTCGTCGATAAAACCTTGGACCTTGGCCTTGTGTTCCGCGGTCACCAGCGGGCCCATTTCGCTGCCCTTGTGCATACCGTTGCCGACCTTGAGCCGGTCGATGCGCGGCAGCAATTTGTCGATCAGCTTGTCGCCGACATCGCCGACCACCAGCGCAATCGAGATCGCCATGCAGCGCTCGCCGGCCGAGCCGTAGGCCGCGCCGATCAGCGCGTCGGCGGCCTGGTCGAGGTCGGCGTCGGGCATCACGATCATATGATTCTTCGCCCCGCCCAGCGCTTGCACACGCTTGCCGCGCTGGGTCGCCTGCTGGTGGATGTACTCGGCAATCGGCGTCGATCCGACGAAGGAAATCGCCTCCACGTCCGGGTGCTGCAACAGGCCATCCACGGCACTTTTATCGCCCTGCACCACATTGAACACGCCATCGGGCAATCCGGCCTGGGTCAGCAGACGGGCCATCAGCAAACTGGCGGACGGATCACGTTCGGACGGCTTGAGGATGAAGCAGTTGCCGGTGGCCAATGCCAGCGGGATCATCCACAAAGGCACCATTACCGGGAAGTTGAACGGCGTGATCCCTGCGCACACACCCAAGGGCTGGCGCAGGTTCCAGTTGTCGATGCCGCCGCCGATGTTGTCGCTGAAATCGGTTTTCAGCAGGTTGGGCGCGCCACAGGCGTATTCGACGATTTCAATGCCACGGGTGACTTCGCCCCTGGCGTCGGAGAACACCTTGCCGTGTTCGCGACTGATGATTTCGGCCAACTCGTCATGGTGCTGATCGAGCAGTTCCTTGAACTTGAACAACACCCGCGAGCGGCGCAGGGACGATTGCTCGGACCACGCCGGAAATGCTTTCAGCGCCGAGGCCACCGCTTCATCGACGGTCTGCTGGCTGGCCAGAGCGACCCGCGCCTGCACTTCGCCAGTGGCCGGGTTAAACACATTGCTGAAACGTTGGCTACCGCTGTCCTGCACCTGGCCGTTGATGTAATGGCCGATTACCTGGGCGTTGTTCATTGTTTTTGTTCTCCGTCGAATTCGTTATAGGTCCAGCAGCCAGCTGTGCCGAGGGTCGTTATGGAAGTGCCAGGCGCGCTTGGGGCCGGCCATCACGTTCAGGTAATACGACTCGTAGCCGTAGGGCACGCTGACCGGGTGATAACCCTTGGGCACCACCACCAGATCGCTGTTTTCCACGGCCATGGCCTGATCGATGCTGCGATCGTCGGTGTAGACCCGCTGGAATACGAATCCCTGGGGTGGATTGACCTGGTGGTAATAGGTTTCTTCGAGAAAGCTCTGGTGTGGCAGGTCGTCGGTGTCGTGCTTGTGGGGCGGGTAGCTCGACGAATGACCGGACGGCGTGCGCACTTCCACCACCAACAGCGAATGCGCCGGCTCGCTGTCCGGCAGGATGTCGCACACATAACGGGTATTGGCGCCTTTGCCGCGCACGCTGCGCTTGCACTGTTCGGGACGAATCAGCCGCGGCGCAAAACCCGCTTCGACAGCACCCGGCGCAGCACAGACGGCGAGTTGCACATCGCTCAGGGCGGTGACCTGGGCGTGACTGCCCGGTGGTAGATAGGCCGCAAAAGGTGATTTATCTTCAAACACCGACTGGCGATCACCGAGGTTCTGCCAGTTGAAACCGTCGCCTTCGATGTTGACTCGACCGCTGAGCAGCACCAGGCACAACTCTTTGTCCGCGGCGCTGACCGGCAGGGTTTCCCCCAGGCGCAGGCGGTAGGCGGCAAAACCCACGTAGGCAAGGCGGCCCTCTGGCAGCGCAACCATGGTTTGCCCATGCGGGCTGCTTTTGACCAAGAGACTCATGGTGCCGTGCTCCTTTTTGCCAGCGCCTCGTTCAACAGCGAACGCAGGGTGTCGTAGCCTTTTTTCGCATAGATATAACTGGGCGCCACGGCTGGGTCCTGCTCGGCTTCAACCACCAGCCAGCCCTGATAACCGGCGGCCAGCAACACATCCAGCAGCTCGGCGAAGTCGATATCGCCATCACCCGGCACGGTGAACGTGCCGTTGACGATGCAATCGGGAAAGCTCCATAGCTGGTTGCGGGCCAATTGCACCACTGACTTGCGCACGTCCTTGAAATGCACGTGACAGATACGCTGCAAGTGTTTGCGCAGCACCTCGACGGGCTCGCCACCGCCCATGTAGCAGTGGCCCGAATCAAACAGCAGGCCGACTTCCGGCCCGGTGAGACTCATCAGTGTGTCGATGTCTTGCGGTGACTCGACGTAAGCGCCCATATGGTGGTGGTAGGCCAGGCGCACACCTTGGGACAGGGTAAAGCGCGCCAACTCGGTGAGTTTGTCGGCGTACACTTGCCACGCCTGCTCAGTGTGAAAACGCGGGCGCTCGATCAGGCGAATGGGTGAACCCTGGATCGAGTCGGCGACTTCGCCGTAGACCAGCACCGTCGCGGCGTTTTCCTTGAGCAGTTGCACATGACTGGCGATCGCGTCGATTTCTTCGGCCACCGAACGCCGGGCCAAGCGGCTGGAGTACCAGCCAGACACCAGCGCCAGGTCGTAAGGACGCAACACGTCGCCGACGCCCTTGGCATCCTTGGGAAACTTGCCGTTGAGTTCAAAGCCTTCATAGCCGATCTCCTTGCCTTCGCTCAACGCGGTGCTCAGGGGCGTTTCACCGCCCAGGGCCGGCAAGTCGTCGTTGCTCCAGGAAATCGGGTTGATGCCAATACGGATTGCGGGCATGGCTGCACCTTTTATTGTTTTACGATGGACCTGAGGACAGACGCTCTGTAGGAGCGAGCTTGCTCGCGAAGATCCTGAGAGCAACCGGTTCATTCAGGTTGCCGGCGTTATCGTTAACGATTTTCGCGAGCAAGCTCGCGCCTACAGGCTCGGGAATCGCGCCAGGCATTGATCAGTTGTTCAAAGGTGCCTTGCACTTGCTGGATCAACATCTCGTCGTCAATTTCACCTGCCATCCACGCTCGGCTCGGCTCCTGGAATATCGTGCGGCCGACGGCAAACCCGCGACAGACCTGGCTCTGGCTGGCTTGCTGAAAGCCCTGCGCCAGACATTCCGCCGACGCATTCAGCCCCAGCAACACCACGCCACGGCAGTAGGGATCACGCGCTTGAATCAGCTCATCGAGTTTTTTCCACGCCTCGGCGGACTGCGCCTCGATCTTCCACCACGCCGGGTAAATACCCAGGTTGTACAGGCGCTTGAGACTGCGATAGAGCACATCGGGGTAGGTCGAGGGGTGATCCTTGGGCGGGATGATTTCCAGCAGCAGTTCATGACCGCTGACCAGTGACGCCTCATACAGGCCCTTGATTTGCGCTTCCTGCTCGAGGCGCAACAGCGGTTCGTCATCGGGGTGAAATTGCACCAGGCACTTGATGATTTGCTCTTGGGGCCAGGCGATCAGGTTGCTGCCAATCGAGCGACCCTGCTCAAACGCCAGCGGTCGCGAGCCTTGCACCTCCACCGGGCGAGCGACCCACCAGCCGCGACCGGTGGCGGCGTTGAGCGCATCCTGGCCAAAGCGCTGATCGGCCAGCAGCCCCACATCAGCCTCGATACCCGCCTCGTGCAATTTGCGCTCGACGCGCTCTACCGCCTGGATAAACAGCTGTTTGATGGCGCTGATACGCGCCGGGTCCTGACCGCCCTTTTGTGCCAGTTCGAGCAACTGCCAGCGATGGTCAAAGGCGAAGATGAACAGTTGCTTCCAGTTTTTGCGCGGCACGCTGACCTGATGCAGGCGTTGCAGCACAACGTCCTGATCCGGCCGCGTGATCGGCACCGGGCTGTTGAACAAATAGTCCAGCTCCGCCAGCGTCGGCATGGCCGGCGCACAGGCGTGACGGGAAACCACCAGGCCGCCGCAGGCATTGGCCAACTGGCTGCAACGCTGGTCACTGGCGTCGTTCAACCAGCCACTGAGGAAACCTGACATGAACGCATCACCGGCGCCCAGCACATTGAGCACTTCGACGCGCACCCCGGGATAGATCGCACCGTCTTCCAGGCGCGCAGGAATCGCGCCATGGATCACCGTGCACCCCTGCGGACCCAGCTTGACCACCAACGTCGCTGTCGACAGACGTCGTACGGTGCGCAGCGCTGTTAGCAGATCTTCGCTGCCACCGGCAATCAGGAACTCTTCTTCGGTACCGACGATCAGGTCAAAACGCGCCAGGATGCCTTGCACATGCTGACTGACGTTCTGATCGGCAACAAAACGGGTTTCGCCGTCCGCCTTGCCGGCCAAGCCCCAGAGGACCGGACGATAGTCGATGTCCAGCACCCGTTTTACGGCGTGCTTTTCGGCGTATTCCAGTGCCTGGAGACTGGCCTGGTAAACGCCCTCGGTGGAGAAATGCGTGCCGGTGACCAGCAGGGCTTTGCTGGAGGCGATGAAACTTTCGCTGATGTCTTCGGCCCGTAGCGCCATGTCGGCACAGTTCTCGCGGTAGAACACCAACGGAAAGGTTTCACGGTCCTTGAGTCCCAGCAGAACCATCGCGGTCAGGCGCTGCGGATCGACCTTGATGCCGCTGACATCACAGCCTTCGCGGGCCAGGGACTCGACGAGAAAACGCCCCATGTGGTCATCTCCGACCCGCGTCAGCATCGCCGACTTGAGACCCAGGCGTGCAGTTCCGAACGCGATATTCGCCGAGGAACCACCCAGGTATTTGGCGAAGCTTGAGACATCTTCCAATCGTGCCCCCACCTGCTGGGCATAGAGATCGACGCCCAGGCGCCCGAGGCAAATCAGATCCAATTGACGCCCACTGGCAAAACGAGTCTGGCCCATGCTGGCTCCTGTTATTTTTATCAGCCTGCGCCTGCCGTCGTGAAGGCGGCGACGCTCTTGGTGGATGCAGACTAAAACGTCCGGCGACACCAATCAATATTTATTCTATATATATTTTCCATGGAATAATTTTTCCATTAAGCTTTCATAGCGCTGTTTCTGCGCCGGTGCACCGTTTCAGCCGCGCCACAGGCCGCGATACCGAGGTTTTTTTTTGCGCCTACGCTGTAGACTTGCGCCGTACGCCATGAGTGCTCCAATAGTGTGTGCATGCCCAGGCCCGACAGCTGCTACGCGATACCTCTTATGCCCGTAACGTCAGAAGGATTTTTCATGCCCCGTACCGATCAGCAGGCCAGCCCTGAGAACGCCCCGGAAAATGATCCCGCCAGCCCCCCGATCAACGCCGAGCGCCTGCTACAGCTGATCACCGACGAGTATGAAAGCCTGCCACGCCAGCTCAAGCGTATCGCCAGCTACATGAGCCAGCAGAGCGACCGGATCATGGTCGATCGCATCAGTGATATCGCCCGGGAATGTGAAGTGCATCCCTCGGCCATCGTGCGTTTCTCCCAGCGTTTCGGCTTCAGTGGCTTCAGTGAGATGCAGTCGCTGTTTCGCGAGGCGTATACCCACAAGACCACGCCGGTTCAGAACTACCAGCAGCGCATCCGCAGCATGATCGCCAACAAGTCGCAGAAAGCCAGCGGCGGCGACCTGGCCCGGGAATGCGTGAATGCGACGTTGTCGGGTATCGAGCGCCTGGGACTTGAGCTGGATGACGCGGCTTTCGAGAAAGCCGTGGATCTTGTGGTCAACGCCGACAATATCTACGTGGTCGGTGTGCGTCGCTCGTTCGCCGTGGCTGATTACCTGGTCTACAACCTGCAACACACCAATAAACGCATCCACCTGGTGTCCGGCCTGGGCGGCAGCTACCGCGAACAGATGCGCAGCGTGCGCGCCAATGATCTGGTGATCGCGATCAGCTTTACGCCCTACGGCAAGGAAACCCAGCATTGCCTGCGCATTGCCCAGCATCACCAGGCGAAAACCCTGATCATCACCGACAGCAACCTGTCGCCGCTGGCCAAGCGAGCGAATGCGGTGTTGCTGGTGAATGAGGGTTCGTCGTTTGCGTTCCGCTCGTTGAGTGCAACGCTGTGCCTGTGCCAGGCGTTATTTATCGCGGTGGCTTATCGGTTGGAGTTGAAGGTGGATGAGATTCATGAGCAGGTCGGGTTTGAGGACTGAGACCAACCGCGCGCAAAAAAAGGCCGCCCTGCCAGTGCAGAGCGGCCTTGGTCAAGCCTGACGGATCACATGAAGATCGCGATCAGGATAATGATCGGAATCGGGATGCCGAGGAACCACAGCAGTAATGAGCGCATAACGTTCTCCTTGAATTAACGAACAGGTGGCAGCGAAGGATCGGTTTCCAGGTACACCACGGCGTCCCGGCGGCGACCACCGAAGGTCGCGGCGAAGCTGGCAAAAAACGCACCGCACAGTAGCGCGACGAACATCCACAACGCGGTCCAGGCGGCCACGGTGCTGGCCGTGTCGGCCGCTTGCTTGGCCTTCAACTTGGCCTCTTCTACGGTTTTGCGAGCCTGCGCATACACCTCGTCGACCCGACGCTCGGCGTCGGCCTGGGTAAGGTTGGTGCGCTGGCTGATCAACTGCGCCAGGTAGGCACGGTCTTGTGGCAGCAGCTCACCGTCATTCTCCAGCGTGCGGGTAAAAATCCGCGCCGCGACGGCATGCACCGCATCGTCGCTGGTGGCGGCAGGACGGTCATCGCGGAACAGGCTGTCGACGTAATAGCCGAAGTTTTCGCCATTGTTGCTGGCGGCCTGGCTCAACCCGCTGGCGGCACCCGATGCGATGCTGGCGCCGGCTTGCACACCGCCACTGACGATGCTGCTCACCGAGCCCACCACCAGCGTGGCCGTAATCAAGGTGGCCACCGCCCACGCGAGGAAGCCATGGGTGTCGCGGAAATACACTTCATCGCCATGCAGATTGGCCCACCGGACCCGCAACCGTCCGGCGATGTAACCGCCCAACCCGGCTGCAACGATCTGCGTGAACGCCAACCAGACGATCGTCGAAATGCCCAGGCCCTTGGCACTGACACCGCTGTCGGCCCACGGCGACACTGCCGAAAAACCCAGGCCAAAACCTAACAGCACGAGGATCAGCGAGAGCGCTGCGGCCGCCGCCGCTCCGGCAAAAATCGCTCCCCAGGAAACCCCGGAAAGCGTGCTTGACGCTTGCAGTGTGGATGAGGACGTCATCATTGTTGTTATGCTCCTTGGATGGAAAATAGTGTCACACCTCTCAAAAGAGACAGTGCAGGCAACGTGCCATCCAAAACGGAATAAAAAATCCATTTATTTCAACTAGTTAAATAATTTGAGCTTTCGGCAAGCGTGCAACTTGCAAGACTCACAGGTGGGCAACAGGTTTTCTGCACGCTCCCGTCGCCATGGCAGCGGTCGAGCGCCAGCGACGCTGCGTCTACAAACATGAAGTTTTTTTTAGCAAGACGCCGGGCGTTTCTTGGCAAAATGCTGGTACTTCAGTGTGAATGGCTCACCAGGTATTACTTATGACGCGCATTTTGACTATCGAAGACGACGCCGTAACGGCCCGCGAGATCGTCGCTGAGTTGAGTAGCCATGGACTCGACGTGGACTGGGTGGACAATGGCCGCGAGGGCCTGGCGCGAGCAGTAAGTGGGGATTACGACCTGATCACCCTCGACCGCATGCTCCCGGAACTGGATGGCCTGACCATCGTCACCACCCTGCGCACCATCGGTGTCTCGACGCCGATCCTGATGATCAGCGCCCTGTCCGATGTCGATGAACGCGTGCGCGGCCTGCGCGCCGGGGGCGATGACTATCTGACCAAGCCCTTCGCCTCTGACGAAATGGCGGCCCGGGTCGAGGTGCTGCTGCGGCGTAACAGTACGCTCAAGGCGTCAGATACGGCGCTGCGGGTGGCCGATCTGGAACTGAACTTGATCAGTCGCGAAGCCAGTCGCGCCGAGCAGCCCCTGAGCTTGCTGCCCACCGAGTACAAACTGCTGGAATTCCTGATGCGCAATACTGGACAAATCCTC
Source organism: Pseudomonas mucidolens (assembly GCF_900106045.1). Classification (NCBI taxonomy): domain Bacteria; kingdom Pseudomonadati; phylum Pseudomonadota; class Gammaproteobacteria; order Pseudomonadales; family Pseudomonadaceae; genus Pseudomonas; species Pseudomonas mucidolens. Next base: position 1,614,302 of record NZ_LT629802.1, on the reverse strand, counting down.
TCGCGGATGATGATTTTCGAGGAAGTCTGGGGTTATCACTTCGACCCGGGCACCAATCTGATCGACGTCCATATCGGCCGTCTGCGCAAGAAAATCGACCCACCGGGCCTGACACCACTGATCCGTACGGTACGAGGTTCGGGTTATGTCATTACTGAACCCGTCTAAAGGCTGGCGTTCTTCCAGCAGCCGTTTGCTTGCGTTGTACAGCACGCTGTTCGTGGCCTGGAGCTGCATCCTCATGGGGGTGCTGTACTACGAAGTCTCGGGCTACCTGAGTAACCTCTCCCGCCACTCGCTCCTGCAGCGTCAACACCTGTTCCAGCGCTTCGAAGGCGAGCAACTGGTGGAAGCCCTGACCACCAGCATGACCTTCGACATGAAGGGCGTCGACGCCTACGGCCTGTTCGACGCGCAGTTTCGCCCACTGAGCGGGCCGATCCTGCACGTGCCACCGCTGCTGCCCCTGGACGGGCGCATCCACGCCCTGGAGCACTGCATCGAATCCCGCGACCCGACGCTGCCCCAGGACAGTTGCGACGCCGTGGCCACCCGCACCGCGGACGGTCGCTGGCTGATTCTGGTACGCGAAAACGGTTCGCTGTTCGGCGTCACCCGGATCATTCTGCATGCGCTGCTGTGGGCATTGTCGCTGACCATTATCCCCGGCGTCGCTGGCTGGCATCTGCTGCGCAGGCGTCCGCTGCAACGGATTCGCGGAATCCAGGCCAGCGCCGAAGCGATTGTCGCCGGCGACCTGACCCGTCGCCTGCCGCTGTCCAACCGGCGTGACGAACTGGACATGCTGGCGGCCATCGTCAACGCCATGCTCGATCGCATCGAAAAACTGATGCACGAGGTCAAGGGCGTGTGCGACAACATCGCCCATGACCTGCGCACCCCGCTGACCCGGTTACGGGCGCAGTTGTACCGGATCAAACAGCAGGCCGACGCAGGCTCGCCCCATGCCTTGCAACTGGATGAGGTAATCAGCGAGACCGACACTCTGATGGCACGGTTTCGCGGGTTGCTGCGCATTTCCGAGCTGGAGGACCATCAGCGCCGCTCTGGTTTCCTGAGCCTGGATCCGCTGCCTTTGCTTCGCGAACTCCACGATTTCTACCTGCCTCTGGCGGAGGAAGGCCAGATGGAATTGCTGTTGCAAGTGCCCGAATCGCTGCCATGGATCACCGGCGACCGTGCGCTGCTGTTCGAGGCGTTGGCCAACCTGTTGAGCAACTCGATCAAGTTCACGCCGCCAGGCGGTGAAGTGATTCTGAGGGCACTCAACGATGGCGGCAGCACACAGATCGAAGTCCTCGACTCCGGCCCCGGCATTCCCGCGGCCGAACAGGCGGCGGTGTTCCAGCGCTTTTATCGGGTCGATGAAAGTGATCAGCAAGGCGGGTTTGGTCTGGGCCTGTCGATTGTCGCGGCGATCGTCAACTTGCATGGCTTCAAACTGGAGGTGGGCACCAGCGAGCGCGGTGGCGCGCGACTGATGCTGGAATGTCGACAGCAATTGATGCCGCAAGCCTGAAAGGCAGGCGTAGCGCTAAAAGGCTTTAGCCTCGTGCCCCACGTTTTCGGTGGCCTGCCGGTACTGGCGCGGGGTGAATCCGGTCAGCGCCTTGAACTGTCGGGTAAACGCACTGTGATCGGTGTAGCCACACTGGAGTGCGACGTCGGTGATCGGCATATCGGTATGCAACAGACGGTGGGCATGTTCCAGACGCACTTTCTGGATCATCTGGCGGGGTGTCAGGTGGAACACGCGCTTGCAGTAGCGCTCCAGCTGCGCCACTGAAATACCGGCGATCCGCGTCAGTTCGCCCAAGCTCACACGCCGGTTGAAATGCGCTCGAATGTGCTCATCCACCGCCGCCAGCCGTTGATAGGCAGGATGCGTTTCGCTGGCCGACTGCAGGTCGACGGAAATGCCCGCCAACCCGATGATTGCGCCGTCACGGTTATACAGTGGCCATTTGTGGGTCAGGCACCAACCGGGCTCACGACTGCCGTACAGGTGCAATTCCAGTTGATCCTCCAGCACCAACCCTTGCTCCAGCACCCGCCGATCCTGCTCGGTATAACCGGGACCAAGCTGCGCGGGGAACACCTCGGCGCTGGTTTTTCCGAGTAGCGGCTGCAGGTGTTTCAAGCCACAGCGTTGCACCAGGGTGCGGTTGGCCATGACGTAACGCGCCTGGACATCCTTGATAAACATCGCCGCATTTGGAATCACGTCCAGCATCGGCAGCAACACTGTCACGCCCGCCAGTAACTGCTCGAGGGTCTGCGGGCGGTTCAAGTCGCTGCCTTGGCAAAGGTTCGCGAACGCATTCTGCATCATGACACTGACGTCCTCACTTTTCGGGTAGGCCAGGCGCCCGCCGAGCAACGCCTGGCCAGCAGATTGCCGGATCATCGCGAGCGTGTCGAGGACTCCTCCCAAGCGGTCGATTGTGCTGATTTCGTCATTTTTACCGCGCAAAACATCAATCGCGACGCCGTCGATGGGTTCACTGTAACGCCACTGCATGCCTATCCAAAAAACCACAAGAAGGCGCCGCCATGTCAGCCCAAGGCAAGTTCAAGAAACAGCTGTCTCTGATCGACCTCACCTTTATCGGACTGGGAGCCATCTTTGGTTCTGGCTGGTTGTTCGCCGCCAGTCACGTGTCGGCCATCGCCGGTCCGGCGGGGATTTTTTCCTGGATACTCGGCGGTTTTGCCGTGCTGTTGCTGGGTATTGTGTATTGCGAATTGGGGGCTGCTTTGCCCCGTGCCGGCGGTGTGGTGCGCTACCCGGTGTATTCCCACGGTCCGCTGCTAGGTTATCTGATGGGCTTTATCACACTGATCGCCTTCTCAAGCCTGGTGGCGATTGAAGTGGTCGCCGCCCGACAATATGCCGCCGCGTGGTTTCCCGAGCTGACCAAGGCCAGTTCCAGCGACCCTACTCCTCTCGGATGGTTGCTGCAGTTCGGTCTGCTCTGCCTGTTCTTCGTCCTCAATTACCGCAGCGTGAAGACCTTCGCCATCGCCAACAATCTGGTGAGCGTGTTCAAATTCATCGTGCCGCTGCTGGTGATCGGGGTGTTGTTTACCTTCTTCAAGCCAGAGAATTTTTATGCCCAGGGTTTCGCGCCGTTTGGCCTCTCGGGCATTGAAATGGCAGTCTCCGCTGGCGGGGTGATTTTCGCTTACCTGGGGCTGACGCCGATCATCTCGGTGGCCAGCGAGGTGAAGAACCCGCAACGCACCATTCCCATTGCCATGATCCTCTCGGTACTGCTGTCCACCGCCATCTATGTATTGCTGCAAGTGGCTTTCCTCGGCGGCGTGCCTACGGAAATGCTCGCCAACGGCTGGGCCGGTATCAGCAAGGAACTGGCGTTGCCATACCGCGATATTGCCCTGGCCTTGGGCGTGGGTTGGCTGGCCTATCTGGTGGTCGCCGACGCAGTCATCTCCCCCAGCGGCTGCGGCAACATCTACATGAACGCGACGCCACGGGTGATCTATGGCTGGGCGCAGACCGGGACCTTCTTCAAGCTCTTCACGCGGATCGATAAAAAGTCCGGCATCCCGCGCGCGGCGCTGTGGCTGACCTTTGGCTTGTCGGTGTTCTGGACCCTGCCATTCCCATCCTGGGAAGCGCTGATCAACGTGGTGTCCGCCGCGCTGGTGCTGAGCTACGCCGTCGCCCCGGTATGTGTCGCCGCGCTGCGTCGCAACGCCCCGGACATGCCGCGCCCGTTCCGGGTCAAGGGGATGAGTGTACTGGGCCCGCTGTCGTTCATCATCGCCGCGCTGATCGTCTACTGGTCCGGCTGGAACACTGTGTCCTGGCTGCTGGGGCTGCAGATCGTGATGTTTGTGGTGTACCTGTTGTGTGGCCGCCTGGTGCCGACGCAGCACCTGAGCCTGGCCCGACAAGTGCGCTCCAGCGCCTGGCTGATCGGCTTCTACGCGGTGACCATCGTGCTCTCGAAACTCGGCAGTTTTGGCGGCCTGGGCGTGCTCAGCCATCCGTTCGACACCTTGGTCGTCGCGGCCTGCGCGCTGGGGATCTACTACTGGGGCGCGGCCACCGGCGTACCAGCGCACCTGATTGAGCTCGACCACGAAGACGATGAAAGCGAAGCCGTGCTGCCCACCGCAGCGACGCCTATCGCCGGCACTCAACTTTCGTCTTGAAGACCCGCCAATCACTCAAGGGACAGGTTTATGAAACAACTACACGTGATTGACTCGCATACCGGCGGCGAACCCACGCGGCTGGTCATGCATGGTTTTCCCGAGCTTGCCGGCAGCACCTTGCCTGAACAGCTCGACAACTTGCGCACCGAGCATGACCGTTGGCGTCGCGCCTGCCTGCTGGAGCCTCGTGGCAACGATGTGCTGGTGGGTGCGCTGTACTGCGCGCCGGTTTCCGAGGGTGCCACCTGTGGGGTGATTTTCTTCAACAATGCCGGTTACCTCGGCATGTGTGGCCACGGCACCATCGGCCTCGTCGCGTCCTTGCACTACCTGGGGCACATCGCTCCAGGCGTGCACCAGATCGACACCCCGGTGGGCACCGTCAGCGCCACCTTGCATGAGGACGGCGCCGTTACCCTGCGCAACGTGCCCGCCTATCGCTATCGCCAGCAAGTAGCGGTGGAAGTACCCGGACACGGACGGATCCACGGCGATATCGCGTGGGGCGGCAACTGGTTCTTCCTGGTCTCCGAGCATGGCCAGACGTTGCACATGGACCACGTCGACAGCCTCACCGACTTCACCTGGGCGATGCTCAAGGCCCTCGAAGACCAAGGCATCCACGGCGAAGACGGCACCCTGATCGACCATATCGAACTGTTTGCCGACGACGACCGGGCCGACAGCCGCAACTTCGTCATGTGCCCCGGCAAAGCCTACGACCGCTCGCCCTGCGGCACCGGCACCAGCGCCAAACTGGCGTGCCTGGCCGCCGAGGGAAAGCTGGCGCCCGGTGAGCTCTGGGTGCAAGCGAGCATTACCGCCAGCCAATTCGAGGGCCGTTTTGAATGGGAAGGCGAACGCATCCGTCCCTACATCACCGGCCGCGCCTACATGACTGCCGACAGCACGCTGCTGATCGACGCGCAGGATCCCTTCGCCTGGGGCATTTGAAATGCCTCGGCTTGGCTTCAACAGACCTTTCCCACGGAGATAGAACAATGAGCGATAACATCTTCACCGGCTGCATTCCTGCCCTGATGACGCCGTGCACCGCCGCACGCAAACCGGACTTTGACGCGCTGGTCGCCAAGGGCCGGGAACTGATCGATATCGGCATGAGCGCCGTGGTCTACTGCGGCTCCATGGGCGACTGGCCGTTGCTGACCGAAGCCGAGCGCCAGGAAGGCGTGGCGCGCCTGGTGGCGGCCGGCGTGCCGACCATCGTCGGCACCGGTGCAGTCAACAGCCGTGAAGCGGTAGCCCATGCCGCCCACGCGGCGAAGGTCGGCGCCCAGGGCTTGATGGTGATTCCGCGCGTGCTGTCGCGCGGCGCTTCGGCGACTGCGCAAAAGGCCCATTTCGCCGCCATTCTTGGCGCCGCGCCGAACCTGCCGGCGGTGATTTACAACAGTCCTTATTACGGCTTTGCGACCCGCGCCGATTTGTTCTTCGAGCTGCGTCGCGAATACCCCAACCTGATCGGTTTCAAGGAGTTCGGCGGCGGCGCCGACTTGCGCTACGCGGCGGAACACATCACGTCCCAGGACGATGCCGTGACCCTAATGGTGGGTGTCGATACCCAAGTGGTGCATGGCTTCGTCAACTGCAACGCCACCGGCGCCATCACCGGCATCGGCAACGCCTTGCCACGGGAAGTCCTGCAACTGGTCGCATTGAGCAAGAAGGCCGCCAAGGGTGACGCCAAGGCCCGCCGGCTGGCCCGCGAGCTGGAAGCCGCGCTGGCGGTGTTGTCGTCCTTCGATGAAGGCTGCGACCTGGTGCTGTATTACAAGCACCTGATGGTGCTCAATGGCGACCAGGCCTACAGCCTGCACTTCAACGCGAGCGATGCGCTCAGCGATGCCCAACGACGTTATGCCGAGAACCAGTACAGCCTGTTCCGTCAGTGGTATGCCAACTGGTCGGCCGAGCAGAACGTCGACTGACACCCGGTGCGCCGCTGTGAGGCAACTCGCCCTCACAGCGGCCAGAGGCCTTTCAAGGACACTCATTATCAGGATCAAACCATGACACTGACAGGCAATATGCTGATCGGTCAGCACGCCATTCCAGGCAGCCGCGAGGCGATCCGCGGCATCAACCCCGCGACCAATGCCGCGCTGGAGCCGGCCTACCACGGCGGCACCCGCGAGCAGGTCGAGCACGCCTGCGCGTTGGCGTGGTCAGCTTTCGATAGCTATCGCGAAACGCCGTTGGTGGCGCGTGCCGAATTCCTTGAAGCGATCGCTAACGAAGTCGAAGCCCTTGGCGATGAATTGATCGAGCGTGCGGTCGCCGAAACCGGCCTGCCACATCCTCGCATTCAGGGTGAGCGGGGTCGCACCTGCCAGCAACTGCGCACCTTTGCACGCACCGTGCGCAGCGGTGAATGGCTGGACGTGCGGGTCGACACCCCACAGCCGCAACGCCAACCGCTGCCCCGTGCGGATCTGCGCCAGCGCCAGGTCCCCCTGGGGCCAGTGGCCGTGTTCGGCGCCAGCAACTTTCCGCTGGCCTTCTCGGTGGCCGGCGGCGACACCGCGTCGGCGCTCGCCGCCGGTTGCCCGGTGATCGTCAAGGCCCACAGCGCCCACCCCGGCACCAGCGAGCTGGTAGGCCGTGCGGTGGCTCGGGCCGTCAAACACTGCGGGTTGCCCGACGGGGTATTTTCGCTGCTGTTCGGCTCCGGACGCGAAGTGGGGATCGCTTTGGTCAACGACTCGCGTATCAAGGCGGTGGGCTTCACCGGTTCGCGAAGTGGCGGTATCGCGCTGTGCAAGGCGGCGCAGGCGCGTCCCGAGCCAATCCCGGTGTACGCGGAGATGAGTTCAATCAACCCGGTCTACCTGTTTCCCGCCGCGCTCCAGTCTCGCAGCGAAACGCTGGCGCAAGGTTTTGTCACCTCCCTGACCCAAGGGGCCGGCCAGTTCTGCACCAACCCCGGCCTGGTGATTGCCGTTCAGGGGCCGGACCTGGCGCGCTTTATCAACACCGCCAGCGACCTGCTGCGACACAGTCCGGCCCAGACCATGCTCACCCCCGGCATCTCCAACGCCTATGAAACGGGTGTCGGCACCTTGGCCGAACATGCCCAGGTCGTGGCCAGCGGATTGGCAGCCGAAGGCCCGAACCAATGCCAGGCGCACCTGTTCGTCACTGGCGCGCAGGATTTCCTGGCCAACCACCGCCTGCAAAGCGAAGTCTTCGGCGCCGCATCGCTGATCGTGCAATGCACCAGCGCGGAGGAAATGCACAAGGTGACAGAGCACCTCGAAGGCCAGTTGACCGCCACCCTGCACCTCGACGACCACGACCTTGAGCACGCACGCGCACTGCTGCCAACCCTGGAGCGCAAGGCCGGACGCCTGCTGGTGAATGGCTGGCCGACCGGCGTTGAAGTGTGCGACGCCATGGTCCATGGCGGCCCATTTCCGGCCACCTCGGACTCGCGTTCGACCTCGGTGGGCACCGCCGCCATCCTGCGGTTCCTGCGCCCGGTGTGCTACCAGGACTTTCCGGACAGCTTGTTGCCGACCGCGCTCCAACAGGCCAATCCGCTGTCGTTGCGGCGTTTGCTCGACGGTCAGAGAGAAGCCTAGGCCATGTCCAGTTCCCCTTCGGCAAACAACCTGATGGATCAGGCCGACGTAGCGGTGGTCGGCGCCGGCATCATCGGCGTCGCCTGTGCCTTGCAACTGGCTCGCCAGGGCCGCCGCGTGGTCGTCATCGACCCGCAGGAACCCGGCATGGGCGCTTCGTTCGGCAATGCCGGGCATCTGGCGACCGAGCAAGTGTTTCCGATCGCCGATATGTCGATCCTCACACGTTTACCCGGCATGCTCATGGACCCGATGGGCCCGTTACGGCTGGACTGGAAATACCTGCCTCGCGCCCTGCCCTGGTTCATGCGCCTGCTGCTGAACCTGCGCTCGGCGCCCTACCAGCGCACGATAGCCGGCATTCGCGCGCTCAATGAAAGCAGCCTGGGTGCCTGGCAGCGCTTGCTTGGGTCGATAGACCGGACCGATCTGTTGAAGCAAGACGGCTCGCTGCTGGTGTTCGAGGATGCGGACTCACGCGCAGCCATTGAAGCGCTGCAGGCACGCATGTGCCAGCAACAGGTGCCGGTCGAGCTCTGGTCCGCCGCTGCCGTACAGGCGGCGGCGCCACAACTGAGTGAGCGGATTCTGGGCGGTTTGTTCTTTGCAAAAACCGGGCACTTTCTCGACCCATATCAGCTCGTTTGCGCACTGGTCGAGGCCGCCAAGGACCACGGTGTGCAGTTCCTCAAACAGCGGGTCGAGGATGGGCATATTGCGGCGCAGGGTGTGTCATTGCTCACGGATAAGGGCCAATTGTCAGCGCGTCAGGTACTAATCGCCTGCGGCGCTCACTCTGCCAGTCTGACCCTCGCGCTGACCGGTAGAAAAGTGCCGTTGGACACCGAGCGTGGCTATCACCTGATGCTGCCGCAGGAACAGCAGCGGCTACCGTTCGCTGTCACCTCGCTGGAACGCAAATTCATCATGACGCCGATGGTCGACGGCCTGAGGCTGGCGGGAACTGTCGAGTTCGCCGGCCTGGATCGGCCGCCGAACATGGCGCGTGCGTGGCAGTTGCACCGCCTGAGCCAGGGTTTGTTTCGGCGTGACTTGAACGCCGAGGGCGCCACGCCATGGATGGGATTTCGCCCGTCCTTGCCGGACTCCCTGCCCGTCATCGATCAAGTCTGCGACGGCAAGGTGCTGCTGGCTTTCGGCCATCAACATTTGGGCCTGACTCAAGCGGCCGTCACCGCGGAGCTCATCGCACACATGACCTCACCGAGGGGCGCGCCTGCGTCGCAGGGTTTGCCGGCATTGACGCCTTATCGACTCGCCCGATTCTGAGTGGTACAGGCTGGATCCTCAGGCAGAAAATAGTTTGTTACAACTACCGGCCTTGCCGCCCAAGAACTTTGAGCTGTGGACCGGTTCTTAAACACAAGACGTGTCTTAATCCGTGAGCGTCTGATCATTACCTGCTGAGGTTCACATAATGCGAATGACACTGCCTGCCCTCGCCCTGGGCATACTGGTTACACAGGGCGCCATGGCTGCTGGAGACGGCACCGCCGCTATCGGAGGCGGTCTGGGTGGCGCTCTGGGTAACGTTGTCGGTCAACAGATCGGCGGATCCACAGGGGCTGCAGTCGGCGCTGGCGTCGGCGGCGCGGCGGGTAGCGCCATCGGCGCGCCACGCGGCAACAGAACCGAAGCAGCCATTGGTGGTGGCCTGGGGTCTGCGGGCGGCTCAGTGATCGGCAATCGCCTCGGCGGCTCCACCGGCTCCACTATTGGCGCCGGCCTGGGCGGCGCGGCGGGTGGCGCAATAGGTAATAACCTTGCCGACGACGACGACAAACACCGCTCCGGTGGCAAGAAATACAAGCACAAACACAAACACAAGAACAAACACCGCTGATGCCCTGACGCGCGTCAAGCAGAGCCCGGCCGAGTGCCGGGCTTGTTGTTTCTGGCGGGTGCCCTGCTCTGCTAGCGTGGCGATCCTCGATGCGGGCTACAACCTGCGGTTTATGTTGATATCCTCAACTTTTCCCGTGGCCTGGCTCGGATAGACGCTCATGTTGACTGGCTTGAATCACCTTACCTTGGCGGTTGTGAACCTCTCTCGCAGCATCGAATTTTACCTGGCGCTGCCCGGTTTTAGGCTGGCTGCTCGCTGGGACACGGGGGCTTATCTTTCTCTCGGTGATCTCTGGCTGTGCCTTTCTCTCGATGAGAACCGAGTGACGCAAAAGCAGCCTGACTACACCCATTGTGCATTTTCGGTGGGGCAGGCTAACTTTGAAGAAGTCACTGCTTATTTGCGGCTTCGTAACGTTATCGAGTGGAAATCCAATTCGAGCGAAGGTCATTCGTTTTATTTTCTAGATCCCGACGGACATCGCCTGGAAGTGCATGTAGGCAGTCTTGCTTCACGGCTTGAGCAATGCCGACGTGAGCCGTATGCAGGTATGGAGTTCTTTGACTGAAGCGTCCAGGCCCCCTGGAGCATAGTTGCTGCCGCATCAGTGGACGCCTGCCTGACCTACGCAAGGTTGGTTCCCCATTCGCTTACCCTCATTTGAATTAATCAACGCTCTGAGTTGGAGGCTGTTTCCAACGTCGAGGCGATGAGATCGCGTAGCCACATATGAGCGGGATCTCGGTGCAGTCGTTCGGGCCATAACATAAGCATTTCAAAACCCGGAATGGCGAGCGGAGGCGTTTGGACGTGAAGTGCTGGCTCATCTCGTACCAGCCTTTCGGGCACCACGGCAACCAAGTCGCTGTGCGCCAATGCTGAGACGAGCGAGTTGAAATTAGACACTGACAATACGACTCGTCGATCCAGACCTTTAGCTGCCAGTGCCTGGTCAGTGCTCCCCACGAACCCAGCGCCATTCGGTGACATAACGGCATGTTCAAGGCCACAGAACGCTTTGAGCGATAGCTGGGTTGCCAAAGCGGGATGATCGCGTCGCCCGGCCAGCACATAGCGTTCGTGAACTAAAGACCGCTGACGCAGTTTTGGCGGCGCGTCATCGCGAGTGTGCAGCGCCAGATCGAGCTGGCCGTTTTCCAGATCATTGGCAAGGTTAACGGGGTTTTTGTTCACCAGCGCCAACCGGGTATTCGGGGCTAGACGCCTGAGCAGTGCTAGCGACGGCCAGATTAAAGCAGTAGTTGCGTAATCACTGGCAGCAACCTTCCACGTCTGACTGGACAGTGCAGGCTCAAAAGTGACACCAGGACTCAGTGCGCCTTCCAGAGCTACCAGCGCTTCACGCAGTGGCCCGCGCAATTCACGGGCACGCTCGGTAGGCGACATCCCTCGGGGGCCGGGCAGCAACAATGGATCGTCCAGAATGTCTCTCAGCCGACCCAATTGCAGGCTGACGGTCGGTTGAGCGAGATTGAGCAACCGCGCCGCCCGTGTAACGTTTTGCTCGGACAACAGCGCATCCAACGTGACCAACAAATTAAGATCCAGACGGCGCAAGGTATTGTGCATATAAATACCACGTGTTTCGGAAATTCATTTCCATCATATCGGATTCGTGGCTACGGTGAGGAATACATCCACTCGGAGCCCCTCATGAAGCTACTGTTGATCTACGCTCACCCTGAACCCCGTTCGCTCAATGGCTCGCTCAGGGATTTCGCGATCGCTCACCTGCAAGCCGCAGGCCACGAGGTCAAGGTCTCGGATCTATACGATATGCGTTGGAAGGCGCTCATTAATCCGGACGACGCCCCAGGCTATGACGACGAAAACCCTTTCAACCCCGCAATAGAGTCGCAGCGTGTATTTGCCGCCGGCACCCAACCGACAGACATTGAGGAGGAGCAGGCCAAATTGCGATGGGCAGACGCCGTGATCTTTCAATTCCCACTGTGGTGGTTCTCGATGCCAGCGATCCTCAAGGGCTGGGTCGAACGCGTCTACGCCTATGGGTTTGCCTATGGTGTCGGCGAACATAGCGAAAGCCATTGGGGCGATCGCTACGGCGAAGGTAGCATGGCAGGAAAGCGTGCAATGTTGGTGGTCACTCTGGGCGGGTGGGAGCCCCATTACAGTGGCCGAGGGGTAAACGGTGCGCTGGATGACCTGCTATTCCCTATCCAGCATGGGGTGCTTTTCTATCCTGGGTTCACGGTCATGCCGCCCTTCCCAATCTATAAAACCAGCAAAATGGACGCCGCTCGGTTCGAACAGCTATGCACGGCCTATGCGGCTCGGCTGGATAACCTGTTCAGTGATCAGCCCTTGCCGTTTCGTCGCCAGAATGCCGGGGACTATGAAATTCCGGCGTTGACACTTAAGCCGCATCTTGCACCCGGCCGTCACGATTTGGGCATCCATATCTGTGAGGGAATGACGCCTGAAGGCTAGCAGTGCGCTGGCGGATGGTGAGCATTTTTTCTGGAGTTGGAAAGGTGTGATCGCCGGACGGTTGACTACCTCGGACTTTCCTTTGTTTGCGATTTATCCTCCCGCGAGCACGGCGACAGGCTTGTCAGCTCACCACGGTATTGCTAGTGTCGCCTCATGACTCATTATTGCCTCACCTCGACAACCACCACCACGACCGCAGAAAGCGGAGCGTGCGAGGTGTCGTGAGCCAATAGCAAACGAACTTCAAAGGCCCGCCAGCGATGGACAGGGCCTTTTTTATGCCCTTGTGTCGCTGGTTCAAACGCAAGGAGATGCACCCATGTACGCCCTGTTGATACTCGATATCCAAGTTGGGCTGGTCCACGGCCCGGAAAAGCCATGGCGCGGCGAAGCGCTGTTGAAAACAGTGAACGCCCTGATGGACCAGGCGCGCAGCGCAGGTGCTGCGATTTTTCTGGCACGCCACATCGGCCCCGTGGGATCCCCCATAGAACCTGGCAGCCCACTGACGATGCTTGCGCCAGAGCTGACGCTGCTGGGTGGAGAGGTGGTGTTTGAAAAGCGCCGTCCCAACGCCTTCGAGATGACCGACCTGGCGGACAATTTGCGCGCTCGCGGTGCTACCGGCGTGGTGGTCGCAGGGATGAAAACTCAATACTGCGTAGACAGCACCTGCCGCGCGGCTCGTGACCTTGGCTTCGATGCGGTACTGGTCGCCGACGGCCATACCTGTTCCGACACCGCTGTGATGAAAGCCGAGGACATCGTCGCTCATCACAATGCAACGCTGGATGGCCCCTTCTGCCGCCTGGTTCGCGCTGCGCAGTGGCGCTTCTAAATAAAAATCGCGCCAGACGTCGCAGACACTAAGTACGGCTTCGGCAGGCACACCGCTGCGTGCCGGGCCGTTCGTTGAGCTTGCGCACATGCCTGGCAAATCAGTGTCGATTTCTCGGTGGAGGCACAGGCACAGTCGGCTTAAGATCATCCGACCTGAAGACTCTTGATCACACCCTTTCAATGCACGAGCGACCTCAATAGTCTTCCCGGGTGTGATGAGCCACTGAAGTATTAATCCGCGGACCCGGACGTTCAACGTCTGCGCCTGTCGCGCTGAATCGCTGATGTCCGTGCAATTCAAGGCTGATTGTCTATGAATCCTTACAACAACCCTCTTCCGCCCAGGCCCGAAATGGTCAGAGCGATGCTGGGTAGCGACAGCGCCTACGAAGGCGTGTTTTTTACCGCTGTCAAAACCACCGGCATCTTTTGCCGCCCGACCTGTGGCGCACGTAAACCTAAGCCCGAGAATGTTGAATTTTTTTCCTTGGCAACCGAAGCAATGGCGGCAGGTTATCGCCCCTGCCTGCGCTGCAAGCCGCTGGATTTGGCCGCGTCGGCGCCGGAGTGGGTCAGGGAGCTGTTTGCCGCGGTGACTGCAGCGCCCGATGCCCGCTGGACTGACGCCGAGTTGCTGACCCGGGGTGTTGAGCCCCTGCGCTTACGCAGGTGGTTCAAACAGCATTTTGGCATGACGTTTCATGCCTGGCTGCGCTCTCGCCGGCTGGGGATAGCGTTAGGTCGTATCGTTGTGGGTGAAACGTTGGATAACACAGCATTCGATTCCGGGTACGAGTCGCTCAGTGGATTCAGAGACGCGTTCAAAAAAACTTTTCAAATTACCCCCGGCAAAGCCACTGAGACGTCTCTGCTGCTGTACCGTCATCTGACCACGCCCTTGGGCCCGATGATTGCTATGGCAGAAGCGCGCGGTCTGGTGCTGCTCGAGTTTCTTGACCGCCCGGCACTCACCGCAGAACTGCATGAGTTACGCCAGCGCTATGGGTATTCGATTGCTCCAGGCGAGCACACTTACCTTCAGCAGATCGAAGCCCAGCTGAAACTCTACTTTGAAGGAACGCTGAAAAAATTCTCGGTCCCGCTGCATCTGCCAGGCAGCCCTTTTGACCAGTTGGTCTGGAGCGAATTACTCAGAATCGGCTACGGGGAAACCTCAACCTACGGCGCCATCGCCGAGCATATCGGCAAGCCGGGGGCTGGCCAGGCGGTAGGCAACGCAAATGGCCATAACCGGTTATCGATTGTCGTTCCCTGTCATCGCGTAATCGCCGCCAATGGCGCCCTTACCGGCTATGGCGGCGGGCAACCACGCAAAGCGTTTTTATTGCGCCTGGAGAAGGCTGCTTTGCAGATAACCCAACAGCAGACATTTGCATTGGAGGGGTTGGCAGATACACAAGCCCCTTTGGCGAACAAATCAGACGGAGCACGATAGTCACCCCGACGAGAACCAGACGGGGCCGTCAACATTTGCCCTGCGGGGGCGGTAACCGCCTGAACTGTACAAGATGGAGTTTGGGTCGGCTCTCGCGTCAATGCATTGCAAATACCCACGGCCTGGCTCTCGGCGGCAAGTGATCAGCAGGCGCCAGGCGGCACGCCATCGTTATTGAAATCCTTCAGCCGCTGCCGTTCTGCCTCAGTCGAATGCGCGGGCGTTGACTGGTTCGGGATGATTTAGCGGGTACCCATACCTTGCTTTTCTGGCTCAACCCATTCCTCGATCCGAATCCCCCCAGCTTTTAGCGCGAGGTAGTACTCGGTATGTTCGTCAGTAATAAACAGCTCCATTGGCTGTTCGCCAGTGGGCTTGTCCGCTTCGAGTTTTATTGCGGATGCCGCGTTACTACGGAGTTGCTCTGGCGTATTCATATCCAAGCTCGTTCCATGATTTTCACTGAAGGCAATGTCGGCCCCTCACGTGGGGAATAGATCAACTCGCCCTCGATACATGCGCCATAAACGATTGAAGTGATTATTGAGGTCATGGGAATGCAGCATACAACCCCCTACTTCAATTCAATAACTGCGTTACACTCAACTCCTGAAATCGCGCCTTTCTCATATTCCAAATCAACAAGACGCGTGGTAGGGCCATTGGCTTTCAAGCGTTCAGCAACAACGCTCGGCCAACGGTTGCGGGAGCGGCGTTTTGCAATGCTGTAGGTGAATTCCTGGATTCGATCCTGGGGATAAAACATAGGCCCAAGTATTAGCTTTATAACGTCAGAGCCACTCAAGTAGTTCTTACCGCCCGCCTCTCGCTTCGCCTGTTTTATCTGCTCTCGTGTTCTTTTAAAGCTATCGCTCATTTTTGGGCGCACAGCTAGTTGGCTTTTTACAAAGGCATCGGACTCACTGTGATTTCCGTGCTCATCGAAATACGGTCCGTTATTCATGTAGGCGCGAATGTATTCCCACAAGCTTTTTTGCAACATCAGTGATTTGCCAAAGGGTGACCCGAGACTGACCATCAGAACGGTTTCCGGTTTTTCGAATTGCCAAACTCGAATCTCCAGCGAGGCACTTTGGATACTGCCGATGCTCGGACCCACCAATTGAAATTCGTTGGTCACCGCTTGAATACCATCCCATGGGGTGTGGAATAGTTTACCGGCGTGATCGAAGTACACCTCGCGGGTACGGCGGTTAAATAGGATGGGCAGAGGTAATGGGCGTAGGGTTTCCCATAGAAAAGGAAGGATGCACAAAGGAATACATATGGCGAGCATTATATTTAACCCTTTAAGGTCGCCACTCTGCAAAAAACTGAAAAGTCCCAGCCCTATACCTCCTATCCCCCCTATTCCTGCCAATACACCGGTGAGCAACCCTCGATCCGAATCCCCCCCAGCTTTTAGCGCGAGGTAATACTCGGTATGTCCATCGGTAATAAACAACTCCATCGGCTGCTCGCCGGTGGGTTTGTCCGCTTCGAGTTTTATTGCGGAGGCCGCGTTACTACGGGGTTGCTCTGGCGTATTCATATCCAAGCTCGTTCCATGATTTTCATTGAAGGCAATGTCAGCCCCTCACGTGGGGAATAGATCAAATCGCCCTCGATACATGCGCTATAAACGATTGAAGTGATTATTGAGGTCATGGGAATGCAGCATACAACCCCTACTTCAATTCAGTAACTGCGTTGCACTCAACTCCTGTAGCCGCCCCTTTCTCACATTCCAAATCAACAAGACGCGTGGTAGGGCCATTGGCTTTCAAGCGTTCAACAACAACGCTCGGCCAACGGTTGCGGGAGCGGCGCTTTGCAATGCTGTAGGTGAATTCCTGGATTCGAGCCTGGGGATAAAACATAGGCTCAAGTATTAGTTTTATAACGTCAGAGCCACTCAAGTAGTTCTTGCCGCCCGCCTCTCGCTTCGCCTGCTTTATTTGCTCTCGTGTTCTTTTAAAGCTATCGCTCATTTTTGGGCGCACAGCCAGTTGGCCTTTTACAAAGGCATCGAATTCGCTGTGATTACCGTGTTCGTCGAAGTAAGGGCCGTTGTTCATGTAGGCACGGATGTATTCCCAAAAACCTTTTTGCATCGCCAGTGATTTTCCAAAGGGCGCACCGAGGCTGATCATCAAAGCCGTTTCCGGTTTTTCGAATTGCCAAACTCGGATCTCCAGCGAGGCACATTGAATACTGCCGATGTTCGTGCCTACCAATTGAAATTCATGGGCCGCCGCTTGAATACCATCCCACGGAGCGTGGAACAGTACCCCGTCGTGATCGTAGTACACCTCGCGGGTGCGGCGGTTAAATAGGATGGGCAGAGGTAATGGGCGTAGTGTTTCCCATAGGAACGGTACCAGAAATAAAGGTATGCCTATAGAAAATGTCATATAGGTGATATCGAACTTACCTTGCATTGCTCCTATAAGGCCAAGCCCCACCAATACGCAGCCACCTATTCCACCTAATACACCGGTGAGCAACCCTCGATCCGAATCTCCCCCAGCTTTTAGCGCGAGGTAATACTCGGTATGTTCGTCAGTAATAAACAGCTCCATTGGCTGTTCGCCAGTGGGCTTGTCCGCTTCGAGTTTTATTGCGGATGCCGCGTTACTACGGGATTGCTCTGGCGTATTCATATCCAAGCTCGTTCCATGATTTTCACTGAAGGCAATGTCAGCCCCTCACGTGGGGAATAGATCAACTCACCCTCGATACATGCGCCATAAACGATTGAAATGATTATTGAGGTCATGGGAATGCAGCATACAACCCCTACTTCAATTCAGTAACTGCGTTGCACTCAACTCCTGCAGCCGCCCCTTTCTCACATTCCAAATCAACAAGACGCGCGGTAGGGCCATTGGCTTTCAAGCGCTCAGTAACAACACTCGGCCAGCGGTTGCGGGAGCGGCGTTTAGCAATGCTGTAGGTGAATTCCTGGATTCGAGCCAGAGGGTAAAACATTGGCTCGAGTATCAGCTTTGCAGTATCCTCGGCGCCTAAGTAATTCTTGCCGCCCGCTTCCTTTTTCGCCTGCTTTAATTGCGCCAGGGTTTGCTTGAAGTTGTCGCTCATTTTGAATTGCACGGCCAGCTGGCTTTTTACAAAGGCGTCGGATTCGCTGTGATTACCGTGTTCGTCGAAGTAAGGGCCGTTGTTCATGTAGGCACGGATGTATTCCCAAAAACCTTTTTGCATCGCCAGTGATTTTCCAAAGGGCGCACCGAGGCTGATCATCAAAGCCGCTTCCGGTTTTTCGAATTGCCAAACTCGGATCTCCAGCGAGGCACATTGAATACTGCCGATGTTCGTACCTACCAATTGAAATTCATGGGCCGCCGCTTGAATACCATCCCACGGCGCGTGGAACAGTACCCCGTCGTGATCGTAGTACACCTCGCGGGTGCGGCGGTTAAATAGGATGGGCAGAGGTAATGGGCGTAGGGTTTCCCATAGAAAAGGAAGAACGCACAAAGGAATACATATGGCGAGCATTATATTTAACCCTTTAAGGTCACCACTCTGCAAAAAACTGAAAATTCCCAGCCCTATACCTCCTATCCCCCCTATTCCTGCCAATACACCGGTGAGCAGCCCTCGATCCGAATCTCCCCCAGCTTTTAGCGCGAGGTAATACTCGGTATGTTCGTCAGTAATAAACAGCTCCATTGGCTGTTCGCCAGTGGGCTTGTCCGCTTCGAGTTTTATTGCGGATGCCGCGTTACTACGGGGTTGCTCTGGCGTATTCATATCCAAGCTCGCTCCATGATCTTCACTGAAGGCAGCGTCAGTCCTTCACGAGGGGAATAGATCAAATCGCCCTCGATGCGCCGCAAGTCTCTAACACCGTCCTCATGGTACACACGACGATAAGGGGTGATGCCGGCTGGCACAGGAACGCGGGTACCGCTATGCCGAGCAAAGTCTTTACCTGTCCACTCGACCTTTTGGATTTTATCGGAGTGATATCCGAGTGTGTCGCCCCAAACTTCCTGGCCGGTGAAATGAATCATACCGTCGGTCAGCTCCACGTTTTCGCCGGGCAGCTTTAGCAACAGGTAAGTGGAGACAACTTGTCCTTGGTAAGGGTTGAGCTCTGCTAACCGATAGGCCTCAACGCTGATGGGGAAAAGAAGTGGATACAGATTATCCATGGAAAGGATGTAACTGTTTGACCAGGTGTCGTCCGGACGGATGCCAAAGTGGCTGTTTTTCACCCATTTTTCCAGCGGCGAGTCTGCTGTATAAAGACGGGCAATGACCCCGCCCACAATCACCACCGCGAGACCCAGTAGCTTGGCTCCCAGGTGCGGCACTACGTTGAGCCCCCTGGCAATAGTCGCCGCATCCCCGGCTATCACAGCAGCCCGAGCGACTCGTAGCGCTCGGAACGCCTGGACCTGGATCTTGATACTGGCGAGCGAAGCACTGACCACTGCCAAGTTCGCGGTCATGGTGTCAAAGTCGCCCGCTTTGTAGGCCTCAAAGGCGTCTACCCCATAAAGCACGACGTCGAATGCCAGAAAGGCGCTTTGCGCCAAAGCAGTAATGGCGGTGTGCCACAAAGCCCTGGCCAAAAGTAGCCGTGATGAAATCGACGTGCTTCCGCTTTGGCGGACAGCCGAAGCCCAGTTAACCTCGCCCACTCGCTGAACAACCGCTGCGCCTGCTGCGCCTACTCCAAATAATGCCCCTACTGCCCCAAAGGCACTTTTGGCCGTTTCATCATCAACGAATACCTTCCCAGACCAAACAAAATTCACCCCCGCCATCAGTGTCACAACCGACTTGATCGGCGCCTTACTCAGCGCGTTCTTCAAGTCAAACACGCTGCTCAGATCAGCGCTCGCTAGGAGGTTGACCGGCAAGGGCGGCAGCTTGGTGCTCGCGGGTACCAGATGCATAAACGGGATGCTTTCGCTCACAGCACCGGCAAGAGGTGTAACGTTGAGTCTGGCAGGCAGTGTGTTGCGGGTACCTATCAAGTCGCTGTACCACTCGCCCAGTTGGCGCGGTGTGATACCCAAGGTTTGAATACGCTGCCCACTGCGGGCTAACGCGGCGGCCATGTAGATGCGCCCTGCAGTGCTGGCAGCATTTTCCGCTTGGTGCAAGTGCAGCCCAGCAGCAGGCGCGACGGACAGAAATAAAGCTTCCATACTGGATGCTGGAGCCAGTTGACTCAGTTTTTCAGCCGCCTTGTTCATCGCCTCTGCATAGCCAAAGGCTTTAGCCAATTGAGTGACACCCTCTTTTAGCGATGCTCCATTGTCGTGGGCCGCATCGCTCAGGTCGATCAGGTATTTTATTTCTCCAATGCCAAGCCTTTTGGGTAACCCAAGTAATGCCCAGAGCAACCAGGGTTTGCCTTGCGCATCACCTCCAAGGTTTAACGTTATGGCCTTGGCTCCTGCACTGGTGTTCGCCGGGCCTAGGCAGGCGGCAGCGAAATGCAATTCCAAGGCCTCACGACTGGCTGGCTGAGAGATGTCGAAGTGGCCACACGCGGTGTCCATGCTGGACGGGCCAGTCACTTGCAAGGTGTTGAACCAATCGACCCAGAGCTGCGCCAGCCGGCGCATGTCGGTGCTATAGCGGTCTTCCTGCGTATTCTGGTCTTTCCAGGCGCGGCTCAACTCGTCATAGCGAGTGATTGAGGGTAACTGCGTTTTTAGTTGCGCGTCATTTTCGCTCAAGGACTTTAAAACACCCGCAATGGCCCACTCTTCGGCGTGATGTTCCTGATAACTGTCAAACCCCGCGCTCCGGGCGCGCATCAGCGCGGCGAGATCGAGCAGCACGCCCCAGGCATCATCAATGACCGCATAAGTGTGCTGTTCGCAACGCGCCATCTGCTTGAGCACTTTCAGCCAGTTGGGCGCGTGCTCCGTTTCCGGCTCACTGCTCCAGCCGTAGCGCGTTGCATC
Organism: Pseudomonas mucidolens; assembly: GCF_900106045.1. Lineage (NCBI taxonomy): Bacteria > Pseudomonadati > Pseudomonadota > Gammaproteobacteria > Pseudomonadales > Pseudomonadaceae > Pseudomonas > Pseudomonas mucidolens. The sequence continues at coordinate 1,593,902 of NZ_LT629802.1, read as the reverse complement.
GCTGTATTCGCCAATCTGCTTGTTGATAGCGTCCACTTGACCACTGAACGGTGCAGCACCCGGCACAAAACTGCGCATGATGCGCTGACGCACGGCGGGGTCTTTTTTTGCGGCCTGATACTGCGGCTCACTCCATCGCACTGGCGACCACACCAAACCGGCGGAATCGCCAGCTCTGAGCAGCAGGTGTGGTTGGGTTCGAGTATCAATAACCCGTCCTGCCCGTGAGGTTTGGGTGAGTAGAGCTGATTCGACCTGATATTCCACCAACTTGGGTGGAGCGCTTTCCCAGACGTAGAGCCAACCATCACGCAGCAAGCGCGAGGTGTAATTAAGGTCTTGCTCGGTCACGTCAGGATGGCGCGGCCCAAGATCTGGAAACTGCCCGTTCAGAGGGGGCAGACCATAGGCACCGATATCGACAGCTGCTGTGGGACCCAAAGCATAGCGCAGAGGCAACACAGCGGCTAAAAGCGGGCATGTCCCGTAAGGTGCCTGATTGTTGTGTGGGCTCATGAATGTTGTTCCGTGTTGGCGGGTAAGCTGAGCGCGTGCAAGAGCGCATTGGGCAAGATGATTTGTGCCGCTAAACCGTTATCCGCCATAGCAGAGTCAAGCTCAGGCGTTTCGTTCGTCCACGCACACACGGAGGCGCCGCCATGTCGCAACCAGACGCTATCCACGCCACACCAAAAACCAGCAGGCCATTGGGCACCGGCCAACCGTGCGCGATTCAGCACGGGACCGTCAGCCAGGCGCAACCAAAATTCGCGGCGCTGCTCATCGAAAATGCGTAAGCGTCGTTGCAGGATGGGAAGCAATTGATTGGCGCTTTTAAGAGAGCCCAGCCATACACCTCGCTGCAAGTCGCCGCCGCCCCACCACTCGTTATAGGCGGCACTGCCGAATGAGGCATTGAGTAAGAATGGCCCGGCCCCGGCAATGGGCTCATACGGTGTTCCCTTGAGGAGTGCCAGGGGATTGTCGGGACCGTAGTGTTCGCTCAACCAATCAAAAGCGTCGTCATACTGAGCGCCGTCAAGCAGGAGCAGTCCATTTTTTGGGGGTATGGACGTCATGCTTGAGCCCCCTCGGCTTCCAACCGTTCTTGGGCAGCATCACACACCGGACAAATTCCGGAGGTGGCCTCACGGAAAATAGTGTTTTGTTTGAGCAGCGCTTCCATGGGGAGGGTGTTGACGATCATTGTCAACGCGGCCACAGGAATCACCGACAGCGCTGACGTAGCCGCTGCGCCCGATGCAGGTACACCTCCCTGAACGATGGGCACGCTGCTGAAAATTCCGCCTGCGCTGATGAGAATGTGTTGGCCACCTGCCTGGAACGTCAAGCTCATTCCGGCATTGATCACCACGTTGGCAGCGGTGACATGGGCTTGTGTACCTGCCTGAATCACCAGCGTACCGTCTGCCGTAGTGCTGCTGTTACCGGTGATGCTGATCAGTTCGTTACCACCGATCACCGTGTTACGCAGACCTTGGGTGGTGTGCAGTTCGTCACCCTTGATCAAGCTGGAACTGTTGTTGTCCACCTGCTCAAAGCGGTCGTTATTGATCAGGGTGTGACTGTCGTGAGTAATTTGCTCGCGGCGATCGTTACCGATCTTGGTGTCACTGTCGTTGAGGATTACCTGTTCAATGTCACGCTGAGCGCGCAGGTAGATCAGTTCCTGGCCGCTACGATCTTCAATCGATAGCTCGTTGTAGCCACCACTGGCGGGCGAGCTTTGGCTACGCAGGACGGTTTTGGTTTTGTTCGCCGGCAAGGGGTACGGTACAGGCATGACCTTGTTCGGCACACAGCCCGTAATCAACGGATTGTCGGGATTACCTTCCAGGTAGGTCACCACCACTTCCATGCCGATGCGCGGAATGGTTACCGCACCAAAACTTTCCCCCGCCCAGCTGGATGACACCCGCAGCCAGCAACTGCTCTTGTCACTGCCCAGTTCGGCGCGGTCCCAATGGAATTCGACCTTAACCCGCCCGTACTCATCGCAAAAGATTTCCTCCCCTGCTGGACCGGTGACTCGAGCGGTCTGACTGACCAATACCGATTTACGCGTGACCAGCGCCGGACGGTAGAACACGTCCCAGGGAATCGCGCTGAAGGTATTACGGTAACCTTGGGTAAAACCGTCTTCAGATTTAACCTCGCTAGTAACTGATTCCTCAAGAGCCTGGGGCTGCTTACCGGAGTGCGTCACGCTGAGTAACAACCACAAATCGTTGCACTGCTGACGCGGATGTTCGGTCAGGTCAAAGAAGTGGCCACTGCGCAGGGTTGGCTGGTCGCTTTTACCCTCGGCCAACTGATAATCGGCACGGTGCCGCTCCAGCGCCTGCCGGGCAATCTGTTTGCCGAGCTTTTCATTTTCATGCAGCACCGGGTAGCGGTAATCTTCAAGTGCAGGACTGAACTCGGCAGTGAATTGGCTTTCCAGCAACTGGCTTGGGCGTTTTAAGTCATAGCCCCGCCGCGTGGTGGTGCTGGTTCGGGTATTGAAACGCATGGAGAACTGGCTGACGACCGGGTGATCCGCGGCCAGGCCAGAGCCTTGCTGATAAGGTGTTGCACCCAGTTTAGGGAAGTAAGTCTGATCATCAGTGAATACCAACTGATGGCCATCCTGGCTGTGCTGGTGGTGCCACGAAATCCCGTCCTCACTGCACAACCGCTGGATGAACTCGAAGTCGTTTTCTCCATATTGCGTGCAGTATTCGCGCTCTGGGCTGGTGCTGACATTAAAGGTAAACGCATCGGCCTGAATCCCGTGACCCTGGAGCACTTTGGCCACGATCTGCGGCACCGTCAGGTGTTGGAAAATCCGTTGGTTGTGGCTGAATTGCAGATAGTGCAAGGCCGGCACCAAGGTCAACTGATAGCGGGTCAGGCGCTTGCCCGCCTCGCCCACCAGCACGTCCTCGATATGCCCATGCATGCCTTCCCCAGTCAGGCCAAACTGCAGAAAAGCCGGCTGCCCGAGCAGGCGCTCAAGGTCGAAATCCGGCGACTCGCTGACGAGCTCAATCTGGATCGCATACAAGCTGCTGATCGCTTCCGTACCCTCGAAAGCGAGGACCTTGAAGTCGTTGCGAACAGAAGGGATCAATAACGCAAAATGCGCAGCATTGGCCGACGCGAACATACGCTTATCCTTGGCTGAGAGAGAAGACAACACACAAAACGGCATCAACCGTCAAACAGGTCGATGCCGTGAAACCGCCAGCCCGTGTCAGCCTGCGACTGGGGTGCGCCAGTCATCAGAACCGGAGGTGCCAGACACTTCGTGGGTCCAGGTGATTTTGCGGTAGGTGAATTCAACGTCTTCCAGATGCGTGAAGTGCGAATTCGACGGATCCTGGCAGTTATGCATGTAATCCTTGATGTCGACGATGATCGCGTCTTCGAGTTTGGTGGTGAAGTAGTGCTCTTGAGTACCCGCTGCCGAGGTGCGATACCACTGGATGGTAATCTCAGTCAGGCGCTCGCCGGACGTCAGTGCAGCCAGCAGCAGCGGCGAGGACTTGTCGAACACCTTGGTGATTTTGACAGGCTTATGAACGCGTTGACCGGTCGGTTGACCCGATTGCGGATCGCGAGGAATGATCACTTCGTGGCTAAAGCCCTGAACCATGACCTGGTCTTCATGACCTTCCTGATAAGTGTTGCCGACCGAGTCAGCGGTGAACGCACCGGCAGTGATCAGGCCCTGTTTGGTACCTGTGATGGACATATACGCTGGCGTAGCCATGGATGTTCCTTGCTGAAAATAGAGGAACCCGCAGGCATGTTTGCGCTGCAGGTGCCGTAAACTCCATCAAGGTTTATGCCAATAAAATTAAATTCCTTATTTATCAACGGCATAGATTTAAATCCGTAGATTTAGCTAGCGCCTAACATAGGATTTATCAATAAAAGTGCGCAAGAAGTTGCGCAATACTGTGCAACTTCTTGCGCACTTGTCTGTGAGTATTTAAGTGCGTGCCCTGTAGAGATTTATTCACAGGGTTATCCACATTTTAGTGTGCAACTTTTGGCGCATGATGGCAATTTAGCCCCACTCGATTTCAGCATTCATAAATATCAGCCACTCAGGAATTCTCCCGATTCGTTTTCAGAATAGTCTTACATCTTTATCTATTGCGAAGAGTGCACTGTGCACCTGAAATATTTATTTCTGGATCCTTCTCAAGTCGCCAAAAAAAGGGAGACGCTCGGTAATCTAGCGATATTTCAGTCGATTAGGTTCGACAAGCAAACGCTAAAGCATTAATGCGGCGGCGCAGATTTTAAAATTTTTTGGACTGTGAGTTTCTGATGATTGCGTCGCGTACGTACAAATAATTAAACCTCATCGGTTTTGTCTCGCGTCATTGCAACTCTAATGGGCGTGTCGCGCCAATCTTAATTAAAGGTCATGGATGTCCTATTCCAGTAAGCTTTCTGCTCATTATCTCGAACTCGCGAAAACCTCTATTTCCAAGGAGAGTTTTGCGGGCGAAGACGTTCGGTTTTCGAGCGAGTATGAAGCGTTAGAAAGCGAGCTGGGTAAAGCCCAATCCATGCATGAAAGCGGCCAGATCGACTGGTTGAAAATCTGCGAAAACAGCGAAACCCTGCTGCGCACCCTATCCAAGGATTTACGAGTCGGGGCTTGGCTGACTTGGAGCCTGTACCAGCGCGAATCTTTCCAGGGGCTGCTGGCCGGCCTCGGTTTGTTGCACCACCTCTGTGAGAATCACTGGGCCGAAATCCACCCGAACAAAGCCCGCACTCGGTCCGCTGCCATCAGTTGGTTGGTGCCGCGTCTTGAGCGAGTGCTGAACGAAAATATCGCGATCAAAGAGCAACTGCCGCTGTTTCGTCGGATGGTGGAACACCTTGAAGGCCTTGACGTTGCGTGCACAAAACACCTGGGCGATGACGCGCCGTTGTTGCTGCCGATCTCCCGTCGCCTGAAAAACATGGTCCAGCGTGCTGCTGACAACCAGCCGGAACCCGGCGTGGTAGGCGCTGCTGTGGCCCAGGTCAAGCAGGTCGCAACGCAACTGTTCACCCCCGGTGCGCCGATCGACAACGAGAAAGAGGCCCACAAGGCTTTGCGTGCCCAGCAGGAAAACGCCCGCCCATTGTGCGCCTGGTGGCTCAAGCAAAAAGCCACCGATTTGCGTGCGCTGCGCCTCAATCGCACGCTGTTGTGGCTGCCCATCGACACGATTCCTGAGCGCAACAACGAGCAGATCACCGCGCTGCGCGGTCTGCCGGCAGACAAACTGAAGACCTATCAGGATAGCTATGATCAAGCTAAATACGCAGACCTGCTGGTGGAGCTGGAGGCCAGCTTGGCGAAGGCTCCATTCTGGTTCGATGGCCAGCGAATGGTTTGGGAATGCCTCCAAAGCCTGAACGCCGAGATGGCCATGCGCGAAGTGGAAATTCACTTCGCGCTATTTATTCAACGCCTGCCCGGCATCATCGAATTGCGTTTCCACGACGGTGCCCCGTTCGCAGATCCGGCCACTCGCGCCTGGATCAGTGCCAGCGTCACGCCGCACCTGCAAACTTCCAGTGCACCACGCAAGGTTGAAGCAACCGACACCTACTTGGCCTGGGAACGGGCCCTGGAGGAAGTCCTGCCGATCTTGCACAAAGACGGCCTCAGGGCTGCCGTGCAGATACTCAAGCAGGGCCTGCAAAGCGCTCACGGCGGACGCGTGCGGTTTTTCTGGCAATTTGCCATGGCCCGGCTGTGCTTCGCAGCCAAGAAATACGAGTTGGCCAAAACCCAACTCGAAGCCCTCGACCAAACACTATACGACTCAGGCTTGCAGGCCTGGGAGCCCGATCTTGTGCTCGAAGTGCTGCACTTGTTGCATAGCTGCTGCGAGTTATTACCGCAGAACCATGCTGTGCGTGAACGTAAAGAAGAGATTTATCGCAGGTTATGCCACCTCGATCTCGAAGTGGTACTCGAATAGGCCCCCGGGCCACAACCGCAAGGAGAAAAGCTATGACCAAAGAAGGCTCTGTAGCCCCTAAAGAACGCATCAACGTCACCTTCAAACCCTCCACTGGAGGTGCTCAGGAAGAGATTGAACTGCCGTTGAAGCTGCTGGCAATCGGTGACTACACCCATCGCAAGGACGAACGAAAAGTCGAAGATCGTAAGCCGATCAGCATCGACAAAATGACCTTCGACGAAGTGTTGGCCAAGCAAGAGTTGGAGCTGACACTGAGCGTGCCGAACCGCCTTCAGGAAGAAGGCGACACTGAAGAGCTGGCGGTGAAAGTACGCGTCAGTTCGATGAAGGACTTCAATCCGGCCTCGCTGGTCGAGCAAGTGCCTGAGCTGAAAAAACTGATGGAATTGCGTGACGCCCTGGTGGCCCTCAAAGGCCCATTGGGTAACGCACCGGCGTTCCGCAAAGCTATCGAAGGCGTTCTCGCCGACGACGAATCCCGTGGTCGAGTCTTGGGTGAACTGGGCTTGAACGCCGCCGCCCAGAACGCCTGATCCCCCATCAGCCAAGGAAGCCAACACAATGAGCAAGAGTGCAGCGCAGCAGAAAACTACCGAGAACGGCGAATACAGCATTCTCGACAGTATCATCGCCGAAACCCGCCTGACGCCGGACGACGAAGCCTACGACATCGCCAAACGCGGTGTGTCAGCCTTCATTGAAGAGCTGCTCAAGCCGCAGAACAACGGTGAGCCGGTCAAGAAAGCCATGGTTGATCGCATGATCGCCGAGATCGATGCCAAGCTCAGCCGTCAGATGGACGAAATCCTGCACCACCCGGACTTCCAGTCTCTGGAATCGTCGTGGCGCGGCCTACAGTTATTGGTCGATCGCACGAACTTTCGCGAAAACATCAAAATCGAAATCCTCAACGTCTCCAAAGAAGACCTGCTGGACGATTTCGACGATTCGCCGGAAGTAATGCAATCAGGCCTTTACAAGCACATTTACACCGCTGAATACGGTCAGTTCGGCGGGCAGCCTGTGGGCGCGATCATCGCCAACTACTTTATGTCTCCGAGCTCGCCGGACGTGAAGCTGATGCAGTACGTGTCCAGCGTTGCCTGTATGTCTCACGCGCCGTTCATTGCTGCGGCCGGTCCGAAGTTCTTCGGCCTGGAAAGCTTCACCGGTCTGCCGGACCTAAAGGATCTGAAAGATCACTTCGAAGGCCCGCAATTCGCCAAATGGCAGAGCTTCCGTCAATCCGAAGATTCGCGTTACATCGGCCTGACCGTGCCGCGGTTCCTCCTGCGTAACCCGTACGACCCGGAAGAAAACCCAGTCAAATCGTTCGTTTACAAAGAAACCGTCACCAACAGCCACGAGCATTACCTGTGGGGCAACACCACCTACGCATTCGGTACAAAACTGACCGACAGCTTCGCCAAATTCCGCTGGTGTCCGAACATCATTGGCCCACAAAGCGGTGGTGCAGTTGAAGACCTACCGTTGCACCACTTCGAAAGCATGGGCGAAATCGAAACCAAGATTCCTACCGAAGTTTTGGTCAGCGACCGTCGTGAATACGAACTGGCAGAGGAAGGCTTCATCTCCCTGACCATGCGCAAAGGCAGCGACAACGCGGCGTTCTTCTCCGCGAGCTCGGTGCAGAAGCCGAAGTTCTTCGGCATCAGCGCTGAAGGCAAGGCAGCAGAGCTGAACTATAAGCTCGGTACCCAACTGCCGTACATGATGATCGTCAACCGCCTGGCTCACTACTTGAAAGTGCTGCAGCGCGAGCAACTCGGTTCGTGGAAAGAGCGTACCGACCTCGAGCTGGAACTCAACAAGTGGATCCGCCAGTACGTCGCCGACCAGGAAAATCCCAGCGCCGAAGTGCGTGGCCGTCGTCCACTGCGCGCAGCCCAGATCATCGTCAGCGATGTTGAAGGCGAGCCTGGCTGGTACCGCGTCAGCCTGAACGTGCGTCCGCACTTCAAGTACATGGGGGCCGATTTCACCCTGTCGCTGGTTGGCAAGCTGGACAAAGAATAAGCGGAGCAACTCATGACTGGATACGGCAGCCTTTTCGAACGCCTGTGTGGAGACGCGGACAAACGCGTCGGCTGGAGCCGCGAGGTTTGCGCTATGGCGTCCGTGGCTGCCCATCTGACCAAGATGCTCAGCACCCGTGCGGGCAGCGTGCAGACGCTGTCCGATTACGGGTTACCCGATCTCAATGACATGCGCCTGAGCCTGCACGGCTCCCTGAGTCAGGCCCGTTTGGCCATCGAAAATTTCATCGAAGCCTACGAGCCACGCCTGAGCAATGTGCGTGTCATTTCCCTGCCGCGTGATCACGATCAGCTTCGCCTGTCCTTCAACATTGAAGGCCTGCTGGAAGTTGATGGTTTCAAGCGCCAGGTCAGTTTCTCCGCGCGCCTAGATGGCAGCGGTCAAGTCAGGGTCAGCTAAATGAAACTCGTATGCCCTGACATCCAAAAAGACAGGAAGCGAATAGTCATGAACACGCTTGAAGCGCAGGGCTACCTGAACGGTTTGTTCATGAGCTCGAATACCAGGCAGGTACCTCGTGTCCTTTAACCACTACTACCAAAGTGAGCTCACGGCACTTCGTCAGTTAGGTCGTCGCTTTGCCGAGCGTAGCCCGGCGTTGGCGCCTTTCCTCGGCCAAGCCGGACGGGATCCGGATGTGGAGCGATTGCTGGAGGGATTTGCATTCCTGACCGGGCGTCTGCGCCAGAAACTCGATGACGAGTTACCGGAGCTCAGCCATTCTCTGATGCAACTGCTGTGGCCCAATTACATGCGACCGCTGCCGTCGTTCAGTATTTTGCAGTTCGATCCGTTGAAACGTTCCGGCCCAGCATTAATGGTCGAGCGCAACACACCGGTGGAAAGCGTTCCGATTGATGACGTGCGTTGCCACTTTCGCACCTGCTATCCGACTGAAGTCTTGCCGTTGGACCTTGCTGCGCTGAATTACTCGGTGAAGGGCGATGGCTCGCTGTTGAGCCTACGTCTGGAGATGAGCGTCGACGGTCACCTCGGTGAGCTGGAATTGAGCCGCTTGCGTCTGCACTTTGCTGGCGAGCGTTACATCAGCCAGATGCTGTACCTGTGTCTGCTGCGTAACCTGGAAGGCATCGAGCTGATCCCTCTAGACGGCGCCGGTAACCCCATTAATGGTGTCAATGGCACGCCAATGGCGTTCAAGATGCCGGGTGACCGTGTGCAGCCGGTTGGCTTTGCTGAAGAAGAAGCGTTGATCCCATATCCGCTGAACACCTTTCGCGGTTATCGCTACCTACAAGAATATTTTGCCTTTCAGGACAAATTCCTGTTCGTCGATATCAACGGCCTGGCCCTACTCAAGGCGTTGCCGGCAGATATCCTCAAGCAGGTACGCGGTCTAGAGTTGCGTTTCGACATTCGCAAGAGTGGAGTCCTGCGCATGCGTCCGACCCTGGACAACGTGAAGCTTCACTGTACGCCCATCGTTAATCTGTTCACGCACGATGCATTACCGATCCGTCTTGACGGCAAGCAGGACGAGTACCTGTTGCTACCTGCCGAGTACGACCTGGAAAACTGCGGTGTGTTTTCCGTGGAAAGTGTCATTGGCTGGAAACCTGGCGGCCTCGGTTATCAGGCGTATGTTCCGTTCGAATCTTTCGAGCACGACCCTAGTTTCGATGTACCCAACAGCCGTCCTCATTACAGCATTCGCCAGCGTTCTTCCTCACTGCACGACGGCCTCGACACTTACCTGAGCTTCGGTATTCGCCAGACCGAAGCCCAGGAAACCCTATCGGTAGAGCTGACGTGCACCAACCAAAACCTGCCGCGTAAGCTCAGGCTTGGCGACATCTGCATCGCCTGCGAAGAAACGCCGGAGTTTTTGAGCTTTCGTAACATTACCCCCGCGACGTCGAGTTTCGCGCCGCCGCTGAACCGTGACTTCCTCTGGAAGCTGATCAGCAACATGTCGCTCAACTATTTGTCGTTGGCTGACGTCAACGCATTGAAGGTAATTCTCGAAACCTACGACCTGCCGCGCTACTACGACCAACACGCTGAAAAAGTCAGCAAACGCCTGCTCGGCGGGCTCAAGTCGATCAAACATCAACACGTTGATCGATTGCACCGAGGGTTGCCGGTTCGTGGGCTGCGCACCGAGCTGACCATCGACCCGCAAGGGTATATCGGTGAAGGCGACCTGTTCGTTTTCGCTTCGGTTCTTAACGAGTTTTTCGCGCTTTACGCCAGTCTCAATTCGTACCACGAACTGCGGGTAAAAAGCACACAGGGAGAGGTGTACCAATGGACACCACGTATGGGCCTGCAACCGCTTCTTTAAGCAGACTGACCCGAGGCATACGCGAATACTCGCTGTTTCAGGCCGTACTGTTAGTCGTTGATCGACTGCGCGAAGCACACCCTCATCTAAGCCAAGACGACTTGTACGAACAGTTAGAGTTTCAGGCCAACCCCAGTCTGGGGTTCCCCGGCAGTGACGTTGATCGTGTTGAATTCTTTCATGAGCACGGGCTGATGCGTGCACGACTGCGTTTTAATTTGATCGGGCTGGTTGGTTCCGGGTCACCACTGCCGGCGTTTTACGGAGAACAGGCCCTAGGCGACAGCGAGGACGGCAACCCGACCCGCAACTTCCTCGACCTGTTTCACCATCGCCTACAGCGGCTGATGCTGCCGATTTGGAAAAAATACCGCTATCGAGCCAGTTTCGAGAGTGGTGCCCTCGACCCTTTTTCCTCTCAGCTGTTTGCCCTGATCGGCCTCGGCGGTGAAAAGATCCGATGCGCTCAGGAGCTGAATTGGAAACGCCTGCTGCCGTATCTGGGCTTGCTCAGTTTACGCGCACACTCGGCTGCGCTGATCGAAGCGGTTCTACGTTACTACTTCAAACACGCCGAACTGACCATTGAACAGTGCATTGAACGCCATGTGGAAATCCTCGACGAAGAACGTAATAGCCTGGGGCGGGCCAACTCCGTGCTTGGTGAAGACGTGGTGCTGGGGGCGACCGTGCGCGATCGCAGCGGCAAGTTCCGAATCCACGTCCGCGAACTCGACTGGCAGCGCTTTCACGAGTTCCTACCAATCGGTTTCGGCTACCAGCCGCTGTGTGCACTGGTGCGGTTCACCCTCCGTGACCCGATCGCTTACGACATTCGCCTGATGCTGCGCCATGAAGAAATTCGCGAACTGCGTATTGGCGAGCAAAACGCTTGTCGCCTGGGATGGACCAGTTGGCTCGGCTGCGAAAAAGCGGACGGCGTGGTGACTCTAGGCAGCAAAATTCATTAAGGACAGATGACAAATGATTAACGTAGACCTGCAACAACTCATCCAGGCACTGGATGCCGAAACCCGTAGTGACCTGGAGAGTTCCGCCGAACGCTGTGTGGCTCGTGGTGGCAGCAAGATCCTCGTCGAAGACCTGCTGCTGGGTTTGCTGGAACGTCCGCAAGGCTTGCTTACCCGTGCACTGCTCGATGCTGAAATAGACGCTGGGGAACTCAGTGCAGCACTGCAATCAAGGGTAGAGCACAGTGCTTCACGTAATCCGGTGTTCGCCCCGGAACTGGTGCAGTGGCTGCAAGATGCCCTGCTGGTGGCCAACCTTGAACTGGGCCAGACCGAGGTTAAACAGGCTTCACTGATTCTCGCGTTGCTGCGTAACCCAATGCGCTACGCCGGTAGTCGCTACCAGCCTTTGCTGGCCAAATTGAATATCGACCGCCTGAAAGAGTTCGCGTTGTCCCAGAAAGAGCAGTCGGAGACCGGTAAACCGGCCGCGTCAGGTGAGTTCCTGTTGCAACGTTTTACCCACAACCTGACCCAGCAGGCCCGTGACGGAAAACTCGACCCTGTACTGTGTCGCGACGGTGCTATCCGGCAGATGGTTGACATCCTTGCTCGGCGCCGCAAGAACAACCCGATTGTTGTCGGTGAAGCTGGCGTCGGTAAAACGGCCATCGTTGAAGGCCTGGCCTCGCGTATTGCTGCTGGTGAAGTGCCGCAAGCGTTGAAAGGCGTCGAGTTGCTGTCTCTGGACATGGGCCTGTTGCAAGCCGGTGCCAGCGTCAAAGGTGAATTCGAACGTCGCCTCAAAGGTGTGATTGACGAAGTCAAAGCGTCGCCAAGGCCGATCATTCTGTTCATCGACGAAGCCCATACCTTGATCGGTGCGGGCGGTAATGCCGGTGGCTCCGACGCCGCCAACCTGCTTAAGCCAGCGCTGGCCCGAGGAGAGTTACGCACCATCGCTGCGACTACCTGGGCGGAGTACAAAAAGTACTTCGAGAAAGACCCTGCGCTGGCTCGTCGATTCCAGCCAGTGCAATTGCACGAACCAACTGTCAGCGAGGCGGTGACCATCCTCCGTGGCCTGGCTCAGGTTTACGAGAAAAGCCATGGCATCTATTTGCGTGATGACGCGGTGGTCGCCGCTGCCGAGTTGTCCGCTCGTTACCTGGCGGGCCGTCAACTGCCGGATAAAGCTGTCGACGTACTCGACACCGCCTGCGCCCGTGTGCGCATCAGCCTCGCAGCAGCTCCGGAAAGCCTGGAGCGGCTGCGCGGCGAGCTGGCAGAGGGTGGCCGTCAACGTCAGGCCCTGCGCCGCGATGCCGAGGCAAGCCTGTTGATCGACCGCGAAGCGCTGGATACCTTGGAGGCGCGCCTGGAAGAAGCCGAATCCGAATTGGTCGCGTTGGAAACCCTATGGACCGAACAGAAAACATTGGCTGAGCATCTGCTGGAACTGCGCCAGCAACTGGCCAAGGCCCGTGAAGCCGCCTTAGGTACCGTAATCGAAGCCCTGCCGGTAGACGAAGCGCAAAGTGTCGAAACGCTGGAAGTCGTGCTCAACGAAACTCACAAAGCGCTGACCGAGTTGCAAGTCAAAGAGCGCCTGGTGAGCTTTGAGGTCTGCCCGCGGCTTGTGGCTGAAGTGATCAGCGCCTGGACCGGCGTACCCCTGGCGCAGTTGGCCCGTGAGCACAATGTCAAGGTTGCCAGCTTCGCTACTGACATCGGTGCCCGCATTCGTGGTCAGGAACAAGCCGTTCACGCCCTTGATCGCGCGATGCGCGCTACCGCCGCCGGCCTGAACAAGCCCGATGCACCCGTGGGTGTATTCCTGCTGGTTGGTCCAAGTGGCGTCGGCAAGACCGAAACCGCACTGGCCCTCGCTGATTTGTTGTACGGCGGTGATCGTTTCATCACCACCATCAACATGTCCGAATTCCAGGAGAAGCATACCGTTTCGCGCCTGATCGGTGCACCACCAGGTTACGTCGGCTATGGCGAGGGCGGCATGCTCACGGAAGCCGTACGGCAGAAACCGTATTCCGTCGTGCTGCTCGATGAAGTCGAGAAAGCCGACCCTGACGTGCTCAACTTATTTTACCAAATCTTTGACAAGGGCGTAGCCAACGACGGCGAAGGGCGCGAGATCGATTTTCGCAATACGTTGATTCTGATGACCTCTAACCTGGGCAGCGACCACATCAGCGAACTCTGCGAAAACGGCGCACGGCCATCGGCTGAAGTCCTCGAAGAAACCATTCGCCCGGTGCTGAGCAAGCACTTCAAACCGGCGCTGTTAGCGCGGATGCGTGTGGTGCCTTACTACCCGGTCGGTGGGCCGGTGCTACGCGAACTGATCGAAATCAAACTCGGTCGTCTGGGCGAGCGCCTGAACCGTCGTCAGCTCGACTTCACTTACTCACAGGGCCTTGTCGATCACCTGGCCGAACGCTGCACCCAAAGTGATAGCGGCGCGCGTCTGATCGACCATTTGCTGGACCTGCACGTACTGCCGTTAGTGGCTGATCGTTTGCTGGACGCGATGGCCACCGGCGAAAGCCTCAAGCGCGTTCACGCAACGCTCGACGGCAACGCCAGTGTGATCTGCGAGTTCGCCTGAGGTGGGTGCGATGTTCAGTCAAGTGCCGCAGCCACTGATCTATGCCGAAGCCTTACTTGCGCAGTTCGCCAGCCTGTCGCGAGCGACGGATGGAACTGCGCTGCTGGGTGACTTCGTGCGCGGACTGGTCGAGCTCAGCGGTTGTGAGTTGGCGCAACTGTACCTGCTGGACGCTACCCATACCTGCCTCGGGATGAATGCGGAGTGCCTCAATGGCAATCTGCAACCTCGGGAAACGGCTAGTTTTCCTGCCGATTACAACGGAGAGCAACTGCTGCAATTTGCGCTGTGCCAGAACCGCGTAGTGTGCATTGGTGAGTTGAGCGGCAGTCTGCACGAAACCAGTTTTCTGCCGAGCCAGGCGAGGCCATGGCAATCACTGCTGTGCGTGCCGCTGGTCAATCAGCACAAATCTGTGGAAGGGTTATTGCTGTGTGCCAGTCATCAGCACATCGAACTGCAAGGCTTCGCCGATTCGTTTGGCCGACTTGGCTCGTTCGCGTTGGGCCATATGCATTTGCTGCAGCGTTTACGACGGCCAAGCGGTGGCGCATCGCCGGCACCGGTCTCCACTCCGAGCGCCAGCGGCTATGGCCTGACGGGTAAAAGCGCGGCCATGCGCCAGGTTTATTCGCTGATCAGCAAAGTCTTACACAGCTCCTACACCGTGCTGCTGGGTGGCGAAACGGGTACTGGCAAGGAAGTGGTAGCCCGGGCGATTCACGAATGCGGACCGCGTCGTTCCCAGGCGTTTATCGTGCAGAACTGCGCGGCGGTCCCGGAAAACCTGCTGGAAAGCGAGCTGTTCGGTTACCTCAAAGGCGCCTTCACGGGCGCCGACCGTGACCGAGCCGGGCTGTTCGACGCAGCCAACGGCGGGACCTTGTTGCTTGATGAGATCGGTGACATGCCGCTGTCGTTGCAAGCCAAGCTGTTGCGGGTTCTGCAAGAGGGTGAGGTCCGTCCGCTGGGCTCCAGCGACACCCACAAGATTGACGTGCGCATCATTGCCGCGACACATCAGGACTTATCGGTGCTGGTCAGCCAAGGGAAGTTTCGCGAGGACTTGTACTACCGCCTCGCGCAGTTCCCTATTGAGCTACCGGCTCTGCGTCAACGCGAAGACGACATCCTCGACTTAGCACGACACTTCGCCGATAAGGCCTGCACGTTCTTGCAGCGTGATGAAGTGACTTGGTCCAACGGAGTATTGGACCTTTTGGCCAGCTACGCGTTTCCCGGCAACGTGCGTGAACTCAAGGGTTTGGTCGAGCGTGCGGTGCTGCTCTGCGAAGGCAATGAGTTGCTGGTGGAGCACTTCCCTCTGCGTATGGAAGCCATACCGGAAGACAGCAGCGGCCTGAACTTGCGCGAACGGTTGGAGCAGATTGAGCGAAGCCTGCTGATCGATTGCCTGCGCAAAAACGACGGTAATCAGACCCGTTCCGCTCGCGAGCTCGGCCTACCACGGCGCACATTCCTCTACCGCCTCGAACGCCTGAACATCAACGTGGAAAATGTCGATGGATAGGCCAAATACGCTCGACTTTAATCCCCCATTTTTTAACAGCCTTAACCGTAAGGGCCGGCGCTTTGTGCTGCCCCTGGAGACCCTCTGATGTCTATTCGTCACTGGCAAGCCGTCTTTCTGACAGTTGTCGTTCTATGTGGCCTCGCCGGCTGCAGCGGCAATTACAAATACAACGACAACACCTATCGCCCATTGGGTGATCCGCAGTCGGTCAATCGCGGTAAGTGACCGCAAGGAGCATCACCATGGAACTGGTTTTCGAAATGCTGAACACCAAGCAGTTCGTACCTACGCAGCTGTGCCAGAAGACCTTTAAGCAGGCCGGCGGCGTGATTGGTCGTGGCGAGGACTGTGACTGGATCATTCCGGACCGCAAGCGCCACTTGTCCAACCATCACGCGTTGATCAGCTATCGCGAAGGCACGTTTTTCCTGACCGATACCAGTAGCAACGGGATCCAGAACAGTGCCAGCGGCGCACGCTTGCACAAGGGCGATACGGTACGTATCGAGCACGGCAGCGTATACGTGCTGGGTGACTTCGAGATCCGTGCACGGTTAGTTCACGCCCCGACGACTCCCGATGTGGAGGTCGGTCGTCCGCAAGCGGCCGGTAGCGTCATTCCTGATGATGCATTCCTCGACCTCGACCCGCTGAATGCACTCGACCAGCAGGAACGTGTGTATTCGGAAATCGACGAACTGATCTCCCCGCGAACGGCGCCGGAAGACACCCGTCAGCGCGCCGACTATGCGCGCATTGACATGGAACGCCTGATGGTGCCGGAGCTGATCGATGCCCCGGCCGCACTTTCGCCCGTCCCGGCGCCGAAAGCGGTCGAGCGTCAGAGCGACGGTTTCTGGGAAAAGTTTGCTGGCGCCCTAGGTGTAGACCTCAAAGGCCTCGACCACGATGCACGCGAAGCTCTGGCGCTGAACGCTGCGCGCCTGCTCAAGCAAAGTGTTGGCGGTTTACAGCAGAGCCTGCGCACCCGCAGCGAGCTGAAAAACGAACTGCGCCTGGCCCAGACCATCGTTCAGGGCACCAACAAAAACCCGTTGAAGTTCGTCGTTGATGCCGGTGAGGCGCTGGGCATTCTGTTGCAGCCCAGCAAGCCAGGGCAGTTACCGCCTGAACAGGCGATCTCCCGTGCGTTTCGCGATTTGCAGGCGCATCAGGTGGCTTTGCTCACGGCCAGCCGCGCCGCTGTTCGCAGCACCTTGGAACACTTCTCGCCTCAACAGCTCACCTTGCGTTTCGAGCGTGACAACAAACCGGTGCTCGCCACCTCCGGCAGCCGCTGGCGGGCTTATGGTCGTTATCACCAGACCCTGCGTCAGGATGATGACTGGAGCGAGCGCTTGCTGGCCCGCGACTTCGCCCAGGCCTACGAAGAGCAGATCCGACTGATTTCCACCCTTCACACCGACCACCAAGGATGATCCGCATGTATCGCCGCTCGACTGTCTTTTTTAAGGCGCTGACTGCGCTGACCACCTTGGTACTGTTGGCCGGTTGCTCAACGCTATCGCCCTACTCCCACGTCACCAAACTCAACCTGAAGCTGACGGCCAGCGATCAGTTGAACCCGGACCTCAACGGTCGCCCGTCGCCGATTGTCGTACGCCTGTTCGAACTCAAGCAGCCGGTGGCGTTCGAGAACGCGGATTTCTTCAGCCTGTACGAGCGCGCCAAGGAATCCCTGGCTCCGGATATGGTTGCGACTGAGGAGCTTGAGTTGCGTCCCGGAGAAACCGTCGAACTCAAGCTCAGTGTCGAGCAGGATAGCCGCTATGTCGGTGTACTCGCCGCCTACCGTGACCTGCCGGATACCAAATGGCGCTACACCCTGCAAGTCACCCCGTTGGAAGTCACCGACGCCGACCTGACCCTCGACCAGAGCGGCATTCACAACACCTATGAATCGCAAGTCAAGGCGGCTGACTGACCATGAGTTCCCATAAAGTCATTTGGCAGGAAGGCATGCTGCTGCGTCCGCAGCACTTCCAGCACAACGATCGCTACTACGACCACCAGATGAAGACCCGCACCCAGTTGCTGGGCAGCTACATCTGGGGCTTTCTCAATCTGGACATCGACTTACAGTTCCTTAACATGGGCAAACTGGTGATCAGCCAGGCATCGGGGATTCTGCCGGACGGTAGCCTGTTCGAACTGGGTGGCAATACTGAGCCGTTGGCCCTCGATGTGCCGCCGAACACCGGCAACACGCCAATCTATCTGGCGCTGCCGTTGGTCACCGGAAACCACATCGAAGCCCGTCGGCCGGAGCAGTCCGACGTTCTAGCGCGTTATACCGCGTACGAAGCAGAAGTAGCCGACTCCAACGCTGGCGACGACTCCGCCAGCCAGGTCAGCTGCGCCCGCCCGGACTTCAAGCTATTGCTCGGCGAGCAGCAGAGCGATCAGGCGTACGTGAAACTGAAGATCTGCGAAGTACTCGACACCACGCCGGACGGCGTAATCAGCCTCGATTCGGAATTCGTACCCACCTACATCCAGGCGCACGCCTCCAGTTACCTGCTGTCGTGCCTCAAGGAAGTGATTAGCATGCTCGGCAATCGGGGCGACGCCATCGCTGAGCGGATCCGTTCCAATGGCAAGGTGGGTGGCGCGGAAGTCGGTGACTTTATGATGCTACAACTGATCAATCGCACCGAATTATTGCTGCGGCACTATCTTAGTCTGGAACAGGTTCACCCCGAAGAGTTGTACCGCACGCTGCTGACCATGCTCGGCGATCTGGCAACCTTCTCCAGCGACAGTAAGCGCCCGCGTTTGGACAGCCGTTATCAGCACAGCGATCAGGGAGCAAGCTTCCGTAAATTGATGGACGCGATCCGTCAGGTGTTATCGATGGTGCTGGAACAGCACGCCATTGAGCTGGAGCTGCAAACGCGTCAATACGGGATCATCGTCTCACCGTTGCACGACCACAACCTGCTGGGTTCTGCCTCGTTCGTGCTGGCGGCGAGTGCCAACTGCGACTCTGAGGAACTGCGCCATCGCTTGCCGGCACACCTCAAGGTCGGCCCGGTGGAGCGTATCCGCCAACTGGTCAACCTGCATCTACCAGGCATCAAGGTCAAACCCTTGCCCGTGGCCCCGAGGCAGATTGCGTTCCACTCCAACAAAACCTATTTCATTCTCGAACTCAGCTCCGAAGACCTGGCGCAATTCGAACGCTCCGGCGGTTTCGCGTTCCACGTGTCTGGCGAATTCGCTGAGCTTGAACTGAAATTCTGGGCCATCAGGAACTGACCGGCATGATCAAGGATACGGAATACAGCCAGGACGATAAGACCGTCCTGCTCGACCATCATGGACACGGCCCGGCGTCGAGCCCGTTGACGGACTTCGCGGCACCGCCACGTTTCGAGCAATTGGAACAACGCATGATCTACGCCGCGCGCTTGCGCCCAGCCGAGGCGTTCAACATCAGCCTCAACTCGCTGGTGGCCGCGGCCTCCGACCTGCTGTCGGAAGTGGTGCGCCTAAAGCACAGCGACATTCTCGAAGACATGCTTGTGCTCAACGAGCGACTGACCACCGGGCTGAAATTGTTTGAAGTCAGCGCGCTGCACAATGGCGCAGAAAGCAGCCAGGTGATGGCCGCCCGTTACGTGCTCTGCACCGTGGCTGACGAAGCCGTCGTCACCACGTCGTGGGGTAACGAAAGTGAGTGGTCGCAAATGAGCCTGCTCAGCAGCTTCCATAACGAAACCTTCGGCGGCGAGAAATTCTTCCAGTTGCTCGATCGCCTGTCGAAAAACCCGGTCAAGCACCTGCCGATGCTGGAACTGATGTACCTGTGCCTGTCCTTGGGCTTCGAAGGAAAGTACCGAGTGCAGGCCCGCGGCACGCTCGAGCTCGAAGGTATCCGCGATGCCTTGTATCGCCAAATCCGTCAATTGCGCGGTGACGTGCCACGTGAGTTATCACCCCACTGGGAAGGCCTGAACGATCAGCGCCGCAACCTGGTGCGCATCGTACCGGCGTGGATGGTGGTGCTCTTCACCTTCGTTTGTCTGGTGGTGATGTATTCGGGCTTCGCCTGGGTACTGGGCGAGCAACGCGATACCGTTCTGCAGCCTTATCAGTCGTTTGATCCGGCGGCGGCCCAGCCGCAGTCGCAGCCGTAAACAGGAACGTGTAATGAAAAAGTTTTTCAAGAAAGTCGGCACATTCTTGCGCAAAACCTGGGTCTGGACGCTGCTATTGGTGCTGTTTGTCGCGCTGCTGGTGTGGTTCGTCGGGCCCCTGCTAGCCGTTGACGACTACAAGTTCTGGGAAGGCTCGACCTCCCGTTTGCTGACCATTAGCGCGCTGTTCCTGATTTGGGGCTTGACCATGGTCTTTGTCAGTTGGCGCGCGGGGGTGCGCAAAAAAGCGGTGGAAGAGAGCGAGGACGGCCAGGATCGAATACGCCGGGATGAACAGATCGACGAAGAGCAGAAGGAACTGAAGGCACGCTTCAAAGACGCGCTGAAAACCCTGAAGACGTCGAGCCTGTATCGCGGTCGTAGCGAACGCTGGCGCAGTGATTTGCCGTGGTACCTGCTGATTGGTCCGCAGGGCAGCGGCAAAACCAGCTTACTGGACTTCTCAGGGCTTGAGTTTCCGATCAACAAGATTGATCGCAAGCTGACCCGCGACACCCTTGGTACCCGTCATTGTGACTGGTACTTCGCCGACCACGGCGTGCTGATCGACACCGCTGGCCGTTACTTGACCCAGCCGGATGCCGACGTCGATGGCAGTGCCTGGAGCACGTTGCTCGGCCTGCTGCGCAAGCGTCGCCGCAATCGTCCGCTGAACGGTGTACTGGTGACCATCCCGGTGGAAACCCTGTTGGGTGACAGTGAACAGGCGCTTGAAGCCCTGGCCCGCCAGGTGCGTACGCGCTTGCAAGACGTGCATCAAAAGTTGCACGTCGATGTGCCGGTTTACCTTGTATTGAGCAAGGCTGATCGCCTGCTCGGTTTTGATGAGTTCTTCGACCAATTGACTCGCGAAGAAAGCGATCAGGTGCTCGGTACCACTTTCCGCAAGGATCAGAGCGGCACTGATGTGACCGTGCTACGCACTGAGTTCGAAGCATTGCTGCATCGCCTCAACAGCCAGGTGATCATGCGCATGCACCAAGAGCGTGATACCCAACGCCGTGGCCGCATCCTCGACTTCCCGCATCAACTGGGGCAAATCGGCGAGCGTCTGTGCCTGTTCGTCGATATGGCATTCACCGGCAACCGCTACCAGCGTGTCAGCCAACTGCGCGGTTTTTACCTGACCAGCGCACCGCATCTGACTACGGAGATGGACGCAACCACCGCCAGCATCGGCGCCAACCTGGGCATGAAGGCCGGCGTGTTGCCCACGCTACGTAGCGGGCGTTCGCGTTTCATCCACCATTTGCTCAGCCGGGTAATTTTCCCCGAAGCCGATCTTGCAGGCGCGGACAAACGTGAACGCAATCGCATCCACTGGGGCCAGCGGGCGCTGTACGTGGGCGCATTGGCCGCACTGGCACTTTTTGGCATGCTCTGGGCGGGCGGTTTCTCCGCGAATTACGAGCGCCTGGAAAACCTGCGCAACCTGGCACAAACCTGGACCCAGCAGCGCTCGGCCCTCACCACCAGTGATGATTCCATGGCAGTACTCAAACCCCTAGACACTAGCTTTTCGGCGACTCAGGTGTTCCCGAAAAAAGGTGATGTAGGTTACCACGAGCGCGGCGGCCTGTATCAGGGTGAAGACGTTGATCCAGTGGTAAAGAACACCTATGAACGCGAGCTTGAAGGGCTGCTATTGCCACGGATCGCGACACTGCTCGAAGGGCAGATTCGCGCCAACATGAAAGACCGCGAGCGCCTGCTCAACAGCCTGCGTGCGTACCTGATGCTGAATATGAAGGATCGCCGCGACGGGCCATGGCTCAAGGACTGGGTTGCCACCGAATGGTCCCAGCGTTACACCGGCAACACCACTGTGCAAAACGGCTTGAACAGCCACTTCGAGCGCTTGCTAAAACAGCCGTTTATCTATCCGCTTAATGATCAGTTGGTGGCTCAGGCGCGTCAGGTTTTACGCAGTGAGTCCCTGGCTAACGTGGTATATCGGATGCTGCGCGAGCAGGCTCGTAACCTGCCGGAATACCGTTTTAGCCAACATCTTGGTCCACAGGGGTCGCTGTTTGTTGGCACCGATTACGTGATCCCGGGGTTCTACACCCAACAGGGCTATCAACAGTATTTTTCGGTTAAGGGCTCGATGCTGGTCACCGATATCCTGAGTGACAACTGGGTACTGGGTGAAAGCTCAGGTATCAGTGGTATGGACTTACGTCGCCTGATGGTCGAACTCGAGCAGCTGTATTTTCGCGACTACGCCAACTACTGGGGTGAAGCGGTGGGCCGGATCGCGCTGCCGGCCATCAACGACTTTAGTGACGGCGCCGAGCAATTGGCGGGCCTGACATCTGCTAATTCGCCGATCCTGCAACTACTAGTGGAAGTGCGTGAAAACACGCGGTTCCCAATGGTCGCTGACACGGCAGATGACGCCGCCGATACGGCAGCGAAACTGGCAGACAAGGGCGGTAAGCTCGGAAAACTGGCGGTCGCTGCAGCGGGTAAGGCGTCTGACGCCTTGGTGAAAAAGCTGCCGGATACCGCGAAGAAGTCCCTACAAAGTCGCTTTGAGTCGCTGCACCGCTTGCTGGATGACAACAACGGCCCAACCGCTGACCTGACCCCAGCCCTGACCGCCCTCAACGACCTGCAAATGCAGATGGCCAGCCTGGCCCGTGCCAGTTCGCCAGAGCAAGCCGCGTTCGAAATGGCCAAGACCCGCATGGGTGGCCAGCGTGATGCTCTGAGCAACCTGCGCAATGCGTCGGACCGTCTACCGCGTCCGGTGAGTGTGTGGTTCAACGTATTGGCTGAAGATACCTGGCGTCTGGTACTCAGCGATTCTTATCGATATCTGAATCAGCGCTATCAGAGTGAGCTGTACAGCTTCTACGGCAAAGCGATCAACAAGCGTTACCCGTTCAGCGCCCACAGCACCAGCGACGTTGCGATCAGCGACTTCCGCGAGTTCTTCAAGGCCCAGGGCATCAACGATCGCTTCTTCGAGACGTACATGCGTCCGTTTGTCAGCGGTGATCCGGGTAACTACCGCATGCGCAGCGTCGATGGTCACAGTCTGCCGATTTCCAAGGTCTACCTGGATCAGATGGCCGCCGCGTTCGTGATCCGCCAGAGCTTCTTTGCCGACAACCCGGCCGAGCCTCAGGTGCAGTTCAAACTGGAACCTTACACCCTCGACCCGGTTGTCAGCCGTTCCGCGTTCAAGTTTGGCGACAAGACCATCGAATACCGTCATGGCCCCATAGTGCCGATGTCATTCAAATGGCCAACCGACGCTGAAGACGGGCGTACCAGCCTGGTGCTCGACAAAATGGTCGGCCGCCCGCTGGGTATCGAGAAGAACACTGGCCCGTGGTCGCTATTCCGTCTGTTTGATTTGATGCAAACCGAATACCTGACCGGCCGTGACGTGCTGGTGCTCAAGGCTGACGTAGGGGGTCTACGCGCCAACTACTTACTAACCAGCCAGCGCACGCCAAACCCGTTCGACATGGGCGTATTGCGTACCTTCCGCATGCCAGTACAGCTCTGATGCTGTTGACCAGCCCCTGGCGCAGTGCCGCCCGCACCGATGCCGGCAAGGTTCGGGCGCGCAACGAAGATGCTTTCCTGGACGCTCCACAGCAGGGTTTATGGGTGGTTGCGGACGGAATGGGCGGTCATCAGGGGGGCGATATCGCCAGCCAGTTGATCGTCGCCAGCCTGGCGGACTTGCCGGTACAGGGTGATTTCAACGAACGACTCACAGGCATTCGCCAGTGCCTGCACTGGCTCAACCGCCGCTTGGGTCAGGAGTTGACGGTCACTGCTGGACGTCACGACAGCATCATGGGCAGTACCGTGGTGGTCCTGCTGATAGAAGGCAGTCGCGCGGCCTGCATCTGGGCCGGCGATAGTCGCTGCTACATGTGGCGTGGCCAGCGTTTGTATCAACTGTCCAAGGACCATTCTCTGCAACAACAACTAATTGACGAACAACAAATGAGCGTCGAACAGGCCAAGCATCATCCCGCAGCGCATGCCCTGACCCGCGCGGTCGGGGCGGCCGAGCAATTGGCCCTGGATGTATTGGAGCTTGAGGTGTATCCCGGCGATGCGTTTTTGCTCTGCAGTGATGGTCTGTACCAGGGACTTGGCAGCGATGCCCTCGGCAATGCCTTGAGCCTGGCCGTGCCGCAGGTTGCACTGGAGCGTTTGTTTGACGGCGCACTGTGTGGCTCGGCTCGGGACAACCTGACAGCTGTAGTGATCCGCCAATGACTGAACACATGCAATCGATCGGCGACCTGCTGGAGAGTAAAGAGCAGGACAGCAACCTGACCTATTTTGCGTTCGCAAAGTCGTACAAGGTTAAAGCCGCTCTGGCACCAACTAAGGCCAGCATCGGTGAAATACCCGATGTGCTGGCAGGCCGTTATCGCATCGAGCGCCTGCTCGGTGCCGGTGGCATGGGTGCGGTTTACCGTGCACGGGACTTGCTGAGCGAACAGTTCGGCGATCCCGACCCTTACGTCGCGCTGAAGGTTCTTAGCGAAGAATTTGCCGAGTCGCCGGACGCCAGTGCGTTGCTCTACAACGAGTTCGCCCTGGCCCGGCGCCTGCGCCACGACAACGTGCTGCGTTTGCACACCTTTGAGGTGGACACTGACTGCCGGCGAGCATTCGTCACCATGGAACTCATGCGTGGCCTGACCCTGGATAACTTACTCTGCGAGCGTCCCATGGGCCTGCCGTGGGAGGAGTTACGTGATATCGCGCTACCACTGCTCGACGCACTGTCCTACTCCCATGCTCGCGGCGTGCTGCATGGTGATATGAAGCCGAGCAACGTGATGCTCAGCGAAGAAGGCGTTCGTCTGTTTGACTTCGGTCTCGGCCAAGCGGAGAAAGGCATCCTGCCCGGTCTGCCGCACCTGAGCCGCGAGCGCTTCAACGGCTGGACGCCGGGCTACGCGGCACCAGAACTGCTCGAGGGCAAAGCGCTATCGGCCAGTGCCGATGTGTACGGTGTGGCTTGTGTGATCTACGAGCTAGCGGGAGGCAAGCCCCCGTTCCGTCGCTTGCCCTCGACGCAGGCCCGTAATGAGCATCTGGAGCGCAAACTGCGAGCACCTAAGAACTTACCAAAACACTGCTGGCCAGCCCTGCGAACGGCACTGGCTTTCGACGTAGCGGATCGAGCGATCACTGCCAAACAATTGCGTGACGTTTTCGCCGCCACTTCGTCCTGGCTGCAACGATTGATTCGTCGGCGCACCTGATGTGTGTTTTCGCCGACCGGAAACTGACTGAGAAAATGCTGTTGATTTTATCGCGCTGATAGCTTTATCAGGCGCAGAAAGCAAATACTCACGTCTGATCTTTCTTCCGCCCCCCCCAGTGGCACAACGTTAGAGCTGGGAAGCATCAGTTCCAATTCGGCAACACGATCAAACAACTCAGGAATGGTGGCGTTAGCTTCGGTCAGAAGGCTGGCAAGATGATCGCGCTTCTGCATAACCGCTTCCATTCGTTCTCGGAGGCTGCGGTTCTTTTTATGAGCAGACACTCTTACTTGATGAGCGGACTCCGGTCGATTGTCGATGTTGCCAGCGACGTACTTCTGAATCTCAGCAATGAGCGTCGGGAAGCGAGACTTTTAACGCTGAGGGGTCGCTCCCTGCTTCGTTGGCCACATTGTCCCCAAAAACACAAAGAGTTCCATTACTCAGAGAAAATGACAGGGCTGGAGACCGCATTCTACAAGGGGTGCGCCTTTGGTTTTGGAACTGTTTTCACCCCCCTCCCCCGGCGTTCTGCCGACCGATCACAACCCCATCAAGAAAACCAACTGCTACGCTGTTTACTCCACGGAAGAACATCAATGCCCAACTCAGATTTACTCCCTTCCCTGCTGTCCAAGATCAACGAAAACCAGCCCGCCCTTGAAGCCGCCATCATGGAGCTGACCAAATGGGTCGAGCAGCATGGTGGTGCCGAGATCGGCGCCCAGTCGTGCTGACACCGGAACTTGCCCGGGAATGGCTGGATCCAGCTACGCCCAAAGAGCGTGCGGAGCAGATGGTGTTGCACCAGGGCGAACCGGCCGAGGCTTTCGAGTGATTCAAGGTCGATATGGTTGTGGGAAATGTGCAGAACAAAGGGCCTGAGCTGATCCATCGGATTCAATGATGAGTAGCGCCCTCGTCGCTTAGGACTTTCTGTTGGCACTCCCGAACCGACTCGACCAGAGGCTCAGCCTCTAGCCACAAACGCATCACCTCTTCTGTGGAGATTAGAGAGTTTCGCACTCTTGTTAGTTAGTCAAGGCAGTATAGTCGCTTCGCAAAAAGTACCAGTCGTGCAAATTTTATCGACCGCCCGGAGTAGGGAATCGCGGAACTTTATAGAAGCTCATAAGCGGTACCGTCATCCTTAAATTTAACGCGAAAGACAGGAGCTTCCCACGGCGCAGAACCTCATTAAAGTGCAAAGCGAAACTTCTTCATCCCCTCCAAAAAGAAACAAATTGCTACAAAGACCTATTGAAATATTCTAAACACCAAGAAACCAACATTTACTGACCAAAAATGAGAAACCTTGCCTTTTATAGCTGGATGGAAACCCAGTTCAATAAAACGACACCCAATGGTAACGTATGCTTTCGCATTGCTCAGAATAAGAAAAAACATGAGCAAATTTGTTGATTGAACAAAGGATTAACGAATGACTATTGAGCGAGAGATTTTCTCGGCCCTTATCGCGCAGAACGCATTTCAAGGTGAAAAACCGAGCGTACAAAGCTTCGCCCAGCTAGCCGTAGACAAGGGATTTAGAGCGCTTTCTTCAAGGCAGCAGGCGGTGGTAAGCCCCTTCCTGAAAAAACAATGCGAGGGGATAAAAGAACCAGATAAAAAACATAACAACTGCCAAAATAGTATAGGAGGTCGTGATTTGGTTGCAGCGCTTGAGAAAGCCGAAAGTTATAAGGGATGGCGCTGCGAGAGCTGCCGAAGCGCATCTTAAAAACAATAAATCAACACAATAGAGTAGCAACCTGAAAATCCGCAAAAACAAAAAACACTATTGCTCTCGCTACTCCTGAATTTTACTGCAGCAGGCCACCATGGCCTGCTTGCATGTCTTTCTTTTCTTTAAGTCCTGATCAGCCCACCATCAAATCGCCGCTCACTCGTCACGCACCTGAGCGCTTCGGCAAAATATTGCACGATGCAACCAAATCTTTCTATACGTCTAATTTTTTCAGAGAGAAAATAGTGCCCATATATCAGATAGCACTACTGGTTGTTTTCGGTATGGCCACACTCTGGTTGGGCTACCAACTGGATAAGAGGAACCGTCAAAAAGAGCTGTCCGCAAAAAGACAAAGCGAAACCCGGGCCTCCTAAGGTTGCTGGCAGACATCCCTAATATACATCTGCGTCGCCCTCAAGGCTGCTTGGTCGGCAATGATCCCTGCCCTGATATCGAAAACAGTTCGTCCAGCAGTTGGAGTGAGTTCGACGGTTTCTGCATTGCCCAGGCCGGTGGTGCTGGTGGAGCTGGACAGGCGGTCGGTATCGACACGACAACCTCCCGCGATGCGCAGCCGGCGAACAGAATCGTCCGCGGCATTGCTCTCGGAACCTTTTTTTTCGTTGATAGTCAGTGCTACATGCTTCCACATCAATCATTTAGCGATCACCACCATGATCTTGAAAAACTATGCTTTGTATATTGCGCTAGTCGCCGCCGGCTTCTTCGCTGGGTACGCTGCAAAGCCAACGGATAGACTACAAATAACAGCTGGTCAGCTCATACATTGCGGCGAAGTGACCATTCCTACTATTGAGATGTGACCCCTATATAACTCTGCTCGCATGCCAGCCCAGCTATTCTGGATCGGTCATAAGCCGCCGCCAGCTCTCCCGCTCTTTTGTCAGCCCGCTTGAGCAGTTCGGAGAGCACCATGGCGGCGCGGGTGGCTGACGCGCCTCGCTGGGCAGCTCCGGGATCGCCGCACGCGGTTGCGGCAAACTTGCTGGTTTCGACGTGCAACCTGTCACCAGCAGCGTCAGCAGTACTCGCATCATCAGTTGCAGCTTTGATCTCTGCTCGCGCATCGTTTCCTACCTTATTCACTGCCGACTGACGGCGCTGCTCTTCTTCAAGGGCCAGGCGCCCAGCCTCGGCAGTGTCGAACGCCTGGGCGGCATCACGCTCTGCCAACCGCTTCTCGTAGCGCCAGCCCTGAACCTGCCACGCGGCGCCGAAGGCCATGATCATCGCCACCAGCAGCACGGCCAACTTCTGCACCGGCGTCATCACGGCACATCCTTGAAGAAAACGTGATGCCCGAGACGCAGGGTTTGCGTGGCCTTCGACGCCCAGGTCGGGGGCTCGGCATCGTGGTTGCGTAATAGTGTGTCGCGCCGCCGGTTGGATCTGGTACCTAAAGGGATTGGCGTAGCTGTGCTGGGTTTGCTCGCTTCATCAGAAGCCCTCCTTGCCGCGCTGCGATTCCCACTCGAACGGAATGACGATCACTCCGCCCTCCCGCAAACGATCGATGCAGCGCTCGCCAATATCCAGCGGGCAACGGGCCACACCGCTGACGTAATAAACCCGGTCTGACGCCAGTAGCGAGACCGGGTGCATTTAATTCAAGCCGGGAACCGACGCCAGGTGTTTGCGGGTCACGGCGGGAATTTCACTGATGCACCTGGTTGCACGGGTGCATTGGGAAAGCAGCAGCAGGCAAGACAATGAGCAGTCCAGCTTTGGTGAAGCGGACGGCCCTTCCCTCAAGCTCTAGGATTTTTGGAGAACGACAGCATTACGCTGAAACGCACGAACCTTAGGACTAAAAAATACATAGGCAGCGAACGCTAACAGGGAGACAGCGAAAACAGTTAGCGCGATTGCTTCTTTGACGTTTTCCTTGATGCTCGCAACGGTAGAAACCAAAAGCATAACTGCACTTACAGCACACAAGAAGGCGAGGGTATTACCGGCGGCTCTACTTCCTCTGAAAACGAAGAAGAACAAGGCCACTGAAACCGCAAAGCGGCCTGCAGTGACTGGCATGAATTCAGTAACCATCTGCCAGACGAGGTAGAAGAAGTAAGCAATTGCAACAGCAACAATCGGGAGAGGTGGTCTGTTTTTCATAACGGCTCACTGGAACATGAGATTGAATATGTTACTCCAGCCAGACAAGGGTTAGCACTGTCACCTGCGTGCCGAAGCGCAGGCTGTATCGGATATCGCTCGGCCCTCCATCGTGATAGCAGGGTGGCCACCTTGTCCCGAGCCTGAGCGGATTTTGTCGCGGCGTAGACGGGCAACACTCGGAGGGATTCG
The DNA here is from genome assembly GCF_900106045.1 of Pseudomonas mucidolens. Taxonomy (NCBI): domain Bacteria; kingdom Pseudomonadati; phylum Pseudomonadota; class Gammaproteobacteria; order Pseudomonadales; family Pseudomonadaceae; genus Pseudomonas; species Pseudomonas mucidolens. The sequence continues at coordinate 1,564,892 of NZ_LT629802.1, read as the reverse complement.
AGCGATATCCGATGCGGGCGATACCCCGCTTCGAATCTATAGATCTTCAGTCATCCCTATCATCGCGGTCATCGTCGTGACGGTCACGGTCACGACCATATTTGCGAGCATATCGTCGGTCATCACGATCATCATCTCTACGGTAGCGACCATGGTCATCGTCATATCTACGATCGTATCTGCGACCGTGATCATGGTCCCTGTCACGATCACGACCGTACCCTCCTCTGTCGTCCCAATTAGGCACGCATCCACCCAGCAGGAGAGACCCAGAGAGGGTCAAAAGCATAATTACTGCGCGCTTCATTTCAACGTCCTGATAACAAGTAAGGGCTGGGTTTTTGGACTGCAAATCAGCTCAATAATTCAGTTGTGAAACAGGGCAACTCGAAAAGCCCAAGACAGCAAGCGCCCCCTTCCCCGCCTCTATTACGCCAGCACTCACCCCTGCGCCCATCGGCAACCCGCGGGAGGCATGAGTGGTGACGAATGCAGGTGAGCCAACAGTGAGGAATCAGCAATGCGCCCAGTAATGACGATGGCCCCGAAATGGGAAGCCAACAAAAAGGTCGGTAATAAAGACCTTCGCGAAGCCCGCTTTCATCAGTGGGGTTGTGAGTACGAAGAGTTTGAATCCGGCCCCGGCAACTACACCGTTGCGGTGGTTGAGTTTGCTGATGGGTCCATCGGGACGGTGATGCCCGAGTGCAAGTGCAGGGCTGCATGTGGATCACGGATCGGAAGTGGTGGCATATCGGGATGTATTGCCCACTGCTTAAAGCTGCCAGTGAGATCCTAGACCTGGGCGATGCAAGCCGCCTGCTGGGGCATACCGACAAGCGCATCACCGAGACGGTTTACAGGCGCGTTGGAGAGATCGTGAAACCGACGCGCTGACACCCAACTTGCAATAAGTTGCGGAAACCGCATGAAAAGATGCGGAAACCATCTACCGCTTAACGATAATAATTGTTGAACCCCAAAAACACAAAAGCCCCGCAATCGCGGGGCTTTCGTTTGAATCTTGGCGGGAAACCAGGGATTCGAACCCTGGGAACGCTATTAACGTTCGCCGGTTTTCAAGACCGGTGCATTCAACCACTCTGCCAATTTCCCTTGTGCAACACAGGATTATAGTAGCCCATCCTGTCTCAGCGGGCGCCATAATACCCGAATGAAACACACTGTCAAACTCTGTGCATGGCTTGTTACAGAGCGTCTGTTATGATCTTTGCGACTGAACGTTTCAAAACTGAAGGAGTGTCGCCATGCGCGAACAGGATTACGCAGTTAATAGCAACGTGCAGGCTGAGCAGCTAGAGGTTAGCCGCGTCCTGCGCAATACATACGGCTTGCTCGCTCTCACCCTCGCGTTTAGCGGCGTGATGGCGTATGTGGCACAACAGCTGCGCGTCGGCTACCCGAATATCTTCGTGGTGCTGATCGGTTTCTACGGTCTGTTTTTCCTTACCAACAAACTGCGCGATTCGGCCTGGGGCCTGGTGTCGGCGTTTGCCCTGACGGGTTTCATGGGATTCTTGCTGGGCCCTATCCTTAACCGGTACCTGGGCATGCAGGGCGGCGCGGAAGTGGTCAGCTCGGCATTTGCGATGACTGCGTTGGTGTTTGGTGGTCTGTCGGCTTATGTGCTGATCAGCCGTAAGGACATGAGCTTCCTCGGCGGCTTCATCACTGCTGGCTTCTTCGTGTTGCTGGCGGCCGTACTGGCAAGCCTGTTCTTCCAGATCAGCGGCCTGCAACTGGCGATCAGTGCGGGTTTTGTGCTGTTCTCCTCGGCCTGCATTTTGTTCCAGACCAGCGCCATCATTCATGGCGGCGAGCGTAACTACATCATGGCTACCATCAGCCTGTATGTATCGATCTACAACCTGTTTATCAGCTTGTTGCAGATCTTCGGCATCATGAGCCGCGACGACTAATCGCAACCTCATGCAAAAAGCCCGCTTCGGCGGGCTTTTTGTTGTCTGCGGCTTTATCATTGGCCCAGGTTTGCCTACAGAGTGTTCCATGAAGTTCGCGATTGCGCTTTTTTCCGCCGCCCATGCGCCCTCCTCGCGCCGCGCCCTGCTCTTCGCTCAGGCAGCGCTGGCTGGTGGGCATGAGATCGTGCGGTTGTTTTTCTATCAGGATGGCGTCTACAGCGCGTCCAACTCGGTGGTGACACCACAGGACGAGCAGGATATAGCTCAACAATGGCGAGCCTTTGTCAGCACGCATCAGCTGGACGGCGTGGTGTGCATCGCTGCCGCATTGCGCCGTGGGGTGCTGGACAACGAAGAGGCTTCGCGCTACCAACGCAGCGCGGTCAATCTGGACGCCCCTTGGACGCTGTCTGGTCTTGGACAATTGCACGATGCAATCCAGGACGCCGACCGCCTGATCTGCTTTGGAGGGCCCTGACGTGTCTAAATCCCTGCTGATAATCAGCCGCCAGGCTCCGTGGTCCGGACCGGGCGCACGCGAAGCACTGGATGTCGTGCTGGCCGGCGGCGCATTTGATTTGCCGATTGGCCTGTTGTTTCTGGATGACGGGGTGTTTCAACTGGCCACGGGCCAGGACGCCAAAGCCATCCAGCAGAAAGACCTGAGCGCCAATCTTCAAGCGCTGTCTCTGTTCGGTATTGATGAGGTTTTCGCTTGCAGCAAGAGCCTTGCCGAACGCGGGCTGGCTTCGCCTGGCAGCGTGCAGCCGCTGAGCAGTGAACAGATTTCCCAAATGTTTGAGCGTTACGACCAGGTGATGACCTTCTGATGTCGACCTTGCACGTATTATCCCATTCTCCTTTTACCGACAGCCGGCTGGACAGCTGCCTGCGCCTGTGTGGCGCGCAAGATGCGGTCTTGCTGTGCGGAGACGCGACATACGCCCTGCAAGCCGGCTGCTCAGCGTTCAGGGCCTTGCAAGCCAAGCCCCTGAACGTCTTTGTACTTACCGAAGATAGCCAGGCTCGTGGCCTGCAGGTGCCCGACTGGGCATGCGCTGTCGACTATCCGGCGTTTGTCCAGTTGTCGATCGAGCATGACAAGGTCAACACCTGGCTATGAACACCTTGACCGTAGGTGAACAAACCCTGGCGCTGGACAAGGACGGCTATCTGGTTGATCTGAATCAGTGGTCGACGGATGTGGCACATGCCCTGGCTGCAGTTGAAGCCCTGGAACTGACGCCCGAGCACTGGGAAATCCTCGAGCTGCTCCGGGGCTTCTATCAGGAATTCCAGTTGTCACCCGCCACCCGCCCGCTGATCAAGTACACCGCCTTGAAGCTGGGCCCGGAAAAGGGTAACAGCCTGCACCTCAACCGACTGTTCAACGGCACTCCCGCCAAACTCGCCGCCAAGCTGGCGGGCCTGCCCAGGCCGACGAATTGCTTATGACCGACTTTGCCCCGTTGATGACCGAAACACCTTCCGAACACCCGTTCGCGCCGTTCGTGCGCATTCTCGGTAAAGGCAAGCGCGGCGCCCGCAGCCTGACCCGCGAAGAAGCGCGGGAGGCCATGGGCATGCTGCTCGATGAACAGGTCGAAGACACCCAACTCGGCGCGTTCCTGATGCTGCTGCGCCACAAGGAGGAAAGCCCGGAAGAGCTCGCGGGCTTCACCGAGGCCGTGCGCGCGCGCCTCGACGCTCCGGTGCTGAACATTGATCTGGATTGGCCTACCTACGCCGGTAAGAAACGCCACCTGCCGTGGTACTTGCTGGCCGCCAAGTGCCTGGCACAGAACGGCGTGCGTATTTTCATGCACGGTGGCGGCGCGCATACCGCTGGTCGGCTCTACACCGAGCAGTTGCTGGAAGGACTACAGATTCCGTTGTGCCGGAACTGGCAGCATGTCGAGACGGCGCTTGAACAGGGTAACCTTGCGTTCATGCCACTGGGTGACTGGGCACCGCAACTGCAGCGCATGATTGATCTGCGCAACACCTTGGGCCTGCGCTCACCGATCCATTCCCTGGCACGCATCCTCAACCCGCTGAACGCGCGTTGCGGCCTGCAAAGTATCTTTCACCCCGGCTACCAGGGCGTACACCGCGATGCCAGCGGCCTGCTCGGTGACACTGCCATCGTGATCAAGGGCGACGGTGGCGAGATTGAGATCAATCCCGACACCCTCAGCCACTTGTATGGCACCCGCGGCGGCGCCAGTTGGGACGAAGAGTGGCCTGCCCTCTCCACCCAGCGCCACGTCAAGCCAGCAGTACTCGACCCTGAGCACTTGAAGGCCGTTTGGCGTGGCGAAGTGCAGGACAGCTATCCGCAATTGGCGTTGATTGCCACCATGGCCTTGGCGCTGCGCGGTCTTGGCCAGCCGAGGGAACAGGCCTTTGAACAGGCCAGACAGTACTGGGATGCGCGGAACAAATCGATTTAATCGATAATTCACCCCCAGCCTTTGCGCTATTTCTTCGAACTCAGATGATTAGACTGACTCCAACGCTTATAAGCCAAGGAGTTAGTCATGGGTTTGCTGATCGAAGGACGCTGGCATGACCAGTGGTACGAAAATAGCGCAGATGGCGCCTTCCAGCGGGAGCAGGCGCAACGCCGTAACTGGGTCACTGTCGATGGTCGACCCGGCCCGACCGGAGATGGCGGTTTCGCTGCCGAAGCCGGACGCTATCACCTCTATGTTTCCCTTGCCTGTCCCTGGGCTCATCGCACACTGATACTGCGCACACTCAAAGGCCTGGAAGATCTGATCGACGTGTCGGTGGTCAGTTGGTTGATGCGGGAAAACGGCTGGACGTTCGACAAGGCCCACGGTTCCAGTGGTGATGCGCTCGACGATTTCACCTACATGCACCAGCGCTACACCGCCGACACTGTCGATTACACCGGTCGGGTCACCGTGCCCGTGCTGTGGGACAAACAGTTGAAGCGAATTGTCAGCAATGAATCGGCGGAGATCATCCGGATGTTCAACAGCGCGTTTAACGAGCTGACGGGGAATACGCTCGACTTCTATCCTGAGACGCTACGCCCCAAGATCGATGCGTTGAACGAACGGATTTACCCGGCGGTAAACAATGGTGTCTACCGTGCAGGCTTTGCCACTTCGCAACAGGCTTACGAAACGGCGTTCGATGAAGTGTTTGCCGAACTGGACTGGTTGGAACGCCACTTGAGTGATAATCGCTATTTGGCTGGCGCGTACCTGACCGAGGCCGATGTACGCCTTTTCACTACACTGATTCGCTTTGACGCGGTGTATTACAGTCACTTCAAGTGCAATTTGCGACGGATTGCGGATTATCCGAACTTATCCAACTGGTTGCGCGAACTGTATCAATGGCCAGGCGTGGCCGAGACCGTGGATTTTGCTCACATCAAAGGGCATTACTACGCCAGCCACCAGACAATCAATCCGACAGGGATTGTGCCGAAAGGGCCGCTACCAAACTTTGATACCCAGCATGATCGGCAGAAGCTGGTCAGCGAAGGTGTATGGAACTGAACAGGCCCTTGATCCTGGTGGAGCAAGCTTGTTTGCGAGAAACTCGAGAACGCCGCGTTAAGCACCAGACCGCTGCATTATCGTTGAGGTTTTTCGCGAGCAAGCTGGCTCCTGCGGATCAGACCTGGGATTGAGCCCCTTCAAACCACTTCAGTTGCTCACGCAGCTGCACCACTTCTCCCACGATGACCAATGTCGGCGCATGAACCTCATGCTCCGCCACCAATCGCGGCAGGTCAGCCAGGGTGCCGGTAAACACCCGCTGGTTGGACGTGGTGCCTTGCTGGATCAATGCGGCCGGGGTATCCGCGGAACGACCATGCTTGATCAGTTGCTCGCAGATGATCGGCAGTCCAATCAATCCCATGTAGAACACCAGGGTTTGTGACGGCGCTACCAGATCACTCCAGGGTAAATCCGACGTGCCGTTCTTCAAGTGCCCGGTGATGAAACGCACCGATTGCGCATGGTCGCGGTGAGTCAGGGGAATACCGGCATAGGCCGCACAGCCACTGGCCGCGGTAATGCCCGGCACCACTTGGAACGGAATGCCATGTGCCGCCAGCTCTTCGATCTCTTCGCCACCACGCCCGAAAATGAACGGATCGCCGCCTTTGAGACGCAGCACACGCTTGCCCTGCTTGGCCAAATCCACCAGTTGCTGGTTGATCTGATCCTGCGGCACCGCATGCTCGGCCCGACGCTTGCCGACGTACACGCGCTCGGCATCACGACGGCACAGCTCAAGAATCGCGGGCGCCACCAGACGGTCGTACAACACCACATCGGCCTGCTGCATCAAACGCAGGGCACGAAAGGTCAGCAAGTCCGGATCACCAGGGCCTGCACCGACCAGATACACCTCGCCCGGCGCATGGGGCGGCGCGCCATTGATCTTCTCCACCAGCAAACGCTCGGCTTCATCGCCCTGCCCGGCCAGTTGTCGATCGGCAATCGGGCCCTGGAAAACCTCTTCCCAGAACGCCCGACGTTGCTGTACGTCCGGAAACAAGCCTTTGACCTGATGGCGAAAGCGCGCCGCCAATCCAGCCAACTGGCCGTACGTCGACGGAATCCAGGTTTCCAGCTTGGCGCGAATCAACCGCGCCAACACCGGCGCGTCGCCACCACTGGAGACCGCAATCACCAACGGAGAACGGTCGACAATCGCCGGAAAGATCACGCTACACAGTGCGGGCGCATCCACCACGTTGACCGGCACGCAACGACGTCGTGCATCGTTGGACACCTGAGCGTTCAGCGGTTCATCGTCGGTCGCGGCAATAATCAGCACGCAGCCATCCAGGTCTGACGCCTGATAGCCGCGCACAATCAGCTCACCGCCACTGTTCGCTACCAGTTCACGCAACTGATCCTCGATCTGCGGAGCAACCACCCGCAACAACGCGCCGGCATCGGCCAGTAGCCGGGATTTGCGCAACGCAATTTCCCCGCCACCGACGACTAATACACGGCTGCCGCGCAGGTTATGAAACAGCGGCAGAAATTCCATTTAGCCGATGACCTCAACGCCAGCCATGTAAGGCTTGAGCACTTCAGGAACGCGGATCGAACCGTCGGCCTGCTGATAGTTTTCCAGCACCGCCACCAAGGTACGGCCTACGGCCAGGCCGGAGCCGTTAAGGGTATGGACCAGTTCCGGCTTACCGGTTTCCGGGTTACGGAAACGCGCCTGCATGCGGCGGGCCTGGAAGTCACCGCAGTTGGAGCACGACGAAATCTCGCGGTATTTGTCCTGGCTCGGCACCCATACTTCCAGGTCGTAGGTTTTCACCGCGCTGAAACCCATGTCACCGGTGCAAAGTGCCAGTACGCGGTATGGCAGCTCCAGCAATTGCAGGACCCGCTCGGCATTGGCGGTCAGGCCTTCCAGCGCCTCCATCGAGGTCGACGGTTCGACCACCTGCACCATCTCGACCTTGTCGAACTGGTGCTGACGAATCATCCCGCGAGTATCCCGGCCGGAAGCACCGGCTTCACTGCGGAAGCACGGCGTGTGAGCGACGAACTTCAACGGCAATTGCTTGGCGTCGAGAATTTCACCGGCAACGATATTGGTCAGCGACACTTCAGCCGTCGGGATCAGGTACAAATCGGCTTCGCCATCGCGGCTGATCTTGAACAAGTCCTCTTCGAACTTCGGCAACTGGCTGGTGCCCATCAACGCCGGTGCCTGCACCAGGTATGGGGTCCAGGCTTCTTCGTAGCCGTGTTCGCCGGTGTGCAGGTTGATCATGAACTGCGCCAGGGCGCGGTGCAGACGAGCAATCGGACCACGCAGCAAGGCAAAACGGGCGCCAGACAGCTTGGCTGCGGTCTCGAAATCCAGGCCACCACTCAGTTCGCCCAGGGCGACATGGTCCTTGATCTCGAAATCAAAAGCCTTCGGCGTGCCCCAACGGCGCACTTCCACGTTACCGTCTTCATCTGCGCCAACCGGCACGGATTCATGGGGCAGGTTGGGAATACCCAGCAAGATCGAATCCAGCTCGGTCTGGATCGCGTCCAGTTCGACTTTGCCTGAGGCCAGCTCGCCCGCCATGCGCTCGACGTCTGCCATCAACGGTGCGATGTCTTCACCGCGCTGCTTGGCCTGACCGATGGATTTGGAGCGCGCATTCCGCTCAGCCTGCAGTGCTTCGGTGCGGGTCTGGACGGTCTTGCGCTGTTCTTCCAGCGCTTCGATGCGTGCAACATCCAAGGCAAAGCCACGGGATGCGAGGCGGTCCGCTACGTCCTGAAGGTTGCTACGTAACAGTTTGGAATCGAGCATGTCGGTCTCTCGTTATCAAAGTTTGGTCAGGGACAGGCCGGCCCAGGTGGCGAGCAGCCCGCCGAATACACTGATGGCCGCGTAGCCTATAGCCAGCGGCACTTGCCCGCTTTCCAGCAGGCGCACGGTATCCAGTGAAAAGGATGAAAAAGTGGTCAAGCCGCCAAGGAAGCCCACCAACAACCCGGCACGCACCTCCACAGGCACCTCCGGGCGTAACAAAAACAGGCCGTATAACATGCCGATCAGCAGGCAGCCCACGATATTAACGGCCAGCGTCGCGGTATAGAAGTGTTTCGGCCAATTGGCGTTAACCCAATTGCCCGTCGCAAAACGCAATAGCGTACCCGCAACACCGCCCACCGAGACAGCAACGACCAAGGGAATCATGATTTTCTCCGCTGCCGGGGGCTCAAACGGTCGAGTGCGGCCAGATGATTGAGCTTTTCACCGATCTTCAACTCCAGGCCGCGCGGCACCGGCTGATAGAACGGCTGGGGCTCGAGCGCCTCTGGAAAATAGTCCTCACCGGCGGCATAGGCATCCGGCTCGTCATGGGCATAACGGTATTCGTCACCATAACCCAACTGTTTCATCAGCTTGGTCGGCGCATTGCGCAGATGCAGCGGCACTTCCAGCGAACCGTGCTCGGCGGCGGCACGCAATGCCGACTTGAAGCCCATGTACACCGCGTTGCTTTTCGGCGCGCAGGCCAGATACGTGATGGCCTGGGCCACCGCCAACTCGCCTTCCGGACTGCCCAGTCGTTCCTGCACCTCCCAGGCCGCCAGGCACAGGCTCAAGGCTCGGGGATCGGCGTTGCCGATATCTTCGCTGGCCATGCGCACCACACGTCGTGCCAGGTACAACGGGTCGCAGCCACCGTCGATCATGCGTGCAAACCAGTACAACGCACCGTCCGGGTTGGAACCGCGCACTGACTTGTGCAACGCGGAGATCTGATCGTAGAACGCTTCACCGCCCTTATCAAAACGCCGACGGGTATCGCCCAGCAAACTTTGCAGCAGGTCGACACCGATTTCCCCGCCATCCTCGGCCAGGTCGGAGGCATTCTCCAGCAGATTGAGAAAACGCCGACCATCGCCATCGGCGGCCGTGAGCAGAATCTTGAAACCTTCCTCACTCAGGCTCAACTGGCGCTTGCCCAATCCTTTGTCTTCGGTAAGCGCACGCTGCAGCAACTTTTGCATCGCTGCTTCGTCAAGGCTCTTGAGCACATAGACTCGCGCCCGGGACAGCAAGGCGTTGTTCAACTCAAAGGACGGGTTTTCGGTGGTCGCGCCAATAAATATCAGCGTGCCGTCTTCCACATAAGGCAGGAACGCATCCTGCTGCGACTTGTTGAAGCGGTGCACTTCGTCGACGAACAGAATCGTGCGCTTGCCGTACTGACCCGCCTGCTGCTTGGCAACTTCAACCGCCTGGCGGATCTCCTTCACGCCAGCCAGCACCGCCGAGACCGTTTCAAAGTGCGCGTCAGAGACTTTCGCCAGCAGCCGGGCCAGGGTGGTCTTGCCCACGCCTGGCGGCCCCCAGAAAATCATCGAATGCAGGGCACCCTGCTCCAGGGCTTCGCGCAGGGGCTTACCGCGAGCGAGCAAGTGCTCTTGCCCGACATATTCTTCCAGATTCGTCGAGCGCAGGCGCGCTGCCAAAGGCTGGGCAATCGGGTCACTTCGAAACAGGTCCATGGGCAGCGTTTGAAACCTCTAAGCAGTTTATTCCTGGATCACGTCGGCACCCTTGGGGACGTCGAACTTGAACGTGGAAGCGGGGACCGGCTGGTTAGCCTTGACGCCAGTGAATAGGATATTGGTGCGCTGGCCGATGCTGTCGATCAATTGCATGTCGTTGATCACGCCGTTACGAAATGACAGACGCAGGGTGTCGAACAGCGTGTCCTTGGACTTGGGCTTGAGGGTGAAGTCGATCACACCGCTTTGTTGCTTGGACGTGATGTCGAAACTTTCGCTGATCTGCGACACATCACCCGACAACAGCAATGCCGGCGTCTGGCTCAGGCGCGGGTCAAGGGTCTTGATGGTCGCTTGTTCCAGGTCCGGGTCCCACAAAGTGACTTTCTTGCCGTCAGAGACGATGGTCTGCTCATTCGGCTCGGCGGTTTTCCAGAAGAAAAGGCCCGGACGCTGTACCGCCATTTCGCCAGCGGTTTCCTGCAATTGGGTGCCGCTACCGTCCAGGGTCATCTGGGAAAAATTCGCCGTCAGCGTCTTGGATTTGTCCAACAGATTGGTCAGGCTCGCGACAGACGCCGGATCGGCGTGCGCGGTAACCGTGGTCAGGGCCAGTGCGGGCAACAACAGCATGCGGATAAGGCGCATGAGAGTCCTCATAAAATTCGTGTGAAGGGCGTGCCGCGTGTTGCCACGCGGCACGTGAGTCAGTCGCGCATCTGCCCTGGAGCGATGACTTCGCGCGAGCCGTTGGTATTCATGGCGGTCACGACGCCGGCCATTTCCATGGCTTCGATCATGCGGGCGGCGCGGTTGTAGCCGATTTTCAGTTTACGCTGCACCGCAGAAATCGAGGCACGGCGGCTTTCCAGCACGAACGCCACAGCCTCGTCGTACAGCGCGTCGGTTTCAGCATCGTCATCGCCACCGCCACTGCCGCCTTCAAAGCCGCTGCCAGCCTCTTCGACACCGTTGAGGATGTCGTCGTTGTACTCCGGAGCTCCGCGCATCTTCCAGGCTTCCACCACCCGATGCACTTCATCGTCGGATACAAAGGCACCGTGAACACGAATCGGCAGGCTGGTGCCCGGTGGCATGTACAACATGTCGCCGTGGCCCAGCAGTTGTTCGGCACCGCCTTGGTCGATGATGGTCCGGGAGTCGATCTTGCTCGATACCTGGAACGCCATGCGGGTCGGAATGTTGGCCTTGATCAGACCGGTGATCACATCCACCGACGGCCGCTGGGTCGCCAGAATCAAGTGAATACCGGCCGCACGGGCTTTTTGCGCGATGCGCGCGATCAGTTCCTCGACCTTCTTGCCGACGATCATCATCATGTCGGCAAATTCATCGACCACCACGACAATGGTCGGCAGCTTGCTCAGCAGCGGCGCTTCATCGTGAATGTTTTCGCGCTTGTACAGCGGATCGGTCAACGGCGTGCCGGCGTCCTGCGCTTCCTTGACCTTGGCATTGAAGCCGGACAGGTTACGCACTCCCATCTTCGCCATCAGCTTGTAGCGGCGCTCCATCTCGGCGACGCTCCAGCGCAGGGCGTTGGCGGCGTCCTTCATGTCCGTCACCACCGGGCACAGCAGGTGCGGAATGCCTTCGTAGATGGACAGTTCGAGCATTTTCGGGTCAATCATGATCAGCTTGGCGTCTTCCGGGCCAGACTTGAACAGGATCGACAGGATCATCGCGTTCACACCCACCGACTTACCGGAACCGGTCGTACCGGCCACCAGCAAGTGCGGCATTTTCGCCAGGTCGGTGATGACGGGCTTGCCGCCGATGTCATGGCCCAATGCCAAGGTGACCGGAGACTTGAAGTTGTCGTACTCAGGCGTCGAAAGCACTTCGGAGAAGCGCACGATCTGTCGATCTTCATTTGGAATCTCGATGCCGACCGTGGTCTTGCCAGGGATCACTTCCACCACGCGCACGCTGGTCACGGCCAGCGACCGCGCCAGGTCTTTGGCCAGGTTGGAGATGCGGCTGACCTTGACGCCGGCGGCCGGCTGGATTTCGTAACGGGTAATCACGGGACCGGGGTGAATCGAGTCCACCGAGACTTCGACGCCAAATTCCTTGAGCTTGATTTCCAGCAGATGGCCAACCGCTGCCAACGATTCCGGAGAATAGTTGAGCTGTTTCTTTTCCGCAGGGTCGAGGATCGAAATCGGTGGCAAGGTGCCTTCAACCGCGCTATCGATGAACAATGGCGCCTGCTTTTCCTTCTGTACACGATGGCTTGGTTCGGGTGCCTTGGCCGGCGCCGGGGCGATCACCGGTGGCACTTGTTTCTCGCGATCCGTCATGTGCTTGGTCAGGGCCTGCTCACGCTCGATCAGCCGCTCCTTGACCTTGGCCTGTTCGCGACGATCCGGCGTACTCGGCGCCACGACTTCGTTCACACGGCTATCGACTTCACGCAACTGCGCAACCATGCGCTTGCGCTCCACCCGCGCCGACCACCAGCGGTTGGCGGCGGTCTGGAACAGCTCGAACAGGTCGAGGGTGATCTTGCCGGTCACGTCCATGACCTTAAACCAGGACAAATCAGTAAAGACCGTCAAGCCAAACAGGAACAATGCGATGAACATCAAGGTGCTGCCCTGAATGTTCATTGCCCTGCGGGCCAGGTCACCCAGGCTTTCACCCAAGGCCCCGCCCGCACCCGCCGGCAATCCGGTGGGTGCATGAAAATGGATATGCGCCAACGCGGCGCCAGACAGGATCAGGAAAACCAGGCCGATCAAGCGCCAGGAGAACAGCCAGCCGCTCCACTGCCACGGCTCATGACGCTGACGGAAGATCTGCCAGGTCTTGATAGCCAGCAACAGCGGGAAGATATAGGCGAAATAGCCGAGGATCATGAACAGGATATCGGCGCTGTAGGAGCCCACGGGCCCGCCGAAGTTCTGCACATCATCGATCTTGCTGTTATGGCTCCAGCCCGGATCATCCTTGCCATAGGTGAGCAAGGCCATCATCAGGAACAGGCATAACGCACCGATGGCAATCAGCGCGCCTTCCTTGAGCCGATAGTGCAGATGCTGGCGCCATGCCGGAACTACTGCTGTTTTAGGTGCTGCGGCGGATTTCTTCAAAACTGGTCTTTTCCTGCGCCTTTAGCGCGTCCAACTGTTGAATGACTGCGAAAATACTGCCCAATCCGGACAGTTGAAAAATGAACGAGCGTCATCAACACTCCTTTTAACACTCTGTAACTGAATCATGAATGGCGGTAACGCCTGCATACAAGGATCCAGCGCAGCCATTGTACGGGTTTGTGTACCCGTTGCCACGCCGCGGCCTTGCTCTGCACAAGATAGCCAAGCGCATTTTTCAGGTATTTCAATTTGAGCATGCATTGTCTTTGCTGACAAAGGCTTATGCCCTGTTTTTATCAGACTGGACAAGCTTTGCCGAGGATCACCTCTCGTCATCCGCCCAATGGACGATGATATGACGCGATTACGACCACGCCCCCGCCACAGAGTTGCAGACACACCCGCTCACGCATCGGCGCGCTGATTGTGCGATGACGCTGGCCGCGCCGCGCCTGGTCGACAATAATCACTGCATATCGCGATGGGCCCAGGCCTGTCACCGCCCTCCCCTTCCGTAAGCCTGAATACCATGCTCACCTGGTTACAACGCAATACCCTCACGTTTCCACCGCTGGAAAAAGCCATGCGTGAACCCAACGGCCTGCTCGCGGCCGGCGGGGACTTGTCTGCCGACCGACTGATCCAGGCATACCGTCATGGCTGCTTTCCCTGGTTTTCGGAGGGGCAGCCGATACTCTGGTGGTCACCCGACCCGCGCACGGTATTGTTCCCCAACGAGCTGCATGTCTCCCGCAGCCTGGGCAAGTTACTGCGCCAGCAGCGCTACAAGGTGACGTTCGACCAGGACTTCGCCACCGTGATCCAGGCCTGCGCCGCGCCCCGCAACTATGCGGACGGCACCTGGATCACCGAAGCGATGCAGAATGCCTACCTGCAACTGCATCAACGCGGCTACGCCCATTCTGTTGAAGTCTGGGACCAGGACGAACTGGTCGGCGGCTTGTACGGCCTGGCGATGGGTCAATTGTTTTTTGGTGAATCCATGTTCAGCCGTGCCGACAACGCATCGAAAGTCGGCTTCGTAACGCTGGTCAGGCAATTACAGGCCTGGGGCTTCGTATTGATCGATTGCCAGATGCCCACCGACCATCTGCATAGCCTGGGTGCCCGCGCCATACCCCGCAACGTGTTTGCCGGTTTTTTGCGCGACCACCTGGACCAGGCCAGCGACGCAGCATGGGTTTCTTAGGCGACTTGCTCACGCGTGGCTTACACTTGTTTCAAAGCTTATCCGAGGGCTGATCATGACCGAGCTGGCGCGCTTGAAGTTTTATGCCACTCAACCTCACGTTTGCAGCTATCTGCCCGATGAGCAGGCCACCACGCTGTTCCTCGATCCTAGCCAGCCGATGGACGTGCATGTCTACGCCGACTTGTCAGAGATGGGGTTTCGGCGCAGTGGCGATCATCTTTACCGGCCTCACTGCCAACACTGTAACGCCTGCGTTCCGGCGCGCATCCCCGTGGATCAGTTCCAGGCGAATCGAAACCAGAAACGCATCCTCAAGCGCAACGCCGACCTGACTGTGACACCCGCCAAGCCAGGGTTCAGCGAAGAATATTTTGACCTTTACCAACGCTATATCGAACAACGCCACGCCGATGGCGACATGTTCCCCCCCAGTCGCGATCAGTTTTCCACCTTTCTGGTGCGTGAACTGCCGTTTTCGCGCTTCTACGAGTTTCGCCTTGAAGGACGACTGCTGGCGGTTGCCGTCACTGACCTGCTACCCAATGGCCTGTCGGCGGTCTACACCTTCTACGAACCCGACGAAGATCGCCGCAGCCTCGGGCGTTTTGCCATTCTCTGGCAAATCAGCGAGGCACGCCGCCTGAAACTGGAGGCGGTCTACCTTGGATACTGGATCAAGAACTGTAAAAAGATGAACTACAAGACCCAATATCGGCCGATTGAGCTGCTGATTAATCAAAGATGGGTCACGCTTAACTAGAACCCCTTGGCTTAAACACCCTTTTTCGGGCACAATGCACGCCGCTTTTGCCTGGCGCAGTTGCACCGGGCCATTCACTGGATACCGAGGGCTTTACTGCATGTCGAAAGAAGACAGCTTCGAAATGGAAGGCACTGTCGTCGACACCCTGCCCAACACCATGTTTCGTGTGGAGTTGGAAAATGGGCACGTCGTAACCGCGCATATCTCCGGCAAGATGCGCAAGAACTACATTCGTATTCTTACCGGTGACAAAGTGCGCGTCGAACTGACGCCCTATGACTTGAGCAAAGGGCGCATCACTTACCGCGCTCGTTAAACAAGTCAATACAAAACGCCCGGCTATGCCGGGCGTTTTTGTGTGCACAGGATTTATGAGACGCAAGACTGTAGGAGCGAGCTTGCTCGCGAAAAACCCCAGACAACACATTGAATCAGAAAGCATGCGTTATCGTTGACGCTCTTCGCGAGCAAGCTCGCTCCTACATGAGCACCGCTATCAGGCCATTTCGGCGGTGGTTTCGAACTCGAAGGTCAGCTCGCCGTCCTTCAGATCGATATGCACCACGCCACCATGGTCGGACAATTCGCCAAACAGAATCTCCTCGGCCAACGGACGCTTGATCTTGTCCTGGATCAGGCGCGCCATTGGGCGGGCGCCCATTGCCGCGTCGTAGCCGCCTTCGGCGATCCAGCTGCGCGCCGCCTCTGTGACCTCCAGTTGCACGCGCTTGTCTTCCAACTGCGCCTGAAGTTCGGTAAGGAACTTGTCCACCACACTCTTGATGACCTCATGACTGAGGCGACCAAACTGGATGATGGTGTCCAGGCGGTTACGGAATTCCGGCGTGAAACTCTTCTTGATCACTTCCATGGCATCGGAAGAGTGATCCTGATGAGTGAAGCCGATCGAAGCCCGCGCGGCCGTTTCGGCACCGGCGTTGGTGGTCATGATCACGATCACGTTACGGAAGTCCGCCTTGCGTCCGTTGTTATCGGTCAGGGTCCCGTGGTCCATGACCTGCAACAGCAGATTGAAGACTTCCGGGTGAGCCTTTTCGATCTCATCAAGCAGCAATACGCAATGCGGATGTTTGGTGATCGCCTCAGTCAACAGACCGCCCTGGTCGAAACCGACATAACCCGGAGGTGCACCGATCAGGCGCGACACAGTGTGACGCTCCATGTACTCGGACATGTCGAAACGCACCAGCTCGATCCCCATGGCCTTGGCCAACTGCCGTGCCGCTTCGGTCTTGCCGACGCCGGTAGGCCCGGCAAACAGGAACGAGCCGACCGGTTTATCCGGCGACTTGAGGCCCGCACGGGACAACTTGATCGCCGTCGACAGCGAGTCGATGGCGGCATCCTGGCCAAACACCGTCAGCTTGAGGTCGCGCACCAGGTTACGCAGCAGTTCCTTGTCGGAACTGGTGACGTGTTTCGGCGGAATTCGCGCGATTTTCGCCACGATATCCTCGACCTGAGGCACGTCGATACGCTTCACGCGCTTCTCGACCGGTTGCAGGCGCTGATAAGCCCCCGCCTCGTCGATCACATCGATCGCCTTGTCCGGCATGTGCCGGTCATTGATATAGCGCGACGCCAGCTCGGCGGCGGAACGTAAGGCTTCGTCGGTATATTCGATGCCATGGTGCGCTTCAAACCGGCCCTTGAGACCGCGCAGAATACCGATGGTATCTTCGACCGAAGGCTCGGACACGTCGACTTTCTGGAAGCGCCGCGCCAAAGCGCGGTCTTTTTCGAAGATCCCACGGAATTCCTGGAACGTGGTCGAACCGATGCAGCGGATATCACCCGACGACAACAACGGCTTGAGCAGGTTGGAAGCGTCCATCACCCCGCCGGAAGCTGCGCCGGCGCCAATGATAGTGTGGATTTCATCAATGAACAGAATCGCCTGAGGGCGTTTTTTCAGTTCGCCAAGCAACGCCTTGAAACGCTTCTCGAAGTCGCCACGGTACTTGGTCCCGGCGAGCAACGCGCCAAGATCAAGCGAATAGACAACGCTGTTGGCCAGCAAGTCAGGCACCTGGTTATCCACGATGCGCTTGGCCAGGCCTTCGGCAATCGCGGTCTTGCCCACGCCCGCCTCGCCTACCAGCAGCGGATTGTTTTTGCGCCGACGCGCGAGGATCTGCGCTACGCGCTCCACTTCGAGCTCACGCCCCACCAGCGGATCAATCCGCCCCTGGCGCGCCAGTTCGTTGAGGTTGCTGGCATACGCATCCAGCGGGTTGCCCGAAGACGACGGCTCACCACCTTCTTCGTCCTGCATATCCTGCTCGCCTTCGGAAGGATCGCCGTGCCCTGGCACTTTCGAGATACCGTGGGCGATGTAGTTGACGACATCGATACGGGCAACGCTCTGCTGCTTGAGCAGGAATACTGCCTGGCTTTCCTGCTCACTGAAGATGGCAACCAATACATTGGCGCCCGTGACTTCACGCTTGCCGGAGCTCTGTACGTGAAAGACAGCACGCTGCAATACCCGCTGAAAACCCAGGGTTGGCTGGGTCTCACGGTCCTCGTCATGAACCGGGATCAGTGGCGTCGTGGAGTCGATAAACTCCTGCAGATCATGCTTGAGCTTGTCGAGGTTGGCGCCGCACGCCCGTAAAACGGTGGCAGCAGCTTCGTTATCCAAAAGTGCCAGCAGCAGGTGCTCGACGGTCATGAATTCATGACGTTTCGAGCGAGCCTCCTTGAAGGCAAGATTGAGGGTGACTTCGAGCTCGCGGTTTAACATAGCTTCACCTCATACCCAAGTGGTCGGAGTTAACCGTCCTTCTCGATTTCACAGAGTAGCGGATGCTGGCTTTCCCTGGCGTACTGGTTGACCTGCATGGCCTTCGTCTCGGCGATGTCGCGGGTAAACACTCCACATACTGCCCGTCCTTCTGTATGAACGGCCAGCATTACCTTGGTCGCCAACTCGCGGTTCAGGTTGAAAAACACCTCGAGTACTTCTACGACGAAATCCATCGGTGTGTAGTCATCATTGAACAAAACCACCTTGTACATCGGCGGTGCCTGTAAAGCCGGCTTTGCCTCCTGAACAGCAATGCCCGCAGAACCGTCGTCATGTCCGTGACCTTCTTGGTCATCCTGATGGAAAGTCGGGCGGTCCTGATTGAATGTTAGTCGAATCTGGCTGATTGCATGCATGGAAAGAAAGGTTCGTCAGTTGTGCAAATACAGTGGTGGGGGCGACCTGTCAGAAATTCAACTCCAACCGACTGGCCACCTTGACTATCGGAAAATCAGTGTTACAACCAATAGAGCCCACAGTGGGTAAAAAAGGTCCGCGCAGTCAACCTTATTTATTCGGGTTAGGACGGATGAACTGGATGATACTCCAGTGATGGAGTCTGGTGCAGAGGGATATGAGCATGGCAAGCGGTAAGGTCAAGTGGTTCAACAACGCCAAGGGCTATGGCTTCATAAATGAAGAAGGCAAGGATGAAGACCTTTTTGCGCATTACTCCGCCATTGTTATGGAGGGTTACAAGACGCTGAAAGCGGGCCAGGAAGTGTCCTTTGAGATTATTGAAGCACCAAAAGGCAGGCATGCAGTGAACATCAGCGCTCCGGTAATCGCTGGTAAAGCCCAGGAAGGTCTTGCTCAAGAATCAAAAGAGCAACTGGCCTGACAAGCCATCGAGCAAGCACCAGGCAATAAAAAACCGGCCACCCGGAGCAATCAGGAAGGCCGGTTTTTTTATAACCCCTGCATTACATGTGGGAAATCAAGGCATCCCCGAACCCCGACGACGACACCAACTTGGCACCGTCCATCAGGCGCTCGAAGTCATAGGTAACGGTCTTGGCCGAAATCGCACCGTTGGTGCCCTTGATGATCAAGTCAGCGGCTTCGGTCCACCCCATGTGCCGCAGCATCATTTCCGCCGAGAGAATCAGCGAACCCGGGTTGACCTGATCCTTACCGGCGTATTTCGGCGCGGTACCGTGGGTAGCCTCGAACATGGCCACGGTATCGGACAGGTTGGCGCCCGGCGCAATACCAATCCCGCCCACTTCCGCCGCCAGAGCGTCAGAGAGATAATCACCGTTGAGGTTCAGGGTGGCGATCACATCGTATTCGGCCGGGCGCAGCAGGATCTGCTGAAGCATGGCGTCAGCGATGGCGTCCTTGACCACGACATTCTTGCCGGTGCGCGGGTTCTTGAACTGCATCCACGGGCCACCATCAAGCAAGGTCGCGCCGAATTCTTCAGCCGCCACTTCGTAGGCCCATTCCTTGAAGGCACCTTCGGTGAACTTCATGATGTTGCCTTTGTGCACGATGGTCAGCGAGTCGTGGTCGTTATCGACTACATATTGCAGGGCCTTGCGCGCCAGGCGCTTGGTGCCCTCCTTGGAGACCGGCTTGACGCCAATGCCGCAGTCCTGGTCGAAACGGATCTTGGTGACACCCATTTCTTCCTTCAAAAACTTGATGACCTTGATCGCCTCCGGGGAACCGGCTTTCCACTCGATCCCGGCGTAAATGTCCTCGGAGTTCTCACGGAAGATGGTCATGTCCACATCACCGGGCTTCTTGACCGGGCTCGGCACACCTTCGAACCAGCGCACCGGGCGCAGGCAAACATACAGGTCAAGCTGCTGGCGCAGGGCAACGTTCAGCGAACGGATACCACCACCGACCGGCGTGGTCAGCGGACCCTTGATGGAAACCACGTAGTCCTTGACCGCATCCAGGGTTTCCTGCGGCAGCCAGGTGTCCTGATCGTAAACCTGAGTGGCTTTCTCGCCGGCATACACCTCCATCCAGGAAATCTTGCGTTTGCCGCCGTAAGCCTTGTCAACAGCAGCATCGACAACCTTGATCATCACAGGGCTGATGTCGACGCCAATACCGTCACCCTCGATGAAGGGGATGATCGGGTTGTCAGGAACATTGAGAGAATGGTCTGCATTGACGGTGATTTTGTCGCCGACTGCCGGAACCTGAATCTTCTTGTATCCCATGCTGAACTCCGTTTGTGGATTAAACATCTGGCTGCGTCCGAGCCTACTCCAGTTAAATGTGGACCGAAACCTCACGCCCGGCAAATTTGCCGCGAAAAAAGCCGAATCAGTCGCCTACAAGCTTGAAACACAAGGGAAAAATGCCAAACTTGAGCACTTCGTGCGACTTTAGGTGCACCTCAGTCCCTGCGACCTTTAGACCAATGGACGACACACCTTTTGTATGAAGGCTCGGCGTAAGCATAGCGACCTATGTATAATGCCGCGGCTGACCAAAGAGTCACGACGGCCGACAGCTCTAAACCGAGCCCCTGCGCCAGAAAAGCCGGACTACTACAGTAGCCCACCCGCTTGACGCTCGACTGATGCAACCCAACATCACCGCGAAGAAACATCGACATTTCGCTCATGGATGACTTTGAACGAACGCGCTTTACCCGGCGCATCTCGAGTTTCTGCGCACGCTTTTTAGCAAAGAAGAGAGTTAATCCGAATATGCCCACCCGCTCGAAGATCATCTATACCTTCACCGACGAAGCTCCAGCCCTCGCCACCTATTCACTGTTGCCTATCGTGGAGGCCTTCACCGCTTCTGCTGATATTGCCGTTGAAACCCGCGATATCTCCCTCGCAGGGCGCATCCTCGCAAGCTTCCCCGAGCAACTGGGCACCAAGGCCGTAGCCGACCACCTCGCCGAACTGGGCGCCCTGGCCGTCACCCCTGAAGCCAACATCATCAAGCTGCCCAACATCAGCGCTTCGACACCGCAGCTGCAAGCCGCGATCAAAGAGCTGCAAGCCCAGGGCTACGCCCTGCCGGACTACCCGGAAACCGTAACCACCGACGCGGAAAAAGAAACCCGCGCACGTTACGACAAGGTCAAGGGCAGCGCCGTGAACCCGGTCCTGCGCGAAGGCAACTCCGATCGCCGCGCACCGCTGTCGGTCAAGAATTACGCGCGCAAGCACCCGCACAAAATGGGCGCTTGGGCTGCTGACTCCAAGTCCCACGTAGCCCACATGAACAACGGCGATTTCTACGGCAGCGAAAAAGCCGTACAGATCGAAGCAGCCGATGCTGTCAAAATCGAGCTGATCGGCAAGGATGGCAGCAGCACCGTCCTGAAAGAAAAGACCTCCGCACTGGCCGGCGAAATCCTCGACAGCGCCGTGCTGAGCAAGAACGCCCTGCGTGCGTTCATTGCCGCCGAGATCGAAGACGCCAAGAAACAAGGCGTACTGCTGTCGGTCCACTTGAAAGCCACCATGATGAAGGTCTCCGACCCGATCATGTTCGGCCAGATCGTTGCCGAGTTCTATAAAGATGCCCTGGCCAAGCACGCCACCGTGCTGGAACAGATCGGCTTCAACCTGAACAACGGCATCGGCGACCTGTACGCTCGCATCAAGGCCCTGCCTAGCGATCAGCAAGCGCAGATCGAAGCTGACATCCAGGCGGTCTACGCCGCTCGCCCTTCCCTGGCGATGGTCAACTCCGACAAAGGCATCACCAACCTGCACGTGCCGAGCGACGTGATCGTTGACGCCTCGATGCCCGCCATGATCCGTGATTCCGGCAAGATGTGGGGCACCGACGGTCAACTGCACGACACCAAGGCCGTGATCCCGGATCGCTGCTACGCCACCATCTACCAAGCGGTCATCGAAGACTGCAAGGCCAATGGTGCGTTCGATCCAACCACCATGGGCAGCGTGCCAAACGTTGGCCTGATGGCGAAGAAAGCCGAAGAGTACGGTTCCCACGACAAGACCTTCCAGATCAAGGCTGACGGCGTAGTCCGCGTCACCGACAGCAAGGGCAACCTGCTGATGGAACAGTCGGTCGAAGCCGGCGATATCTTCCGCATGTGCCAGACCAAAGACGCGCCGATCCAGGATTGGGTCAAACTGGCCGTCAACCGCGCCCGCGCCAGCAACACCCCGGCCATCTTCTGGCTGGACCCGCTGCGTGCCCACGACGGCGTAGTGGTCGAGAAAGTTCAGGCTTACCTGAAAGACCACAACACCGAAGGCCTGGACATCCGCATCATGTCGCCAGTCGACGCGATGAAGTTCACCCTGGAACGCACCCGCAAGGGCCTGGACACCATCTCGGTGACCGGCAACGTACTGCGCGACTACTTGACCGACCTGTTCCCGATCATGGAACTGGGCACCAGCGCCAAGATGCTGTCGATCGTGCCGCTGATGAACGGTGGCGGCCTGTTCGAAACCGGCGCCGGCGGCTCGGCTCCGAAGCACGTGCAGCAACTGGTGGAAGAGAACTTCCTGCGCTGGGATTCTTTGGGCGAGTTCCTGGCCCTGGCTGCATCCCTCGAGCATTTGGGTGTGAACTACAACAACCCGAAAGCCCTGGTGCTGTCCAAGACCCTGGACCAGGCCACCGGCCAGTTCCTCGACAACAACAAATCGCCATCGCGCAAAGTCGGTAACATCGACAACCGCGGCAGTCACTTCTACCTGGCGCTGTACTGGGCTCAAGCCCTGGCCGCACAGACCGAAGACACCGCACTGCAAGCGCAGTTCGGCGAACTGGCCAAGACCCTGACCGCGAACGAGGCAACCATCGTTGCCGAACTCAATGCCGTCCAGGGCAAGCCGGTGGACATCGGCGGCTACTACGCGCCAAACCCCGAGCTGACCAGCAAGGCCATGCGCCCGAGCGACACCTTCAACGCGGCGATTGCCAAGTTGAAGTAAGGTTGTAAGGATGCAAAGAAGCCCCGGCCGTGTGCCGGGGTTTCTGTTTCCGGACATTGCGATTTTGCCGAAAAAACCGGATCAAAATGTGGGGGCGGGCTTGCTCGCTCCCACACTGACCACGTCACACTCTGAACCGAGGTTTTTAATGACCTGGCAACCCCACATCACCGTCGCCACCATCGTCGAAGACAACGGCCGCTTCCTGATGGTCGAGGAGCTCAAGGGCGGCCGCACCGTGCTCAACCAGCCAGCTGGCCACCTGGACCCGAACGAAACCCTGACCGAGGCCGCCGTGCGCGAAACCCTCGAAGAAACCGGCTGGGATGTCGAAGCCACCGGTATCCTCGGGATTTATCTGTACACCGCCCCCAGCAACGGCGTGACGTACCAGCGGGTGTGTTTTATCGCCAAAGCCTTGAAACACCACCCCGATTATCAACTGGACGAAGGCATTGTTCGCGCGCGCTGGCTGACTCGCGACGAATTGATAGCCTTGCGCGGCGACTGGCGCAGCGAGCTGATCATCCGCTGCATTGATGATTATCTGGCAGGCTTTCGCCACAGTCTCGAATTGATCCGCCCTTCTCTTTAGCCTTGCGCGCTCCAGCCTGCTAGAATCGCGTCCTTTTTAAAGACACCCGTTGAAATCCTATGCGTGATCCAGCCCCTTCTGACATCCAAAAGAAGCGCGTCATCGTCGGCATGTCCGGCGGCGTGGATTCTTCCGTTTCCGCCGTCCTGCTCATGGAGCAGGGTTATCAGGTGGAAGGCCTGTTCATGAAGAACTGGGAAGAAGACGATGGAACGGAATACTGCACCGCCATGGACGATCTGGCGGATGCCCAAGCGGTTTGCGACAAGATTGGCATCAAGCTGCACACCGCCAACTTCGCCGCTGAGTACTGGGATAACGTGTTCGAGCATTTCCTGGCCGAATACAAGGCTGGTCGTACGCCGAACCCCGACATCCTGTGCAACCGCGAAATCAAGTTCAAGGCGTTCCTCGACTACGCCATGATGCTGGGCGCCGATCTGATTGCTACCGGCCACTACGTACGTCGCCGCGACATCGACGGGCGCACCGAACTACTCAAGGGCCTGGACCCGAACAAGGACCAGAGCTACTTCCTGCACGCCGTCGGCGGCGAGCAGATCGCCAAGACGCTGTTCCCAGTAGGCGAACTGGAAAAGCCCGAGGTGCGCAGGATCGCCGAAAAACACGGCCTGGCCACCGCCAAGAAGAAGGACTCCACCGGTATCTGCTTTATCGGCGAACGTCGCTTCAGCGACTTTCTCAAGCAGTACCTGCCCGCGCAGCCAGGCGAGATCAAGACCACTGAAGGGGAAATCATCGGCCGCCACCACGGCCTGATGTACCACACCATCGGTCAGCGCCAGGGCCTGGGCATCGGCGGCTTGAAAGATGCGAGCGAAGAGCCGTGGTACGTGCTGGTCAAGGACCTGGAGCACAACGAGCTGATCGTTGGCCAGGGCAACGAACACCCATGGTTGTTCTCCGGCGCCCTGCTCGCTTCGGACATCTACTGGGTCAACCCGATCGACCTGAGCACTCCGCGCCAACTGACGGCCAAGGTGCGCTATCGCCAGAGCGACCAGCCCTGCACCCTGGAAAAAACCGCCAGCGGTTATCGCGCCACTTTCGATGATCCACAGCGCGCTGTTACGCCCGGCCAGTCGGTGGTGTTCTATGACGGCGAAATTTGCCTGGGAGGTGGCGTGATTGAAGTCGCCGAACCCTGGAGCAGCCAGGCATGAGCCCGACCCAGGAGCAATTGACGGCATTGGGCGGGGTATTTCTCGCCGCGGTGCTGGTAGACAAGATCGCCAAGACCGGACAGGTCACCGAGTCGGGCCTGACCTGCATGCTCGGCAGCCTGTTGATCCGCGACCCCAAGGACACCCTGGAAGTCTACGGCGGCGACGACCTGGCCCTGCGCGAAGGTTATCGTGCGCTGATCGGCGCCCTGGAACGCGACCCCAGCACCCTGCAGCGCGAGCCGCTGCGCTATGCGCTGTCGATGCTCGGCCTTGAGCGGCAACTGGCCAAGCGCGACGACCTGCTGGAAACCATCGGCAAACGCCTGCCGCAAATCCAGTCCCAGGTCGAGCATTTCGGGCCGGCCCACGAAAACGTGGTCGCTGCCTGTGGCGCGCTGTACCAGGACACCCTCAGCACGCTGCGCCAACGAATCCAGGTCCACGGAGACATGCGCAACCTGCAACAACCGAATAACGCCTCGAAAATCCGCGCCCTGCTGCTGGCCGGCATTCGTTCGGCGCGGCTATGGCGGCAATTGGGCGGCCATCGTTGGCAACTGGTCATCAGTCGTCGCAAATTGCTTAAAGAGCTTTACCCGTTGATGCGCAACGAATAAGTCGCAGCAACAGACCTTTTTTCAGAGCGTCACGCGTAATACGCCGGTCAGTTGGCAACGGACCGGCGGATTTTTTCATGTATGATACGCGCCCCATTTCGTTGCCCGACTGTCCGAGAGCACCCCATGCAGCTTTCTTCGCTCACTGCGGTTTCCCCTGTAGACGGCCGCTACGCCGGCAAAACCCAGGCCCTGCGCCCGATTTTCAGCGAATACGGCCTGATCCGTGCTCGTGTCCTGGTTGAAGTGCGCTGGCTCCAGCGCCTGGCCGCTCACCCCGCTATCAGCGAAGTGCCGGCGTTTTCCGCCGAAGCCAACGCTGTATTGAACACCCTGGCGGAAAACTTCTCTCTGGAACACGCCGAGCGCGTCAAAGAGATCGAGCGCACCACCAACCACGACGTAAAAGCCATCGAATACCTGCTCAAAGAGCAAGCGGCCAAGCTGCCGGAACTGGCCCAGGTCAGCGAATTCATCCACTTTGCCTGCACCAGCGAGGACATCAACAACCTGTCCCACGCCCTGATGCTGCGTGAAGGCCGTGATGACGTGATGCTGCCGCTGATGCGCCAGACCGCCAACGCCATCCGCGAGCTGGCTATCCGTTTTGCCGACGTGCCGATGCTGTCGCGCACCCACGGCCAACCGGCTTCGCCGACCACCCTGGGCAAAGAACTGGCCAACGTGGTGTACCGCCTGGAGCGCCAGATCGCCCAAGTCGCCGCCGTGCCACTGCTGGGCAAGATCAACGGCGCCGTGGGCAACTACAACGCCCACCTGTCGGCCTACCCGGAAATCGACTGGGAAGCCAACGCTCGCGCCTTTATCGAAGACGAGCTGGGCCTGGGTTTCAACCCGTACACCACGCAGATCGAACCTCACGACTACATCGCTGAGCTGTTCGACGCCATTGCGCGCTTCAACACCATTCTGATCGACTTCGACCGCGATATCTGGGGCTACATCTCCCTGGGCTACTTCAAGCAGCGCACGATTGCCGGTGAAATCGGCTCGTCGACCATGCCGCACAAAGTCAACCCGATCGACTTCGAAAACTCCGAAGGCAACCTCGGCATCGCCAACGCGCTGTTCCAGCACCTGGCCAGCAAATTGCCAATCTCGCGCTGGCAGCGTGACCTGACCGACTCCACCGTACTGCGCAACCTCGGCGTGGGCTTTGCCCATAGCGTGATCGCGTACGAAGCCAGCCTCAAAGGCATCAGCAAACTGGAACTCAACGCGCAGAAAATCGCCGCTGACCTGGACGCTTGCTGGGAAGTGTTGGCTGAGCCGATCCAGACCGTGATGCGCCGCTACAACATCGAAAACCCGTACGAGAAGCTGAAAGAGTTGACGCGCGGTAAAGGCATCAGCCCTGAAGCTCTGCAAACGTTCATCGATGGCCTGGACATGCCGGCCACCGCCAAGGCCGAGCTGAAACTGCTCACCCCGGCCAACTACATCGGCAACGCTGTAGAGCAAGCAAAACGCATCTGATTGTGGCTTGACCCCTTGAGACGCCCGGCAGCGCCGGGCGTTTTCATTCCCGTCTGAAAAGTGCTTTTTTTCAATAGGTTACACATGAATCCTGATATTCCTCTTCAACTTCTAGGCGGCATCACGGCACGGGAATTCCTGCGCGATTACTGGCAGAAAAAACCCCTGCTGATCCGCCAGGCCATCCCTGATTTCGAAAGCCCGATCGACGCCGACGAACTGGCCGGACTGGCCCTGGAAGAAGAAGTCGAGTCGCGCCTGGTGATCGAGCACGGCGAGCGCCCCTGGGAACTGCGTCGCGGCCCGTTTGCCGAAGATGCGTTCAGCAACTTGCCCGAACGCGACTGGACCCTGCTGGTACAGGCCGTCGACCAGTTCGTACCGGAAGTCGCCGAACTGCTGGAAAACTTCCGCTTCCTGCCAAGCTGGCGCATTGACGATGTGATGATCAGCTTTGCCGCACCTGGCGGTAGCGTCGGCCCGCACTTCGACAACTACGACGTGTTCCTGCTACAAGGTGCCGGCAAGCGCAGCTGGAAAATCGGTCAAACGTGCGATTCCGAAAGCTCGCTGCTGCAACATGCCGACTTGCGCATTCTCTCGGACTTCGAAGAGACCGCCGAGTGGGTGCTGGAACCCGGTGACATGCTCTACCTGCCCCCGCGCCTCGCGCATTGTGGCGTTGCCATCGATGACTGCATGACCTACTCAGTCGGCTTCCGCGCGCCAAGCGCTGCCGAGGTGCTGACGCACTTCACCGATTTCCTCAGCCAATACTTGACTGACGAAGAGCGCTACACCGACGCCGACGCCCAACCTGTCAGCGATCCGCACCAGATCCAGCACGATGCCCTCGACCGCCTCAAGGGCCTGCTGGCCGAACACATGAGCGACGAACGCATGTTGCTGACCTGGTTCGGCCAGTTCATGACCGAGCCGCGTTATCCTGAGCTGGTCGTGGGTCCTGAACTGGAAGAAGACGACTTCCTGGGTAGCCTGGAGCAAGGCGCGGTGCTGATCCGCAACCCAAGCGCACGCCTGGCGTGGTCCGAAGTCGATGACGACCTGCTGCTGTTCGCCAGCGGCCAGAGCCGTTACCTGCCAGGCAAACTGCGCGAGCTGCTGAAGATGATTTGTGCTGCCGACGCCTTGCACATCGACAACCTCGGCCCATGGCTGGCGGATGAAGACGGCCGCGATCTGCTGTGTGAACTGGTCAAGCAAGGAAGCCTGGGGTTTGCCGATGAATAAAATTCGCGTACGTGTCGCAGACTGGCTAAAGGATAACGCCGAGATCCGGCGCATTCGTGAAGCCGTGTTTATCGCCGAGCAATCGGTTCCACCTGAGCTGGAGTGGGATTCCGATGACGATGGCGCGGTGCATTTCCTCGCCTTCGAAGGCGACTTCCCAATTGGCACCGCTCGCCTGTTGCCCAGCGGCGAGATCGGTCGCGTATCGGTCCTCAAGGACTGGCGCGGCCTGAAAGTCGGTGACGCATTGATGGAAGCGGTGATCGCCGAAACCGAAAGGCGCGGGCAGACCAGGCAGTTTCTCAGTGCGCAGGTCTATGCAGCGCCCTTCTATGAGCGGCTGGGCTTCAAGGTCGTCAGCGATGAGTTCCTCGAAGTCGGGATCCCTCACGTTGATATGGTACGCGGGGACTGATTCGGCGCCGCGTTGCCCTCTTCGCGAGCAAGCCCGCTCCCACATTTGACCGCATTCCACAGGATATACTCGGTCAAGCGTGGTAGCGGTCTTGCTCGCGAAAGCGATTTAAGCAGTACCACAAATGCCCTGCCATGCCAGGGCATTTTGCCGTCTACGATTCAACTTGTGACCCGCCAGGCCGACAAACTGGCACTATCAAGCCTAAATGACTCGCAGAGATAACGGACATGTCCCTACGCACCCTGCTCATCGCCCTGCTCCTGAGCATCAGCCTTCCTGTGACAGCGGCCACCGAGATCGTCCCTCTGAGCAACCGCACCAGCGCGGACCTGCTGCCAGTGGCACAGAACTTCATTGGCAAGGACGGCACCGTCAGCGCCTACGGCAATCAACTCATCGTTAATGCCGAACCCGAGAAGATCCAGGCGCTGCGCGCACTTCTCGCACAACTCGACACACCCGCAAAGCGCCTGCTGATCACCGTCGACACCAATGAAAACAATCAACAAAGCAATACCCACATCATCACTTACAGCACCGCTAGCCGTGATGGCGGCATCCAGCAGATCCAGGCCAGCGAAGGCGTACCGGCATTGATCCAGGTGGGCCAGAGCGTGCCGCTGACCACCACCCAACCGGACACCTATGGTCGCCCGCAAAACCAGACCCAATACCGCAACGTCACCCAGGGTTTCTACGTCACCGCCAGCGTTACCGGTGAGACCGTCCACTTAAGCATCAGCACCAATCGTGACCGCATGAGCCAGGAACGTCCCGATGTAGTGAATGTGCAAAGTACCGACACAACCGTCAGCGGACGCCTGGGCGAGTGGATCACCCTTGCCGGCATCAATCGTCAGACCCAGGCCGATAAACAAGGCGCAACCCGTACGTATTCGACTCAAGGGCGCGATGACCTGACCTTGCGGGTCAAAGTTGAAAGCCTGAACTGAAGCACCAAAAACTGACTGATGAGTCGTATTAGACCAAAGATGTAGTGCTTTAAAAAAAGCACTACAAAACATTTGACGATCCAAAAAAGCATGGGCATGATGGCCTCGCTCCCGCTGATCAGGGGCCCTGGCAAGGGCCTTCGGATCGTCGCTCAAAGTTACCCACCTGAGCCGATTCGTGTCTGTACCGCCCACAAGGTGTGTTTGACGAGGTTGCGACTGGAACGAAGTTGTCCCGAGGGACGGAAGCGTAACTAGGTAACCTGGCAACACACTGTTGGATCGTATGAAGGCCCACGACGCCTGAAGACTGTTCTCGGTTCGCCTCTACCTGCTCACTTCCCCCCTTGAGCCCATCGTTCATCCGTCGCCTTCCCCGCCAGACCTGACTTGAGCGCCTAAGCTTCTGGTCAGCGAGCAGCCATATCCACGCCTTGAATACGTGGCTGGCAAACGGAATTTTCAACCCAGTAGTTTTTCCACAAAAGACGCGACGAGGTTTTTCCCCATGGCACTGACACGCGAACAGCAAATTGCAGCCCTTGAAAAAGACTGGGCTGAAAACCCACGCTGGAAAGGCGTGACACGCGCTTACTCCGCTGCTGACGTCGTCCGCCTGCGTGGCTCGGTTCAACCTGAGCACACCTTTGCAAAACTGGGCGCAGAGAAGCTGTGGAACCTGGTTACCCAGGGCGCCAAACCCTCCTTCCGTCCCGAAAAAGATTTCGTCAACTGCATGGGCGCCTTGACCGGTGGCCAGGCTGTGCAGCAAGTCAAGGCCGGCATCCAGGCGATCTACCTGTCCGGCTGGCAAGTGGCCGCGGACAACAACTCCGCCGAGTCCATGTACCCTGACCAATCGCTGTACCCGGTGGACTCCGTGCCGACCGTGGTCAAGCGCATCAACAACTCGTTCCGCCGCGCCGACCAGATCCAGTGGAAAGCCGGTAAAGGCCCGGGCGACGAAGGCTACATCGACTATTTCGCCCCGATCGTGGCGGATGCCGAAGCCGGTTTCGGCGGTGTACTGAACGCCTACGAACTGATGAAGAGCATGATCGAGGCAGGCGCCGCGGGCGTTCACTTCGAAGACCAGCTTGCGTCAGTGAAGAAATGCGGCCACATGGGCGGCAAGGTGTTGGTTCCGACCCAGGAAGCCGTACAAAAACTGACCGCTGCTCGCCTGGCGGCCGACGTTGCCGGCACACCGACCATCATCCTCGCCCGTACCGACGCCAACGCGGCGGACCTGCTGACTTCGGACTGTGACCCGTACGACCAGCCGTTCGTGACCGGCGAGCGCACCCAGGAAGGCTTCTACAAGGTACGCGCCGGCCTCGACCAGGCTATCGCCCGCGGCCTGGCGTATGCGCCGTATGCGGACCTGATCTGGTGCGAAACCGCCAAGCCAGACCTGGAAGAAGCGCGTCGTTTCGCTGAAGCGATCAAAAAGGAATACCCGGACCAACTGCTGTCCTACAACTGCTCGCCTTCTTTCAACTGGAAGAAGAACCTGGACGACGCGACCATCGCCAAGTTCCAGCGCGAACTGTCCGCCATGGGCTACAAGCATCAGTTCATCACCCTGGCCGGCATTCACAACATGTGGCACAGCATGTTCAACCTGGCGCACGACTACGCCCGCAACGACATGACCGCCTACGTGAAGCTGCAGGAACAGGAATTTGCTGACGCCGCCAAAGGCTACACCTTCGTGGCTCACCAGCAGGAAGTGGGCACCGGCTACTTCGACGACATGACCACCGTGATCCAGGGCGGCACCTCGTCCGTGACCGCGCTGACCGGCTCGACCGAAGAAGAACAGTTCCACTGAGTAACCTGAGTACACGGCCATTGCGGATCCGTTAAAGAGCTAACCGCAATGCCGTACGATCTGACGCCCCGACTGGTTCGGGGCGTTTTTTTGCCCCGCGCAAACCTCCTCCCGCCCCACATTGGGAAATGTGCGTAGCCTGAAGGTTTTGAGCAAAACATTGATCCAGGACGGTATTTGCTTCGGACAAATCGGTTAAAAGATCCACTTCATCAACTTGCGCCATACGGGCAAGTAACAACAACTTTCCCCGCCAAGCACCCGACACCCGCTTAAAATCCACGCAAACAATATTCATTATCATTTAGAGAAACAAAACTTCGTTACCCCCTAAACAAAACATCATTGATGAAAATCAAGCTAATGCCCGTAGTGTCTGGGCTATAGCCCCATAAAGGTGCACTATGTCCTTATTCCATCGAATATTTTCGCTCTGCAAATTTTACTTGCTCGGTGTTTAGCCATAAAATCACCGCGATTGATTGCGCTGCGATATATCGTCACTGCTTTATTTCTTTATTACGCTCAGAGACCTTTGCTCTCTGTTAAGGATTACCAGCATGCCCGAAGCGACAGGACTCATGGCCCACAACTGGGGCTTTGCCATTTTCCTTCTAGGTGTCATCGGCCTTTGCGCCTTCATGCTCGGTGTATCCAGCCTCCTGGGGTCAAAAGCCTGGGGTCGCAGCAAAAACGAACCGTTCGAGTCCGGCATGCTACCTACAGGTGGCGCCCGCTTGCGGCTCTCAGCCAAATTCTATCTGGTCGCGATGCTTTTCGTGATCTTCGATATCGAAGCCCTCTTTCTCTTTGCCTGGTCTGTGTCCGTCCGCGAAAGCGGCTGGACCGGATTCGTCGAAGCTCTCATTTTCATAGCAATTCTGTTGGCAGGCCTTGTCTACCTATTTCGAGTGGGCGCCCTTGACTGGGCTCCGGAAGCTCGTCGCAAGCGGCAAGCGAAGCTGAAACAATGAGGCTTTGGCGATGCAATACAATCTCACCAGGATCGACCCGGATGCTCCTAACGAGCAGTACCCCATCGGCGAACGGGAAACCGTTTCCGATCCGTTAGAAGACCAAGTCCACAAAAACATCTACATGGGCAAGCTGGAAGACGTACTGAGCGGTGCGGTCAACTGGGGGCGTAAAAACTCCCTGTGGCCGTACAACTTCGGTCTGTCCTGCTGCTACGTGGAAATGACCACCGCCTTCACGGCGCCCCACGACATCGCGCGCTTTGGCGCCGAAGTTATCCGGGCATCACCGCGCCAAGCGGATTTCATGGTTATCGCCGGTACCTGCTTTATCAAGATGGCGCCGATCATTCAGCGTCTCTACGAGCAAATGCTCGAACCAAAGTGGGTTATCTCCATGGGTTCGTGCGCCAACTCCGGTGGCATGTACGACATCTACTCCGTGGTTCAGGGAGTGGACAAGTTTCTGCCCGTGGACGTCTACGTGCCTGGCTGCCCGCCCCGCCCTGAAGCATTCCTGCAAGGCTTGATGCTGTTGCAGGAATCGATTGGCAAGGAGCGTCGCCCACTTTCCTGGGTTGTCGGAGATCAAGGCGTTTACCGCGCCGAGATGCCGTCACAAAAGGAACAGCGCCGCGAACAGCGTATTCAGGTCACCAACCTGCGCAGCCCTGACGAAGTCTGATCCAGCACCGCTTCTTTTATAGAACGAAAACCTGGCTTCATTCTTTACGTTGACCGAAAGCGATAAAAAACCATGACTACAGGCAGTGCTCTGTACATCCCGCCTTATAAGGCAGACGACCAGGATGTGGTCGTCGAACTCAATAACCGTTTTGGCCCTGACGCCTTCACTGCGCAGGCCACACGCACCGGTATGCCGGTGCTGTGGGTCGCGCGCGCCAAGCTCGTCGAAGTCCTGACCTTCCTGCGTAACCTGCCCAAGCCGTACGTCATGCTCTATGACCTGCATGGCGTGGACGAGCGTCTGCGCACCAAGCGTCAAGGCCTGCCGAGCGGCGTCGATTTCACTGTGTTCTATCACCTGCTGTCGATCGAACGTAACAGCGACGTGATGATCAAGGTCGCGCTGTCCGAGAGCGACCTGAGCGTACCGACCGTGACCGGTATCTGGCCGAACGCCAGCTGGTACGAGCGTGAAGTCTGGGACATGTTCGGTATCGATTTCCCGGGCCACCCCCACCTGACGCGCATCATGATGCCGCCAACCTGGGAAGGTCACCCGCTGCGCAAGGACTTCCCTGCCCGCGCCACCGAATTCGACCCGTACAGCCTCAACCTCGCCAAGCAACAGCTTGAAGAAGAGGCCGCGCGCTTCCGTCCGGAAGACTGGGGCATGAAACGCTCCGGCACCAACGAGGACTACATGTTCCTCAACCTGGGCCCGAACCACCCTTCGGCTCACGGTGCCTTCCGTATCATCCTGCAACTGGACGGCGAAGAAATCGTCGACTGCGTGCCGGACATCGGCTACCACCACCGTGGTGCCGAGAAGATGGCCGAGCGTCAGTCGTGGCACAGC
This sequence comes from Pseudomonas mucidolens, assembly GCF_900106045.1. Classification (NCBI taxonomy): domain Bacteria; kingdom Pseudomonadati; phylum Pseudomonadota; class Gammaproteobacteria; order Pseudomonadales; family Pseudomonadaceae; genus Pseudomonas; species Pseudomonas mucidolens. Next base: position 1,531,209 of record NZ_LT629802.1, on the reverse strand, counting down.
TTCATCCCGTACACCGACCGTATCGACTACCTCGGCGGCGTGATGAACAACCTGCCGTACGTGCTCTCGGTCGAGAAGCTGGCCGGCATCAAGGTGCCGGACCGCGTCGACACCATCCGCATCATGATGGCCGAATTCTTCCGGATCACTAGCCACCTGCTGTTCCTGGGTACCTATATCCAGGACGTCGGCGCCATGACACCGGTGTTCTTCACCTTCACCGACCGTCAACGCGCCTACAAGGTCATCGAAGCCATCACCGGTTTCCGTCTGCACCCGGCCTGGTACCGCATCGGCGGTGTTGCGCACGACCTGCCGAACGGCTGGGAGCGCCTGGTCAAGGAATTCATCGACTGGATGCCCAAGCGTCTGGACGAGTATCAGAAAGCCGCCCTGGACAACAGCATCCTCAAAGGCCGCACCATCGGCGTCGCCGCCTACAACACCAAAGAAGCCCTGGAATGGGGCGTCACCGGTGCTGGCTTGCGTTCGACCGGTTGCGATTTCGACTTGCGTAAAGCACGCCCGTACTCCGGCTACGAGAACTTCGAATTCGAAGTCCCGCTGGCGGCTAACGGCGATGCCTACGACCGTTGCATCGTGCGCGTCGAAGAAATGCGCCAGAGCCTGAAAATAATCGAGCAGTGCATGCGCAACATGCCGGCCGGCCCGTATAAAGCGGATCACCCGCTGACCACGCCGCCGCCCAAAGAGCGCACGCTGCAGCATATCGAAACCCTGATCACGCACTTCCTGCAGGTTTCGTGGGGCCCGGTAATGCCGGCCAACGAATCCTTCCAGATGATCGAAGCGACCAAGGGTATCAACAGTTATTACCTGACGAGCGATGGCGGCACCATGAGCTACCGCACCCGGATTCGTACGCCAAGCTTCCCGCACTTGCAGCAGATCCCTTCGGTGATCAAAGGCGAGATGGTCGCGGACTTGATTGCGTACCTGGGTAGTATCGATTTCGTTATGGCCGACGTGGACCGCTAAGCATGAACAGCACGCTTATCCAGACAGACCGTTTCACCTTGAGTGAAACCGAGCGCTCGGCCATCGAGCACGAGCTGCATCACTACGAAGACCCGCGCGCGGCGTCGATCGAAGCCTTGAAGATCGTCCAGAAGGAACGTGGCTGGGTGCCGGACGGCGCCCTCTACGCCATCGGCGAAATGCTCGGCATCCCCGCCAGCGACGTTGAAGGCGTGGCGACGTTCTACAGCCAGATCTTCCGCCAACCCGTCGGCCGCCACATCATTCGCGTGTGCGACAGCATGGTCTGCTACATCGGTGGCCACGAGTCCGTGGTCAGCGAGATCCAGGACAAGCTGGGCATCGGCCTCGGCCAGACCACCGCAGACGGCCGTTTCACGCTGCTGCCGGTGTGCTGCCTGGGCAACTGCGACAAAGCACCGGCGCTGATGATCGACGACGACACATTCGGCGACGTGCAGCCTGCCGGCGTCAGCCAATTGCTCGAGGGCTACCCATGACCCTGACTTCCTTCGGCCCGGCCAACCTTATAAAGCGTTCGGCCGAGACTCACCCGCTGACCTGGCGCCTGCGTGACGACGGCGAAGCCGTTTGGCTTGCCGAGTACCAGGCCAAGAACGGCTACGCTGCCGCACGCAAAGCCTTTGCCGACATGGCCCAGGACGATATTGTCCAGACCGTGAAGGATGCAGGCCTGAAAGGTCGCGGCGGCGCTGGCTTCCCCACCGGCGTGAAGTGGGGCCTGATGCCCAAAGACGAATCCATCAACATCCGCTACCTGCTGTGCAACGCGGATGAAATGGAGCCGAACACCTGGAAAGACCGCATGCTGATGGAGCAACTGCCCCATCTGCTGATCGAAGGCATGCTGATCAGTGCCCGTGCGCTGAAGACCTACCGTGGCTATATCTTCTTGCGTGGCGAATACACCACCGCCGCCAAGCACCTCAACCGTGCCGTGGAAGAAGCCAAGGCGGCCGGCCTGCTGGGCAAGAACATCCTGGGTTCGGGTTTTGACTTCGAGCTCTTTGTGCACACCGGCGCCGGGCGTTACATCTGCGGTGAAGAAACCGCACTGATCAACTCCCTCGAAGGCCGCCGCGCCAACCCGCGCTCCAAGCCGCCCTTCCCTGCCGCCGTAGGCGTGTGGGGCAAACCGACCTGCGTGAACAACGTTGAAACCTTGTGCAACGTGCCGGCGATCATCGCCGACGGCGTCGACTGGTACAAATCGTTGGCCCGCGAAGGCAGCGAAGACATGGGCACCAAGCTCATGGGCTTCTCCGGCAAGGTCAAGAACCCTGGCCTGTGGGAGCTGCCGTTCGGCGTGACCGCACGCGAGCTGTTCGAGGACTACGCTGGCGGCATGCGCGACGGCTATACCCTCAAGGCCTGGCAGCCAGGCGGCGCGGGCACCGGTTTCCTGTTGCCCGAGCACCTGGATGCCCAGATGTACGCAGGCGGCATCGGCAAAGTCGGCACCCGGATGGGCACCGGCCTGGCCATGGCGGTCGACAACACCGTCAACATGGTCTCGCTGCTGCGCAACATGGAGCAGTTCTTTGCCCGTGAATCCTGCGGTTTCTGCACCCCGTGCCGCGATGGTTTGCCATGGAGCGTCAAGTTGCTGATGTCCCTCGAGAATGGCGAAGGCCGCGAGGGTGATATCGAGACCCTGCTGGGTCTGGTCGGCTTCCTCGGTCCAGGCAAGACCTTCTGTGCTCACGCACCGGGCGCCGTGGAGCCATTGGGCAGCGCGATCAAATATTTCCGCTCTGAATTCGAGGCCGGTATCGCGCCAACCCGCGCGGGCGATCTCAATCAGGTGGTATCGCCGACCATGGTCGGTGCGTAACGCTTAAAGAAGCGAAGGGTCCGTGCCCTTCGCTTTCTCATGTGATGACGCCCTGAACGGCTGTGTTGATTCACATGAATAACAAGATTCCATTAGCCACGCCCGCTGACACCGGGCCAACGAAGATCTTTGAACCATGGCCACTATCCACGTAGACGGCAAAGCGCTCGAAGTCGATGGGGCAGACAACCTGTTACAGGCGTGTCTGTCACTAGGTCTCGACATCCCTTATTTCTGCTGGCACCCCGCTTTAGGTAGCGTCGGTGCCTGTCGCCAGTGCGCGGTCAAGCAGTACACCGACGAAAACGACACCCGTGGTCGTATCGTCATGTCCTGCATGACCCCGGCCACCGACAACACCTGGATCTCCATCGACGATGAAGAGTCCAAGGCGTTCCGCGCCAGTGTCGTTGAATGGCTGATGACCAACCACCCGCACGACTGTCCGGTGTGCGAGGAAGGCGGTCACTGTCACTTGCAGGACATGACGGTGATGACCGGCCACAACGAGCGCCGTTATCGCTTCACCAAACGTACTCACCAGAACCAGGACCTCGGCCCGTTCATTTCCCACGAAATGAACCGCTGCATCGCCTGCTACCGCTGCGTGCGTTTCTATAAGGACTACGCCGGCGGCACCGACCTCGGCGTATTCGGCGCCCACGACAACGTGTACTTCGGTCGCGTTGAAGACGGCGTACTCGAAAGCGAGTTCTCCGGCAACCTCACCGAGGTCTGCCCGACCGGTGTGTTCACCGACAAGACCCACTCCGAGCGCTACAACCGCAAGTGGGACATGCAATTCGCGCCGAGCATCTGCCATGGCTGCTCCAGCGGGTGCAACATTTCCCCGGGCGAGCGTTACGGCGAACTGCGGCGTATCGAAAACCGCTTCAACGGTTCGGTCAACCAGTACTTCCTGTGCGACCGTGGTCGTTTCGGCTATGGCTACGTCAACCGCGAAGACCGCCCACGCCAACCGCTGCTGGCCGATGGCGCCAAGCTGAGCCTGGACGCGGCGCTGGACAAGGCCGCCGATCTGCTGCGCGGGCGCAACATTGTCGGTATCGGTTCGCCACGTGCCAGCCTCGAAAGCAACTATGCGTTGCGCGAACTGGTCGGTGCCGAGCACTTCTACTCCGGTATCGAGGCCGGCGAACTGGAGCGCATCCGACTGGTCCTGCAAGTGCTGAACGACAGCCCACTGCCGGTTCCGAACATGCGCGACATCGAAGACCACGACGCAATCTTCGTCCTCGGTGAAGACCTGACCCAGACCGCTGCTCGCGTGGCCCTGTCCCTGCGCCAGTCGGTAAAAGGCAAGGCCGAGGACATGGCCGACGCCATGCGCGTCCAGCCTTGGCTCGATGCGGCGGTGAAAAACATCGGCCAGCACGCGTTGAACCCGCTGTTTATTGCAAGCATCGCTGAAACCAAGCTCGACGATATCGCCGAAGAGTGTGTGCATGCGGCGCCTGACGACCTGGCGCGCATCGGTTTCGCCGTGGCCCACGCTCTGGATGCCAGCGCGCCGGCCGTCGACGGCCTGGACAGCGAAGCCCTGGAACTGGCCAAGCGCATCGCTGACGCCCTGCTCGCGGCCAAGCGCCCACTGATCATCGCCGGTACCTCCCTGGGGTCCAACGCGCTGATCGAAGCCGCCGCCAACATCGCCAAAGCCCTCAAGCTGCGCGAGAAGAACGGTTCCATCAGCCTGATCGTGCCGGAAGCCAACAGCCTCGGCCTGGCCATGCTCGGTGGCGAATCGGTGGACGCCGCCCTGCAAAGCGTGATCGACGGCAACGCCGACGCCCTCGTGGTGCTGGAAAACGACCTGTACACCCGCACGGATTCGGCCAAGGTCGACGCCGCGCTGGACGCCGCCAAAGTGCTGATCGTTGCCGATCACCAGAAGACCGCCACCAGCGACCGCGCCGACCTGGTACTGCCAGCCGCCACCTTCGCTGAAGGCGATGGCACCCTGGTCAGCCAGGAAGGCCGCGCCCAGCGTTTCTTCCAGGTGTTCGATCCGAAGTACATGGATGCCAGCATCCTGGTTCACGAAGGCTGGCGCTGGCTGCATGCCCTGCGCGCCACCCTGCTGAACCAGCCGATCGGCTGGACCCAGCTCGACCACGCCACCGCAGCCGTCGCCGCAAGTGCACCGCAACTGGCGCGCATCGTCGATGCCGCACCGTCCGCCGCGTTCCGCATCAAGGGCATGAAACTCGCCCGCGAACCGCTGCGCTATTCCGGTCGTACCGCCATGCGCGCCGACATCAGCGTGCACGAACCACGTACTCCGCAAGACAACGACACCGCGTTCGCCTTCTCCATGGAAGGTTACTCGGGTTCGGCCGAACCGCGTCAGCAGGTGCCGTTTGCCTGGTCGCCGGGTTGGAACTCGCCACAGGCCTGGAACAAGTTCCAGGACGAAGTCGGTGGGCATATTCGCGCTGGCGACCCGGGCACCCGCCTGATCGAAACCCAGGGCGACGCGCTGAACTGGTTCGCCGCTGTACCGCGTCCGTTCAACCCGGCCCCGGGTACCTGGCAGGTCGTACCGTTCTTCCACCTGTTCGGCAGCGAAGAGACCTCTTCCAAAGCCGCCCCGGTTCAAGAGCGCATTCCGGCTGCTTATGTATCCCTGGCCAAGTCCGAAGCCGATCGCCTGGGTGTCAACGACGGTGCCCTGCTCAGCCTGAACGTAGCCGGTCAGACCCTGCGCCTGCCGCTGCGTATCAATGAAGAGTTGGGTGCAGGCCTGGTTGCGTTGCCAGCGGGTATCTCGGGCATTCCTCCAGCCATTTTCGGCAAAACCGTTGACGGTCTGCAGGAGGCAGCGCAATGACCTGGTTCACCCCTGAAGTGATCGACGTGATCATCGCGGTCCTCAAGGCCATCGTGATCCTGCTGGCCGTGGTCGTGGCGGGCGCCCTGCTCAGCTTCGTCGAACGTCGCCTGCTGGGCTGGTGGCAGGACCGTTACGGTCCGAACCGCGTTGGCCCGTTCGGCATGTTCCAGATCGCCGCCGACATGCTGAAAATGTTCTTCAAGGAAGACTGGACCCCGCCGTTTGCCGACAAGGTGATCTTCACCCTGGCACCGGTGGTGGCCATGAGCGCCTTGCTGATTGCCTTCGCGGTCATCCCGATCACCCCGACCTGGGGCGTGGCGGACCTGAACATCGGCTTGCTGTTCTTCTTTGCCATGGCCGGTCTGTCGGTCTACGCGGTGCTGTTCGCCGGTTGGGCCAGTAACAACAAGTTCGCCCTACTGGGCAGCTTGCGGGCCTCGGCCCAGACCGTGTCCTACGAAGTGTTCATGGGCCTGGCGCTGATGGGCATCGTGGTGCAGGTTGGCTCGTTCAACATGCGCGACATCGTCGAGTACCAGGCGCAGAACCTGTGGTTCATCATTCCGCAGTTCTTCGGCTTCTGTACCTTCTTCATCGCTGGCGTCGCCGTGACTCACCGTCACCCGTTCGACCAGCCGGAAGCGGAACAGGAACTGGCCGACGGTTACCACATTGAATACGCCGGCATGAAATGGGGCATGTTCTTCGTCGGTGAGTACATCGGCATCATCTTGATCTCGGCCCTGCTGGTCACGCTGTTCTTCGGCGGCTGGCACGGACCGTTCGGCATCCTGCCGCAACTGGCATTCTTCTGGTTCTTCCTGAAGACCGCGTTCTTCATCATGCTGTTCATCCTGCTGCGCGCTTCCATTCCGCGCCCACGTTATGACCAGGTGATGGATTTCAGCTGGAGATTCTGCCTGCCGCTGACCCTGATCAATTTGCTGGTGACTGCTGCCGTTGTGTTGTTGAACACGCCAGCGGGCGCGGTTCAGTGAGGATTTGACCCATGTTCAAATATATTGGCGACATCGTTAAGGGTACCGGTACCCAGTTGCGAAGCCTGGTGATGGTGTTCGGTCACGGCTTTCGCAAACGCGACACCCTGCAATACCCGGAAGAAGCGGTCTACCTGCCGCCGCGCTATCGCGGCCGTATCGTGCTGACCCGCGACCCGGATGGCGAAGAGCGCTGCGTAGCCTGCAACCTGTGCGCCGTGGCGTGCCCGGTGGGCTGCATTTCACTGCAGAAAGCTGAAACCGAAGACGGTCGCTGGTACCCGGACTTCTTCCGCATCAACTTCTCGCGCTGCATTTTCTGCGGCCTCTGCGAGGAAGCCTGCCCGACCACCGCGATCCAGTTGACACCGGATTTCGAGATGGCCGAGTTCAAACGTCAGGACCTGGTGTACGAGAAAGAAGATCTGTTGATCTCTGGTCCCGGTAAAAACCCTGATTACAACTTCTATCGTGTTGCAGGTATGGCCGTTGCCGGTAAGCCGAAAGGCGCCGCACAGAACGAAGCCGAGCCGATCAACGTGAAGAGCTTGCTGCCTTAAGGAAGAAAGATGGAATTCGCTTTCTATTTCGCATCGGGTATTGCAGTGGTGTCCACGCTTCGCGTGATCACCAACACCAACCCCGTGCACGCCCTGCTCTACCTGATCATTTCGCTGATCGCCGTGGCCATGACGTTCTTCAGCCTCGGCGCACCGTTCGCCGGTGTCCTGGAAGTGATCGCCTACGCCGGCGCCATCATGGTGCTGTTCGTGTTTGTGGTGATGATGCTCAACCTGGGGCCGGCTTCGGTGGCCCAGGAGCGCGTCTGGCTCAAGCCCGGCATCTGGCTCGGCCCGGTGATTCTGGCAGCGCTGCTGCTGGCTGAACTGCTGTATGTGCTGTTCGCTCACCAGAGCGGCCAGGCCATCGGCCACACCACCGTAGACGCCAAGGCCGTGGGCATCAGCCTGTTCGGCCCGTACCTGCTGGTGGTCGAACTGGCTTCGATGCTGCTGCTCGCGGCAGTCATCACCGCCTTCCACCTGGGCCGCAACGAAGCCAAGGAGCAATGACGATGCCTGCTATCCCTTTGGAGCATGGTCTGGCGGTCGCCGGCATCCTGTTCTGCCTTGGCCTGGTCGGCCTGATGGTTCGCCGTAACATTCTGTTCGTGTTGATGAGCCTGGAAATCATGATGAACGCTGCCGCATTGGCCTTCATCGTGGCCGGCGCACGCTGGGGCCAGCCGGATGGACAAGTCATGTTCATCCTGGTGATCAGCCTGGCAGCCGCCGAAGCCAGTATCGGCTTGGCGATCCTGCTGCAACTGTATCGTCGCTTCCACACGCTTGATATCGACGCTGCCAGTGAGATGCGCGGATGAACATGATCTTTCTGACTTTCGTATTTCCCCTGATCGGTTTCCTGCTGCTGTCGTTCTCCCGTGGACGCTGGTCGGAAAACCTCTCGGCGCTGATCGGCGTGGGTTCCATTGGCTTGTCGGCGCTTGTCACCGCCTATGTCATCTGGCAATTCAACGTCGCGCCTCCGGAAGGCGGTCACTACACCCTGGTGCTGTGGCAATGGATGTCGGTGGAGGGCTTCAAGCCCAACTTCGCCCTCTACGTCGACGGCCTGTCGATCACCATGCTCGGCGTGGTGGTCGGCGTGGGTTTCCTGATCCACCTGTTCGCGTCCTGGTACATGCGTGGTGAAGCGGGTTACTCGCGCTTCTTCTCGTACACCAACCTGTTTATCGCCAGCATGCTGTTCCTGGTGCTGGGCGATAACCTGTTGTTCCTGTACTTCGGCTGGGAAGGCGTGGGCCTGTGCTCGTACCTGTTGATCGGTTTCTATTACAGCAACCGCAACAACGGGAACGCGGCACTCAAGGCGTTTATCGTGACCCGGATCGGCGACGTGTTCATGGCCATCGGCCTGTTCATCCTGTTCCAGCAGGTGGGCACGCTGAATATCCAGGAGCTGTTGGTGTTGGCGCCGCAGAAATTCCAGGTCGGCGACTTCTGGATCACCCTGGCAACCCTGATGCTGCTGGGCGGCGCCGTCGGTAAATCCGCGCAACTGCCACTGCAAACCTGGCTGGCAGATGCGATGGCCGGTCCTACCCCGGTTTCCGCACTGATTCACGCGGCAACCATGGTGACCGCGGGTGTCTACCTGATCGCTCGTACCCATGGCCTGTTCACCCTGGCGCCGGAGATCCTGCATCTGGTCGGCCTGGTGGGTGGCGTGACGCTGGTGCTGGCCGGTTTCGCCGCGCTGGTACAGACCGACATTAAACGTATCCTCGCCTACTCGACCATGAGCCAGATCGGTTACATGTTCCTGGCCCTGGGCGTCGGCGCCTGGGACGGCGCGATCTTCCACCTGATGACCCACGCCTTCTTCAAGGCCCTGCTGTTCCTTGCGTCCGGTGCGGTGATCGTTGCCTGCCACCACGAGCAGAACATCTTCAAGATGGGTGGCCTGTGGAAGAAACTGCCATTGGCTTACGCCAGCTTCATCGTCGGCGGCGCGGCACTGGCGGCGTTGCCGTTGGTAACCGCGGGTTTCTACTCGAAAGACGAAATCCTCTGGGAAGCCTTTGCCAGCGGTAACCAGGGTCTGCTGTACGCAGGTCTGGTGGGTGCGTTCATGACCTCGCTCTACACCTTCCGCCTGATCTTCATCACCTTCCACGGTGAAGCCAAGACCGAAGCGCACGCAGGCCACGGCATCTCTCACTGGCTGCCACTGTCGGTGCTGATCGTGCTGTCGACCTTCGTCGGCGCCCTGATCACCCCGCCGCTGGCCGGTGTGCTGCCACAAAGCGTCGGCCATGCCGGCGGCGACGCCAAGCACAGCCTGGAAATCGCCTCGGGCGCCATCGCCATCGCGGGTATTCTGCTGGCGGCCATGCTGTTCCTTGGCAAGCGGCGCTTCGCCACCGCCGTTGCCAACAGCGGCATTGGCCGTTTCCTTTCGGCCTGGTGGTTCGCTGCCTGGGGCTTCGACTGGATCTACGACAAACTGTTCGTCAAGCCTTACCTTGCGATCAGCCACGTACTGCGCAAAGACCCGCTCGACCAGACCATCGGTTTGATCCCGCGCGCCGCCAAGGGTGGACACAACGCCCTGAGCCGCAGCGAGACTGGCCAATTGCGTTGGTATGCAGCTTCCATGGCGGCCGGTGCCGTTTTGGTGATCGGCGCCATCGTCGTGGTTGCGGTCTGACTATGTACATTGCGCACTTTGCGAACTTGCGAAAGGAAACGAGCCCGTCATGATTCTGCCCTGGCTAATCCTGATTCCCTTTATCGGCGGCCTGCTCTGCTGGATGGGCGAGCGCTTCGGCGCAACCCTGCCCCGTTGGATTGCGTTGCTGACCATGTCCCTGGAACTCGCACTCGGCCTCTGGCTGTGGGGCCATGGCGACTATTCATTTGCTCCGGCACCGGGTGTCGATCCAACCTTCGCGCTTGAATTCAAGCACGTCTGGATCGAACGCTTCGGCATCAACGTGCACCTGGCCCTCGACGGCCTGTCGCTGTTGATGATCCTGCTGACCGGCTTGCTGGGTATCCTCTCGGTACTTTGTTCCTGGAAAGAGATTCAGCGTCATGTGGGCTTCTTCCACCTGAACCTGATGTGGATCCTGGGCGGCGTGGTTGGCGTATTCCTCGCCCTCGACCTGTTCATGTTCTTCTTCTTCTGGGAAATGATGCTGGTGCCGATGTACTTCCTCATCGCGCTCTGGGGTCACAGTTCTTCGGACGGCAAGAAAACCCGGATCTACGCGGCGACCAAGTTCTTCATCTTCACCCAGGCTTCCGGCCTGATCATGCTGGTGGCGATCCTCGGTCTGGTACTGGTCAACTTCAACAACACAGGCGTGATTACCTTCAACTACGCCGACCTGTTGAAAACCCAGATGTCGCTGACCACCGAGTACATCCTGATGCTGGGCTTCTTCATCGCGTTCGCGGTGAAGCTGCCGGTGGTGCCGTTCCATTCCTGGTTGCCTGACGCTCACGCCCAGGCGCCGACCGCTGGTTCCGTGGACCTGGCCGGTATCCTGCTGAAGACCGCGGCTTATGGTCTGCTGCGCTTCGCCTTGCCGCTGTTCCCGAATGCCTCGGCCGAGTTTGCGCCGATCGCCATGACCCTGGGCCTGGTCGGGATTTTCTACGGTGCATTCCTGGCCTTCGCACAAACCGACATCAAGCGTCTGATTGCCTTCTCGTCCGTTTCCCACATGGGCTTCGTACTGATCGGTATCTACTCCGGCAGTCAGCTGGCGTTGCAAGGTGCCGTGATCCAGATGTTGGCCCACGGTGTTTCGGCAGCCGCGCTGTTTATCCTCAGCGGCCAGTTGTATGAACGCCTGCATACCCGGGACATGCGCGAAATGGGCGGTGTCTGGTCACGTATCGCTTACCTGCCGGCGATCAGCCTGTTCTTCGCCGCCGCGTCCCTGGGCTTGCCGGGGACCGGTAACTTCATCGGTGAATTCCTGATCCTGATGGGTGCGTTCGTACAAACACCGTGGATCAGCGCCATTGCCACCTCCGGCCTGGTGTTCGGTTCGGTTTACTCGCTGATCATGATCCACCGCGCCTACTTCGGCCCGGCCAAATCCGACACCGTCCTGCAAGGGATGGATGCTCGTGAACTGATCATGGTGCTCGGTCTTGCGGTATTGCTGATCTACATCGGCGTGTACCCGCAACCGTTCCTGGACACTTCTGCCGCGACGATGCATGGCGTGCAGCAGTGGTTCAGCACCGCCTTCTCTCAACTCGCTTCGGCCCGGTAAGAGCGCTATGGAATTCACGATCCAACACTTTATCGCGCTTGCGCCGCTGCTGATCACCAGCCTCACCATCGTGGTGGTGATGCTGGCGATCGCCTGGCGTCGCAATCACTCGCAGACGTTCCTGCTGTCCACCGCCGGTCTGAACCTGGCCTTGCTGTCGATCATCCCGGCACTCAAGGTCGCGCCCCTGGCGATCACCCCGTTGATGATGGTCGATGACTTCGCGCTGCTGTACATCGCGTTGATCCTGATTGCCACCCTTGCCTGCGTCACCCTCGCCCACGCCTACCTCGGCGAAGGCGGCACCGGCTACCCGGGCAACAAGGAAGAGCTGTACCTGCTGATCCTGCTGGCTGCGGCCGGCGGTATCGTGCTGGTCAGCGCGCAGCACCTGGCCGGCTTGTTCATCGGCCTGGAACTGCTGTCGGTCCCGACCTATGGCCTGGTGGCCTACGCCTTCTTCAACAAGCGCTCGCTGGAAGCCGGCATCAAGTACATGGTGCTGTCGGCTGCCGGTTCCGCGTTTCTGTTGTTCGGCATGGCGCTGCTCTATGCCGAGGCCGGTAGCCTGAGCTTCAGCGGTATCGGTCACGCCCTGGCGACCACCAGCATGCCTGCGCCAATCGCCCAGTTGGGCCTGGGGATGATGCTGATTGGCCTGGCGTTCAAACTGTCGCTGGTGCCGTTCCACTTGTGGACCCCGGACGTCTACGAAGGCGCCCCGGCGCCTGTCGCTGCGTTCCTGGCCACGGCCTCAAAAGTGGCGGTGTTTGCGGTAATGGTGCGTCTGTTCCAGATTTCCCCTGCGGCCAACACTGGCGTGCTGAGCAACGTACTGACCATCATCGCTATCGCGTCGATCCTGTTCGGTAACCTGCTGGCCCTGACTCAGAACAACCTCAAGCGTCTGCTGGGTTATTCGTCCATCGCCCACTTCGGTTACCTGCTGATCGCCTTGGTGGCGAGCAAGGGCCTAGCGGTGGAAGCGATTGGCGTGTACCTGGTCACCTACGTGATCACCAGCCTCGGCGCTTTCGGTGTGATCACCCTGATGTCCTCGCCTTACAAAGGCCGTGACGCTGACGCCCTGTACGAGTATCGCGGCCTATTCTGGCGCCGTCCGTACCTGACCGCCGTGCTGACCGTGATGATGCTGTCGCTGGCCGGTATCCCGCTGACCGCGGGCTTCATCGGCAAGTTCTACATCGTCGCGACCGGTGTCGAGGCGCACGAATGGTGGTTGGTCGCGTCCCTGGTACTGGGTAGCGCCATCGGCGTGTTCTACTACCTGCGCGTAATGGTCACCCTGTACCTGATCGAGCCGAACCTGCGCCGTGTGGATGCCGAACTGCACTGGGAACAGAAAGCTGGCGGCGTGATGCTGCTGGCAATCGCCCTGCTGGCATTCTTCCTGGGTGTCTACCCGCAACCCTTGCTCACCCTGGTGCAGCATGCGGTGATGGCGGGTTGATCGCTTAGCGGCAAGCAGTAAGCAGAACGGCACCTTCGGGTGCCGTTTTGCGTTTTCAGGAGTTGATCCAAGAGGCGCGGCGCAGCGTCTATTGCTATAGCGGTGTAACCGTCCGAGCAACACATCTTCCTGATGCCATCGGTTAAGGCGATGGTGTCCACCTAAATTTAAGTGGACACCATTTTTAGCCTTTTTAAGCGGACGCCCATGCCACAAGAACGCCGTTCCTATTCCAAGTCCTTCAAGGCCCAGGTCATTACTGAGTGCGCCCATCCTGACACTTCAATTGCCAATGTCGCCTTGACCCACAACCTCAATGCAAACCTCGTCCATAAATGGATTCGGGTGCATGCGCAGAAAAACCTGGCACTGCAAACTGCCTTCATCCCGGTCAAGACTTCGCCGCCGGTGCCGATGCATCAGGCCCTTCCTGCCACGATCCGAATCGAAGTGCCGCATCCAAAAGGTGTAGTCGTGGTGAGTTGGCCAGCAGAAAATGCAGCGGCGTGTTCTGCTTTCCTACGAGACCTGCTGCGATGATCCGCGTCGATTCCATCTGGCTCGCCACCGAGCCCATGGACATGCGCGCCGGCACTGAAACCGCGCTCGCACGAGTCGTGGCGGTGTTCGGTGCGGCGAAGCCGCACTGTGCCTATCTGTTCGCCAACCGCCGCGCCAATCGAATGAAAGTGCTGGTGCATGACGGCGTGGGGATTTGGCTTGCCGCCCGGCGTTTGAATCAAGGACGCTTCTTCTGGCCGGGTGTGCGACACGGCTCCGAAGTTGAGTTGGATGCCGAGCAACTTCAGGCCCTGGTGCTCGGTTTACCTTGGCAGCGCGTCGGTGCAGGCGGAATCATCTCGATGCTTTAACATCTGCCATGGCGTGCTTGCCAGCGCAATTGGCCCATCAGTCTATCGTCGCCATCAGCCCTCTCTGGCAAAATCGGCGGCATGACTTTGCATCCAAATCTCGATCAATTAAACCCTGAACAACTGCGTGCCCTGGCGGCGCAGTTGATCCAGCGCGTCGAGACAATGGACAAGCAAATCACTCATCACAAGTCGGTCAACGAGAAACTGGCCCACGAGATCGCGCTGCTCAAACGCTTCAAGTTTGCCAAGCGCAGCGAGCAGTTGAGCCCGGATCAAGCCAGCCTGCTCGACGACTTGATCGATACGGATATCGCCGCTATCGAAGCCGAACTTGAGGCGCTGCAACCGGCACCTGTCGAAGCCAAAGTGCGCCAGCAACCCAAGCGCGCACCGCTGCCACCGCAGTTTCCTCGCACACTGATCCATCACGAACCGGACAACAGCCACTGCCAGTGCGGCTGCGCCCTCAAGCGCATCGGCGAAGACGCCAGCGAAAAGCTCGACTACACGCCCGGCGTATTCACCGTCGAGCGTCACATCCGTGGAAAGTGGGCCTGCGAGCAGTGTGAAACGCTAATCCAGGCGCCGGTACCGGCGCACGTCATCGACAAAGGCGTCCCGACCGCAGGCCTGCTGGCCCACATCATGGTGGCCAAGTTCGCCGACCATCTGCCGCTGTATCGCCAAGAGAAAATCTTCGGCCGCGCCGGGCTGCCCATCGCCCGTTCGACACTGGCGCAGTGGGTGGGTCAAACCGGCGTACAACTGCAACCGCTCGTGGAAGCACTGCGCGAGGCAGTGCTGGCCCAGCGAGTCGTCCATGCCGATGAAACACCCGTGCAGATGCTGGCACCGGGTGAAAAGAAAACGCACCGAGCGTATGTCTGGGCCTACTGCACGACACCATTCTCGGCACTGAAGGCGGTAGTCTACGACTTCAGCCCGAGCCGTGCTGGCGAACATGCGCGCAACTTCCTGGGCACTTGGAACGGCAAGCTGGTCTGCGATGGCTTCGCAGGCTACAAGGCCGGCTTCGAAGGGGGCATCACCGAAATCGGCTGCATGGCCCATGCTCGCCGCAAGTTCTTCGACCTGCATGTGGCGAACAAAAGCCAACTGGCCGAACAGGCGCTGCACTCAATCGGCGGCCTATACGAGGTTGAACGAAAGGCCAAAGAGATGAGCGATGAAGATCGCTGGCGATTACGTCAAGAAATGGCGATTCCTATCGCGGAGAAGTTGCATGAGTGGATGCTGGCTCAGCGCGAACTTGTGCCCGAGGGCTCGGCCACAGCCAAGGCTCTGGATTACAGCCTGAAACGCTGGGTAGCGCTGACGCGCTACCTCAATGATGGTGCTGTGCCCATCGACAACAATCGGGTCGAAAATACGATCCGGCCTTGGGCCCTTGGCCGTTCGAATTGGCTCTTCGCCGGATCACTGCGCAGCGGTAAACGAGCGGCGGCAATTATGAGCTTGATTCAATCGGCACGCATGAATGGGCATGATCCGTTCGCGTATCTCAAGGATGTACTGACGCGGTTGCCGACACAGAGGGCCAGTGCAATTGACCAATTACTACCGCATCAATGGGCACAGGGCTCCTAACACGCTATGAGCTACATTCAGTCCGACGCGTCTGAATCTAATGGTGTCGATGGAGGTATTTGCCATGCGGGTTTTTTGTCATCCTGACTGTCGAAAATACGCCGCGCCTTGCGGAAATCCTCAACGTTCTCGACAACCCAAGTCCAGATAGGTGACATGCGGATCAACAGTCCCATACCCAGCGGCGTCAGCTCATACTCGACACGTGGCGGAATCTCACCGAACTCCCGCCGAACCACTAGCCCATCCCGCTCCATGGAGCGTAGCGTCTTGGTTAACATCCGCTGAGTCACCCCAGTCATCTGCCTTTTTATTTCGGCATGGCGCATCGTGCCGTAAACCCCCAGGGCATGCAGAATACCTAACGACCAGCGGCTACCTGCGTGAGCAAGCACTTCTCGTCTGACGCCATCATCGTCTTCTCTAAGCGTTCGGCAAATTGTTTCTGCCTGGCTGAGAGCCTCCTGATCGGTCATTTCATTCTCTGGTATCACAGGTGTGCCTTCTTACGAACGTTGCCTAATCGTGCAAGCATTTGTTCATCTTACAGGCAACAGGTCTCAGGAGAAATCATGACCGAAGTGACTCAGCTTTCCCCCCAATCCATTCTCGTTCTAGGCGCCGGTGAGCTTGGGCTGCCGGTTCTGCGCAATCTTGCGCGAGTAGCAAAGCGCGCGCCCGGCTCCACAATCAGCGTCCTGCTCAGGGATTCGACCATCAACACTCAGGTGCCCGAGAAAAAGGTCGAAATCGATGAGCTTCGAGATCTTGGCATCCAGATGGTGGCCGCAGATCTCGTGAATAATTCAATCGATCAGTTGGCTGAAGTGTTCGCACGGTTCGATACCGTAATAGGCTGCGCAGGCATGGTTGCAGGCCGGGAAACCCCGATGAAGCTGGCTACAGCAGCTCTCAAGTCCGGTGTGAAGCGCTACTTTCCTTGGCAGTTTGGTGTCGACTTCGAGGTAATCGGTCGGGGCAGTCCTCAAGATCTGTTCGATGCTCAGCTTGATGTACGCGAATTGCTTCGCGCCCAGGATAAAACTGAATGGGTAATCATCTCGACGGGTATGTTCACCAGCTTTCTATTCGAGCCAGTATTCGAGGTGGTTGACTTCGAAAACGATACCGTGAACGCGCTAGGCAGTCTTGAGACCAGCGTGACGCTCACGACTCCAGAAGACATTGGTGCGTTGACAGCGGAAATTGTTTTCTTCGAACCTCGCTTCCGCGATCAGATTGTGTACCTCTCGGGAGATACAGTGACGTACGGAGAGGTTGCGAGCCTCCTCGAACGTGTACTGGGTCGCCCGTTCAAACGTAACGTGTGGACTGTTCCGTACTTGCTCCAAGAATTGGAGAGAGACCCAACGCATCACATCAAGAAGTACCGCGCTGTGTTCGCCCAGGGCAGAGGCGTGGCCTGGCCTAAAGCAGGCACTTTCAACGCGCAGCAGTCGACTCAAGTCACGACCGCTGAGGAGTGGGCCCGTGCAAATCTGGCAACCTCATCAGCATAAGGGCAGTAGCTGAACGAACGTTCTCGCGCTCGGAGTTGACCTGCTAAAAAGCTCCTCAGTCTGATAATGGGCGCTGATAACCGAAGCTAAGGCGCGGAGAATGGGTCTGGTAATCCAAGACGACCGAATCTTTATCTTATCCGCACCATCTGCCGAGGTCTGAGGCGTCCCACTTCACTATCTATTGAGTTTTCTAAGCGCGAATTCCGAACCACGGTGACTTAACCAAGCGCTTACTAAAGCCTTGCAAATGAGCGTGGTTTTGAGGAGCACGGGGGAGAATGGTGTGGTCAAGGTGTGTCTGCCGGACGCTTACATAGCGGTAGCAGAGACACCACAAAAAACGGCACCTCACGGTGCCGTTCTACTCACCACCCTCACCTCACTTACGCGCCGCCTCCCACGACTTGAGCAAGTCGGCATAGTTCACGGTTTCACCCTTGGGCTTCTCGTTCGCCAGCTTGGGCTTCGGTGCGCCAGGCTGGTCGAACCAGTATTGCGCGTCGCGCTCGGGGTTCATCTTCGGCCCACACACCGGTTGCACCTTGGCACGCTCCAGGCGCGTCATGATTGCGTCCTGCTCCTTGGCGAGATTGTCGAGGGCCTGTTGCGGGGTTTTCTCGCCGCTGGCGGCAGCCGCGATATTGCTCCACCACAGTTGCGCCAGACGTGGGTAATCCGGCACGTTGGTGCCGGTCGGCGTCCACTGCACCCGCGCAGGGCTACGGTAGAACTCCACCAGGCCGCCCAGCTTCGGTGCCATCTCAGTCATGGCCTGGGAGTTGATGTCCGACTCACGAATCGGCGTCAGGCCGACAATGGTTTTCTTCAGCGACACGGTTTTCGAGGTCACGAACTGCGCATAGAGCCAGGCCGCGAGTTTTTGTTTTTCCGGGGTGGATTTGAGGAAGGTCCAGGCACCCACGTCCTGATAACCGAGCTTCATCCCCTCCTCCCAATATGGCCCGCGTGGCGATGGGGCCATGCGCCATTTCGGCGTGCCGTCGGCGTTTACCACCGGCAAGCCTGGTTTGGTCATGTCGGCGGTAAAGGCGGTGTACCAGAAGATCTGCTGGGCGATATTGCCCTGCGACGGCACGGGCCCGGATTCGGAGAACGTCATGCCCGCCGCTTCCGGGGGCGCGTAGGCTTTCATCCAATCCACGTATTTTTGCGTGGCAAACACCGCAGCCGGGCCGTTGGTGTCGCCACCACGGGTGACGCTGGAACCCACCGGATGGCAATCCTCGACACGAATCCCCCACTCGTCCACCGGCAAGCCGTTAGGCAAGCCCTTGTCGCCACCACCGGCCATGGAGAACCAGGCATCGGTGAAGCGCCAGCCCAGGGATGGGTCTTTTTTGCCGTAGTCCATGTGCCCGTAGACGCGATTGCCGTCGATTTCCTTGACGTCCTCGCTGAAGAATTTGGCGACGTCCTCATAGGCCGACCAGTTCACCGGCACACCCAATTCGTAACCGTATTTCTCCTTGAACTTGGCTTTCAGGTCGGCACGCTCGAACCAGTCGGCACGGAACCAGTACAGGTTGGCGAACTGCTGGTCGGGCAATTGATAAATCTTGCCATCCGGCGCGGTGGTGAAGGAAATGCCGATGAAATCCTTCAGGTCCAGGGTTGGCGAGGTGAAGTTTTTGCCTTCGTTGGCCATCATGTCGGTGATGGATTCGGTCTTGCCATAGCGAAAGTGCGTGCCGATCAGGTCCGAGTCATTGACCCAGCCGTCATAGATATTCTTGTCGGATTGCATCTGGGTTTGCAGCTTCTCCACCACGTCACCTTCCTGCAACAGGTCGTGGGTCAGCTTGATCCCGGTGATTTCGCTGAAAGCCTTGGCCAGCACCTTGGATTCGTACTCGTGGGTGGTGAGGGTTTCCGACACCACGTTGATACTCATCCCACGAAACGGCTCGGCGGCCTTGATAAACCACTTCAGCTCTTCAAGCTGCTGGGCTTCGTCAAGGGTGGACGGCTTGAACTCACTGCCAATCCACTTTTTCGCCGCATCTTCGTATACATCGGCCCACGCCGCGGCGCTCAGGCCGCTGAGCGCCAAGACGGCGGCCAATGAAATGCTATGTCGCAGCTTATTGTTTTTATCGAACATAGAGACCTCCTGGTTGATTTCAAATGGGGACATGCTAAACGCCAACCAACCCTGTAGGAGCGAGCTTGTTCGCGAAGGTCACGAACGATGACGCGGAAAACCTGACACCCCGAGGCGAACCCAGGTTTTTCGCGAGCAAGCTCGCGCCTACAAGGATCTGGACGACATCACTAGCCCCAGCGCATCACAGACAACAGCCACACCAGAGACAGCGCGGACGCCACCCAGATGCTCCAGCCGGTCACGCCGACTACCAGCAGATGCAGGTAAGCGCTTCCGAGAAGACCGATAAACAAGCGATCACCACGGGTGGTGCTGATCGGCAGAAAACCACGCCGTGAGATACTCGGCGAACGCAACTCCCAGGTGGTCATGCCCGCCAACAACAGAGCAATAGCCACGAAAAACAGCGCAGTGGGGGTGGTCCAGGCCATCCATTCCATCATCGACTCCTCAGACCCGGCCCAGGGCAAAGCCCTTGGCCACATGGTTGCGAACAAACCAGATCACCAGCATGCCCGGCAAAATGGTCAATACCCCGGCCGCCGCGAGCACACCCCAGTCAATCCCTGAAGCCGAAACCGTACGGGTCATCACCGCCGCAATCGGCTTGGCGTTGACCGAGGTCAGCGTGCGCGCCAGCAGTAACTCCACCCAGGAAAACATAAAGCAGAAAAACGCCGTGACGCCGATCCCCGAACCAATCAGCGGGACGAAAATCTTGGCGAAAAATTTCGGAAAGCTATAGCCGTCGATGTAGGCCGTCTCATCGATTTCCTTGGGCACCCCGGACATGAAACCTTCGAGGATCCACACCGCCAGCGGCACGTTAAACAAGCAATGGGCCAAGGCCACGGCAATATGCGTGTCGAACAAGCCAATAGACGAATACAGCTGAAAAAATGGCAGCAGAAACACCGCTGGAGGGGCCATGCGATTGGTCAGCAGCCAGAAGAACAGGTGCTTGTCCCCAAGGAACCGGTAGCGAGAAAACGCGTAGGCCGCCGGTAATGCCACCGCCAGGGAAATCAGCGTATTCAGGCTGACGTAGTACAACGAGTTGAGGTAACCGGTGTACCAACTGGGGTCAGTGAAAATCACCTTATAGTTGGCCAAGGTGAAATCCTGGGGAAACAGCGTCAGGCTGCCGAGGATTTCGGTGTTGCTTTTGAAGGACATGTTCAGCAGCCAGTAGATCGGCACCAGCAGGAACAGGATATAGATCAGCAGGGGCACCAGTTTGCGTTTGCTCATGGAGGCGGCCTCAGCGATTGGCGTCGGAATGGGTCATGGCGGTGTAGAACAGCCAGGACACCAACAGGATGATCAGGAAATACACCAGGGAAAACGCCGCGGCCGGGCCAAGGTCGAATTGCCCTACAGCCATCTGGGTCAGGGTCTGACTCAAGAAGGTGGTGGCATTACCCGGTCCACCGCCCGTCAGCACGAACGGTTCGGTATAGATCATGAAACTGTCCATGAAGCGCAGCATCACCGCGATCAGCAGCACGCTCTTCATCTTCGGCAACTGGATATGCCGGAACACCGCCCAACTGGACGCACGATCAATCCTCGCTGCCTGGTAGTACACATCGGGTATTGCCCGTAGTCCCGAGTAACACAGCAGCGCCACCAGCGAGGTCCAGTGCCATACATCCATCACCAGCACCGTGACCCAGGCGTCCATGGTGTTGGCAGCGTAGTTGTAGTTGATCCCCATCGCATTGAGGGTTGAACCCAGAAGGCCGATATCGGCGCGGCCGAATATCTGCCAGATGGTGCCGACCACGTTCCACGGAATCAGCAGCGGAATGGCCAAGACAATCAATACAAGCGAGGCCCAGCGCCCCTTGGTCGGCATGGTCAGGGCGATGGCGATACCCAGCGGAATCTCGATCAACAGTACACAAGCAGAATAAATGAACTGGCGCAGCAACGAGTCATGCAGACGCGAATCCAGCAGCACCTGTTTGTACCAATCGACCCCGACGAAATAGCGGCTGGACTGGTCGAAAATGTCCTGCACCGAATAGTTGACCACGGTCATCATCGGGATCACCGCACTGAAGGCCACCAGCAGGAATACCGGCAATACCAGCCACCAGGCCTTGTTGTTCTGCACCTTGTTCATGGCCGTGCCTCCAGCAGGTAATCATCGGCATAGACCATCAGCCATTGCGCCGGGAAACTGATGGACGCCCTGCCCTCGGGCACCGGTTTGTCTTCGGCCAGACGCACCTTCAGCGTCGCTCCAGCAAGGTCCAAGGTCATGATCTTGTAGGTCCCGAGGTCTTCGACATGGATGACATCGGCTTGCAGCACGTCGGGGTTTGGCTCATCCCAGACATGAATAAATTCCGGGCGGATGCCGACCTCAAGCTTCTTGTAATCCATCTCTGAGATTTGCCGTTGCAGCGTCTCGGGCAATGCCAGGTGCGTGCCGGCAAACCCCACGCCGCCGGCTTCTGCCTGCACTTCGATCAGATTCATCCCAGGGCTGCCGATGAAATACCCGACAAAAGTATGGCTAGGCCGCTCGAACAATTCCCGTGGTGTGCCGAATTGCACGATTTGTCCGCCATACATCACCGCGATCTTGTCGGCAAACGTCGAGGCCTCCAGTTGATCGTGGGTCACATAGACCATGGTGATGTTGAACTGCTCGTGGATCTGCTTGAGCTTGCGCCGCAGCTTCCACTTCAAGTGCGGGTCGATGACCGTCAGCGGCTCGTCGAAGAGGATCGCCGACACGTCATCACGCACCAGCCCCCGGCCCATGGAAACCTTCTGCTTTTCATCGGCGGTGAGGTTGCGGGCTTTTTTGTCCAACAGCGCCTGGAGGTCAAGCACCTCGGCAATTTCCTGCACCTTGCTGTGAATCTTCGCCTCGGCCATGCCTTGATTGCGCAGCGGAAAAGCCAGGTTGTCGAACACCGTCATGGTGTCGTAGACCACCGGAAACTGGAACACCTGGGCAATATTGCGTTTTTCCGGGGTCAGGTCATTCACCACTTTGCTGTCAAACAGCACCTGCCCCTCCGAAGGGCTGAGCAGGCCGGAGATGATGTTGAGCAACGTCGACTTGCCGCAACCCGAAGGGCCGAGCAAGGCATAGGCACCGCCCTGCTCCCAAACGTGGTTCATTTCCCGGATGGCGTAGTCCGAAGGATCGACCGGCGTAGGGCTGTAACTATGAGCCAGGTTCTGCAAATGGATCTCGGCCATCAGGCAATCCTCGCGACACGCCGTCCGGGGGCCTGGAGCAAACGTCCCTGGCCATCAAACACAAACAGTTTATGGGTGGGGATATAGATGCGGATGGGCGCGTCCACGTCGTATTCATGGACCCCCGGCAGGTGCAGAACCAGCAGGAAATGTTCGCTGCGCACATGCAGGAACGTTTCCGAACCGCTGATCTCCGCGACTTCGACCGTCACCGCCAATTCCAGATCGTCGTCGTTGCTGGGCACCAGGCTGATATGGCTGGGGCGCACGCCAAAACGAAACTCGCCTTCACCGATGGGCCGCAGATCAACATTCAGGGGGAAGTGAATATCGTTGACGAAACTCACTTCATTGCCGCTGATGCGCCCCGGCATCAGGTTGATTGGCGGCTCGGAAAACAGCTCGGCCGCCAGCACCGTTTGCGGTTGATGATAGACCTCGGCGGCCTTGCCGCTCTGGATCACCCGGCCTTCGTGAAGAATCGTCGTGGTCCCACCCAGCGCCAGGGCTTCGTTGGGCTCGGTGGTGGCATAGATGGCGATGGTGTGGCGCGCCTTGAACAGCTCACGCATTTCCTGACGCAGTTCTTCCCGCAGCTTGTAGTCCAGGTTCACCAACGGTTCGTCGAACAGAATCAGTTCGGCATCCTTGACCAGCGCGCGCGCCATGGCCGTACGCTGTTGCTGACCGCCGGACAGTTCCAAGGGATGGCGTTGCAGGAATTTCTCGATGCGCAGCATCTTCGCGGTTTCCAGCACCTTGTGCTGGATCTGCTCATTGGACACACCCGCCTGACGCAATGGCGAGGCAATGTTTTCGAACACGGTCATGGTCGGGTAGTTGATGAACTGCTGGTAAACCATCGACACGTTGCGCAGGCGCACCGGCTTGTGGGTGACGTCGACACCGTTCATCAGGATGCGCCCGCTGTCGGGCTTGTCCAGGCCAGCCATCAAGCGCATCAGGCTGGTCTTGCCGGACAGCGTGCGCCCCAGCAAAACGTTGAAGGATCCGGCTTCAAAGCTCAGATTGGCATCATCGATCCAGGTCTGGCCTTCGATGACGCGGGAGACATGTTCCAGGGTCAATGACATGACACGCCCTTTTTATTATTGGAATGGTTCTGTCCAGAGTTCAGAGCGAGTTTCATGCCAAAAACAACAACCCCTTACTTATCAGTGCATTGCTAAAAAGCCACGTTCACCTCTGAACAGAAATGAACATTCACAACTGAACAATTGAACAGCCAGGGGCTTGACAATGAACAGTTTTGAACAACACTGAATGAGCCATAAAAACAACAATAAAGAAGGTCCCTGCCATGGCCGCACCCGCTCCCCTGCTGGCGCACGACACCATCATCCAGGACTCCTGGCGCCGCTGCCGCGCCTTCGGCCTGGATCACCAGAGCACGCCCAGCTTCGATCAACTGCCCGCCGACGGCATCAGCCAGCTGCTGGAGCGCCACCACTCCCTGGTGCAGACCACTCACCAGGAAGTCCTGCCCTATTACGAGAACATCCTCAGCAACTCCAATTGCCTGATCATGTTGGCCGATCATCAGGGCCAGGTCTTGACCTCCTGGGGCACCCAGCGGTTTATCGAGCCAAAGCTGGCCCGGGGTTTCAGCGCCGGGGCCAGCTGGCTGGAGCGCTCGACCGGCACCAACGCCATCGGCACCGCCCTGGCTTGCGCGCAGGCGGTGCATATCGAACACGATGAACACTTCCTCAAGGCCAACCGCTTCATGACCGGGTCGGCGGCACCGATCGTTGATGCCCACCGCGAAATCATCGCCGTGCTGGATGTGTCCAGCGACAGCTATCTGCCGCCCTCCCATACCTTGGGCATGGTCAAGATGATGAGCCAGACCGTGGAAAACCGGCTGATTCTCAACCTGTTTGGCGGCGAGCATTTCCAACTGACCTTCAATACCGGGCTGAACAACCTCGACAGCCAATGGGCTGGCCTGCTGATCTTCGATGAAAGCGGCCAGGTGTTATCGGCCAACCGACGCGCCGATAATTTGCTGGGCATCAGCCTGTCGCGGGTGATGATCGACAGTTTGTTCAAAGTGTCGTTGCTGGAACTGCTCAATCAACCCGAAGGTTTGCCGTTCGCACTGCAGGCCGCTGGGCGCAATCGCTTTCAATGTTTGTTGAAACGGCCTAAACAAACACCGATCCAGGCGCGGGTCTTTGCGCAACCAACACCTGCCGCCCCCGCAGCCATCAACCTCAACACCCTGCATTTTGGCGACAGCCGCGTGGAAAAAGCCGTGCGCCAGGCCGAGCGGTTGCTGGAAAAAGACATCCCGTTGCTGATCCACGGTGAAACTGGAGTAGGCAAGGAAGTTTTCGTCAAAGCCCTGCACCAGGCCAGTTCCCGCAGCCAACAAGCATTTATCGCCGTCAACTGCGCGGCCATTCCCGCAGAACTGGTGGAATCGGAGTTGTTTGGCTACGAAAAAGGCGCCTTCACCGGCGCCAATCAGAAAGGCAGCATCGGCCTGATCCGCAAGGCCGACAAGGGCACGCTGTTTCTTGACGAAATCGGCGACATGCCTTTGCCCACCCAGGCTCGGCTGTTGCGCGTATTGCAGGAGCGTTGCGTGCAACCGGTGGGCAGCAGCGAATTGTTTGCAGTGGACCTGCGCATCATCTCGGCCACCAACCGTTCGTTGCGCGAACAAGTACAGATCGGACGCTTCCGTGAGGATTTGTACTACCGCATCGGCGGCCTGACCCTGGAGCTGCCACCTTTACGCGAGCGCAGCGACAAGCAGGCATTGTTCAAGCAGCTCTGGCAACAGCATCGCGATCCCACGCAATGGGCCGGACTCAGCGCCGAAGTGTTGGCGTTGTTTGAGCAGCATCCGTGGCCGGGCAACTTGCGGCAGGTCAGCAGCGTGATGCAGGTCGCCCTGGCCATGGCCGAAGAGCAGCCGATTCGTGCGGAGCATTTGCCGGATGATTTTTTCATCGACCTGGGACAACGCCCACCGCAACCCCGCGTGCACCACGAGACGCCAGAAGAGCTTCAAGACCTGAATCAAAGACTGGAGGCGGTCGGTGGCAATATCTCGCATTTGGCACGGGAGTTGGGCGTGAGTCGCAACACCCTGTACAAGCGATTACGCGAGACTACATAGCTGCAACTAGGCGTTTTTTCCTTAGGCTTGATCGCTGCTCCATGTAGTTATGCACGGCGCTGCAGAACAAAAAAGTCCCCGCTCGCCGTAAGCTGCTTCTGATTTTCCGGCACACGGCGGCGGCCGGTCTTTTAGCGGTGCAGACTGCAATACCCGTATCTTGCAGAGAACGTCATGGATGACTTTGCGTTTAGCGATTCGATTGATGATTCGCCGTGCGTGTCGAAAAACCCGAATGGCGAGGCCATTACCAGCGCCGAGCAGACCGTCACTGACGGTTGCCGGGTGTCGATGGTGACCGGCGAAGCACTGTTGATGCTTACCGAAGGTGAGTTGCCCGGGATCTTGCCGTTTGCCTGGAAACGGGTGTATCGCAGCAGTGCGGTTGACCTGGATTGCGGCGTGGGTTTCGGTTGGCGCCACTCCCTGGCCCATCGGCTGGCGGTGGTGGGGGATTCGGTGGTGTGGACCGATCACGAAAACCGCAGCAGCACCTTTGCGCTGCCCAGCGTTGCGCGGCCGGTCATCAGTAACAGCCTGGCCGAAGCGACGATCTGTCTGGGCGCTTCGCCGGATGAACTGATCGTGGCTCAGGCTGCGCGCCGCTATCACTTTCGCGACACCCTACTGACGTCGATCAGCGATGCGTATGACAACCGCCTGCACATCAGCCGCGATGCTTCGGCACGTATCCAGCGCCTGTCTAACCAGGCGGGCCGCGCCTTGCTGTTGCGCTACGAACAAACACATATCGTCGCCGTCGACTATCAGACATTCGACGCGCAAAGCCTGCTGACCGACGCCTGGATTACTCAGCACACCCTCGTTTCCTACCGTTACGACGCACACCAACGGCTGGTTGAGACGACCAATGCCGCAGGCGAAAGCGAGCGCTATCGCTACGATGCGCAGCAGGTGATATTGCAACGCTCGTCAGCCGCTGGCGCGAGTTTCTTCTGGGCGTGGCAACGCGCTGGCAAGGCTGCGCGATGTGTCCGGCATTGGGCGAGCTGTTCGCAGATGGACACGCGCTACGCCTGGGATGATCGCGGCGGTGTCACGCTGTCCCGCGCCGATGGCAGCCAGCACGTCTATGTGCATGACTCGCGGGCGCGACTGGTACAACGGATCGATGCGCACGGTGCGCAGCACTTCATGTCATACGACGAAAAGGGTCGGTTGACGGTCGAGCAGGATCCGCTGGGGGCGGTGACGGCCTATCAGTATGACCAGGCCGGGCGACTAATATGGCTGTTTCCTGGCGAAGACGAGCCTATTTCCTACGAGTACGCCAACGGGTTCCTGCACCTCGTACGTCGCGGCCACGCGGTCTGGACCTACCTGCGCAACAGGCAGGGCGATATCACGCGCAAAACCGAGCCTGACGGCAGCGTTACCGTCTACCGTTATGACACACGCGGCTTGCTGACCGAAGTCAGGTACCCCGACGGCCACATCACCCGCCTCGACCTGGCCGACGGCGAATAAAAAACGCCCCGAACCAGCCGTAATGCCGTTCAGTCAAGCAAATGAAGCGCCTGATACCGCTTTTGTGGCGAGGGGGCTTGTCCCCCGTTGGGCTGCGCAGCAGCCCCCAAACCTGTCACCCCAGTTTGGACTGAAGCACGGAGGAGGCTTTTTTTGGGGCTGCTGCGCAGCCCAACGGGGGACAAGCCCCCTCGCCACAGCCTTAACTGAACGGCATTACCGAACCAGTCGGGGCGTTTTTATTCAGCGTACCGCCAGCAACCGTCAGTCAGCCAACCGCCACGTCGTCCCGCCCTTGCCGTCTTCCAACACCACGCCCATAGCGGTGAGTTGGTCACGGATGCGGTCGGATTCTGCCCAGTCCTTGTTGGCACGGGCATTCAGGCGGGCCTGGATCAGTGCGTCGACCTCGGCTGCATCCACACGTCCTTCGGCGCCTGCTTGCAGGAAGTCATCGGCTTCCATTTGCAGGACGCCCAACACGCTTGCCAGCTCCTTGAGACGCGCAGCCAACCCCGCCGCTGCGTCGAGATCGCTCTCACGCAGGCGGTTGATCTCGCGCACCATTTCGAACAGGACCGCGCACGCTTCCGGGGTGCCGAAGTCGTCGTTCATGACTTCGGTAAACCGTGCCACGAACCCTTCGCCACCGGCAGGCGCCACGGCAGGCAAGCCTTTCAACGCATGGTAGAAACGCTCCAGGGCGCCCTTGGCGTCCTTGAGGTTGTCTTCCGAGTAGTTGATGGCGCTGCGATAATGGCTCGACACCAGCAAGTAACGCACAACTTCCGGGTGATACTTTTCCAGCACGTCGCGGATGGTGAAGAAGTTGTTCAAGGACTTGGACATCTTCTCGCCATTGATGCGAATCATGCCGCAATGCATCCACGCGTTGGCGTAGGTCTTGCCGGTGGCGGCTTCGCTTTGCGCGATTTCGTTCTCGTGGTGCGGAAACTCGAGGTCGCTGCCGCCGCCATGAATGTCGAAAGTCTCGCCCAGGCAGCAAGTGGACATCACCGAGCATTCGATGTGCCAGCCCGGACGACCGGCGCCCCATGGCGATTCCCAGCTCGGTTCGCCAGGCTTGGTGCCTTTCCACAGCACGAAGTCCAGCGGATCCTGCTTGGCTTCGTCGACTTCAATGCGTGCGCCGATCCGCAGGTCTTCGATTTTCTTGCGCGACAATTTGCCGTAGCCCATGAACTTGGCGACGCGGTAGTACACGTCGCCGTTGCCCGGGGCGTAGGCGTAACCCTTGTCGATCAAGGTCTGGATCATCGCGTGCATGCCAGGGATGTGGTCCGTGGCACGCGGCTCCATGTCCGGCTTGAGGATGTTGAGCCGCGCCTCGTCCTCGTGCATGGCCGCAATCATGCGTTCGGTCAGCGCGTCGAACGACTCGCCGTTTTCATTGGCACGATTGATGATCTTGTCGTCGATGTCGGTGATGTTGCGCACGTACGTCAAATCGTAGCCGCTGAAACGCAACCAGCGGGTCACCAGGTCAAAGGCAACCATGCTGCGGCCGTGGCCGATGTGGCAGTAGTCGTACACGGTCATGCCGCACACGTACATGCGCACCTTGTTGCCATCCAGCGGCGTGAAGACTTCTTTGGTCTTACTGAGCGTGTTGTAGATCGTTAGCACGATGTTTCCCTTAAGACTTGATCACTGGCCCCACGAATCACGCAAGGTCACGGTACGGTTGAATACCGGCTGACCAGGTTTCGAGTCCTTGATATCTGCGCAGAAGTAGCCTTCGCGCTCGAACTGGAAACGGTCTTCCGGCTGTGCGTTGCCCAAAGATGGCTCGGCACGACAACCCGTGAGTACTTGCAGGGAGTCAGGGTTGATGTTGTCGAGGAAACTCGCGCTGTCTTCGGCCTTCTCAGGGTTGGCCGAGCGGAACAGGCGGTCGTACAGGCGGACTTCGCACTCGACGCTGGCAGCCGCTGGAACCCAGTGCACCACGCCTTTGACCTTGCGGCCTTCCGGGTTCTTGCCCAGGGTTTCAGGATCGTAGGAGCAACGCAGTTCGACGATGTGGCCGTCGGCGTCCTTGATCGCTTCGTCGGCACGGATCACGTAGCTACCGCGCAGGCGCACTTCGCCGTTCGGCTCCAGGCGCTTGTAGCCCTTTGGTGGCTCTTCCATGAAATCATCGCGGTCGATGTAGATTTCACGGGCAAACGGCAGCTTGCGCACGCCCAGTTCTTCTTTTTGCGGATGACGCGGCAGTTCGAGGTTCTCGACCTGGCCTTCCGGATAGTTGGTGATCACGACTTTCAACGGACGCAGCACGCACATGGCGCGCGGGGCGTTCGCGTCGAGATCCTGGCGGATGCTGAACTCAAGCATGCCGTAGTCGACCACGCCGTCGGAGCGGTTGGTGCCGACCATCTCGCAGAAGTTGCGGATCGATGCCGGGGTGTAGCCGCGACGGCGGAAGCCCGACAGGGTCGACATGCGCGGGTCATCCCAGCCGAACACGTGCTTTTCATCGACCAGTTGCTTGAGCTTGCGTTTGCTGGTGATGGTGTAGTTCAGGTTCAGGCGGCTGAATTCGTACTGACGCGGATGCGCCGGTACCGGCAGGCTGTCGAGGAACCATTCGTACAGCGGACGGTGGCTTTCGAACTCCAGGGTGCAGATGGAGTGGGTGATACCTTCGATGGCGTCCGACTGACCGTGGGTGAAGTCGTAGTTGGGATAGATGCACCACTTGTCGCCGGTCTGGTGATGATGGGCATGACGGATGCGGTACATGATCGGGTCGCGCAGGTTCATGTTCGGCGAGGCCATGTCGATCTTGGCCCGCAGTACCCGCTCGCCGTCCTTGAATTCGCCGGCTTTCATGCGGGCGAACCAGTCCAGGTTCTCCTCCACGGAGCGCTCACGGAACGGGCTGTTCTTGCCGGGTTCGGTCAGGCTGCCACGGTATTCCTTGGCTTGCTCGGGGGTCAGGTCGTCGACGTAGGCCTTGCCGGCCTTGATCAACTCAACGGCCCAATCGTGCAACTGGTCGAAATACTGCGAGGCATAGCGCACTTCACCGGACCATTCGAAGCCCAGCCACTTGACGTCGCTTTCGATCGCGTCGATGTATTCCTGGTCTTCCTTGGCCGGGTTGGTGTCGTCGAAACGCAGGTGGGTGACGCCACCGAACTCCTGGGCCAGACCGAAGTTCACACAGATCGACTTGGCGTGGCCGATGTGCAGGTAGCCGTTGGGCTCTGGCGGGAAACGGGTGACTATCTGCGTGTGCTTGCCCGAATCCAGGTCCGCCTGGATGATCGGGCGCAGGAAATTGACCGGGACCGCAGGTCCGGACTTGGAATTCGAGGTAGGGTCGACAGTGGGCTTGCTCATAGGATCCTTGAACAGACAGGTTCGTGGCCGGGTCA
Organism: Pseudomonas mucidolens; assembly: GCF_900106045.1. NCBI lineage: Bacteria > Pseudomonadati > Pseudomonadota > Gammaproteobacteria > Pseudomonadales > Pseudomonadaceae > Pseudomonas > Pseudomonas mucidolens. Next base: position 1,500,817 of record NZ_LT629802.1, on the reverse strand, counting down.
GGCCAGATAAAACAAAGGCGTTATCATAGCTGATGCTGTCAAGCCGCTGACAGGGCATGGCACAAAACAGGTGCATTTAACGCACCGACGGTAAAAAACCGCCTCGAAATTCCTGCCGGGCACGTTAAACTGCGCAGTCTTGGCTGCCGTTTTGCCAAACCGGTAAGGCGCCACGGCGCCCGAACCCACGAATTCCCTGAAAAGAGTAGTGAACATGACTCAAGTCAAACTGACCACCAACCACGGTGACATCGTCATCGAGCTGAACGCCGAGAAAGCGCCGATCACCGTCGCCAACTTCATCGAGTACGTGAAGGCCGGCCACTACGAAAACACCGTTTTTCACCGTGTTATCAGTAACTTCATGATCCAGGGCGGCGGTTTCGAGCCAGGCATGAAAGAAAAGAAAGACAAGCGCCCAAGCATCCAGAACGAAGCGGACAACGGTCTCTCCAACGACAAATACACCGTCGCCATGACCCGTACCATGGAGCCGCATTCGGCCTCCGCGCAGTTCTTCATCAACGTCGCCGACAACGCTTTCCTCAACCACAGCGGCAAGAACGTGCAGGGTTGGGGCTACGCGGTGTTCGGTAAAGTCACCGAAGGCACTGACATCGTCGACAAGATCAAGGCCGTGCAGACCACTGGCAAGGCCGGTCACCAGGACGTTCCGGTAGAAGACGTGATCGTCGAGAAAGCCGAGATCGTTGGGTGATACTGCTGATTTCAGATTTGCATCTGGAAAAGGAGCGCCCGGATATCACCCGGGCGTTTCTGGATTTGCTCAACGGTCGCGCCCGTTGCGCCCAGGCGTTGTACATTCTCGGGGACTTCTTTGAAGCCTGGATTGGCGACGATGGGATGACGCCCTTCCAGCGTGACATTTGCGCGGCGCTGCGTGCGCTGAGCGACAGTGGCACCCAGATTTTCATCATGCATGGCAACCGTGACTTCCTGATCGGCAAGGCGTTCTGCAAAGCGGCGGGCGCCACCTTGCTAAAGGACCCGAGTGTCGTGCAGTTTTATGGCGAGCCGGTGCTGTTGATGCACGGCGACAGCCTGTGTACCCGCGACCTCGGCTATATGAAGCTGCGGCGCATCCTGCGTAACCCGCTCGTGCTGTTTATCCTGCGTCATCTGCCCTTGCGCAGTCGCCACAAGCTGGCGCGCAAGCTGCGTAGCGAAAGCCGTGCGCAAACGCGGATGAAGGCCAACGATATTGTTGATGTCACGCCCGAGGAAGTACCGCGCGTGATGCAGCAATTCGGCGTGAGCACGCTGGTCCACGGCCACACCCACCGCCCGGCGATCCATAAATTACAGATTGGTGACCAGGCCGCCAAGCGGATTGTGCTAGGGGATTGGGACAAACAGGGCTGGGCGTTGCAGGTGGATGAGCACGGATTCCAGTTGGCGGCGTTTGACTTCGTGAATCCGCAGTTGGCGCTGCCGGGGGGTTAAAACCCGCCACAAGGGTGGGCAGAGCGCAATGGCGGCATGACTACTGATTGATAGCATGTGGCGAGTTGGCACATCTGCCGCTACAACATGATGCAAAAACCGCACCCCCTTGACCAGACATCAGCGCGCATACAGCTCCCTGCACACATCCACACAGGGCTTCAATGTATCGGCCTCTTGCAGCGGCATGAAATGCGTCGTGGAAGACAATGCGATCTGCGTGAAGGATGAGCATGCGTCCAACCATTCGGCGTTGTAGCCACGCTCCAGCGCCGCACCCATCTCATCGTCCATCAGTATGTAAGGAGCGCTGGTGCCGTGCATGTTCCCGCTGCCATTGATAAACACGTAGCCCCGCATTTCCTTGCCGGGTTTAAAGCGTCGAGAATATCCATGCGCTATCAGGCTTTCGAGCAGTTGGTAATCTTGCAAGGCCCTTAACTTGAACTGATCTTTACCCAGTCGCAAACCACGTTGACGCCCGAGCAAGACGATTTCTTCGAGCCAGTCATCGAGGGAAGTCGTGTCTGATAACAGATTGCGATGCACCAGCGGATCGAGCGTCGCGATCTGATCGGGTTTGTTCTGATTGAATCTTTGTGAAGTCAGCGCAAAGTTCATCGACATTAAAAACAGGTTTTTTTTCCCGACATCCGGCAGGTTACGCATGGCCGCCCATTGCTTGACGTATTCCATATCCGTGGGATCGATGAGGATCAAAGATCGCACCGGGTTCCCTGCGCCCTCCAGCTGTCTCGCCACCTCATACACCATTGTGCTGCCCATCGAATAACCACCCAGGTCAAAGGGGCCTTCAGGCTCGACGGACTTTATCAGCGCGACGTAATAAGCGGCCCGCGCCTCCAGGCCTTGCAGCCAGTAATGATTGATGTCGATCAGCGGTGGTTTGATCGCGAAAAACGGTCGTTGGCTAACGTCCGCCATGGGTTGATATTGACCGATCGAACTCCCGCCCGCCGCAGCATGTATCCAAAATACCGGTTTGCCTTTGCGCACTGAATTCATATGCACCACTTCGGTGGGCAGAACGGCGAAGGCATTCGAGTATCCTGCGACATTTTTGGCATCTTCCAGAGGTGTCGACATAACGAAATCCTCAATAGCTGTTGGTAGACGGACCCAGGCCGATCGGCAGGCGACAGGCGTCGTTTGACCGAAGCCTCCCTGCCCCGCCGCGGCCTTATTTGGGTTGCAGCATTTTTCCCCACGCCTGTTGCAACTGAGTCGGCGTGACACTCATTCCACTCAAATGGATAAACTCGCTACCGGTCGCCTCACGCACTCCGCATTGGGTGTTTATAAAAGTAATCAACTGCTCCACGGATGGGTGGTCGACCAGTACGCTGTTTTCCAGCGAAAGACCGAAACGGGTGTTAATGGCTGCTACCAACGTCATACGAACAATGGAATCCATCCCGTAATAGTCGAAGTGAGTGTCATCACCGAGCTTTTCATCTGTCAGCTGCAAGACCTGCTTGAATTGGCTTCGCACAAATTCGCGGATCTGCGACAAGGCTGCTCCGTCCTTAGCGGGTTTCGCCAGGGGACGAGCTTCGGTTGAACCGCTGAGCACCTGCGCGGCTGGTTCGGACGCCGATGGCCAGTACCGTTCACGTGCGAAAGGATATCCGGCGAGTCGGATCCGACGGCGAGCGTCTTTGTCGAACAGCTGTTCCCAGGGCAGATCGATGCCCTGGACATAGAGCATGCCCAATCGTCGCAAAGTCTCCTCAGCCACTCGGGGCTCCGAGGAGCGACGGTGTGCCTGGAAGTCCTGGAGCTGCTGCAGACCCAAACGATGCGCGGCCTGCACTTCGGTTACCGGGAAAACGCCGCTCATCAACAGCCCCGGCGACTCCTCACCGGCAAGCCACTGGTTGAACTGTCCTGCGAGTTCAGCACGATCCGCTGCTACGCAAGCCAGGCGGTGCGCGTGATGGCGCCGGCCGACCAGGAGCGTATGACTGACGGCAGCAATGTCGGCTGCATCAGCCTTGAAGTCCTCGATCAGACGCTGCACCAGCACACGCAACTGTTCCTGTGACCGCGCAGATACCACGATCAGCCGCGGGTCCCGGGAAAGCGGCACGCGCGCCTGCTCAGGCGCCTCGCCAATCACCGCATGGGCATTGGTCCCGCTGAATCCGAACGAACTGACCGCAGCCCTGCGCGCCTGGCCCTTTGCGACGTTCCAATCGGTTAGCGTCGTCGGCACATAAAATGGGCTTTTTTCAAAATCGATATGCCGATTGCCTTGATCGAAGTGCAGCGAAGCGGGGATCTTGCGATGCTGCAGCGACAACACGACCTTGATGACCCCGGCAATCCCTGCAGCCGTCGCGGCATGGCCTATATTGCTTTTTATCGAGCCGATGGGGCGCCGTGCCTGCGGCGCATCCGGTTGGGTAAACGCTTGAGTTAACGCACTGACTTCGATGGGGTCGCCCAACGTTGTGCCGGTGCCATGGGCCTCCACCCATTGAATGTCGTTGGGGTTGATGGCGAAGCGCTGATAGACCTCACGTGCAAGTCGGGTTTGCGCCGGCCCGCTGGGCGCTGTGAGGCCATTGGTGGCGCCGTCATAATTGATGCCCGAGCCGTAGACCACCCCGTAGATGGCATCCCCGTCGTCGCGAGCTTGCGTCAACGGCTTGAGCACCACGGCCGCTACCGCTTCGCCCGGCACGAAACCATCGGCCTTGGCGTCAAACGTACGGCATCGTCCCGAAGTGGAAAGCATGCCAGCCCGGTTACCCTGGACATACAACCGCTCTGTGCATTGCACGAAGACGCCGCCGGCGACGGCCATGGTGATGTCCCCGGCACGCAGGGCCTCGCACGCTTGATGCAGCGCCACCAACGAACTGGAGCATGCGGTGTCGGTGGCGATGGCTGGACCCTGCCAGTTCATATGAAAGGCCATGCGGGCCGGTATGACTGATGCCGCATTGCCCCAGAACGCCTGTGCCGTAGCTTGCGCACCCAGCAGTGGCAGATAATCGCCGGTCGAGCACCCCGCGTACACTGCGCAGCGGCTGCCTTCAACAGACTTGCCCGCATACCCCGCGTCTTCCAGCGCATGCCACACCTCTTCCATCAACAGGCGCTGCTGGGGGTTCATGGCGAGTGCTTCCATGCTCGACAGGTTGAAGAACATCGGGTCGAAACAGTCGATATCGCGTAAAAAACCACCGTCACGACACGCCGACTTATCCTCGCCGGAACTGGCTCGGGAGAGATCCCAGCGGGTTACGGGGCCTACCAGATCCTGGCCCTGGGCCAAAGCTTCCCAGAGTTCTTCAACGTTGTTGGCAGTTGCAAAACGCCCGCTCATGCCAATGATCGCTATCGGTTCCAACCCCGCCTGGGCCTCCAGGGCGCCGGATGCGCTGAAACTGGGTTGCTGCTCTACGCGCACCACGATTTTGCCGATGTGCTGGCGCTGCTCCATCCGGCGATAGGCCTGATGAATGTCATCGAACGCAAAGATCTTATCCAATGCCGGGGCAATGCTGCCCCGCTCAAGCAAACGTTCCATCTCCTGCCAGGCAGCTCGCAGCGCTTGCGGCCGCTCCAGGCCGAGCTTACGGATATCGACGCTGTGCATGGACTGATTGTTGTCCAGGATCGACAAGTCAATGGAGCGTGCCGATTTCAAGGCGGTCATTGCAATCTCTACATACCGCCCGCCCGCCGCCAGGCAGTTCAAGCCCTTTTGCAGTGCATCGCCGGCGAGCATGTTGATGACGACATCCACCCCTTCGCCATCAGTTAACTGTTGGATAACGCGCTCGAAGTCATCTTCGCGATAGTTGATCGCATGGGATACGCCCCGCGCGGCCAGATAATCGAGTTTTTCCTGCGAGCCCGCGGTGGCGTATACCTGCGCGCCGATTGATTGCGCCAGTTGCACGGCCATCAGCCCGACGGCTCCCGTGGCGGTTTGGATCAGGATGCGCTCACCCGCCTGCAACTGGGCTTTTCGAAAGCACTCGATAACCGTGATTGCAGCCACGGGCACTGCACAAGCTTGTTCAAACGACAAGCCAGTCGGGCAACGGAAAACCAAGTGTTGCGGGCAGGTAATGAGCGTCGCTTGCGCGCCAAACTGTGCGCCCGCCAGTGCAACTACCGCGTCCCCCACCGCCACATCGCAAACGTCGGGACCAATAGCGGTGACGATGCCGCTGGCCTCGTATCCCGGTGTGAACGGGTAAGCAGGCTGCGTAGGGTACAAGCCTTTGACGCACAGCAAATCGCCAAAATTCAGCGAAAAAGCCTGCACGGCGATGCGCACTTCATGCCCGCCCAAGGCGGCGCATGTTTCTTCCACCACCCGGATTTCGTCTATCGAGCCAGGCCGTTCCAACAGTATCCGCCGGCAGGTCGCGACGGCGTGTTCGGCCGCGCCCAATCGCGCCACCGGTGCCGGGGTAACAGAAGCAGATTGCGCGACAGTGCGCTCAGCCACAGGAGGCGGCGCAAGCGGCGCGTGCAGCTTGTCCTTGAGGTAGTTGTCCAATCGTTCGATGGTGGGGTAATCAAACACCACGGTGGCCGGCAATTTGAGGCTCAGCCGAGTATTGATCACGTTGACCAGGGCCACGCTGCTGATCGAATCCAGGCCGCAGGACACGAACGTCTGATCGTCATGCAGTTGCGTGTCTTTAAGCCCCAGCGATTGCGCGACACATTCCCGAATGACCTGGCGCGCATCGACCTGTAACGGACTTCCTAGTTTTCGCTCAACCTCAGGGAGCGTTGCCAAGCCTGGACCTTGGGCAAGTGGCCGTTCGACGAATCCCCGCGCGTCGCTGATAGCCTCGACGATCTGCTGCCCCAGCTCGCAGGCATCCTGCGCCAACAGATTAATCGCTGTAAAGCCTTCGCTATTAAGCACCGCTCGCCACGAATCGGCGTGCAATGCGGGACTGTCCGCTACGCGTAATGCGTGGTCCTCTGCCAACCACCACCCATCAAGCAAACCGAACACCAGGTGCTGAAATACACTGGTCCCGGACAACTCATTGAGCAGCAACAACCCATTGCCTTTGAGCAGCGTCTTGACGTTACACAGGCTGCGACGGATGTCTCGCGTCGCATGTAATACGTTCGCGGCAATCACCACATCGTATTGACCCGCGTCGAACCCCTGCGTCAGCGGCGAGACTTCGATATCCAGCAATTGCGTACGCAGATAGGGCGCGCCAGTAGCGTAACGCGCCTGAGCATGCGCGAGAAAAACCCGCGAGATGTCGGTGTAGCAATATTCATCAATATGAGCGTCAAAAGGTGAAAGATGAGTCATAAGACTCGCACTGGTAGCGCCAGTCCCCGCCCCCACCTCCAGTATCCGCAATCGCAGGTGCGGATCGTGCGCCAACCGGGCGCGCACATACGCTTGCAAGCGTTCAGCCAATACAGCATTGAAATAATCGGCGATCGGATGATTGCCGTACACGCCTTCCAGCAAATGCAGTTGTCCTTGGGGAAACAGCACGGCGGTCGCCGATTGCTGGCCGCTCAAGACGCTGGGAAGCGCATGCAGCACCGCGTCGGCGACCCGCACGTGTGCACTCAAACCTGTGTCGCCGGGCAGTTGCTCACGGTACGTTTGCCATTGTTCCCAGAGCACCGGCCAGGACGGTGCCTGGATATCCCGATGCAGTCCCACGGCACCGAGCACACGCTCGGTGGCTTGACACCAGCGCTGGTATTTCGGTTCCAGGTATTCATGGCGACCCAACTGGTCCAGTCGTGCCCAGATCAATTGCGCCAGGCGTCGTTCAAGCTCTTTATACCCACGCACAACCAGCGCGGACGGTACAGGGATCAAGGGTTGTTCTGGTAATAACATACACTCACCCATAAGTGCGGGCTCGGGCACGACCGTTGGGTCGAACCCCAGCTCTGGAGCCAATGTGGAGGCAGGTGCCTTTTGCAAAAAAACCAGCTGACTGACCGGCGCCAGCAGAAACGCTTCCAGCGCCGCCATCGCCTGGGACGGTTCAATTGACCCCAAGCCCTTTTGCGCCATGCGCCTGGCATAAAAGGGAGATGCCACGACGCCCACGCTGCCCCAGTAGCCCCATTGCATCACCTTGACCGGGAAGGATGGCGGATCACGACGTGTGACCAGGGTTTGAACCAACGCATCGACATAGCAGCAGCCGGCCGCGTAGTTACTCTGTCCGGGGGCCTTGAGAAAACTTTGCAGGGAGCCGAAGAACAGCAAGAAGTCCAGATCCTGCTTACCAAATACCGCCGCCAGGTTTTGCGCGGTAAGGGTTTTGGCCGACAAGGCCGCCACGAACCCACTTTCGTCCATGCCAGCGAGGCTTTGGTCGGCCAGGACGATGGCGGCGTGCACCACGCCGTGGACTCTGCCAAAGCGCTCGTTGATCTGCACGCACGCCAGCTCCAGAGCGTCGTGATGAGTGCCGTCAGCCTGCACATACAGCGGCCTTGGACCGAATTCCGCCAGACGCGCACACTGCTGCCGGATGGGTTCATCGGCGGCCCGACGCCCCAGCCAGATCAATTGCGCCTGGTAACGCTTGATCAGGTATTCGCTGAACGCTACACCTACCCCTCCAGCGCCCCCCAACACCACGTACACGCCGCCTTCGCGAAACACCGACAGGCGCGTATCAGAGACCCCAGGCCATTGGCACGGCACCAACCGCTGCCCGTACCACCCGCCCTGGCGCCAGAGTCGGGCGTTCCCATAAGGCTGCGCGGGTTGGGCGAGGAGCGTGGCCTGGGCAGGTGAATCTCCCGGCGCCATGTCCAGCAAGCGCACCTGCCAGTGCGCATACTCCTTGGCCATGGAACCTATCAGCCCATGCACGCTGGCCTGTTCCGGATCGACCTCGTCCAAGGCATTCAGGCCTTGGGCCTGCTGGGTGATCACAGTCAACCCCAGTGACTGCGTCGCGTAGCCCAGCGCCAGCAGCGCCTTGACCAAGCGCAAGCCCATGACAGCCAGTTGCGTGCCTGCAGCCGGTACGTACCACACAACCTGTTTCAGTGGCAGATGCGGGGTCAGGCGTTCGATCAAGACATCGCTGCCTTCATCAGCCTGCCAACTCACCTTGGGAGCACCTTGTGGGTCGCCGCCTATTTGTACCAGCGGCTGCGGATCAGTCGCCTCCGCTTGCGCCAAAGGCGGTTCACGCTCCCACCGGGAAGCCAACATGAGCCCAGCATTGGCGCCACAGGCCGGGCTTGAATCGACCGGTGTGCAACGACCGCTAAAATCGACAAAGCGCGCAGCCACATCGCCCGCGGCGTCAACCAGATCAATGTCAAATCGGCGAGTCGTCGCGCCGTCATCCGACACACGCCGGACCACCACGGACAGTGCGCCGGTCAAAGGCCCCCACTGTTGAAACGACTCCAACGAAAAAGGCATTGTCACACCTGCGGCGCCGCCCAGGATCACACTCGCCTGCAATGCGCCGTCCAGCAAGAACGACGGCTCCGGGGATGCGTGCAAGCTGCCAACCGCGATATCGTCGCCCAGATGCAGGCTTTGCAGGACTTGAAAACTACTGCCGTAATCCAGACCCGCCTCGGCAAAATCCCGGTAGCAGGCAGCACCGTCGCGGCTTCGCGTGCAACGCGCGCGCAGGCTCGCTATATCGAGCCACGGTGCCGGCGCCGTTTGCGTGTCGGACAATAGCGTGGCCCGGCCTTGACTGTAGAGCCGCTTTTGACCCTGCCCGGTGCCGTAGACCTCATAACCGAGAGTGCGCTCGTCCATACGCACCAATGCAATATGCAGGTCCTGGATAACGTCCACCGTCACGGGACGCAACCAGGCCACTTGCTCCAGTCGGAACGGCGCACCACCGCCATACCGAGTGACAGCAGTCATAACCCATTCGAGCTGGACAACGCCCGGAACGATCTGTTGCCCCAGCACCACATGGTCCCGCAGAAACGCCTCTTCGCCAGTGAGCCGCACGCTCGAATGCCATGGCTCTGCACTGGAAAGCGTCGGCATTTCGGCAGCCGGCGCGCACTCCTCGGAGGACTTCACCGCCCAAAACGGGTCAGCTTCGAACGGATACGTCGGCAGGTGCACGCGGCTCCTTGCATGCGGGTCAAACAAGGCGGCCCAGGGAAGCTCGTCGCCTTGGCAATACCGCTCGGCAACCCTCGACAACAGCGCCAGCATAGCCGCGGGTGACGTTTCCCGGCCGGCTTGCTCTATCAGACGTCGACCGTCTTCGCGCATTGCGACATTTGTTTCAAAGTCCCTGGCAAGCTGCCCTTGATAAAGCGCGGCCGATGACTCGCCGCGTAAAGCCTGGCGCCATAGCGAAACGGCTTGGTCCATGTCCTCGGCGACAATTGCGCAACGCCAGGCAAAATGCTGGCGCCCGTTCAGCAAGGTATACGCCACTCTTTGCAGCATCGCTGCGTTGTCCGGCAGGGTGCCGAGCGCGCGTATCAGGTCGTCGATGCGCCCGTGCAATGCCGCCTGACTTTTTGCCGACACGGCCAACACCACCGGCACGCGAGGAACCCTGACCTCGGCGCTGGCACAGGCTTCGGGCCCGCGCAGCAGCACATGCGCGTTGGTGCCACTCATGCCGAACGCGCTCACGGCCCCGAGGCGCGGCCTGGCGTCTGCGGCAGGCCAGGAGGTGTTCGTCGTGTTCACATAAAACGGCGTATCGGCCCAAGTCACATAGTCGCTTGCCTGCTCGCAATTCAAACTCGCCGGAATGGTTTCGTGCTCGAACGCCTTGAGCAGATTGACCACGCTCACCAGCCCCGCCGCGGCCAGTCCATGTCCGACATTGGGTTTATTGGACGTAATCGCGCAATACTGCCGGCGTTGCGTGAAGGGCGCAAAGGCGTCGCACAACGCGTTAATTTCCACGGGATCACCCAAGGGCGTGCCTGTGCCGTGACTGACCACGTATTCGATCTCGTCCGGGTTAACCTGGTAACGCTCGTATACCTTGCGAAACAGGCTGCTCTGGGCTCGACCATTGGGCGCGGTAATCCCCTGGGTCTTGCCGTCGCCGTTGATCCCGCTCCCCACGATCACCCCACGAATCGGATCGCCATCAGCCTGGGCCCGAGAAAGGCGCTTGAGCACCACCACCACGGCGGCTTCACCGGGCGCCATACCCTGAGCGCGCTTGTCGAAGGCATGACAAACGCCGTCGGGCGCAAGCATGCCGGCATCGGCCATCTGATCAGTCAGTTGGGTCCCCGCCAACAGGTTCACCGCCGCCACTATCGCGGTATCACTCTCGCCGCTTCTGAGGCTCAAACAGCCCTGATGCAGCGCGACCAGGCTTGAAGAGCAGGCGGTATTGATCGCCAGCGTCGGTCCGCTCAAGTCGAGGAAGTACGCCAGGCGCGCAGCGAGAATGGAGTCGTGATTCGCGGTGAGGGTGTTCTGGCTGCCTATCAGGCGCCCGTAGTCACCGGCTTCGACACCAACGAACGTGCTGATCGTCTGTTGCTTCAACTGGACGGGGCCGTATGCGGCGTCCTCCAGGGCACACCAGGTTTCCTGCATGAGCAGCCGTTGGCGCGGGTCGATCAGCGCCGCTTCGCGGGGGGCAATTTCGAAAAACAGCGGATCGAACTCAGCCACTCCGGGCATGGCGGCCAACCAGCGTTGACGGCTGGTGTCTGCCAGGCGATCGGGTGCGAAAGGCTGCACCACCGAACGTCCGTCACGGAGAATTTCCCAGAACTGTTCGGCGTTCCTGGCGCCGGCAAAACGACCGCTCAGGCCAATAATTGCGATCGGCTCGTCTGCCTGTTCGTCCGTCTTCGCCTGAGCTGCATCGAGGGTCGGCGCGGCGCCCGGCGCGGCAGGTGCGCCGCCGCTGCCCGGCGGCTCATACAACGCGGCCATCAACGGCTGGTGAAATTGCACGAGATACTGAGCCAGTTGGTCCAGGCTGGGGTAACTGAAAAACAGCGGCGGCCACAACATCAAGTCGTAGTGTTCACTCAACCGTCGGGCGAGGCGCACCAGCAGGATCGAGTCAAACCCATATTCACTCAAATTCGCGGTCGCTTTGATCGCCTGGCGCGGCAGCTTCGAGACCGTCCGCGCCTGCTCGATCAAATCCCACACGATGGCTTCGACAAGGCTCATGCCGTGCATTTCTGCGCGGTAGCCGCGCCCGCCCGCAGCGACCTGTGACGACGGCGCAGCGGCGGGCTGGGGGCGCGCCTGGACGGCGACCGGAGTGAGCACGTCGTTGAGCCGATCACGCCGCGCCCGCGCCACCACCACGCTGTCGAGCGGGCCCGACAACAGTTGTTCGAGCGCGGCCATCGCTTCGTCTGAGCCCAAGGACTCGAACCCCATCTGCTGCATGAAGGTGCGATAGCCGGGCGCGGAAATCCCGCCGGTATCGAACCACGGCCCCCAATGCATGAGCTTTATCGGATAGCCGCGACTGCCCAGGTTATGCGCGTAGGCATCCACAAAACAGCAACCTGCGACATAGTTGGCCGCGCCCGGGGTCTTGAGGAAACTGGCGATCGAGGAGAAACTGGCAAAAAAATCCAGGCCCTCGGCACCGAATACGGCATCCAGATTAACCACCGTGGTCTTGGCCAGGAACGCCGCCAGAAAGCTCGGTTCATCCATGCGCGCCAGCGGGTTGTCCGCCAGTACCATCGGCGCATGCACCACGCCATGGACCACGCCATAGCGTTCAACAATCGCCGCCCGCGCACGCACCAGCGCCTCGCGGTCCCGGGCATCTGCCTGCAGGTAAACCGGTGCGGGACCAAGCGTGCCAAGGCGAGCACATTGCTCAGTAATCTGCGCATCCTCGGCGCGCCGCCCCAACCATATCACCTGCGCCTGATAGCATCGGATAACGTATTCGCTGAATACCCGACCCAGGCCTCCCGCGCCCCCCAGGACCACGTAGACGCCACCCCGCCGGTAAGCCGAAACACCCAAGGGCGGCAGCTCGGTGGGCACCAACCGATGTCGATACCAAACGCCGTCACGCCAGATCTGCACGTTGCGTTGCGGGTCCGCCTGGCGGTGCAGCCAGGTATCCGGCGCAATGAACTGACCTGCGGGCAGGTCGATAAGGCGCAGCTGCCAATGGGGATACTCCCGCGCCAGCGTGCCCATCAAACCGACTACGCTGGCGTGACATGGATCGACCTGCTCGCGAGGTTCCAGGGCGTGTGCCTGTTCGGTGAGCACCGTCAGGCGCAACGGTTGCCGGTCATAACCCAAGGCAAACAGCGCCTGGATCAAGCGAAACCCCATGATCGGCGCGTTGTCGGAAACCGGTACCCGCCAGACCAACTGCTGCCACCGCGCTTGGGCCTGCAACCGTGCGCCCAACCGTTCAGCCGTGCAGGGTTCATCAAACTTCAAGGCGTTGAACTGGACTGGCAAGTTTGCGGCTGTCGCGTCAGCACTCAACCACAACGTTGATAAAGTTGCGTCGACCGGCTCCTGGCTCGACGCTTCCATGCGCTCCCAGCCTGCGGTCAACGTCAGCAATTGCGCTGAAGCCGTGTCGTGCTGCGGCGCGGCGCTGATTTCTTCGGGCAACCAGTAGCGTTCATCGGCAAAGGGATAAGTCGGCAATGCCAATTTTCGCGGCGCTGGCAGGTCATGCAGCGCGTGCCAGTCCACCTCGTCGCCGTGCAACCAGCGTGCAAGGCTCTGCGCCAGCGACGACGCGGGAGTTGGCTCCGGGGTCTGAGCGCCGGGGCGCTCACTGCAAAGGTCCGCCAGTCGGGTTTTCACTTCAGTGAGTGTCGACGCGATAAACCCCAGGCGCATCGCCATGGCGTCTCGGCCAACCTGCAAGGTGTAGGCCAACGCAACCACGTCCACCGTGCTGTGTTCCAAGAAAGCCAACAACTGGCGCGAGCGGGCCATGAGTTGCTCGGCGGTGCGTGCGGAGAGCACGATGGCCATCGGCTTGCAGGTTGCGGCGAGCGCCGGTTCGGCAGCGTCATGGGCTTGCACGATGAGATGCGCGTTGGTGCCACTGAAGCCGAATGAACTGACCCCGGCCCTTTTCACCGGATCAGGCCAGGGTTGCGCTGTTTGGGGCACGCGGATCGGCAGCGTGTCCCACGGAATGTGGGCGTTGGCCGTGTGAAAATTCAGTTGCCCGGGAATGATTGAGTGCTGCATCGACAGCACGGTCTTGAGTAGCCCCGCGATACCCGCAGCCGCTTCCAAATGGCCGAGCAGGCTTTTGATCGAGCCGATCAGCAACGGTTGCTGCACCGAGCGCTCCCGCCCCAGCACCTGCGCGGCGGCCTGCACTTCAATAGGATCGCCAAGCGGAGTTCCGGTGCCATGTGCTTCCAGATAACTGATGGCCGAAGCGGGCAGCCCGGCACGCAGCAGCGCGGTTTCAATGACCGATTGCTGGGCGTGCGGATTGGGCGCGGTGAGTCCCGCGCCGCCGCCATCCTGGTTGATAGCGCTGGCGGCTATGGTCGCCAGGATCGGATCGCCGTCGGCCTGCGCCTCGCAGAATCGCTTGAGCACCACCATGGCGCAGCCTTCTGCACGGACGTAGCCATCGGCAGCTTGGTCAAAGGTGTGACACAGGCCGGTCGGCGACAACATGCCCGCCTTCTCGAATGCCAGAAAGACCCGGTCATCGAGCAATACATTGGCGCCCGCGGCCAGGGCGATGTTCGATTCACCGGTCTGTAGACTGCGGCAGGCAAGATGCACCGCGACCAGCGAGGAACTGCACGCGGTATCGACCGTCAGCGCCGGCCCACGCCAATCGAGAAAATACGCCAGCCGCCCGGCGGCCACGGAACAGGCCGCGCCTGTGGCGAAATGTGCCTCGAGTTCGTCCGCCGGATTGCTGCCAAGCAGGTGCGCGTACTCGCTGCCCATCATCCCGACAAAAATCCCGTTGGCCAAACCTTGCAACGATCGCGGGGAGAGGCCTGCCGACTCCAACGCCTCCCATGCCACCTCCAGTAGCAAACGCTGCTGCGGATCCAGCCACTGGGCTTCATGGGGTGAAATACGGAAAAAACCTGCATCAAACCGATCTATGTCGTTCAGGAAACCGGCGTGCCATGAGAACGATGACGCCTCAGCGGACCTGAGTGCCCGACGCGCTGGCGGCATCGGACCGACCAGACTCTGGCCTTGCATGAGCGCGGTCCAAAGCTGGGCCGGATGACTGATCCCCCCCGGCAGGCGACACGCCATGCCAATGATCGCGATGCTGTCCTCGTTCGTCTCGGCGACAGCCGCCTGGCTGCTCGGACCGCGCGATGCCGACGCACTTGAGCCAGGCGGTACACCCAAGTGTTCAACGAAATAAGCGATTGCCGCATCAGGCGTGGGGCAACTGAACAAGAATGTCGCATCCAGCCTCAGGCCCGTTTCACTGCTCAAGCGTCTACGCAATTCCAGCAATTGCAACGAGCCCAGGCCCATCTCCATCCAGGGTCTGGATGGACTGTAAGCATCGGCCTTTCCGGCCGCTGATACCTGCAAGGCCGCGTGTTGAACGAGCTGTTCCAATTGAATGCGAGACAGCGCTGCCACTTCGGGAGTGCTGTCAGCCTCATGTGCAGTAACGGCGATATCTGGCCAGGCATATTCGATTAAAACTCCCGCGCCATTATTGTCGCTGTCGCCCGCTCGGAAACCGGGTAATACTTCACGGATAACGGCACCCCGTGAGACATGAAAGTGCAGCATCGGGTCGCTCATTTCACCCTGGACATTGCGCGAGCGAACATAGTCTTCGAGGCTGACGGATTCGCGCTGATGCACAAACCCGGCGCAGCGTGTAACGCCGATGACACTCTGCACATCACCCAACATGGCCGCATACGTCAACATGCATTCGATCAAGGCGTCGCTGTAGCCGCGTCCCGCCATCTCGGGAAGAACATAAAGCCCGAGCAGTTGAAGGTGCACACCGTCCGGTTGGTGCAAGTGATGCACCTGGGAATACGTGGTGTCACGCAATGCATCGGTGCCATCTATCCGTTGCGCATGCAGGGCTGCGGCTATTCGCCCTTGCGCCACTAACACCATCAGGGTTTGCGGTGTGTTACGTACTCGCCACTCAATAATCTGTGGCGGTGTGTGTAAACCTGAGGGTTGTGAGAGCCGGTCAAGTTCAATCAATTGCGGCAAGTCATCCACTACCGGGGGGCGCACCGTATAGGCCCGTTGGCTGACATCAGGTAATTGCGGCCAGGCGCTCGCCAGCCATTGCCGCATCGAACGCCAGGCACCCGGTGCGACAAACTGCCCCGCAGCGGCAGCCTCCATCAACCACGCCGCGGGTTCGACCCAGGCCCGCCCGCTAAACGCCTCGACGACGCGCTGATAAGCCCATGCCTCTGTCGAGGCGGGGGGCCGCGACAGGCCAGGGCTCGCGGCCGTTTCCAGGTCAAGCGCCGGCGCACCTTCAAACAGCAGCGCCGACAGGTTCTGCAAAAGGGGGGCGTGGGCCACCACAACCGCCAGCGAACTGCTGGCCAAGAGTATCTTGCGGCCCTGCAACGTCAACGCAAACCCGTTGCGCCGCTGCTCTGCCCAGCCCCGGTGCACGAACAGCTGCTGCAGGGTTTGCCATACCGGCGCGCAATCTCCTGGAGGGCAAGCCTGTTCCAGCGTGTCCGGCGCAAGCCAGCCAAAACCCGCCAGCAGCGGCACCAGGATGGCGCAATCCCACAACCGCGCACATTCGTCGTCAGCGTCTGCGCCGATACACCGCATCAGTCTGCGTTGCCAGACCGCACACTGCGCAGATGTGAGGCAGTCATCGAACAATGACAGCTTGCCCAGCGCCACCAGCTCGTCAGGCAACGAGGCCGCCAGCGCCGTTCGGGCGTTGCTCGAATAAAGACCGGGATAAGGGCTGTCGAGATAGCCCAGTTGCGTCAACAATCCCAACGCGGCGCGCAGGCGCATGGCATCGGCGCCACAACCTTGTGCCACATCGTTGACCTGCAACGTATGCTGCGACAACAGCTCTAGAATGCCCTGCTGTTTCAGTGCATCAAGCACGGGCAGGGCTACCCACCCACTGGCCATTTCATGAATCACGTCCACGTTGACTCCATGTCGCTCAATGACTGCGAAGGAAATAAACGCCGTCGGTTAATTCAACGGTGTCACGTACGTGAATGGTTGAGAAAACACTTCACACAAATAGATATACCGCCGCTTATGGGCGACAGATACTGTGAACAATGACAGTCTGTAAGACTATTAAACAATGTGTTCCGCCAGCGTTATGAACTTATTTTATAAAGCGCTGGACTCGGCCACCGCGCCACTTAGTTTTATCCATCAGCGTTGAAAGTTCAGCCGCACTGAAACCGCTTAGTTCAAGCTTGTTAATACTCGTCAGTACTTCTACGCTGAAAACTTCATGTATCAAGCCGCCTTGCGCTGAAAAAAACAGCCACCGGCTCCGCCAAAGGACTGCGCAATGAACGTGCTCCTGTTTCAAGGGCAAGGCGCCCAATTCAAAGGCATGGGTAACACTTTGTGGAAAACTTACCCGCACATCGAAGAACTGGCGTCCGAGGTACTGGGCTATTCGATCAAGCAACTGTGCCTCGACGACCCCGACGATAGATTGCGTCAGACGCAGTACACGCAGCCGGCGCTGTACACGGTCAACGCTCTGCATTACTACCAATGGCAGACACTCGGAAAACCACTGGATGCAGTGGTCGGCCACAGCCTCGGTGAGTTCTCGGCATTGCATGCTGCGGGCTGCTTCGACTTCGAGACGGGGTTGCGACTGGTACAAAAGCGCGGCCAACTGATGAGTCAAACCCCTGCTGGCAGCATGGCAGCCGTGGTGGGGATGAACGTTCGAGACTTACAGGCGCTGCTTGCTGAACCGGGCTTCGAAGGGATTGACATCGCGAACTTCAATTCACCGACGCAAACCGTCATCGCGGGCACTACCCAGAGCATTCTTGCGGCTGCGCAACGATTGGACGTCGAGGGCGGGCAGTGCATCGTGCTAAACGTCAGTGCCGCATTCCATTCGCGGCATATGGAACCGGTCCAGGCAGCTTTCGCCGACTTCGTACAAGGGTTTGCCTTCAAGGATCCGCGCGTTCCGGTGATCGCGAATGTGACGGCGCGCCCCTACCCCGCCGGGCAGGTCGCAGACCTGCTGTGCCGCCAAATCAGCAGCCCGGTGCAATGGGTCGAGAGCATCCGCTATGTGCTGGGCATGGGAGATTTCGTGACCCATGAGGTGGGTGCCGATACGGCACGCAGCAATGGCACGGTCTTGAGCAAGCTGGTCGAGGAAATTCGCCGTACAGCAACGCCGGTCATCGTCGCCGAGTCCGTGCCCGAGTCAGAATCAGAGCCCAATGCGGCACAGCGCTTGGGCAGCCAGGCCTTCCGCGCACGCTACGGACTTAAATATGCCTACGTAGCCGGCGCCATGGGCCACGGCATCACCACCTCGGCGTTGGTGGTGCGCATGGCCCAGGGCGCAATGATGAGTTACCTGGGTACCCACGGCGTGAGTTTGAGCGAGGTTGAACAGACTGTGCGCCAGACCCAGGAGCGACTGCTGCCAGGCCAGCCTTACGGCGTAAATCTGCTGAACAGTGCCGATCAGCCGGAGAGAGCCCGCGCCATCGTCGATCTATGCCTTCGCTGCCACGTCGCTTGCCTGGAAGTGTCAGGCTTTAGCGATATCACCCGCGAGCTGGTGCTGTTTCGCGCCAAGGGGCTGAGCAGAGAGGGCTCGGGCCGCCTGCGCTGCGAGCACCGACTGCTCGCCAAAGTTTCACACCTGGAGAGTGCCGAGGTGTTCATGAGCCCCGCCCCCGCCTATCTGCTGCAGCTGCTGCTGGCGGAAGGCGCAATCAGCGCTGACCAGGCCTTATGGGCCAGGCAAATACCCATGAGCGACGACATCTGCGTCGAGGCGAATTGCAGCGTCCCTGCCCTTGCCCTCCTGACGCCGGTGCTGCAATTACGCACCGCACTGTGCGAGCGCCATGGTTACGCGCACCCGCTCTGCGTCGGGCTAGCCGGTGGCGTCGGCTCGCCCGAAGCGGCCGCTGCGGCGTTTATGACGGGGGCGGATTTTATCCTGACCGGTTCGATCAATCAGTGCACCGCTGAAGCGGGCACCTGCGACGCAGTGAAGGATCGACTTCAGGAAATCAGCGCCTACGATACGACCTGGGCGCCCCAGGGTGAGTTGTTCGAACGGGGCGGTCAGGTTCAGGTGCTGAAGAAAGGCTCACTGTTCGCGCAACGGGCCCACCGTTTGTACTTGCTCTACAGCCATTACGCGAGCCTACAGGACCTGCCCGAGAGCGAACGCCGATCATTGGAGCACGACGTTTTCAAGCGCAGTCTTGACGCGGTCTGGAACAACGGCTTGAGCCAATTGACAGCGCAAGGTCGGCACCAGGAAATCCAGCGCGCACGCGCCCATCCCAAAGTCCGCATGGCCCATGTGTTTCGCGAGTATTTCAACTACACGGCCCAACAGGCCGTCGATGGCGGCGACGATATCTACAACTACCAAGTGCATACCAGCCCCGCCTTGGGCGCCTTCAACCAATGGGTCAAAGGCACCGCGCTGGAGCCGTGGCGACAGCGCCATGTCGATGAAGTCGCCAGCAGCTTGATGCTGGCCGCTGCGCAGCACTTAAGCAGCGGCTATGAGCGCCTGCAGCAAACAGCACTCACCGCCTGACTGCGCAGCGCCCGCGCGTCGGCGGCATCAGTGGCCGGAGGCCGCTGGTCCGGCCTTGGCCGCAAACGGCGGTTTAGCCAGCCACACCAGCAGGATCAAGCCGACGAACATCCACCCCAGTAACGTGAAGTAATCCACGGTGGACATCATGTATGCCTGGCTGGTGAGGATCTGATCCAACTGCATATAAGCCTTGTCCCCTGCCCCGCCCAGCGTATTCAGCGCATCACGAGTGGCCGAGTCGTAGACGCTCATGTGCTCGCTCATATAGGCATGATGCTGGTCCGCCCGGCGAATCCAGATCCAGGTGGTCAACGACGCCGCAAAGCTACCACCCAAGGTGCGCAGGAAGGTCGCGAGGCCGGCGCCGTCGGCGATCTGGTGCGGCGGCAAGTCGGACATCAGGATGCTCAAGGTCGGCATGAAGAACAGCGCCACGCCGATCCCCATGAACAGTTGCACCAGGGCGATGTGCTGGAAGTCCACCTCGTTGGTGAACCCGGCACGCATGAAGCAACTCAGGCCAATCGCCAGGAACGCCAGGCCGGCCAGCAGACGCAGGTCGAACTTGTGGGCGTACTTGCCGACAAACGGCGACATCAACACCGGCAGGATGCCGATCGGCGCCACGGCCAGGCCCGCCCAGGTAGCGGTGTAGCCCATCTGGGTTTGCAGCCATTGCGGCAGGATCAGGTTGATACCGAAGAAGCCCGCGTAACCGAGGACCAACACGAGGGTGCCGATGCGAAAGTTGCGATAGGCAAACAGCCGCAGATTGACCACGGGATGCTTGTCGGTCATCTCCCAGATCACGAACACCGCCAGCGCGATCACCGAAATCAGCGCGCCGATGATGATGAAGTTCGACTCGAACCAATCCAGGTCATTGCCCTTGTCGAGAATGATCTGCAAGGCTCCCACGCCGACGATCAGGCTCAGCAGGCCGACGTAATCCATGGGTTGGTGACTGGTGACCACCGGGCGTTTTTTCAGTTGCGAGCGCACCACCATCACCGCAAAGATGCCGATGGGCACGTTGATGAAAAATATCCACGGCCAGCTGTAACTGTCGGTGATCCATCCTCCGAGAATCGGCCCGGCAATCGGCGCGACCACCGTGACCATCGCCAGCAACGCCAGGGCCATACCGCGTTTCGCCGGCGGATAAACCGCAATCAGCAACGTTTGCGTCATCGGGTACAGCGGGCCGGCCACCAGGCCTTGCAGCACCCGAAAGCCGATCAGTTCGGGCATCGAAGTGGAGATGCCACACAAAAACGAAGCCAGCACAAACAGGACGGTGGCCCACAGAAACAGCTTCACCTCGCCAAAACGCCGACTCAGCCAGCCGGTCAGGGGTAAGGCAATCGCGTTGCTCACCGCAAACGAAGTGATGACCCAGGTACCTTGCTCCGAGCTCACGCCGAGGTTGCCGGAGATGGTCGGCAATGCCACGTTGGCGATGGTGGTGTCGAGCACCTGCATGAACGTCGCCAAAGACAGCCCGATAGTGGCCATCAGTAAGCTGGGTGGCGTGAAAGAGGCTTGGTTGCTCATCAGCGTTGTGCAGCCTTGGCGGTCGCGGCGCTATTGTCATGAATCAATTGGTCGATCATCGCGTCCGCCTCGGCCAGTTGGCGTTCGTAGACGTTGGTGGTATACGACGCCTGCTGTGGCGCCTGCTGGGCCAGGATCGGTCCGCTCTGATCGTGCAGGTCGACATCGACCAGGGTCGACAAGCCCACCCGCAGCGGATGTTCGGCCAACTGCTCGGCGTTGATGTGAATGCGCACCGGCACCCGTTGCACGATCTTGATCCAGTTACCGGTGGCGTTCTGTGCCGGCAGCAAGGCAAAGGCGCTGCCGGTACCGGCGCCAACGCTGTCGACGGTGCCATTGAATTTAACGTCGCTGCCGTAGAGGTCGGATTCGATCTCTACCGACTGGCCGATACGCATGTCGCGCAGTTGGGTTTCCTTGAAGTTGGCGTCGATCCACAGTTGATCCAGCGGAATCACCGCCATCAGCGCCGTTCCCGGCTGGACGCGCTGCCCCAGTTGCACGGTCCGCTTGGCCACATAACCGCTGACCGGAGCGATCAGGGTGCTGCGTGCACGGGTCAGGTACGCTTGCCGCAACTGGGCGGCAGCGGCCTGCACGTCCGGATGGGACGAGATGACGGTGTCATCCACCAGCGCATTGGTACTCTTCAATTGCTGCTGAAGGTTGGTCAGGGTGTTGTTGGCGGCGGTCAGGCTGTCCCGCGCATGGGACAGTTCTTCCAGGGAAATCGCCCCGCCCCGGGCCAGGCTCTTACGTCGGCTGTAGTTGTCCTGGGCCGTTTGCACTTCAGCTTTCTGTGCGTTGATCTGGGCTTTCATGCCATCGACATTGCTGTACAAACCCCGCACCTGGCGTACCGTGCGGGCCAGATTGGCCTGGGCACTTTGCAGGCCGACCGCAGCGTCGCTGGGGTCGAAATTGATCAGCACCTGGCCTGCATGCACCAGGTCACCATCGTCGGCGCCGATGCTCACCACGGTGCCGGTGACCAACGGAGTGATTTCTACCACGTTGCCGTTCACATAGGCGTCATCGGTGCTTTCGCTCCAGCGGCCATACAGCTCATACCAACCCCAGACGCCAACGGCGCCGAGGATGACGATCAGTGCCAGGCCCAGCAGCAATACTTTGCGTTTGCGCGGGTTGTTGTCCTGGGGTTGCTCAGCGGTGTTGCTGGTTTCGGCAGTGGCCATGGCAAGTACCTCGAATTATTTCGTGCGGATGGCTGGAGGCGGTGTGACGCTCGCCACGTTGTCGGCGTTGAAACCGCCCCCCAGGGCCTGCATCAGTTGAATCGAAAGATCGATCTGCTCGGCATTCAGACTGGCCAATTGGCGCTGGGCCTGCAGCAGTTGCTGCTCGATGCTGAGCACATCCAGATAATTGCCGATGCCTGAGCCGTAGCGCTGGACGGCGGTGTCGTAGGACGCCTGGGCTATCTCGGTCGCATGTTGCTGGGCCTCGATCTGCCGACCGGTATCGCGCAGTTGCGAGAGGGTGTTGCCCACGTCGCCCAAGGCTTGCACCAGGATTTTGTTGTATTGGGCCACTGCGAGGTCGTAGTCGGCATCCCGTGCATCAAGGTCGGCCCGCAGGCGCCCGCCATCGAAGATCGGCAGGGAAATCGTCGGCGCGATGTTGAAGAAGCGGCTGGCGGAACCGAACATTGCATCGCCCAGCAACGACTCGGCACCGGCACTCGCGCTCAGGTTGAGGTTGGGATAGAAGTTGGCCTTGCCAGCGACAATATTCTTGCTGGCTGCCTCGACACGCCAACGGGCGGCGATCAGGTCCGGGCGACGGCCAAGCAGCTCGGCGGGCAGCACCGACGGTACGGCGACCGCGCCGGGTTTGAGCACGTTCGGCCGGGCCAGTTGATTGCCACGATCCGGGCCTTTGCCCAGCAACACGGCCAAGGCAATTTTAGCGCTCTGCAGTTTTTTCTCGGCGTCGATCAACTGCGATTCGGCGCTGGCTTCCAGGCTTTCGGTCTGCTGGTACTGGTAGTGACTATCGATACCGGAACTCAGGCGGCGCTGGCTCAACTCGAGCATTTGCCGGGTGCGCTTCAGGTCTTCATTGGCCAGGTCACGAATGATATGGGCCTGCCCCAGGTCGCTGTAGGCCTTGGCCACATCGGCGGCCAGGGTCAGGTGCGCGGCCTGCCGGTCGACTTCGGCGGCACGCGCCTGGCCCAAGGCGGCTTCCCAGGCGGCGCGCTGACCGCCCCACAGGTCAAAGTTGTAGTTGAAGCCGGCACTGATGTTTCGCACGGTGGAGTAGGCATCGCCTTCGCCGCGTGGGTCCTGATCCTTGGCCAGGCGAGAACGGCTGATGCCGGCGCTGGCATCCAGGGTCGGCCTGCGAGCGGCGTTGGCCGCGTAGGCCACAGCCTCGGCCTGATGTGCGCGAGCGCTGGCGACTTGCATATCGGGGCTGTTCTGCAGGGCTTCCTGGATCAGGCCGTCGAGTTGCGGGTCACCGAGGTTTTTCCACCAATCGGCTGTTGGCCAGGCCGCCGGTGACAGGGTCACTCCACTCAGCGATTTACCGACCTGCAGGTTGTTCGCGTCGAGGCGCTGGCCTTGGGTGTCGAGGCCACTGTAGTTGGCGCAACCAGCCATGCCCATGGCCACCAGCACCAGGCAAAAAGCGCGTGTGTTCATTGAGTACCTACTCGCTGAATGGTGATGGGATCACCGGCCGCTATGAGCATTTTCTTGAGGATTTTTTCCAGGCTCTGCAACTCTCCCGGCTCCAGCGCACCGGCCAACTGGTTCAAGGCCTGGGCGCCGATGTGCGGCAGCATGTCCGCCAGGCGCTGGCCGTCGGTCGTGAGCACAAGCTGCACTTGACGCCGATCCTGTTCGGAACGCTTGCGCGCCAACAGTTCTTTTTGCTCCAGGCGATCGAGCATGCGGGTCATCGAGCCACTGTCCAAGGACAGGTGCCGACACAGCTCCGCGGGGGTATCGACGCCGAACTGGGCCATGATGATCAACACCTTGAACTGCGCGGCGGTGACGCCGTGGGGTTCCATGTGGGTGTCGATGATGCGGTCCTTGAGAATCGCGGCGCGACCCAGCAAAAGCCCGAGATGGCAGGTGTGAAAGTTTTCCGGGGTGAAGTGGTTCATCTGCAAGTCACCTTATTACTGCCTAGGCAGTGAATGTGTGACGAGATATTACTGCCTAGGCAGCAAATGTCAAACCAATCGTTAGCTAGCTTGGTAACGCAGGAGCGAGCCGGCTCGCTCCTGCCCAAGGTCGGACGGTCAGAAATCCCGTTTGTAGAAAATATCCAGCGAACTGGCGACGCCGCTGGCCACCTCCAGATACACCCGCTTGCTCAACAGGTAACGCAACGCAATGGTGTTGGCCGGCTCAAACACGCCAACCCCGTAACGCAGGCTGAGTTTTTCAGTGATCTTGCCACTGGCCACCACCGCGGTTTCATTGCCACTGCCCTGGGTGTCGAGTTCAAAGTCCTGGATCCCAAGGTTCCTGGCGATGTCCGAAGTGACGCCCGCGCTGCCCATCAACCCCAGGCCAAGCGCCGCTTGCGCCAGCATGTTGTTGTCCTCGCCAGTGGTACTCAACGGACGGCCCAGCACCAGATAGGACAGCGCCTGTTCCTGGCTCATCGCCGGTTCCGAGAAGATTTGCGTGGTGGGCTGCTCGGCACTCCCGCTCAAGCGAATGCCAGCGATCACGTCGTCGGTCTGGCGAATGGCCTCGATGTCCAGGTACGGCTGATCGAGGGGCCCGGCGAACAGTAACCGTGCGCGGCGTACGTTGAGGCGTTGGCCGTAGGCGCGATAGCGTCCATCGTTGAGCCACAGTTCGCCACGGGTGTCCATATTGTCGCCAATATGCACACGGCCCTGGACCTTGGCGGTCAGGCCAAAACCGGCAAAGCTCAGTTTGTCTTCACCCACCACCACGTTGATATCCATGGCCATCGCCATCGGCGGCTGGCCTTCCTCGGTCTGGCTGCCGACGATCACCGTGTCATCGGAGACCTTGACCGTCGACGGCGGCAGCTCACGCACGGTGATTTCACCGCGAGGTATATGCACGTCGCCGGCAATCGCCAGTTTGTCGTCTTTGAGCGTGATCTTCAGGTCCGGCGCCACTTCCAGCACCGCGTAGGGCTCCACCGTAACCGGCAGTTGCGTGCCTTGCAGGCTGATATCCACCGCCAGCGCCGGCCCCCACTCGATCAGCCCTTTTACACTGCCCTGCCCGGTCTTGCCGCTGCGCCAGCCACCGTTGAGCCATACGCTTTCGCCGGCGATCAGCGCCTGGACGTTCAGGCCTTCGAAGCTGACGGGCAGTTCAGGTCCGGAAATCTCGCCGCCCACCAGATTCACATTGCCGTTGATCTGCGGTACCAACAGGCTGCCGGACAGACGACCGTTGCCGTTGAGCTTGCCGGTGAGTTTTTCGACCATCGGCACAAACGGTCGGGCCACGGCCAGATCAAGCCCGGTCAGGCTGAAATTACCGGACAACGGCTTGTTCTTCGCCAGTGGATTGATCTGTGCCTGCAACAACAGTTCGCCGAGCCTGCCACCCTGGAAATTCAGTTGGGTGTCGATGCGCTTCGGGGTCAACGTGGTTTCCAGTTTCAAGGTGTCGTAGGGAAAATCCAGCCACTGATTCTCGTCCTTGACCCGCAGCGTGCCGCGACTCGCATCCACCGACACCAGCCCCTTCGGACCGCTGGCTGGCAGGTCGAGTTGCACGTCGGCGTTGAGCTTGCCCTGCCAGGCAAAATCCTTGGGCAGCCATTGCGCCAGGCTGTCGATGGGGAATTGTTTGAGGTGGTAACGCAATTTCGGCTCAGGCATCAGGCGCTGATCTTCGCCGCACAGGCTGGCGGCACCGGACACCCAGCAATGGGCGGCAAAGGTCAGCTTGCCATCGGCCAAGCGCTCGATTTTCGCCGGGGCTTGCAGTTTCCAGTCCTGGCCCCCGGCGTGTACATCACCGCTGGCCAGACGTCCGCGCCAGTTGCCCTGGTCGAGGTGGCCATCCAGGGCCAGGGCCAGTTTGACCAAAGGCCCCGTCAGATCCACCTGGACTTTCTGGTTTTTGATATCGCCCTGGGCGCTGGCGGTGAGCGTGCCGACTTGAGTGTCGCCAGCCTGGATGCCGCTGCCCTTGAGATCGATTTTCGCCCGTTGATTCGCGTCGAGGTTGGCGTCCAGCGCCAGCCTTTGCAGGCGCTTGTCTTCAAACGCCAACTGCTGGCCCAGCAGGTTGAGCTTGCCCTGGGGCGCTTGCAACGAACCGGCGACGTCCAGGCGACCATTGACCTGCCCACGCAACTGCGGCCACAGCTGTGCCAGGCGCGCCAGCTTGATGTCGATCTGCCCGGCCAAACGCTGCTGCACGCTGCCGCTGCCACTGATGCGGTTGTCGCCCAGGCGGATATCCAGAGTGCCCAGGGTCCATTGCTCGCCGGCCCCCTCGGCCTTCGCGACGAAGGCCGCGGGCTGGCCGCGCAAGCGTCCCTTGAGGTTAAGGTCGGCGTTCAACTCAAGCTGTTGGTTTTTCATCTGGCCCTTGCTGCGCAACGGCCCCGCGAGCGTGCCCGGCAACTGCGCAACCCAATACGCCGGGTTGATCGCTGAAAGATCCAGCGCGGTGTCCCAGGCGATGCCATCGGCAAACTGCAGGTTCAAGTGGCCTTCGGCCTTGCCCTGGCCGGCGACCAGTTGCAGTTCCGGCAGGAAGACTTGAGTCAGGTCGCCACTGAACGGCGTCACCAGGCTGAACTTGCCGGCAGGGCCATCAAGCTCGGCCTTGAGATTGCCCAGGTAGTTGCCATCCTTATAGGAAATCTCACCATTGAAGCGGTGCAACACCACTTGGGGCTCGTCGATCAACGGGTAGAGACGATGCCAGGGAAAGTCCAGCCAATCGATTTTCGCCTCGGCACTGAACCCTTGCTGCCAATCCAGTCCAGCGCTGAGTTTGAGGCTTTGCTGGTTCCCGGCATTCAAGTCCAGGCCGGCAATCTGTGCGCCCTTGGCGTCGACCTTACCTTTGAGCAGCAAGTCCACCGGGCCTTTTTCCGCCGGCAATTGCGCTTTGCCCAACAGCTGATAACCGCTGTTCAGGTCACCGATGGCGGTGAGGTCCAGCTGATTGAGTTGCAACGTGTCGGGCAGATCGGCGCTGGCCTTGAAGCCATCGGCGGTAAGGTGCAATTGCGCGGGCAGGTTTTCCACCAGCGGTTGCAGTTCGCCGCGCAGTTTTGCCGGCAGATAGCCGCTGCTGTCAGCCTCAAGCTTGAGGGTCTTGAGCAAGTCGCCGTCGATCTTGAGGGCCACATTCCAGGGCGTGTCACCGGGCGCATACGGCAAACTGAGGTTGCCCGACACGCTCAACGGCCAGTCACCGCCAGGGTGCAGCACGCCGGCCAGGTCCAGGACCAGATCCTCCCGCTGCAGATGCACCGCGTCGATCTTCATCCCTTCAGCCGTCCAGCGCGCCGCCAGTTGCAAGCCCTTGAGTGCTTCGCTGCCGTTGAACAGCAAACTGCCGACGCGAACATCCCCCAGTTCAATCGCCACCGGCAACTTCAAGTCCGGCAAGGTAATGGGGCCGCTGCTGTCCTCGGTACTCGGCGCAAATTGCAGGCTGACCTGGTCCACGTCCAATTGATTGATGCACAAGGTCATGCGCAGCAGGCACGCGGGCGACCACTCGAACGTCGGCGCATTCAGCTCGACGCGGCTGTTGTCCTGCTGCCAAAGCAGATGCCCGGCGCTCCAGCGCCCGCCGAGCCGCCCCTGGAAATTCTCCACTGTCAGACCCGGCACCTGGCCCAGCGCCCATCGGCTGCCGGCCTGCGTGCCCAGCACGGTCCACAGCGCCAACACTACCAGCGCCAGCACCGCCAGCAGCGTCAGGCCGGCTATTTTCAAACCACGTCTCACAGTTCTGGCCCCATGGAAAAGTGCAAACGGATACCACCCGGGTCGTCGAGGGCATGGGCCAGGTCGAGACGAATGGGGCCGACGGGCGACACCCAGCGCACCCCCACCCCGACGCCGCTTTTCAAGCTCGGAAATTCCATGTTGTTAAAGGAGTTACCCTGATCGATAAAGGTCGCGATGCGCCATTTTTCGGCGATGGAATATTGATACTCGGCGCTCAAGGCCACCATGTAGCGCCCCCCAATGCGGTCCCCCTGGGAGTTTTCCGGGGACAAGGTCTGGTACTCGTAGCCGCGCACGCTCTGATCGCCGCCAGCGAAAAAACGCAAGGACGGCGGTACCGATTTGTAGCCATTGGTGGCGCTGCCGCCGAACTGCGCACGACCGAGGAAGCGGTGCTTGTCCCACACGGTGGTCAAGCCCTTGATCATTGCCGTGCCATACAGCAGATTTGTGTCCGACCCCAATCCTTCCTTGGCCACCTTGGCATCAAATTGCAGTCGATAGCCGTTTTTCGGATCGATGCGGTTATCGCTGCGCAGGTACGAATAGCTGACGCCTGGCATCAGCAGATTGCTCAAACCTGAATCGTCGCCCAAGCGATATTCTTCGCGCTGCCACTTGAGGGAAATCACCCGTGTCCAACCGCTGGGCAATTTGCTGTGCCATTCAGGGCCGAGGGTGAGCAATTTGCTCAAGGTGTCGGTGTTGGCCAATTCTTCGTTCTGATAACCGCCGGCAAAACGCAGCTTGTCGGTGAGCGGCGGATCAAGCGGAATGTCATACCACAGGCCGACGTTCTGCCGGGGCGCAGACACCTCGGCCTCCCAGCCATAGCTGTGCCCCTGGGGATTGACCCAGTGACGCGTCCAGTTGGCTTTACCTCGGGGACCAACGTCGGTCGAGTAACCCAGGCCCAGCCCCATGGTGCGTGGTTTGCGGGTTTCCAGCTGGACGGCAACCGGGATCACATCGTCGGCGGCCGCAGCCGGAGCGGCGTCCACCCGCACGCCCTCGAAAAAACCGCTGGCTTGCAGGGCCTGGTTAAGTTCGGCAATTAGTTCGGAATCGTAAGGGGTGCCGCTCTTGAACGGCACCATGCGTTGCAGCAATTCTGCATCGAACGGTGTGTCGCCAGCGAAGTTGACCTGGCCAAGGGTGTAGCGCGGGCCGCTGTCGTAGACCAGATCGATATCAGCCACGCCCGCCAGGGGGTCGACGGACAAGGTCTGGCGCGTGAAGCGGCCACTGAAAAAGCCGAAGCGCGATGCCTGATTCTGGATCAGACGCTTGGCATCTTCGTAATGACCATGATTGAGCACGGCACCGGGCTTGAGGTCCTTGCTGTCAGGGACTCGAAACGACTTGAGTTGCGCCGCCTGGCCGTCGACGCGAATGGTCACATCACGCAAATGCACGGGCTCGCCGGGGTCGACAGTGAGGATCAGCCGCGGGTTCTCGCCGCCCCGCACCTCACTGGCGATCCGCGGCTGATAAAAGCCCAACGCCTGCGCCGCTTTGCGAGCCTGCTCTTCGGCGCCACGACTGAAGCGCAACAAGGCTTCCTCATCACGCTCGCCAACCCCGCCGATATAGCCTTCGATGTTGGCCTTCAGCGCCTCGTTTGAAGGTTTGATGCGTACGTCCAGTTCGCTTTGCGCCAATGCGCCGCAGCTTGTGAACAGCAGAATCAAGCCGCTGGTAAATCTTCCTGGAAATTTCATAGGCGCGGATGCTACACGAGCGAAGGAGCATCTTAGAACCGGGATTTTTCTGAATAATTCTATTTAAGCCGTTGCAGTTTGTAACGCCTGGGGATTTGGGTGAAAAAATACGTGTTCAAGGATCGGGCCTACAGCAACCTCTCCCACTTCTTCATACCCTTGACGCTTGTAGAACTCCAGGTAGAGCGGATTACCGGTGTCCAGTACCACACCTTGGGAATGGGGATCCTCGGCGCACCAGTTATGCACGGCTTCAAGCAGTTGCTCGCCGTAATGCTTGCCCTGGAATTGCGGGTGAATCCCCAGCAACGGCAATACATGAACCGATTCGGACGGCAGGCACGCCAGCACCGCCTGTTGGTATTCCAGATAACGTCGGGTCGCCTTGACCCCGGCGCCCAACCACATGCGCAACTGCCAGGCCCAGCTTTCGGTGATTCCCAGACGCCGTTGTGGCGGCGCGATCAAGGCGATCCCGATCAAGCGGTCGTTGACCAACAGGCCAATGGCCGGCAACTCCTGGAAAAAGTGTTGCTTGACCAATTCTCGCACCGTCGTCCGTACTCTGTGTTCGTACCCGGCGCGTTCCGCCTCGAACAAGTAAGCGAACGTCGGTTCATGGCGATACGCCTGATACAACAGGGAACGGGCTTCGCGGGAATAACCACGGTCGAGCAGGTGAATCTGGGCGATGGCGGTCGAGGTGTCCGGCATATCAGTGATATCTCCTGGGCGCGACTCAAAAAGGTTGCGCTCTTATAGGTACGAGCCCGGGGCGGCTGACGGGTTCCCCGCCGTTGGCTGTCAGAAGGACATTAGCAGCGCATCTGTCTTACCGCCACGCTGGCCCCCGTCCGACTTGTCGGCTAGCATCGGCCTTTTGCCAAGTCTGGACTGCCGACCATGAAAATCGTCTCTTTCAACATCAACGGGCTCCGCGCGCGCCCTCATCAGCTGGCGGCACTGATCGAGAAACATCAGCCGGACGTGATCGGCCTGCAGGAAACCAAGGTTCACGACGACCAGTTTCCGCTCGCCGAAGTCCAGGCCCTGGGTTATCACGTGTATTACCACGGCCAGAAAGGCCACTACGGTGTCGCCCTTCTCTCTCGCCAGGAGCCGCTCGAGGTAAACAAAGGCTTTGACGCGGACGACGAAGACGCCCAGCGGCGTTTTATCTGGGGCACGTTCGCCGATGCGAATGGCAACCCGATCACCATCATGAACGGCTATTTCCCCCAAGGTGAAAGCCGCGACCACCCCACCAAGTTCCCGGCCAAGCAACGCTTTTACGAAGACCTGCAACAGTTGCTGGAAACCCGATTCAGCAATGACCAGGCCGTGGTGGTGATGGGTGATGTAAACATCTCCCCGCAAGATTGCGATATCGGCATCGGTGCCGAGAATGCCAAGCGCTGGCTGAAAACCGGCAAGTGCAGCTTCCTGCCGGAAGAGCGTGAATGGATGGCGCGCCTGAAAAACTGGGGACTGACGGACAGTTTCCGCCATCTGCATCCTGATGTGACAGACCGTTTCAGCTGGTTCGACTACCGCAGCCGGGGTTTTGAAGACGATCCCAAGCGAGGCCTGCGCATTGATTTGATCATGGCGTCCAATGGCTTGTTGCCGCGGGTCAAGGATGCCGGCGTGGACTATGAACTGCGCGGCCTGGAAAAGCCCTCTGATCATGCGCCGATCTGGCTCGAATTGAGCTGATCGACCGTCGGCGGCGAAACGCCGCCACCGTCACATTTGTGCAATACCGCTGACTTAATCTGCCGGCACTCCCTTTGTCTAAAGAAGGTGCCGGCACGATGCCGCGTGTTCTCTCCCTGCTGATCCTGCTCAGCACACTTCCCTTTACCGCCTCCGCCACCCCGCTGCCCTTGCCCGATCACGGTCCGGCGTTGCGTATTCAGGGTTCCAACACGATTGGCGCGGCGCTGGGCCCGGCGCTGGTCAAAGGACTGATGGAGCAACAGGGATTGAAGACGATTCACAACTCAGCGTCCGAGCATGCCAATGAACAGCTCATCATCGGCAAAACTCACCAGGGCCGAACGGTCAGCGTGGAGGTCACCGCCCACGGTTCCAGCACCGGCTTCGCGGCGCTGGAAACCGCCAGCACCGACCTGGTCGCCTCGTCCCGCCCCATCAAAGACAGTGAACTGGTGGCACTGGAAAGCCTCGGCGACCTGAAAGCGCCTGAGGCGGAACAGGTGATCGCCATTGATGGCTTGGCGATCATTGTCCATCCGCACAACCCGCTGGACACCTTGGACACCGAGCAACTGGCGCGGATTTTCAGCGGTGAGGTGGACAGTTGGGAGCACCTGGGCGGTGCGGGTGGACGAATCAATCTGTACGCCCGAGATGATCAGTCCGGAACCTATGACACCTTTAAAGAGCTGGTACTCAGCCAGCGTGGCAAAGTGCTGGTGCGTGAGGCCCAACGTTTCGAATCCAGCGAACAACTATCGGATGCGGTCAGCCGCGACCCTCAGGGCATCGGCTTTATCGGTTTGCCTTACGTACGCCAGGCCAAGGTCGTGGCGATCAGCGATGGTGACTCACAGCCAATGTTGCCATTGAACAGCCTGATCGCTACCGAGGACTACCCGTTGTCGCGTCGGTTGTTTTTCTACCTGCCACCCATTGGCGAGAACCCGTGGGCCAAGGCGCTGGTGAATTTCGCCCAGAGCGACAAGGGGCAAGCGATCGTCGCCGCCAACGGCTTTATCGCGCAACAGGTGCAAGCCATTGCGGTAGAACCCCGGGCGCCGATGCCCGATGACTACCAGGCGATCACCCGCGAAGCCCAGCGGCTGACCGTGAACTTTCGTTTCGAGGAAGGCAGCGCGAGCCTGGACAACAAGGCGCGTCAGGACTTGCTGCGAGTGGTGGCCTATATAAAGCGCCACGGCAAACAGGACAAACGGGTGACACTCGTGGGTTTTGGCGATGCCAAGAGTGATCCCGAGCGTGCGGCCCTGCTGTCGAAGCTGCGCGCGATGGCGGTACGCCGGGAACTGGTCAAGAGTGGCGTGGTGATGCGTGATATACGCGGATTCGGCGCGCAGATGCCGATGGCGGCAAATACCGCGGATGGCGGTCGGATCAAGAACCGGCGGGTGGAGGTTTGGGTGTATTGAGGGATGTGGTTGTGGGGGCCTGGTAGCCGACCTGATTACCTGATTTTTTCGTAACCGTGCCCCACCTGTAGGAGCGAGCTTGCTCGCGAAGGTCGTTAACGATAACGCGGGAAATCTGGCACCCCGAGGCGCTCTCAGGTTTTTCGCGAGCAAGCTCGCGCCTACAGACGGCGGCTCTGTTGCACCCCGGCCATGGATGGCCGAGGTGCCGAGTTCGGCCTGGCGCAGAACGCGCCGACCTGATTTTTTTGTAACCGTGCCCCGCCTGTAGGAGCAAGCTTGCTCGCGAAGGTCGTTAACGATGACGCGGGAAATCTGGCACCCCGAGGCGATCTCAGGTTTTTCGCGAGCAAGCTCGCTCCTACAGAAGGCGGCTCTGTTGCACCCCGGCCATGGATGGCCGAGGAGCGCTTTACCTCAGGACTACTGCCCGCTACGCATCATCTCGCGAGGCACATATTTGCCGATCTCGAACTTGCCGATCGCCGCCCGGTGTACTTCATCGGGGCCGTCGGCCAGGCGCAGGGTACGCTGCATCGCATACATGTAGGCCAGCGGGAAGTCGTTGGAAACCCCGGCACCGCCATGGATCTGGATGGCCCGATCAATGACTTTCAACGCGACGTTCGGCGCCACCACCTTGATCTGGGCGATTTCGCTTTTCGCCACTTTGTTGCCGACAGTGTCCATCATGTACGCCGCTTTCAACGTCAGCAGGCGTGCCATGTCGATCTCCATCCGTGAATCGGCAATCTTGTCGATATTACCCCCCAACCGCGCCAATGGTTTGCCGAACGCCGTACGGCTGACCGAGCGCTTGCACATCAACTCCAGCGCCCGCTCGGCCATCCCGATGGAACGCATGCAATGGTGAATTCGCCCCGGGCCAAGGCGACCCTGGGCAATTTCAAAACCACGGCCCTCGCCTAACAGCACGTTTTCATAAGGCACCCGAACGTCCTCGAACAGTACCTCGGCGTGGCCATGGGGAGCATCGTCGTAACCGAAGACCGGCAACGGACGCACGATCTTCACGCCTGGCGTATCCACCGGCACCAGGATCATCGAATGTTGTTGATGGCGCGGCGCGTCGGGGTTGCTCAAGCCCATGAAGATCAGGATCTTGCAGCGCGGATCACAGGCACCGGAGGTCCACCATTTTTTACCGTTGATCACCCACTCGTCGCCATTGCGTTCCGCCCGGGCCGCCATATTGGTAGCGTCGGAAGAAGCGACATCCGGCTCGGTCATGGCGAATGCCGAGCGGATCTCGCCGCGCAGCAAAGGTTCGAGCCAGCGCTGTTTCTGCTCTTCGTTGGCGTAGCGCACCAGCACTTCCATATTGCCGGTGTCGGGCGCTGAACAGTTGAACGGTTCCGGCCCCAACAAAGAGCGGCCCATGATTTCCGCCAAAGGTGCGTATTCGAGGTTGGTCAGGCCGGCCCCCAACTCGGATTCCGGCAGGAACAGGTTCCACAAACCTTCGGCTTTGGCCTTGGCTTTAAGCTCTTCCATGATGGCGGTGGGTTGCCAGCGGTCGCCTTCGCTGACCTGGCGTTCAAACACTGGCTCGGCAGGGTAAACGTAAGCATCCATGAATGCGGTGACGCGCTCACGCAGTTCCTGAACCTTGGGCGAATAAGCGAAATCCATGATCGGCTACCTTCTTGGCAGGTTGTTTGGGTCATGCAATCGATGCTAGAACAGCTACGAAAATTAACCTAGCCTATTCTCGGCGTGTATTAACATTCATCACCGATATATGATCGGCCTATGGCTATCCAACAATAAGAGCGCTGTGAAATGAATCTGAGCAAGGTCGACCTCAACCTCTTCATCGTCTTTGACGCGATCTATACCGAAGCCAACCTGACCCGCGCCGGGCAAATCGTCGGGATCACCCAACCCGCGGTATCGAACGCTCTGGCACGCCTGCGCGAGACGTTCAACGACCCGTTGTTCGTGCGCACCGCCCAGGGCATGGTGCCTACGCCGATGGCGCAGAACATCATCGGTCCGGTGCGCAATGCCTTGTCATTGCTGCGGGTATCGGTGCAGGAAAGCCGCATTTTCAACCCGCAGCAGGCGGCCAAGACCTATCGCATCAGCATGACCGACCTCACCGAGGCGGTGATCCTGCCCCCATTATTCCAGCGCCTGCGCCGCCTGGCGCCCACCGTGGTGATCGAGAGTTTCCTGTCCAAGCGGCGGGAAACCACCAAGGAATTGGCCGCCGGTCGCCTGGACTTCGCCGTGGATGCGCCGCTTAACACCGACCCTCAGGTACGCCACGTCAAGCTGATGGAAGACCGCTACGTGTGTGCGATGCGCAAGGGGCATCCCATGGCGAGCAAGGAAAAGCTGAGCCTGGATGATTACCTTTCCCTGACCCACATTCATATCTCCAGCCGCCGCAATGGCCTCGGGCATGTCGATCTGGCCCTGGGCAAAATGGGCATTCAGCGCAAGATCGCCCTGCGTTCACAGCATTATTTGATGGCCTCGCAAGTGTTGCAGCAAACCGACATGGTGATGACCGTACCCGAGCGCTTTGCCCGACGTAACGAACTGCAATCATTCAACCTGCCGGTCAATGACGTTCCGTCAGTGGAGACACACTTGTATTGGCACGAAAGCACCGACCAGGACCCGGCCAACCGCTGGATGCGTGAGCAGATGATTGAGTTGTGCCAGCAGGTCACCGCCCATGAGAAGAAGCTGGACAAACAACAGGCCTGACACGCTTGTCCTGTGGCGAGGGGGCTTCACCGACTTCACTGAACGGCATTAAGGCTTGCCCCAGGTAAACCATCGCGCATCAAAGCAGGTGATGCGCTTGACGTATACGTCAAGCAGCCATTAGCTTAGCGCCAAGACTTTCTTGAGCGCCCCCATGAGCACGACCTACAGCATCTCCGACCTCGCCCGCGAGCTCGACATCACCACCCGCGCCATTCGTTTCTATGAGGAACAAGGTCTCCTGACCCCGAAACGACGGGGCCAGGAGCGCGTTTATTCGCCACGGGACAAGGTCAGCCTGAAGCTGATCCTGCGGGGCAAGCGCATCGGTTTTTCCCTGGCCGAATGCCGCGAGCTGATCGAACTCTACGACCCATCCAGCGGCAATCAGAAACAGTTGCACAGCATGCTGGCAAAAATCACCGAGCGCCGCGAACAACTGGAGCAACAACTGCTGGACATCGAACAGATGAAACTGGAACTGGACACCGCCGAAGAGCGCTGCACCCACGCGCTGCAACAAACTCTGCAAAACCAGATCGACCACTCATAAGAGGTAGCTGACATGTCCCTCCCTTCACACGTGCGGCTGGTGGAAGTCGGTCCTCGCGACGGCCTGCAAAATGAAGCACAGCCCATCAGCGTCGCGGACAAGGTCAACCTGGTGGACGCCTTGACCGCCGCAGGCCTGAGTTATATCGAAGTGGGCAGTTTCGTGTCGCCCAAATGGGTGCCGCAAATGGCCGGCTCCGCCGAGGTGTTCGCCCAGATTCAGCGCAAGGTCGGTGTCAAGTACGGTGCACTCGCGCCGAACCTGCGGGGGTTCGAAGATGCAATGGCGGCCGGCGTCAAAGAAGTCGCGGTGTTTGCGGCCGCCTCAGAAGCCTTCTCCCAGCGCAATATCAATTGCTCCATCAACGAAAGCCTGGAGCGTTTCGCGCCGATCATGGCGGCGGCCAAACAGCATGGCGTGACCGTGCGCGGGTATGTGTCCTGCGTGCTGGGCTGCCCGTACGAAGGCACGGTTGCACCGGAACAAGTCGCCGCCGTCGCTCGCGAGTTGTATGCCATGGGCTGCTATGAAGTGTCTCTGGGCGACACCATCGGCACCGGCACTGCGGGCGCGACCCGGCGCTTGTTCGAAGTGGTCGGTAAAGACGTCCCCCGGGACAAACTGGCCGGGCACTTCCATGACACCTACGGTCAGGCCATTGCCAATATCTACGCCAGTCTTCTGGAAGGGATCCAGGTATTCGACAGTTCCATCGCCGGACTCGGCGGCTGTCCGTATGCCAAGGGCGCTAGCGGTAACGTCGCCACCGAAGACGTGCTGTACCTGCTCGATGGCCTGGGGATCAAGACCGGGGTCGACCTGGAGCAGCTGATCCTGGCCGGCCAACAGATCAGTGGCGTATTGGGTCGCCCTACCGGCTCGCGCGTGGTCAAGGCACGTACCGCCCGATGAGTAACCTGCATGTGACAATGTGTTACCGCGCAGAGACGCAACGGGTAACGCGGGAACATACTTTGTCGCATTCACTGAAATAAATTTCGACAAAAAATACTAAGCCGTTGATTTTAAACAACTTTATAAAGTTGGCACGGCTTCTGCTATCTCTTTGGCATAACAAGAATAAAAAGCGCCAAACCTAATAAAAATAAGACGTACCGACTCTGACATAACAAAAACAACACGACAGAGACGCAGCTAACAGATTTTTTTGGAGAAGATAGGCTTTTCAGGGTACGGCAGATGCCGCTACTCGCAACCGGGAAGAGAACAATAAAACTACCCCAAGGTAGCTACCCACTGGTTGGATCGTGTGCGAAAAAGCAGATCAGCGCTCAAAAAAATACGTTTGCTCTTGATCCCGGATGGGGATCGCCAAAAAAATAGCGGTAAAGGGCCACGGTTGACAAAAACAACAACAGACCGCCCCTCAATAATAAAAAAAGAGCACGGCAACGACAAATTAAAGGGGACCTTCGGGTCCCCTTTGTGCTGATTGGAAGAATGCACGAGAGTGGTAAAACCCACACCTCATGTGAGAGCGAATCCGCTCTCACATCTGATAGACCAGGTTACATACCCTTTGCACGCAGCTCCTCGATCATCATCTCGCGCATCCGAAACTTCTGGATCTTGCCCGTCACCGTCATCGGAAATTCGTCCACGAACTTGAAATACCGGGGTGTCTTGAAGTGCGCGATCCGCCCCTTGC